>NZ_LMMJ01000001.1 GCF_001422205.1 Curtobacterium sp. Leaf261
GGCGGATTCAAGGGGTCGTTGCAACGGGTGGTTGTTTTGGGTCCGAGAGTAGCTGCTCGAATGATTCTGCCGGGGTGCGGTAGTCCAGTGTCTTGCGGGGTCGGCCGTTGAGTTCAGCAGCGACTTCGAGGAGCCGTTCCGGGCTGTGGACGCTGAGGTCGGTGGACTTCGGGAAGTACTGGCGGAGCAGGCCGTTGGTGTTTTCGTTGGAACCGCGCTGCCAGGGCTTGTGGGGGTCGCAGAAGTAGATCGCGAGGTCCGTGGCGAGGGTGATGTCCTTGTGCCGGGCAAGCTCCGTGCCCTGATCCCACGTCAACGACCGACGGAGATGCACGGGCAGGGTCTGGATGGTGGGGATCATCGCGTCGCGAACCGCGTCGGCGCTGTGCCCATCAGGCAGGTGCAGCAGCATCACGTACCGGCTCGTGCGCTCGACGAGAGTGCCGATTGCACTGCGCGCGTTCGTGCCGACGATCAGGTCCCCTTCCCAGTGGCCGGGCACGGCGCGATCGTCAGCCTCGGCGGGGCGTTCACTGATCAGGATCATGTCGCGGATCTTCGACCACGACGCCCGCCTGGGCTCACCACGATGCCGGCGGATGGCGCGACCGGTCCGAAGGTGTTTGTGCAAGTCAGCGCGCAGGTGCCCGCGGCCCTGCACGAACAGGGACTGGTAGATCGTCTCGTGGGACACGTGCATCTCCGGCCGGTTCGGGAAGGACCTGGCCAGGTCATCACGGATCTGCTCCGGGGACCAGTTCCGCACCAACCGCAGCTCAACCTGCAGAGCCAGCTCGACCCTGTCCAGCTTCCGCGGTTTGGGCCGGCGCGCTCGGACGCGGCACCGCTTCTCAGCCGCGTATGGCCGGTAATCGCCGCTACGGGAGCTGTTCCGGGCGAGCTCTCGACTGATCGTCGATGGCGCCCGCCCGAGCTCAGCTGCGATCTGGCGAATACCGACGCCAGCCAGGCGCAGGTCAGCGATCCGGAGCCGTTCCTCCTCGCTCAAGTACCGGCCAGAACGAGGCGCTCGCTCGAACGGGTTCTTCCCGCGAGCAGCTTTGAACCATCGGTATCCCTGACGTGGATGCACCCCGACAGCATCGCAAGCAGCGGGCCTGCTCACGCCCTGTCCGAGAAGCTCCCAGAATCGCGCCTCCCGGGCACGCTGCTCCAGCCTCGATCCCATCTGCAACACTCCAAATCACGGTGGTGTTGCAACGACCAGCTGAACCCAAGGATCCGCTACCGGGCGCTTGACTTCGAGTTCTCGCTGCAGCACCAGTCGAGCCACCAGCTGTCGACCCCGTCGGCCTTCGATGAGCCGATCGTCAGCACCGGACACCGCGGCGACCGGACCCTCGGTGAGCTCCCAGAATCGCGCCTCCCGGGCACGCTGCTCCAGCCTCGATCCCATCTGCAACACTCCAAATCACGGTGGTGTTGCAACGACCAGCTGAACCCAAGGTTCCCGGTCAGGACTTCGGGGTGGCGTGCACCAGGAACTCGACGGACCCGGTCTTCTCGACCTTGACGAACCCGAGGCTCGGCGCCGTCACCCCGTAGTCCGCGAAGGTGATCGGGATCGACCCCGTGACGTCGGCGCCGTCCCCGGAGAGGCCCGAGGTGATCGTCGCCGTGACGGTCTTCGTGACACCGTGCAGGGTGAGCTTGCCGGTGACCTCCTGCTTCGTCGTCGCCGAGTCGCTCGATGGAACGGCATCGGCGATCGACTCGGTCGTCGTGAACGTCGCCGTCGGGAACGCCTGGGCGTCCATCGCCGAGTCCCGGAAGTAAGCGTCGCGGTTCCCGGAGTCGGTGGCGATGCTCGCGACGTCGACCGTGATGGTCGCCGCGGTGATGTCCGACCCCTCGACGGTGGCGGTGCCCGTCACCTTCTTGGTGCGACCCGTGACGGTGACGGGGGAGCCGTTCAGGACCTCGTCGACGCGGTAGCCGGCGTAGGACCCGGAGCCGACCGTCCAGTCGCCGGACAGCTGCGCGGCATCGAGCGTGGACGCCTCGCGGGTCGCGGCGATCGAGGGCGCCGCGTCGGCTTCGCCCGCGATGCTGTTGCGGTAGATGGCGGGTCCGGCGATGGCGGCGGTGCCGCCGACCACCACGACCACGGCTGCGACGGTGATCCAGAGGGTGCGCTTGCGTCGGCGTTCCATGCCGGAACGGTGACACGTCACTATGCGCGGGTGCTGGGAGCAGGCCATGAGCCGGCCGGGTGCCACCGCCGTCCCGCGGGAGACCGCATCCGCCCGGTACGCTCTCCGGGTGACGAGGAACGGGACCGCGCGGGACATCGAGCGCGCGGGCCTCGTGCTCGCCTTCGCCGCGGTGCACGCACTCCTGTGGTGGACCGGCACGACCGGCCCGAACCTGCCCTTCGGTGACGTGACCATCGCCTACCGCCAGTGGATGGACCAGGGCGGGCTCTCCGGCGGCTGGGTCGGCATCGACAAGCCCTGGGTCTACCCGGTCGTCGCGCTCGTGCCGATGCTGCTCGCCTCCGTCGGCGGCACGGGGTCGATCGAGCTCGGGTGGCTCGTCATGGTCACGGTGCTCGACGGCATCGTCCTCGCGCTGCTCTGGCGACAGCGCGTCGGGCGGGTCCGGGTCGCATGGTGGTGGACGGTGTTCCTGCTCGCCCTCGGGCCGATCGCGCTCGGACGCATCGACACCGTCGCCACCGCGGTCGCCCTCGCCGGGGTTGTCTGGATCGCTCGTCGTCCGGCCGTCGCCTCCGCGCTCTTCACGGTGGCCGCCTGGATCAAGGTGTGGCCGGCCGCGCTGGTCGGAGTGCTCCTGCTGCTCCGTCGCGGCCTGCGGACGCGAGTGCTCCTCGGCGCAGCGATCGTGACGGCCGTCGTGGTGCTGCTCGACCTGCTCGTCGGCGGGGGTGCCCATCTGCTCTCGTTCGTCGGCCAGCAGACGGGGAGGGGCCTCCAGATCGAGGCGCCGCTCGCCACCCCGTTCCTGTGGCGCGCGTCCGCGGGCGTGCACGGCACGTTCGTCTACTACGACGCGCAGATCCTGACCTTCCAGGTCGCCGGGGCGGGGACGTCGATCGCATCGGCGATCTCGACGCAGCTGATGGCGCTCGTCGTCCTGGTCGGCGCACTGCTCGCGCTCTGGGCAGCTGCGTCCGGAGCCCGTCGCACGGAACTCGCACCGGTGCTCGCGCTGCTGTTCGTCGGGGCGCTCATCGCGACGAACAAGGTCGGCTCGCCGCAGTACATCGGCTGGTTGGCCGTGCCCGTCGTGTGGGGACTCCTCGCAGGGCGGCGGAGTGCGCGGCGGTTCGCGCTGCCCGCCGTGCTCGCACTCGTGACGGCGTTCGCGACCCAGCTGATCTACCCCGACTACTACGACCGGGTGCTCGCGCTGCAGCCGCTGCTGCTCGGGGTGCTCACCGTCCGGAACGCGCTCGAGGTGGTGCTGCTCGTCTGGAGCGTCGTCGCGCTGGTCCGGATGGGCAGGGCGGCGCGCATCGCCGCTGCGCACGGCCGGGAGGCACGGCCCGCCCCCGCCGTGCAGGCCTGACCCCGGCGAACGGCCGGGCCGGGTGCGGGCCAGACCCCGGCGAACCGCCGGCCTGGTGCGGCCCGACCGGGCCGGGTGCGGGCCTGGCGGATCGTGGCTCGTCACCCCGTCGTGCGGGATCGAGTGGCAGCATGGGCGACATGATCGTCGCCTTCTCGCTCAGCCCGTCCGGTGGTCCCTCCGAAGCGTCCGACGGGTCGGTGCACGACGCCGTCGCCGCCGCGGTGCGGATCGTCCGGGAGTCCGGGCTGCCCAACCGGACCTCGTCGATGTTCACCGAGGTCGAGGGGGAGTGGGACGAGGTGATGGACGTCGTCAAGCGCGCGACGGAGGCGGTCGGGGAGTTCGGCACCCGGGTCTCGCTGGTGCTGAAGGCCGACATCCGACCGGGCCGGTCCGGCGAGCTCGACGGCAAGCTCGAGCGGCTCGAGGCGGCGCTCGGGTCCTGACACGCCGGCCGGCGTCGCTCGACGACCGTCGCGGCGCGCCTCCCGCGGATGTCGGTGGCCGGGTGTGTGCTGGGTGTCATCGGCAGGAGTCGATGCCAGGAACCACGACCGAGACCTCAGGAGGACCGGATGATCCACGACGGATGGTGCGACGACTGCGACGACCGGACCGTTGTGATCGATGGCGAGTCCGAGTGGGCCACGTGCACGGAGTGTGGGACCGGGTGGGTCTGGCGTGACGACATCGCCGAGCGGGCGGAAGTCGCGGGGTCCCGAGCTCTCCGCGTGTCGTCCGAGGTCGTCCAGGAGCGTCGCGCGGCCTGATCGCCCCGCTCCGCGACGAACCGGGTGGACCCGATCCGGGCTTCCGGTGCCGCGCCGGCGCGGTCTAGCATGGGACTCCCGGCCGGCTCTCGATGATCCGGTCGGCCTCGCTCATCGTCGAGCAGCATCGACGCTTCGGCTCCGATGAGCGAGCACGTGCCCTGCGTGCAGAGTTCCCGCTTGCAGTCCGAGCGAGCAACGCGTCCGTTCTGATCCTGATGCGGTGGATCCGAGCCGGGTGGATGGACGCCCAGCCACGTCGATGACGTCCGTCGCCCTGCCACCGCACACCGTTCCTCCCGTTCGAGAGTCCAGTCATGACCAGCCCACGCCCGTACTCGCCCACCGGGCGTCTGCACGCACTCGGCGGGCTCACGCCGCGTCGCCGTACGGCGGCTCTCCTCGCGCTCGCGCTCGGCGGGTTCGCGATCGGCACGACCGAGTTCGTGGCGATGGGGCTGCTGCCGAACATCGCTGCGGCCCTGCTGCCCGGTCAGTACGCGGCGAACCCGGAGACGGGCATCGCGCAGGCCGGGTGGCTCGTCAGCGCCTACGCGCTCGGGGTCGTCGTCGGGGCGCCGACCATCGCGGCCGCGTCCGCGCGGTTCCCGCGCAAGAAGCTGCTCCTCGTGCTCCTCGTCGGGTTCACCCTCGCCACGATCGCGAGCGCGGTGCTGCCGACGTTCGGGCTCGTGGTCCTCGCGCGGTTCGTCGCCGGGCTGCCCCACGGAGCGTACTTCGGCATCGCGTCGATCGTCGCCGCCGACATCATGGGGCCGGGCAACCGGGGCAAGGGCATCGCGATGGTGATGAGCGGGCTCACCGTCGCGAACATCATCGGTGTCCCCGCCGTGACCTTCATCGGGCAGCTCGCTAACTGGCGAGTCGCCTACGTCGTCGTCGCGCTCCTCTTCGCGGCGACCTTCGTCTCCGTCTTCGCGCTGGTGCCCCCGCAACCCGCCGACGAGACCGCCTCGATCCGGCGTGAACTCCGGGTCTTCACGGTCCCGCAGGCCTGGATCACCATGGGGCTCGGCGCCGTCGGGTTCGGCGGGTTCTTCGCGGTGTACTCGTACATCTCCCCGATCGTCGTGCAGGTCACACACCTGCCCGAGACGACGGTGCCGCTCGTGCTCGTGGTGGTCGGACTCGGCATGACCCTCGGCAACGTCGTCGGCGGTCACCTGGTCGACCGGAGCGTCAAGCGCACGATCTACCTCGGACTCCTGGCGCTCATCGGCGCGCTGCTGCTCATGGTGTTCCTGGCCTCGAACCCGGTCGGGGTGTTCGTCGCGGCGTTCTTCGTCGGGGCGACGTCGTCGGCGATCCCGCCCGCGGTGCAGATCCGGCTGATGGACGTGGCTGGGGAGTCGCGGACGATCGCTGCGGCGCTCAACCACTCGGCGTTCAACATCGGCAACAGCATGGGGGCGTACCTCGGCGGTGCGGCGATCGCGGCCGGGTTCGGGTACCTCGCGCCGGGGTGGATCGGCATCGTGCTCGCGGCGCTCGGTGTCGGCATCACCGGCATCAGCTACGGGGTGCAGCGGCGGAGCGATCGTCGGCACGCGGTGCTCGCCACGTCGACCGGGCCGATCACCGCTCCGGTGCCGACGGCCTGAGGCGGGGCTGGCGGACGGGTCCGGCGCGCGGGCCCGCCGCGCGAGGCGCGCGAGCCCGGCGCGCGAGGCGCGCGAGCCCGCCCGGCTGCCGCGTCGACCGCTCCATCCTCGGCCACTGTCGTGAGACGTGCCCAAGTGTCGGGTCGGAGCACGCAGGCGACAGTTGGGCACGTCTCATCGGGTCGCGCGATGCAGGGCCGAGGCCCGACGCCCGGGCGGACCGGCGCCGGGCGACGCGGCTGCGTCCGGCAGCAGCGCCCGGCTGCAGCGGTCCTGCGCCCGGCTGCCTGCGGTGAGACGTGCCCAAGTGTCGAGTCGGAGCACGCACCCGACAGTTGGGCACGTCTCACCGGGTCGTGCGTCTCACCCGGTCACGCACCGGTCGCGCGGGGCAGAGCCGAGGCCCAGGCCGGCCGCGCCGGGCAGGGCCGGGGCCCAGGCCGGTCGCGGCCGAAGGCGGAGGCCCTGCCCGAGAGCCCGCTCGCGCTACAGCCCGTGCGGCGCGTCCGTCTGGATGATGATGCCGTCGGTGATCGCGCGCTTCCGCAGGGCGACCTTGGTGCCGACGTCGAACCCCGCCACGCGGTACTTCTCGCGGATGCGCTTGAGGTAGCTCTTGGCGGTCTCCTCCGAGATGCCGAGCTGGTACGCCACGCTCTTCACGGGCTCGCCACCGCCGTACAGGGCCATCACACGACGCTCCTGGGCGCTCAGCTTCGGCACACCACCGACGTCCCCGGCGTTCAGCGCGAGGTCGAGCTCCGCTGAGATGTACGGCTCGCCGCGGTGCGCGGACCGGATCGCCTCGACGATCATCTCCGCGCCCTCGCTCTTGACGAGGTACCCCATCGCCCCGGACGCCAGCGCCTCGCGCACGACGTTCGGCTCGGAGTACGTGCTCATCACGACGGTGGTGACCCCGGCGGTCTTCAGCGTCGAGATCTTCAGGGAGATCGGGATGGAGTCCTTGAGGTCGAGGTCGAGGAGCACGACGTCGACCGGGAACTCCGGGTTGGTCAGCAGCTCTGGCCACGTGGTGACGGCTGCGACGAGCGTGATGTCGTCGGCGGCACCGCGGATCCACTCCGTCAGGGCTCCGAGGAGCATGCGGTGGTCGTCGACGAGTGCGAGACGGATACGTTCCTCGGGAGCTGCCACGAGCGGCGTCCTTTCTACGGGGTTCCGGGCCGATCCTAGGTGGATCGGCGGCGGTGGAGGATCAGGCGGTCAGGGTGTCGGGGATGAGTTCGGGTCGGTCACATCGACGGGTGCCGGTCGACGACGCAGTGCACCACGACGTGCAGGACGCCCTCGTGCACCGTGTCGGTGTACGGACCGACCCGCTGGAGCGCGTCCCACGCAGCGGGGCCGAGTCGGCGCCGGGCGACGCCACGCGACTCGATGACGACCGGCACGTCCATGCGGTCGTCGGAGACCGGGTGGCCGGCTGCGCCGACCGGCCCGAGGGTGACCGCGACCGTCGCTGTGCCGTCCGGCGTGACGATGCGGCCGTCGCCGACCATCTGCCAGACGGCCTGGAGGAGCCCGTCGCGCTGGGCGGGGGACAGGTGCCCTGCGAGCGCGGCCGGGTCCGCCACGCTGACCGCGCGGCCGAGGTGGTCCGACTCGGTGATCGCGTGGTACAGCCAGGTCTCGCGGCGCCCCTCGATGAGGTGCAGACGGAGTTCGGTGGCGAGCGAGGCGGCGACCGACGAGGAGTTCTGCGACAGGGGGAGCGGGTCCGATCCGTTCGCGACGGCATCGAGGAGCTTCTCGGCCGCGAGGTCGAGGCGGGCCAGCTCGTCCGAGGCGAGCATGCCGACGGCGAACTGCGGTGCGGTGACGGTGCTCTGCACGAGGACCCGGTCGAGCTCGCGCTGCACGAGCTGTCGGAACCGGTGCACGATGAACAGGCCGACCGACGGCGGCACACCGACGAGCGCGAGCATCGACACCTGCGCGGGGAGCGTCTCCGTCGTGATCGGTGTCGAGAGCAGCGTGACGACGACGAACGCCGCGATGAGCCCCGCGATCGCGATGGCGACCTCTCGAGCGGGGCGGAGCGTCGTCATCGGGAGCAGGGCGAAGGACGCCGCGATCGAGGCCGTCGCGGTGTGCGCGATGTCGTGCTCCGGCCAGATCGCGATGAAGTCGAGGGCGACGACACACGCGAGCACCAGGCAGATGAGTGTGAAGGCCGCCCCGGTGAGCCGCTCGCCGTAGGTGAGGACGGTCGCGGTGACGCCGACGGCCGCGACGATGTACAGCAGCCACGCGGCGGCGGCGGCGTAGGGATCGGTGTAGTCGGGCCAGTGGAACAGGAAGAACGTGATGCCGAAGACCGCCTGCAGGCCGGTGAGCACCGCGGCGCCGAGCCCCAGGTGACCGGTGCCGAGCGACGGCCCCGGCTGTGCCGCCTGGCGGAGGGACCGTGCACCGGTCGACGTCGACGGCAGGCCGCGTGCCTGCCGTCGGTCCGTGCCCCTCGCACGCTCACGGGCTTCGCGTCGGGTGCGCGGGGCGGCGTTCACGGACCTGCCGCTGACCGCATCGCGACCGATGGTGTCTTCGGGGATGTTCATCGGGGAGCCTCCAGCACGACGGTGGTGCCGGCTCCCGGTGCCGAGAACAGACGGGCTTCGCCGCCGACCTCGCGGAGCCGGTTCACGACACTCTCCTTGAAGCCGAGGCGCTCCTCGGAGATCGCACCGATCTCGAAGCCGACACCGGAGTCGGTGACCATCGCGCGCACCATGTCCGCGTCGTGGACGATCGTGACGTGGGCCTCCTCGACGCCCGCGTGCCGACGGACGTTCTCGAGACATTCGGCGAGGGCGAGCAGGAAGGCGTCGAGCACATGGGACGGCAGCAGGACCTGGCCGGTGCCGTGCCAGCTGACCTCGAGGCCCATCCGGCCGAAGCGCTGCTTGACCGATTCGAGCGTCTGCCCGAGCGGCGACTCCTCGGTCTGGGTGAGCGAGTAGCCGTTCGACTCCTGCGGCTGGGGGGTGGCGCCGAGACGGAGGTGGCGGAGGAGCCTGGCGTCCTCGGCGGCCTGTTCGCGCATTGCCTGTTCGCTGACGCCGACGCCGGAGTGCGCGAGGAGCGTCAGCGTCGCGAGGACGGTGTCGTGCAGGAGCCGGGCGCCCTGTCGACGCTGCGCCTCGGTCTCGCTCGCCTGCCGCTCGGCACGGTGCGCGTTGCCGATCGCGAAGATGCGCCTCGCGACGCGCGGGATCGAGAGGGAGACCCAGTAGGTGATGACGCACGTGAGCACCCAGCCGAGGACGACACCGCCGACGGGGCCGGCGACGATCGAGCGGCACGTCCAGACCATCAGCACGAGTGCGGCGGCACCGGCGATCGCGACGAGGGCGAGCATCACCGGCCGCCCGCGCTGCGACATGACGAGGGACGAGAGCGACCCGGCGGCGAGCGGGACGACCGCACTGGCGAGCACGAGTCGGTCGGCGCCGTGCACGGACTGGGTGAACGCCGCGAGCGCACCGAGACCACCGACGATGGCGAGGACGGTCCACACCCGCGCGCCGTTGGCTCCGTGTGCCACCAGTGCGCCGACGAGCACAGCGATCCCGACGAGGCCGGCCAGGAGCCAGAGCCCGGGGACGGCCGCAGCGCAGAGGACCGCCACGACGGTCACGAGCGCGCAGGCGATGCCGACGACGCGCGTCGTCGATCGCAGCAAGCGGTCGCGTTCTTGCGCGATGAGTTCCATCGAGTTCCTGCGTACGGGGCGTGGGATGCGCGGGGTGGTTCCTCCGCGCTGGCTCCATGTTTGCACAGGCGGCACCCGTTCGAGGGGAAGTTCGGATGCCCGTTCCACCCCCCGCGACCGAATCGTTACCGTGTCGCTCCGCCGGTGCCCCCCGAACGGTGGACACCAGGTGTACCCGCGCCAGGCTGCGGAAGTGCGGATCGCAACATGCGGTCCGCCGGGGGTGTCACGCGTCCCGCAGGAGCCGGGTGAGGTGTCCTCCGACCGCCGCGGCCTCGATGAGGAACCCGTCGTGTCCGAACTCGCTGTCGATCACCGTGGCCGCACCACCGTCGAGGGTGTCCGGCACGGAGGCCGCGATCCGGTCCTGGTCCTCGAGGGGGAACAGCCGGTCGCTCGTGATCCCGACGACCAGCGTGCGTGCCGTGATCGTCGCGAGGGCCGCCGCGACGCCGCCGCGTCCGGTCCCGACGTCGTGGGAGTCCATGGCGTGCAGGAGCGTCAGGTAGGAGTCGGCGTCGAAGCGCCTGGTGAACTTGTTGCCGTGGAAGTCGAGGTAGCTCTCCACCGAGAACCGGCCGTCGTCCCCGAGCGGTGAGACCTCGCTCTGCCAGCTCCGCGCGAACCGGCTGTTGAGCTCCGCCGACGCCCGGTAGGTGAGGAGCGCCATCCGCCGGGCGAGCGCGAGACCACGGTGCGGACCATCCCCCGGACCGGCGTCGAAGTAGTCGCCCCCGGCGAACCCGGTGTCCATCTGGATCGCGGCGCGCTGCAGGGAGTTCGCGGCGATCTGGTCCGCCGTGGTCTGCGCCGGCGCGGACAGCACGGCGAGCCGCTCGACCCGTTCCGGCGCTGCGAGCGCGAACTCGAGGGCGTGCATGCCGCCCATCGACCCGCCGATCACGGCCGCGAACCGGTCGAGTCCGAGCTGGTCCATGAGTGCCGTCTGTGCTGCGACCTGGTCCCGCACTGTGACGAACGGGAACCGGGAGCCCCACTCGACGCCGTCCCCGCTCATCGACGACGGACCGGTCGTGCCCTGGCAGCCGCCGAGCATGTTCGGGGCGATGACGAACCAGCGGTCGGTGTCCAGGGGTCGCCCCGGTCCGACGATCTCGCTCCACCAGCCGGCCGTCCGGTGTCCCGGTCCGGCGTCCCCCGTGACGTGGGAGTCCCCGGTCAGCGCGTGGAACACCAGCACGGCGTTCGAGCGGTCGTCGGCGAGCGTCCCCCAGGTCTCGTACGCGACCCGGAGGTCGGGGATGCGGCCGCCACGGACGTCCAGTGGTCCGAGGGAGGCGAACCGCCTGGCGCCGGGGTCGTCACCCGGCCGCCATGCCCCGGTGACCGGCGGCTTGCCGACGATGCCGAGCGCGCCGCCGGGCATCGCGGACCCGGGGACCAGCGTCGACGGGACGGAGTCCTCGGGAGTCGTCTGCCAGTCCATGGTGCGTCCATTCTCCCGTCCCGCGCGCGCGGACCGCGCCATGTTACGGCCGAACGCGTTCTGCCCCAGGGGGCGTCTTCTGCCCCAGGGAGTCCCTCGGCCAGTTGACGCTCCCTGGAGCAGAACGGGGTTCCTAGGCGCGCGCGGCCTCGGAGACCGCCCGTGCGGCGGTGAGGCCCGCCTCGAGGTCGGCCAACAGGTCCTCGACGTTCTCGATGCCGACCGACAGACGGACGAGCCCGGGGGTGACCCCCGTCGTCAGCTGCTGCTCCGGCGTGAGCTGCGAGTGCGTCGTCGACGCCGGGTGGATCACGAGCGAGCGGACGTCCCCGATGTTCGCGAGGTGGCTGAACAGCGTCAGGCTGTCCACGAGGGCGCGGCCGGCGTCGACACCGCCCTTGAGCTCGAACGACAGCACGGCGCCGACGCCCCTCGGCGCGTACTTCGCGGCAGCCGCGAACCAGGGGCTCGTCGGGAGCCCCGCGTAGTACACGGCTGCGACGTCCGGGTGCCGGTCGAGCCACTCCGCGACCTCCTGGGCGTTCTGGACGTGCCGCTCGATCCGCAGCGACAGGGTCTCGATGCCCTGGAGGAGCGCGAACGCCGTGTCCGCCGAGTTCGACGCCCCGAGGTCGCGGAGCAGCTGCACCCGGGCCTTGATGATGTAGGCGAGGCCGTCCCCGACCGCCTGCGTGAACACCGCACCGTGGTACGAGGGGTCCGGCTGGTTCAGCTCGGGGAAGCGCTCGGCGTGGTCGGACCACGGGAAGCGGCCGCCGTCGACGATGATCCCGCCGATGACGGTGCCGTGCCCGCCGAGGAACTTCGTCGCGGAGTGCACGACGATGTCGGCGCCGTGCTCGAAGGGGCGGATGAGGTAGGGCGTCGCGATGGTGTTGTCCACGATGAGCGGCACGCCGGCCTCGTGGGCGACGTCGGCCACGGCCCGGATGTCGAGCACGTTGATCTTCGGGTTGCCGATCGTCTCCGCGAACAACAGCTTGGTGTTCGGGCGGACGGCGCGGCGCCACTCCTCGGGGTCGTCCTGGTCCTCGACGAACGTCGTGGTGATCCCGAGCTTGGCGAGCGTGTACTTGAACAGGTTGTACGTGCCGCCGTAGATCGACGACGACGACACGATGTGGTCGCCCGCGACCGCGATGTTCAGCACCGCGTAGGTCTCGGCGGCCTGACCCGAGGCGACGAGGAGCGCACCGGAGCCACCCTCGAGCGCGGCGACCCGCTGCTCGACGACGTCGTTCGTGGGGTTGTTGATCCGCGAGTAGATGTTGCCGAACTTGGCGAGGGCGAACAGGTCGCGGGCGTCGTCGGAGTTCTCGAACACGTAGCTCGTGGTCTTGTAGATCGGCGTCGCCCTGGCGTGGGTCGTCGGGTCCGGCTGGGCGCCGGCGTGGATCTGGGTGGTCTCGAACCGCCAGGCGGTGGGGTCGGTGTCGCTCATGGTGTGCTCCTGACGGTCGGTGCGGACCGAACGGTCCGGTGAGGGTGTCGCGAACGGACTGGAGGAACGGCGCACCCTCGCGATGCGGCCACGGTAATCCTGTGGACGGGTCCCGACAACGCCCGCTGTCGCCAGGCGTAACACGGTGAGTAGCGTTGGACACGGTCCTGACAGCGAACAGCGAACAGCGAACAGCGAACAGCGAACAGCGAACAGCGAACAGCGAACAGCGGAAGCGGAGAACACCCATGACAGCACGGCGCGCGGTCGTCACCGGAGCGAGTTCGGGGATCGGGGCGGCGACGGTCCGTCTGTTCCGGGAGCACGGCTGGCAGGTGCTCGCCGTCGCCCGGCGCGAGGACCGTCTCCGCGAACTCGCCGCCGACACCGGGGCGGACTGGTTCGTCGCGGACGTCACCGACCCGGCGGCCGTCGAGGCCCTCGCGACGCACGTCGGTGCCCTCGGCGGGGTCGACACGCTCGTCAACAACGCCGGTGGCGCCTACGGGTCCGCGAGCGTCGAGGAGGGCGATCCCGACGACTGGCGCCGGATGTTCGAGGTGAACGTGATGGGCACGAAGCAGGTCACCGCCGCGCTCCTGCCGCATCTGCGGGCGCGGGCGTCGGCGGCAGGCACGGCGGACATCGTCACCGTCACGAGCACGGCGGGCACGGTGTTCTACGAGAACGGCGGCGGGTACAACGCCGCCAAGGCCGCCCAGCACGCCCTCGTCGGGGTGCTCCGCCTCGAGCTGAGCGGCGAGCCGATCCGGGTCGTCGAGATCCTGCCCGGCATGGTGAAGACCGACGAGTTCGCGCTCGTGCGGTTCGCCGGCGACCAGGCGAAGGCGGACGCGGTGTACCAGGGGGTCGAGGCCCCGCTCGTCGCCGAGGACGTCGCGGCGGCGATCGTGCACGCGGTCGAACTGCCCCCGCACGTCAACCTCGACCAGGTCACGATCCGCCCCGTCGCGCAGTCGGCGCAGCACAAGGTTGCGCGGGGTCCGCTCCGGGTGAAGGACTGAGAACGTCGCCGACGACGTCCACGCGACCGGTAGCGTTGTCGGATGCCGACCACGCCTCTCCCGAACGGCGCCGCTTCGTTCGACCCCACCACCGACGTCCCCGCGTCCGCACCGAGCCCGGGGCCCGAGGTCCTCGGGTGGCTCGAGTTCGGTGACGCCGCGCGCCTCCTCGCCCAGGAGGTGGTCGACAGCGGGTTCGTGCCCGACGTCGTCGTGTCCGTCGCGCGCGGCGGGCTGTTGATCGGCGGCGCCGTGGCGTACGCCCTCGGCACGAAGATGTGCGGCTCTATCAACGTCGAGTTCTACACGGATGTCGAGGAGCGGCTCCCGGCCCCCGTCGTGCTCCCGCCGGCGCTCGACGCCCCGAGCCTCGCGGGCAAGCGTGTCCTCGTCGTCGACGACGTCTCGGACAGCGGGCGGACCCTGGCGCTCGTCGTGGACATCGTCCGGCAGGCCGGGGCCGACGTCCGGAGTGCGTGCCTGTACTCCAAGCCCGGCACGGTCCTCGAGCCGGACTTCGTCTGGCACCGGGTGAACGGCTGGATCACGTTCCCCTGGAGCGCGATGGCCCCGGTGGAGGCGAACGCATGAGCATCCACCTGGTGGGCGGCGGTGTCGACGGGTCGCAGGCGTCGGAGATCTACGGCCGGTTCGTCGCCGAGACCGCCGCACGTGCTGCCGGTGTCGGCCGTCCGCGACCGCGCATCGCCGTGCTGTCCGTCGGCGACACGGCGTCCGGGCAGTCGTTCGCCGCGGACCTCCGACGCGCGGGTGACGCCGACGTGGTCCTCACCACGGTCGACGAGGGCGCGACCTTCGAGACCGTCGTGCTCAGCGACGTCGACGGTCTCGCGATCGCCGGGGGAGCGACCCCGCAGTACCTGCACGCCGTCGAGCCGCTCGTCGACCAGATCCGCCTGCTCGTGTCCGACGCGCTGCCCTACCTCGGCTACTCCGCGGGCGCGATGATCGCCGCGGACCGTGCGCTCGTCGGCGGCTGGCGCATCGGCGGCGTCCCGGTCTGCCCCGAGGGCTGGAACGAGGGCCTCGACGAGGTCACGCTCGCCGAGGGTCTCGGGCTCGTCGACCTGACGATCGACGTGCACGCGGTCCAGGCCGGCACGCTCGCACGGCTCATCGCGGCCGCCGAGGCCGGGTTCGTCACCGCGGGGCTCGCCATCGACGAGGACACCGCGCTCATCGTCGGTGAGGGCGCTCTCGAGGTCCGCGGCACCGGCAGCGTCTGGCGGGTCATCGCGGCCGAGGACACCGACGGCGACCAGTTCGTCTCCGTCGCGACGATCGGCGCATGAGCGACCGGGCACCGTCGGGGCCGCACCCGCTCGGGGACCTCGTCGACCCCGGGTGGGCGACCGCGCTCGCGCCCGTCGAGGACGACGTGCACGCCATCGGCGCCTGGCTCCGCGAGGAGACCGCCGCGGGACGCCCGTACCTGCCCGCGGGCACAGCCGTGTTCCGGGCGTTCGAGTACCCGTTCGACGACGTCCGGGTGCTCGTCGTCGGCCAGGACCCCTACCCGACGCCCGGGCATCCGATCGGGCTGTCGTTCGCCGTCGACCCCGCGGTCCGGCCGGTGCCGAGGAGCCTCGGGAACATCTACAAGGAGCTCGCCACCGACCTCGGGGTGACCCCGCCCGCGCACGGTGACCTCCGCGCGTGGTCGTCCCGTGGCGTGATGCTGCTGAACCGTGTGCTCACGGTCCAGCGAGGCGATGCGGGATCACACCGGGGCAGGGGCTGGGAGCGCGTCACCGAACAGGCCGTGCGGGCGCTCGTCGGCAGGGGGACGCCGCTCGTCGCGGTGCTCTGGGGCGCGCAGGCCGCGTCGGTCCGTCCGTTCCTCGGCGACACACCCGTGGTCGCGTCGCCGCACCCGAGTCCGCTCTCGGCCTCGCGGGGCTTCTTCGGGTCGAAGCCGTTCTCGCGGGTGAACGAACTGCTCGCCGAGCAGGGTGCCGAGCCGATCGACTGGTCGCTGCCGGAGTCGGTGTAGCGGTGCCGCAGCCCGTGTGGCGGGCACGACCCGCGCCTCCCGTCAGATCGGAGCCGTAGGCTCGGCTTCGCCGCGCACCGGACGCGGACTGGAGGGACGGCGCAGGTGCTCGAAGAGGAATACCAGCCACGCAGGCGGTTGCCACGGCACCTCCGGCCCGCGATCGCGCAGGAGGCGGCGTTCACGTACGCCATCCGTGCCGCGGAACCGACGGACCTGCCGGACATCCGCGAGATCCACGGCCACTACGTGCGGAACTCCTCGGTGACGTTCGACGCGTCGGCGTTCTCGTTCGCCGCGTGGAAGCAGCGGTACGACGACGTGCGACGCCGTGGGCTCCCGTTCCTCGTCGCGGAGAACCCGTCAGGGCAGGTGCTCGGGTACGCCGTGGTCACGCCCTGGAACGCCAGGGACCGTTCGAACCGGACGGTCGAGGACTCGATCTACCTCGGACCGGCATCCGGTGGCAAGGGCCTCGGGCGCGCGCTGCTGTCGGCGCTCCTCGACGAGTGCCGGGCCGTCGGCGTGCGCGAGGTCGTCGCCGTGATCGCCGACCGGTCCGCCGAGGCCTCGATCCGGTTGCACGCCTCGCTCGGGTTCGTCGAGACGGGGCGCATGGCGCGCGTCGGGTACAAGTACGAGCGGTGGCTCGGAACGGTGACGATGCAACTGCGGCTCCGGAGCGGGCGGCGGCCCCGGAGGTAGGCTCTGGACCCGTGTTCGAACTCCACCACCTCAGCGCGCAGGACATCTGGGACTGGATCCGGCGGGGCGACACGAGCCCGCTCGCGGTGACCGACCACTACCTGGAGCGGATCGCGCGACTCGACCCGGGCCTCCAGGCCTTCGTCCGGGTGACGGCGGACGACGCGCGCGACCGGGCGGCGCACCTCGCGGAGCGGGTGCCGACCTCGCGTGTGCTGTGGGGCCTGCCGAGCGCGGACAAGGACCTCTACGACCGGGCGGGCGTCCCGACGCGCTCCGGGTCGCGGTCGACGCCGGACACGCCCGCGACGGCGGACCACCCGCTCGTCCGGGCGCTCGACGATGCCGGCGCGATCAGCCTCGGGAAGACCGCGACCCCGGAGTTCGGACTCTCCTCGACGACGGAGTCGCTGCTTGAGGGCCCGACCAGGAACCCGTGGGACACCCGACTGAGCCCGGGCGGTTCCAGTGGCGGCGCGGCCGCGGCGGTCGCAGCCGGTCTGGTGCCGGTCGCGGTCGGCTCGGACGGTGGCGGCTCGGTGCGGATCCCGGCGGCGGCGACCGGTCTCGTCGGCCTCAAGCCCTCGCGAGGTCGGGTCCCGTCGATGCCCGGTCGCGCAGGCCTCGGCGGGCTCGTCGTCGCCGGTCCCATCGCGCGGTCGGTGGCGGATGCCGGGCTCGTCCTCGACGCACTCGTTGCCCCGACCGGTGTCCCGGACCGGTCGTCGTTCGCCCTGACGACCCCCTCCGACGGAACGGGTCCGTTCCTGGCGGCAGCCACGCGGGGCGAGGGCCGGTTCACGATCGGTGTGCTCGACGGATCGCCATGGGACGACGTGGTCGACGTCCGAACGCACCCGGCCGCCGCGGACGCCGTCGCGGAGACGCTGTCGCACCTCGAGGCGCTCGGGCACGGGGTCGAGGACGTCGCGATGCCACGGGCGGAGTACGCGCGGTGGTTCCGGGTGGCGTGGCAGGCGTCGGCGGCACGGCTGCCGGACGTCCCGGGGCTCGACCTGACGGAGCTCGAGCCGCTGACGGCGTGGCTCGTCGACCGCGGGCGTGCGCTGTCCGGGGTGCAGGTGCTCGAGGCCATGGCCGGGCTCGACGCGTTCTCCGCCGCGCTGATCAGGGCGCTCGATGCCTACGACGCGGTGCTCACGCCGACCCTGGCGATGCCGCCGCGGCCGATCGGGTGGTACTCCGAGGACCCGGAGGAGAACTTCGCCGACCAGTGCCGGTACTCGCCGTGGACGTCGATGTGCAACGTGTCGGGGCTCCCGGCGATCACCCTGCCGGTGTCCGTGACCGGGCCGGGCGCGGGTGCGGGGTCGAGGTCGGGTGCGGGTGCGGGTGCGGGGTCGGGGTCCGGGCCGGGCGCTGACGCGGGGTCGGGCGCGGGTGCGGGGTCGGGGTCGGGGTCGGGGTCGGGCGATGGTGCGGGGCTCCCGATGGGTGTGCAGCTGATCGGTCGGCCGGGCGGGGAGCGGACCCTGCTCGCGCTCGGGGCGCAGCTCGAGCGCCGGGTGCACTGGCAGCGCAGGCACCCTCCGGGCTGGTGAGGGGGCGGCGGCGCCTCGTGCGTGCGCATGGAGCGACACGTTCCCTAGTCCGCGACGTCGTGTTCCGCGCTCGTTGTCGCCCGATGCCCGTGCATGGAGCGTGCGCGCATGGAGCGACATCGGGCAGAGATTGCGACGTCGCGTGCCGAAGCTCATGTCGCCTGATGAGTGCGCATGGTCCCCGCCGCGACCGCGCACGGACCAGCGGGAGCGTGCGCGGACGAGCGGTCAGTCGGGCAGCGTGGGCGCCGCCGCCACGAGGGCCTTCGTGATCGGGGAGGTCGGCGCGTCGAGGAGCGACACTGGGCCTCGTTCCACGATCCGGCCCGCAGCCATCACGGCCACGCTGTCGCACAGGCGCTGCACGACGCCGATGTCGTGCGACACGAGGACGAGGGTCAACCCGAGGTCGTCGGCGAGCGAGCCGAGCAGGTCGATCACCCGCGCCCGGACGACGACGTCGAGCGCGCTCATCGGCTCGTCCCCGACCAGGATGCTCGGCGAGTGCACCACCGCCCGGGCGATCGCGATGCGCTGCCGCTGGCCGCCGGAGAACTCGTGCGGGAAGCGATCCACCGTGTCCGCGGGCAGGTCGACGCGGGCGAGTGCCTCCCGCACCAGGGTCCGGTGATCGCCCTCGACGCCGAGGGCCCGGAGCGGTTCGGCCACGATCGCACCGACGCGCATCCGGGGATCGAGCGACGCGTAGGGGTCCTGGAACACGATGCCGGTGGTCGCTCGGAACCAGCGCATCGACCTGGTGGACGCTGTCGCCGACACGGGGCGCCCGAGCGAGGTCACCGTGCCCGAGCTCGGCGCCTCGAGGCCGGTGAGCAGCCGGACGAGCGTCGACTTGCCGGACCCGGACTCGCCGACGATGCCGAGCCTGGCACCGACCGGGACGACGAGGTCCACGTCGTCCACCGCCGTCCGGACGGCACCCGGCTCGAACGGGCTCCGCCGGGGGAGCCGGTAGACGCGGGAGACACCGTGCGCCTCGAGCGCGGCCGCCTCGCTCATGTGGTCCTCCGGGTGGTCGGTTCGGCGGTCTTCGAGCCGGGGTCCGTCGGGCGTGCCGCAGTCGCTCGGGCGGCGGTCGCCCGGGCTGCGTCGACGAGGGCGGCGGTCGCGGGGTGGGCCGGCGCCCGGAGCAGATCGGCCACCGGCGCGGTCTCCACCACGCGCCCCGCGTCGAGCACGATCGCGGTGTCGGCGATCTGCGCGAGCACGGCGAGGTCGTGCGTCACGAACAGCAGGCCCGTACCGCGGTCTGCCGCGATCCCCCCGAAGAGCTCGAGGATCCGCGCCTGCGTCGTCACGTCGAGGGCGGTCGTCGGCTCGTCGGCGACCAGGAACGACGGTTCTCCGGCCAGTGCCATCGCGATGCACACCCGCTGCCGCTGTCCGCCGGAGAGCTGGTGCGGGTACTGCCGGAGGAGGCTCTCCGGGTCCGGCAGCCCGACCGACCGAGCGAGGTCGAGGGCCGCGCGGAGGGCTGCCCGCCGATCGAGCCCGCGGTGCAGACGCAGGGGCTCGACGATCTGGGTACCGACCCTCCGGAGCGGGTCGAGCGCGGTGCCCGGTTCCTGGAACACCATCCCGATGCGACTGCCCCGGGTCCGTGCACGATCGCGGTCCGGCAGCCCGACGAGTTCGGCGTCCCCGAGGCGGATGCTGCCCGTCACGACGGCGTCGGGCGGGGTGAGACCCATGATCGCGAGCGCCGTCATCGACTTGCCGGATCCGGACGCTCCGATCACGCCGACGCGGCCGCCGACCGGCACCGAGAACGAGACGTCGTCGAGGATCGTCCGGTCGCCGATCCGGACCGAGAGCCCCTCGACCCGGAGGTCGTCCTGCGGGAGAGTCGTCGTCATTGCAGAGCCCTCCCCACACCGGACGTGCCGGCGACCCCGGACGCGCCGGCGACCCCGGACGTGCCGGCGACCCCGGACGCGCCGGCGCCCCCGGTCGGAGCAGCGACCCCGCCCCCGGACGCGGACGGAGCAGCGAGCCCGCCCCAGGACGCACCGGCCGCGCCGTTCGTACCGGCTCCGCCGTCGGTGCCGGAGGGACGCGTCGGAGCCGCACCGGGCCTCCCGGCCGTCGCCCGACCAGCCAACCGCGGGTCCGCAGCGTCCCGGACCGCGTCACCGAGGAGCGACAGCGCCACCACGACGATCGCGATCGCGGCGCCCGGCCACGTCGCACTCCACGGGTGCACGCCGATGTAGGTCTGCAGGTCGCTCAGCAGACTGCCCCACGAGGCCGTCGACGACGACGCGCCGTAGCCGAGGTAGGAGAGCCCCGCCTCGGCGAGGACCGCGGTCGCCATCGCGAGCGAGAGCTGCACCGTGAAGAGCGGCGCGGCGTTCGGGATGAGATGTCGGAGCAGGATCCCGCCGGGACCGACCCCGGAGGCCCGCGCTGCGACGACGAAGTCCGAGCGTGCGATGCGACGGATCTCCCCGCGGGCGACCCTGGCGATCGTCACGCCGAAGGCCAGTCCGACCGACACGACGACGACGCCGAGCGACCCGCCGAACACGGCGGTCAGGAGCATCGCGGTGAGGAGCGTCGGGAACGCGACGAGGATGTCGAGGAGGACCGCCGTGCCCTCTCGGACCCATCGCGCCGTGAGTGACCCGATCGCCGTCAGCACGATGCCGACGACCGACGCGATGAGCCCGGAGCCGACCGCGACGATGACCGTCGTCCGGCTGCCGGCGAGCACGTAGCTGGCGATGTCGCGGCCGATGCCGTCCGTGCCGAACCAGTGCGCAGCGCTCGGGCGTTCCCACTGCCGGAACGGGTCCGCCGCGAAGGGGTCGTACGGCGTCCAGAACGTCGAGACCACCGCGGCGACGACGAGCAGCAGGAGCACCACCGCGGCGAACGCTCCCGCCGGACGTCCGACGAGCCGCCGGAGGAACGAGCCACGCGTCACGACGCCACCTCGCGCTGCCTCGGGTCGAGGGCACGGTGGGCGACGTCGACGGCGAACCCGACGAGGAGCACCAGGCCGGTCAGGACCAGCAGCTCGGACTGCACCTTCGTGAGGTCCCGCCGGCCGACGTCGGTCACGAGCATCCGACCGATGCCGGGCAGGGAGAAGAGCTGCTCGACGACGACCGCGCCGACGAGGAGCCCGGCGATCTGCACCCCGAGCACTGCGAGCACCGTCAGTGACACCGATGGCAGACCGTGTCGGACGAGTGCCCGGCGACGGGTGAGCCCGATCGCCGCCGCGGTCCGGAGATGATCGGCGTCGAGGACGGACAGGGTCGCGGACCGGGTGAAGCGGAGGATGACGGCACCCTCCACCGCGCCGATCGTCAGTGCCGGGAGCACGAGTGCGGCGAACGCGCGCCCCGGGTCGGCCCAGCCGTCGAGCGGGAAACCCTGCGTCGGCAGCAGGTGGAGTGTCACGCCGAAGAGCGCGACGAGCAGCATGCCCGCCCAGACGACGGGGATCGCGGCGACTGCCTGCGCGACGAACGAGATCGCCACGCCGGCGGGACGGCGTCGGAGGACTGCCGCGACCACGCCGAGCGGGACGCCGATGACGAGCGCGAAGAGCAGGGACATCCCGGCGAGCGGCAGCGTCACGGCGAGCTTCTGCGCGATCTGCGGCGCGACGGCACCCCTGGTCACGAGGGAGCGTCCGAGGTCCCCACGGACGAGTCCACCGATCCAGTCGAGGTACTGCACGACGACCGGGCGGTCGAGGCCGAGCTCGCGGCGGATCGCATCGATCTGCGCCGGGGTCGACTGGGTCCCCGCGACGACCTGTGCGACGTCGCCCGGCAGGACCCGCAGCGCCGCGAAGACGATGATGCTGGCGACGAGGAGGCCGAGCGCGAGCAGCAGCAGCCTGCCGATCAGGAACCGGGTCACGGGAGCAATGCTACGGGCCCCGAGTGGCGGCGGCTGCCCGTCAGCCCGTGACGGCCAGGTTCGCCAGGTTGAGGCGCGTGGTCGTCGAGTTCGTCGGGAAGCCCGTGACGCCGCCGCGCACCGCCGTGATCGTGGACGCCGTGTAGAGCCACTCACCGGCGGCGTCCTCGCTGACGATCTTCGCGGCCTTCGCCAGGTCGGCGGCCTTCTGGTCCGCGTCGGTCGTGGCGAGCGAGTCGGCGTAGAGCTGCTGGACCGTCGGGTTGTCGTAGCCGAAGTAGTACTCCGGGTTCGCCCAGTTGCCGAAGTCCCTGGCCTCGGTGTGGTTCACCATGCTGAGCTCGAAGTCCTTCTTCGTGAACACCTGGTCGAGCCACGTCGTGAAGTCCACGCGCTTGACCCTGAGTGTGATGCCGACCTTGGCGAGCTCGGACGTCAGCACGTCCCCGATCGTCGCGGGGTAGATGTTCGCGTACGTCAACGTCAGCGTCAGGTTCTCCGCCCCTGCCGCAGCGAGCAGCTTCTTCGCGCTCGCGGGGTCGTACGCGTCGATGTCCGTCAGGTCCTGGTACCCCGGGTCGAGCGCCGGGATCGGTCCGCCCTGGGCGACTCCCGCGCCGCCGATGGCCTTGATGAGCGCCTTCGAATCGATCGCCTGCCGGATCGCCTGCCGCACCCGCTTGTCCGTGAACGGCGCCGTCTGGTCGTTGAACGCGAGGGTGTACTTGTCGGTCGTCTTGCCGGTGTGCAGCGTGATGCCGGACGCGCCCTGCAGCTGCCCCTTGAGCGTGCCGTCGACCGCGGTCTCGACGTCGAGGTCGCCGTTCGCCATCGCGTTGACGGCGGTGGAGGGCTGCGTGATGTACCGGAAGACGACCTTCGCCACCTTGGCCTTCGTGCCCCAGTAGTCCGTGTTCCGGCCGAGGGTGAGCGCGTCGCCCTGCTTCCAGCTCGTGACGTCGAAGGGTCCGGTGCCGTTCGCGGTGTCCGACATGTCGTTGTCCGCGCCCTGCTCGAGGACCACCCCGGCTCGGCCGGTGAGGGTGAACAGCAGGTCGGAGTCGGGCTTCGCGAGGGTGATCACGACGGTGTGGTCATCCGGCGCGGTGATGTCCGACACCGACGACAGGTCGCCCGCGTCGACGTAGGTCGAGCTCTTCCGGAAGTCGTCGAGGCTCCACACGACGTCCGCGGCGGTGAGCTTCGTGCCGTCCTGGAACGACACGCCCTGCTGCAGCGTGAACGTGTAGGTCAGCCCGTCGTCGGACACGGTGTGTGCGCTCGCGAGGACGTTCCGGACGCCGCCGCTCTGGGTGCGTCCGACGAGCCCCTGGTACACGTTGTCGATGAGGACCTGGTCGAGTGCGTTGCCGGCCTGCGTGCGGATGTCGAGGCTCGTCGGCTCGAGCACGAGCCCGACGCGGACCGTGGCGTCCCTCCCGGTGTCGCCGCCGGTGCCGCCGTCCTTCGACGCGCCGGAACAACCCGCGAGCACGAGTACGCCCGCGGTCGCGACGGCGAGTGCTGCCACGAGGGTCTTCGGGCGGCGCGGGGATGTCGGACGCATGCGACGGGTTCCTTCCAGGGGCACGGCAGCGGTGACTGCGTGGTGCTCGGCTGCGATGCACCGCGCGACGATGCTGCCGGTGCTCGGACGAGCGTAGCGGAGCGGGGGTCAGACGCCGTGAGTGAGTCGGAATGCGGCGATGGCGGCGGCGAGTTCCCTCGGTGCCTGCGTCTGCACCGAGTGTCGTGCGGTGACCGTCACGATCTCGGCGCGGGGGAGGCGCTCGGCGAACCCCCGGACGAGCTTCGGGGACACGTACCCGCGATCGCCGCGGACGAGCAGGACCGGGACCTCGAGCCGCTCGAGGTCCGCCCACGCGTCGACGAACTGCCCGACGTCGGCGGTGACCCCGTCCGCGAGGTGCGGGAAGTGGTGTCGGCGGACGCGCCTCCCGGCACGGTCCACGTGGGTGGCGTGACGTGCCTCGCGCTCGAGTGCGGCTCGCTCCTCGCCGAGGCGTGCCTCGAGCGCGTGCTCGACGACGGCGTCGAGGTCCGCGTGGTCCGGTTCGAGCTCGAGCGCCCGGACGATCCGGTCGACGGCCCGCTGCGTGAAGTCCGGGGACATGTCGACGAGGACCAGCCCCGTCACGCGCTCCGGGGTGGTCGCGGCGATCCTGGCGGCGATGATCGCGCCGAGGGAGTGCCCGACCAGGAGTCCACGGGGCACCTGGAGCGTCCTCATGACCGCGAGGAGGTCGGGCGCGACGGTGTCCGCCGAGTACCGCGCGTCGTCCCGCCACGACGAGCGGCCGTGCCCGGGCAGGTCGAGGACCACCGCGGGCTCGCCGAGGGCGATGATCGTCTCGTCGAAGCTCCTGGCCTCGATCCCGACGCCGTGCAGGTAGGTGGCGGTGGCGTCCGCCGCGGTCGCGTCCGCCCCGGTCGCGTCCGCCGCGCTCGCGTCCGCTGCGCTCGGCTCCGCAGCGGTCCAGCGCACCGCCGAGACGGTGCGTCCGTCATGGGTCGGGACGGACAGCCTGGAGGGACGGGGCGGGTCCGACACACCCAGTCGCGTCGCGAGTGCGGGGACGTCCGCGAACTCGTCCGGATCGTCCGTCGCGTCGGGATGCTCGGTCGTCACCTGCTTCATCCTGCCAGTTCCTCGACGTTCCGAGGACCGGTGCCCTCGGCCGTGGAACACTGGAAGGGTGGCTCCCGCTCCCGATCGTCGCCCGACCACGCGTGGCCGAGGCACCGCGTCCCCGACGGCGTCCTGCACCCTGTCCGCGCGGGGGCTCCGGCTCGCGTACGACGACCGGGTCGTGATCGACGACCTCGACGTCGACGTCCCGGACGGCGGTCTCACGGTGATCGTCGGCCCGAACGCGAGCGGCAAGTCGACGCTCCTCAAGGCCCTCGCCAGGACGCTCACCCCGACCGCCGGGACGGTCTTCCTCGACGGTCACCCGATCCGCTCCTACCGGCCGAAGGCGGTCGCACGCCGGGTCGGCATGCTCCCGCAGAACCCGATCGCACCCGAGGGCATCACCGTCCGCGACCTCGTGTCCCGCGGGCGCTTCCCGCACCAGGACCTGTGGCACCCCTCGAGCGGCGACGACCGGCGTGCCGTGCAGGACGCACTCCGGCAGACGAACACCCTCGACCTCGCGGACCGGAGCGTGGACGAGCTCTCCGGTGGTCAGCGGCAGCGGGTGTGGATCGCGATGGTGCTCGCACAGGATACCGACGTGGTGCTCCTCGACGAGCCCACGACGTTCCTCGACATCGCGCACCAGTACGACGTCCTCGACCTCGCCGCGGCGTTGCACGCGGCCGGGCGCACGGTCGTCGCGGTGCTCCACGACCTCAACCAGGCGGCACGGTACGCCACGAACGTCATCGCGATGGAGCAGGGGCGGATCGTGGCCGAGGGGCCGGCGTCGCTCGTCGTGACCGCGGAGCTCGTCGAGCGGGTGTTCGGACTGCCGTGCGTGGTCATCCCCGATCCGGAGACCGGCACGCCCCTGGTCGTCCCGCGCCGGGCAGCCTGACCCGTCCGGGCCCGTCCGGTCCCGTCCGGTCCCGTCCGGTCCGGTCCGGTCCGCAAAACACGAAGTCGACCGCATCGCGCAGGGGTATTTCCCTGCGAGACGCGGTCAACCTGGTATTTTGCGGAGGAGCAGCCGGCCCGTCAGGGACGGGACCGGTCCCGATCAGTCGACCCGGGCCTCCCGGCCGTCGATGCGCGACGCGAGTCGCTCCCAGAGCGCGGATCCGAGACCGTCGTCGCGTGCCTCACGGCTGAGCACGCCCGGGTTGAGCCCGTCGAAGTAGGTGCCGCTCTTCGCGTCGACCTCGGCATCGCCCGCGAGCCGGACCAGCCCGACCGCCCCGGCCTCGGGGGAGATCCCGTAGCTCCCGCCGGTCACCACGGAGGCGACCCGCATCGTCGCCGACTCGGACCCGAAGTTCGTCACGACGATGCCCGGGTGGAACGAGTACGCGTCGATGCCGGTCCTGGCCGAGAACTGCCGGGTGAGGAGGATCGCTCCGAGCTTGGCGGCACCGTACGCCGGCCATCCGCCGAACCACGGCCGCCGCTTCCGGTCGAGGTCGTCGAGCGCGAGGTGGCCGAACCGGTGCGCAGCACTCGACGTGACGACGACCCGCCCCGCATTGCCGTCGGGTCCGCGGTCCGTCCCGAGCACGTCGGCGAGTTCGTTCGCGAGCAGGAACGGCGCGACCACGTTGCGCTGCAGGGTCGTCTCGATGCCGTCGGCGGTGCGCTCCCGCGTCGACACGAGTCCGCCGGCGTTGTTCGCGAGCGTGTCGAGTCCCGGTTCGTCGCGCCGGATGCTCGCTGCGAGCTCCCGGACCGAGTCGAGCGAGTCGAGGTCCGCGACGTAGCGAGGCATGTCGAGCTCGTCCGCGACACGGTTCGTCCGCTCGGAGTTCCGCCCGATGACGATGACCCGGTGGCCGTCGGCGACGAGGTTCCTCGCCGCGGACGTGCCGATCCCGGAGCTCGCGCCCGTCAGTGCGATGGTGCGTGGTCGTTCGGCTCTCATCGGTATCCTCCGTCGTCGAGCCCGGCTTCGATCTCGAACCGGTTCTTGGTCGCGTCGCGTCCTGCGATCGCGTACAGCATGGGCATGAGCATCCCGTAGCGGCGCCACTGGTCGACGTGCCTGCGCTCGTGCCGGAGCACGCGGTCGCCGTCGTTGTCCCGTGTCAGGTACACCGATCCGACACAGGTGCCGCCGCGGCGGAACACCCAGCGGGGGAGTCCGGTGCAGACGACGAGGCCGTCGACCACCCGCACGGGGCCGGTCGACAGCGGGAGTCCGATCGCCAGGCCGACGAGGGTCGCGAACAACCAGCCCGCCCATGACACCGGGGAGTCGAGGAGCGGGTTCCGGCCACGACGAGGCCGGCCGGACGCCCCGGAGCGCGGACGCCCGGGGCCCTCCGCCCGCTCCCGTCGGGGCCGGTCGGTCACGGACGACCGTAGGTCTCGAGCAGTCGCAGCCAGATCTCGTTCATGGTCGGGTAGGCGGGGACGGCGTGCCAGAGGCGGTCGATCGGCACCTCGCCGACGACCGCGACCGTCGCCGCCTGGAGCATCTCCGCGACGTCCTGGCCGACGAACGTCACACCGACCACGACCTTCCGGTCCTCGTCGACGACCATCTTCGCGCGGCCGGTGTAGCCGTCCGCCTGGAGTGCCGATCCGGCGATGGCACCGAGGTCGTACTCGACCGCGCGGACGTCCAGCCCCTGCTTGCGTGCGGCGTCCTCGGTGAGGCCGACGCTCGCGACCTCGGGGTCGGTGAACGTCACCTGGGGGACGGCGGCGTGGTCGGCGGTCGCGACGTGCGCACCCCACGGCTCGGTGTGGAGATCGGTGCCCTGGAGCCGGGCGGCGATCGCCTCGCCGGCGGCACGGGCCTGGTACTTGCCCTGGTGGGTGAGCAGGGCGCGGTGGTTGACGTCGCCGACGGCGTACAGCCAGTCGGTGCCCTCGACGAGCATGGTGTCGTCGACGTGCAGCCAGTCGCCGGGGGTGATCCCGACGTTCTCGAGGCCCAGGTCGCCGGTCCGAGCAGTCCGACCCGTCGCGACGAGGATCTCGCTCGAGACCACGGTGGTGCCGTCGTCGAGGGTCGTCGTCACGAGGCCGTGCTCGTCGCGGTCCACCCGGGTCGGGCTGACGCCGACGCGGACGTCGATCCCGAGCTCGCGCATCGAGTCGGCGACGAGCTCGCCGACGAAGGGCTCCTGGCTGCCGAGCAGACCGGAGCGAGCCACGAGGGTGACCTTCGTGCCGAACGACGCGTACGCGGTCGCGAGCTCCGAGCCGGCGACACCGCCGCCGACGACCATGAGGCTCTCCGGCACGGACTGCGCGCTCGTCGCCTCACGGGTGCCCCAAGGGGCTGCGTCGGCGAGACCCGGGACGTCCGGAAGCATGTGCACCGATCCGGTCGCGACGGCGATCGCGCCGCGGGCGGTGTGCGTCTCGCCGTCGATGGAGATCGTCTTCGGGCCGGTGATCGTGGCGTGGCCGCGGAGGAGCGTGATGTCGGCCGACTCGAGCCACGACACCTGGCCGTCGTCCTTGTAGTCGCTGGTGAACGAGTTGCGCCGGGCGAACACGGCCGCGGGGTCGATCGACCCCGTCACTGCCTGCTTGGCGCCGTCGAGGCGCTGGGCAGCGCGCACGGCGTGCCCGCTCCGGAGGAGCGCCTTCGAGGGCATGCACGCCCAGTAGGAGCACTCGCCGCCGACGAGCTCGGACTCCACGATCGCGGTGCTCAGTCCGCGCTTGTGGGCGTAGTCCGCCACGTTCTCGCCGACTGCGCCGGCGCCGATCACGATGAGGTCGAATTCCGTCATGCCGTCGAGCGTACGCGGGGGTGCCCTGACACCGGCCGGGAGGCCCGGGGGACGTCCGACGGTGCGCTCCGGTCCGCGGGACGGTCGCGTTCGACGGCCACTTCCGCCATCGGTTCCGCGGTCCGTTCCGCCGTCAGGACACGCGGGACGCCGCCGAGAGGGCGCCGACGATCCGGAGGATCACCCCCATGTCATCCACCGCCCGCGACGGATCGACCGGCGCGAAACCGGTGATGGCGGCGCCGGCGAGGGGACGTCCGGCGGTCGCGGCCGCGAGGGCCGCGAGCAGTTCTGCGCCGTCGAACCCGAAGGGAACGGGTTCGAGGAGGCCGTCGACCTCGCCGGGATCGAGGACGTCCAGGTCGACGTGGACGAAGACCCCGTCGGGCCCGGTGGCGTCCACGGCTGCGCGGATCGAGTCCGGGTCGGCGGCATCCGCGTCGAGGAGCCGGATGCCGGCGCGGTCGAGAGCGTTCCGTTCGGCGTCCTCCACACCCCGAGGCCCGACGACGAGCACGTGGTCGGTCGCGAGCGTGACGAGGCCGGGGAACAGGTCGGTCGGTCGTTCGGTGAGGATCCGGACGGCGGCGTTCTCGGCGGCGACCGGCTGCGCGCGGTTCAGTGCCCGGAACCCCGCGGAGCCGGAGAGTCGGACGAACGTGGTCGCGGGGGTGCACGCCGCGGCGGCCCCGAGCACGACGGCGCCGTCGCCGCCGATCACGAGCACCGGCTCGGACGCGACACGGACCTCTTCGGACACGGCCTCGGCGACGCTCCGGACGGACGTGTACCGGGCGATGGCGGTCTCGAGCCGGTCGCCCGCACCGGCCGGGACGTCCACGGTGGTCGTCGCGCTGCGGGGGAGGTCCGCCGCGATCGCCTGGGCGCCGTCGCCGAGCCGCATCGCCCGCGACGACGCCGAACCCTGCCACTGGCCGACGACGATGAACTGCACGGGCACAGTCTGTCAGGTCCGGGACCGCACCGCCCCGGTCGGCGGACACTGCTCAGGCAGCGGGACACCGCCTCGGCCGTCGCGACACCGCCTAGACAGCGAGACACCGCCGTCCGGAGCGGTGTGACGCTCGGAGGGCGGTGTCTCGAGGACGTGACGCCGGTGTCAGCTGCCGGACTTGAGCGCCGCGAGCCGGGCCTCGACCTCGGCGTCCTTGCCGACGTCGGCGAGGCTCTCGAACTGGGCGTCGAGGCTCGACGACTGCAGCTCGGTCTGTCCCATGACCTTCGCCTCCTCGCGGCGGACCTTCTCCTCGAAGCGGCCGAGGTCGCTCGTCGGGTCCAGCACATCGATGTTGCCGACGGCGTCGTTGACCTTGGTCTGCGCCTCGGCGGTCTTGGCCCGGGCCACGAGCTGATCGCGCTTGGCTTTCAGGTCGACGAGCTTCTGCTCCATGCCCGCGAGGCCGCTCTTGAGCTTCTCGACGGACTCGTTCTGCGCGGCGAGCGTCGGCTCGGCGTCCTTCGCCTCTTGTTCGGCGGCGATCTGCTTGCCGATCGCGACCTTGGCGAGGTTGTCGAACTTGTCCGCCTCGACGGTCTTGCCCTCGGTGCGGTACCGGTCCGCGGCGGCCGAGGCACTGGCGGCCTTCTGACCCCAGTCAGCGGCTGCGGAGACGTCCTCGGCGTGGTCCTGCTCCATGAGCCGGACGTTGCCGATGGTCTGCGCGATCGCGGTCTTGGCGTCCGCGATGTTGTTCGAGTAGTCGCGGACGAGCTGGTCGAGCATCAGCTGCGGGTCCTCGGCGTTGTCGATCAGCTGGTTCACGTTCGCCCGGACGAGCGTCGAGATCCGGCCGAAGATGGTTTGCTTCGCCATGATGTGTCCCTTTCTGGTGGAACGGTTCTGGATGGATCGGTACTGCGTTGGATGGTCTGGTCGTCGGAGGTGCCGGTCAGCGCCGGGTGGTCAGGAGGGTGCTCAGAAGCGACCACCCCCGGAGAAGCCGCCGCCCCCGCCGCCGCCCCCGCCGAAGCCGCCACCACCGCCGAAGCCGCCGCCACCGCCGAAGCCGCCTCCGCCGAAGCTGCCGCCGCCGTAGCTCCCACCACGACCGCCGAGCAGACCGCCGAGCACGAGCCCGGTGACGAGACCGCCGAGCTGCGCGCCGCTACCGCCGTTGCCACCGCCGCCCTGACCGGGCCAGCCGCCCATGTCGTTGTTCGCCTCGTCGATCGCTGCCGCGGCGTACTGCTCGGCAGCACGCGCCGCCTGCAGTGCCCTCGCGGGATCGGTCGTGGCCATGCCGACCGCGTCGTCGAGCGCGCGTTCCGCCTCGGAGAGCCGGGTGCGCGCCGTCGAACCCACGCCGCCACGGCGCATCGAGATGTACTCCCGCGCCTGGCTGATCCGCGAGCGGGCGTCTCGGAGTGCGGCGTCGAGGGCCGCCGCGGCGCGCTGCGACTGCTCGGCCGCACTGCGCGCCGTGGCGAGTGCTGCGTCGATCTGCGTGTTGACCTGCGTCAGCCGATCGAGTGCCGCCAGCGGGTCCTTCGGGTCGAGCTCTCGACGGAGCAGCGTCTCCGCGACGGCGATCGCGGCGGTGACGTCGGTCGAGCCGTTCGCCGGACCTGCGTCCTGCAGACGTCGTCCGGCGGCGACGTCGCCGTCGACCTCGGCGCGCAGGGTCTCGACGCGGGCGGCGGTCTCCTCGAAGGCCGGCCCGGCCGCGGTGACCGCACCGGTGAGCTGCGCGACCTGGGCGAGTGCGTGCTGGGCGTCGCGGACCGCGATCACCGCGGCACCCTTGTCGCCGGCGGTGAGCGCCGCGGTCGCCGCCTCGGTGCGTTCCGTGGCGAACCCGAGGACCTCGCGCGCCTGGTCGACGTTGCCCTCGACCGAGCCGATGGTCCGTCCGGTCCAGCGACCGCGGAGCGCACCGAGCGCGGCGTCGGCAGCGGAGATGCTGGCCGGGGCCGCGGCGACGGCGTTCTGCAGCTCGACGGCGGCCCCGTCGACGCCGTCCTCGAGCGCACGGAGCTGATCGAACGAGTCGGTCTGCTCCTCGATCGCGGCATGCGCCTTCTCGCAGATGTCGACGATCTGCCGGGACCAGGTCGCACGCTGCTCGGCGGTGTCCGGGATCTCGTCGTCGAGCTGCTGCTGGTAGGTGAACGCCTTCCGCACGGACTTCTTGGCGGTGTCGAGCGCTTCGACGAACGGCTTCGCGGCATCCGCGCCGAACTGGGCGACGACGAACCCGACCTCTTGGTCGGCGGTCCGGAGCTCGTCGTCGATCGTGACGAGGGCGCCACCGGCGCGGCGTTCGAGCTCCGCGAGCTCGGCGGCCTCGGCTTCTGACGACTCCGCTGCTGCGCGACGCCGACGTGCCCGGATGACGAGGACCACGACGACCACGGCGACCACGATCACGGCGAGGAGGATCCACAGCCACGTCAGGTTCGGCGGGTCCTGCGTCGCAGAGAGCCCGGCGGCGAACGCCGTCGCGGCCCCGGACCAGTCGTTCGCCCGGAGCTTCGGGACCAGGTCCTGCTCGGTGGCCTCCTGGACGTCGGCGGACGTGAGGGTGCTCGACGAGTCGGACTGCGTGACGTTGTAGACGCGGTCGTCGGTGGCCACGGAGAGCAGCACGCTGTCGGTGTCGAGCTGGTTGAGCTCGAGCGCCTGGCGCCCCCACGCCGCCTGGTCCGACGGGTTCGTGAACGACGGCACGTAGATGACGAACAACCGCGTGCGGGTCTTGGCGTAGAGGTCGTCGAGCGACTTCTGGATCGCCGACTCCTGCGATGCACTGAGCACGTTCGACTGGTCCACGACGTACTTGCCGTCGAGGTCGACCGGCGGCGTCGCGGAAGCGGCTGTCGTCGGGAGCAGGACGAGCGCAGCGCCGACCAGGGTCGTGACGATCGTCGCGACGAAGCGCTGCACCGTCGGACCCCATCGCGTGTCGGTCGAGCGTCCCGTCGTCGAGCGCCGCCCGCCCGTGCCGTGCCCCCGCCGCTGGGTGGTCGATCCACCGCGGATCGCTGCCATGCGTCCTCCTGTCGCGCACCGGGTGGACGAGGATCCGCCTCCCGGTGCACGGAGTCTATCGACGGCGCATGGCCGGACGGCAAGAGGATCCGGTGCCTGTGGAGAACGTCGGGCGCAGGTGCACGACGAGGCGCCGGGGCTCGGTCCCGCGACACCGGTGGTGTACCCCGAGCATTCCCTGCGGATCGGCGCGCAACTGCGGATCCACGCATGCTCTGTCCCCCTCGCGAGGAGTATGGTGGTCCAACGGTCAACGACGAAGGGAGTCGCAATGGAGCGAGCGACCAGGACGGAAGTCGTGCCCCTCGAGGACGGATTCCACAGGGTCTCGACACCTGCGAGCGGGGTGATCGGGTTCGTGCGCGAACGCGACGGCCGCTACGAGGTGCTTCGGGGTCGGGTTCGGCAGGCGACGCGGTCGGAGGGCATGTACTCCACCATGAACGTCGCCCTCATCGCGCTGACACACGCGTAGCGCGATGCGCTGACACACGCGGAGCGCGCCGGACTGACACACGCCCAGCGCGACGCGCGGCGAGTGGAACCGGTCAGTGAGCAGGATCGTCACCGCAGGTGACAGAACGCCCGTCGGGTCCCCATGACCTGACGGGCGCTCCTGTGCTGCGGGCGTACGGTTCCTGCATGCGTGCACCGCGCCTCCAGACCGTCGTCGTCATCCGTCGACGCGACTCGCGGACTGCGGACCACGACCGCCTCCGGCTGCTGGCGGCGGAGCTCGCCGACTCGTCGCCCGATGCCGTCCGGCTCGGACAGCGGTGCGGACACTGCGGCCACGACGGGCACGGCCCGCTGACGGTCTCGGGGACGACGGTCGCGGTGCGGGTCTCGCTCGCGCGGTCCGGCGAGGTGGTCGTTCTCGCTGCGACCACCGGGCCTGTCCTCGGCATCGACGCGGAGTGGGTCGGCCGCGTCGCAGCGGCACCGCTAGACGCCTGGTCGGCGACGGAGCGCCGGTTCCTCGGACGGACGGGAGGCACGACCACGCCCGCACCGCGGGCTGCGGGGGCATCCGGTGCAGGTCAGATGAAGGTGGTCCGGTCGGACGCGGAGACCACCGCGACCGCGAACCGGTGGGGCGGGGCCGCGGCGGCGCTCTGGACCGCGAAGGAGGCGGTGCTGAAAGCCGATGGTCGGGGCCTCCGGGTCGACGTCCGCCAGGTGTCCGTGCGGTACCGCGGTCCGACCGGCCGTGTCCGGTGGGCTGGACGACCCCGCTGGGCGCGGTCGCTGCGGATCCGGCGTGTCGAGCTCGACGTGCGCGAGCGGGACGAGGGCGCGCTCGACGGCGGTCCGCGGGACGACGGTGCACTCGACGGCGGCCCGCTGGACGACGGTGCACTCGTCATCGCGATCGCGACCGCTGGACGGTCCGACGTGCTGCTGCGCGACGAACGGGCCTGAGTACGGACCGACGGGCCTGAGCACGTGCCGATGGGCCTGAGCACGGACCGACGGGCCTGAGCACGGACCGACGGGCCTGAGCACGGACCGAGGTTCGGGCCGATCCGTGTCCAGCAGGTCGCCCGGTCAGCGTTCCGGGACGGTCCTCGCGTCGACCCACTGCGCGATCGCGGACCGCACGGCAGCTCCGTCGCCGGGCGTCGTCGTCCCGGCGAACGCCGCGATGACGTCGGTCGTCGAGACCGTGCCGTGCCGGTGCCGGGCGGTCAGCGCGCGGAGCCCGGTGAAGAACCGGTCGTCCCCGATGAGACGGCGGACGGCGTGCAGTGCGAGCGCGCCCCGCTTGTAGACACGATCGTCGAAGAGGTCGTGCTGGCCCGGGTCCGCGACGACGAGGTCCAGCGGCTCACGGGCGATCCGCTCGCGGTGCTCGCGGGCGTTCTGGTCGGCGGGGACGCCGTCGTGTTCCTCGGCCCAGAGCCACTCCGCGTAACAGGCGAACCCCTCGTGGAGCCAGATGTCCTGCCACCGGCCGAGCGTCAGGGAGTTCCCGAACCACTGGTGCGCGAGCTCGTGCGCGATCAGCCGATCCGACCCGTGGTGGCCGTCGACGTGGTTCCGGCCGAACACGGCCAGCCCGTGCGCCTCGAGCGGGATCTCGAGCTCGTCGTCCGTCACCACGACGGCGTACTCGGCGAACGGGTAGGGACCGAAGCGGTCGATGAAGAGCGTCAGCATGTCCCGGAGACGGCCGAAGTCCACGCGCGAGGAGTGCTGCAGGTCCGCCGGGTGGTGCAGCGTCGTCGGGACGGGGGTGTTCCGCAGCCGGTGCGTGCGGTACCGGCCGATCTGCACCGTGGCGAGGTAGGTCGCCATCGGTTCGGTCACCTCGAACACCCACCGGGTCCCACCGCGCGCCGACTCCCGGCCGACCAGGGCGCCGTTCGCGAGGACGTCGTACTCGGACTCGCACGTCACCTGGATGCGGTAGGTCGCCTTCTGTGTCGGCAGGTCGTTGCACGGGAACCACGACGGCGCGCCGACGGGCTGGCTCGCGACGATGACGCCGTCGGCCAGCTCCTCCCACCCGAGCGTGCCCCACGGACTGCGGACCGGCTTCGGTGCCCCGCGGTACCGCACCGCGATGGTGAACGGGGCCCCGGCGTCGACGGGTGTCTGCGGTGTGACGGTGAGCTTGTGCGTCGAGGTGCTGTACTTCCGGGCGCGGACACCGTCGACCGTGACACCGTCCACCGTGAGACCGTGCAGGTCGAAGGCGAAGGCGTCGAGCGGTCCGTCGGTGTCGGCGGTCGCGGTGATCGTCGCGGTCGCGGTGAGACGGTTCGTCGCGACGCGGTACTCGATCGCCAGGTCGTACCGTTCGGCCCGGTAGCCGGAGTCGCCGCTGTGCGGGGTGTAGGGGTCGATCGCATCGGTTCTCACGGTGCCGTCCAGTGTGCCATGCGGGGCGCACCCTCATCCGATCCACGCAGCGATCCACGCAGCGATCGGTGCGGGGTCAGCGCTGCCACGGCGGCCGGACCCACGGCGTGATGGGGTTGCCGGACCACACCGACCCGGCGGGGACCCGCTCGCCGCGCATCACGAGTGAGGCCGGCCCGACCGTCGCCCCGTCGTCGATGGCCGCGGCGGGCAGGATCACGCTGTGCGGCCCGAGCGTCGCGCCGGCGTCGAGACGGACCCCGTCGAGCTGCATCACCCGGTCGTGGAACAGGTGGGTCTGCACGACACACCCGCGGTTCACGGTCGCCCCGTCGCCGAGCCGCACGAGGTCGGCCTCCGGGAGCCAGTAGGACTCGCACCAGACACCGCGGCCGATCGACGCCCCGAGTGTGCGCAGCCACGCGGCGAGCACCGGCGTGCCGGCCGCGTTCGTGGCGAACCACGGCCGCGCCACCATCTCGACGAAGGTGTCCTGCACCTCGTTCCGCCACACGAACGAGGACCACAGCGGGTGCTCCTCGGCGCGGATCCGCCCGACGAAGGCCCATTTGGCGGCCGTCGTGATCGCTGCAGCCACTGCGCCGGCGAGGACGAGGACGACCCCGGAGAGCAGGATCGCCCAGCCGAGACCGACCTCGGTCCAGACCCACTCGAGCACGACGACGACCGCGAGCGCGATCCAGCCGGAGACCATCACGGGCAGCAGGCGGAGCAGCTCCCAGAGACCGCGTGCGACCCGGAGACGGGTGGGCGGCGAGAAGGTCCTCGACTCGTCGAACTCCGCCGTCGCGCGGCGGAGCCGGACGGGTGGGCTCCCGAGCCACGACGATCCACGCTTCGCCTTCCGCGGCACGGCGGAGAGGACGGCCACGAGCGCCTCGCGGGGGACCGACCTCCCGCCGGCGGTCATGCCGCTGTTGCCGAGGAACGCCCGTCGTCCGACCTTCGACCGGCCGATGCGCATCCGGCCACCACCGAGCTCGTACGTCGCGACCATGGTGTCGTCCGCCAGGAACGCGCCCGGTGCGATCGCGGTCAGCTTCGGGACGAGGAGCACGGTCGAGATCTCCGCGTCGGCGCCGACCCGTGCACCGAGCAGCCGCAGCCACACGGGTGTCACGAGGCTCGCGTACAGCGGGAAGAGGAGGGTCCGCGCCGCGTCGAGGATGCGTTCGGTCGACCAGACCTGCCATCCGATCCGGCTCCGGACGGGATGCCGACCCTCCGCGAGACCGATGCCGAGCAGGCGCACGGCGACGACGACGAGGAGGGCGTAGGTCGCCCCGGCGGCGATCGTGGCGAGCGGGACGGCCGCGGCAGCGGTGCGCGCGGCCGCGCCGAGGTCCGGCGCCCGGCCGACGAGCGCGACGACGACGAGCACGCCGACGGCGACCCCGACCACGGGCAGACCGGCGGCCACGAGCGATCCGACGCCGTACGCGACGAGCCATCCGCGACCCCGGGGCGGGCGGCCGAGCTTGTCGCGCCGTGCCGAGCCGACGCGGTGGGCGGGGGAGCCCGCCCACCGTTCGCCGGCCGGAACGCGTCCGGCGACGGCGGAGCCCGGTTCGATCTCGGCCCCGGCACCGACGCGTGCGCCGGGGAGCAGGGTGCTCCGGCTCCGGACGATCGCGTCCGACCCGATGTGCATCGCCCCGATCCGGAAGACGTCGCCGTCGACCCAGTGTCCGACGAGGTCGACCTCGGGCTCGACGGCCGCGTGGCCGCCGATGGTGAGCATGCCGGTGACGGGCGGGAGCGTGTGCAGGTCGACGCCCGGGCCGATCTTCGCTCCGAGGGCCCTGGCGTAGTAGGCGATCCACGGGGCCCCCGAGAGACTCGGGCCGTCGACGAGGTGTGCGATCTGCTCCGCGAGCCACACGCGGATGTGGACGGACCCACCGCGGGGGTGCGCACCGGCACGGACGCCGAGGAGCAGGACCCTCGCGCAGGCGACCGTGATCGCCATCTTGCCGGGCGGGCTCACGAACACCACGATGCCCACGACGAGCACCTGCCACGGCACGGTCGGCAGGAACGGCAGTGTGGTGGCCTGCAGGACGTCGTTCGCGATGGCGACGAACGTCAGGATGCGGAGGCCGACGAGGATGTGCAGGGGGAGCCCGAGGAGCGCCATCGCGAACCCGGTCGCGGGTGGGACCGGCAGGACCGATCGAGCCTCGGCGGCGGTCTCGCCCCCGTCGACGTCGATCGCCTCGGCGAGCGCACCGATCCGCGGATGGTCGTAGACGTCGGCGACGGTGGTGTTCGGGAAGCGCTCCCGGATCGCCGAGACGAGCTGCGCCGCCGTCAGGGACCCGCCGCCGTGGGCGAAGAAGTCGTCGTCGGGGCTCGTCACGGGCGCACCGAGGATCGCGGACCACCGCTCGGCGATCCACGCGACGGTCGGCGGCAGCACGGCGCTCTCACCGGGTGCGTCGTCGAGCGGCCAGGGGAGTGCGGCGCGGTCGACCTTGCCCGAGGTCCTGGTCGGCAGGTCGTCGACGACCGCGAGCAGGGGGACGAGGGCGGCCGGCAGGTCCTCGCGGAGCCGCGCAGTCGCTGCCGCACGGTCGAAGTCGGCCGGCTCGCCCGACACCGCGACGTACCCGACGAGCACCTGGTTGCCGGCTGCGGTCCGCTGCACCACCGCGGCACCACCGGCGACCCCGTCGAGGGACCGGAGGGCTGCGTCGACCTCCCCGAGCTCGATGCGGCGACCGCCGAGCTTGACCTGGTCGTCGGCGCGTCCCTGGAACACCAGACCGGCGGCCTCGTACCGGACGAGGTCACCGCTCCGGTAGGCGCGGTCCCATCCGAGCTGCGGGAACGATGCGTACTTCTCGGCGTCCTTCGCCGGGTCGAGGTACCTGGCGAGGCCGACCCCGCCGATGATGAGCTCGCCGACCTCGCCCTCGGACACCCGTGCGCCCGACGCGTCGACGACCGCGAGGTCCCAGCCGTCGAGCGGCAGGCCGATCCGGATCGGGGTCCCACCGTCGAGCGGCGCGCCGCACGCCACGACGGTTGCCTCGGTCGGGCCGTAGGTGTTCCAGACCTCGCGGCCGCGCGCGGTGATGCGCGCGGCGAGCTCCGGGGGACATGCCTCGCCGCCGAAGATGACGAGCCGGACGAGTTCGAGCGCGTCGTCGGGCCAGAGCGCCGCGAGGGTCGGCACCGTCGAGACGATCGTGATGCCGTGTGCGATGAGCCACGGGCCGAGGTCGACCCCGCTCCGGACGAGCGCACGCGGGGCCGGGACGAGGCAGGCACCGTGGCCCCAGGCGAGCCACATCTCCTCGCAGGACGCGTCGAACGCCACGCTGAGCCCGGCCAGGACACGGTCACCGGAGCCGATCGGCTCGCGCTGCAGGAACATCCGGGCCTCGGCGTCGACGAACGCAGCGGCCGAACGGTGCGTCACCGCGACGCCCTTCGGGACCCCCGTGGAACCCGAGGTGAAGATGATCCACGCGTCGTCGTCGAGTCCCGGACCTGGCCGCGCGGTGTCCACGGCGTCGTCGAGCACCGGCATCCGCGATCCGTCCCGCGCCCGCAGCACCCCTCCGTCGCCGATCACCCCGACGACACCCGCCTCGCCGAACACGAGGTCGGCGCGCTCCTCCGGGTCGTCGGCGTCCACCGGCACGTACGCGGCACCCGCGGCCAGCACCGAGAGCACGGCGACGGAGAGGGTCCGCGTCCCCGAGGAGATCCTGATGCCGACGCGGTCACCGACGCCGACACCGCGGGAGGCCAGGTCGTCAGCCCCGTGCCGGACGAGTGCGAGGAGCCGACGGTAGCTGATGCCGCCCTCCGGGTCCTCGAGCGCCAGGGCATCCGGGTGCTCCTCGGCCGTGCTGGTCAGGACGTCGAGCAGGGTGCGCGGGCGTGGTGCGCGGGACCCGGCAGAGAGCTCGGGCTGCGCGTGGTCGGCGAGCACCGTTCCTGCCGCACCGTCCGTCGGACCGTCGCTCGACCCTGCTGCCATGCACGTGCCTCCAGTCCGCGTCCGGCGCCCGCCGGGGTGCGGCGATCCTAGGGGACCGATGTGACGTGTCCGGAAACTCCCGTCAGCCGGCGACGGCGTCGACGGCCACCTGTCGACGGACCTCGTCGAGCGTCGTCATGAGCGCCACCGTGTCGTCGAGCGAGTGCAGCGCCGACTCGGTCCGGCCGGCGCCGACGTCCGCCGCCAACGCTGCGGCCTGCCAGACGAGGCCCTCCCGTCCGGAGAGTCCGGACGGGTCCTGCCATGGGTGCCAGCCGTCGCCGTCGCGGAGGACGAAGGACGCCGGGAAGACGAAGTGGTCGGTGAACCGGACCGAGGCGGCGGTGCCGCCGATCGTCGCGAGTCCGTCGGTGGCGGTGAGGATGCTGGTCGCGACGGTCGCGTGCGCACCGTCCGCGGTCGCGAGCGCGGCGACGGACTGGAGGTCCACCCCGCGTTCCGTCGAACGCCCCGTGGCGCGGATGGTCACCGGTACCCCCGTCGCCCACTGTGCGAACCAGAGGCCGTACACCCCGGCGTCGAGGAGCGCTCCGCCGCCGGCGTCCGGATCGACCATCCGACTGCCGGGCTCGAGCGGGTTCTTCCACCCGACGTCGACCGTCGCGAGGATGACATCGCCGAGGTCGCCGCGGGCGCGGAGCGCGTCGATCGTGCGGGTGTGGGGGAGGAAGCGCGTCCAGAGTGCCTCCATCGCGAAGACGCCGGCGGCGCGGGCATCGGCGGCGATCCGGACGGCGTCGGCGGCACTCGTGGCGAAGGGCTTCTCGACGAGGACGTGCTTGCCGGCGGCGATCGCGAGGAGGGCGTGCTCGGTGTGCTGCGGGTGCGGGCTCGCGACGTACACGACGTCGACCTCGGGGTCGGCGACGAGGGCCTCGTACGAGTCGTGTGCACGCTCGACGCCGTGCTTCCGGGCGAACGCCACGGCGCGGTCGTGGGAGCGGGACCCGACGGCGACGACGCGCTGGTCGGAGTTCGCATGCAGGGTGGCGGTGAAGTCACCAGCGATCTCGCCGGGCCCGATGACACCCCAGCGCAGCCGGTTCCCCCCGCGGAGAGGAGCGGTCTCGGGCTGCGGGAAGGCGAACGTCATGCGCCGAACGCTACGCGTTCCTGGTGCCCCCTGTAGGATTCGAACCTACGCCCCTGCCTCCGGAGGGCAGTGCTCTATCCCCTGAGCTAAGGGGGCTCGTGGGTCGTCCAACCGTAGCAGGTCCGAGACGTCCTCCCCGACACAGCGGTCGCCGCCGTCGTCTGCCAGGATCGGGTCATGACCGACATCCGTCGCCCGGTGCTCGCCGTCGTCGACGTCAGCGACTCCGGCCGCACCGACCCGGTGTTCCACGGCGTCCTGACGACCCTGACGACCCGTGTCGCCCTGGCGGCGGAGCAGGTCGGGTTCGAGCCGGTGCTCCTCGCGGCCGAGCAGCTCGGCGCGGACGGCCTCCTCGCCGCGACGGCCGACGCGGACGCCGTGGTCGTCACCGGCGGCGAGGACGTCGCGCCGGAGTTCTACGGCGGCCGGCCCGACTACCAGGACGCCGGGCAGTTCTTCCGGGCCGCCGACGCCGCGCAGATCGCCCTCGTGCGTCGGGCGGTGCGTGACGGTCTCCCGACGGTGGGCATCTGCCGGGGGATGCAGGTGGTGAACGTCGCGCTCGGCGGCGACCTCGTGCAGCACCTCGAGGCAGGCGGGCACGTCCGGGCCGGTGTCCCGACGGAGAGCATGGTGGACCACGCCGTGACCCTCCGGCAGGGCAGCGCGGTCGCCGAGGCCCTCGGCGCGACGTCGTTCACGGTGCGGTCGTCGCACCACCAGGCCGTCGGGGCACTCGGGGCGGGACTCGTCGCGGTCGGTGCCGCTCCCGACGGCACGGTCGAGGCGATCGAGCACGAGCGCGCGCCGCTCTGGTGCGTGCAGTGGCACCCCGAGGACACCGGTGCGGTGGGCGACGTGCTCGAGGACCTGCTGCGCGCGGCCCTCCGGGCGTCCACGCGCTGAACCGCGGCGGACCTGCGCCGGACCGGTGTCGGACCGGTGTCGGACCAGGGTCGCCCCTACGGGGTCGTGGAGGCCGTCGCGCTCGGTGACGACGACCCGGCGAGTGCCGCACGGACGCTGTCGACGACCGGTTGTGCGGTCCCGGGTTCGGTGAAGAGGGCCGACTCGACGTTCACCCAGTACGGGGCGACGAATGCGTCCGCACGACCGAGCCCACCGGTCACGTCGAAGTAGCCCTCGACGGTGTAGGTCGGCACGCTGTTGCTGTCCTCGAACAGCGAGTCCTCGAGCTTCGTGATCGCTGCGTCCGGCAGGTCGGCCACCGCGAGGGTCACCGTCGTGTCGCGGCCGCCGTTCCGCCAGACGCACACCTGCCCGCGCTGCGCCGCGATGTCGGCCGCGGGGGTGTCCTTCTGAGGAGTGGCGTCGGTGACCAGCGTGAACGTCTCCCCGTACGCGGCGAACACGGACTGCGGCACGAGCACGTCGCAGTCGATGTCGACGCGGCTCCCGACGGGCTTCGGAGCCGCTGAGCCGCTGCCGGAGCCCTGGCCGGAGCCGCTCGGTGACCCGCCGGCCGCGTCGTCCGTGCAGCCTGCGAGGACGACGGCACCGACGAGTGCGATGGTCACGGCGGTGATCGCCCTGCGGGTCGTGCGGGTGGTCATGGGACCCATGATGTCGCATGCCGACGGCGGGATGCTCCACGTGCGCGGCGGTCCGGTACCCCTCGATCCCCGTACAATCGGCGGGTGACCCCTGCCGAACTCTCCACCGCGTACCTGTCGATCCTCGCCGGGATCGTCGAGCGACGCGGCGCGAGCGACACCGTGCCGGTCTCCGAGACCCACGTGGTGCTCGACCGTCCCCGGAACCGTGCCCACGGCGACTGGGCCTCGAACGCCGCGATGCAGCTGGCCAAGCGCCTCGGCACGAACCCGCGGGAACTCGCGACCGAGATCGCCGGGGAGCTCACCGAGCTCGACGGCGTCGCGTCGGTGGACGTCGCGGGCCCCGGGTTCATCAACATCACGCTCGAGGCCGCTGCCGCCGGTGAGATCGCCCGCACGATCGTCGAGACCGGCACCGCGTTCGGGAACGGCGACCTGTACGACGGTGTCCGGATCGACCTGGAGTTCGTCTCGGCGAACCCGACCGGACCGATCCACATGGGCGGCGTCCGCTGGGCGGCCGTCGGCGACAGCCTCGCCAGGGTCTTCGCGGCCCAGGGCGGGCTCGTCACCCGCGAGTACTACTTCAACGACCACGGCGGGCAGATCGACCGGTTCGCCAGGTCGCTCCTCGCGAGCGCCCTCGGTGAGCCGACCCCGGACGACGGCTACGGCGGCGGGTACATCGCCGAGATCGCCGCACGGGTCCTCGCGACCCGTGACGCGGGTGCCACCGACGTCAGGGACATGCCGCGTGACGAGGCGCAGGAGCTGTTCCGGCGCGAGGGCGTCGAGTTCATGTTCGCGGACATCAAGGCGTCCCTCCACGACTTCGGCGTCGACTTCGACGTCTACTTCCACGAGAACTCGCTGCACGAGTCGAAGGCGGTCGAGCGTGCCCTCGCGCGCCTCCGGGAGCTCGGCCACGTGTACGAGGCCGAGGACGCCACCTGGCTCCGGACGACGACCTTCGGGGACGACCGCGACCGCGTCGTCATCAAGTCCGACGGGCAGCCGGCGTACATCGCCGGCGACCTGGCCTACTACCTCGACAAGCGCGAGCGCGGGTTCGACCGGAACCTCATCATGCTCGGCGCCGACCACCACGGCTACATCGGCCGGATGATGGCGATGTGCGCGGCGTTCGGCGACGAGCCAGGAGTGAACCTCGAGATCCTCATCGGGCAGATGGTCAACCTCCTGAAGGACGGTGAGCCGGTCCGGATGTCCAAGCGCGCGGGCACGGTCGTCACCATGGAGGACCTCGTCGACGCGGTCGGCGTGGACGCGGGCAGGTACTCGCTCGTCCGGTTCGCGTCCGACACCGCGATCGACATCGACCTCGACCTGCTCGTCAAGCGCACGAACGACAATCCCGTGTTCTATGTCCAGTACGCCCACGCCAGGACCTGCGCGGTCGACCGGAACGCCGCGGCGAGCGGCGTCGACCGGTCCGTCTTCGACGCATCGCTCCTGACACACGAGACCGAGGGCGCGCTCCTCGGGGCCCTTGCCGAGTTCCCGCGGATCGTCCGGCACGCCGCGGAGCTCCGGGAGCCGCACCGGATCGCCCGGTACGTCGAGCAGCTCGCCGGGCTCTACCACCGCTGGTACGACGCCTGCCGGGTCACCCCGCTCGGCGATGCGTCGGTGACGGACGTCAACCGCACGCGGCTGTGGCTGAACGACGCCACCGGGCAGGTCATCCGGAACGGGCTGACGATGCTCGGCGTGACGGCTCCGGAGCGCATGTAGCCGTGCGCGAGGTGCGTGCAACTGCACGTCCGTGCGGGTCGGCGTGGGCGGAACCCCACGAACGTGCGGGATCACCTGCCAGGATCGATGGATGAGCACCGTCACCCCCGAGCAGCCCGCCCGGACGAAGCACACCGGCCGCACCGCCCTCATCTGGGTGATCGCCGTCGTCGTGGTCCTCGCGGTCCTGGTGGTCGTCGCGGAGTTCGTCCTCCGCGGGGTCGTCGACCGGATGGTCGCGGACCAGGTCGAGCAGGCGCTGCCGGAGGGCACCACCGGGCAGGTCGATGCGCACGCCGACGGTGTGGTCATCCCGCAGCTGCTCGCCGGTTCGCTCGACGACGTCACGATCACCTCGAAGCGGATCACCGTCCAGGGCATCCCGCTCGCCGTCGACGCGCGGGTCCGCGACGTGCCGGTCGACGGGCAGGGCTCGACCGGGGCGATCGACGGGCGCGTGACCCTCGCCGGCTCGTCGATCAAGGACCGCGGTGTGCTCGACCAGGTCTCCGGCGACATCACCCTCCGGAAGGGCGGCGTCGCCTACAGCGGGTCGACGAAGTTCCTCGGGTTCGCGATCGACTACCGCGTGCTCGCCGACCTCGCCGCGGCGTCGAACGGGCAGGGTGTGACGGTCACCCCGCAGAAGGTCAGCGTCACGAACAGCAAGCTCGGCATCGACGTCGGGGGGAACATCCCGGGCGTGTCCGGCAAGGCGATCGACGTCTGCACCGCCAAGTACCTGCCCGAGGCGCTCCGGCTCCGGTCGATCGACATCGGTGCGACGACCGCGGCGGTCCGGGTGACGGCGTCGCACCTGCCACTGTCCGAGCAGGGTCTCCGGAAGACCGGGACCTGCCCGTCCTGACCGGTGGCGGCCGGTGGCCGCGCGTCGGACGCGTGTCGTGCCTCCCGGCCCGCGTCGCGGACGTCACATCGGACTGGAGGGACGGCTCGGCTCGGTAGGCTGGCGCGCGTGACCGAGAACCCCCTCGCCCCCGCCCGGCTCGCGGTCCCCGCGGATGCGAACGCCCTGGTGACCAGGATCTGGCCCGCGTCGGCCACCCGCACGGACGACGGTGCCCTCGTGCTCGGTGGCATCACCGCCGACGACCTCGTCGCCCGGTTCGGGAGCCCGCTGTACGTCGTCGACGAGCGCGACGTGCAGTCGCGCGCGGTCCGGGTCCGGAACGCGTTCGAGGACGCCTTCGCCAGGATCGGCACGACCACGCAGGTGTACTACGCCGCCAAGGCGTTCCTGACGACCCAGGTGGCCGCGTGGATGGCGGAGGCCGACCTCCGTGTCGACGTGTGCACCGGGGGAGAGCTCGCGGTCGCCCTCGCCGGGGGTGTCGATCCCGGCCGACTCGGGTTCCACGGCAACAACAAGTCCGACGCCGAGATCGCCGAGGCCGTGCGGGTCGGGGTGGGCACGATCGTGGCCGACAGTCACGAGGAGATCGAGCGGCTCGCCGCAGCCGCCGCGGCAGCCGGGGTCGTGCAGCGGATCCGGATCCGGATCAACAGCGGGGTGCACGCGTCGACGCACGAGTACCTCGCGACCGCGCGCGAGGACCAGAAGTTCGGCATCCCGTTGGCCGAGGCGGTCCGGGCGGCGACGGCGGCGCGTGCGCACGCGTCGTTGGCGTTCGTCGGGCTGCACTCGCACATCGGGTCGCAGATCTTCGACGAGTCCGGGTTCCGCGAGGCCGCCAAGCGCCTCATGGAGGTGCACGCCGCCCTGCTCGCCGACGGCCCGGTCCCCGAGCTCAACCTCGGCGGCGGCTGGGGGATCGACTACACCGAGGCCGACAGTGCGTTCGCGCCGGAGGACATCGCCGAGGCGCTCGCGCGGATCGTCGGCGCGGAGTGTGCCGACCGGGGCATCGACGTGCCGGTGATCGCCGTCGAGCCGGGTCGGTACATCGTCGGGCCGGCCGGCGTCACCCTCTACTCGGTCGGGACGATCAAGCCGGTGGAGGTCGCGCTGCCGGACGGTGCGGCCGGGGGTGGCTCGGCGACGGGGGGCTCAGCGGTCCGCACGTACGTGAGTGTCGACGGTGGGATGAGCGACAACGCCAGGCCCGCCCTCTACGACGCCGCGTACACCGCGCGCCTCGCCAGGAGCTCGTCAGCGGACCCGGTGCTCGTGCGGGTCGCCGGCAAGCACTGCGAGAGCGGTGACATCGTCGTGCACGACGAGTACCTGCCCGGCGACGTCCGTCGTGGCGACGTGCTCGCGGTCGCCGCGACGGGCGCGTACTGCTGGAGCCTGTCGAGCAACTACAACCACGTCGGACGCCCGCCCGTCGTCGCCGTGGCCGACGGGACAGCCCGTATCCTCGTGCGGGGCGAGACGATCGACGACCTGCTCGCCCGCGACACCGGCATCGTCGCGCACCCGACCGCGGCACGCTGACCACCACGACCCGACCCGAGGTACCTGCACGACATGATCGAATACCGCAACGTCCGCGTCGCCCTGCTCGGAGCCGGATCCGTCGGCTCGCAGGTCGCCCGTCTGCTGCTCGAGCACGGGGACGAGCTCGCATCGCGCGCCGGCGCCGGGCTCGAGCTCGTCGGGATCGCCGTCCGCGACCTCGAGGCCCAGCGTGACGTCGACCTGCCGCGCGAGCTGTTCACGACGGACGCGGAGTCCCTGATCCTCGGCGCGGACATCGTCGTCGAGCTCATCGGCGGCATCGAGCCGGCCCGGACCCTCGTGCTGCAGGCGCTCGGCTCCGGCGCCGACGTCGTCACCGGCAACAAGGCACTGCTCGCGACCCACGGCCCCGAGCTCTTCGCGGCGGCCGAGCAGGTCGGCGCACAGCTCTACTACGAGGCTGCCGTCGCGGGTGCGATCCCGATCATCCGGCCGCTCCACGACTCGCTCGCGGGCGACCGCATCGAGCGCATCATGGGGATCGTCAACGGCACCACGAACTTCATCCTCGACCTGATGGACCGCGAGGGTGCGACGTTCGACGACGCGCTCCGCACGGCCACCGAGCTCGGGTACGCCGAGGCCGACCCGACGGCGGACATCGAGGGCTACGACGCGGCGCAGAAGGCCGCGATCCTGGCCTCGATCGCGTTCCACACCGCGGTGCCCCTGGTCGCCGTGCACCGCGAGGGCATCACGAACGTCACGATCGAGCAGGTGCGCGCCGCCCGGAAAGCCGGGTACGTCGTCAAGATCCTCGCGCTCTGCGAGCGGCTCACCGACAGCGACGGCGTCGAGGGCGTCAGCGCGCGGGTCTACCCGGCGCTCGTGCCGGAGGGCCACCCGCTCGCCTCGGTGCACGGTGCGAAGAACGCGGTGTTCGTCGAGGCCGAGGCCGCCGGCGACCTGATGTTCTACGGCGCGGGTGCCGGAGGCGTCGAGACGGCGTCCGCGGTCCTCGGCGACCTCGTCTCCGCGGCACGACGCCACGTCATCGGGGGACCGGGGATCGCCGAGTCGACCCGGTCCAACCTCCCGGTGTTCCCGATCGGGGCGGTGTCCACGAGCTACCAGATCACCCTGCACGTGGCGGATGCACCGGGTGTGCTGTCGGCGGTCGCCGGAGTCCTCGCGCACCACGGCGTGAGTGTCGAGACGGTCGAGCAGACCGCCGCGACCGTCGGCGCCGACGGGGGAGCGGCCACCGCTACGCTGGTGATCGGGACGCACCGCGCCCGAGAGTCCGACCTCGCAGCGACCGTCGCGGCGCTGCGCAACGAGTCCGTCGTGACCGAGGTCACGAGTGTCCTGAGAGTAGAGGGAGCCTGATGGCCCACCAGTGGCAGGGTGTCCTGCGCGAATACGCCGACCGTCTCGACGTCACCGACGCGACCCCGATCGTCACCCTGGGCGAGGGCGGGACCCCGCTCATCCCGGCCCGAGCGCTCTCGGAGCGGACCGGTGCGGACGTGTACGTCAAGTTCGAGGGCATGAACCCGACCGGCTCCTTCAAGGACCGCGGGATGACCATGGCGATCTCGAAGGCCGTCGAGCACGGCGCAAGGGCCGTCATCTGTGCCTCCACGGGCAACACGTCCGCCTCTGCGGCCGCGTACGCCACACACGCGGGCATCACCGCCGCGGTCCTGGTCCCCGAGGGCAAGATCGCCATGGGCAAGCTGAGTCAGGCCGTGGCCCACGACGCCCAGCTGCTCCAGGTCCAGGGCAACTTCGACGACTGCCTGGACATCGCGCGCGACCTCGCGGCGAACTACCCGGTGCACCTCGTCAACTCGGTCAACAACGACCGCATCGAGGGGCAGAAGACCGCGGCCTTCGAGGTCGTCGACGTGCTCGGCGACGCCCCGGACTTCCACTTCCTGCCCGTCGGCAACGCCGGCAACTACACGGCGTACTCCCGGGGTTACCGCGAGGACCTCGCTGCCGGACGCACGACGAAGCTCCCGCGCATGTTCGGGTTCCAGGCCGCCGGGTCCGCGCCCATCGTCCGCGGCGAGGTCGTCAAGCACCCGGAGACCCTGGCCAGCGCGATCCGCATCGGCAACCCGGCGTCCTGGGCGTTCGCGCTCGAGGCCAGGGAAGAGACCGACGGCTACTTCGGTGCCATCGACGACGACGGCATCCTCGCTGCGCAGCGCATCCTCTCGGCGGAGGTCGGCGTGTTCGTCGAGCCCGCCTCGGCGATCAGCGTCGCCGGGCTGCTCGAGCGCGCGGACGCGGGTCAGGTGCCGAAGGGCGCGACGGTCGTGCTGACCGTCACCGGCCACGGCCTGAAGGACCCGCAGTGGGCGCTCAAGAACGCCGACGGGGGCGAGGTCGCACCGACCGTCGTGCCGGTCGACACCCGTGCCATCGCGGACGTCCTCGGGCTCGTCTCCGCCACCCCGAGCGGCACGGCCGGGGAACCCCGGTGACCATCGGCCGCCCGGTGTCGAACCTCGACGCCGCACCGGAGCGGCCACATCGCGCCGCGAGTGCTGTACCGACCGGACGGGCCGTCCGGGTCCGCGTCCCCGCCACCACGGCCAACCTCGGCCCGGGGTTCGACACGCTCGGCCTGGCGCTGTCGCTCTACGACGACATCGAGGTCCGCGTGCGTGCCGAACCCGGGGCGACCGTCGTGGTGCACGGCGTCGGCGAGGGCGAGGTCGCGACCGACGACGAGAACCTCGTGGTGCGCGCGATCCGACGGGGGTTCGAGGCCGTCGGCGTCCCGCAGCCCGGGCTCGACCTGGTCGCCACCAACACCATCCCGCACGGTCGCGGCCTCGGGTCCTCCGCCGCGGCGATCGTGGCGGGACTGATGGCGGCCCGCGGGCTCGTTGCGGGGATCGCCGACCTGTCCGCGTCGATCATGCTCGGCATCGCGACCGACATGGAGGGGCACCCCGACAACGTCGCACCGGCGCTCTTCGGGGGTCTCACCATCGCGTGGATGACGGACGAGGGTCCGGCGTACAAGCGCCTGCTCGTGCATCGCGGCGTCTCGCCGGTGGTGTTCGTGCCCGCCTCGACCCTGTCCACGAAGCTCGCCAGGAGCCTGCAGCCGGCGCAGGTGCCGCACGAGGACGCGACCTTCAACGTGTCACGGTCGGCACTCCTCGTCGCAGCCCTCATCCAGAGCCCCGAGCTGCTGCTCGCCGCGACCGAGGACCGGCTGCACCAGAGCTACCGTGCGAGCGCGATGCCCGAGACGGACTCCCTCATCCGGCTGCTCCGGTCCGAGGCACTCGCGGCCGTGGTGTCGGGCGCCGGACCGAGCCTCCTCGTACTCGGCAGCGACCCGGCGCAGCGACTCACCGCCGCCGCGCTCGTGGAGCAACACGCGGACTCGGTGTGGACGCCGCTCATGCTGGCCGTCGATCTCGGAGGTGCTACAGTTGTGCCGCACCCGCCACAGTCGGAACTCCCGCAGGTCGTCCTCCCGCAGCACTGATCGACACCGGTCGAGATCCACCAGGATCCAGATCGACGTCGGACTCGCTGCACCGGGGAAGCCTGCAGGTCCCATGGTTCCGGTGCTCGGGGCACATCTCTTTCAGAACCCGTTTCCCAAGCCGTCGTCCTATCGACGGTCACGTTGCCGCGTGGGTCATCCCGTCCCGCGTGCGGAACCGCCAGGGAAACGGTGAAACTCTCCGCGTTCTGCGGTCCGAAAGGAACACCACTCTTGACCGACGTCACCACTGCTGCGGACGCCGCAGCAGACCCCACGATCGACCTGCGTTCGCTCCGTCTCCCGGAGCTCCAGCGCATGGCGGTCGAGTTCGGCATCACCGGACTCTCCAAGCTCCGCAAGGGCGACCTCATCGCCCTCATCGAGGACAAGCGCGCCGCAGCGAACTCCGCCGCCGCGAGCCCCGCCGCGACGGACACGACCGCTGCCGCCCCCGCGAGCGCAGCGCCGGTCGAGGCACCCGCTGTCCCGACCCAGGCAACCTCCGCTCCGGCCACCGACGACGCCCCCGCGGCCTCCGTCGAGGCGCCCGCCAAGTCCTCCGGTCGTGGCCGCTCGCGCCGTGTCCAGAGCGGCGGCAGCGTCACGCCGTCCGCCGACACCACGTCCGCCGACACCGCGGCCACCGCGCCGACCTCGGCAGCCGCCCCGACCTCGGCGGCCTCGCACACGAACGCCGGCCAGACCGGCACCGAGGACCTGCTCGCCGGGCTCGACGCTGTCCGAGCCGACAAGGACAAGCAGGAGCAGGACGGTGCGCCCGCAGCCGGGCAGCGCCGCCGCGGGCGTCAGGCCCGCACCGAGGCTCCGGCAGCGTCCGAGGCTGCGGCGACCGATGCCGCAGCAGCCGGCACCGACGCAGCAGCCGGCACCGACGCGGCACGGTCGAGTGCCGATGCCCCGGGCACCGACCAGACCAGCGCCGACGCCACCGGCACCGACGTCTCGGGTTCCACCGAGGGCTCGGACGCCGAGAACACGTCCGGCGACGACCAGCAGGGCGAGCGTCGTGGCCGCCGCAGCCGTGGCCGCGGCCGTGGGCGCGACCGCAACAACGGCGAGACCGGCGACCAGCAGGCAGCCAAGGACGGCGGTCAGCAGGCCGGTGACAAGAACCAGCAGGGCAAGGCCCCGCAGAACGGCCAGAACCAGGGTCAGGCGCAGCAGAACGGCCAGGCCCAGGCCAAGCAGAACAACGGCCAGCAGAACGGTCAGCAGGACAAGGCCCAGCAGAACGGCCAGCAGAACGGCCAGCAGGACAGGGCCCAGCAGAACGGCCAGCAGGACAAGGCCCAGCAGAACGGGCCGCAGAACGCGGGCGGCCAGAACGGCGACCAGCAGGACGACGGCCGTGGCTCCCGCCGCCAGCGCGACCGCAAGCGCGGCCGTGGCACGCAGAACGACGACCTCGAGCCGGAGATCACCGAGGACGACGTCCTCATCCCGATCGCCGGCATCCTCGACGTCCTCGACAACTACGCCTTCGTCCGCACCACGGGCTACCTCGCGGGTCCGAGCGACGTCTACGTCTCCCTCGGCCAGGTCAAGAAGTACAACCTCCGCAAGGGCGACGCCGTCGTCGGCTCGATCAAGCAGCCGCGCGAGAACGACCACCAGGGCCGTCAGAAGTACAACGCCCTCGTCAAGATCGACTCGATCAACGGTCAGACCCCGGACGAGGCGGGCGCCCGCGTCGAGTTCGGCGACCTGACGCCGCTGTACCCACAGGAGCGACTCCGCCTCGAGACCGAGCCGGGCAAGCTGTCGACGCGGATCATCGACCTCGTCGCCCCGATCGGCAAGGGTCAGCGCGGCCTCATCGTCTCGCCGCCCAAGGCCGGCAAGACCGTCGCGCTCCAGGCCATCGCGAACGCGATCTCGAAGAACAACCCCGAGGTCCACCTGATGGTCGTCCTCGTGGACGAGCGTCCCGAAGAGGTCACCGACATGCAGCGGACGGTCAAGGGCGAGGTCATCGCCTCGACGTTCGACCGCCCTGCCGAGGACCACACGACGGTCGCGGAGCTCGCCATCGAGCGTGCCAAGCGCCTCGTCGAGCTCGGCCACGACGTCGTCCTGCTCCTCGACTCGATCACCCGCCTCGGTCGCGCGTACAACCTCAGCACGCCGGCCTCCGGTCGTGTGCTCTCCGGCGGCGTGGACTCGGCGGCCCTGTACCCGCCGAAGCGCTTCTTCGGTGCGGCGCGCAACATCGAGAACGGTGGCTCGCTCACCATCCTCGCGACGGCGCTCGTCGAGACCGGCTCGAAGATGGACGAGGTGATCTTCGAGGAGTTCAAGGGCACCGGCAACATGGAGCTCCGCCTCAACCGTCACCTGGCGGACAAGCGGATCTTCCCGGCGGTGGACGTCAACGCGTCCGGCACCCGCCGCGAGGAGATGCTGCTGAGCAACGACGAGGTGAAGATCACCTGGCGTCTCCGCCGTGCCCTGGCAGGCCTCGACCCGCAGCAGGCGCTCGAGATCGTGCTGCGGAACCTCAGGGAGACGCAGTCGAACGTGGAGTTCCTCGTCCAGGTCCAGAAGTCGGTGCCCGCCACGGGTGCCGGTCACAACGGACACTCGGAGTAGCGCGTGTTCGAGTCGGTAGCCGTGCTGCTGGCCGAACACGAGGATCTGACGCAGCAGCTGTCCGATCCCGCCGTTCACGCGGACGCGGCCAGGGCGAAGAAGATCAACCGTCGGTACGCCGAGGTGAGTCGTATCAAGGCGGCCCACGAGGCGTGGACGGCGGCGGGCGAGGACCTCGACGCTGCGAAGGAGCTCGCCCGCGAGGACGAGGCCTTCGCGGCGGAGGTCCCGTCGCTCGAGGAGCACCTCGCGGAGACGCAGGAGCGCCTCCGCCGACTGCTCATCCCGCGCGACCCCGACGACGGCCGCGACGTCATCATGGAGATCAAGGGCGGCGAGGGCGGTGCCGAGAGCGCACTGTTCGCGGCGGACCTCCTCCGGATGTACACGCACTACGCGGAGTCGAAGGGCTGGAAGGTCGAGCTCCTCGACAAGACGGACTCCGACCTCGGCGGCTTCAAGGACGTCCAGGTCGCGATCAAGTCGAACTCGACCGACCCCGCGCAGGGCGTCTGGGCGAACCTCAAGTACGAGGGTGGCGTGCACCGCGTGCAGCGTGTCCCGGCGACGGAGTCCCAGGGCCGGATCCACACGTCGACCACGGGCGTGCTGGTGTTCCCCGAGGTGGACGAGCCGGAGGAGGTCGAGATCAACCAGAACGACCTCAAGATCGACGTGTACCGATCGTCGGGTCCCGGCGGCCAGTCGGTGAACACGACGGACTCCGCGGTCCGCATCACCCACCTGCCGACCGGCATCACGGTCGCGATGCAGAACGAGAAGTCGCAGCTGCAGAACCGTGAGGCCGGCATGCGGGTGCTCCGTGCCCGGATCCTCGCCAAGCAGCAGGAGGAGATCGACGCGCTGGCGTCCGACGCCCGCAAGTCGCAGATCCGCGGGATGGACCGGTCGGAGCGGATCCGCACCTACAACTTCCCGGAGAACCGCATCGCCGACCACCGCACCGGGTACAAGTCGTACGACCTCGACCGCGTGATGGACGGCGCGCTCGAGCCCGTCGTCGAGTCCTGCATCCGTGCCGATGAAGAGGCACGGCTCGCCGTCATCGGCGACCAGTCCGCGTGACCGGTCCCGGCGTGCCGGGCGCGGGTCCGGCGGACGCTCCTGACGTCGGACGGGAGGCGCGGCACCAGCCCGCACCGTCCCTCCAGTACGGCGCATCGCAGCTCCTGCAGCAGGCGGCCGCGGCGCTGGCCGCCGCGGGTGTGCCGTCCCCGGACGTCGACGCCGAGCTGCTCCTCGCGTGGGCGACCGACACCTCGCGGGGAGCCGTGCAGGCGCGCGCGATGACCGGGGGAGCGATCCAGCCGTCGCACGTCGACGCCTTCCGGACCGCCGTCGCCCGGCGCGTCACCCGCGAGCCGCTCCAGCACATCACCGGGCAGGCGCACTTCCGGCTCCTGACGCTCGCCGTCGGGCCCGGGGTCTTCGTGCCGCGCCCGGAGACCGAGTCGGTGGCGCAGTTCGCGATCGACGCGCTCCGGGCCGTCGCGCTGCCGGAGCCGATCGCGGTCGACCTCGGCACCGGCAGCGGCGCGATCGCACTCGCGATGGACACCGAGGTGCCGAACGCCCTCGTGTACGCGGTCGAACGCTCGGCCGAGGCGATGCCGTGGACGCGTCGGAACGTCGACGCGCACGGGGGCACGGTCCGGCTGGTCGAGGGCGACCTCGCGGACGCGTTCCCGGAGCTCGACGGTCTCGTGTCCGTCGTGGTGTCGAACCCGCCCTACGTGCCCGACGCCATGGTGCCCCGTGATCCCGAGGTCCGCGACCACGATCCGGCGATGGCGCTCTTCGGCGGTCCGGACGGGCTCGACGCCGTCCGCGCCCTCGCGGTCACCGCGCGGCGGTTGCTCGTGCCCGGTGGTGCGCTCGTCGTCGAGCACGCCGAACACCAGGGTGCGGACGTCCGCGCGGTCCTCGTCGAGCACGGCTTCCGGAGCCCGGAGACGCACGCCGACCTCACCGGGCGCGACCGCACGACCACCGCGACGCGCTGAGGCGGGCGTGCACCGGGCCTCCCGTCAGGCGGAGCCGAGGTGTTCTGAACACGCGCGTCCGTCCGGAACACCCGCATCCGCGTGTTCGCGGCGGACGTCGGTGTTCAGAACACCCGAGGCGTCAGCGCGTCAGCGCGTCAGCGCGTGTGCGCCGCGATGAACTCGGCCACCGCGCCGCGCATGTCGCACGACTCGGTGACGTGGAACGCCGTGATGCCGACCGACCGCGCACCCTCGACGTTCTCGATGCGGTCGTCCGCGAAGAACGTCCGCGCCGCCGGCACACCGTGGTGCTCGAGCACCCGGCGGTAGACGAGCGGGTCGGGCTTCCTCGCCCCGAACAGGCTCGTCGTGTCGAGGTGCTCGCCGAACACGTCGACGAGCTCCGGCGCCCAGGTCGGCAGGTGCCGGTGCGCGAGCGGACCGTTGTTCGTCAGGAGGGCGACCCGTCCGGCGGTGGCGGCGTGTCGGACCGCCTCGATCGCGCCGGGGATCGGTGTCATGGCATCGGCACGGATCCGCGCCCACTCGAGCTCGTCGATCTCGCACCCCAGGGCGTCCTCGACGGCGCGGAGGTACTCGTCGGGGTCCGACCATCCCCCGGCCTCGGCCAGCCACTCGCCCCGGTCGTTCCACCAGCGCCGCCGGAGCTCGTCGAGGTCGTGCCCCGTCATCGCCGTCATGCCGGCCATGCGCACCCGCCAGTCGTAGCGGTACAGCACCTCGTCCATGTCGAAGAGGAACAGCAGCGGCGGATCCGCGCGGTCGACGGCGGTGTCGTTCCCGGCGGGGGCGGTGGTGTCGTCCCCGGTGGGGACGGTGGGGTCGTGCCCGGCGGGGACGTTCGGGGCGTCGCTGGTGTCATGGTCCACGGTGCACCTATTGTGACGCACTACGATGGGCGGGCCATGGCATCTCGATTCGACTGTTCCGACGCGGACGAACTCCTGACCGGAATGCGGCTCGCCCGCGCAGCGCTCAGTCGTGGGGAGCTCGTCGTCGTCCCGACCGACACCGTCTACGGCGTCGCCGCCGACGCCTTCTCCGCGGCCGCCGTCGCCGGACTGCTCGACGCCAAGGGTCGGACGCGGCAGTCGCCACCGCCGGTGCTCATCCCCGGCGTCGCGACCCTCGACGCCCTCGCCGCAGAGGTCCCGGACCAGGTCCGCGCCCTCGTCGCCGAGTTCTGGCCGGGCGGCCTCACCGTCATCCTCCGTGCGCAGCCGTCGCTCGACTGGGACCTCGGCGAGACCCGCGGCACCGTCGCACTCCGGATGCCGGACTCCCGGATCGCACTCGAGCTCCTGCAGGAGGTCGGGCCGCTCGCGGTGTCGAGCGCGAACGCCACGGGGGAGCCGGCCGCGATGGACGTCGATGCCGCCGAGTCGATGCTCGGCGAGCACGTCGCCGTCTACCTCGACGGTGGTGTGCTCGAGCCGCACGAGGGTGCCGCGGCCTCCACGGGCTCGACCATCGTCGACGCAACGGGCCTCGCGACGGGGGGCGGCATCCGCATCGTCCGACACGGCGTGATCTCCGACGCGGAGATCGAACGGGTCGTCGGGGCCGACCTCGTCACGTGAGGTACTACCTCCTCGCGGGGCTCATCTCCGCGGTGGTGAGCTTCGCGCTGTCCTGGGTCGTCTGGAAGCTCGGGCTGAAGTACCACTGGTACCCCAAGGTCCGACAGCGGGACGTGCACCGCACACCGACCCCGCGACTCGGCGGGATCGCGATGTTCCTCGGGATCATCGTGTCGCTCCTCGCCGCGTGGTTCGTGTTCCCGCACATCGCCGGGGTCGACTACTTCCGGCTCGTGTTCGCCGAGCCCAACCGGGTCCTCGCGGTCCTCGCGGGCGCGACGATCATCGTCGTGCTCGGTGTGGCCGACGACATCTGGGACCTCGACTGGATGACGAAGCTCGCCGGGCAGATCATCGCCGCGGGCATCCTCGCCTGGCAGGGCGTCGCGATCGTTGCCCTGCCGATCGGCAACACGCTGACGGTCGGGTCGAGCTACATGTCGCTCATCTTCACCATCCTCGCGGTGGTGCTCGTGATGAACGCGGTGAACTTCATCGACGGGCTCGACGGGCTCGTGGCGGGTGTCGCGATCATCGCCGGGGGAGTGTTCTTCCTCTACAGCTTCTTCGTGAACCGCATCGTCGTGCAGACGGACTTCTTCTTCAACCTGCCGTCGCTGCTGACGGCGGTCCTGGTCGGCGCGTGCTTCGGCTTCCTGCTGCTGAACTGGCACCCCGCGAAGCTCTTCATGGGTGATGCCGGAGCGCTCCTCGTCGGCTTCCTGATGGCGACGAGCGCGGTGTCGCTGACGGGGAACATCGACCCGGCCGCCGTGACGAACCGACAGCAGCTGCTCCCGGTGTTCATCCCGATCCTGCTGCCGTTCGCGATCCTCGTGGTCCCGATGCTCGACTTCGGTCTGGCGGTGTTCCGGCGGCTGGCGGCGGGCAAGTCGCCGTTCTCGGCCGACCGGAAGCACCTGCACCACCGGCTGCTCGACATGGGGCACTCGCACTTCCACGCCGTGCTCATCTTCTACGGCTGGACCGCCGTCGTGGCGGTCGGTTGTCTGCTGTTCCTGTTCTGGCCGTGGTTCTGGGTGCTCGCGTTCGTCGCGGTCGGCTTCGTCGTCTGCGCCGTGGTGACGTTCGCCCCGCTCGGACGCACGAAGCGCGCCGAGATCGCCGCGCAGACCGCCGGTGCCCGCGGGCCTCGGCTCGACGGTACCGACGCACGGCACGACCCGCTCGACCGCGCCGCCGCCGGACACACCGCGGACGGCGGCCGGACGGACCGCCGCGTGACGAGACCGCCGACGACCCCACCGCGAGCCAACCCGCCGCACACGACCCCCGGAGACCCGCGCTGATGACCACCCCCGCCCCGAACGCCCTCGACCACATCGGGCCGCTGTTCCGCCGCATCCTCCTCCAGGGGGCGATCCTCGCCGTAGGGCTCGCCGTCGTCGGTGGCGTGGTCGGCTGGTTCGTCGCCGACGCTCCCGGTCTCGTCGGCGGTCTCGTCGGCGCCGTGATGAGCGTGGTCTTCCTGAGCCTCACCGCGGCGAGCATCCTGCTCGGGTACCGGGCGTCGGGCGGCCAGATGATCAGCGGCGCGTTCTTCGGGATCGTGATGGGGACGTGGTTCCTCAAGTTCGTGCTCTTCATCGTGGTCCTCGTCGTGCTCAAGGACCGCCCGTGGGTTGATGCCCCCGTGATGGCCGTCGCGATCATCGTCGGCGTGGTGGGCAGTCTGGTGATCGACGTCGTCGCGGTGTCGCGTGCGCGCATCCCGATCGGGGTCTCGCTGCCGGGCGACGTGTCCGCACCGGTGGTGCGCGGTGCCGGAGACGCGTCCGTACCGGTGGTGCGCGGTGCCGGAGACGCGTCCGCACCGGTGGTGCGCGGTGCCGCCGACAGCCTGGAGGGACGGGGTGCGTCCGCCGCACCGACCCACCGGACGGACGGCGTGCCTCCCGTCCGCGCCGCAGGCGACGACACGGCGACGGATGTCGGTCAGCCGCCCGCCTGAGAACCCGCGAAGGCTCTCACACCTGATAGGGTTCTAGAAGTCCGCGCCTGGAGCCTGCGCTCCGGTCGGGCCGCCTCCACTCAGTCCACTCATCGCGTGCCTCGTGCGCGCGCTCGACACAGGAGACAGCGCTGCTATCCCACGCTCTTCCCCTGTCCCTCACCGCAGCGGGTCACTCCGTTTCGGCTGCGGGCAGTTCGGCCGCCGAGTTCCACGGGCCGTCGATCAGTGAATTCTTCCCGCCCGTCATCGCGTTCGGGGGGACGCCGTTCGAGATCGACCGCCTCGTCATCATCCGGTTCATCGCCGTCGCGGTGCTCCTGGTCTTCGCCTTCGTCGGCACACGTGCGCTCAAGCTGATCCCGAACCGCGGTCAGGCGATGATCGAGTACGGCTTCGACGTCGTGCGTCGGAACGCGTTCGACAACCTCGGCGAGGCCGAGGGTCGTCGGCACCTGCCGCTCCTCGCGTCGATCTTCTTCGGCGTGCTGTTCATGAACCTGACGGGTCTCATCCCGTTCCTGAACCTCGCCGGCACGTCCCGCATCGCGATGCCGATGCTCCTGGCGATCATCGCCTACGTCGCGTTCATCGTCGCGGGTGTCCGCAAGCACCCCGGTGCCTTCTTCCGGAACGCGCTGTTCCCGAAGGGCGTGCCGTGGCCGCTCTACATCATCGTGACGCCGATCGAGTTCGTCTCGACCTTCGTGCTCCGCCCGGTGACGCTGACGCTCCGACTGCTCATGAACATGGTCGTCGGACACCTGCTGCTCGTCCTGTTCTTCTCGGCGACGTGGTTCTTCTTCACCGAGTCGCACAGCATCCTCGGCGTCTTCGGCGTCGGGACCCTCGCCTTCGGCATCGCCTTCAGCTTCTTCGAGATCCTCGTCGCACTGCTGCAGGCGTACGTGTTCATGCTGCTCACCGCGGTGTACATCCAGCTCGCGCTGGCTGACGAGCACTAGAAGACCACACACCTCTCAGACCTCATCCGGTCCTCGGCAACCGCCGCGGACCACCCCCAGGAAGGAAAACACGTGGACGCAACGACCGTTCTCGCGGAGATCAACGGCAACATCGCGACGGTTGGCTACGGCCTCGCGGCGATCGGCCCGGCAATCGGTGTCGGCATCGTCGTCGGCAAGACGATCGAGTCCGTCGCCCGCCAGCCCGAGCTCCAGGGTCGCCTCACGACCCTCATGTACATCGGTATCGCCTTCACCGAGGCGCTCGCCTTCATCGGCATCGCCACGTACTACATCTTCACCAACTAAGGCCCTCGATGCACAACGCACTCATCCTGGCGGCGGAGGCGGAGACCCAGAATCCGCTGGTCCCGCAGATCTACGACATCGTCTGGTCACTCGTGGCCTTCGTGATCATCTTCATCGTGTTCTGGCGCGTCGTGACGCCCCGGATCACGAAGATGCTCGATGAGCGCACCGAGGCGATCGAGGGCGGCATCAAGAAGGCCGAGGCCGCACAGGCCCAGGCGACCGCGGCGCTCGACGAGTACAACAAGCAGCTCGCCGAGGCGCGTGCCGAGGCCTCCCGCATCCGCGAGCAGGCCCGAGCCGACGCCACCGCGATCGGCAACGAGGTGCGTGAGCAGGCCTCGGCCGACGCTGCGCGCATCACGGCCAACGCCCAGGCGCAGATCGAGGCCGAGCGTCAGAGTGCGCTCACCTCGCTCCGCACCGAGGTCGGGTCGCTCGCGCTGGACCTCGCGTCCGGTGTGATCGGCGAGAGCCTCACGGACGACGCCAAGGCCACCGCGGTCGTCGACCGGTTCCTCGCGGACCTCGAGGCGAGCTCGACGGCCACCGGCGCGGTCGACTCCACCGAGGGTCGCTGAACATGCGCAGCGCGACCAGAACGGCACTGACGTCCACCCGGGCGGTGCTCGGTGAGCTCGGTGGCAGCGCCGACCTGGCGACCGGTGTCGAGATCCTGAACACGGGTCGGGTCATCGGTTCGTCGCGGCAGCTGCTCACGGTGATCGCCGACCCGACGGCCGACGTGCTCGGCAAGAAGGCGATCATCGAACAGGTCTTCGCCGGGCAGTCGACCCAGACGCGCGCGGTCCTGACCGCCGTCGTCGGGTCGCGCTGGTCGACGCAGTCGGACCTGCTCGGGGGCATCGAGGACGCGGGCATCCGGGTCATCGCCGCCAGCGCACCGTCCGACGTGTCGATCGAGGCCGAGCTGTTCTCCTTCGAGACGGCCGTGCGGAGCGACTCCGGCCTCGAGCTCGCGCTCGGGACCAAGCTCGGCAGCCCCGCTGAGAAGGCGGCGCTCGTCGACCGGCTCCTCGGGGGCAAGGCCTCCGCGCAGACCATCGCGATCCTGCAGCACCTCGTGCAGCAGCCGCGGGGTCGTCGGATCGGCGAGATCGTCCGCGACGCCAGCTCGATCGTGGCCGACCAGGCGGACAAGCTCGTCGCCACGGTCATCACGGCCGAGCCGCTCTCCGACGTGCAGGCGGCTCGTGTCGCCCGCGGCATCGCCGCGCGGTACGGCCGCGACATCAGCGTCAACCGGGTCGTGGACCCCACCGTCATCGGTGGCGTCCGTGTCCAGGTCGGCGGCGACGTCATCGACGGCACCGTGAGCTCCCGACTCTCGGACCTCAAGCTCCAGCTCGCACACTGAGCGACGGCGGGCTGTGGACGCCGTGAGTCGCTCGACGTAGCCTCGACTCGGCACCGCACCGCATCGCTCCTGGCGTCCGGCCACACAGACACCGCCACTCAAGACACACCTCACTCGGGCACACCGACCGCAGGGCATCACGCTCCCTGGGCCGCCGGCCCCGGAAACCAACAAGGAAAATCCCATGGCAGACATCACCATCAGCCCCGATGAGATCCGTGATGCCCTGAAGGACTTCGTCTCGAACTACGAGCCGACGAAGGCCTCCACGGCCGAGGTCGGGCACGTCACCGACGCGGCCGACGGCATCGCCCACGTCGAGGGACTCCCCGGCGTCATGGCGAACGAGCTCATCCGCTTCGAGGACGGCACGCTCGGCCTCGCGCAGAACCTCGACGAGGACTCGATCGGCGCCATCGTGCTCGGCGAGTTCGCCGGGGTCGAGGAGGGCCAGGAGGTCACCCGGACCGGCGAGGTCCTCTCGGTCCCCGTCGGCGACGGCTTCCTCGGCCGCGTCGTCGACCCGCTCGGTGTCCCGATCGACGGTCTCGGTGAGATCGCCGCGGAGGACCGTCGTGCCCTCGAGCTCCAGGCTCCCGGTGTCATGGCCCGCAAGTCCGTGCACGAGCCGATGCAGACCGGCATCAAGGCGATCGACGCGATGATCCCGATCGGTCGCGGCCAGCGCCAGCTGATCATCGGTGACCGTCAGACCGGCAAGACGGCGATCGCGATCGACACGATCATCAACCAGAAGGCCAACTGGGACTCCGGCGACGAGAACAAGCAGGTCCGCTGCATCTACGTCGCGATCGGGCAGAAGGGTTCGACGATCGCCTCGGTCCGCGGCGCGCTCGAGGACGCCGGCGCGATGGAGTACACCACCATCGTCGCCGCTCCCGCCTCCGACCCGGCCGGCTTCAAGTACCTCGCCCCGTACACCGGCTCGGCCATCGGCCAGCACTGGATGTACGGCGGCAAGCACGTCCTGATCATCTTCGACGACCTGTCCAAGCAGGCCGAGGCCTACCGCGCCGTGTCGCTCCTCCTGCGTCGTCCGCCGGGACGCGAGGCGTACCCGGGTGACGTGTTCTACCTGCACTCCCGTCTGCTCGAGCGTTGCGCGAAGCTGAACGACGAGCTCGGGGCCGGATCGATGACGGGTCTCCCGATCATCGAGACGAAGGCGAACGACGTCTCGGCGTACATCCCGACCAACGTGATCTCGATCACCGACGGCCAGATCTTCCTGCAGTCCGACCTCTTCAACGCGAACCAGCGTCCCGCGGTCGACGTCGGCATCTCGGTGTCCCGCGTCGGCGGTGACGCCCAGGTGAAGTCGATCAAGAAGGTCTCCGGGACGCTCAAGCTCGAGCTCGCCCAGTACCGCTCGCTCGAGGCGTTCGCGATGTTCGCATCCGACCTCGACCAGACGTCGCGTCGTCAGCTCGACCGCGGTGCCCGTCTGACGGAGCTCCTCAAGCAGCCGCAGTACTCGCCGTACCCGGTCGAGGAGCAGGTCGTCTCGATCTGGGCCGGCACGAACGGCAAGCTCGACGAGGTCCCCGTGCCCGACGTGCTCCGCTTCGAGTCGGAGCTGCTCGACCACCTCAAGCGCAACACGAAGGTGCTCGACACCCTCCGCGAGTCGAACGTCCTGTCCGACGACACCGTCACCGAGCTCTCGGGCGCGGTCGACGAGTTCAAGAAGGGCTTCCAGACGGGCGAGGGCAAGCCGCTCGCGTCGGTCGGGTCCGAGCAGTTCGCCGCGGCGGACTCCGAGGACGTCGACCAGGAGCAGATCGTCAAGGGCCGGCGCTGATCCGCTGCCCCCGCCGCTGATCGCAACTGACAACCCCTCGTAAAGGACACCAATGGGAGCACAACTCCGGGTCTACCGGTCGCGGATCCGCTCTGCGCAGACCACCAAGAAGGTCACGCGCGCCATGGAGCTGATCTCGGCGTCGCGGATCCAGAAGGCCCAGGCCCGCATGGCCGCGTCCGGTCCGTACTCACGGGCCGTGACCCGCGCCGTGTCCGCCGTCGCGACGTTCTCGAACGTCGACCACGTGCTGACGACCGAGCCGGAGACGTCGACGCGTGCAGCGATCGTCATCTTCACGTCGGACCGCGGGCTGAACGGTGCGTTCTCCTCGAACGTCCTCAAGCAGGCCGAAGAACTGACCTCGCTCCTCCGCAGCGAGGGCAAGGACGTCGTGTACTACCTCGTCGGCCGCAAGTCGGTGGGGTACTTCACGTTCCGGCAGCGCGCCTCCGAGCAGCAGTGGATCGGCGGGACCGACCAGCCCGAGTTCGCCACCGCGAAGGAGATCGGCGACGCGGTCGTCGCGAAGTTCCTCCAGGACACGACCGAGGGCGGCGTGGACGAGATCCACATCGTCTTCAACCGGTTCGTGAGCCTCGTCACCCAGGAGCCGCAGGTGGTCCGCCTGCTGCCCCTCGAGGTCGTCGACGGCGTCGAGGAACCGACCGACGACGAGCCGCTCCCGCTGTACGAGTTCGAGCCCGACGTGGACGCCGTCCTCGACGGACTGCTCCCGGTCTACATCGAGAGCCGGATCTTCAACGCGATGCTGCAGTCCGCGGCGTCGGAGCACGCTGCCCGCCAGCGTGCGATGAAGTCGGCGAGCGACAATGCCGACTCGCTCATCAAGGACTTCACCCGGCTCGCGAACAACGCGCGTCAGGCGGAGATCACCCAGCAGATCTCCGAGATCGTCGGCGGCGCCGACGCTCTGTCGGGTCCCAAGAAGAAGTAGCCAGTGGCGGGTCACCCCGCCCCGGTCCGACCCGCACAGGGTCTCAACACCACCCCAGGAAGGCACCAGCCATGACCGACACCGCCACCACCGCGGTTCCGTCGTCCAAGGCGCACGGAGTCGGCCGGATCGCCCGCGTCACGGGCCCCGTCGTCGACATCGAGTTCCCGCACGACGCGATCCCGGACATCTACGCACTGCTGAAGACCACCATCGTCATCGGTGAGTCGTCGCAGGAGATCGGCCTCGAGGTCGCGCAGCACCTCGGCGACGACCTCGTCCGCGCCATCTCGCTCAAGCCGACCGACGGCCTCGTCCGCGGCCAGGAGGTCCGTGACACGGGCGCTCCGATCTCGGTCCCCGTCGGTGACGTGACCAAGGGCAAGGTGTTCGACGTCCTCGGGAACATCCTCAACAAGCCGGGCGAGCAGATCGAGATCACCGAGCGCTGGCCGATCCACCGCAAGGCACCGGCGTTCGACCAGCTCGAGTCGAAGACCACGATGTTCGAGACGGGCATCAAAAGCATCGACCTCCTCACCCCGTACGTGCAGGGTGGCAAGATCGGGCTCTTCGGTGGTGCGGGCGTCGGCAAGACGGTCCTCATCCAGGAAATGATCCAGCGTGTGGCCCAGGACCACGGTGGTGTCTCGGTGTTCGCCGGTGTCGGTGAGCGCACCCGTGAGGGCAACGACCTCATCGGCGAGATGGAGGAGGCCGGGGTCTTCGACAAGACGGCCCTGGTGTTCGGCCAGATGGACGAGCCGCCGGGAACGCGTCTCCGCGTCGCACTCTCCGCGCTGACGATGGCGGAGTACTTCCGCGATGTCCAGAAGCAGGACGTGCTCCTCTTCATCGACAACATCTTCCGCTTCACGCAGGCGGGTTCCGAGGTCTCGACGCTCCTCGGTCGCATGCCGTCCGCCGTGGGGTACCAGCCGAACCTCGCCGACGAGATGGGTGTGCTCCAGGAGCGCATCACCTCGACGCGTGGTCACTCGATCACCTCGCTGCAGGCGATCTACGTGCCGGCCGACGACTACACCGACCCGGCCCCGGCGACCACGTTCGCGCACCTCGACGCCACGACCGAGCTCTCCCGCGAGATCGCGTCGCAGGGTCTGTACCCCGCGATCGACCCGCTGACCTCGACGTCGCGCATCATGGACCCCAGGTACCTGGGCGAGGCGCACTACCGCACGGCGACGCGCGTCAAGCAGATCCTCCAGAAGAACAAGGAGCTGCAAGAGATCATCGCCATCCTCGGTGTCGACGAGCTCTCCGAAGAGGACAAGATCACCGTCGAGCGCGCTCGTCGCATCCAGCAGTTCCTCTCGCAGAACACCTACATGGCGAAGAAGTTCACCGGTGTCGAAGGCTCGACGGTTCCGCTCAAGGACACCATCGAGTCGTTCTCGGCGATCGCGGACGGCGAGTACGACCACGTGGCCGTGCAGGCGTTCTTCAACGTCGGCTCGATCGCGGACGTCGAAGAGAAGTGGGCGCAGATCCAGAAGGACAACGGCTGATCATGGCTGGTCTCACCGTGAGCGTCGTCTCGGCCGACCACGAGGTCTGGTCGGGCGACGCCACCATGGTCGTCGCACGCACGACGGAGGGGCAGATCGGTGTCCTCGCCGGACACGAGCCGATGTTGGCCATCCTCGCGCAGGGTGAGGTGCGCATCACCCGTGCCGACGGCTCGACCGTCACCGCGGAGGCCGAGGACGGCTTCTTCTCGGTCGAACACGACACCGTGACGATCGTCGCGCGTCAGGCCGCCCTGGCATCCGGCGGTCGCGCCTGACCGAGCTGACGGTCCTCCTTCCGCCGTCCGAGACGAAGCGGGACGGGGGAGACGAGACACGTCCGTTCGACCTCGGGGCGCTGTCCTTCCCGGAACTGACCGGAGAACGGGTCGCGGTGATCACCGCGGCCCGTTCCGTCAGTTCCGACGACGCGACGGCCCGAGCGGCGCTGAAGCTCGGGCCGAAGTCGCTCGCAGAGCGGCACCGCAACCTGACCCTGGAAGGTGCACCGACCCTCCCGGCCATCGACCGGTACACCGGTGTGCTCTACGACCCCCTCGACGCGGTCGGCGCCGATCCCGCGACGCGTGCGTGGTGGGCGGCGCACGTCGTCGTGCAGTCCGCGATGTTCGGTCCGGTCGGCGGGGGTGACCCGTTGCCGGCGTACCGGCTGTCGCACGACTCGCGCCTCGGCGTGGTGCGGTTGGCCACGACGTGGGCCGGCCCGTCGGCGCGGGTGATCGCCGCGCGGAGCGGCGGCGGGCTCGTGCTCGACCTGCGGTCCGAGGGCTACCGCGCGCTCGGTCCGGTCGAGGACGCGGTGACGCTCCGGGTCGTGAGCCAGGATGCCGACGGTCGTCGTCGGGCGCTGAACCACTGGAACAAGACGGCCAAGGGGCGTCTCGTCGCGGCCCTCGGTGCCGCCCGTCCCGACGTGTCGGACATGGCGACGCTCGTGGAGTGGGCTCGCACGGTGGGGATCGTCGTCGACCGGGTGGACGGTGTGTGGGAGCTCGTCGCGGAGAGCCTGGGGTCCGCCGCGGGCACCGCGTCCGACTGAACGGCGGCGACCGCCCGTCCTCCCCAGACTGCGAGCCGCGAGGCGCCGTCCACAGACGGCCGGAACCGCACCGGACTGGAGGCGCGGCCGCGGTTCGCTGCCTGCATGATCGATTCGACACGGAACGGGTCCTCGGGGCCGGACACGCTGTACCGCTACTACCCGCGCGAGGTCGCGGCGCACGTCACCCTCGGCGCTGCGGCAGCCGCGCTCGTGCGTCACGACGATCACCCGATGGGTCCTGGGGAGTCGGTCGCGGTCACGACCGCGTGCGCGGCGCTCGCGACCCGGCTCGGGCTCCTGCGGCACGTCGTCGACCCGGCCGTGCCCGCGGTGCCGTTCACGGTGTGGCACGAGCAGCTGCCGGCGGCGCTGCTCGGCACCGGGACGATCCCGGACCGCGACCGTGTGGTCGTCGCAGGGGACCGCTGTGTCGCGGCGTGGCGGCGCTGGGCGACATCGGCGGGGACGGCGGCCGACGACGTCGGCGGGGTCGCCGGGGCCCTGGCGCTCGGGTCGTGGTGCTCCTGGGCGACGAGGAGCGCAGCCCAGGCGCGGACCAGGGCGCGGTACGCGCTCGACGTCGACCCGTCCGATCCGCTCGCCCGCCTGGTGCTCGGGTGGTGTCGCGCTCGGCACGGGCCGGCGTGGCGGTCGTGAGCGTGGGGACCGCGTGGATCGTCTACGGTTGGGTGCACCGACGATCATGGGGGCGCGACGTGCACGACGAGGATCTGGACGACACCGTCATCCGACCGCGTCGCGAGCCCCGCGTCCCCGCAGAGCACGACGCCGTCGGCGACACCGTCATCCGGCCTCGGTCCGGGGCCGCCCTCGAGGACACCGTCATCGTCGCGCCGCGCCCTCGTGCGGCGCCACCGGGCGCGGTCCGTCCTGCAGCGGCGCCACGACGTGTGGCCTCGATCCGGCTCGGCGGCCGCGTCGTCCCGCTCGACCGACCCGTGGTCGTCGGACGTCGTCCGTCCGGCCCCCGGCTCACGATCGGCATCCAGCCCGAGCTCGTCGCGGTCGTGTCGCCGTCCGGGCAGGTCTCCAGCACGCACGTCACGATCCACGCCGAGGGCGATGCCGTCGTGGTCGAGGACATGCGTTCGACGAACGGCACGTTCGTTCGTGCGCCCGGCGCGGCGCCACTCCGTATGCGCGCCGGAGCCTCGATGGTCGTCCTCACCGGTACGGTTGTTGACCTGGGGGACGGAGTCTCCATCGAGATCCTGTCGCCGCACCAGCGCATCCGTCCCGAAGGTCCCGCCACCGCCTCGTACGGTGCGACCGTCCCCCCGGCGCCGGGACACCCCGGCACAGCTCCCCGTGGCGCGGGCACCACCGGCCTGGGTTCCCCCGAAGCAGAGAGACTCACCACGTGACCGAACTCGGCCGACCCGCCTCCGCGCTGACCATCCCCGTCCCGGGATCGGACGGCGCGTCCGTCACGCTCTCCTGGGGTGCCGCGACCGACGTCGGACGGCGGCGCGACCACAACGAGGACAGCTTCATCGTCGATGCGCCGTACTTCGTCGTCGCGGACGGCATGGGCGGACACCTCGCCGGCGACCGCGCGAGCGACGCCGTCGTCCAACGGCTGGGTCAGGCGACGCGGGGGTCCTTCGGGTCTCGCGGGGAGATCGAGGCCGCGCTCGCACTGGCGACCGTCGACATCGAACGCGCTGCCGGCGGCAACTCCATCGGGGCGGGCACCACGGTGACCGGGGTGACGCTCGTGGCCACCGCCGGGGTCCCGGCCGTCCTCGTGTTCAACGTCGGCGACTCACGGACCTACCGGATCGAGGACGGCAAGCTCAGCCGCGTCACGGTCGACCACTCGGTCGTGCAGGAGATGGTGGACGCGGGGCTGCTCAGGGCCGAGGACGCGGAGTCCCACCCGGACAGCAACGTGATCACCCGCGCCGTCGGGTTCGGCGAGCCGCCTGAGCCGGACTTCTGGACCCTCCCGCTGCACGCCGGCGACCGCTACATCGTCTGCTCGGACGGTCTCACGAAGGAGATCGGTGACGTCGGCATCTCCCGGATCTCCGCGAAGGTGCCGGATCCACAGGCCCTCGCCGAGCGCCTCGTCGGGGATGCGATCGTCGCCGGTGGGCGCGACAACGTCACCGTCGTGGTGCTCCGGGTCGATGCGACACCCGAGCTCGACGACACCGACGACACGCTCCCGCGCTCTGAACCCGCCTGAGTCCGTTCACACCCGGACGACCACCCCCGAACTGGGGTGGCCCGGTCGCGCAGTTGTCCACAGGGTGCGACGGGACGTCCGAAGCGCTCCGTAGACTTGTCCCGCCCCGGGCCGCCAGAGTTCGACGAACCTGGACGGCCCCGCGAACACCCGGTCGGAAGGAGGGGTCATGGTCAGACGTCTGCCGTCGACGCCGCCCGTGATCCCGGGCTTCTCCTACGTGCACGTCCTCGGCTCGGGCGGGTTCGCGGACGTCTTCCTCTACGAACAGAACATGCCGCGCCGCAGGGTGGCCGTCAAGGTGCTCCTCGACGAGGTCGTCGACGACCACGTCCGACAGTCGTTCCAGTCCGAGGCGAACCTCATGGCGCGCCTCAGCACCCACCCGTCGATCCTCACGGTGTTCCAGGCGAGCGTCTCCGCCGACGGCCGTCCGTACCTCGTGATGGAACTCTGCTCGTCGTCCCTCAGCGACCGGTACCGGCGCGACCCGATCCCGGTGTCCGATGCCCTCTCGATCGGCGTGCGCATCGGCTCGGCACTCGAGACCGCGCATCGCGAGGGAGTGCTGCACCGCGACCTCAAACCGTCGAACATCCTGCAGACCGCCTACGGCAACCCGGTGCTGTCGGACTTCGGGATCGCCGCGAGCCTCGGCGAGGCAGACCCGGACGAACCGATCGGCATGTCGATCCCGTGGTCTGCGCCAGAGGTCCTGATGGACGACTCCCGCGGATCCATCCAGTCCGAGGTCTACTCGCTCGCGGCGACGGTCTACTCACTCCTCGCCGGCCGGAGTCCGTTCGAGGTGCCCGGCGGCAAGAACGGCGCCTCGGACCTGATGACCAGGATCGACAAGGGCTCGGCCAAGCCGACCGGTCGCGCCGACGTGCCGGCATCGCTCGAACGCCTCCTGGCGTCCTCCATGGCGCGCCGGACCGAGAACCGGCCGACGACCGTGATGGAGTTCGTGCGCGGTCTGCAGCAGGTCGAGGCGGAGCTGGGTCTGCCGCAGACCGGCGCCGACGTCGCCGTGCAGGGGTGGGCGATGACCACGGTCGGGGACACCTCGGACCGGACCGTGCTCCGCGACGCATCGGCGCCCGCGTCGGGCGGACGGCGTCGCCGCGCCCGCCGTCCTGTGAAGGGCGGGGTCGTGCCGGCACCCTCGCAGAGCGTCGGGACCGTGCACCGCACCGGGTCGGTCACCAGGCAGCGCTCACGGAACCGCGGGTCGCTGCTCTGGGCGAGCATCGTGGCGGGCGTCGTGGTCGTCGCGCTCGGGGTGACCGCCTCCCTGGTGCTGTCGCGCACCGGGACCGCCTCGATCCCGACCGTGTCCGACATCAAGGCCGGCGTCTCCGGGACCTCGGTGACCTTCCGCTGGTCGGATCCCGGCATCGACGCCGGGGACACGTACGTGATCGCGTCGAACGGCGGAGCGAGCCAGCAGTCCGGGACCACGTTCGTGGTCAGCGGCTCCCGCGGCGACGAGGAGTGCGTCACCGTCACGGTGAACCGTGACGGCAAGAACGGCGACCCGAGCGCGCAGAAGTGCGTCACGATCGGGGACGACTGATGTTCCGCGACTTCGTGCGCGGCCACCGCTCGGCCGTCGTGACCGCTGCCACGACGGTGGTCATCGGTGCCGTCGTCGCCGCGACCGCGATCGTCTCCAGCGGCTACCACACGCAGCGCGTCGCGCTCGGGGACGGCACCGTCTGGGTGCCGAGCGCCGAGTACGGCGCGGTCGGCCGTGCGAACACCGGGGTGCTCCAGCTGAACACCGCGGTGGAGGCTGCGACGGACGCGCTGAGCGTGGTCCAGAACGGGTCGACCGTCTACAGCGTCGACGAGACCAAGGCGACCATCACCAGGGTGGACGTGGCGGACGCGACACTCGGCGACCCGATCACACTGCCCTCCGGCTCGCCGCAGGTGTTCTTCGCCGGGACGACCGCCGTGATCGGCAACGCCGACACGGGTGAACTCTGGTCGACGGACACCAGCGACCTCGCGCAGTTCGACGCGTCCTCGAAGGCCGACCTCACCCTGGGCGCCGATGCGGTCTTCGACGCCGACGACGCCAACGTCGCGGTCTACTCACCCCGGACGGGCACGGCCTCGCTCGTCGACGTCGCAGCCTCGCTCAGCGTCACGAAGTCCACCGAGAAGCGGATGAACACCAAGCACGACTTCCAGGTCGCCGCGGTCGGTTCGCACGTCGCGGTGCTCGACCAGACCGACAGCGTCCTGCAGGTCGACGGTCGCACGGTGGACCTCGCCGGGCGGACGAGCGGTACCCCGTCGCTGCAGCGGTCGTCGGAGAACGGCGCTGCGGTCGTCGTGGCGAGTGCCGCCGGTCTCCTCCGCGTCGCCCCGTCGGGTGCGGTCGACCAGGAGCCCCTCGCGGTGTCCGGCGCCGCCGCACGTCCGTACGTCGACGGCTCCTGCACCTACGCAGCGTGGGCCGGCGGGCAGGCGGTCAACACCTGCGACGGTCGCGCCCTCCAGCGCCTCGCGGACGTGCCGGCGGGTTCGGCGCTCACCGTGCAGCACAACGGCGACACGGTGGTGGCGAACGACCCCGAGTCCGGACGGACGTGGGCGATCGACCGCAGCGGCCAGCTGATCGACAACTGGGACGACCTGATCCAGCGCGATGACGACCAGCAGCAGCAGGAGCAGACCTCGACCGACGATCCACAGGTCGACACCGACCAGAAGCCCCCGGTGGCCGTGGACGACACCCTCGGAGCCCGTCCTGGCCGGACCACGGCACTCCCGGTGCTGCTGAACGACTACGACCCGAACGGCGATCCGATCGTCATCGACAGCATGACGGCGATCGACCAGAAGACCGGGTCGTTGGCGCTCATCGACGACCAGCAGGAACTGCAGATCACCCTCGGCGACCAGGCGACGGGCACCGTGCGGTTCGAGTACACGATCAGTGACGGCAACGGCGGCTCCGACACCGCCACCGTGACGGTCTCGGTGAAGCAGCCCGGTGAGAACTCCGCGCCGGTGCAGGTGCGCGACACCTCGGCGGACGTCGTGCAGAACGGCCACGTCTCGACCAACGTGCTCTCCGACTGGGTCGACCCGGAGGGCGACCCCGTGTACCTCGCGTCGGCGACCGCACCCGACGGGGACGCCGTCTCGACCACGCCGGACGGTCTGCTCGACTACCAGGACAAGAGCGGGCAGACCGGCAAGCGGACGGTCGCGCTCGTCGTGTCCGACGGCAGGGACCAGGGCCGCGGCACACTCGTCGTCGACGTCGCGGCACAGGGCCGGGTCCCGCTCGTCGCGGACGCGTTCGCGGTGCCCGCGTACGCCGGGCGAACGCTCGCCGTGTCGCCGCTCGAGCACGTCCGGGGCGGCAACGGGACGGTCACGCTCACGAGTGTGCCGAGCATCGCCCGGGCGACGGTGACACCGAGCTACGACGCCGGCACCTTCACATTCGCGAGCGACGCCCTCGGGGACCACCAGCTCGAGTACACCGTCACCGACGGCACGAAGACGGCGAGCGGGGTGATCCGCATCACGGTGCTCGCCCCACCGGACGCGTCGACCGCGCCGATCACGACCCCGAAGACCGTGTTCGTGAACACGCTCTCGACCAAGGACACCGACGTGACGGCGACGGATCGGGACCCCGCGGGTGGGGTGCTGCTCGTCACCGGACTGAGCGGACTCTCGGCGCGTTCCGGGGTCGAGGCGAGCGTGCTCGACCAGCACACCGTGCGCGTCACGCTCACCGCGCCGCTGACCGGCGCCGTGTCGTTCAACTACGAGGAGACGAACGGCCTCGCCTCGGCCACCGGCAGCATCACGGTGATCGAGATCCCGAAGCCCGACCACATCCAGCCCCCGGTCGCGCAGCCCGACAGCGCGACGGTCCGCGTCGGGGACGTCACGACGATCGACGTGCTCGCGAACGACACCCAGCCGGACGGCGAGCCGCTGACGCTCGAACCCGATCTCGTGCAGAACGTGCCGGGCGACGCCGGTCTGCTGTTCGCCTCCGGTGACCGCCTCCGGTACCTCGCGCCGAAGACCCCCGGGAACTACACCGCGGTCTACCGCGTGGACGGGCCGGACGGACAGCACGCGGACGCCACGGTGTCGATAGCGGTGCGTGAGCGCGACGCGGCGACGAACGCCCCGCCCGTCCTGCAGACCATCACCGCGCGCGTCATCGCCGGCGAGTCCGTCCGCGTCACCGTGCCGCTCAGCGGGATCGACCCGGACGGCGACTCCGTGCAGCTCGTCGGGGTGGCGTCCAACCCGGACAAGGGCTCCGTCAGCGACGTCACGAGCAACTCGCTCGTCTACGACGCCGGCGACTACTCCGCGGGCACCGACGAGTTCACCTACACGGTGGTGGACGCTCTCGGGGCGAGGGCCACCGGCACCATCCGGGTCGGGATCGCGCCGCGCGCCAACCAGGCGTCCAACCCCGTCGCCGAGCCGGACCACGTCGCGATCCGACCGGGTGGGAGCGTGACGGTCCGCGTGCTCGAGAACGACTCCGACCCGGACGGCGGTGAGCTCTCGGTGGCCAAGGTGGAGCCGAACGGGGCCGGGCTGCGCGCCAGGATCATCCGCAAGCAGGAGGTACGGGTCACACCGCCGCAGAACGCCGGGTCCGGCGACTTCGCCGTGCTCTACACGGTCACCAACGAGGACGGCGGGTCGAGCACCGCGTTCCTCACCGTGACGGTCGACAAGGACGCCGAGCCCCTGCGGCCGGAGGTGTCGGACACCACACTCGACCTCGTCGACATCCTGCACCGCACGACCGTGAACGTCGACGTCCTGAAGAACGTGTTCTTCGCCGAGGGCTCCACGTCCGACCTCCGGGTGGGGCTCGTCGACGGCTACACCACGAACGCCAGGGTGACCGGTGGCGGCCGCGTGCAGGTGACCCTGACGAACGACTCGCAGACGATCCCGTTCTCGGTCGCCCGCCGGGATCATCCGGACATCGTCTCCTACGCGTTCATCCAAGTCCCCGGGTTCGCGGACGCGCTCCCGCAGCTCGACCGGACGGCGCCGGCGCTCAGCGTGAAGAGCGAGTCGACGATCCAGATCCCGCTGTCGAAGTACGTCGTGACGGCGAACGGCAACGCGGCGCGGATCACCGACCCGAGCACGGTCAAGGCGACGCACGCGAACGGCGGTGACCTGGTGGTCGACGGGTCCACCCTCACCTACACCTCGGCGAAGCTGTACTTCGGGAACGCGTCGATCTCGTTCGAGGTCACCGACGGCTCGTCGGCGAACGGCGGCAAGGGACGCACCGCGACCCTCGTCCTCCCGATCAAGGTGACACCCCGCGCGAACCAGCCTCCGGCGTTCACCGGGAGCAGCGTCGAGATGCAACCGGGTGACTCGCGGACGTTCGACCTGACCCGGCTGACCAACTACCCGTACCCGAAGGACCTCGGCGAACTCCGGTACACCGTCGTCTCCCGGCCGGACAGCGGCATGACGGCGACGATCGCCGGTCAGGCGCTGACGGTCAAGGTCGCGGACACCACACCGAAGGGCACCACGGCGGGGATCGGTGTCGGCGTCGCCGACTCGACCAACGAGGGCCGGGCGGGCACGATCGGCGTCGCGGTCGTCGGGTCGACCAGGCCGCTCGTGCAGCCGGGTGCCGACCGCGCGGTCACCAGGCGCGGGCAGACGACCACCATCGACGTGCTGACGAACGACAACGCCACGAACCCGTTCCCCGGGGAGCCGCTGAAGGTCGTCGCGATCCGTGGTCTCGACGGCGGCATCCCGTCCGGTGTCACCGTGACCCCGAGCGCAGACCGGTCACGGCTGTCGGTGAGTGTCGCGTCGAGCGCGAGGCCGATCGACACCCACCTCCAGTACCAGGTCGGCGATGCGACCAACGACCCGGACCGCCGCGTCTGGGGTGACGTCACGGTCTCCGTGCAGGACGTGCCGGACGCGCCGAGTGCGCCGAGTCGCACCGGCACACCGACGGGAGGCACGGTGGCGTTGACCTGGAGCGCCCCGGCCGCCAACAACTCGCCCATCACCAGCTACCGGATCACCGGGCGAGCGTCGAACGGCGGGACCTACTCGCACGACTGCGGCGCGAGCACGGTCTGCTCGCTGACCGATCTCGACCCCCAGCAGCGCTACACCTTCACCGTCGCGGCCGTGAACGCGATCGGGACCTCGGCGTCGTCGGGATCGAGTCCACTGATGAGTGCCGACTACATCCCGGGCGGACCGGCATCGGTGAAGGTCACGGCCGACTCCGGCACCCCGAACCGCCTCGTCGTGTCGTGGCCCGCGGTGGCTCGCCCCTCGCCCGGATCGGCGATCAACGACTACGTCGTCGCCCTCACCGGGCCGACCGGGCAGCAGAGCCGCACGGTCGCCGCCAGCACCACCTCCGTCACGTTCGACGGCGCACAGGCCGGCGGCCAGTACACGGCCACGGTCTACGCCCGGAACAACGCGCTGGTCGTCTCCGACGCCGACTGGAACCGGACGACGTCACCCTCCGCGACCGCGGTCGGGATGCCCTCGACCCCGACGATCTCGGTGTCCGGAACCCCGGACGGCCGGGGCCGGACCACCGTGACCCTCGGGTCGGCGGAGCAGGACTGGGGCGGCGGACCGAACCAGACGCTCACGATCGCGCGCTTCGACCCGGGGACGAGCATCCCGAGCGGCTGCTCGACGACCGGGGCGTCGGCACAGTTCGGCAACACCGGTTCGGACACGGTGACGGCAGACGGCGAGTACCAGTACGTCGCGTACGCGGACAACGGCCTGTTCTGCGTCGCCAGCGCGCCGCGGGGTGTGACGAGCTTCACCCCGCCGGGGATGCCGTCGGCGCAGGTGGGGCTGCAGGACTACGGCAGCGGACTCGGCGGGACCAAGAGGACCGACGACAACGGGAACGTCGACGTCCAGGTCTCCGGGCTGACCGCCTCCGGCAGGGTCGACCACTACATCGTCACGCTCTCGGACGGCACGGTGGCACGGGTGTCCGGAGGCTCCGTCGGTTTGACACCGAGTCCGTCCAGGTACGGATCGTCGCTGGCGGTGTCCGTCAGCGCCTGCCGCGAGTCGTCCGACGACTACTGCACGACGAACCAGGACGTCGGCTCGGTGACGCCGTTCACGGCCCATGCCTCCTCGATCGCGGTGGACAGCGCCGGGACGCTCTCGTTCGCCGCACCGGCGAACTCCCCGGCGCTGCCGACCACCTACAGTGTCTACGTCTGCACCGCGACCCTCCTCGGGCTTCCCGACTGCGGCACGACGTACACCGACGCCGACGGGGCGCAGCAGCCGTACAAGAACGGCTCGACGATGCCCGACGGGCTGCGCTCGGTCCGCGTCACGGCTACGGTCACAGCAGGCGGCGCGGACTACGTCGACCAGAACCCGACCACCGCCAGCTTCGGCCAGTGACCACGACCCCCGGACCACGACCCCCGACACACGAGGAACGACATCCGCATGAGCATGACCCCCGAGCAGGCGACCTGGTTCGCCGACGTCGCCGGCCGCATCGTCACGAACGTCGAACAGGTGCTCCTCGGCAAGACCTTCGTGATCCGGATCGCGGTCACGGCGATGCTGAGTGAGGGCCACCTGCTGCTCGAGGACGTCCCCGGGACGGGCAAGACGAGCCTGGCGCGGGCGATGGCGCAGAGCGTGCAGGGCTCGACCACACGCATCCAGTTCACCCCGGACCTACTGCCGGGCGACATCACGGGCATCAGCGTGTTCGACCAGAAGAACACCGAGTTCGAGTTCCACCGCGGTCCGGTCTTCGCGAACATCGTCCTCGCCGACGAGATCAACCGTGCGAGCCCGAAGACCCAGTCGGCCCTGCTCGAGGCGATGGAGGAGTCCTCGGTCACGGTCGACGGCACCACCCACCGCCTCGCTGCGCCGTTCATGGTGATCGCCACCCAGAACCCCATCGAGCAGGCCGGCACGTACCGGCTCCCGGAGGCGCAGCTCGACCGCTTCCTCATGAAGGCGTCGATCGGCTACCCGGACCACGCGGCGACGGTGAAGATCCTCGAGACGGCATCCGCGCCGTCGGCCTCGGTGCCGCTCCAGAGCGTCGTGCCGGCCGCGACCATCACCGAGATGGCGACGCTCGCGCGGACCGTGCACGTCGACCCGGTGATCGCCGACTACGTCGCCCGTCTCGTCGACGGCACCCGGTCCGCGAACGAGGTCCGCCTCGGGGTCAGCGTCCGCGGGGCGATGGGCCTGGTGCGCGCCGCCAGGGTGTTCGCCGCGCTGAGCGGCCGCCACTACGTCACACCGGACGACGTGAAGGCCCTCGCCGAGCCCGTCCTCGCCCACCGCCTCGTGCTCGACGCCGAGGCCGAGTTCGACGGCGTGAGCACCTCGAGCGTGATCTCCCAGCTCCTCGTCGAGACGCCACCACCCGCGGACCGGATCGCCCCGTGACGGACAGGTCCGCAACGGGGCAGCGGGCCTCGCCCGCGCGGGGAGACGTGTCGACGCAGTCGCGGCGACGCTCCTCGACCCGGTCGCGCCACGGTGGTCGCACGCCGTACGAGCGCACCGGGACCGTCGCGGGCCTCACCAACGTCCGGACGAGGATCGTCGGCGAGCGGGACGGTGTGGCCGCCGACGCGGTCATCGGTGTGGTGCGCGTCTGGCGGACAGCTGCGCGAGCCGTCCTCGGCGCGTGGACCCAGGTGTCCGCCGTCGTCACCGGCCTGGGGTGGACGGTCGCGGCGCTGACACTCGCGGCGTTCGTCCTCGGGTACCGCTTCGGGCTCCGCGAGGTGGTCGTGGTCGGGTTCGCCGGAGCCCTGCTCGTCGCCGTCGCCGCGGTCGCGCTGATCGGTCGTCCGGGCCTCGTCATCCGGATGGAGCTGCCGAAGCACCGTGTCGCCGTGGGGGAGCCGGCCGGGGTGAGCGTCGTCGCCGAGAACCCGGGCCGGATCCCGTCCGTCGCCACGACGGTCGAGATCCCGGTGGGGGTCGGCCTCGTCGACGTCGCACTGCCGAGCATCGCCCCGCAGCACGACGTCACGCGCGAAGTCCCGGTCCCGACGGTCCGTCGCGGGGTGCTCGACGTCGGACCCGTCACCGGCGTGCGCGCCGACCCGGTCGGCCTGGTGCGCCGCGAGTTCATCTGGACGGCCCGTGAGCAGGTGATCGTGCACCCCCGCACCATCGCGATCCCGTCGACGAGCACCGGACTGGTGCGGGACCTCGAAGGGCAGGCGACCCGCGACCTCTCCCCGTCGGACATCGCCTTCCACGCGATCCGCGAGTACCAGCCCGGCGACGACCCCCGGACGATCCACTGGAAGTCGACCGCGAAGACCGGGGCGTTCATGGTCCGGCAGTTCGAGGACACCCGTCGGTCGCACCTCGTGGTCGCGCTCGGGCTCGGGCGTTCCGAGTTCGCCGACGACGACGAGTTCGAGCTCGCCGTGAGCGCGGCCGCCTCCCTCGGCACCCGGGCGATCCGCGACGGCCGCGAGGTCACGGTCGTCGTGTCCGAGCGGACACCGGAGTTCGCCAGGCGAGCCGTCTACGCGGTGCACGCCCTGCCGACGGTCACACCCACCCGGCTGCTCGACGACTTCGCGACGGTCGGGCTCGCGGACTCGTGCCTGCCGATCGCCGAGGTCGCTCGCATCACCGGTGCGGACAGCGCCGGGGTATCGGTGGCGTTCCTCGTCGTCGGGTCCACCGTCGGCCTCCCCGCCCTCCGTCTCGCCGCGACGCGGTTCCCCCTCGGTGTCGAGGTCGTGGCGGTGATCTGCGAGGCCGAGGGCACGCCGGGGTTCGTGCGCGTCCCCGGTCTGACCGTGATCACGATCGGGTACCTCGACGACCTGCGCCACGCGCTGCACCGATCGGCGGCGGCATGACCGCCGTCGCGTCGAGCACGAGGCGATCCGAACGCGCTGCCAGGAGGCGCGGTGTCGGCTGGCAGCGTCTGGTCGGCGGCACCCTCGGGGTCTGGCTCCTCGTCGCACTCGCGAGCGTCGCGTGGTGGCCGGTCTACCGCTCCGGGGCGATGCTCACCGCGGGGATCGCCGCGGTCGTCGTCGGGACGGTGGTCGCGCTCTCGGGAGCCGTGTGGCGCCTCCCGAGCGTCGTCGTCGTGCTCGCAACGGTCGCCGGTTTCGTCCTGGTGGGGGTCCCGATCGCGGTGCCGTCCGAGGCGGACGGTGTCCTGCCGACGCTCGCCGGGGTGAGCGACCTCTTCGCCGCGGTCGCACTCGGGTGGAAGCGGCTGGTGACCATCAGCCTCCCGGTCGGCGACTACGAAGCGCTGCTCGTGCCCTTCTTCGTCTCCGCGCTCGTGGCGACGGTGATCGCGGTGAGCGTGGCGACGCGAGCGAGGCGTCAGGAACTCGCGAGCGTGCCGCCGATCGTGCTCTTCGCCGCGGCGATCGTCGTCGGTCCGACGAGCCTCGGCTACCCGATCGTCGCCGGGGTCCTGCTGGTCGGCGTCGGCCTCGTCTGGGCGCTGTCCGCGCGGCACGTCCGTCGTGCCGTCGCGGTCGCCACGACGGTGGGCGCTCGCGTCGGGTTCCGGCGGGCGATCCTCCGACCCGCCCTCGTCGGGACGGCCACCATCGCGGCCGCCGGTGTCGTCGCGACCGGTCTCGGGATCGCCGCGGCGCCGAGCGGACCGCGTGCGGTGGCCCGGACCGCCGTCGTCAAACCGTTCGACCCGCGTGACTACGTCAGCCCGCTGAGCGGTTTCCGCGCGTACGAGGAGTCGCCGACCGCCGATGCCGCCGAGCTCCGCGTCTCCGGGTTGCCGGCGGACGCGTTCATGCGCATCGCGACCCTCGACACGTACGACGGGGTCGTCTACTCGGTCGGCGGTCCGTCGGGCGCGACGGCGTCCGGCACCTTCAGCCGCGTCCCGACCTCGGTGGACGTCCGCGACCGAGCGGGAGCACGGGTGGACGTGGACGTCGACGTCCTCGGGTACAGCGGTGTCTGGGTCCCGACGATCGGCGACCTCGAGACGGTGCAGTTCACCGGGACCGGCGCGACCGACGAGCGCGGGTCCTTCTTCTACAACCCGAGCACGTCGACGGCCGCGGTCGTCGGCGGGGTGTCACGCGGCACGTCCTACCGCCTGCAGGCCGTGGTCCCGACGCAGCCGTCGGCCGCGCAGCTCGCGGACGCCCGTCCCGGAGCAGCGTCCGTGCCGTCGCCCAGGCGTGTCCCGGACGCTGTCCGCGACACGGTCCAGTCCTCGACGAAGGACGTGCAGGGGTCCGGTGCCAAGCTCGCCGCGATGATCAAGCAGCTCCGCGCCACCGGGTACGTCTCCCACGGGGTCGGCGACGAGCGGCCGAGCCGGTCAGGGCACGGCGCCGACCGCATCGAGGAGCTCCTGACGTCGCCGCTCCGGATCGGCGACGGCGAGCAGTACGCGGTCGCCGCGGCACTCATGGCGGACGACCTGGGGTTCCCGTCGAGGGTGGTGCTCGGGTTCGCGTCGGACGAGAACCGGGCCACCGAGGGCACGACGACCTTCCGGGGCAGCGACGTGACCGCGAGGATCGAGGTCGACACCGCGCAGTACGGCTGGGTGACGATCGACCCGAACCCACCCGTCCGGGAGATCCCGGCCGAGGAGCTCCAGACCCCGCAGCCGGTCACGCGTCCTGAGACGGTCGTGCCACCGCCCCCGGCCGCCGACCAGGACCAGGGCACGCAGAGTCCGCCCCAGAGCGATCGCAACACGCCACCGGTGACACCGCTCTGGCTGCAGATCCTGCTCGCAGCACTACCGTGGGTGATCGGGGCTCTCGCCCTCGTCGCGCTCGTGCTGCTGCCGTTCGGGGTGATCGTGGTGATCAAGCGCCTCCGTCGTCGCCGACGCGCCCGGGCGCCGTCGAGTCGAGGCCGGATCGTCGGCGCGTGGGACGAGTACCGGGACGCGCTGCTCGACCGTGGGACCGCCGTGCGGTCGTCCGCGACGCGGCGCGAGGTCGCAGCGAGGGCGCCGGGGACCGGTGGGACCGGCCTCGCATCGCTGGCGGACCGGGCCGTCTTCGGGCCGGTCGACACCGACAACGGGACCGCGGACCGGATGTGGGCAGCGACCGACACGGCGATCGCGGAGCTCCGGACCGGCCGCACGCGGTGGGAACGCTTCCGCAGTGCGACGTCCGTGCGGTCGCTCGGCCGTGGCGCCGCCTCCGGTCGTCCCGGACCGCCGGTGGCCTCGGTCGCCAGCGGAGATCGGTACGATGGCCGGAGTTCGAACGAGGACAGAGGTCACCAGTGATCAGATGCGAACACTGCGGATCACCGCTCCCGGACGGGGCGATCTTCTGCGGCGAATGCGGTCGGGCCGTCACGAGCGGTGCTGCCCGACGTGCGGCGACGCCCGACGCGACGACCGCGGAGCAGCCGCCGGCACTCCAGGTGCCGGGAGCCGACGGAGCCAGGCGTGATCCGGCCGCGGAAGCATGGCTCCCGGAGTCGACCCTGGACCCCGCGACCCGCGCCTGGCTCGCGGGCGATCGGCCGCGTGGTGGGCCTGCCCAGGCGATCCCGGTCGCTCGGCCCGGCGGGACGACGGATCCGGCTCGGACCGATCCGTTCGCACCGAGGACCGCGCCGACGCATGTGCACCGAGCGGGTTCTGGACTCGGCGACTGGACCGGCCGTGCGCCGTCCGAGCCGCCCCTCGACCCGGACGCGTTCCCGACGGACATGCCGTCGGGTGGTTCGAGCATGCAGCCTCGCCGCGACCGGCCCGATGACCGCGACCGGCCCGATGACCGCGACCGGCCCGGTGATCGCGAGCAGCCCGATGCCATCGAGCCGGACACCGAGACGACCGTCTCGACCGCACGGACTTCGGCACGCCAGGACCCCACCGCCACGGGAGCCGTGCCACGCTGGCAGGCTCCGGAGCGTCCCGGACCCGTGCAGGCGTCCCCGGCGCCGGTCGTGGCGCCGAAGCCGAGTTGGTGGATCGACCGCGGCGCGAACGCCCCGGCCACGATCGATGACGTCCCGGACAAGCCGACGCCGGGTGCCGGGCCTGCTGTCCCCACGGCGAACGACCCGGCCGCGACCGCAGACCGTCGAGCGGGCACCGCGCGGTCCGATGCGCTGCCGACCGACGCGCGACCGACCGACGCGAGACCGACCGACTCCGCGACTGCCGACGTCCCGCCGACGGACACGACCGTGAGCGCTCCGCAGCAGACCGGTGCGCTGCCGACCGGGTCGTCGACGTCGGGCGCTCCGATGTCGAGCGCGCAGGACGACGCGCCACGACCCGGTGACACCGCGATCGTCCCGCCGTTGCTCGGCGCGCGTCCGGTGCAGCGACCCGTCCCACTCATCGCACCCGGCGCCGACGGTGCGACCTGCCACGTGTGCGGTCACGCCCTCGAGCCCGACGACATCTTCTGCGAGGAGTGCGGCGCGGTCGTCACGGCCGTGACAGCTGCGTACACCGGCCCGGTGACGCCGCTCCCGATGATCCGGCCCGACTGGTCGGTCACGGACGACGACGACCTCGGAACGGTCGTCGGCGGCCGGACCAGCGACGGGGACGCACCGTCGACGACCCGCGCCGAGCGCCGCGCTGCGACACACGCCGCGGGCAGGTCCGACTCTGGTCCCGGTGGATCCGGTGCAGGTGCAGGTGCAGGTGCCGATGGCGGTACTGGTGCCGGTACGTCCGGTGATGATCGGGGCGAGTCCACCGTCGATCCGAGTGCGCCCGACGCCGATCCGGGTGCGGCCGACATGGACGCTGGTGCTGCAGACTCCGGGAGCATCCGGACTGGAGGCACGGTGCCAGCAGGCGTGCTGGCCGACGCCGTCGACACCGAGACCCCGGCAGGCGTCACCGAGGCGGAGCTCCACGCCCCGACGATCGCGGTGACGCTGCCGCCCATCGACGACCTCCGACCGGCGGTCGACGAGTCCGGTGACGAGGATCGCGCCGCCCCCGACGACGAAGACGCCGAGGACGACGAAGACGCCGAGGACGTCGAAGCCACGCGCATCGTCGCGAAGACCCCTCCGCGGGCGCCGATCGTGCTGCACTTCAGCACGGGGGAGCGCTTCGGCATCCGGGGTTCCGGACTCCTCGGTCGGTTCCCGAGGCCCGCGGACGGGGAGCGCTTCGACGACCTCGTGACCGTCGCCGACCCCGGCAAGTCGGTGTCGAAGACCCACCTGGAGCTCGGGCGGGACGGCGACGACCTGTGGGTGTCCGATCGCGAGTCGGGCAACGGCACGGTCGTCCGACACATCGACGGGTCCATCCGGCGGTGCGAGCCCGGCCGGCGCTACCGCGTCGAGCGTGGTGCGCGCGTCGACATCGGGGAGCAGTTCTTCCTGGTCCAGTAGGGCCGCTGCGGACGACTCCGCTCCTCCTGCACAGTGGGGGCTCGGGCGGAGTTGCACACAGTCGGAGGTCCTCGTGCGGGGCTCGGGCTCGAGATCGTCTCTGCTTGACGCATGGGAACGTCCGGAGTCCGTCGCCCCCGCGCGCCCGAGCAACGAGTGCGGCCTGTGGCTCAGGTGGTGCGCGCACGGATCGAGACGACCCTCGCCGTCGTGGTGCTGACCGTGGCGCTCCTGACGGTGGGGGCGGTGACGCTGACGGCAGGGGCGTCGTGTGACACCCGTGGGACGCCGTGCGCCCTGGTCCAGGGCGGCGTGACGGGCGTGGCGTCCGTCCTGCCGGATCCCGTCGTCGATGAGTCCGCCGCCGTCGGACAGTTCCTCGTCGCGGCCGGACCCGCTGCTCCGCTCGTCGTCCTGCTCGTCGCCGTGGCCGGAGCCGTCTCCGGACGGCGGACGCGCAGCCGGCCGGTGCGGAGGCGCAGCCGACCGGTCCGGACGAGGGCAGACGGAGGGCGCCTCCGGGGCGGCGGATCCGACGAGACCGTGGTGCGGGCGGGACCACCCGGTGCGGCTCCGAGCCTCGGTGGGTCGAACGCGGGTCCCTCCGTCACGGCCGTACGGGCCGCAGCGCCCTGGACGATCGGGGACGCCGGGGGCGCGGCCGGGGTCCCCGTGCTCGTCGGGTGGCGGACGGGCGTGGGGCAGAGTGCCGTGACCGGGTGGCCGGACCCCGACGAGCGGGCGGACCCCGACGAGCGGCCGGGCCCCGACGAGCGGCCGGCGTGTGGTGGGTCCCTCGATGCTGTCGTGCTCGATGCCGCCGGCGGCATCACGGTGCAGGGACGCGGACCGGTTGCGCGGGGTGTGTTCCGTGCGATCGTGCTCGACCTCGTGGAACGGTGCCCCGAGCTGGTGGGGCCGGGCGGCAGCGGTGGCGTGGAGCTGCGCGCGATCGGTGACGACCGGATCGCGGGCCTCGCTTGCGCGACCGAACCGCCCGACGCAGCGGGGGAGGTGTCGGCCGACCAGGCGGTCGCGGTGATCCTCGCTCCGGACCCGGTGATCGTCGTGGTGCTCGTCGGGGATGACGCCCGCGCCGACGCCCGACGCGGACCCGGCAGACCCCACCCGCGCGGACCCGGCGGACCCCACCCGCGCGGACCCGGCGGGGTGCCCTCGCCCGGACCCCGGGCACCGAGCGCGACCGGACACGGGAGCCGGATCGTCGTCGGCGCCGCGTCCTGCACGGTCGACTCCAGCGCGTTCCTGCCGCGGTTCCCACGTCTCCCGGACTGACCGAGGATGCGGTCCGCAGCGGTGGAAACTAGCCTGGGCGGATGCTCTCCCGACGTGACGCCGCCGTCCGGCTCGACATCCCCCTCGAGATGGCGACCCACCACGGCATCCCCGCCCGCCTGAGTGACGCCGAACTCGCGGCGATCGAGCAGGACCCGCCGGCATGGCTCGTGCAGTCCCGTGCGAACCGCACCGGCACGAAGAAGGTCTGGGTGCGCCTGGAGTGCGTGGTCTGCGGCTTCTCCGAGGACGCCCGGCCCAAGAAGTGGTGGCCGGACTGGGACTACCTGACCTGTGACTACCACGCGCAGTACCAGGCACCGGAGCCCACGAGCGGGCTCACACGGCGCGAGGTCGAGGGCATCGGCAGTCGGTTCGTCGCGCTCGTCGACGAGAAGCCCTAGCCGACGCCCCGGCGGACCGCGCTCCGAGCGTCCAGCGGACCGACCAGCGAGCGTGCGGTGGACCGACCACCGAGCGTGCGGTGGACCGACCACCGAGCGTGCGGTGGACCCGCGGTCAGTGCGCGACGAGCCCGCTCCCGGCGCGCAGGACCCCGACCGGCACACCGCCACCGAGGACCCGTTCGACGGTCGTCTCGAGCACCTCCGACACGGCGTAGGCGTCGACGAACCCGGCGCGTGCGAGGAGCGTGAGCGCCGCGAGGGTCCCGGCCCGACCGGATCCGTCGAGCACCTTCACCGCGACGGCGCCCGCCCCGCGCACCCCCATCACCATCACGCCCTCGGCACCGAGCTTCGCGAACACCCCGAGCCGCTCGGTCGTCACGGTGTTCGCCCGTCCGACCCCGTCGATCGCCCACGGGTGCGCGAGCACGGCGTCCGTGAGTGCGATGGCCGCGTCGTCACTCGGACCGACGACCTCCGCGATGCCGCGTGCGAGCCCGCGGAGCGTCAGTGGCGCCACCGGGGCGCCGCACCCGTCGGTCCCGACGAGGTCGACCCGTTCGCCCGTGAACTCCTCGACCGCCGTCACGACGTGCTGCTGCATCGGGTGCGCGAGCTCCAGGTACGTCGACTCGTCCCAGCCGTTGACCCGGCACGCGGCGAGCATGCCGGCGTGCTTGCCCGAACAGTTCATCGCGAGGCGTCGGGGGCCCGGCATCGATCGTGCCGTCTCGCGGTCGAACGGCATGTCCGGTGGGCACCCCAGATCCTCCTCGACGTGGTCGAAGCGCTCGAGCATGTGCCGCGCGACGGCCTGGTGCGCCGGGGTGCCGGCGTGGCTCGCGGTGCTCAGGACGAGCTCCTCGGCGGCGAACACGGCCCCTGCTCGACGGATCGCGACGGCCTGGAACGGCTTCATCGTGGACCGCGGGTAGATGCTCGCGCCGATGTCCCCGACGGCCTCGAGCACGGCTCCGCCGGCGTCCACCACGATGCCGGCGCCGAGGTGACGGCTCTCGTCGAACCCGGAGCGTTCGAGCACGGCGAGTTCGACCGACCCGTCCGCCGTGAGGGGGTGGCGATCGGTGCGGACGGCGTCGGATCCGGTCATGATGGGAGTGTATCGACGACCGAGAGGACCCCCATGCTCGACCACCACTACGAGGTCACCCTCCGCTGGACCGGCAACCGGGGGACCGGGACGAGCGGCTACCGCGACTACGACCGCGACCACGTGGTGAGCGCCGCGGGCAAGCCGGACGTGGTCGGGTCGGCCGATCCGGCGTTCCGCGGTGACCGGTCGCGGTGGAACCCGGAGGAGATGCTCGTCGCCGCCCTGTCGCAGTGCCACATGATGAGCTACCTGTACGTCGCGACCCTCCAGGGCTTCACCGTCGTCGAGTACGAGGACCGGGCCACGGCGGACCTCGACGTCCATGCGGACCACTCGGGGAACGTCACGGGGGCGATGCTCCGGCCGGTCGTCACGATCCTCGAAGCGGACCTGGTCGATGCGGCGACCGCGGCGCATGCGGAGGCGAACCGGCTGTGCTTCATCGCCGCATCGGTGGCCTTCCCGGTCGAGCACACGCCCGAGATCCGCGTCGCCGCAGCCTGAGCGCAGCAGCGCAGCACCGCCGCAGCGTGATCGCACCGCCTGGACCGCACACGGAGGAACGTGCGGCAGACTGTCGGAGGTCGGCCGCCCGGACACGGCTGCCGAACTCCCCATCGACTCGAAGGTCCCCCGTGAAGCGTCTGCGTCTCCTCCCGTTCCTCCTCGTCCCGACCGTCGTCCTCGGCCTCGCCGCGTGCTCCGGTTCCGGCTCGGACAACGCGTCGTCGTCCCCGAGTGCCAGCGCGAAGACCGCTGCGTGCCCGCCGTCGGGCAAGGACTCGAAGGCCATCAAGGTCGCCGGCGACTTCGGCGGCTCGACCGCCCCGACGGTGAAGTTCGACAAGGGACTCTCGGCCAAGGCCGTCGAGTCGACCACGACCGTCACGGGGAAGGGCAAGAAGCTCTCCGACGGCGACTTCATCAAGGTCTCGTACTCGGTGTACCAGGCCAAGACCGCCGAGAAGCTCGGCTCCGTCGGCTTCGACTCGGGCAGCCCGCAGGTGCTCTCGGTCGGTGGTACCGGCTTCGGCGACGCCCTCGGCTGCGCCACGGTCGGGTCCCGGCTGGCACTGGTCGGCGCGAGCAAGACCCTCGGCTTCGGCACGACCGGCCAGATCGTCGTCATCGCAGACATCCTCGAGACCCTGAAGACCCATTCGACCGGCAAGGCGCAGACCCAGGACACGGCACTGCCGACGGTCAAGGACAAGTCCACCGGCGAGCCCGAGATCACGATCCCGGACGGGTACGCGGCACCGGCGAAGACCACGACCGAGGTGCTGAAGGCCGGCGACGGGGACACCCTCACCGACGCCGACACGGTGTTCGTGCAGTACACCGGCAAGATCATCAAGACCGGCAAGGTCTTCGACTCGACCTGGTCCAAGGGCCAGCCGGCGTCGTTCGCGCTGACGGGCGTGGTGGCGGGCTTCAAGGACGGACTCGTCGGCCAGAAGGTCGGTTCGCAGGTCCTCATCGTGATCCCCGGCGACCAGGCCTACGGGGCGAACCCGCCCGAGGGGTCGGGCATCCCCGCGAACGCCGACCTGCTGTTCGTCGTCGACATCCTCGCCAAGGGCTGAGCGTGACCGGGGAGCCGACGGCACCCGCGGGCGAGCAGGACGGACTGCCGCACGGCAGCCCCGCGCGCTCGCATGGCACCGCCCCGGCCCGGCGTGACGTCGTCCTCCTCGGCAGCACCGGTTCGATCGGCACGCAGGCGCTCGACGTCATCGCGCGGAACCCGGACCGCTTCCGCGTCGTCGGCCTCACCGCGGGGGGCAACCGCGACCTCGTCGCCGAACAGGCGGAGCGCTTCGGCGTCAGCGAGACGGCGTTCGGGGCCGAGGACGCCGAGCGTCTCGTCCGGAGCGTGCACGCGGACGTCGTCCTCAACGGCATCACGGGTTCGGTGGGCCTCGGTCCGACCCTCGCGGTCCTCGAGACCGGCGCCACGCTGGCCCTCGCGAACAAGGAGAGCCTGATCGTCGGTGGTCCGCTCGTCCAGCGGGCGGCAGCACCCGGTCAGATCGTGCCCGTCGACAGCGAGCACTCCGCGATCGCGCAGGCGCTCCGCTCCGGCAGTGCCGACGCAGTCCGACGCCTGGTGCTCACGGCGTCCGGTGGCCCGTTCCGCGGCCGGACGAGGACCGAACTCGCCCACGTCACCCCCCAGCAGGCCCTCGCACACCCGACGTGGGACATGGGGCTCGTCGTCACGACGAACTCGGCGACGCTCGTCAACAAGGGGCTCGAGGTGATCGAGGCGCACCTGCTCTTCGGCGTCCCCTACGACCGGATCGCCGTCACGGTGCACGCGCAGTCGATCGTGCACTCGATGGTCGAGTTCGTCGACGGCTCGACGATCGCGCAGGCGTCGCCGCCCGACATGCGGCTGCCGATCGCCCTCGGCCTCGGCTGGCCGGACCGCGTGCCGGACGTCGGCGTGCCACTCGACTGGACGACGGCGAGCACCTGGACGTTCGAACCGCTCGACGAGGACGCCTTCGGGGCCGTCCGCCTCGCCAAGCAGGTCGGCGAGCGGGGCGACACGTTCCCGGCCGTGTTCAACGCGGCGAACGAGCAGGCCGTCGCCGCGTTCCACGCCGGGTCGATCGGGTTCCTGGACATCGTCGACACGGTGGAGCGGGTCGTCGGCGAGCACACGGCGGGGGAGCTGTCACTCGAGGGTGTCCTCGCGGCCGAGCGGTGGGCGCGGCAGACCGCGGACCGTCACCTGTCCCGCTGACCCGAGCCGGGCCTCCAGGCTGACGCAGGCCCGGAACCGTGCTCGCAGGCTCGCCCGGCGCGATGCCGCGCAACGCTGGCGCGTCGCCCCGAGCGGAGCACGCGCGGACTGGAGGCACGGCGCGGCTCCACAGGAACCACTCGGTTCCCGGAATGGTCGCGTCCCGTACGATTCCCGGGTGACTCCGGAATCCGTCCTGCTCTTCGTCCTCGGCGTGGTCGTCTTCATCGTCGGACTGCTGGTCTCGATCGGCCTGCACGAGCTCGGCCACCTGACCTTCGCGAAGCTCTTCGGCGTCAAGGTGACGCAGTACTCGCTCGGCTTCGGCAAGGCGATCTGGTCGTTCCGGCGCGGTGACACCGAGTACGGCATCCGACCGATCCTCCTCGGCGGGTACATCTCGATGGTCGGCATGCTCGCGCCCCGGCCCTCCGGCAAGCCGTCGCCGATCACGAACACCGGGTTCTACAGCGCGATGATCCAGGACGCGCGACAGGCCAGCGCCGAGCAGATCGCGGTGGAGGGCGACGAGCGCGCCTTCTACCGCCTCCGCCCCTGGAAGCGGATGATCGTGATGGCGGCGGGCCCGGTCGTGAACCTCGTGATCGGGGTGCTCATCTTCGGGGTGCTGCTCTGCGGATTCGGGGCGTACACGACCTCCATCGCGGCGACGTCGGCGTGCGTGCTCCCGACGAGTGCCTCCGACGAGTGTGCTGCGGGCGATGCGGTCTCCCCGGCGAAGGCCGCCGGTCTCCGACAGGGCGATGTCGTGCTCGCGGCGAACGGCGACACGAAGCTGACCTCGACGTCGCTCACGACGCTGTTCCAGGAGTCCGCGGGCAAGCGCGTCGACCTGACCATCCTCCGCGACGGCAGCGAACGGCACATCGACGTGACCCCGACGCTGGCGACCCGGAACGTCCTGAAGACCGACGGCACCGTCGCCAAGAACAAGGACGGCTCCACGAAGACGGAGCAGGTCGGTGTCGTCGGTGTCTCGATCGGCGCGACCCTCGTCCGGCAGTCGCCGGCGACGGTGCTGCCCGCCGTCTGGCAGCAGACCGAGGCATCGGCGTCGCTCATCATCAACCTCCCGCAGCGGCTCGTCGCGGTGTGGAACGCGGCGTTCGGGGCCCAGGAGCGCGCGGCCGACAGCCCCGTGAGCGTCGTCGGTGTCGGCCGGGCGATCGGCACCGTGGCGTCCGAGAGCGGCATCCCCGTGGTCGACAAGATCTACACGATCCTGTCGCTCCTCGGTGCACTCAACATCGGCCTGTTCGTGCTCAACATGGTGCCGCTGCTGCCCCTCGACGGCGGACACATCGCGGGAGCCATCTGGGAGGCCATCAAGCGCAACACCGCCCGGCTGTTCGGCCGCAGGGACCCGGGGCCGATCGACCTCGCCAAGCTCATGCCGCTGACGTTCGGTGTCGTGATCCTGCTCGGTGGCATGAGCCTGCTGCTCATCTACGCCGACATCGTGCGCCCGGTGAGCGTGTTCGGCTGATCCGCGTGACCGGCCGACGGACGGGAGGGACGGTGCCGGCCCGCACCGTCCCTCCTGTCCGTCAGCGGCGCCGGTCCGGCGCGACCGGCGCGACAGGCGCGACCGGCGCTACGATTCCGGGATGAGCGAGCGCACTGCGGAACGCAGCGGGACCGGCATCGAGCTGACCGGGATCGACACGATCGCCGAGGCGGACCGCAGGGGCACCCCCCGGCAGCTGTTCTGGCCGTGGTTCGCCGCGAACGTGTCGGTGCTCGGCCTCAGCTACGGCTCGTTCGTGCTCGGGTTCGGGATCTCGTTCTGGCAGGCGAGCATCGTCTCGGTGATCGGCGTCGTGTTCTCGTTCTTCCTGTGCGGGGTGGTCGCGATCGCCGGCAAGCGGGGCTCAGCGCCGACGATGGTGCTCAGCCGGGCCGCGTTCGGCGTCCGCGGGAACCGGCTGCCGTCCTTCCTCAGCTGGATCCTGACGGTCGGGTGGGAGACCGCGCTCGCGTCACTGGCCGTGCTCGCGACATCGACCGTGTTCACCGAGCTCGGGTGGAACGGCGGGGTCGCCACGAAGCTCGTCGCGCTCGTCGTCGTCGCCGCGCTCGTCATCGGTGCCGGGGTGGCCGGGTTCGACGTCATCATGCGGATGCAGACGTGGATCACCGTGATCACCGGGGTCCTGACCGTGGTCTACATCGTCCTGGCGGTGCCGCACATCGACCTCGCACGGATCGGGGCGCTGCCGGCGGGGAGCGCCCAGAACGTCATCGGCGCGCTGGTGCTCGTCATGACCGCGCTCGGCCTCGGCTGGGTGAACGCCGCGGCCGACTACTCCCGGTACCTGCCGCGCTCCGCCTCGACGCGTGGTGTGGTGTGGTGGACGACGTTCGGCGGAGCCCTCGCCCCCGCGATCCTCATCGTGGTCGGACTGCTGCTCGCCGGGTCGTCGCCCGCGCTCAGCAAGTCGATCGGGGCCGACCCCATCGGGGCGTTGACGAGCATCCTGCCGGTGTGGTTCCTGGTGCCGTTCGCGGTGGTGGCGATCCTCGGGCTCGTCGGCGGGGCGACGCTCGACATCTACTCGTCGGGCCTGGCGCTCCTGAGTGCCGGCGTCCGGATCCCGCGGCCGGTCGCCGCCGGTGTCGACGGCGTCCTCATGGTCGTCGGTGCGATCGCCGTGGTGTTCTTCGCCCCGGACTTCATCTCGCCGTTCCAGGCCTTCCTCGTCACGCTCGGCGTGCCGGTGGCGGCGTGGTGCGGGGTGTTCCTCGCCGACGTGCTGCTCCGGCGTCGGGACTACGCCGAGGGGGAGCTGTACGAGGTCTCCAGGCGCTACGGCGACGTCCGGTGGACCGCGATCGGACTCGTCGTCATCGGGACGGTGCTCGGGTGGGGTCTCGTGACGAACACGTACGGGGTGCCGTCGTGGTTGAACTGGCAGGGCTTCCTGCTCGGGGCTCTCGGGCTCGGTGGGCGCGAGGGCGCGTGGGCGTACGCGAACCTCGGCGTGCTCGTGGCGCTCGTGGTCGGGTTCGTCGGGACGCTGGTGCTCTCGCGGGGTACCGTCCGCCGTCAGGAGTCCGAGAGCGCCGAGACGCGCTGACCGGGTTCGCCGGGAGCGCGCTGCACGTTCGACCGCCCGTGCGGGCGCGGGCGACGACGGCGCGTAGGCTGACGATCGTGCCTGCAGTCAATCTCGGTATGCCCAAGGTCCCCGAAACCCTCGCCCCCCGCCGCAAGTCCCGGCAGATCAAGGTCGGCAAGGTCCTCGTCGGCGGTGACGCCCCCGTCAGCGTCCAGTCCATGACGACGACGCCGACCACGAACATCAACGCGACGCTCCAGCAGATCGCCGAGCTGACGGCCTCCGGCTGCGACATCGTGCGTGTCGCGGTGCCGACGCAGGACGACGCCGACGTGCTGTCGATCATCGCCAAGAAGTCGCAGATCCCGGTCATCGCCGACATCCATTTCCAGCCGAAGTACGTGTTCCAGGCGATCGACGCCGGATGCGCCGCGGTCCGCGTGAACCCCGGGAACATCCGCAAGTTCGACGACCAGGTCGGTGCGATCGCCGCGGCGGCCAAGGCGGCCGGGGTCTCCCTCCGGATCGGCGTCAACGCGGGTTCGCTCGAGCCGAGCATCCTGCAGAAGTACGGCAAGGCCACCCCGGAGGCACTCGTCGAGTCCGCGGTGTGGGAGGCCAGCCTGTTCGAGGAGCACGACTTCCACGACTTCAAGATCTCGGTCAAGCACAACGACCCGGTCATCATGGTCAAGGCCTACCGCCAGCTCGCGGAGCGGGGCGACTGGCCGCTGCACCTCGGCGTGACCGAGGCCGGACCGGAGTTCCAGGGCACGATCAAGAGCGCCACGGCGTTCGGCATCCTGCTCGGCGAGGGCATCGGTGACACCATCCGCGTGTCGCTCTCCGCGCCGCCGGCACAGGAGATCAAGGTCGGCCTGCAGATCCTGCAGTCGCTGAACCTCCGGGAGCGCAAGCTCGAGATCGTGTCGTGCCCGAGCTGCGGCCGCGCACAGGTCGACGTGTACCAGCTCGCGAACGACGTCACCGCGGGGCTCGAGGGCATGACCGTGCCGCTCCGGGTCGCCGTCATGGGGTGCGTCGTGAACGGTCCGGGCGAGGCGCGCGAGGCCGACCTCGGCGTCGCGTCGGGCAACGGCAAGGGCCAGATCTTCGTCAAGGGCCAGGTCATCAAGACGGTGCCGGAGTCCGAGATCGTCGCGACGCTCATCGCCGAGGCGAACCGCCTGGCCGACGAGATGCCCCCCGGCGAGGTCGGCACCCCCGAGGTCGTCACGGCGTAGCTCGGTCTGCCCGATCCGGTCCCACCCGGCGGCCGAGACGGCGCATCCGTGACTCCTCGCGTGTCGAGGAGTCTCAGATGTGCCGTCTCGTCGTCCGAGCGGACCCCGACCCCGACGCCGGCCGGCGCCCCGCTAGGCTTGCCCCGTGGTCACTCGGCTCTCTCACCTCTTCCTCCGCACGCTCCGCGACGACCCGGCCGAGGCCGAGGTCCGGAGCCACAAGCTCCTGGTGCGCGCGGGCTACATCCGGCGCCAGGCCCCTGGCATCTATGCGTGGCTGCCGCTCGGGCTCCGGGTCAAGGGACGCATCGAGCAGATCGTCCGCGACGGCATGATCGCGGCCGGTGCGCAGGAGGTCCACTTCCCGGCACTCCTGCCGCGTGAGCCCTACGAGGCGACGAACCGCTGGACCGAGTACGGCGACGGCATCTTCCGACTCAAGGACCGCAAGGACGCGGACTACCTCCTCGCGCCGACGCACGAGGAGATGTTCGCGCTCCTGGTCAAGGACCTCTACTCGTCCTATAAGGACCTGCCCGTCACGCTGTTCCAGATCCAGGACAAGTACCGCGACGAGGCCCGTCCCCGTGCCGGACTGCTCCGCGGGCGCGAGTTCACGATGAAGGACGCCTACTCGTTCGACATCGACGACGCGGGCCTCGACCGGAACTACGAGATCATGCGCGACGCGTACGAGCAGATCTTCACGCGTCTCGGCCTCGAGTACGTCATCGTCCAGGCAGACGCCGGCGCGATGGGCGGCAGCCGGAGCGAGGAGTTCCTGCACCCGATCGCGGTCGGCGAGGACACCTTCGTCCGGAGCGCGGGGGGCTACGCCGCGAACGTCGAGGCGTACGTCACCCAGGCGGCCGAGGCGGTGCCGATCGAGGGGCAGCCAAAGCCCGTCCTCCTGCCGAAGTCGGACACGCCGACGATCGGCTCCCTCGTGCAGCACGCGAACGCGGCGGCACCGAAGGCCGGCGGCGAGTGGACGGCCGCGGACACGCTGAAGAACGTCGTCCTGGCGCTGACCCACCTCGACGGCACCCGCGAGGTCGTCGTCGTCGGACTCCCCGGGGACCGCGACATCGACCTGAAGCGCGCCGAGGTGGCGTTCGCCCCGGCCGAGGTCGAGGCTGCCGGCGACGCCGACTTCGGGCGGAACAAGGGCCTGGTCAAGGGTTACATCGGCCCGCAGGTGCTCGGCTCGGAGCGCGCGACCGGACTGCGCTACCTCGTCGACCCCCGCGTCGCCGACGGCACGACGTGGATCACCGGCGCGAACGAGCAGGGCCAGCACGTGTCCGGACTCGTCGCCGGGCGCGACTTCACGGCCGACGGCGTCGCGGACGTGTCCGACGTCCGGGCCGGGGACCCCGCCCCGGACGGATCGGGCCCCCTCGAGACCGCGCGCGGCATGGAGATCGGCCACGTCTTCCAGCTCGGACGCAAGTACGCCGAGGCGCTCGGACTCAAGGTGCAGGACGCCAACGGCAAGCTGGCGACGGTCACCATGGGGTCGTACGGTATCGGCATCACCCGGATCATGGCGATCATCGCCGAGGCGCACAACGACGACCGCGGCCTGATCTGGCCGAAGAACGTCGCGCCGTTCGACGTGCACGTCGTCGCGACCGGGCGGGACGAGATCGCGTACGACGTCGCGAGCGGCATCGTGGCGGACCTCGAGGGCGCCGGCTTCGACGTCGTGTACGACGACCGTCCCAAGGTCTCGCCGGGCGTCAAGTTCGGCGATGCCGAGCTGGTCGGGGTCCCGATCGTCGTGGTCGCCGGCCGGAACGCCGGCGAGGGCGTCGTCGAGGTCTGGGACCGCGCCGCCGGCGAGCGTCGCGAGATCCCGGTCGCCGAGGTGCTCGAGGCGGTCCGCTCGATCTAGCGGCCTCCGCGAGTCGCGGACGCGACCACCAGACGGTCTGGAGGGACGGTGCCAGTTGGCGCCGTCCCTCCAGTCTGTCCATGCTGCGGTACGATTGTCTGCAGCCTGCGCGCGGTCACCGAGCGCGCGGGTCAAGTCATCTGAATACCGGAGGTCCCCTCGATGCAGATCGATCTCGCCGTACTGCGGCTCATGGAGCGTGAGCGGGAGATCCCGTTCGACGAACTCGTCACGATCATCGAGCAGGCCATCCTCACGGCCTACCAGAAGCACACCGAGGAGAACGGCGACGACGTCGATCCCCAGGCGCGCGTCGAGCTCGACCGCAAGTCCGGGCAGGTGCAGATCTACGTCCCCGAGCGTGACGACGAGGGCGCCGTGATCGGTGAAGCCGCCGACTCGCCGTCGGACTTCGGACGCATCGCGGCCTTCGCCGCCAAGCAGGTGATCAACCAGCGCCTCCGTGACATCGGCGACGAGAAGGTCCTCGGCGAGTTCCGTGGGAAAGAGGGCGACATCGTCGCCGGCGTCATCCAGCAGGGACCGAACCCGCGCATGGTCCTCGTGGACCTCGGCACCGTCGAGGCGATCCTCCCGCCCGAGGAGCAGGTCCCAGGGGAGTCGTACAACCACGGCTCGCGCATCCGCGTCTACGTGACGAGTGTCGGCAAGGGCAAGAAGGGGCCGCAGATCACGGTGTCGCGCACCCACCCGGGGCTCGTCCGCAAGCTGTTCGCGCTCGAGGTCCCGGAGATCGCGTCCGGTGTTGTCGAGATCGTCTCGATGGCGCGCGAGGCCGGACACCGCACGAAGATCGCGGTCAAGGCCAACGAACCCGGCATCAACGCCAAGGGCGCCTGCATCGGCGAGCTCGGGGCGCGAGTCCGATCGGTGACGAACGAGCTCGGAGCCGAGAAGATCGACATCGTGGACTACTCGCCGGACCTCGCGACGTTCGTCGGCAGTGCCCTGTCGCCCGCCAAGGTCAGCTCGTCGTTCGTGATCGACCAGGCGACGAAGGCCGTCCGTGCCCTCGTGCCGGACTACCAGCTGTCGCTCGCGATCGGGAAAGAGGGCCAGAACGCCCGCCTCGCCGCCAAGCTGACCGGGGCTCGGATCGACATCCAGCCCGACTCGATCCTCGAGGACTAGTCGTCCACGTCCCGGCGCTGCCGTGTCAGGCGCGCCGGGATCGCGGTCGTCGGAAGGTGGGAGTAGAGTGGAACCCGTCAGAACGTGCATCGGCAGTCGTCGTCGCGCGCCCCGATCCTCACTTCTCCGAGTCGTCGCCCGCGGCGACCAGGTCGTGGCGGACCCGAAGGCAGTCATGCCGGGCAGGGGAGCGTGGCTCACACCGACCGTCGAAGCCTACGAACTGGCCGTCTCCCGCAAGGCGTTCCGCCGTGCGCTGCGGCTGGATCGTGAACCGGACACGTCGGCGGTCCTCCGGACGGTGCTCACCATGAGCGCCGCACCAACGGGACCGTCCGACACGACAGAACAGGCTGAACGGCTTATGGACAACTGATGAGCGGCTCGAAATGAGACCCATCACCTAATGAGCTCCTCCCTTCTCGGGCGGGGCTCGAGAAGGAGAACTGTGGCGAAACCACGCGTACACGAGATCGCAAGCGAGCTCGGCGTCGACAGCAAGACCGCAATGGAGAAGCTCAAGGAGCTCGGCGAGTTCGTCAAGGGCCCGAGCTCGAGCATCGAGCCCCCGGTGGCTCGCAAGCTCCGCGCAGCCCTCGAATCGCTCGGCGCGAAGCCGACCGCGACGACGGCTGCACCGGCCGCTGCCCCGAAGGCAGCAGCACCCCGTCCCGCAGCACCGCGTCCGGCAGCGCCGGCGCCCGCTGCCCCCGCCGAGGCCCCGGCCCCGGCGGCGCAGTCCGACGACTCTGACGATGCACCGCGCCCCGTCGCGCCGCTGACCGTCGCCGAGCGTCAGGCGCAGGCCGAGGCTGCCCGCAAGGCCGCCGCCGAGGCGAAGGCAGCCGAGGCCAAGGCCGCGGCACAGGACGACGCCGGCACGACCGACGCCGTCAAGCCCGGCACACCGAAGCCCGCGGGTGCAGCGCCGTCCGCGGCGAAGCCCGGCGGACCGAAGCCCAGCTCAGCGCGTCCGGGCAACAACCCGTTCTCGTCGAGCCAGGGCATGGGTTCCCGCCCCACGCGGCCCGGCAACAACCCGTTCTCGTCCAGCCAGGGCATGCCCCGTCCGGGCGGCGCCGGTGGTGCCGGCGCGAGCGGCATCCCGCGCCCCCAGCCCCCGCGTCCCGGCGCACCCCGTCCGGGTGCTCCGCGTCCGGGCGGCCCCGGCCAGGGTGCCCGTCCGAACGGCTTCGGCCAGCGTCCCGGTGGCCCCGGCGGCCGCGGCGGTCAGGCCGGTGGGTTCCAGCGTCCAGGTGGCGCCCCCGGTGCCGCAGGTGGGTTCCAGCGTCCGGGCTTCGGTCCGTCGCGCCCCGCCGGTGGCGGCGGTCGCGGTCGCGGTCCCGGTGGTGGGACCGCGGGTGCGTTCGGTCGTGGAGGCGGCAAGAGCCGTGCCCGCAAGTCGAAGCGGACGAAGCGCGCCGAGTACGAGATGCGGCAGGCTCCGTCGATCGGTGGTGTGCAGGTCCCTCGTGGTGACGGTGACACCGTGGTGCGTCTGCGCCGTGGTGCGTCCATCTCGGACTTCGCGGACAAGATCGACGCCCTGCCCGGCAACCTCGTGACCGTGCTCTTCCACCTCGGTGAGATGGCGACGGCCACGGAGTCCCTCGACGAGGCGACGTTCCAGGTCCTCGGCGAGGAGCTCGGCTACAACATCCAGGTCGTCTCGCCCGAGGACGAGGACAAGGAGCTCCTCGAGGGCTTCTCGATCGACCTCGACCAAGAGCTCGAGGACGAGGACGAGTCGCTCCTCCAGATCCGACCGCCCGTCGTCACGGTCATGGGCCACGTCGACCACGGAAAGACCCGACTCCTCGACGCGATCCGCAACGCGAACGTCGTCGCGGGCGAGGCCGGTGGCATCACCCAGCACATCGGTGCCTACCAGGTCATCACCGAGCACGAGGGCATCGAGCGTCCGATCACCTTCATCGACACCCCGGGTCACGAGGCGTTCACCGCCATGCGAGCTCGTGGTGCCCAGGTGACGGACATCGCGATCCTCGTGGTTGCCGCCGACGACGGCATCATGCCGCAGACGGTGGAGGCCCTGAACCACGCGCAGGCAGCAGGTGTGCCGATCGTGGTCGCGGTGAACAAGATCGACAAGGAAGGCGCGAACCCGGCCAAGGTCCGTCAGCAGCTCACCGAGTACAACCTGGTGGCCGAGGAGTACGGCGGCGACGTCATGTTCGTCGACGTCTCCGCGCGGAACAACACGAACATCGACGGACTCCTCGAGGCCGTCCTGCTCACCGCGGACGCCGGGCTCGACCTGCGTGCCAACCCCGACAAGGACGCACGCGGCATCGCGATCGAGGCGCGCCTCGACAAGGGCCGCGGTGCGGTCGCGACGGTGCTCATCCAGTCCGGCACGCTGCACGTCGGTGACGCGATCGTCGCCGGCACGGCGTACGGCCGGGTCCGGGCGATGATGGACGAGAACGGCGACCCCGTGCTCGCTGCGACGCCGAGCCGTCCGGTCCAGGTGCAGGGTCTGTCGACCGTGCCCCGAGCCGGCGACACGTTCCTCGTCACCGAGGAGGACCGCACGGCACGTCAGATCGCCGAGAAGCGCGAAGCCGTCGAGCGCAACGCACAGCTGGCCAAGGCCCGCAAGCGCATCTCGCTCGAGGACTTCACCCGTGCACTCGAAGAGGGCAAGGTCGACGCGCTCAACCTCATCATCAAGGGTGACGTCTCCGGTGCCGTCGAGGCACTCGAGGAGTCGCTGCTCAAGATCGAGGTCGACGACAGCGTGCAGCTGCGGATCATCCACCGCGGTGTCGGCGCCGTCACGGAGTCCGACGTCAACCTGGCGACGGTCGACAACGCGATCATCATCGGGTTCAACGTCCGTCCGGACACGAAGGCCAGGGAGCGCGCCGCCCGCGAGGGTGTCGACATCCGCTTCTACTCGGTCATCTACTCCGCACTCGAGGACATCGAGCAGTCCCTCAAGGGCATGCTCAAGCCCGAGTACGAGGAGATCCAGTCGGGTGTCGCGGAGATCCGTGAGATCTTCCGCTCCTCGAAGGTCGGCAACATCGCCGGTGTCATCGTCCGCTCCGGAACGATCACGCGCAACGCCAAGGCGCGCGTCATCCGTGACGGTGTGGTCCTCGCCGACGGGCTCGCGATCGAGTCGCTGCGTCGGTTCAAGGACGACGTGACGGAGGTCCGTACGGACTACGAGGCCGGTATCGGTCTCGGCAAGTTCAACGACATCCAGATCGGCGACGAGATCGAGACGACCGAGATGATCGAGAAGCCGCGCGACTAGCTCGCCGGCGTTCTCCGGGGTCCCGCACGCGACAGCGTCGTGCGGGGCCCCGCCCCGTTCCCCCGGGTGCCGAGGCACCCACGCATCCGTTCCACCACAGGAGGATCCATGGCCGACCCGCAGCGTGCCCGCAAGATGGCGGACCGCATCAAGCAGATCATCGCCAGGCGGCTCGAGAAGGGCATCCGCGACCCGCGCCTCGGGTTCGTGACCATCACCGACGTTCAGGTCACCGGTGACCTGCAGCACGCCTCGGTGTTCTTCACCGTGTACGGCACCGACGAGGAGCGCCAGGACAGTGCTGCGGCGCTCAAGTCCGCGACGGGCATGCTCCGGACCGAGGTCGGCAAGAACATCACGGCGCGGCTCACTCCCTCGCTGGAGTTCTTCCTCGACGCCGTGCCGGAGAACGCCGCGCACATCGAGGGTCTCCTGCGCGAGGCGAAGGACCGCGACGCGTCCAACCACGAGCTGGCCTCGAGTGCCGACTACGCGGGCGACGCCGACCCGTACCGGCACGACGACGAGGACGCCTGACGCTCCGCGCGCGCTCCGTGTTCTGAACACCTCCGTCCGCTGCGAACACCTGGATCCGGGTGTTCGCGGCGGACGTCCGTGTTCAGAACACCTGGAACCGCCCAGCGCCGCCGCCGCCCGGCGCCCCGCGCTCAGTGCCCGGGCAGCGTGTACCCGGCGGTGTCGTCGCCCGCGGCCAACCCGTCCCGCAGCAGCGACGCCAGGGCACGGGCGCGCTGCACCCCGTCCGGCCACACCATCACGATCTCGTCGACGGTGACCGGCACGTCACTCGCCCGCAGCTCGGCCATGATCAGCCCGCGCACCTGCCGGTCGCTCCCCGCGAACCTCGCCTGCTTCGGCGCACGGGGTCCGTCGTGCGACGGGTACCCCGCGGCGCGCCAGGCACACCGATCCGCGATCGGACACACGTCGCAGGCCGGCGCCCGCGACACGCACACCAGGGCACCGAGCTCCATGACGGCGGCGTTCGTCGCGGCGGCTCCCTCGAGGTCCGCGGGCAGCACCGACTCCATCAGCGGCAGATCGCGCTTCGCCGATGCCGGCCCCGCCTCGCCGTCGCCGAGGACGGCCCGAGCGAGCACCCGGCGGACGTTGACGTCGACGACCGGGTGTCGGAGCCCGTACGCGAAGACCGCGACGGCCCGCGCGGTGTAGTCGCCGATCCCGGGGAGCGCGAGTAGGTCGTCGACGTCCGACGGCACCACGCCGCCGTGTCGCTCGACGATCGCGGTCGCGGCAGCGTGCAGGGCGAGTGCGCGCCGGGGGTAGCCGAGCCGGTCCCACGCCCGCACCGCCTCCGACGGCGGGTCGGCCGCGAGTGCCGCGGGGGTCGGCCAACGCGTGAGCCACTGCTCGAGACGGGGGACCACGCGGGCGACCTGGGTCTGCTGCAGCATGATCTCGCTGACCAGGGTGCCCCACGCGGGGAACCCTGCCCGACGCCACGGCAGGTCCCGTCCCTCGCGCCGGAACCAGTCCACGAGGGGCGTCGCCAGGTCGGGGAGGGTCGCGTCCGCCCCGGGGCGGGGTGGGTTCGGACGGGAGGCACGGGCGGAGTCCACCAGGAGAGCCTACGGTGGGTGCATGGCACGCTGGGCACCCGAGGAGACCGACACCATGGCCGCGCTGGCGACCGAGATCGCCGGGACGCACGGCACCGCGAGGACGCTCGTGGCGGTGGACGGGCAGCCGGGTGCGGACGTCCGGCACGTCGCCGACGCGCTCGTCCAGGCGTTCTCCACGCAGGGCGTGACGGCGATGCACGCCGACGCCGTGTCGACCGACGTGGACGGCCTCCGCGCCGAGGTCGTCGACCCCTTCCGCACGACGGGGACGGCGGCGGGGGTCCTCGTCGTCACGGGGACGCGGCTCCTGGCGACGCGGAGCCGACCGCTCTGGAGCTGGACGCTCTGGGTCGAGGCCGACCCCGACCTCCGGGTCGCGGACGACGACCCGTACCTCGGATACCTCCGCCAGGACGACCCGAAGGCGCATGCGTCGGCCGTCCTCGACACGTCGGACCCCGAGCACCCGCGCCGGAACTGGAACGACGCCTGCTGAGCGGTCCGGTCGGATCGACGGCTGCTAGCCTGCTCCGGTGCTCGAACCGGCAGCCCCCAGCGGCATCATCCTCGTCGACAAGCCGCAGGGGATCTCCAGCCACCGGGCGGTGTCGATCGCCCGACGGCGTTTCGGCACCAGGAAGATCGGTCACGCCGGCACCCTCGACCCGATGGCGACGGGACTCCTGGTCCTCGGGATCGGACCGTCGACCCGGCTGCTGACCCACCTCGTCGGGCTCGACAAGACCTACACGGCGACGATGCGACTCGGCATCACGACCGACTCCGACGATGCCGACGGCACCCCCGTGACCTGGCCGGGAGCGCTCCTGGGCAGCATCACCGAGGACGCACTCGAGTCGGCGGTCGCCGAGCAGCGGGGCGTCATCGACCAGGTGCCGAGCACCGTCAGCGCCATCAAGGTCGACGGTCGTCGTGCGTACGCGATGGCGCGGAACGGCGAGACCGTCGAACTCGCCGCCAGACGCGTGACGATCGGGCGGTTCGAGGTCACCGACCGGCGCGACATGACGGCGAGCATCGACGGGTCGCCGGTCCCGGTCGTGGACGTCGACATCGAGATCGCCTGCACCTCCGGGACCTACGTCCGTGCACTGGCACGTGACGTCGGCGCGGCGCTCGGGGTGGGTGCGCACCTCACGGCACTCCGCCGTACCTCGGTCGGTCCGTTCGAGGTCTCCGACGCGGTCGACCTGGAGGACGACGACGTGGACGTGGTGCGGGCGATGCTCCGACCGGCCGACGTCGCCAGGCGGCTCTTCCCGGAGGTCGTCCTCGACGCACCCGACACGAAGGACTTGTCCGACGGCAAGCGCGTCGCCACCGACCTCGATGACACCGAGGGTCCGGTCGCCGCGGTGTCCGGTGCTGACGATCGGCTCATCGGGCTGGTCAGCGCGCGACGGGGTCAGTTCCGGGTGATCACGAACTTCCCGTCGCCGCAGGCGGTGCCGGGATCCGCGCCGGGGTCCGCCCTGCGGTCCGCTCCCGACCACCGGGGCGGTGGACGCGCGTGATCGACTGGTTCACCTGGGTCCAGATCGGACTGGCGGTCGTCGCCGGGGTCTTCGCGATCGTCGTCGGACTCATCGGGTGGAAGCCGAACGACGTCACCGTCGGCGCGCTCGTGCTCATCGAGCTGCTCCTCGTCGCGCAGGGCGTGGTGTCCCTCGTGCAGCCGGCGGTGGGCAACCCGCCCGGCGGCGACGGTCTGACGTTCGGGGTGTACGCCGTTTCCGTGCTGCTCGTCCCCCCGGCCGCAGTGGTGTGGGCGCTCGTCGACCGGACCCGATGGAGCACCGTCGTGCTCGGTGTGGGCGCGCTGACGGTGGCCGTGATGGTCTACCGGATGCAGGAGATCTGGTTCGCACACTGACACCGTCGGACGCCGTGGCGCGTGCCGACCTGCGGACACGGCACGGGCCTCCCGGTCTGTAGAATCGGGACAATGGCGACCAAGTCCTCTCGCGCGACCGGAATCGGTCGTGTCCTCATCGCCGTCTACGGCATCCTCGCCCTGGCGGCGACCGGGCGGAGCGTCGTCCAGATCATCCAGAAGTTCGACCACGCACCCTTCGCCTACACCCTGAGCGCCGTGTCGGCGGTCGTGTACATCGTCGCGATGATCGCCCTCATCGTGCCGGGGCGTGCCTGGTACCGCGTCGCGTGGGTGACGATCAGCTTCGAGATGGTCGGTGTCCTCGTGATCGGCGCACTGTCCCTGTTCGACCACGCGCTGTTCCCGGACGACACCGTCTGGTCCGGGTTCGGCGCCGGCTACTACTGGGTGCCGCTCGTGCTGCCGATCGCCGGCCTGTGGTGGCTGCTGCGCTTCCACCGCGCTGCGGCACTCGGGACGCCGGCGGCCACGACCGCGTCCTCCACGCAGCCGCGCGTCGCGGGGGAGTAGCCGTGCAGTTCTACGAGGACGTCCTCGACGTGGCACGGGGCTTCGGGCCGAGCGCCGTCACGATCGGTAAGTTCGACGGTGTGCACGTGGGGCATCGCGCAGTCATCGCCCGGCTCGAGAAGGCCGCGGCCGAACGCGGACTCGTCTCGACCGTCGTCACGTTCGACCGGCACCCGCTCAGTGTCATCGACCCGCTGCACGTCCCACCCGCGCTGACGAGCATCGCGCAGCGGCGGGAACTCCTCGAGCAGGCGGGTGTCGACGCGACGCTCCTGCTGTGCTTCGACGAGGAACTGCAGCAGCTGCCCGCCGAGGACTTCGTCGAGCAGGTGCTCGTCGAGACCCTGTCCGCGCGCCTGCTGTTCGTCGGCAGCGACTTCCGCTTCGGGGCCAGGGGCCTCGGCGACATCGACCTGCTCCGGCGGATGGGTGGCGAGCACGGGTTCGAGGTCCGTCTCATCGACGACGTCGACCTCGTGGACGACGTCCGCCCCGCCGGTGAGCGCCGTGTCTCATCGACCTGGATCCGCGAGCTCCTCACCGAGGGCCGTGTCGCCGAGGCGGCGCGGCTCCTCGGTCGGGAGCACGCGGTCCGGAGCACGGTGGTGCACGGCAACGAGCGCGGCCGCGCGATGGGCTACCCGACGGCGAACCTCGACCCGGCGCTCGAGGGGTTCGTCCCCGCGGACGGTGTCTACGCCGCCCGCGTCCTGCACGACGGCGTGATCCACCCAGCGGCGGTGTCGGTCGGGAACAACCCGACGTTCCAGGGTGTGCCCGAGAAGCAGATCGAGGCGCACCTGCTCGACGTGGACATCGACCTGTACGACGACACGATCAGCGTGCTGTTCACGGCGTACGTCAGGAGCATGGTCGCGTTCGGCTCGATGGACGAGCTGGCGGCGCAGATGCGGCAGGACGACATCGACATCCGCACGATCCTGGGCGCACCGCAGCACTGATCCCTCGCACCCGGGTCGGGAGCGCGGCGAGGGTCGCAGTCGCGGTCGCGACCAGTGGACTGACGGGAGGCCCGGTACCAGCTGGTACCGGGCCTCCCGTCCGTCACGTGGTTCCGTCAGGAACCGAGCGCGTCCAGCCAGATGCGGCGGGCGTCGAGCGCTTCCTGCGCGTCCTTGATCTTCCGGGCGTCACCGCTGGCCGTCGCGTCGGCGAGCTCGGACTCGAGCTTGCCGATGGCGTCCTCGAGCTGGCTCGCGAGACCCGACTGCCGGGCCTTCCGCTCGGGGTCGGACTGCTTCCAGTGATCGTCCTCGAGCCCGCGGACATGACTCTCGACCGCACGCATCCGGTCCTCGATGCGGCGGACGCTGTCGCGGGGGACCTTGCCGACCTCGTCCCACCGGCGCTGGAGGTCGGTGAGGGTGCGGCGTGCGGCGACACGGTCCTGCTGCTGCAGGAGCGGCTCCGCCTCGGTGAGCAGGGCCTCCTTCGCCGCGAGGTTCGCCGTGTACTCCTCGTTCTCCTGCGCGACTTCCTCGTGCTTGTGCGCGAAGAGCGTGTCGCCGGCTGCCTTGAACTTCGCCCAGAGCGCGTCGTCGTAGCGCTTCCCGGCACGACCAGCCTGCTTCCAGTCGTCGAGGAGCTGCCGGTAGGCGGTGATGCCGTCGCTGCCCTGGGGTGCGAGTGCCTCGGCCCGGTCGACGAGCTCCTGCTTGCGCGTCCTGGCGTCGCGGTGCTGGGCGTCGAGGTCGGCGTAGAACGCGCGACGGTGCTGGTCGACCGTGCTCCTGGCGGTCCGGAACCGCTTCCAGAGGTCGTTCGCCTCGTTCTTCGGGATGCGCGGGCCGTCGTGCTGATGGGCCTGCCACCGTGCGAAGACGTCGTCGAGCTGGGCGGTGACCTGCTTCCACTGCGCGCGTGCGGGGTCGACGGCGGCCAGACCCTCGGCCTCCTCGACCAGGGCACGGCGGAACGCGAGGGCCTCTGCGAGGGCTTCTTCGGCCTTGGCCGACTGCTCCCGCCCGAGGGCACCGACCTGTTCGGCGAGCACGCCGACGCGGTCCTCGAGGGACTTGATGTCGCCGACGACGTTCGCCTCGGCGAGGGTCGTCGTGAGGTGCTCGACCGTGCGCCCGATGTCGGATGCGGAGGCACCACGCTGTGCGCGCTGCTCCGTGATGCGGACCTGGCCCTCCAGGTCGGCGTACTTGCGGGAGTAGTAGGCGAGCGCCTCTTCCGCGCTCGCGTCGGGGTACTCGCCGACGGCTCGCTCGCCGTCGCCGTAGCGGACGTAGACCGTTCCGGTCTCGTCGACCCGCCCCCAGGTCGTTGCTTCGTCAGTTCCCACAGGTCTCGCCTCGATCGTGGTCGTGCTCGCCGACGTCGCCGTCGGCCGGTCGGTCGTCAGCCTATTGCACCGCCGGTGCGGCTGGGGGCCTCGCCCTACTTCTGTTGGGCGATCGTGGCCCCGGTGATCGTCGTGGCGACCTTCGGGGCACCGGTCCCGTCGGCGCCCGCGGTCCCGATGCCCTTCGACGTGATCGTCGTCCTGAGGTCGTCGAGCCCGCTCGTGACCTTGCCGACGACCGTGTAGCCGCCGGTCGAGCCGTCGAGCTGGGTGTCGCCGTAGACGATGAAGAACTGGGTGGTCTGGGAGTACTGCGACGAGCTCCTGGCGATCGCGATCGTGCCGGTCGGGTAGTCCCCGTCCGACGGGACGTTCTCGAGGGGGCCGTACTCGAAGCCCGCGTCGCCCGTGCCGTCGCCGTTCGCGGAACCGCACTGCAGGAACTTCGCCCCGGTCGACGTGCTGAGCCGGTGGCAGGTGGTGCCCTCGTAGAACTGCTTCCGGATGAGGTCGATCTCGACGCTCGTGGCCTGGGGTGCCGCAGAACCGTCGAGTTCGATGCCCAGCTTCACGGTCTTGTTGAGCGTGAGGGTGCCGTCCCAGGTCGCGCCCTTCGCGATCGACCTGCTCGGCACGTCGCCGGTGTTCGCAGCCGTCGCCGAGGGGCTGGCGGTGCTCGAGGGGTCGGCACTCGGAGTGGCGCTCGCCCCGGCGGACGCGCTGGCGGCGGGCTTCGACTCGTGCTGTCCCGCGTAGACGAGCTGCGACCCGGTCGCGAGTCCGGCGACGACCACGAGCGCAACGACGGCGATCACGTTGTCCCGGACACGGCGCGTCCGACGACGGGCGTGCAGCCCCTGTCGAGCCTGGTAGAGCCGGAGTCGTTCGCGTGCTTCGCGGGCCTGTCGACCCTGGTTCTTCGGTGCCACGTGTGGATCTGCCCTCTCGTCCTGCGCGTTCCCGGGAATCGTAGTGGACGCACGGATGAACCGGGGGAGGCCGGTCCACAGGTGTCGGTGGCCGCGCCTACAGTGGTGGCATGGCAGCGGGTCGTTCGAGGGAGCAGCAGGCGCCCACGAGCGGATCGGCGCGGGGGTTGTCCTCGGGGTCGGTGCCGCTCGCGGTGCGGATGCGCCCCACGAGTCTCGACGAGATCGCCGGCCAGGGTCATCTCCTCGGCCGTGGCTCGCCGCTCGTCTCGCTCGCGACCGGTGACGCCGAGCGGCCCGGTGGCGTCTCCGTGATCCTGTGGGGGCCGCCGGGCACCGGCAAGACGACGATCGCGCAGGCCATCGCCAGGTCGTCCGGACGCGAGTTCGTCGAGCTCAGCGCCGTGACCGCCGGTGTCAAGGACGTGCGCGAGGTCATGGAGCGCGCGCTCGCGCACCGGGACCTCTACGGCACGACCACCGTGCTGTTCCTCGACGAGATCCACCGCTTCAGCAAGGCGCAGCAGGACGCGCTCCTGCCCGGCGTCGAGAACGGATGGGTCATCCTCATCGCGGCGACCACCGAGAACCCCTCGTTCTCGGTCATCTCCCCGCTCCTCTCGCGCTCGCTCCTGCTCACGCTCAAGCCGCTCACGGACGTCGATCTCGGGCTGCTCGTCGACCGGGCGGTCGAGGACCCGCGCGGGCTCGGCGGCAGTGTCGTCCTGGGCGACGAGGCGCGGGCCGCCCTCATCCGCCTGGCATCGGGCGACGCCAGGCGCGCCCTCACCGCACTGGAGGCCGCGGCCCAGTCCGCAGTGGCGTCGGCCGCCGACGACGAGGGCACCGTAGCCCGGGGTCCCGCCGAACAGGACGACGACGATGAGGACGACGAGGAGTCCTCGTTGGTCCCGGTCGCGGACGTCGTGGACGCGGGCAGCACGGTCCCCGTGATCACGGCGGAGACGATCGCGATCGCCGTGGACCGTGCGCTGCTCCGCTACGACCGTCAGGGCGACGAGCACTACGACGTCATCAGTGCGTTCATCAAGTCGATCAGGGGCAGTGACGTCGACGCGTCGCTGCACTACCTCGCCCGGATGGTCGAGGCGGGCGAGGACCCGCGGTTCATCGCCAGGCGCATCATCATCTCCGCATCCGAGGACATCGGCATGGCGGACCCCCAGGCCCTCCCCATCGCGGTCGCCGCGGCACAGGCGGTCCAGCTCATCGGCATGCCCGAGGGGCGGATCCCGCTCGCCGAGGCCGTGGTCTACCTCGCCACCGCTCCCAAGTCGAACGCCTCCTACAACGGCATCAACGCCGCGATCGCCGACGTCAGGGCGGGGCGGATGGGCGTGGTGCCGAACCACCTGCGCGATGCGCACTACCCGGGGGCCAAGCGCCTCGGCCACGGCAAGGGGTACGTGTACTCGCACGACGCCGAGCACGGGGTGGCTCGGCAGCAGTACCTGCCGGATGCCCTCGACGGCACCGAGTACTACTCGCCGACGGGGAACGGCAACGAGCGCGAGGTCGGTCCGCGGCTCGAGCGCCTCCGCCGCATCATCCGCGGGGAGTAGTCAGCTCGGCCGGTCGCCCCGGGCCGAGTACCCAGCGCAGTCCTGCCCGCCCGGCCCCGCGCGGTCCTGCCCGCCCGGCCGCGCGCGGTCGGGACCGTTCGGGATCAGCGTGATCCGCGCCTCCAGGCTGGCTTCCGTCGTGCGCGGCCCGGCGCGCGGTCTCTGTTTCGGCCCACCCGGACGGCACCCCTGCCCGAGTGCTCGCACCATGCGCGCGCATCGAGCGACATCGCCACCGCTTCACGACGTCGCGTTCGTCAGGTCTCGTCGCACCATGCGTTCGCGCTGGATGGACGGGCATCGAGCGACATCGCCACCGCTTCACGACGTCGCGTTCGTCAGGTCTCGTCGCACCATGCGTTCGCGCTGGATGGACGGGCATCAAGCGACATCGCCACCGCTTCACGACGTCGCGCTCGCCCGGCCTTGTCGCACCATGCGTTCGCACTGGATGCACGGGCATCAAGCGACATCGCCACCGGGCTCCGACGTCGTTCCCCGACAACGGCGTCGCCCGATGCGCATGCATCCGGCGACCACCCATGCAGATGTACGCACCCACCCGCACCCACCCGCACGCACCCACACCTGAACACGGCGCGCGCCGGGTTCCGCAACGCCCTGCGCTCCTGCTATCGTTGATCCGCCTACGACCAGGTTCTCGCGCGCGGCTGCTGTCGAGAACTCAGTGTCAGAGGTTCGGACTGTAGCCGTCCGATCCCACAGGCTCATCCCTCTGAATCCCTTCGCGGTGCTCGCGATGCGAGTGTCCCTGGTTGCCGTGTGCGCACGGTGGCGGGCCGCGATCCGTTCATTCAGTACAGAAAAGGACCCTGTGTCTACCAAGTCACGTTCACGCAGCAAGACCCGCCTCTCGCGCGCGCTCGGCATCCCGCTGACGCCGAAGGCGGCCCGTTACCTCGAGAAGCGCCCCTACGGCCCCGGTGAGCACGGTCGCACCCGCCGCAAGCAGGACAGTGACTACGCCGTCCGTCTCCGTGAGAAGCAGCGCTTGCGCGCCCAGTACGGCATCCGCGAGAAGCAGCTCCGCATCGTCTTCGAAGAGGCCCGCAAGGCCAAGGGCCTGACCGGTGAGAACCTGGTCGAGCTCCTCGAGGAGCGTCTCGACGCCCTCGTGCTCCGTGCCGGGTTCGCTCGGACCACGGCGCAGGCTCGCCAGATGGTCGTGCACCGTCACATCCTCGTCGACGGCAAGCTCGTCGACCGCCCGTCCTTCCGCGTCAAGGAGGGCCAGATGATCCACGTCAAGGCCCGTTCCGAGTCGATGGAGCCGTTCCAGGTCGCCGCTGCCGGTGGCCACGTGGACGTCCTCCCGAAGGTCCCGGGGTACCTCGAGGTCGAGATCGACAAGCTCCAGGCCCGCCTCGTGCGCCGTCCGAAGCGCGTCGAGGTCCCCGTGACCTGCGAAGTCCAGCTCGTCGTCGAGTACTACGCGGCTCGCTGAGTCTCAGCACTCCACGCCAGAAGGCGGTCCACCACCGGGTGGGCCGCCTTCTGCCGTCGCGGGGCCGGGCGACGGCGCTGCCGGTCTGGAGGATCGGTGCGTCGCCGCCCCGCGGCCGCCGGTGGTCGCATGGCGCTGGCGGTAGGCTGGTCGGGCGCGCGGGGGTCGTGCGCCCGAGGGAGAGGCTCCGCGTGAAACCACTGTTCTTCGTCGCCGTCGGCGTCGTCATCGGGTTCCTCGTCGCGCACCAGGTCAACCAGACCACGGGCGGCCGGCGGTTCTTCGCCGAGCTCGACACCCGCACGAAGGCCTTCCGCGGCGCCATCGTCGACGGCTACCGGTCGCGCGAGGCGGAGCTCCGAGCCCACCCCGCCGCGGGCGTCTGACCACCACGGCCACGCACGTCGCACCCCGGTCGTTCCACACCCACTCCTCAACAGGGAAGCACCATGCAGACCGCTGAAATCCGTCGCCGCTGGCTCGAGTTCTTCGGGAACCGCGGGCACACCGTCGTCCCCTCCGCGCCCCTCGTCTCGGACGACCCGTCGCTCCTCTTCGTCGTCGCCGGCATGGTGCCGTTCATCCCGTACCTGACCGGACTGGTCCCGCCGCCGTACCCGCGTGCGACGAGCGTGCAGAAGGTCATCAGGACGAACGACATCGAGGAGGTCGGGCGCACGCCCCGGCACGGCACCTTCTTCCAGATGAACGGCAACTTCTCGTTCGGCGACTACTTCAAGGAGCAGGCGATCACCTACGCCTGGGAGCTGCTCACCACGCCGGAGTCCGACGGCGGCCTCGGGTTCGACCCCGAGGACCTCTGGGTCACGGTGTACGAGGAGGACGACGAGGCGATCGCGATCTGGAAGCAGGTCGCCGGACTCCCCGACGAGCGTATCCAGCGCCTCGGCAAGGACTCCAACTACTGGTCGACCGGACAGCCGGGCCCCGCCGGGCCCTGCTCGGAGATCTTCTTCGACCGCGGGCCGGCCTACGGCGTCGACGGCGGCCCGGCGACCGACGACGACCGGTACGTGGAGATCTGGAACCTCGTGTTCATGCAGTACCAGATCGAGAACGTCCGCTCGAAGGTCGACTTCGACATCGTCGGCGAGCTGCCGAACAAGAACATCGACACCGGGATGGGCCTCGAGCGGGTCGCGTTCATCAAGCAGGGTGTCGACAACATGTACGAGATCGACCAGGTCCGCCCGGTCCTCGACCTCGCCGCGCAGCTCTCCGGTCGGCAGTACGGCTCCGTGCACGAGGACGACGTCCGGATGCGAGTCATCGCCGACCACGTCCGGAGCGCGCTCATGCTCATCTCGGACGGGGTCTCCCCGTCGAACGAGGGCCGCGGCTACATCCTGCGGCGTCTGCTCCGTCGCGCGGTGCGCTCGATGCGGCTCCTCGGCGTCGAGCGGGCCACCTTCCCGGAGCTGTTCCCGGCGTCGCGCGACGCGATGAAGGCCGCGTACCCCGAGGTCGAGTCGGACTTCGCCCGGATCTCCCGCATCGCCTACGCAGAAGAAGAGGCGTTCCTCCGCACCCTCGCGCAGGGCACGACCATCCTCGACGTCGCGGTCGAGCGCGCGAAGGACGACGGCAACCGACCGATCGGCGGAGACACGGCGTTCCTGCTGCACGACACGTTCGGGTTCCCGATCGACCTGACGCTCGAGATGGCAGACGAGGCCGGGCTGCACGTCGACCGCGCGGCCTTCGACACCCTGATGTCGGACCAGCGCTCGCGTGCCAAGGCGGACGCCAAGAGCAAGAAGCGCGCGATCGCGGACCTCAGCGTCTACAGCGCGTTCCGGGCGAGGGGCGAGACCGTCTTCACCGGCTACGACGCCCTCGACACCGAGTCGACCATCCTGGGCATCATCGTGGACGGCGTCAGCGTCGACCGCGCGGTCGCCGGGGACATCGCCGAGGTCATCCTCGCCGAGACGTCGCTCTACGCCGAGTCCGGCGGCCAGGACGCCGATCAGGGGGCGATCGTCGGCAACGGCTTCGACCTCGAGGTCCTCGACGTCCAGAAGCCCGTCCCGAACCTCTTCGCGCACACCGTGCAGGTCCGGTCGGGCGAGGTCGCCGTCGGCGCTGCCGCGACCACGCTCGTCGACGCCGACTACCGCCGTGGAGCGACCCAGGCCCACTCCGCGACACACCTCGTGAACGCTGCGCTCCGCGAGATCCTCGGCCCGGAGGCGCTCCAGGCCGGTTCGTACAACAAGGCCGGGTACATGCGGCTCGACTTCTCCTGGAGCCAGCCGATCTCGACCGACACGCGCTCCGAGATCGAGGACGTCGTGAACACCGCGATCCGGTCCGACCTGCAGGTCGACACGCGCGTGCTGCCGATCGACGATGCCCGCGCGCTCGGCGCCCAGGCCCTGTTCGGTGAGAAGTACGGCTCCGAGGTGCGGATGGTCGACATCGGCGGTCCGTGGTCCCGCGAGCTCTGCGGTGGCATCCACGTCGCCTCGAGCGCCCAGGTCGGGCTCGTCAACCTCGTCGGGGAGGGCAGCGTCGGCTCGACGAACCGTCGCGTCGAGGCACTCGTCGGCATCGAGGGCTTCCGCGACCTCGCGGTCGAGCGGACGATCCTCTCGCAGCTCTCGAGCACGCTCAAGGCTCCTCGCGAGGACGTCCCCGCACGGGTGGCGACGCTCATGGGGGACCTCAAGGCCGCTGAGCGTCGCATCGCCGAGTTCGAGTCGGCGAACCTGCAGCAGCGGATCCCTGCGCTCGTGCAGCGCGCGACGACGATGGGCACGACGACCGTGGTGGCCGAGACCGTCGCGGGCGTGCAGTCCTCGGACGACCTCCGGAGCATGGCGACGGCGGTGCGCGCACAGCTCGGCGACGACGCAGCCGTGGTCGTGCTCGGTGCGGTCGTGAACGACAAGCCCGTGGTGCTCGTGGCGACCAACGACGCGGCGCGACGTGCGGGCCTCCAGGCCGGTCCGTTCGCGAAGGAGGCCGCGGGCATCCTCGGCGGTGGCGGTGGCGGCAAGCCCGACCTGGCACAGGGCGGCGGAACGGACGCGGCGGCACTGCCGGCGGCGCTCCGCGCGGTCACCGCACGGATCGCGGGCTAGGCCGTGCGGACCGGGCGCCGCATCGGCGTCGACGTCGGGCGCGCCCGGATCGGCATCGCGGTCTGCGATCGCGACGGCCTCCTGGCCACCCCGGTGGAGACCGTGCAGCGCGACGACGACCGCGACCTCGTGCGGATCCTGGCGATCGCCGGGGAGTATGAAGCGCTCGAGGCGGTGGTCGGTCTGCCGATCTCGCTCTCCGGCGGGGACACACCGTCCACACAGGACGCGCGGGAGTTCGCGGCACGCATCGCGGAGCACCTGCCGGTCCGGCTCGTGGACGAACGGCTCTCGACGGTGTCCGCTCAGCGCGGGATGCAGCAGGCCGGTCGGAACACGAAGAAGTCCCGCGCCGTGATCGATCAAGCCGCCGCTGTTATCATTCTGCAACATGCGCTCGACCGCGAGCGTGCGGGAGGCACCCCACCGGGGATCGCGCTCCCGTAGATCCGAGAGACTTCGCGAGGACCGTTGGCAGACGACCTGGACTGGCACGACATCATCGCGCCCGGCACCGCAGCCGGGCGGCGTGCCGCATCGAACGACCCTTCCACTGACGACGCGGGTGCACGCGACGGCGCCGGGAGGCCCGTGGCCGGGCCCGGCGCGTCGGCATCCCCTGACGGCGCACCGACCGCACACGAGCCGGTGGCGGCGGCAGACGAACCGGTCCAGCAGCACCGCTCGCGCCGGGAGGCCCGTGCGGCCGCCGCGGAGCAGGGTCGTGGTCGGCGCGGCGCGGTGGGCGGAGCGACCGTGCCGACGGAGCAGGAGCCGGAGCAGGTCGAGATCCACGAGTTGCTGGCGGACTCGGTCGACGGCGCTGGACGTGCGGAGGCCGGTGTCACTGGCGGGGCTGGGGGCTCTCGCCCGGGGGACGGGTCGGACGGACTCGGCGGATCGGGTGGTTCCGGCGGGTCGGGTGGTTCCGGCCGCGGCGGAGGCGGACGGACGCCGCGTGAGCCGCGGGAGCCACGACGGAAGCGTTCGCGCGGGGCCGTCATCGCGGGCATCGTCATCGTCGCGGTCGTCGTCGTCGGTGGCGTGGGGGCTGCAGCGTTCGTCGTGCCGAAGGTGCAGTCCATCGCCGCGAAGTTCTCCGGGACACCGGAGCCGACCGACTACACCGGCAGCGGACACGGCGCGGCCACGATCACGATCAAGGAGGGCGACATCGGGCAGGACGTCGCCAAGACCCTCGAGCGTGACGGTGTCGTGAAGAGTTCCGGTGCGTTCTACAAGCTGCTGCTCGCGAGTCCAGACGTGCAGTTCCAGCCGGGCTCGTACCAGCTCAAGAAGCAGATGAGCTCGAAGTCGGCGCTGTCCGCACTGCAGGACGCCAAGAACAAGGTCACGGCGTCGATCCTCATCCAGGAGGGCGCGGTCCTCAAGGACGTCGAGGCGTCGATGGTCGCGAAGGCCGGTCTCTCGCAGTCCGACGTCGAGGCCGCTGCCAACGACGTGTCGGCCTACGGGCTCCCGGCCGGGACGACGAGTCTCGAGGGGTGGCTGTTCCCCGCGACCTACCCGGTCAACCCGTCGTGGACGGCGAAGCAGTACTTCCAGTACATGGTGAACACGATGTACTCCAAGCTCGACGCCGCGGGTGTGCCGGTCGACCAGCGGGCACACATCGTGACGTTCGCCGCCCTCATCCAGAAGGAGGCCGGGCTCGCGGCCGACTACCCGAAGGTCGCGCGGGTGTTCCAGAACCGGATCGACCAGGGCATGCCGCTGCAGTCCGATGCGACCGTGGCGTACGGCACCGGGCACACCGACCGGGTCACCACGACCGACTCCGAGCGTGCCGATGCGTCGGACCCGTACAACACCTACCAGCACCTCGGACTGCCGCCCGGACCGATCTCGAACCCCGGCACGATCGCGATCGACGCTGCGATGCACCCGGCGGACGGGTCGTGGCTGTACTTCGTGACGGTGAACCTCGACACGGGCGAGACGACGTTCTCGGACACCTACGCCGAGCACCAGGTCGCGGTGAAGCAGTTCCAGGCCTGGCTCCGCGCGCACCCCGACTACCAGTAGGACGCCCGCGGTCGTCGACACCCCTGTTCCGTCTCGGAGCGGGGGTGTCGTCCTCCCTGTGGGAGGATGGGCGCATGCTTCGTTGGTTGACCGCAGGTGAGTCGCACGGACCCGAACTGATCGCCGTGCTCGAGGGTCTCCCCGCGGGCGTCCCGGTGTCCTTCGACCGGATCCGCGAGGACCTCGCGCGCCGGAAGCTCGGCTACGGCCGTGGCTCCCGGATGAAGTTCGAGCAGGACGAACTGCACGTCTCCGGCGGCGTCCGGCACGGGTTCTCGCTCGGCAGCCCGGTCGCGATCCGCATCGGCAACACCGAGTGGCCGAAGTGGGTCGAGGTGATGAACCCGGAGCCGGTCGAGGAGACCGAGGCGTCGCGTGGTCGTTCGGCACCGCTCACCCGCCCGCGCCCGGGCCACGCCGATCTCGTCGGCATGCAGAAGTACGGCTTCGACGAATCCAGGCCGATCCTCGAACGCGCGTCGGCGCGCGAGACCGCGGCTCGTGTCGCACTCGGTGCCGTCGCCAAGGCGTTCCTCGGCGAACTCGGCATCCGCTCGGTGAGCCACACGCTGCAGGTCGGCACCGTCCGCGTGCCCGACGACACCGCACTGCCGATGCCCGACGACGTCGATCGGCTGGACGACGACCAGCTCCGCTGCTTCGACGCGGAGACGAGCGCGCGCATGGTGACCGAGGTCGAGTCCGCCAAGAAGGACGGGGACACCCTCGGCGGGGTCGTCGAGGTCCTGTTCTACGGGGTGCCGCCCGGCCTCGGGTCGCACGTGCACTGGGACCGTCGTCTCGACGCCCGTCTCGCCGCCGCGATCATGGGGATCCAGGCCATCAAGGGCGTCGAGGTCGGCGACGGCTTCGCGACCGCCGGTCGTCGCGGTTCCGCGGCGCACGACGAGCTCTACCGCGAAGACGGCGAGATCACCCGCGGGACCGACCGTGCGGGCGGCACCGAGGGCGGCATGTCGACCGGCACCGTGCTCCGCGTCCGCGCCGGCATGAAGCCCATCGCCACGATCCCGCACGCGCTGCACACCATCGACGTCGCGACCGGAGAGGACGCTGCCGCGCACCACCAGCGCTCGGACGTCTGCGCGGTGCCCGCTGCGGGTGTCGTTGCCGAGGCCATGGTCGCGCTCGTGCTCGCGGACGCGGTGCTCGAGAAGTTCGGCGGCGACAACGTCGTCGAGACCAAGCGCAACATGGACGCCTACCTCGCGGCCATCCCGGAGACCCTGCAGACCCGCCGCGCCGAGACGACAGCCTCGCCGGCGTCGCACACCTCGGCCTGGTGAGCGAGCAGTCGACGACGACGTCGACCGCTGGTCCGGCCGGGCGGCCCGTCGTCATCATCGGGCCGATGGGCGCCGGCAAGTCGAGCGTCGGCAAGCGGGTCGCGAAGGCGCTCGGACTGCCGTTCACCGACACCGACCGGATGATCGTTCGATCGCACGGACCGATCAGCGGCATCTTCGCCGCGCGTGGTGAGACCGAGTTCCGGGCACTCGAGGCGCAGGCCGTGGCAGACGCGATGACGATCGGCGGGGTGATCTCGGTCGGCGGCGGTGCCGTGACGCACGGAGCCACGCGCGAGGCACTGGCCGGTGCGCGGATCGTGCTGCTGACGGTGTCGCCCGAGGCCGTCGCCGAGCGGATCTCCGGGACCAAGCGCCCGTTGCTCGCGACCGGCGGGATCGATGCCTGGACGACGATCGCCGACGAGCGCGCGGCCACGTACGCCGAGCTCGCCCACGTGGTCGTCGACACCTCGCGCCGTCCGATGTCGCGCGTCGTCGAGGACGTCGTCGCCTGGGTCCGGGCCCACGATCCCGAGTCCGCCGACACCCATCCCGACCAGGAGGAACTGTGACCGCACCCACGAACGACGTCGCCCTGCCCGAGGGCACGACCGAGATCCTCGTCGGCGGGCTCCGATCTGCGGAACCGTCGGCGGTCGGTTCCGCGTCTGACGGGTACGCGGTGTCGGTCGGCCACGGACTGCTCGGCGTCGTGCCCGCGGTGCTCGGTCGCGGTGTCGCGAAGGTGCTCATCGTGCACGCCGGGCCACTCGGTGCGCGCGCGGAACAGCTGCGCGCCGCACTCGTCGAGGCAGGGTACGAGGCGCTCATCGCCGAGGTGCCCGACGCCGAGGCCGGCAAGCGTGTCGAGGTCGCGGCGTTCTGCTGGCAGATCATGGGGCAGGCGGACTTCACCCGCACGGACGCCGTCGTGGGGCTCGGTGGCGGCGCCGTCACTGACCTCGCCGGGTTCGTGGCCGCGACCTGGCTCCGCGGCATCGCGTGCGTGCAGATCCCGACGAGCGTGCTCGGCATGGTCGACGCGAGCGTCGGCGGCAAGACGGGCATCAACACCAACGAGGGCAAGAACCTCGTCGGCGCGTTCTCGGCCCCGCGTGCCGTCCTCGTCGACCTCGACCTGGCGACCACGCTCCCGAAGAACGAGATCCTGACCGGGTTCGCCGAGATCGTGAAGGCGGGGTTCATCGCCGTGCCGGAGATCCTCGACATCGTCGAGGCGGACGTCGACCGGGTGACGGACCCGACCACGCCGGAATTCCGTCGGGTCGTCGAGCTCGCGATCGACCTGAAGGCCCGTGTCGTGTCCGAGGACTTCCGCGAGCAGGGCACGCGCGAGATCCTCAACTACGGGCACACCCTCGGGCACGCGATCGAGCACGCGGAGCGGTACCAGTGGCGCCACGGTGCTGCGGTCGCGGTCGGCATGGTGTTCGCGGCCGAACTGGCACGACTGACCGGGCACCTGGACGACGCCACGGTCGATCGGCACCGTGCGATCCTCGACTCGCTGTCCCTGCCGACGAGCTACCCGTCGGGTCGCTGGCTGGGCCTCCTCGCGACGATGCGCCGCGACAAGAAGGCCAGGGCCGGCATGCTGCGGTTCATCATCCTCGACGCGGTCGGCAAGCCCGTCGTGCTCGAAGGTCCGGAGGACGCGATGCTGTTCACGGCCTACCAGGAGGTCGGCGCGTAGCCGTCGGTCGCCGTCCCGGGCCCGTCCTCACTTCCAGCGGAGCCGGTCCCGCATCCGGCGCCGCCACCAACGGAGCCGGAGCGAGATGGTGATCGGCTCGCCGTCCCACACCCGCCGTGCTTCCTCCTCGGTTCGGCCCAGCGAGCGGAGGGCGCCGAGATAGGTGATGTGGAGCTGTCGTCGCACCGACTCGCTGTACTTGAACTGTCCGGTCATCGTCCGGGATCCCCTTCCGGCGGCTCGTCGCACCGCGTCTCTGTCAGCCCGGCGATCTTCCCTGCGAGGTCACGATCGCTCGGTCCGGCCCACCGTACGAACCGGAGCTGGTCCAGCACAGTTGCGGGGATGTCGTATCTCGCACGATCCGGTCGGTCGAGCTCCTGCACCGCCCAGGACAACCGCTCCCAGAACCGCGCGCGCTCGTTCGACCGCCGTGCACTCCGCGCCGTCGCGACGCTCATCGCGGCTGCGACGAGCGCGCTGCACGCCGCGACCACCGCGGCCACGACCGCGGGTTCCCAACCGTCCATGTGTCCTCCCGTCACCGATGCTGGCCGGTGATGCGTGCCTCCAGGCCGAGTGCCCGGCCACCTGTGGACGTGCGGCCGTCCTGCCGGACCTGTGGAGAACAGCCGTCCGCTACACTCGTCCGAGGCGTTCCCGCCCGTCGCGCACCGCGCACGGCCGTGCGGAACCCGATGGGCGCAGCCCGACCGAAGAGCCCGAGCTGGTCCCGGATCCGGACCGCCGGCACACGACACGCGAAACGGAAGAGAAGCGCATGGCGAGCACCACGGACATCAAGAACGGCGCCGTCCTCAACATGGACGGCCAGCTCTGGAGCGTCATCGACTTCCAGCACGTCAAGCCGGGCAAGGGCGGCGCGTTCGTCCGCACCAAGATGAAGAACGTCGTCTCGGGCAAGGTCGTCGACCGCACGTTCAACGCCGGTGCGCGCCTCGAGTTCGCCACGGTCGACCGTCGCGACTTCCAGTACCTCTACACGGACGGTGACCTGTTCGTCTTCATGGACACCGACACCTACGACCAGGTCAGCATCCCGGCCGAGATCGTCGGCGACGCCAAGAACTTCATGCTCGAGTCCTCCACCGCGACGATCGCGATGAACGAGGGCAACCCGCTCTACGTCGAGCTCCCCGCGAGCGTCGTGCTCGAGGTCACCTACACCGAGCCCGGCCTGCAGGGCGACCGCTCGACGGGCGGCACGAAGCCCGCGACGGTCGAGACCGGCTACCAGATCCAGGTCCCGCTGTTCCTCGAGACCGGCACGAAGGTCAAGGTCGACACCCGCACGGGCGACTACCTCAGCCGGGTCAACTAGGGATGAGCGCACGCTCCAAGGCGCGCAAGCGTGCCCTCGACATGCTCTACGTGGCCGAGGTCCGGGAGCTCCCGATCGGCGAGGTGCTGAGCACCGAGACCGTCCGGCACCTCGACAACCCGGAACGCGCCTCGAGCTGGGACTACGCGCGGCAGATCGTCACCGGCGTCGCCGACTGGAAGTCCGACATCGACCGCATCATCGTCGACCACGCGCAGGGCTGGACGATCGCCAGGATGCCGGTGATCGACCGCAGCATCCTCCGCGCCGGGGTGTGGGAGATCCGGTTCAACGACGAGGTCCCGAACCCGGTCGCGATCGCCGAGGCGGTCGAGCTCGCGCAGTCGCTCTCCACGGCCGAGTCGGCGGGGTTCGTCAACGGCGTGCTCGGTGCCGTGGCGGGGGAGCCGCGGAACGCCGCAGCGACCGCTGCCGGCCCCGGTGACCCGATCGCCGACGGACTCGTCGTCGCCGAGGGCGACGACCCGGAAGAAGACGACGACGACATGACGGCCGGCACCGCGCGCTAGGCTGCTCCCGACAACCACGTCCTTTAATGCCGTCCTGTGAGGCGGGGAAGGAGGTCGCCGTGGGAACCAGAACGGTCCTGCAGCAATCCGACATCACGCGCGCGCTGACGCGTATCGCCCACGAGATCCTCGAGGCCAACTCCGGGGCCTCCGACCTCGTGGTCCTCGGGATCCCCACCCGGGGCGTCGTGCTCGCGGACCGTCTCGGCGCGGTGCTCGAGTCGATCGAACCCGAGACCTTCGGTCCGGCGTCCGAGCGTGTCGGCCGTCTCGACGTCACCATGCACCGGGACGACCTGGGCCGTGGCCTCGGCCGGACACCGCAGCGGACCGTGATCCCGGCCGGTGGCATCGACGGCAAGGTCGTGGTGCTCGTGGACGACGTCCTCTTCTCCGGCCGGACGATCCGGGCGGCCCTCGACGCGATCCAGAACATCGGTCGTCCGCGGGCGGTCCGACTCGCGGTCCTCGTCGACCGCGGGCACCGGGAGCTCCCGATCCGTGCCGACCACGTCGGCAAGAACCTGCCGACCGCGCTCGCGGAGCGGATCTCGTTGCACCTCGCCGAGACCGACGGTGTCGACGAGGTCGTCATCGAGGGCGGGGTGGCCTGATGCGACACCTGCTCTCGACGAAGGACCTGTCCCGCGACGACGCGATCACCCTGCTCGACGTCGCCGAGGAGATGGCCGAGGTCAGTTCGCGCGAGGTGAAGAAGCTCCCCGCCCTCCGCGGCAAGACCGTCGTGAACCTGTTCTTCGAGGACTCGACGCGCACGCGGATCTCCTTCGAGGCAGCGGCGAAGCGCCTGTCCGCCGACGTCATCAACTTCGCGGCCAAGGGCTCGAGCGTCTCGAAGGGCGAGTCGCTCAAGGACACCGTCCAGACCCTCGGCGCGATGGGTGTCGACGGGATCGTCATCCGGCACGGGGCGTCGGGCGCGCCGCGCGTCCTCGCCGACAGCGCGTGGATCGACGCCGCGGTCGTGAACGCCGGCGACGGCACGCACGAGCATCCGACACAGGCCCTGCTCGACGCGTTCACCATGCGTCGTCGGATCCACGGTGTCGGTTCCCGGGGACGCGACCTCGACGGCGTACGGGTCCTCATCGTCGGCGACGTGCTGCATTCCCGGGTCGCACGGTCGAACGCCTGGCTCCTCCGGACGCTCGGCGCACACGTGACCTTCGCCGCGCCGCCGACGCTCCTGCCGTCGACGCCCGAGCCGTTCGGCGCCGCGGTGCACCACGACCTCGACGTCGCCCTCGCGGAGGATCCGGACGTCGTGATGATGCTCCGGATCCAGCAGGAGCGGATGAACGAGGCCTTCTTCCCGAACCCGCGCGAGTACACGCGGCACTGGGGGCTGACGGCGCAGCGGTTCGCCCGGTTCGACGTGCGGACCCTCGTGATGCACCCCGGACCGATGAACCGCGGGCTCGAGATCGCCGGGGTCGCGGCAGACGACCCCCGCTCGACGATCGTCGAGCAGGTCGAGAACGGCGTGTCGGTGCGGATGGCGGCGCTGTACCTGACCATGACGAGCGAAGCGACGCCAGCACCGACGTCCACCAGCCAGGAGGCGACAGCATGACCGCAGCACATCTGATCCGCAGCGCTCAGCTCGTCGACGGCACCCGCGCGGACATCCGCGTCGAGGGCGGCCGCATCCGAGCGGTCGGGTCCGGACTGGACACCACCGGCGCCACGGTCGTCGACGCGGACGGGCTCCTCGCCCTGCCCGGCCTCGTCGACCTGCACACGCACCTGCGGGAGCCCGGCCACGAGGAGTCCGAGACCGTGCTCAGCGGATCGCGCGCGGCCGCTGCCGGCGGTTTCACCGCCGTCAACGCGATGGCGAACTCCTCGCCGGTCGCGGACACCGCCGGGGTCGTCGAGCAGGTACAGGCGCTCGGAGACGCGGCGGGCTACGTGACGGTCCGCCCGATCGGAGCGGTGTCCCAGGGACTCCAGGGCACGCACCTCTCCGAGATCGGCGCGATGGCGACGTCCCGCGCCAGGGTCAGGGTCTTCTCCGACGACGGGTCCTGCGTCGCCGATCCGCTGCTCATGCGTCGGGCGCTCGAGTACATCAAGGGCTTCGACGGTGTCCTCGCGCAGCACGCGCAGGACCCCCGACTCACGGTGGACGCGCAGATGAACGAGGGCGCGCTGTCCGCCGAGCTGGGTCTCGCCGGGTGGCCGTCCGTGGCGGAGGAGTCGATCATCGCCCGCGACGTCCTGCTCGCCGACCACGTCGGGGCCAGGCTCCACGTCTGCCACGTGTCGACCGCCGGCAGTGTCGAGGTCATCCGCTGGGCCAAGTCGCGGGGCATCGCCGTCACGGCCGAGGTCACCCCGCACCACCTGCTGCTCACCGAGGACCTCATCGCCGGGGCCGACGGCGCGGCCGGCTACGACGCCCGGTACAAGGTGAACCCGCCGCTCCGGCGTCGCGAGGACGTCGACGCCCTCCGTGCGGCGCTGGCCGACGGCACGATCGACATCGTCGCGACCGACCACGCGCCGCACCCGGCCGAGGCGAAGTGCTGCGAGTGGCCGGCCGCCGCGAACGGCATGGTCGGCCTCGAGTCCGCGCTGAGCGTCGTGCACGCCGCCGTCGTGAGCACCGGACAGCTCGACTGGACGGACGTCGCGCGGGTGCTCAGCGAGGCACCGGCACGCATCGGCCAGGTCTCCGGCCACGGGCAGGGTGTCGTCGTCGGCGCGCCGGCGGAGTTCACGCTCTACGACCCGTCCGCGGCTCGGGAGTTCGCCGTCACCGACCTCGCCGGCCAGTCGTCGAACTCGCCGTACCTCGGCATGACGCTGCCCGGGCGGGTCGTCGCCACCTTCCATCACGGGTACCCGACGGTCCTCGACGGCACGGTCCGGCCCACCGAGGAGATCGCCGCCGCAGCAGCAGCCGCAGCCGCCGCAGCAGCAGCCGGAACCGCAGGCGTGGCACCGGCGGGGGCCCCCGCATGAGGTGGCTCGCCGGCGCGATCATCCTGCTCGCCGTCGCCGCGCTGTTCCTCGCGATGGCGCGCACCTGGCGGACGCGCAGCCGACGTCAGGCGGAGGTCGTGCCTCCCGTCCGTGTGCCGGCCGACCTCGGAGCCGCGACCGCGGAGTTCGACGGCTTCTACGTGGCGACGACCGTCGCCGACGACCCGCTGCAGCGGATCGCGTCCGGTCCGTGGGGCTTCCGGGGTCGCGGTGGTGTCCGCACCCACGACCGTGGTGTGGTGATGACGCTCGCCGGCGCGGACGACCGCTTCGTGGCGTGGTCCGACGTCCGCGGTGCGGACCGCGCGACCGCCGCGATCGACCGCGTGGTCGAGCCGGGCGGACTCGTCCGACTGCGATGGACGGCGACCGGCGCCGCGGGTGCGACGGACCTGGACAGCTACTTCCGGTTCCCGGCGGGTGACGCGGGCGTGCTCGCAGCGCTCCGGGGACCGATCAGCAACGACACGAAGGACCCGCTTGCGGGCGACGAAGGAGAACGATGACACGCGAACGGGCACTGCTCGTCCTCGAGGACGGCACCGAACACGAGGGATGGGCCTACGGCGCCCGCGGCCGCACGCTCGGCGAGGTCGTCTTCGCCACCGGGATGACCGGGTACCAGGAGACGCTCACCGACCCGTCCTACGCGGGGCAGATCGTGGTGCAGACCGCACCGCACATCGGGAACACCGGCGTCAACGACGAGGACCCGGAGTCCGGGCGGATCTGGGTCGCCGGCTACGTCGTGCGCGACCCGAGCCGCGTCGTGTCGAACCACCGCGCGACCGCGAGCCTCGACGAGCACCTGGAGCGCGACGGCATCGTCGGCATCTCGGGTGTGGACACGCGGGCGATCACCCGCCGCATCCGCGACACCGGTGCGATGAAGGGCGGGGTGTTCAGTGGCGCCGACCTCGACCTCGACGAGGGCGAGCGCCTCCGCATCGTCACCGAGCAGGACGGGATGGTCGGCCGGAACCTGTCCGCCGAGGTCTCCACGGCGGACGAGTACGTGGTCGAACCGGAGGGCGAGCGCATCGGCAGCCTCGGGGTCCTCGACCTCGGGGTCAAGACGAGCACGGTCCGCTACCTCGCCGCCCGCGGGTTCGAGGTGCACGTGCTCCCGCAGGACGTCACCATCGACCGGCTCCGCGAGCTCGACCCGGACGCGCTCTTCTACTCCAACGGGCCGGGCGACCCGTCGGCATCGGACGCGCACGTCGCGCTCCTGCAGGAGAGCCTCCGCGACGGTCGGCCCTTCTTCGGCATCTGCTTCGGGAACCAGCTCCTCGGGCGGGCGCTCGGGTTCGGCACCTACAAGCTGCCGTTCGGGCACCGCGGCATCAACCAGCCGGTGCTCGACACGACCACCGGCAAGGTCGAGATCACGAGCCAGAACCACGGGTTCGCGGTCGACGCCCCGATCGGGGAGACGCTCGACTCGCCCGCAGGGTTCGGTCGCGTCGAGGTGAGTCACCACAGCCTGAACGACGACGTGGTCGAGGGACTCCGCGCCCTCGACATCCCGGCGTTCAGCGTGCAGTACCACCCCGAGGCGGCCGCCGGACCGCACGACAGCATGTACCTCTTCGACCGGTTCCGGGACATGGTCGTGGCGCGGAAGGCCGGGGAGCCGCTCGACGCGGCGACGGCTGACGCCACCACACCGGCAGGGTCACCGGCAGGGACGGACGGGAGGCCCGGGGCCGGGTCCGGCGCACCGGTCCCGACCGCCTCGACGAACGCACCCATGCCCGCACCGACGATCGCCTCGACGACCGCACCGACGACCGCCTCGACGAACGAAAGCAGCAACTGATGCCGAAGCGCGCAGACATCTCCTCCGTCCTGGTGATCGGCTCCGGGCCGATCGTCATCGGGCAGGCCGCCGAGTTCGACTACTCCGGTACCCAGGCGTGCCGCGTCCTCCGCAGCGAGGGCATCCGAGTCATCCTGGTCAACCCGAACCCGGCGACGATCATGACCGACCCGGACTTCGCCGACGCCACGTACATCGAGCCGATCACGAACGCCTCCCTCGAGGAGATCATCAAGCTCGAGCGTCCGGACGCAGTGCTCCCGACCCTCGGCGGCCAGACCGCCCTCAACGCGGCGATCGCGCTCGACGAGGCCGGGATCCTCGAGCGGCACGGCGTCGAGCTCATCGGTGCGAAGGTCGACGCGATCCAGCGCGGTGAGGACCGGCAGCTCTTCAAGACGCTCGTGCTCGAGTCCGGCGCGGACGTCGCCAGGAGCCACATCGCGCACACCGTCGACGAGGCCAAGGCGTTCGCCGAGGACCTCGGGTACCCGCTCGTCATCCGGCCGTCCTTCACCATGGGCGGTCTCGGCTCCGGTCTCGTGTACACCGTGGACGAGCTCGTCCGGATGGTCGGCGACGGCCTGCACGCGAGCCCGACGACCGAGGTCCTGATGGAGGAGTCGATCCTCGGCTGGAAGGAGTACGAACTCGAGCTGATGCGGGACAACTTCGACAACACCGTCGTCGTCTGCTCGATCGAGAACGTCGACCCGGTCGGCGTGCACACGGGGGACTCGATCACGGTCGCCCCGGCCCTGACGCTCACCGACCGCGAGTACCAGAACCTCCGCGACATCGGCATCGACATCATCCGCCGTGTCGGGGTCGACACCGGTGGCTGCAACATCCAGTTCGCGATCGACCCGGCGAACGGCCGGGTGATCGTCATCGAGATGAACCCGCGCGTCTCACGGTCGAGTGCCCTCGCGTCGAAGGCCACCGGGTTCCCGATCGCCAAGATCGCGGCGAAGCTCGCGATCGGCTACCGGCTCGACGAGATCCAGAACGACATCACGGGCGTCACACCGGCGAGCTTCGAGCCGACGCTCGACTACGTCGTCGTCAAGGTCCCGCGGTTCGCGTTCGAGAAGTTCCCGGCGGCCGACGCCACGCTGACCACGACGATGAAGAGCGTCGGCGAGGCGATGGCCATCGGCCGGAACTACGTCACCGCCCTCCAGAAGGCGCTCCGCAGCCTCGAGAAGCGCGGGTCGAGCTTCCACTGGGACACCCCGGCCGCGGAGCTCGACAAGGCCCACCTGCTCGAGGTGGCCTCGGTCCCGACCGACGGCCGCATCGTCACCGTGCAGCAGGCGCTGTACGCCGGCGCCACGAGCGCCGAGGTCTTCGACGCCACCGGCATCGACCCGTGGTTCATCGACCAGATCGTGCTCATCAACGAGGTCGCCGCCGAGGTCCGTGACGCCCCGGAACTCGATGCCGACACCCTCCGCTGGGCGAAGCAGCACGGGTTCAGCGACCTGCAGATCGCCGGCCTCCGGAGCGGGCGCGCGACGGGTGCCGACGGGACCGTGACCGACGAGCTCGCGGTCCGGGCCGCCCGGCACGCGCTCGGTGTCCGCCCGGTCTTCAAGACCGTCGACACGTGCGCGGGCGAGTTCCCGGCCCTGACGCCCTACCACTACTCGAGCTACGACTCCGAGTCCGAGGTCGTGCCGAGCGATCGGAAGAAGGTCGTCATCCTCGGGTCGGGACCGAACCGCATCGGGCAGGGCGTCGAGTTCGACTACTCCTGCGTGCACGCGTCGTTCGCGCTGAACGACGCCGGGTTCGAGACCATCATGATCAACTGCAACCCCGAGACGGTCTCCACCGACTACGACACGTCCGACCGCCTGTACTTCGAGCCGCTCACCGCCGAGGACGTCCTCGAGGTCATCGAGGCCGAGTCGGCGTCCGGCGAGCTCGTCGGCGTCGTGGTGCAGCTCGGCGGGCAGACCGCACTTGGCCTCGCGAAGCCCCTCGAGGCGGCCGGGATCCCGATCCTCGGCACGACCCCGACGGCGATCGACTCGGCCGAGGAGCGCGGGCAGTTCTCCGCGATCCTCGACGAGGCCGGGCTGCTCGCGCCCCGCAACGGCACGGCGCACGACCTGTCGAGCGCCACCGCGGTCGCCGAGGAGATCGGCTACCCGGTCCTCGTCCGTCCGTCCTTCGTGCTCGGTGGTCGCGGCATGGAGATCGTCTACGACACCCCGTCGCTCAGCGACTACTTCGACCGCGTCGAGGACCAGGCGATCATCGGCCCGGACCTCCCGCTCCTCGTCGACCGGTTCCTCGACGACGCCGTGGAGATCGACGTCGACGCACTCTTCGACGGCGAGACGCTCTACGTCGGCGGCATCATGGAGCACATCGAGGAGGCCGGCATCCACTCCGGCGACTCGGCGTGCACGCTGCCCCCGGTCGGCCTCGGACGCGGTGAGATCGACGCCGTCCGGGTCGCGACCGAGAAGATCGCCCGCGGCGTCGGCGTGAACGGCCTGCTCAACGTGCAGTTCGCGATCGCCGCCGGGGTCCTCTACGTGATCGAGGCGAACCCCCGCGCGAGCCGCACGGTGCCATTCGTCTCGAAGGCGCTCGGGATCGCCCTGGCCAAGGCCGCCGCGCGCGTGATGACCGGTACGAGCATCGGCGAGCTCATCGCCGAGGGCCTGCTGCCCGAGCGCGACGGGTCGGTCGTGCCGATGCAGGCACCGGTCGCGGTCAAGGAGGCCGTGTTGCCCTTCCGCCGGTTCCGCACCAAGGACGGCCAGGTCGTCGACAGTGTGCTGAGCCCGGAGATGCGCTCCACCGGCGAGGTGATGGGCATCGACCGCGACTTCCCACGGGCGTTCCTGAAGAGCCAGATCGCGGCGTACGGCGGACTGCCGACGTCGGGCACGGTCTTCGTGAGCGTCGCCGACACCGACAAGCGCGCGATCGTCCTGCCGGTGCACCGCCTCCAGCAGCTCGGCTTCACGATCATCGCGACCGAGGGCACCGCGGAGATCCTCCGTCGGAACGGGATCGAGGTCGGGCTCGTCGGCAAGTACAGCGCCGGCGGCGAGAGCGTCGTCGACCTGCTCGCGCGCGACGAGGTCGACATCGTGATCAACACGCCGTCGGGTGCGGCGGGTCGCGCGGACGGCTACGAGATCCGCGCTGCGACCGTGGCGGCGGACAAGCCGATCTTCACGACCATCGCGCAGCTCGGCGCCGCCGTCGCGGCGATCGAGACGATCGGGACACCGCACTCCGTGCGGAGCCTGCAGGACTACGCGCTCGAGCGAGCGACCTGGTGACCAGCGCAACCGCAGGGCGGACGGGAGGCGCGGTGTCGTTCGGCACGCGCCTCCAGTCCGCCATGCGGTCGCGTTCGGCGCTCTGCGTCGGCATCGATCCGCACGTGGCCACGCTCGACGCGTGGGGGCTGTCGCGCGACGAGGCGGGCCTGACCGAGTTCGGTGCGGTCCTCGTCGACGCCGCGGCGGGGCGCGCCGCCGCGGTGAAGCCCCAGGTGGCGTTCTTCGAGGCGGCCGGCTCGAGCGGGTACCGGGCGCTCGAGACGACCATCCGGCGGGCACGGGACGCCGGCCTCCTCGTCATCGCGGACGCCAAGCGCGGTGACATCGGCACCACGGGGGACGCCTACGCGGCCGCGTGGCTCGACGCCGGGTCGCCGCTGGCCTCCGACGCGCTGACGGTCTCGCCGTACCTCGGGTTCGGCGCGCTCGCGGGCACGATCAGGACCGCCAGGACGAACGGCGCCGGGCTCTTCGTCCTCGGCGCGACGAGCAACCCCGAGGGCCGGTCCGTCCAGACGGCGCTCGTGCAGGAGGGGCCGCGTTCCGGGGTGTCGCTGGCCGCCGGTATGGTCGATGACGTGGCAGACGACAACCGACGTGCGGACGGGGCGGGGATGGGATCCCTCGGCCTCGTGCTCGGCGCGACCCTCGACCTGACGGACTTCGGCATCACCGAGCGTGCCGTGGCGACCTCGCCGGTCCTCGCACCGGGGTTCGGTGCACAGGGCGCGCGCATCGAGGACCTCCGCACGGTGTTCGGTGGGATCGCCGACCAGGTGCTCGTCAACGAGTCCCGTGGGCTCCTCGGGGACGGCCCCGCCGGCGTGCGGCGTCTCGTCGCCGACCGCGCCGAGCGGATCGCGGCGGCCCTGGCGTGAGCGGCACGGACGCCCCTGGTCAGACACCCCCCGACGTCGATCGCGTCGCGGCCGCACGTGCCGCCGTGGCCGCTCGTCGCGCCCGCGCCGCGGTGAAGGCCGACGTCGCGGCCGGGGTCCGGACCCCGCTCGAGGTGGCCCAGGCCGCCTGGACCCCGCTGCCGGTCGACACCGCCGACGCGGATCCCGCATCGGCCGAGCGGTCCATGCGGGTCCGCGACCTCCTCACGAGCATCCAGGGCATCGGCCCCGCGCGTGCGGAGATCGTGATGGGGTCGCTGCGCATCGCACCCTCGAAGCGGCTCGGCGGCCTCGGAGTCCGACAGCGGGGTGAGCTCGCCGACTGGTTCGTCGCCCGGTCCAGCAGGTCTCGCGGCTCGTCCAAGCTCGTCGTGCTCGCCGGACCGACCGCCGTCGGCAAGGGCACCGTCTCGGCCTACATCCGCGAGCACCACCCCGAGGTGCTGTTGAGTGTCTCCGCGACGACGCGCGCGCCGCGTCCGGGCGAGATCGACGGCGTGCACTACTACTTCGTCGACGACGCAGAGTTCGACCGCATGGTCGCCGACCACGAGATGCTCGAGTGGGCCGTGGTGCACAACTCGTACCGCTACGGCACGCCCCGCCCGCCGATCGACGCCGCGCTCGACGACGGCAAGAAGGTCATGCTCGAGATCGACCTGCAGGGCGCCCGACAGGTGCGCACCGCGATGCCGGAGGCCGTGCTGGTCTTCCTCCTGCCGCCGACGTGGGAGGAACTGGTCCGCCGGCTCATCGGCCGCGGCACCGAGGAAGCCGCCGAGCAGCAGCGCCGGCTCGACACCGCGAAGGTCGAGCTCGCCGCGCAGGACGAGTTCGACGTGCGGATCGTGAACTCGGATGTCAGCACCGCGGCGCAAGAGGTCGTAGACTTGTTCCTCGCGCGCTGAGACCGTTCGTCTCGCGCGCCCGCACGCATCAGCACCTGTTCGCATCGCACATCGAGGAGTCACCATGGCCGACCGTTCCAAGGGCATCATCGACCCGCCCATCGACGACCTGCTCTCCAAGGTCGAGTCGAAGTACGCCCTCGTGATCTTCGCGTCCAAGCGCGCCCGGCAGATCAACGACTACTACGCCGACCTGCACGAGGGTTCGCTCTTCGACAACGTCGGACCGCTCGTGGACTCCACGATCGACGACAAGCCGCTGTCCGTGGCGATGCACGAGATCAACGAGGACAAGCTCACCGCGACGCCGCAGGCCGCCGCTCCCGTCGCCTGACCCGGCTCATCGACACGTTGCGTCCTGATCACGTGCCTGCCGCACTGCGCCTCTTCACGTCGGAGTCCGTCACCGAGGGCCACCCGGACAAGATCTGCGACCAGATCTCGGACCGGATCCTCGATGCCCTCCTGACGGTCGACCCGGCGAGTCGTGTGGCGGTGGAGACGCTCGTCACCACCGGCCTCGTGCACGTGGCGGGTGAGGTCACGACGTCCGGGTACGTCGACATCCCGACGATCGTCCGTGACGTCATCACCGGCATCGGCTACAACTCGTCGGAGGTCAGCTTCGACGGCCGGACCTGCGGCGTCGAGGTCTCGATCGGATCGCAGTCCCCGGACATCGCGCAGGGCGTGGACGTCTCGCTCGACGCACGGACCGCCGCCGCGACGGGTGTCGACGGGGGAGACCCGCTCGACCGCCAGGGTGCCGGCGACCAGGGGATCATGTTCGGGTTCGCGACGAACGAGACGCCCGAGTACATGCCGGTCGCGATCTGGCTCGCCCATCGCCTCGCCGAGCGGCTCGCGGCCGTCCGGAAGTCCGGCGAGCTGACGTTCCTCCGTCCCGACGGCAAGACACAGGTCACCGTCGGGTACGACGGCGTCGTGCCCAGGACGGTCGAGACCGTCGTGGTCTCGACCCAGCACGCGCCGAGCATCTCCCTCGACGACCTGACCGCCGAGGTCACGGAGCACGTGATCACTCCGGTGCTCGCACAGTCCGACCTCGACTGGTCGCACGTCGAGATCATCGTGAACCCGACGGGCAAGTTCGAGATCGGCGGCCCACAGGGTGACGCCGGGCTCACCGGCCGGAAGGTGATCGTCGACACGTACGGCGGTGCATCGCGGCACGGTGGTGGCGCGTTCAGCGGCAAGGACCCGTCGAAGGTCGACCGCTCTGCCGCCTACGCCATGCGCTGGGTCGCGAAGAACGCCGTCGCGGCGGGGCTCGCGGACCGGCTCGAGGTGCAGGTCGCCTACGCGATCGGTCGCGCGGCCCCCGTCGGGCTCTACGTGGAGTCCTTCGGCACCGGACACGTGGCGGACGACGTCATCACCGAGGCGATCCGGTCGGTGTTCGACCTCCGCCCCGCGGCGATCATCCGCGACCTCGACCTGCTCCAGCCGAAGTACGCGGTGACGGCGACGTACGGCCACTTCGGGCGGGAGCTCCCGGGGTTCACCTGGGAGACGCTCGACCGCGTCGAGCAGCTCCGCGTCGCAGCCGGGCTCGTCCCCGTCGCGGTCTGACCACTCGATGAGCGGGGCCGACGCCGGACCGCCGGTCGCTGACGTCCAGCGTGCGGTCGGGGACCGGGCGGTCGACGATGCCCGTCGGCCGGTGATCGCTCGCGTCGTCCTGGATTCGCCGCTCCCGCAGCTCGACCGGCTGTTCGACTACCGCATCCCGGACGCCATGGCGGAGACCTGCGTCCCCGGTGTGCGGGTGAAGGTGCCCCTCCGCACCGGGAACCGGATGGCGGACGCGTACGTCGTCGAGACGCTCTCCGAGAACGCCTACCCCGGTGAGCTCAGCGTCATCGAGGACGTCGTGTCCGCGGTGCCGGTGCTCGCGCCGGAGATCTGGCGACTCGCGCGTGCGGTCGCCGACCGAGCGGCGGGCGTGGCCAGCGACGTCCTGCGTCTCGCGGTGCCGCCACGGCAGGTCCGCGCAGAGAAGGCGTTCCTCGCCAGGGACACGTCGGTGGTCCGCCCCGCGGTCCTCGCCCCGTCGATCAGCGCGTACCCCGACGGCGTCGTCGAACGGCTCGTGGTGAACGGCGGTCGCGCGGCGCTCACCGCGGTCGCGCACCCGATGCGCCTCGCCGACGACTCCTGGGTGTCCGGCTGGGCGATGACCATGGCGCAGGCCGCCGCCAGGACGATCGCCACCGAACGCTCCGCGGTGCTCATCGTGCCGGACTTCCGCGACCTCGCCGAACTCGAGCGGGCCGTCACGTCGTTCGTGCCCGCCGAACGCGTGGTCCGGTTCGACGCCAAGCAGACGAACGGCCAGCGCGCCAAGGCCCTGCTGCAGGCGTCGTCGGAGGCCGTCGTCGCGATCGGGAACCGCACGGCCGTCTACGCGCCGGCGACGGACCTCGGACTCATCGCGATGTGGGACGACGGTGATCCGTCGTTCGTCGAGCAGCGTGCGCCGTACGTGCACACCCGGGACGTCGCCCTCGTCCGGACGGCGCAGTCCGGCGCGTCGCTGCTGCTGGCGGCACACGCCAGGACGACCGACGTGCAGCGACTCGTCGAGCTCGGCTGGCTCGAGGACGTCCGTCCTCTCCGTGCCGTCACGCCGCGCGTGGTCCCGACGGCGCAGCAGACCGCTGCAGAGGGCTGGCTCGCCCACGCCAGGATCCCCTCCTCCGCGTGGAAGGCGGCCAGGGACGCCAGCCGTGACGGGCCCGTGCTCGTGCAGGTCGCCAGCCCCGGGTTCGCGACCGGACTCGTGTGCGCGGACTGCGGCGAGCGGGCCACGTGTCGACGGTGCGGCGGCCCGCTCGGCAACCAGATGTCCGGCGGTGCTCCGGAGTGCCGCTGGTGCGGCGCACTCGCCGTCGCGTACCGCTGCCCGACGTGTGGCGGTGGCCGGCTGAAACCCGTCGGCAACGGCGCGCAGCGCACCGCGGACGAACTCGGGCGCGCGTTCCCCGGCACGCGGATCGTCGTCGCGGACGGCGGCCGGCCGATCGACGCCGTCGACGAGCGGCCCGCGATCGTCGTGGCGACCCGCGGTGCCGAGCCCGCGGCTCCCGGCGGCTACGCGTGCGTGCTGCTCCTCGACGGGGAGCGGATGCTCGCGCGCGAGGGTCTCCGCGTCGCCGAGGACGTCCTGCGCATCTGGGCGAACGCCGCGGCGCGCGCATCCCGCGGCGGGACCGTGTACCTCGTCGGGATCGGTGGTCGGCTCGCGACGGCCATGGCGACGTGGCGGTTGGACGTCCCGGCGCACGAGGAACTCGGCGACCGGCGACAGCTGCACTTCCCGCCGGCGGTGCGGGTCGCGACCCTGACCGGCACCGAGGACGCCGTCTCCGCGGCGGTCGAGGCGCTCGGCGACGCCACGGTCGGGCCGGTGCTCGGTCCGGTCCCGGTCCTCGACACGGCGGGCAGCGTCCCGGCGGGAACGGTCCGGGCGATCGTGCGGTTCCCGTACGCGCACGGCACCGAGGTCGCGGCGACGCTCAAGGCCGAGGTCATCCGCCGGTCCTCCACCAGACGGGTCCTGCCGGGCGGGAACCGTCGCCGCGCGGCACCTACACTCAGGGTGCGGTTGGACGACGTCGAGCCCTTCGCCGAGGCCTGAGCCCCGTGCCCGCCCGCCGCACCCCCACCATCGACCCACGACCGTCTCGGAGCCCATGCGCCTCGTCGTCGCCGGCAGCCCGGCCGCAGCAGTCCCCACCCTCCGTCGCCTCGCGGCCTCCGACCACGAGGTCGTCGCCGCGCTCACCCGACCGGCCTCGCCGCAGGGGCGGAAGCGCGTCATGACACCGACGCCGGTGTCGAGCGTCGCCGCGGAGCTCGGGATCCCCGTGATCGAGGCCACCCGCGTCGACGACGAGGTCACGGCCAGGATCGCGGAACTCGACGTCGACCTCGGCGTCATCGTGGCGTACGGCGCACTCCTCCGTCGCGCGGCACTCGACACCCCGCGGCACGGGTGGGTCAACCTGCACTTCTCGGACCTCCCCGAGTACCGCGGTGCCGCACCGGTGCAACGAGCCGTCCTCGCGGGCGACCGCGTGACCGCCGCGACGGTGTTCCAGCTCGTGGAGGCGCTCGACGCGGGCCCGGTGTTCGCCACCTCGCCGTTCACGATCGACCCCGAGGCGACCTCGGGCGACGTCCTCGCCACGATGGCGGACCTCGGTGCCGACGTCGTCGCCGACGTCGTGGACGGCATCGCGGACGGATCCGCGGTGGCGGTGGCGCAGACCGGCACCCCGACGCTCGCCCCGAAGCTCACCATCGACGACGGCCGGGTCCGCTTCGACCGCCCGTCGGCCGCCGTGCACGCGCACGTCCGTGGGGTCACGCCGGAACCGGGGGCGTACGCGTACGTGGGCGAGCAGCGCGTCAAGATCCAGCGGGTCGCGCTGGTCGCGCCCGAGGGCGGTCGGACGGGAGGCACGTCCTCCTCCGACGCATCGCTCGCGCCCGGCGCCCTCCGGCTGGACGGAGCGCGGCTGGTCGTCGGTGCGACCGACGGCGTCGTCGAGCTGGTCGAGGTCCAGCCCGCGGGCAAGACGCCCATGGCGGGAGCGGCGTGGGCCAGGGGCCTCGGCGACCTCGAGGGGGTGTCGTTCGCATGACGGACTCTCGACGCGGCTCGGGCTGGGGCAACCGCGGCGCGGGGACCAGCGCACGGCGCGTGGCCCTCGACGTCATCCGCGCGGTGCAGGCCGACGACGCCTACGCGAACCTGCTGCTCCCGGTGCGGATCCGCCGTGCCGGGCTGACCCCGCGCGACGCCGGGTTCGCGACCGAGCTCACCTACGGCACCATCCGGATGATCGGCACCTACGACGCGGTCATCGAGGCGGCGTCCGGGCGTCGGGTCGCGAACATCGAGGCGGACGTGCTCGACGTGCTCCGTCTCGGCGTGCACCAGCTCTGCGGGATGCGGGTGCCGTCGCACGCGGCCGTGTCCCAGACGGTCGAGCTGACGCATGCGATCGGGGCGCGCCGCGCGAGCGGGTTCGTGAACGCGGTGCTCCGGAAGGTGGCCGCCAAGGACCTCGAGGCCTGGGACGCCGAGATCACCCGGGGACTCACCGGGGACGACCTGCTCGCCACGCGCTGGTCACACCCGCGATGGGTCGTCGGTGCACTGCGGGACGCCCTCGCGGCGGAACGCTCCCGGGACGAACTCGTCGCACTGCTCGCGGCGGACAACGCGGCACCCCGGGTGAGCCTCGTCGCGCTCCCCGGCCTCGCCGAGCCGACCGACCCGATCACGCGCGACGACGCTGCGGAGGAGGCCGTGCCTCCCGTCCTGGTCGACGACGCGGCGGCGGATGCGACGGGGGCCGACCTGTCGGTGTCGCCGATCGGCATCCGTGGGGTCGCCGGCGACCCCGCGCGCATCCCCGCCGTCGCCGACGGCCGCATGCGCGTGCAGGACGAGGGCTCGCAGCTCGCCGCCCTCGCGTTGAGCCGGTCGTCCGAGGTCCGTCCGGGGGAGCGCTGGCTCGACCTCTGCGCCGGCCCCGGCGGCAAGGCGGCGCTCCTCGCGGCGGAAGCCAGGCGGACCGGTGCCAGTCTCGTGGCGAACGAACTCGCCCCGGCGCGCGTCGGACTCGTGCGGCAGGCGCTCTCCCGCTTCGACGACGTCGTGACGGTGGTCCAGGGCGACGGACGACGCTTCGGGATCGACGACGCGACGGGGGTCGAGGCCGCGGGTGGGTACGACCGGATCCTCCTCGACGCGCCGTGCTCCGGCCTCGGTGCACTCCGTCGTCGACCGGAGGCCCGGTGGCGGAAGGTCCCGGAGGACGTCACCGAGCTCGCCGAGCTCCAGTCGGACCTCCTCGACGCAGCCGTCCGGTCGCTCGCACCCGGGGGGACACTCGCCTACGTCACGTGTTCGCCGCACCTCGCCGAGACCCGGGGCCAGGTCGACGCCGTGATGCGCCGGCACGGAGCGGTGCTCGAGCAGCTCGACACGGCGGAGGTCGTCCGCGCCGTCGCAGCCCGGGACCCGCAGGTCGCCGACGGTCGGACGGTGCAGCTCTGGCCGCACCGGATCGGCACCGACGCGATGTTCGTGGCCCTCCTCCGCCGGCGCTGACCCGCCCCGCAGGTCCGTGGAGTTCGGGCTGGCCGGTCCCGCACGTTCGTGCAGTCGTGGATCGGTAGGCTCGCACGGTGACGATCCGCATCTCCCCGAGCATCCTGTCCGCCGACTTCGCGAACCTCGAGCGCGAGCTGCAGCGGATCAGCACCGCCGACATGGTGCACGTCGACGTCATGGACAACCACTTCGTGCCGAACCTGACGCTCGGGCTCCCGGTCGTCGAGCGCCTCCAGCAGGTGTCACCGATCCCGCTCGACGTGCACCTCATGATCACCGACGCGGACCGGAACGCCCCGGCCTATGCCGAGCTCGGAGCGGCGAGCGTGACGTTCCACCTCGAGGCAGCGACCGATCCCGTGGCCACCGCCCGGGCGATCCGCTCGAACGGCGCGCGTGCTGCCGTCGCGGTCAAGCCCGGGACCGACGTCGCGCCCGTCCTCGAGCACCTCGACGCGTACGACATGATCCTGCTCATGACCGTCGAGCCGGGCTTCGGCGGGCAGTCGTTCATGCCCGACGTGATGCCGAAGCTCAGCCGTGCGCGGGCCGCGGTCGACGCGTCGGGGCTCGACGTGTGGCTCGAGGTCGACGGCGGGATCGCACTCGACACCGTCGATCAGGCCGTCACGAGCGGTGCGGACACCCTCGTCGCCGGGTCCGCGGTCTTCGGCGGGGCGCCCGAGGAGCGCATCGCCGGGCTCCGTCGTGCCGCGGAGTCCGCTGGACGGGCCGCCGCCGACGGACGGGTAGCCTAGGACCGTGAAGACTTTCGACGACCTGTTCGCCGAGCTCTCCGAGAAGGCGCTGTCGCGTCCCGAGGGCTCCGGCACCGTCGCCGAACTGGACGCCGGCGTGCACCAGATCGGCAAGAAGATCGTGGAAGAGGCCGCCGAGGTGTGGATGGCTGCCGAGTACGAGGGTGACGTCCGGACCGCGGAGGAGATCTCCCAGCTGATCTACCACCTGCAGGTGCTGCTCGTCGCCAAGGGCCTGACCCCGGAGGACGTCTGGCGACATCTCTGATGTCGCACGGTGACCCCGCGTCACCGTGACCATCGGGATCGACCCGGCCCCGTCCCTCCAGGCAGCACCGACCGAAAGCAGCAAGAAGATGCTCCGCATCGCCGTGCCCAACAAGGGCTCGCTCTCCGAGACCGCAGCCGACATGCTCCGCGAGGCCGGTTACGCCGGTCGCCGCGACCCGAAGGCGCTCCACCTGGTGGACGAGCGGAACGGGGTGGAGTTCTTCTTCCTGCGGCCGCGCGACATCGCCACGTACGTCGGCTCCGGCGCGCTCGACGTCGGCATCACCGGGCGCGACCTGCTGCTGGACTCCGGGTCCGCCGCGCACGAGATCGAGGAGCTCGACTTCGCGGGATCGACCTTCCGGTTCGCCGGGACCCCCGGGCGGTTCCAGGAGCTCGCGGACCTCGACGGCGTCCGGCTCGCGACGAGCTACCCGGGGCTCGTCGGGGACTTCCTCGCCGAGCAGGGCGTCACGTCGACCCTGGTCAAGCTCGACGGTGCCGTGGAGAGCGCGGTCCGGCTCGGGGTCGCGGACGCGGTCGCGGACGTCGTGTCCACGGGCAGCACGCTCCGCGCGGCCGGACTCGAGATCTTCGGGCCGGTGATCCTCGAGTCGACGGCCGTGCTCATCTCGACGGACAGCTCGATCAAGGGCATCGACGTGCTCCAGCGGCGGCTCCGTGGGGTGCTCGTCGCGCGCGGCTACGTGATGCTCGACTACGACATCCCCTCGGCGCTCCTCGAGCAGGCGACGGCGATCGCCTCCGGCATCGAGTCCCCGACGGTCTCGCCGCTCCACGACCGGGACTGGTCGGCGGTGCGGGTGATGATCCCGACGGCGGACACGAACCTCATCATGGACGCGCTGTACGACCTCGGTGCGCGGGCGATCCTCGTCAGTCCGATCGCCGCGGCACGGCTCTGACGGCGGGGGACGACCAGTGACCGTCGCAGTCCGTGTCATCCCGTGTCTCGACGTCGCGGCCGGCCGTGTCGTCAAGGGTGTGAACTTCCTCGACCTGCAGGACGCCGGTGACCCGGTCGAGCTCGCCGCGCGCTACTACGAGCAGGGTGCCGACGAGCTGACGTTCCTCGACGTCTCCGCGACGGTGGAGAACCGCGCGACCATGTACGAGACGGTCACCCGGACCGCCGAGCAGGTCTTCATCCCGCTGACCGTCGGCGGCGGGGTCCGGAGCGTCGATGACGTCAGCCGGCTCCAGCAGTGCGGCGCCGACAAGATCGGCGTGAACAGCGCCGCCATCGCCCGCCCGGAGCTCGTCGGCGAGATCGCCGACCGGTTCGGCGCGCAGGCCGTCGTCCTGTCGCTCGACGTGGCGAGGAGCGACCGGATGCCGTCCGGGTACGTGGTCACCACGCACGGCGGTCGTCGTGCGACCGAGATCGACGCGGTGTCCTGGGCTCGGGAGGCCGTGGAACGCGGTGCGGGGGAGCTCCTCGTCAACTCCATCGACGCCGACGGCACGAAGGCCGGCTTCGACCTGGACCTCGTCCGCGCGGTCCGCGCGGTCTCGAGTGTGCCGGTGATCGCGTCGGGAGGCGCTGGTCGCCTCGAGCACTTCGCCCCGGCGATCGACGCGGGTGCCGACGCAGTGCTCGCGGCCAGTGTCTTCCACCGCGCCGAGATGACCATCGGAGCCGTCAAGGACGCGCTCCGCGCATCGGGCCACACCGTACGCTGAGGAGCGAGATGGTCACCAGCACGGACACCCCCAGCCCCCGGGCCGACAGCGACACCGAGGCGGTCCTCGACCGCGCGCGTTTCGCCGACGACGGCCTCCTCCCCGCGATCGTGCAGGAGGCCTCCACCAGGGACGTCCTGATGCTCGGCTACATGGACCGGGAGGCCCTCCGCCGGACCCTGACAGAGGGTCGCGTCACCTTCTGGTCGCGTTCCCGGCAGGAGTACTGGCGGAAGGGCGACACGTCGGGGCATGCCCAGTACGTCCGTGGAGCGGCCCTCGACTGCGACGCGGACACGCTCCTGGTGACGGTGGAGCAGGTGGGTGCCGCGTGCCACACGGGTGCGCACCGGTGCTTCGACGTGGACCCGCTCGACCCGGCCACCGCGAGTGCGCCCACCGCGAGTGCGCCCACCGTGAGTGCGCCCACCGCGGGTGCGCCCACCGACGACGAGGGGACGGCCGACCGTGGCTGAGCCGCAGGCCCACACGACCACCCGTGCCGAGTTCGACGGCCTGGTCACCGACCACCGTGTCGTCCCCGTCGTCCGTGCGCTCTTCGCCGACGGCGAGACCCCCGTCGGTGTGTACCGCAAGCTCGCCGACGGCCGCCCCGGGAGCTTCCTCCTGGAGTCGGCCGGCCAGGGCGGGCTGTGGTCCAGGTGGTCCTTCGTCGGCGTCCGGAGCTTCGGCGTCCTGACGCAGGACGGCGCGGCCGCGCGCTGGATCGACACCGGCATCGCCGCCGACCGTGCCGTCGGTGCGGACGGCCTCGACGGAGCGCCGCTCGACGTCCTCGCCCGACTCCACGACCGCTGGGCCACGGCACGCATCCCGGGGATGCCGCCCCTCGTCGGTGGGACGGTCGGCTTCATCGGGTGGGAGGCGGTCCGGCAGCTCGAGACGCTCCCGGACGCCCCGCCCGCGGAGTTCGCCGTGCCCGGTCAGGCGATGGCCTTCGTGTCCGAGCTCGCGGCGATGGACCACCGGACCGGCACGGTGCTGCTGGTCGCGAGCGTCCTCGCCGACGGCACCGACGATCCCGACACCATGTGGGGCGACGCGCAGGACCGGCTCGACCGCCTGCAGTCCGACCTCGTGCAGCCGACACCGTCGTCGGTCACCGAGCCGTTCACCGCGACCGACCCGACCCCGGTCGCCCGATCGACCCCGGCGGAGTACGCGGCGGCGATCGAGCGCTCCAAGCAGTACATCCGCGACGGCGACGTGTTCCAGGTGGTCATCTCGCAGCGGTTCGACCACGAGGTCACCGCCGACCCGCTCGACGTCTACCGTGTGCTCAGGACACTGAACCCGAGCCCGTACATGTACTTCCTCAGTCTCGAGGGCATCGCCGACCCGTCGTCGGCGCCGGGGACCCGGGGACGTCCCTACTGGATCGTCGGTGCGTCACCCGAGGCCCTCGTGCGGGTGCAGGACGGGCGCGCGCTGACGCACCCCATCGCCGGATCACGTCCGCGCGGTGCGACCCCGGACGAGGACGTGCACTTCGCCGAGGACCTGCTCGCGGACCCCAAGGAGCGTGCGGAGCACCTGATGCTCGTCGACCTCGCCCGGAACGACCTGCAGAAGGTCTGCGAACCCGGGTCGGTGGCCGTGACCGAGTTCATGCAGGTCGAGCGGTTCAGCCACATCATGCACCTCGTGTCGAGCGTCGAGGGCACCATCCGCGACGGTGCGAGTGCCATCGACGTCTTCCGCGCGACGTTCCCGGCGGGCACGCTCTCCGGCGCCCCGAAGCCTCGGGCGCTCGAGATCATCGACGAGCTCGAGCCGGCGCAGCGCGGTGTCTACGGCGGCGTCGTCGGGTACTTCGACTTCGCCGGGTCCGCCGACGTGGCGATCGCGATCCGCACGGCGCTGATCGAGGGCGGGGTGGCGCACGTGCAGGCGGGCGCCGGTCTCGTGGCGGACTCCGACCCGGCGTCCGAGCACATCGAGGCCCAGAACAAGGCGGCCGCACCGCTCCGGGCCGTCGCCACGGCGAACGGCATGACCGCGGTGCGCGCATGAGACGTCCCCTCGTCGTCGTCATCGGGATCCTGGTCACCGGGGTCGTGCTCCTCGCGTGGACCCAGACCTGGTTCACGGCGCACCTCGACGCCACGAGCGCCACGGCGACGACGGTGACCGCCGACGGGTCGGTCGCGGCGACCTCGTACTCCGCCCTCGCGATCGCGAGCCTGGCCGTGCTCCTGGCGATGACCATCGCCGGGCGTGTCGTCCGGATCGTGCTCGGTGCCGTCGAGGTCCTCCTCGGGATCGGGGTCGTGGTGACGGGTGTCAGTGCGCTCGCGGATCCGGTGCGTGCGGCGTCCGGTTCGATCGGCGACGTCACGGGCGTCAGCGACCTGACGGCGATCCGCGGTGTCGTGACGCGCATCGACACGACCGTGTGGCCGATCGTCGGGATCGCCGGCGGCGTGCTCGTCGCCCTGCTCGGCGTCGTCGTGCTCGTCGTGCAGCGGTCCTGGCCCGGGCCGAGCCGGAAGTACGGCGCGACGACGAGCCGGACACGCCCGGCCGATCAGCCGCGCGACGCCGTCGTGGACTGGGACGATCTCAGCGCAGGCGTCGACCCGACGGACGGCACGGTAGGATCGACTGGCCAGGAAGACCGGCCGGACGACCGGCCGGACGACCAACCGAACCACGAGGAGCACCGTGAGCAACACTGAGCCCGAAGAGCTCGGCGAGGGACACTCGCCGGCGGCCTGGACCGCCGTGATCATCATGCTGGTGGCGTTCGCCGTCGGCACGATCGCCTTCTGGTTCGCGATCGCCTGGGTCGTGTGGGCCGCCGCCGCACTCGCGGTCGTCGGACTCATCACCGGCGGTGTCCTCGCGAAGGCCGGCTACGGGGTCAACGGTCCGAAGTACGTCACGCGCACCCACGAGTAGTGGCGCCCGTGGCAGGACCGATGCAGAACGTGCTCGCCGGTCTCGTCGCCGGTGCCCTCGAGGACGCCGCGACCCGGCGGGCCGACCGCCCGTACGGAGACGTCGAACGCGACCTCGACCGGGTGGCCTCGCCGCTCGACGCCCTGGAGTTCCTCGCGCCGTCGGAGCGGGTCAGGGTGATCGCCGAGGTCAAGCGGGCCAGTCCGTCGCGCGGCTCGATGGCCCCGATCGAGGATCCGGCAGCCCTCGCCGCGGAGTACGAGCGCGGCGGAGCCTCGACGATCAGCGTCCTCACCGAGGGACGGAAGTTCCTCGGCTCGCTCGCCGACCTCGAGTCCGTCAAGGCCAGGGTCCGGATCCCGGTGCTCCGCAAGGACTTCATCGCCGACCCGTACCAGGTGCTCGAGGCGCGCGCGTCGGGCGCCGACGTCGTGCTCCTCATCGTCGCGGCCCTCGAGCAGCCGCAGCTGGTCGAGCTGCACACCCTCGCCGAGGAGCTCGGCATGCGGGTCCTCGTCGAGGCGCACTCCGCGGACGAGCTGGCACGCGGCGTCCATGCCGGCGCCAGGATCCTCGGTGTGAACGCCAGGGACCTCACCGACTTCTCGCTCGACCGCGATCTCTTCGGGTCCATCGTCGACCGCATCCCGGACGGCGTCATCCGCGTCGCCGAGTCGGCCGTCGCCGGCCCGGCGGACGTCGCGCACTACCGCGCGGCGGGCGCCGACGTGGTGCTGGTCGGCGAGGCGCTCGTCACCGGTACCGACCCGGCAGCGACTGTCGAACGGTTCATCGCCGTCGGTTCCGACGCACCCCGTCCCGCGAACTGAGCGCGCGCGGCCGACGCCGCCCCGTCCCTCCAATCCGATCACGCACCACCGCCCGGCGCAGCCGGGCCGAACCCCTCGGAGCCACCCGTGACCTCCTACCGTGACATGCAGGGCCCCTACTTCGGCGACTTCGGCGGACGCTACGTCCCGGAATCGCTCGTCCTGGCGCTCGACGAGCTCGAGGCGGAGTTCCGGAAGGCGTGGGCCGACCCCGAGTTCCACGCCGAGTTCGACACCCTCCAGCGCGACTACACGGGCCGCCCGTCGATCATCACCGAGGTCCCGCGGTTCGCGGAGCACGCCGGGGGAGCGCGGGTCATCCTGAAGCGCGAGGACCTCAACCACACGGGCTCGCACAAGATCAACAACGTGCTCGGTCAGGCGCTCGTCGCACGTCGTCTCGGCAAGACCCGGCTCATCGCGGAGACCGGCGCCGGGCAGCACGGTGTCGCGACCGCGACCGCAGCGGCCCTGTTCGGCATGGAGTGCGTCGTCTACATGGGTGCCGTCGACACGGAGCGCCAGGCGCTGAACGTCGCGCGCATGCGGCTGCTCGGCGCCGAGGTCGTGAGCGTCGAGACCGGGTCGCGCACGCTCAAGGACGCGATCAACGAGGCGCTCCGCGACTGGGTCGCGAACGTCGACTCGACGCACTACCTGCTCGGCACGGTCGCCGGCCCCCACCCGTTCCCCGAGATGGTCCGTGAGTTCCACAAGGTCATCGGGGTGGAGGCGCGGCAGCAGGTCCTCGACCTCGCCGGTCGTCTCCCGGATGCCGTGAGCGCCTGCGTCGGCGGGGGGTCGAACGCGATGGGCATCTTCGAGGCGTTCCTCGACGACGAGTCCGTCGCGCTGTACGGCTTCGAGGCCGGTGGTGACGGCGTCGAGACCGGTCGCCACGCCGCGAGCATCACCCTGGGTCGCGAGGGCGTCCTGCAGGGTGCGAAGAGCTACCTCATGCAGGACGAGGACGGCCAGACGATCGAGAGCCACTCGATCAGCGCCGGGCTCGACTACCCGTCCGTCGGTCCGGAGCACGCGTACCTCGCCTCGACCGGTCGCGCGACCTACGAACCGATCACGGACACCGAGGCGATGGAGGCGTTCCGCCTCCTCACCCGGACCGAGGGGATCATCCCCGCGATCGAGTCCGCACACGCGCTGGCAGGGGCGATGAAGCTCGGGCAGCGTCTCGGACGGGAGGCCCTGATCCTGGTGTCCCTGTCGGGTCGCGGTGACAAGGACGTCGCGACCGCAGGCCGGTACTTCGAGGTCCTCGACGAAGGAGCGCAGCAGCTGTGAGCCAGTCCACCACCGTCGAACCCACGGGGTCGGTCGCGCACGCGATCGACACCGCCAACGCGGAGCGTGCCGGCGCGGTCATCGGGTACCTGCCGGCCGGGTTCCCCGACGTCCGGACGAGTGTCGAGGCAGCGATCGCCCTCGCCGAGAACGGCGTCGACGCGATCGAGTTCGGCCTGCCGTACTCGGACCCCGTGATGGACGGACCGGTCATCCAGCAGGCGGCCGAGACGAGCCTCGCGAACGGGTTCCGGGTCGCCCAGGTCTTCGAGGCCGTCCAGTCGATCCGCGCCCGCGTCGACGTCCCGGTCCTCGTGATGACGTACTGGAACCCGGTGCTGCGGTACGGCGTCGAGCGGTTCGCCGACGACCTGCAGGCCGCCGGGGGCGCGGGGCTCATCACCCCGGACCTGATCCCGGACGAGGCCGCGGCGTGGATCGCGTCGTCCGAACGCACCGGGCTCGACCGGGTCTTCCTCGCCGCGCCGTCCTCCTCCGACGAGCGCATGCGCCAGGCCGTCACCTCGAGCCGTGGGTTCGTCTACGCCGTCTCGACGATGGGTGTGACGGGTGCGCGGGTCGGTGTCGACGCCGCCGCGACCACGGTCGTGTCCCGACTCCGCGACGCCGGCGTCGCACGCACGTGCGTCGGACTCGGGATCTCGACGGCGGAACAGGTCTCCGAGGTGCTCGCCTACGCGGACGGTGCCATCGTCGGTTCCGCGTTCGTCCGGTCGCTGATGGACGACGGTGTCGCCGGGGTGGGACGCCGAGCGGCGGACCTGACTCGTGGCGCTACAGTGATCCGGGACGATCGGCCTGCAACACCGTCCGTCTGACGCGACACCCTGCACCGCACGCACGACCCCGCGACGAAAGGCCAAGCACCTCCATGCTTCCCCTGAGCATCCCGAGCCCGAGGCTTCCCCTGAGCATCCCGAGCCCGAGCACGGCCTGGCAGTACTTCGACCTCACCGACTGGCTCCGCAGCACGTTCGGCTGGACGATCGGTCTGGACTTCCGGATCCACGCCTACGCCATCTGCATCCTCATCGGGATCGTCGCCGCCGTCGTGATCACGAACATGCGGCTGAACCGTCGGGGTGCCGAGCGCTGGATCATCATCGACATCGCCATCCCGACCGTCGTGTTCGGGATCATCGGGGCCCGCGCGTTCCACGTCCTGACGCACATCAGCGACTACTTCGGCCCCGGGATCGAGTGGTGGCGGCCGTTGGCGATCTGGGAAGGGGGGCTCGCGATCTTCGGTGCGCTCATCCTCGGCGCGGTCGGCGCGTACATCGGCTGCCGCTACACCGGGATCCGCTTCACGACGTTCCTCGACTCGCTGGCCCCGGCCATGCTCGTCGCACAGGCGTTCGGTCGCCTCGGCAACTACTTCAACCACGAGCTCTTCGGCATGCCGACCAGCCTGCCGTGGGGCCTCGAGATCGAGTCGTCGAACCCGGCGTACCCGGTCGGACTGCCGGCCGGCACGCTGTTCCACCCGACGTTCCTCTACGAGATCATCTGGAACCTCGTCGGGTTCGCGGTGATCGTGCTCATCGACCGCCGCTTCCAGCTGCAGTGGGGCCGCGTCCTGTCGCTGTACCTCATCTGGTACGGCATCGGCCGCTCCGTCCTCGAGTCGATCCGTGTCGACACGAGCGAGACGTTCTTCGGCGTCCGCACGAACGTCTACGCCGCGCTCTTCGCTGTGCTGCTCGGGATCGTCATCTTCATCGTGCAGTCCCGACGGCACACCGGCAAGGAGCCGAGTGCCTACATGCCGGGTCGCCAGCCCCGTCCGAGCGCCGGTATAGACTCCGACGACACGTATTCGGAGACCGACGACGACACTGTCGACGCGCGGGATCCGGAACCGGTCGCCACCGTCGCCGACCGCAGCTGAGGCATCCGCTCCCGCGCGAGCACCCTCTCGGCTGAACGAGCACGTCGCTCGGCTCCAGTAGCTCACGACCGTGCGCTCGGCGGACCCACAGCCTCCTCCGCCGGGCAGTCCGTCGCCTCCAGCGGCAAACCGTCGTAGGGTCACCACAAGCGACCCGACACCACACATGCCGCCAGGGCGCACCTCCGCTGGCGTCGTGATCGAGCACCAGTCTCCGTCCAGCCGGGCGGGACGACCCCCGGGCCAGTGTCGGATTCCCCGGCGTCGTCGGACAGCAGTTCCGACGGTGTCACGACAGCCCTGTTCCACTTCCTCGTGAGGACGGTTCCCCACCATGGCGCTCCAGCCACCTGTGCTTCTCCCCGCCCACCAGCGTTTCAGCTCGGTCCCGTCCGCCGTCGGCGCGTACGACCCGGTCAACGAGAAGGACGCGTGCGGCCTCGCGATGGTCGCGACGCTCCGCGGGACCCCGGGGCACGACATCGTCGATGCCGCGCTCGGAGCACTCCGGAACCTCGAGCACCGCGGTGCCGTCGGGTCCGACGCCGGGACCGGCGACGGCGCCGGCATCCTCTGCCAGGTGCCGGACGCGTTCTTCCGCGAGGTCGTCGATTTCACGCTCCCGGAGGCCGGCGAGTACGCGGTCGGCACGGCCTACCTGCCGGTCGACGACGACGCCCGCGCCGGTGTCAAGGCGGCCATCGAGTCGATCGTGGCCGAGGAGGGCCTCGCGGTCCTCGGCTGGCGCGAGGTCCCGGTCCGTCCGGAAGAGCTCGGCTCACTGGCGCGCGCCGCGATGCCCGCGTTCGAGCAGCTGTTCGTCACCAGCACGCGCCACGACACGGACGGCTCGCCGTGGTCGGGGATCGCACTCGACCGGCAGACCTACCGCGCGCGCAAGCGGATCGAGCGCGACAACGAGGTCTACTTCATGTCGCTGTCGAGCCGGACCATGGTCTACAAGGGCATGGTCACGACGCTCCAGCTCGAGCCGTTCTACCCCGACCTCAGCGACGAGCGGTTCGCGTCCCGCCTCGCCATCGTGCACTCCCGCTACTCGACGAACACGTTCCCGTCGTGGCCGCTCGCGCAGCCGTTCCGGATGATCGCGCACAACGGTGAGATCAACACCGTGCGCGGCAACCGAAACTGGATGCGCGCCAGGCAGTCCCAGCTGGAGAGCGAGCTCCTCGGCGACCTCGCACCCCTGCTGCCGATCGTCAGTCCCGCCGCGAGCGACTCGGCGTCCTTCGACGAGGTCGTCGAGCTGCTGTCCCTGAGCGGGCGCAGCATGCCGCACGCGGTGTCGATGATGGTTCCCGAGGCCTGGGAGAACCGCACCGACATGGACCCCGACCTCCGGGCGTTCTACGAGTACCACTCGATGCTCATGGAGCCGTGGGACGGGCCCGCCGCGATCACGTTCACCGACGGGTCGCTCGTCGGAGCCACCCTCGACCGGAACGGGCTCCGCCCCGGGCGCTTCCTCGTGACGGACGACGGCCTCGTCGTGCTCGCGAGCGAGATCGGTGTGATCGACGTCCCGGCGTCGCGGATCGTCCGGAAGGGCCGTCTGCGCCCCGGTCGGATGTTCCTCGTCGACACCGATGCCGGTCGGATCATCGAGGACGACGAGGTCAAGCAGGGCCTGGCGTCGTCCGGGCCGTGGGCCGAATGGCTCGAGGCCGGCCGCATCAACCTCCGCGACCTGCCCGACCGTGAGCACATCGTGCACACCCCGGCGTCCGTCACACGGCGCCAGCGTGCCTTCGGGTACACCGAGGAGGAGGTCCGCATCCTCCTCCGTCCGATGGCGCAGACCGGCGCGGAGCCGCTCGGGGCGATGGGGTCGGACACGCCGATCGCGGTGCTCTCCGAACGCCCGCGGCTCCTCTTCGACTACTTCACGCAGCAGTTCGCACAGGTGACCAACCCGCCGCTCGACTCGATCCGCGAGCAGGTCGTCACGAGCATGGGCCTCGGGCTCGGCCCGGAGCGGAACCTCCTCGACGCGACCCCGGAGCACGCCAGGCAGATCGTCCTCGACTTCCCGGTCATCGACAACGACCAGCTCGCCAAGGTGCAGCACTTCGAGACGGCGTCCGGTCGGAACCTCACCGTGACGGTGAAGGGGCTCTACCGCGTCGACGCCGGTAAGAAGGCCCTGCAGAAGCGCATCGCCGCCATGTGCGACGAGGTCGACGAGGCGATCGCCGCCGGCAAGCAGTTCATCGTGCTGTCCGACCGCGACGGCAATGCCGAGTACGCGCCCGTCCCGAGCCTCCTCATGCTCGCCGCCGTCCACCACCACCTGATCCGGACCGAGCAGCGCATGGCGGTCGGCCTGGTGCTCGAGGCCGGCGACGTCCGCGAGGTGCACCACGTCGCGACCCTGATCGGCTACGGCGCGTCGGCGATCAACCCGTACCTCGCGATGGAGACGTGCGAGAACCTCGTGCGGAGCGGCATGCTCCCGGGGCTCACGCCGGAGCAGGCCGTCAAGAACGTCATCAGGGCGCTCGGCAAGGGCGTCCTGAAGATCATGTCCAAGATGGGCATCTCGACGGTGTCGAGCTACGCCGCGGCGCAGGCGTTCGAGGCCGTCGGGCTCAGCCAGGCGTTCGTGGACAAGTACTTCACCGGGACGTCCTCGATCCTCGGCGGCGTCGACATCGACGTCATCGCGAAGGAGAACGCCGAGCGGCACGCCAGCGCCTACCCGCAGGACGGGGCCGTCGTCGCGCACGAGCGGCTCGCGACCGGCGGCGAGTACCAGTGGCGCCGCGAGGGACCGCCGCACCTGTTCAACCCGGAGACGGTCTTCCGCCTGCAGCACGCCACGCGCGCCCGCCGGTACGACATCTTCCGGGACTACTCGAAGGCCGTCGACGACCAGGCCGAGCAGCTGATGACCCTCCGCGGGCTCTTCAACTTCAAGACCGGGATCCGTCCCGCCGTGCCGCTCGACGAGGTCGAGCCGATCGAGTCGATCGTCAAGCGGTTCAACACCGGGGCGATGAGCTACGGCTCGATCTCCCAGGAGGCACACGAGTCCCTCGCGATCGCGATGAACCGACTCGGCGGCCGCTCGAACACGGGCGAGGGCGGCGAGGACGTCGAGCGCCTCCTCGACCCCGAGCGGCGGAGCGCGATCAAGCAGGTCGCATCCGGGCGCTTCGGCGTCACGAGCATGTACCTGACGCACGCCACCGACATCCAGCTGAAGATGGCGCAGGGCGCCAAGCCCGGCGAGGGCGGTCAGCTCCCGCCGACCAAGGTGTACCCCTGGGTCGCGCGGACGAGGCACGCCACGGCCGGCGTCGGGCTCATCTCGCCGCCGCCGCACCACGACATCTACTCGATCGAGGACCTCAAGCAGCTGATCTTCGACGTCAAGCGGGCGAACCCTGCCGCGCGCGTCCATGTGAAGCTCGTGAGCCAGTCCGGGATCGGCGCCGTGGCCGCCGGCGTGACGAAGGCACTCGCCGACGTCGTGCTCGTCTCCGGCCACGACGGCGGAACCGGCGCGAGTCCACTGAACTCGCTGAAGCACGCGGGCACACCGTGGGAGATCGGCCTCGCCGAGACCCAGCAGACGCTCATGCTCAACAAGATGCGTGACCGCGTCGTCGTGCAGGTCGACGGCCAGATGAAGACCGGTCGCGACGTCGTGGTGGCCGCACTCCTCGGCGGCGAGGAGTACGGGTTCGCGACGGCGCCGCTCGTGGTCCAGGGGTGCATCCTGATGCGCGTCTGTCACCTCGACACCTGCCCGGTCGGCGTCGCCACACAGAACCCGGAGCTCCGTGCGCGGTTCTCCGGCAAGCCGGAGTTCGTGGTGAACTTCTTCGAGTTCCTGGCGCAGGAGGTCCGCGAGTACCTCGCCGAGCTCGGCTTCCGGTCCCTCGAGGAGGCCATCGGCCACGCCGAGTTCCTCGACGTCGACCGCGCCGTCGAGCACTGGAAGGCGTCGGGCCTCGACCTCGCGCCGGTCCTCCGCGGACCGGACTTCCCCGAGGACGAGCCCCGCCGGAACACCCGCGCACAGGACCACGAGCTCGAGGACCACTTCGACAACCAGCTCATCCGCGCCGCGGCCGACGTGCTCGACCACGGCGGGACACTCGAGCTCGACCTGCCGATCCGGAACACCGAGCGCGCCGTCGGCACCATGCTCGGGCACGAGGTGACGGTGCGGAAGGGCGAGCACGGGCTCCCGGCCGGTTCGATCGACATCACGCTCCGCGGTTCGGCCGGGCAGTCGCTCGGTGCGTTCATGCCCGCGGGGATCCGCCTCCGGCTCTTCGGCGACAGCAACGACTACGTCGGCAAGGGCCTCTCCGGTGGCGAGATCATCGTGCGACCGGCCGAGGGTGCGGCGTTCGTCGCGTCGGAGAACGTCATCGCCGGGAACGTCATCGGCTACGGCGCGACCCAGGGTTCGATGTTCATCAGCGGCATCGTCGGCGAACGGTTCCTCGTCCGGAACTCCGGCGCGACCGCGGTCGTCGAGGGCGTGGGGGACCACGCACTCGAGTACATGACCGGCGGGCTCGCACTCATCCTCGGCGAGACCGGCCGGAACCTCGGTGCCGGCATGTCCGGCGGGACGGCGTACGTCCGTGGGCTCCGCACCGACGACGTCAACGCGGACGCCATCGCCTCGGGGGAGCTCGTGCTCTCCGGACTCGACAGCGCCGACGTGGAGATCGTCACCGACATGCTCGAGCGTCACGCCACCGAGACCGGGTCGGTCCTCGCCACGGAGATCCTCGGCGACCTCGACCGCGAGCTCGAGGGCTTCGTCAAGGTGGTGCCGCGGGACTACGCGGCCGTGCTGCAGACGCGGAAGGACGCCGTCGACGAAGGGCTCGACCCCGACGGTGACGTCGTCTGGAACCGCATCCTGCAGGTGACCGTTGGCTGACGCGACCCCGCGCCGGACCACCGCCCGCGTGGCGGAGGCCAGCCGCGCCTCCCGTCCGACCCGCGTCGCCGACGTGACGCACCCGACCATCCCGACACGCAACGAACAGGAGGCAGCACGTGGCTGACCCCAAGGGGTTCCTGAAGGTCCAGGAACGCGAACTGCCCGTCCGTCGTCCGGTCCCGGTGCGGCTGATGGACTGGAAAGAGGTCTACGAGCAGCAGGAGTCCGGCCAGCTGCGTCGGCAGGCCGGCCGCTGCATGGACTGCGGCGTGCCGTTCTGCCACCAGGGCTGCCCGCTCGGCAACCTCATCCCGGAGTGGAACGACCTGACGTGGCGGAACGAGGGTCGTCAGGCCATCGAGCGGCTGCACGCGACGAACAACTTCCCGGAGTTCACCGGTCGGCTCTGCCCGGCGCCGTGCGAGGCCTCGTGCGTGCTCGGCATCAACCAGCCGCCGGTCACCATCAAGCAGGTCGAGGTGTCGATCATCGACACCGCGTTCCAGAACGGCTGGGTCACGCCGCACCCGCCGGAGCGACTGACCGGCAAGACCGTCGCCGTCGTCGGTTCCGGGCCGGCCGGGCTCGCCGCCGCGCAGCAGCTGACCCGCGCCGGGCACACCGTCGCCGTCTACGAGCGGGACGACCGCATCGGCGGGCTCCTCCGCTACGGCATCCCGGACTTCAAGATGGAGAAGCGCCAGATCGAGATGCGGCTCGCGCAGATGCAGGCCGAGGGCACGCGGTTCCGTGCCGGCGTCGAGATCGGCGTCGACATCACTTGGGACGACCTGAAGACCCGCTACGACGCCGTGGTCGTCGCGACCGGTGCCACGGTGCCGCGCGACCTGCCGATCCCCGGGCGCGACCTCGAGGGCGTGCACTTCGCGATGGAGTACCTCGTGCAGCAGAACCGCGCGGGTGCCGGCACGACGGTCGACAACCAGATCACCGCCGAGGGCAAGCACGTCGCGGTGATCGGTGGCGGCGACACCGGCGCGGACTGCATCGGCACCGCGCACCGTCAGGGCGCGCTGAGCGTGACGAACCTGGCGATCGGCCAGCAGCCGCCGACCGACCGACCGGACGACCAGCCGTGGCCGATGTTCCCGTCGGTGTTCGAGGTCACGAGCGCGCACGAGGAGGGTGGGGAGCGGAAGTTCCTCGCATCGACGGTCGAGTTCCTGTCGAACGAGGCGGGCGAGGTCCGTGCGCTGCGTGTGGCCGAGACCGAGTACCTCGACGGGCGCCGTGTCCCGAAGGCCGGCACCGAGCACGAGATCCCCGCCGACCTCGTCCTCATCGCGATGGGGTTCACCGGCCCGGAGCGCGACACGCTCGAGCCGCAGCTCGGACTGCCGTTCACCCCCGCCGGGGCACTCGACCGCGCCGCCGACTACACGACGAACGAGCCGGGTGTGTTCGTCGCCGGGGACGCCGGTCGTGGCCAGTCGCTCATCGTGTGGGCGATCGCCGAGGGCCGTGCGGCAGCGGCCAAGGTCGACACCTACCTCGAGGGCTCGACGATCCTGCCGGCCCCGGTCAAGGCGACGGACCGGGCGATCTCGGTCTGAGACGGCGACCGGACGGATCCGGACCCCGCGATCCGACACCGGCCGCCGTGCGGTGCACCGGGTGGCCACTCGCAGTCGCTAGGCTGCGAGTGGCCTTCGCCATGCAAGACCGAACATCCACCACACGAAGGAACCCATGAGACGCGCAAAGATCGTTTCGACGCTCGGACCGGCCACCTCGGACTACGAGACCGTCAAGCAGATCATCGAGGCCGGTGTCGACGTCGCCCGTCTGAACCTGAGCCACGGTGACTACAGCGTCCACGAGGCCAACTACGAGAACGTCCGGCGTGCGGCAGCCGACCTCGGCAAGCCCGTCGCGATCCTCGTCGACCTCCAGGGCCCGAAGATCCGGCTCGCACGGTTCGCCGATGGCCCGCACACCCTCGCCGTGGGTGACGTCTTCACCATCACGACCGAGGACGTCCCCGGCACCAAGGACATCTGCGGCACGACGTTCAAGGGCCTCCCGCAGGACGTCAAGCCCGGCGACCCGCTGCTCATCGACGACGGGCGCGTGCGTCTCCGCGTGCTCGACACCGACGGGGTCCGGGTCCGCACGGAGGTCGTCGTCGGCGGCGCCGTCTCGAACAACAAGGGCATCAACCTGCCGGGCGTCGCGGTGAACGTCCCAGCGCTCTCCGAGAAGGACGAGGCGGACCTCCGCTGGGGACTCCGGATCGGTGCCGACCTCATCGCGCTGTCGTTCGTCCGCAACGCGGCCGACGTCGACCGTGCGCACGAGATCATGGCGGAAGAGGGCATCAAGGTCCCGGTCATCGCCAAGGTCGAGAAGCCGCAGGCCGTCGACGCGCTCGAGGAGATCATCGACGCGTTCGACTCGATCATGGTCGCCCGCGGTGACCTCGGTGTCGAGCTGCCCCTCGAGGCGGTCCCGATCGTGCAGAAGCGCGCCGTCGAGCTGTCCCGCCGCATGGCGAAGCCGGTCATCGTCGCGACGCAGATGCTCGAGTCGATGATCTCGAGCCCGATCCCCACCCGTGCGGAGACCTCCGACGTCGCGAACGCCGTCCTCGACGGCGCCGACGCGGTCATGCTCTCCGGCGAGACGAGCGTCGGCGAGTACCCGGTGCAGACCGTCCGGACCATGGCACGCATCATCGAGTCCACCGAGGACCACGGTCTCGAGCGGATCCCCCCGCTCGGCACGAAGCCGCGCACCCTCGGTGGTGCCATCACCCTCGCCGCGGTCGAGATCGCGGACTTCACGGACGCCTCCTACCTCTGCGTGTTCACCGAGTCCGGCGACTCCGCGCGGCGCATGTCGCGCCTCCGGCACGGTCTGCCGATCATCGCGCTGACGCCGAACGAGTCGACCCGCCGTCGCATGACACTGACGTGGGGTGTCCAGTCGTTCCTCGTCGAGCGGAAGACGCACACCGACGAGCTCTTCGCCGAGGTCGACGACGTGCTGCTCGGCAACGGGCTGGCCGCCCCGGGCGACCGGGTCATCGTGACGGCCGGGTCCCCTCCCGGGATCCCGGGGTCGACGAACGACCTCCGCGTGCACCGGGTCGGCGACGCGCACGCCGAGGCAGCGCCGGCGTACGTCCGCAACTGACGGCCGTCCGGACTGGAGGGACGGCGCATGCCCGGAACGACGACCGCCGGCCCGGCGGGTCCACGCGACCCGGCGGGTCCCCGCGACCCGTCGGGTCCTCGCGACCCGTCGGACATCCGGCGCTGGCGGCGGTACCTCGCTGACGAACGCGCCGAGGAGTCGGTCTACCGGAACCTCGCCGGACGTCGCGATGGCGAGGAACAGGACATCCTCCTGAGCCTCGCCGACGCGGAGGGCCGTCACCAGCAGCACTGGATCGACCTGCTCGGCGACGACGTCGGGCGGCCGCTCGCGGGGGACGTCCGGACACGGGTCCTCGCGGGGCTCGCGAAGCGCTTCGGGTCGGTCTTCGTCCTCGCGCTCATGCAGCGCGCCGAGGACCGCTCGCCGTACGCCTCGGACTCCGACGCGTCGGCGGCGATGGCGGCCGACGAGCGCATCCACGGCGAGGTGGTCCGCGGACTCGCGAACCGTGGACGCCTCCGACTCTCCGGCACGTTCCGCGCAGCGATCTTCGGAGCGAACGACGGCCTCGTGTCGAACCTCGCCCTCATCATCGGCATCAGTGCCTCCGGCGCCGATCGGCACATCGTGCTGCTGAGCGGCATCGCCGGGCTGCTCGCCGGAGCGCTCTCGATGGGCGCGGGGGAGTACGTCTCGGTCAGGTCCCAGCGAGAACTCCTCGAGGCGTCGGCGCCGCACCCGGACGCCGGCCGTGCCGTGGTGGACCTCGATGTGGACGCGAACGAGCTGGCACTGGTCTACCGCGCCCGCGGAATGGACCCGGAGGCAGCCGAGCAGCACGCCGCCGAGGTCCTGGCCGGACTCGTGCAGTCGGTCGACGCGACGGCGACGCCGGACGGCCAGGGTGTCGACGAGCACGAGGCGATCGGCACCGGCATGAGTGCGGCGATCTCGAGCTTCCTGTTCTTCGCGTCGGGGGCGATCATCCCGATCATCCCGTACCTGTTCGGGCTCGGCGGGTGGGCGGCGCTCACGATCGCGGCGGTCCTGGTGGGCATCGCGCTGCTCGTGTCCGGTTCGGTGGTGGGGGTGCTCTCCGGGGCATCGCCGGCCAAGCGTGCGCTCCGGCAGTTGGCGATCGGGTTCGGGGCCGCCGCGGTCACCTACGTGCTCGGCCTGCTCTTCGGCACCGCCGGCGTCTGATCCCGGCCGGGCCAGCGGGACACCTCGTCAGCGGCGGGTCGCGGCGCGTGCGGGGTGCAGCAGCAGCGCCGCGATCCCGACGAGGATGAGCACGATACCGGCGACCACGACGAACACCGTCAGGGCGAGCCCCGGCAGGACGAGCACCGCGACCCCGCCGAGGACCGACAGAACGCCGCTGACGAGCGCGGGTGCCCGGGACGACCCCGGGTGGCCGACGACCGCCCCGACGACGGCGGCGACCCCCTCGACGACGAACCCGAAGCCCGCGAGGATCGCGAGGACGAGGAGCGGAGCAGCGGGATCGAGCAGGCACACGAGCCCGCCGATCGCGACGAGCACACCGACGACACCGGACACCCAGCGCCAGGTGCCCACCGCGCCGCGCCCGTTCAGGGCCGCCACGACCCGGAGCACGCCGGCGACGACGAGGTAGACGCCGAACACGATCGCGACGAGCACCAGCGCCGGTCGTGGCCAGACGATGGCGATCACCCCGAGCACGATCGCGACGGCTGCGGTGACGATCACGAAGACGCGGAACGACCGGACGGCTCGGGAGTCCATGCAGGGACGCTATCCATGGCGGATGCGCGATACCCAGTGACTCCACAGCGTGCAACGAGATGCAACCCCCTCGGCCGTAGGGTGCGAGCACGTGATCCCGACCCGGGTGATCGCGAACCGACAACGTCGTCGAGAGGGCAACCACCATGACCATCGCATCTGCGCCCACCACCTACGCGGCACCCGGGACCGAGGGCTCCCTCGTCCGGTTCCGCGACCGGTACGACCACTTCATCGGCGGCGAGTACGTCCCACCGTCGTCCGGTCAGTACTTCGAGAACCCGACACCCGTGACGGGCACGGTCTTCACGGAGGTCGCCCGGGGCAACGCCCAGGACGTCGACCGGGCGGTGGAGGCCGCCTGGCGCGCGTTCGACTCGTGGGGGAAGACGAGCGCCACCGAGCGTGCCGTGATCCTCAACAAGATCGCGGACCGCATGGAGGCGAACCTCGAGCTGCTCGCCGTCGCCGAGACCTGGGAGAACGGCAAGCCGATCCGCGAGACCGTCGGTGCGGACATCCCGCTCGCGATCGACCACTTCCGGTACTTCGCCGGGGCGATCCGTGCACAGGAGGGTTCGACGGGCGAGATCGACCACGACACCGTCGCCTACCACTTCCACGAACCGCTCGGGGTCGTCGGGCAGATCATCCCGTGGAACTTCCCGATCCTCATGGCGGTCTGGAAGCTCGCGCCCGCGCTGGCCGCCGGCAACTGCGTCGTGCTGAAGCCCGCCGAGCAGACCCCGGCGTCGATCCACGTCCTGATCGAGCTCATCCAGGACCTGCTCCCGGCCGGTGTGCTGAACGTCGTCAACGGCTTCGGCATCGAGGTCGGCGCTCCGCTCGCATCGCACCCGAACATCCGGAAGATCGCGTTCACCGGTGAGACGACGACCGGTCGGCTCATCATGCAGTACGCGTCGGAGAACCTGATCCCGGTGACGCTCGAGCTCGGCGGCAAGAGCCCGAACGTGTTCTTCGGGGACGTCGCGGACGCCAAGGACTCGTACTACGACAAGGCGCTCGAAGGGTTCACGTTCTTCAACCTCAACCAGGGCGAGGTCTGCACGTGCCCGTCGCGGGCGCTCGTCGCGGCGTCGATCTACGACGGCTTCGTCGCCGACGGGCTCGAGCGCGTCAAGGCGGTCAAGCAGGGTCACCCCCTCGACATGTCGACGATGATCGGTGCGCAGGCATCGAACGACCAGCTCGAGAAGATCCTCAGCTACATCGACATCGGCAAGCAGGAGGGTGCGACGCTGCTGACGGGTGGTGAGCGGAGCGACCTCGGTGGCGAGCTGTCCGGCGGGTACTACGTCCAGCCGACGATCTTCGAGGGCAAGAACTCGATGCGGATCTTCCAGGAGGAGATCTTCGGGCCGGTCCTGTCGCTCACGAGCTTCCAGGACTACGACGACGCGATCAAGCTCGCCAACGACACCCTGTACGGCCTCGGGGCCGGGGTGTGGAGCCGGAACGCGACGACGCTCTACCGCGCGGGCCGGGACATCCAGGCCGGTCGCGTGTGGTCGAACACCTACCACCAGTACCCGGCGGGTGCGGCGTTCGGCGGGTACAAGCAGTCCGGGATCGGCCGCGAGAACCACAAGATGATGCTCGACCACTACCAGCAGACGAAGAACCTGCTCGTGTCGTACGCCGACGGTCCGATGGGGTTCTTTTGATCACGGGGACGTCCGCCGCCGGCACCGTGCCAGACGGGGGCTTCTCGTGATCGACACGTCCGGCCGTCCTGCGGCGACGGAACTCGCGTCACCGCCGGGTGCACCACCCCGCGTCGTCTCGACCCCGGTCGCGGACGACCTCCTCCGCCTGCTCGCAGCACGGCATGGCCCGCTCATGTTCCACCAGTCCGGCGGCTGCTGCGACGGGTCGAGCCCGATGTGCTACCCCGTCGGGATGTTCCGCACGGGTGCGTCGGACGTCCACCTGGGCACCCTGACGGTGGCGGGCATCGACGCCGTGGCGTTCTTCATGTCCCGGAGCCAGTTCGAGTACTGGAAGTACACCGCCCTGACCGTCGACGTCGTGGACGGCCGGGGGAGCGGCTTCAGCGTCGAGGCGCCGGAGGGCAAGCGGTTCATGATCCGCTCCCGCATGTTCACCGACGAGGAGTCCAGGACGCTCGGACTCGTCTGAGCGGCGGCCGCGGAGACGGACTGGAGGGACGGTGTCAGCTGGCACCGTCCCTCCGGTCCGTCACCGGGTCGCGTCGCTCAGCTGCGCAACCAGGCGGTCGTCGCGCCCGGCAGGGCGACCGCGTCTCCCGACGGGTCGAGCGGAGCGCTCGCGAGGAGCACCTCGCCCTCGGGGAGGACGAACGGTTCGGTGCCGAAGTTCGTGACGCTCGTCCATCCGTTCGGGCGCCGGAACGCGAGCACGTCGCTCCGCCCGGTCTCGGACCAGGTGAGCGACTCCTCGGCCTGCAGCTCGCTGCGGAGCGCCAGGGCCTCGCGGTAGAGCGACAGCGTCGAGGCCGGGTCGGCCTCCTGCACGGCGACGGACACGCCACCGAACCAGGCGGGCTGCGGCAGGTGCGATCCACCGGCGCCGAAACCGTACGACGGACCGGAGTCGCTCCACGGCAGCGGCACGCGGCAGCCGTCGCGGCCGATGTCGACGCCGGGGTTCCGGAAGAACGCCGGGTCCTGTCGGTCGGCGTCGGGGATGTCGGCGACCTCGTGGAGGCCGAGCTCCTCACCCTGGTACAGGTACGCCGAGCCCGGCAGCGCGAGCTCGAGGAGCGTCGCCGCCCTGGCCCGCCGGAGGCCGAGCTCGGCGTCGAGACCCGACGGGTCGCCGCCGGCGAGCAGCCAGAGCCCGCCCTGCTTGGCGGTGCGCGCCGACTCGTCCGCGAGGGATGCACGGGCCGGGAGCCCGTACCGCGTCGCGTGGCGGACGACGTCGTGGTTCGAGAACACCCACGTCGTGGAGGACCCGGACGAGGCCGCGAGGTCGAGGTTGAACGCGATGACCTCGCGGAAGTGGTCGGCGTCGAAGTCGGACTCGAGCAGGTCGAAGTTGAACGCCTGGCCGAGGCCCTCGGCACTGGCATACCGGGCACGACGATCCGCGGGGACCCATGCCTCGGCGACCGCGGTCCTGGCCGGGGTGTACTCGTCGAACAGCCGACGCCACTCCGCGTAGATCTCGTGGACGTCGTCACGGTCCCACATCGGGTGCGAGCCGTCCTTCGGCAGGGTCTCCAGCTCGGCCTGCGTCGGGAGCACGTCGCCGAGGTCCTTCGCGAGCCCGTGCGCGACGTCGATGCGGAACCCGTCGACCCCGCGGTCCGACCAGAACCGCAGGGTGCGGAGGAAGTCGTCGCGGACCTCCCGGTTGTCCCAGTTCAGGTCCGGCTGTTCCGAGGCGAAGTTGTGCAGGAACCACTGGCCGTCGCCGACCGCGGTCCACGACGGTCCGCCGAAGATCGAGGTCCAGTCGGCCGGCGCCCCCGACCCGTCGGGGCCGGTGCCGTCGCGGAAGACGTAGCGGTCGCGTGCGAGGGACCCGGCCGGTGCCGCGAGTGCCTCCTGGAACCAGACGTGCTGGTCGGAGGTGTGGTTCGGCACGATGTCGACGATGAGGCGGATGTCGGCGTCGTGGAGCGCAGCCGTCATCCGGTCGAAGTCGTCGAGGGTGCCGAGCCGCGGGTCGACGTCGCGGAAGTCCGCCACGTCGTACCCGCCGTCGGCGAGCTCGGACGGGTAGAACGGGCTCAGCCACACCGCGTCGATGCCGAGCTCGCGGAGGTACGGGACGCGGGAGGTCACCCCCTGGAGATCGCCGATGCCGTCGCCGTTCGAGTCCGCGAAGGACCTGGGGTAGATCTGGTAGACGCTCGCCTGGCGCCACCAGGTCTCGTCGGTGGTGTCGATGGGGGTGCGGTCCGGGAGGACGTCGGTCATCATGCTCTTTCCGGTGGGGCGGTGGGTGGGTTCGGGCTGGGCTGGGCTGGGCGGGGTGCTGCGTCGCGCTACTTGATCGCGCCCTGGGTGACGCCGGACATCACCCATCGCTGCGTGATCAGGTACACGATGATCGCCGGCGCCATCGCCATGAGGTAGGACGCGAACGACACGTTGTAGTTGTTGCTGAACTGCGTCTGGAAGATCTGCTGGAGCACGGGCAGGGTCTGCATCGCCGGGTCGGCCGTGATGAGCGCCGGCATCATGTAGTCGTTCCATGACGCCAGGAAGGCGAAGATGCCGACCGTGGCGCTCATCGGCGCCAGCAGGGGGAACACGAGCCGCCAGAAGACCTGCGTCGAGCTGGCGCCGTCGATCCGGGCGCTCTCCTCGAGCTCCGCCGGGATCGAGCGGAGGAACGCGGTGAAGAGCATCACCGAGAACGACAGCTGGAACATGACGTGGAGGATCCCGACACCGATCGGGTTGTCGAGGTGGACCATCCCGGTGAGCTTGACCTGCGAGAGCGCGAGCACCGGGAACGGCAGGAACATCGCCGCGAGCAGGTAGAAGAACGACCAGCGGAACACGCGGTTCTGCCAGTTGTGCGAGATGGCGTACGCGGCGAGGGACGCCAGCATGATCGTGCCGACGACGGTGATCGCTGCCACGAGGATCGAGACCCCGAACGCCCGGGGGAACTCGGTGAGCTGCCACGCCTGGACGAAGCCGTCGACGCTGAACGGTGCCGGGAGCGAGAACGCGTTCCCGTCGACGGCCTGGCTCGTCGTCTTGAACGCCATCGAGATCGTGACGTAGAGCGGCACGAGGACGGTGAGCGAGCAGATGACGAGCAGGATCGTCGTGGTGGTGCCGGGTCGACGTCGCCCGCCGCGCCCGATGGTGCGGTCGGCATCGACGGAACGGACGCTCCCGGTGGCCGTGGACTGTGCGCCGAACGGGATCTGCGTGGTCATCAGAACGCCGCCTTTCCGCGGGTGATCCGCAGCTGGATGATCGCGATGACGACCGCGATGAGGAAGAAGATCGTGGCGTTCGCCATCTGGTAGGAGTAGTCGCCGTTCGAGAAGCCGTTGAAGATCGACATCGCGACGGAGGTGGTCGACGTGCCGGGGCCGCCGTTCGTGAGGCCGACGATGATGTCGTAGGCGTTCAGGTAGTTCTTGAACCCGATCACCATGTTGATCACGATGTAGCCGGAGATGAGCGGCGCGGTGATGGACCGGAGCTGGCGCCAGCTCGAGGCGCCGTCGAGCGACGCGGCCTCGTACACCTCGCCCGGGATCGAGAGCACGCCGGCGATGTAGATGAGGAGCGTCGACGGGATCGACTGCCATGCGGTGACGATCACGATCGAGATCCACGCGAGGTCCGGGTTCGCCAGGATGCTCTGCTCGAGCGGCGCGAACCCGATGGACGTCGCGAACGCCGGCAGGCTGTTCGAGAACAGGAAGCTGAACACGTACGCGATGACGATGCCAGAGATCACCATCGGCAGGACGAACACCCCGCGGAGCGCGACCTTCGCGCGGATCTTCGCCGTCAGGCCGATGGCGAGGAGCAGTGCGACGGCGTTGACGAGCACGACCGTGACGAGCGCGAACAGGATCGTGAACACGTACGCCGCGAGGATGGCCGGGTCCGAGAACACGGCCACGTAGTTCGTCAGGCCGATGAACCTGGACTCGCCGAAGCCGACCGAGTCGGTGAAGCTCAGGACGATGCCCATGACGGCGGGCAGCGTGATTGCGAGGGTGAACAGCACGATCGTGGGGAGAAGGAACAGGTAGAAGACCGGCTCGACGCGGCGACGTCTCGCCCGGATGCCCGCCGACGACCGCGGCGATGCGGTCCGGCGTGACGTCGACCGAGCCGTCGACGAGGTGGTGGTGGTGGTCGCCATGGTCGCGGACTCGTTTCCGTCGAGGGCTGCGGGGGTGGGTGTCGTGCTCATGCGGATCGGAGCGCGAGTCGGGACCAGTCGGCGTCCATCGACCGCAGCTGCGGCTCCGGGGCGCCGCCGAGGGCGATCGACTGCGTGTAGCTCGCGACCGGGATCTCGGCCGGGATGAGCTGTGACGCTCCGAGGTAGAACGCGGCGTCGTCGTAGTACTGCTGCATGCCCTCGAGCGTCGGGTTCGTCGTCGGTGCCGCGTTCTGCCGGACGCCGAAGCCGTTGTTGTCGCGGTTGTACTTGTCATTGACCGCCGGCTGCATGAGGTAGCTCAGGAACTCCCGCGCCGCCTCCTGCTTCCGCGAGGCCTCCGGCACCCAGAGCGCGAGGTCGACGTTGACGCGGACCTTCCGGTCGTCCGGGTCGTCCGTCATGGGGAGCGGGAAGGTCCCGAGGTCGAGCTTCGCCGTCGTCTTCGCGATCTCGCCGAGTGCCCAGGGCCCCTGCAGGTACATGGCGGCCTTGCCCTTGGCGAACGCGAGGTTCCCGTCGCCGTACCCGCGGCTCGCGGCGTCCTCGTTGGCGTACTTCGTCAGCTCGGTGACCTTGGCCATGGGTGCGGCGAGGTCCTTCTGGAACGACACGGAGGACGACGACCCGACGCCGGTGCCCTCGCGGTCGAGCGCGGTGAACAGCCGCGGGACGTCGACCATGCCGCCGATGGAGTAGTCGAAGAGGCCCTGGGCGATGGTCCAGGTGTCCTTGTAGGTGTTGTAGAACGGCGTGACGCCGGCGTCCTGGAGCGTGGTGCACACCCCGATGAGCTCGTCCCAGGTGGTGGGGACCTGGACGCCGTGGTCCGCGAAGAGCTGCTTGTTGTAGATCACGGACGCGGCGGTGATCGAGTACGGGATGGCGCTGCGTCGGCCGGGGTAGTCGGCGGTCTGCTTGAGGAGTGGCCAGAGGTCGGGGTTGATCGAGGAGGCCTCGGACATGTCGCCGAGGTCGCTCAGGGCGCCGTGCTCGACGAACGACACCATCGAGAAGTTGTAGTTCCAGCACCCGAGGTCCGGTGGCTGGTTCCGGACGAAGTTCGCCGACATGTTCGAGGTCGAGTCCCGGATCACCCGGATCTTCGACTGGCTGTCGTGGAACTTCGCGATGAGCGTGTCGAAGTACCCGATCACCTCGGGCTTCGACACGTAGAAGCGGATCGTCTCCGGCCTCGCCGATGAGGCCGAGAGCGGGGCGCAGCCGGCGAGGGCCAGTCCTGCGCCGATGCCGCCCGCGCCGAGCAGGAACCCTCGCCTGCTCAGCTGCGCCGCGGTCTTCGTTGCCTGTGGATGCACGTCATCGTCTCCGTTCGGAACGGACGCAGCATCCCGGTGCCACGTCGCGAGAGTAAATATAGCCACAAAATCTATTCACGCAACAAAAACCTCGCGATCGGGGTCCCGCCGGGCGATATGGTCGGCAGATGACCGACGAGCAGGCGATGCCGCCCGTGCCGACCCCCCGGCGCTCCAGCGCCGCGGCACTGCTCGACCACGCGTTCGCGACCGGCCCCTTCACGGCCAGCGAGGCGATCGTCGCCACCGGCCTGACCCGCTCGACCGTGCTCGCGGCCTGCGACGAGCTCGTCCGGCTCGGCTGGATCCGCGAGCTCGACGACACCCGCACCGCGGGGGAGTACCAGAAGGGGCGGCCGGCTCGCCGGTACGCACTCGACGAGCACGCCGGCCACGTCCTCGGCGTCGACGTCGGGCAGCACCGTGTCACCGCGGTGCTCGCGACGCTGCGCGGGACGATCACGGCGCGGTGCCGTCGTTCCCTAGGCGAGGCCGGGGAGGACCCGGCGGCTCGCCTCCGCGTCACGGCGGAGACCGTCGACGCGGTGCTCGCCGACGCGTCCGTGGATCCCGAGCGGATCTTCGTGACGGCGATCGGCGTGCCCGCCCCGGTCGATGCCGCCGGCAGGTCGCCCGTCGGGGACGACGGCTACTGGGCGCACATGAACCCCGGGTTCCCGGACGCGCTCCGGTCGCACGGCGTGGTCCTGGTCGAGAACGACGCGAACCTCGCGGCCGTGGCGGAGCGGTCGATCGGCCACGGTGCCGGTGCGTCCTCGTTCGCCGCACTGCTGTCGGGCGAGCGGTTCGGCGCCGGACTCATCGTCGACGGTGCCCTGCTGCGCGGCGCCCACGGCGGTGCCGGTGAGATGCGCGTGCTCGACCTCGTCGGCGGTGCGGGGTCGACGGACGGGATCGCGGCACTCGCGCGCCGGTGGGGGATCGAAGCCATCCGGACGACCGGGGTGGGGCGCACGACGTCGCTGAGTGCGATCGGCGCGGACGCGCTCACCGCGGCGGACGTCCTCGGCGCCGCGGCAGCGGGCGACCGGGTGGCCGGACGGATCGTGGAACGGCTCGGCGACCGACTCGCTCGGGTGTGCCTCGTCCTCGGGAGCCTGCTCGACATCGAACGCGTCGTGGTCGCGGGGGCGATCGCCGAGGCAGCCGGTCCGGTGATCGCCCGGGCACGGGCGATCCTCGACGCCGACCACTACGCGCCGGTCCCGGAGATCGTCGCGTCGGACCTCGGCGCGGACATCGTCGTCGTCGGCGCGGTGGCCCGGGCGCTCGACGCCGTCCGCACCGAGCCGTTGGCCTACGCGCCCGCGGTCGTCACTGTCGGCGTCTGAACCCCGCGGGCGTCGCCGATGGTGCGGGCGTCGCCGACGGCGCCGGGGTCATCGGGGTCACCGGGTTCGCCGGGTGGTCATCCGGAGCGTGACGATCTGGAACGGGCGGAGCTGCAGCCGGATCGGTTCCGCACCGTCGCCCTCGACCAGGGCGGTGCCGTCGAGCGGGTCCTCGAGGAGGTCCACCTCGTGCACCCCGTCGATCGGCACGTCGAGCGTGATCGTCGCGGACGCCCTGGCACCGTTCGGTTCGTAGAGCCGCAGCACGAGGTCACCGGAGGCGTCGTCGGCCAACTTCGTCGTCTCGAGGACCACCCGGCCGTCGATGGCGACGAGCGGAGCGACCGCGTGGTCACCGTGCAGCGATCGCTCGGGGATCCCGAGGTCGTACCCGTGGCGGACGGCGTCGTCGATCCCGGCGCCGATCAGCAGCGCGCCGTGGAACTCGTGGGCCCCCTGGTCGGTCTCCGGGTCCGGGAACACCGGCCCGCGGAGGAGCGACTGCCGCACCGTGGTGAACGTGCCCCCGTGCGGGTGCTCGTGCCGGGTGACGTCGTGCCCGTAGGAGCCGTCGTTCAGCACCGCGGCGCCCCAGCCCGCTTCGCCCACGTGCACCCACCGGTGCGCCACGACCTCGAACCGTGCCGCGTCCCAGCTCGTGTTCTCGTGCGTCGGTCGCACGAGGTGCCCGAACTGCGTCTCGAAGGCGGCCGTGTCACTGTGCACGTCGATCGGGAACGCGAGCTTCAGGATGTGCTCGCGCTCGTGCCAGTCCACGCTCGTCCGGATGTCGACGCGAGGGGCGTCCGGGGCGAGCGCGACCTCCTGGACGACGCTCGACGCGCCGTCCGCACCGAACGTGCGACGGATGCGGAGCGCGGGTCGTCCGTCGTCGAGCGTGACCGTCTCGAGCGACTCGGTCGCGTCCACGTCGACGACGGTGTTCCGGTAGTACTCGTCGACGTCCCAGGCGTCCCACTCCACCGGCAGGTCCTGGTGCACCTGCAGCAAGTTGCCGCGCGCTCCCGGCGGGATCGTCTCGCGTCCCGCGGCGTCCTGCACGGAGACGAACGTGCCGTCGTCCGCGACCACGAGGCGGACGTGGGCGTTCTCGAGGACGTGCCCCCGGGCCTCCCGTCCGATGGTCGCCGCGGCAGGCGACGGAACGGTCACCGCGACGCCGCCGGCGCCGATCCCGCGCCGTGCGGACGGCGACGCGTTCGCGGTGAGCGCGACGGTGCCGTCACCGACGAGGGCCGCCAGGGAGGCCCGGATCACCTCGTCGAGGACACGCGCGATCTCCGCGTGGCGGCGCCGGGTCTCCTGGTGCACCCAGGCGATGCCGGTCCCGGGGAGCATGTCGTGGAACTGGTGGAGGAGCAGGGTCTTCCACTGCGCGTCGAGCAGCTCGTACGGGTAGTCCCGCAGCCCCCGGACCGCCGCGGCGGCAGCCCATGTCTCGGCCTCGTGCAGGAGTCGCTCCGAATGACGGTTGCCCCGCTTGACGTCCGCCTGGCTCGTCAGCGTCCCGCGGTGCAGCTCGAGGTACAGCTCGCCCTTCCAGACCGGTGCGTCCGTGTACTCGGCCTCGGCTTCCTCGAAGAACGCACGAGGGCTCCGGACCACGACCTTCGGTGCACCCTCGAGGTCGGCCGACCTCGCCGCGCGCTGCAGCATCTCGCGCGTCGGACCGCCACCGCCGTCGCCCCAGCCGAACGGCAGCAGCGAGTGGTTCGACGACCCCTTGTCGCGGAACTTCCGCACCGAGCGCGTCAGCTCCTCGGCGCTGAGCGTGCCGTTGTAGGTGTCGGCCGGCGGGAAGTGCGTGAAGACCCGCGTGCCGTCGATGCCCTCCCACCGGAAGCTGTGGTGCGGGAAGTCGTTCGTCCGGTTCCACGAGATCTTCTGCGTGAGGAACCACCGGATGCCCACGAGCCGGACGATCTGCGGGAGGGCGGCGGAGTAGCCGAAGGTGTCCGGGAGCCAGGCCTCCCTCGCGGTGATGCCGAACTCCTCGCGGAAGAACCGCTGGCCGTGCGTGAACTGGCGGACCATCGCCTCCGAGCCGACCATGTTCGTGTCCGACTCGACCCACATCCCGCCGACCGGGATCAGCCGACCGCCCGCGACGGCCGTGCGGACGCGGTCCCAGACCTCCGGGCGGTGCTCCTTGAGCCACGCGTACTGCTGGGCGGACGACATCGCGAAGTGCAGGTCCGGCTCGCGGTCCAGGAGGTCGACGACGTTCGAGGTGGTCCGCGCCACCTTGCGGATCGTCTCGCGGACCGGCCAGAGCCAGGCGGAGTCGATGTGGGCGTGACCGATCGCGGTCACGGTGTGGGCGCTCGGGACGGCGGGCTGTGCGAGGACCTCGACGAGCTCTGCGCGCGCACGGTCCGCGGACCCGACGACGTCGCCGAGGTCGAGTGCGTCCATGCTCCGCTCGAGGGCGCCGAGGACGTTCCACCGTCGTGGGTCCCCGAGGTCGAGCGTCGCCTGGAGGTCGACGAGGAACTCGACGTCGGCGGCGAGCTCGGCGAGGGCGTGGTGCCGGACGGTGACGTCCGCGCGGACGAGACGGGCCAGCGGGACGTCGGTCGATGTCGCGCGGTCGCCCTGCACAGAGCGTTGGAAGTTCCGCGGGCCCTCGAAGAAGTTCGGGTTCGCGGCGGCCTCGACGTACAGGTCGACCGATGCCCCGGGGGTGGCGTCGAGGGGGATCCAGGCGTTGAAGGGGTTCAGCGCCTTGACCGCCGTGCCATCGGGGCGGTAGACGAGCCCCTCGGCCTGCATGCCGGACTGCACGCCGTTCCAGCCGAGGTCGACGACGGCCTCGACGGTGTCGGTGCCCGTGGCCGCCGTCACGACGTCGGGGATCGTGCCGGTGAGGTGGAACCAGGTCGTGGACCACGCGGGACCCCACGGGGTGCCGACGGCGAACGGTCGGTAGTCGACCCCCGCAGCGGCGGCGGCGTCGGGGTCGAGGCCCGGCAGTGCCGTCCGCGGTGACACCGGCTCGGCGCGGTCCTCGCCGACGGCGTCGTCGCCGACGTGCCACGCGGTGACCTCGAGCCCACCGACGACCTCGTGCACCGCCGGGACGATGCGCTCGACGAGGACCCGGCGGACGCGTCCCTCGACGAGCGCCGGATCGGCGTGCATCAGATGACCACCTTGTCGTAGTCCTTCGGCAGCTTGAACGGCGTGTACGTCTGCATCATCGGGTTGACCCGCGCCTGGGCGCGCTCGACCGCCTCCTGCGGCCCGGCCGAGCCGAGGAGGACGCTCGACCGCGCGTCGGCGAGGGAGTCCCACCACGCGCCACCGACCGGCAGCGGCGGCCGGCAGGTGGAGTCCTTCATCGCGTTGACGAAGTACTTGATGCCCTTGTCGGTCGCGTTCGGGTCCTTCAGCACGCTGCGCTCGGACGGCACACCGGTCGCGGGCTTCATGTACGTCGTCTGGCCCTTGACGCCCGTGTAGTACTTCATGAACTCCCAGACCGCGGCGTTGTGCTTCGAGCCCTTCGGCATGCAGAGCGCGAACCCGCCGGACCACGTGAACGGGTCGTCACCGGCCTGCATGACCGGCAGGTTCGCCGTCGTGTAGTCGAGGTCCTTCGGCCCGTAGTCCCGGAACGTCGACACGTTCGCCGGCACGGTGACCATGAACGCCATCCGGTTGTTGAGGAATGCGAGCTGCCCCGGGGGGTGTCCCGTCGGCTCGTAGGTCGCGATGAACGTGTCCGCGTCCTTGTAGCCGAGGCGCTTCGCCCAGTCCTCGTAGAACTCGTAGATCGACCGGACGTCGGGCGAGTCCATCGTCATCGCGCCCTTGCTCTGGTCGTAGTAGCTCGCGCCGAGTCCGAGACCCCACGTGAAGGGCCACCCTTCGCCGTACCAGGGGATGAAGCCCATCTCGGTGTAGTCGCCCCCGCCGTCCTTCTTCGACAGCTTGTCGTTGACCTCGGCCATCCGGTCCATCGTGACCGGCCCGTTGTGCTGCCAGTCGAACTCGTCCGCGTCGATGCCGGCCTTGCCGAGCATGGTCCGGTTGACGAACATGCCGCGGGCGTCGGTGTCCATCGGGAGTCCGTAGGTGTCGCCCTGGTAGGTGAGCTCCCCGATCGTGAACCCGAGCCAGTTCGACAGGAACTCGGCCTTGTCGTCCTCGTACTTCTCGATGAGGTCGTCGATCGGCTCGATGAGCCCGATGGCGGCGTACTGCGCGGCGCTGAAGCGGTCGAGCAGCCACAGGTCGGGCGCCGTGCCGCCCCGGACGGCCGTGATGACGCTCGTGGCGTCCCCGGTGCCCTGCGACGGCACCTCGTTCACGCGGACGTTGATCTCCGGGTGCGCCTTCGAGAAGTCGCTGATGATCTTGTCCTGGAACTTCACGAACGTGCCGGTGACGCCCCAGAGCGACACCGAGTCCGGCGCGCTGCTGCCCTGACCGGCGCAGGAGGCCAGGAGCAGGGCGAGTGCGCCCGCACCGCCGGTGGCGGCTGCGCCGCGGAGGAACGTGCGGCGGTCGAAGGCGTTTCCGACGTTGGTGGAGGTCACTTGAAGCTCCCGATCTGGATGCCCTTGAGGAAGGTGCGCTGGAAGACGAAGAACAGGACCACGAGCGGCGCGATGATCATCACCGCGGCGGCCATCAGCTGGTTGAACTGGAAGTCCTGCGTGTTGTTGAGGCGGAACACCTGCAGACCGATCGACAGCGTCTGCACGTTCTGGTCCTGCAGGTAGATGAGCGGTCCGAGGAAGTCGTTCCACGCACCCACGGCGGCGAAGATGCCGACGGTGACGAGTGCGGGCTTGGCCGACGGGAACACGATCCGCCACAGGACGCGCCACTCGGACGCGCCGTCCATCCGCGCAGCGTCGAGGAGGTCCTTCGGGATCTGCAGGAGGAACTGGCGGAGCAGGAAGATGTAGAACGCGGAACCGAAGAGGCTCGGGACCACCAGCGGCAGGAACGTGTTGATCCAGCCGAGGCGCGCGTACAGGTCGAACATCGGGATGAGCGTCACCGGGAACGGGATGAACAGCGTCGCGAGCACGACGTAGAAGAGCTTGTCCCGACCGCGCCACTCGATGCATGAGAACCCGTAGGCGATGACGAAGTTCGACACCATCGAGAAGACCGTCACGAGCGCCGTGATGATCACGGTGTTGCGGAAGAAGGTGAAGAACGGCATCGCGTTGATCGCCTTGCCGAAGTTGCTCCAGTCGATCCAGTTCGGGAACCAGGTCGCGGGGAACTGGCCGAGCTCTTGGTTGCCCTTGAGCGCGGAGATGATCATCCAGTAGATCGGGATGAGGAACAGCAGGCTCATCGCGATGAGCACGACGCGGGCGATCACCGAGGACCAGATCGACCGGATCGATCCGTCCGCGTTCCGGGATTTCTCACCGCCGCCCTTCGCCGGGCGGACGGTCTCGATCGAGGACGTCGTCGTGTGGTGGGTGCGATCAGTGGTGGTGGTCATGTCACTCTCCCGAGACGTCGTAGTTGACGAAGCGCCGCGACAGCCAGTAGACGAGTCCGGACAGGATCATCCCGGCGAGGAACAGCAGCACGGCCATCGCGCTCGCGAACCCGAGCTGTGCGTAGCTGAAGGCGTTCTTGTAGAGGTAGAGCATGTAGAAGAGCGTTCCGTTGTCCGGTGAGCCGAGCCCACCGGTCCCGGACGAGATCACGTAGGCCTCGGTGAAGACCTGGAGGCCGTTGCTGATGCCGGTGATGAGGTTGAACAGGATCGCGGGGGAGATCAGTGGCAGGGTCAGCGCGAAGAACTGGCGCATCCGCCCGGCACCGTCGACGCGCGCTGCTTCGTAGAGGGTCTTCGGGATCCCGCGCATGCCCGCGAGGAACACCAGGGCCGCGTTCCCGGCACCCATCTGCGCGAGTGCGACGATCACGAGCTTGGCGGTCGTCGGGTCGCCGAGCAGGTTCGTCGTCGGGACGCCGACCGCCTTGAGCACCTCGTTCACCAGCCCGGACTGCGGGTTCACCAGGACGACGAAGATGAACGAGAGGGCGAACGTCGGGACGAGCGACGGGATGTACAGGGCCGTCCGGTACCAGGAGATCTCCTTGACGTCCTGGTTCATCGCGAGCGCGATGACGATGGCGACCACGATCCCGATCGGCACCGCGAGGACGGCGTAGAACAGGGTGTTCCCGACCGCGGTGTGGACGAGCGGGTCGATGAACGTCGCGACGTAGTTGCCGAAGCCCACCCACGTCGGGGTGTTCATGCCCGAGTACCGCGTCAGGCTGATGATGAACGAGTAGATCAGCGGGTAGCCGATGAAGACGAGGACGCCGACGATCCACGGGGAGATGAACAGCAGCCCCATCCGGATCCGGCGCTTCTCCGCGTTGCTGAGCGGAACGTGCTGTCTGCGGAGGCGAGGCACCTTCGCACTCGTGGATCGGGCCGCGGCATCGCTGCCGACGGCCCCCGGTCGTGTCGTCGTCGTCACGTCATCCCTCTCGTCGTCGAGCGGCCGGGGACTGTCGGCCGTGGGGTGGGTCATCATCCCGATGAATTAATCATTCCAATTGATTGACAAATTCACCTGAACACGGATGCTATGGAGACAACACGCCGTCCGTCAAGCGTGCTCCTCCGCATCGGCGGGCCAGTTCTGCAGGGAGGAACGGCTGATGGAACAGGGAACCAACCTCACCAAGGTGGCCGGTTTCAACCGGTCCGTCGTCCTCGATGCGGTGCGCCGTGCTCCGGACGGCGTCACCAGGATGGCGATCAGCGACCGCAGTGGTCTGACCCCGCAGGCGGTCTCGAACATCGTCAACCGGCTCCTCGACGACGGTCTCGTCCGGGAGGCAGCCCGGGGCGTGGACCGCACCACCGTCCGCGGGGCTCCGGCCCGACGTCTGGAACTCGTCGGGGCGGCCAGGTACGCCGTCGGAGTGCACCTGGACCCCGCGCACATCGAGGTCGTGCTCCTCGACCTCGGCGGGGACCGCGTCGGCGCAGCTGCGCTCGACGACGTGGACGTCTCGACACCGGAGCGGACCGTGGGCGCGATCGCCGGGGCGGTGGACCGGCTGGTGTCCGGAGCGGGGATCGCGGACGACCGTGTGCTCGGCATCGGCCTCGCGGTCCCCGGACCGATCGACGAGACCGGCACGACGCTCCTCGGTCCCTCGCAGCTCCGCGGTTGGGGCCGTGTCCCGCTCGTCCACGACCTGGCCGAGGCGACGGGTCGGCCGGTCCGGCTCGAGAAGGACGCGGTGGCTGCCGCGCTCGGGGAACGGTGGATCGACACGGCGCGGTCGACCGAGGACGTCGTCTACCTGTACGTCGGACACGGGGTGAGCGCGGGTCTGGTCATCGGCGGTTCGGTCGTGCGCGGTCGGAGCGGGAACGCGGGGGAGTTCGGCGACGTGCCGGTGCAGGCGCACGGGATGTGGGGGCCGCTGTGGCAGGCGTGTCAACCGCTCCAGCTGCTCCAGCGCGCCGACCGTACACAGCCGGTCGTGCACGCCGATCCGCTGACGACCGCGGGCCTGGCAACGACGGCGACACCGGCCGACGTGCGACGTGCGTTCCGGGCGCTCGTCCGCCGCGCCGACACCGACGACCGGATCGCCGTGCTGCTCGCCGGCGCCGGCGACGCCCTGGGACAGGCGCTCGCGAGCGTCGTCGACCTGCTCGACGTCGACCGGGTGGTGCTCGGCGGGAGCACGGTGCTCGCGGCCCGGTCGTTCCTCGTGCCGTCGCTCGTCGCGGCGCTCGACCGGCGCGTCAAGTCGATCGGACCGATCCGCGTCGACGTCACCGACCTCGGCGAGACCGCCGTGGCGTGCGGCGCGGCCTGTGCCGTGCTCGAGGCGGCGTTCGCCCCCACCGCATCGGGGCTGGCACTGCTTCCGCGCCGTGGGACCGGCGGCGCGCCCGTCATCGTGCGTCGCGACATCGCCAGACCGCTCTGACGCGGTGAACGCGGTGAGCGCGGCGGCCGGAGCGCGTCACGATCCGGCCACGGCACGGATCCGGTCCGCCGCGGACCCACCTCCGGGCGGGCCCGCACCGAATGGGGAGCACCACCACCACGACGTGGCCGACGACAGGACGGTGACACCATGCTCGAGCCAGGCACGTACCGGAACGAGCGCGACGCCGTGATCGTCGTCGAACGAGTCCTCGTCGGCGTCGGTGCGCACGGCTCCGGCAGCGGTGGTGAGCTCGTGTACGCGGCCCGCGCCGTCGACACGACGGGGACGATGCCCGACGAGGGGCTGCTCGTCACCGAGCACGCCCTGCACGACGCGGGGTACCGCCTGCTCGGAGCTCGGTGACGCGTCCTCGTTCCCAGACTTCTCCAGGACCGCTGAACGCGCGCCCGGTAGTCTGAACGCGAGCACAGAACGTCCCGAAGGTTCCTGCTGTTCCGTCCCGTTGCATCCGTCTCCCCGCTCCAGAAGAGGTGACCCCTGCTCCTCGTCCTCGCAGCCTTCGCCGTCGCGGCGGTCGTCATCCCGATGCTCGTCCGCGTCCTCGGCACGCGTGCGTTCGCGGTCGCGGCGATCGTGCCAGCGGCGGCCTTCGTGTCGGCGATCGCGATGACCCGGTCGGCGTTCGACGGCGGTGTCGAGACGATCGTGCCCTGGATCCCGCAGCTCGACATGTCGCTCGCGTTCCGGCTCGACCCGCTCTCGTGGCTGCTGACGCTCGTCGTCACCGGGGTCGGCGCGCTCGTGCTTCTCTACTGCACCCGGTATTTCTCGCGGACCGAGCCGAACCTGGCACGTTTCGCCGGGGTCTTCACGGCGTTCGCGGGGTCGATGTACGGACTCGTCGTGGCCGACGACGTCTTCCTGTTGTTCGTGTTCTGGGAGGCGACGACCGTCTTCTCGTACCTGCTCATCGGGCACGACCCGAGCAAGCGGACGAGCCGGGCCTCCGCGATGCAGGCACTCATGGTGACGACGTTCGGCGGCCTCGCGATGCTGGCGGGGCTCGTGCTGCTGTCCGTGCAGGCGGGGAGCTCACGGCTGTCGGACATCGTCGCCGCGGCGCACGACGGCGCAGCGGGCATGACGGCGCCGATCGTCACGGTCGCGATCATCCTCGTGCTGGTCGGCGCGCTGTCGAAGTCCGCGATCGTGCCGTTCCACTTCTGGCTGCCGTCCGCCATGGCCGCACCGACCCCCGTGAGTGCGTACCTGCACGCGGCGGCCATGGTCAAGGCGGGGATCTACCTCATCGCCCGGCTCGCGCCCGGCTTCGCGGAGGTCCCCGGCTGGCGCGAGACCATCGTCGTCCTCGGCGTCACCGGCATGCTGCTCGGCGGGATAGTCGCACTCCGTCAGACCGACCTCAAGCTGCTCCTCGCCTACGGCACCGTCGCGCAGCTCGGGTTCCTGGTCACCGCCGCGGGCTGGGGGAGCGAGGCGGTCGCACTCGGTGCGGTCGTGCTGCTCCTCGCGCACGCCTGCTTCAAGGCCACGCTGTTCCTGACGGTCGGCGCGATCGACCACGCGACGGGGACGCGCGAGCTGACCCGGCTGAGCGGCCTCGGTCGCCGGTCGCCGGCCCTCGCGGTCATCGCACTGCTCGCGCTGGTCTCGATGGCCGGCCTCCCCCCGACCCTCGGGTTCGTCGGCAAGGAGGCGGTGCTCACCGGGTTCCTCGACGCCACGTCCGGTGTCGCGCCGGCCTGGGCATGGATCGCGCTGGTGGGCGTGACCGCGGGGTCGGTCCTCACGGTCGCGTACAGTGCGCGGTTCTTCTGGGGAGCGTTCTGGCGGAAGCCCGGCGTGGCCGAGGCGCACCCGCACGACCTCGTCCCGCTGCTGCCGGTGCCGGCGTCGCTCGGGCTCGCCGGCCTGGTCCTCGGCACGGTCGTCGGAATCGTCGGACCGTTCCTCGAGCCGGCGGCGCACGGACTGCCGGCCGACGGCGAAGTCGCGCACCTCGCGCTCTGGCACGGTCTCGAACCCGCGCTCGGCCTGTCCGCCGTGACGCTCGTCGGCGGACTCGCCCTGTTCACGGTGCTGTACCGCCTGCGCGTCGGGGCGTCCGCCGTCCGACCGGCACCGTCCCTCCACACCGGTTCCGTCCCCACCCACCATGCGCCGACCCGTGTGCGGATGCCGAGCGCGGCCGGCAGCTACCGCGCGGTCATGCGGGGCATCGACCGCGGTGCAGCGGTGACGACCGCGAGCGTGCAGCGCGGGTCACTGCCCTACTACCTCACCGTGATCCTGTCGGTCATGGTCGCTGCCGCGGTCGTGAACCTCGTGCTCGGCGGACCGTGGACGATCCACCTCCGGTTCCAGGACACCTGGGCGCAGCTGCCGACCGTCGTCATCATGGCGATCGCGTCGATCGGGGTGCTCACCGCGCGGACCCGGTTCGCCGCGGCGCTCCTCGTCGGCATCACCGGCTACGGCATGTCCGTGCTCTTCGTCATCCAGGGTGCCTACGACCTCGCGTTGACCCAGCTCGTCGTCGAGACCGTCACCCTCGTCGCCTTCGTCCTCGTGCTCCGCCGGCTCCCCCCGCGCATCGCCGAGGCGAACCCGTCCCGGTTCCGGGTCGGTCGCGCCGTCTTCGCAGCACTCACCGGTGTGACCATCGCCGTCGTGGTGGTCGTCGTCGCGTCGAGCCGCGGCGCCGACCCGATCTGGACCGAGCTCCCGGCACTGACCAGCTCGTTCGGTCACGGGCAGAACGTCGTCAACGTGGCGCTCGTCGACCTCCGCGGCTGGGACACCATGGGCGAGCTCAGCGTCGTCGTCGCCGCGGCCACGGGCGTCGCGAGCCTGGTGTTCGTCAAGTCCCGCGAGGACACCCTGCCCCGACTCCGCGGCTCGCAGTCCCGACTCGGCGACGGGGCCAGGGACGCGGACCACACCGGCCCCGCGGACCAGGGCGACCGCTCCCGTGCCGCGGCCGCCGGGGGACCGCGCATCTGGCTCCCCACGTCCGACGTGATCCCGACCGGCAGGTCAGCGCTCCTCGACGTCGTCGTGCGCCTGCTCTTCCACGGCATGGTCGTCCTGTCGATCTACCTGCTGTTCGCCGGGCACAACCTGGTCGGTGGCGGGTTCGCGGGCGGGCTCGTCGCTGGCATCGCGCTCGTCGGCCGCTACCTGGCCGGCGGCGCGGCCGAACTCGGTGCCGCAGCCCCGATCCGCGCCGGGCGACTGCTCGGCCTCGGGCTGGCGACGGCGGCAGCGACGGCCGTCGTCCCCCTGTTCTTCGGCCAGGACGCACTCGAGAGCACCTTCATCGACGCGACCGTCCCGATCCTCGGCCACGTCGAGTTCGTCACCGCGACGTTCTTCGACATCGGCGTGTACCTCATCGTCATCGGGCTCGTGCTCGACGTCCTGCGGAGCCTCGGCGCCGAGGTCGACCGGCAGGGCCGCGAGGAACGCTCGGCGCGGAACGGCACCACCGACGAACGACCAGAGCGCATCGACATCACCGAGGGGAGCGACGCATGACCATCAGCCTCGTCCTGGTCATCGCGATGGCGGTGCTGTTCGCCTCGGGGGTGTACCTGCTCCTGGAGCGGAGCCTGACGCGGATGCTGCTCGGCTTCCTGCTCCTCGGGAACGCCGTCAACCTCCTGCTGCTCATCATGACCGGCGCGGCGGGCCGGCCGCCGATCGGTGACGACCCCGCCGGCATGACCGACCCGCTGCCGCAGGCGTTCGGGCTGACGGCGATCGTCATCACGTTCGCGGTCAGCGCGTTCCTCCTCGCGCTCATCTACCGGTCATGGAACCTCTCGCGTCGTGACGAGGTCGACCTCGACGAGGAGGACGTCGCGATCGGACGCCTCCGACCGGACGATGACGACGCCGACGACGTCGACGCGGACGACGACGCGGACGGCGACGACGCGGACGGCGGCCCAGCGGACGCCGCCGGCGACGACGACGCCGACCGGACCGTCGGAGAGGCACGCCGATGATCGCCCTCGTCCCGCTCCTCGTCCTCCTCCCGCTCCTCGGGTCCGCCGTCGCGCTCGGACTCCTCCGCCACCAGGGCGTCCAGCGCGTCGTCACGGTCACAGTCCTCGCGCTCGTGGTGACCATCGCGGTGATCCTGCTCATCGAGGTGGACCGCCACGGCACCCTCGTCATGCAGGTCGGCGGGTGGGCGGCCCCGTACGGCATCTCCCTCGTGGTGGACCGGCTGAGCGCGCTGCTGCTCCTGGTGTCCGCGGCCGTGCTCCTCGCGGTCCTGCTCTACTCCGTCGGGCAGGGCCTCGCCGACGACGACGCCGACGCGCCCGTCACGATCTACTACCCGACCTACCTGGTGCTCGCAGCCGGGGTGCTCAACAGCTTCATCGCCGGCGACCTCTTCAACCTCTACGTCGGGTTCGAGATGCTGCTCGTCGCGAGCTTCGTGCTGATCACGGTCGGCGGGAGCGCCACCAGGGTGCGGGCCGGCACGACCTACATCATCACCAGCCTGGTGTCGTCGGCGATCTTCCTCACCGCGATCGGCCTGGTGTACGGCGCGACCGGCACGGTGAACCTCGCGCAGATCAGCCAGCGCGTCGCGGACCTGCCGCTCGGGACCCAGCTGCTCCTGCACTCGATGCTGCTCATCGGGTTCGGGATCAAGGCCGCGGTGTTCCCGCTGGCGTTCTGGCTGCCGGACTCCTACCCGACGGCTCCGGCCCCGGTCACGGCCGTGTTCGCGGGCCTGTTGACCAAGGTCGGCGTCTACGCGATCATCCGGCTCGAGACGATCGTGTTCCCGTCGGACACCCTGAACCCGGTCCTCATGGTGGTCGCCGCGCTGACCATGATCGTCGGTGTCCTCGGGGCGGTGTCGCAGACGGACATCAAGCGGCTGCTGTCGTTCACGCTCGTGAGCCACATCGGCTACATGGTGATGGGCATCGGCCTCGGGACCGTCGCCGGCACGGCCGCCGCGGTCTTCTACACGGTGCACCACATCCTCGTGCAGACGACCCTGTTCCTCGCCTCGGGGCTCATCGAGCGAGCGGGCGGGTCGACCTCGACGCGTCGGCTCGCCGGACTCCTGAAGGCCTCCCCACTCCTCGGGGTCCTGTACTTCATCCCCGCACTGAACCTCGGTGGCATCCCGCCGTTCTCCGGGTTCCTCGGCAAGGTCGGTCTCTTCCGGGCGGCCGCGGAGCAGGGCGGTGTGCTCGCGTACGTGCTCATCGGCGTCGGCACCGTGACGTCGCTCCTCACCCTGTACGCACTCATGCGCGTGTGGGACGCCGCCTTCTGGCGCCCGCGCCGTTCGATCGCCGCGGCCGCGGCACCGCACGCGGACATCGTCGACCGCGCGGGCCACGTCGACCGTGCGGGCCACGCCGACCGCACCGGGGCCGACACCGGACACGACGACGACGTGACCATGGACCCGGCCGAGCGCGCGACGTCGGACCTGACACGATCCTCCAGGCCGGTGGGGACGACCGCGGCACCGCACCGGACGGGAGGCACGGCGCAACCGGCCGAGCCGCTCGCGGCTCCAGGGACCCGCACCGAGGTGGCGACCGCCTCGTCACCGGAGGACGGTGCGACGTCCACCGCGGATCCAGAACCCGCGCACCTGCCCCGCATGCTCGTCGGCGTCACGGCGACCATGGTGCTCGCGACACTGGCGCTGACGGTGTTCGCCGGTCCGCTCTACGGGTACGCGACGCGCGCCGCGCAGAACCTCGAGTCGCCGACGGCGTACGTCACGGCGGTCCTCGGCTCGGGCGGCACCAGCGGCCAGGACGGAGGGACCGCACCGTGACCGCAACACCGCCCCCGTCCACGCACGCGCACGCGCCGAGACTGGCCCTGACCTGGCGGTACGAGATCCCGCTCGTCCTCGGGCTCGTCGTGCTCTGGGCTCTGCTCTGGGGCTCGTGGACGCCGCTGACCCTCCTCACCGGCATCGTCGTCGCCGTCCTCGTGACGCAGACGCTCCCGCTGCCGCCGATCCCGCTCTCGCCGCGCGTCGACCCGTTCCGGCTCATCGTGCTCCTCGTGGTGTTCGTCGCGCAGGTCGTCGTGGCCTCGTTCCAGGTCGCCTGGATCGCCGTCCGTCCGAGGGGGGCGCCGACGAGTTCGATCATCCTCGTCCCGCTCCGCACGACGTCGGAGCTCACCTTCACCCTCGCGGTGCTCGCGATCTCGCTCGTGCCGGGTTCCTACGTGGTGGACGTCGACCTCGATCGTCGGCGGGTGCTCCTGCACGTGCTCGACACCCCCACCGAGGCGCACGCCGACGCCGCACGGTCGTCCGCGCGCGCACTCGAGGCCCGGGTTGTCAGGGCGCTGGGGTCGACCCGGGACGTGGAGGCACTCCGATGATCGTGATGCTCGCCGTGATCGGCCTCCTGGTCAGCGCGACCCTGGTGCTCTCGGTGCTCCGGATCCTCCGGGGCCCGACACTCATCGACCGGATGATCGGCTCGGACATCGTCCTGACGACGGTGCTCATCGTGCTCGCCGCCGTCGCGGTCGTGCACGGGGACCTCACGGTGATCCCGGTGCTCGTGGTGATCGGGGCGACGAGCGTGTTCGCGACCGTCGCCGTGGCCCGGGTCATCACGCCGACGTCGAACCCCGACGGGAGTGAGGACGCATGACCGAGATGACCGCCTACCTCGAGACCATCGGTCTGCGGGCGTGGATCGCCCTGGCGCTCCTCCTCGTGGCCGCGCTGCTGTCACTGTCCGCGGGCATCGGCATCACCCGGTTCCTCGACCCGCTGGCCAGGCTGCACGCGATGGCGAAGCCGCAGGTGCTCGGGCTCGCCTGCGCCCTCGCAGCGATCGTCGTGGCCGTCGGCACCTGGACGGCGTTCTGGGTGGTCGTCCCGGTGATGGTCTTCCAGCTGTTCCTCGTCCCGGTGTCGACGCACATGATCGCGCGGGCCGGGCTCCGCGACGGGGACTACCGCGAGGACGCACTCCTCGTCGACGACACCGACGACCACCACCGCGCGCCCTGAGCCTCGACCGGCTCCCGACCCGGTCACACCCTGCGTTCGTGGATCCTCGCCACGGCCGTGTACGCCCGGATCGATCGGACGTAGCATGTCGCTGAAGCCGGCGGGGCGATGCTGCTCCGCCTCCCGTCGACGGCGATCGGAGAGCGATGAACGAGCCCGGTGCCGTTCGACTCCGCCCGGTGGTCCGGGACTCCTGGCGGCGTTCCTCCGCGCTCGATCCCGACCGGCTCCCGTCGCTCGGGCCGGACGGCGACGCGATCGGCGACGTCCGCGCGGCGCACCCGCTCGCGGCCGTGCTGCCGGTGGTCCGGAAGCTCCTGCTCCGGGACACGGAGGGGTCGGGCCTCCTCGTCGCGATCGGTGACGCCGACGGTCGCCTGCTCTGGGTGGAGGGTGACCACGTGGCTCTCGACGCCGCCGAGCGCATGCGGTTCGTCGCCGGTGCCGACTGGGCCGAGCGGCTCGTCGGCACGAGTGCGCCCGGCACGGCACTGGTGCTCGACCGTGCCGTGCAGATCCGCGGACACGAGCACTGGGCGACCGTCGTCAAGGGCTGGTCCTGCACCGCGGTCCCCATCCACGACACCGACACGGGCCGGGTCCTCGGGGTCCTCGACCTGACCGGTGACGTCCGCGCGGTGGGGGAGCACGCCCTGCCGCTGCTCACCGCGACGGGCGTTGCGATGGAGGCCGAGCTGGCGCTCGAACGGCTCAGACGGGAGGCGCGGCGAACCACCGTCGGGCGACGTCCGGCCCGGTCCGTGGCCGGCTCCCCGACCACCGCCGCCGTCCGTCCCCGCTCCGACCCCGGCCCGCGGTCCGGCATCGCTCCGCGTCCCGTCACCCGCGTCCGACTCCTCGGCATCGACGACGCCGGTGTCGAGGTCGACGGGCGGCACGCGAGGGTCGGCGGCCGGCACTCCGAGATCCTCGCCGTGCTGAGCGCACACCCGGACGGCCTCCCGGCGCGGGCACTCGCGGCCGCGGTGTACGGCGACGAGGACGCGGTCGACACGCTCCGGGCCGAGATCGTCCGACTCCGACACGTCCTCGACGGGGTCGCGCCGGGTCTCGAGCTCGCCTCGCGCCCGTACCGACTGTGCGGACCGGTCGACACGGACGTCGCCGACGTGCTCGCGTCCCTCGGCCGTGGGAACCGACAGGCCGCGATCCGCGCCTACGTCGGGCCGGTCCTGCCCTCGTCGCGCGCACCCGGGGTGGAGGCCGTCCGCGACCGGGTCCGGCGGCGCATCAGCGAGTCGGTGGTCGAGGACGGCTCCGTCGACGCGCTCGTCGCCTGGACCGCGACGGCCTGCGGAGCGGAGGACGTCGCCGCGCTCCGTGCGCTGCTCGCGCTCCTGCCCGCACGGTCGCCGCGCCGGGCCGGGGTCGTCGCGACGCTCGCCGACCTGGGGGAGCCGTGACGGGCCTCCCGGCTGCGCGCTGCTACTCTGGCAGCCGCGCGAGTGTGGTGGAATCGGCAGACACGGGGCACTCAAAATGCTCTGCCTCACGGCGTGCGGGTTCAAGTCCCGCCACTCGTACGAACGGCGTGCGGGACTCCGTCATCCAGGKGTCCCGCCACTCGTACGAACGGCGTGCGGGACTCCGTCATCCAGGGGTCCCGCCACTCCTACGGACGGCGTGCGGGACTCCGGCATCCAGGGGTCCCACCACTGCTGCAGATCAACCGCACGCCGCCCGCACGTGCCACGCATAGTAGAGTTCCGGTGTGAGTGACACTGAAGCAACTACCGCCGCCCCCCGCCGAGTCGTCGTCGCGGAGGACGAGTCGCTCATCCGCCTCGACATCGTCGAGATCCTCCGGGACAACGGCTTCGACGTGGTCGGTGAGGCCGGTGACGGCGAGACCGCCGTCGCACTGGCCACGGACCTCCGTCCCGACCTCGTCATCATGGACGTCAAGATGCCCCAGCTCGACGGCATCTCGGCCGCGGAGCGCCTCTCGAAGAACCACATCGCACCCGTCGTTCTGCTGACCGCGTTCAGCCAGAAGGAGCTCGTGGAGCGGGCGACCGAGGCCGGCGCACTGGCCTACGTCGTCAAGCCGTTCACGCCGAACGACCTGCTGCCCGCGATCGAGATCGCGCTCTCGCGGTACCAGCAGATCATCACCCTCGAAGCCGAGGTCGCCGACCTCGTCGAGCGCTTCGAGACCCGCAAGCTCGTCGACCGCGCCAAGGGCCTGCTCAACGAGAAGATGGGCCTCACCGAGCCCGAGGCCTTCCGCTGGATCCAGAAGGCCTCGATGGACCGCCGGCTCACCATGCACGACGTCGCCAAGGCCATCATCGAGCAGCTCAGCGCCAAGAAGTAGCGCTGCCCGGCCGACTGCCGGCCGAGGTCGAGTCCGCAGAACACGCCGCGTGCCCCTCGGGGACGCGGCGTGTTCCGTTTCCGGACGCTGCCACGCGCGGACTGGAGGGACGGCGCGGTCCCGCACCGTCCCTCCAGTCCGCCAGGCGGTGACGCGGGACGACCGCCGCCTACGCGTCCCGCAGGAAGTTCGTGATCCGCACCGTCGACAGCCGACGGCCCTGGTCGTCGGTCAGGACGATCTCGTGCGTGGCGAGGGTGCGCCCGAGGTGGAGTGCCGTGCACGTCCCGGTGACGGTACCGGTGGTGGCGCTCCGCGAGTGCGATGCGTTCAGCTCGATGCCGACGGCGATGCGCCCGGGACCAGCATGGACGGTCGCGGCCATCGAGCCGAGGCTCTCCGCGAGGACCACGTACGCGCCGCCGTGCAGGATCCCGACCGGCTGGGTGTTGCCCTCGACCGGCATCGTGCCGACGGCACGTTCCGCGCCCATCTCCGTGACGACGATCCCCATCTTCTCGGCGAGGGGGCCGACCCCGCGGAGCTCGAGCCGCTCGGCGCCGGTCGGAGGAGTGGTCGGCTGGGTGTCGGTCACGGGGCTCCTCGGCGGTCGGTCGTTGTCACCTGTCGCTTGTAGTGTGGCGGGGTGTCGGATCCTGAAAAGCCTACCCTTCTGGTCATCGACGGACACTCGCTGGCGTTCCGGGCGTTCTACGCGCTCCCGGTCGACAGCTTCGTGAACCGCGAGGGGCAGCACACCAACGCCATCCACGGCTTCATCTCGATGCTGCTGATGCTCCTCCAGCGCGAGAAGCCGACCCACCTCGCGGTCGCGTTCGACATCTCGCGGTACTCCTTCCGCACGCGCGAGTACGAGGCCTACAAGGGCACCAGGAACGAGACCCCGGCGGAGTTCAAGGGCCAGATCCCGCTCCTGCAGGAGGCCCTGCACGCCATGGGCATCACGACCGTCACGAAAGAGGACTACGAGGCCGACGACATCCTCGCGACGCTGTCCCTGCAGGGTGCGGAGCAGGGGTTCCAGGTGTTCGTCGTCTCCGGTGACCGCGACGCGATCCAGCTCGTCGACGACCGGGTGACGCTCCTGTACCCGTCGGTGCGCGGCGTGTCCGAGCTCACCCGGTACGACCGCGACAAGGTGTTCGAGCGCTACGGCATCGAGCCGCACCAGTACCCGGACGTCGCGGCGCTGGTCGGCGAGACGAGCGACAACCTGATCGGGATCGACAAGGTCGGCGAGAAGACCGCCGTTAAGTGGATCAACCAGTTCGGCTCGCTCGACGCGGTCCTCGAGCACGCCGACGAGATCAAGGGCGTGGTCGGCAACAACCTGCGGGAGCAGAAGGACCGCGCGGTCCTCAACCGGCGGCTGAACCGCCTCGTGCGCGACGTCGAGCTGCCCGTCGGTCCCGCCGACCTCGCGCGACGCCCGGTCGACGAGGACGCCGTCCGCGAACTCTTCGCGAAGCTGCAGTTCCGGACGCTCCTCGACCGCGTCTTCAAGGTCGCGGGCTCCGGCGAGTCCGCGGAGCCGTCCGCCGACGCGCCCGAGCCGACCGGGCCCGCGGCGCCCGGCGTCCGGACCCTCATCGACGAGGAGCTCGGGTTCTGGCTCGACCGGAAGACGGCGGACGACGCCGCCTTCGGGGTCGCGATCGAGACGATCGACGGCCGCCTCAGCGCGATCGGGATCGCCACGCACGACGACACCGTGATGGTCCCGGGCGGCAGCGGCATCAAGGACTACGAGCAGCTCCAGGCGTGGCTCGCCTCCGACGCGCCGAAGCACTTCCACGACGCCAAGGCCGCCGTCCACGCGCTCGGCACCGCCGGGTTCACGGTCGGCGGGATCGCCGGCGACGCCAGGATCATGGGGTGGCTCGCGAACCCCGGCAAGCAGGGCCAACCCCTCGACGACCTCGTGTACGCCGAACTCGGCGAGTCGATGCCGACCGCCGACCCGAACCAGCTCGTGCCGGAGTCCGAGCCGACGACCATCGCGACGGAGGCCTGGTACGTCCTCCGGGTGACGACGGCCCTCCGCGCACGGATCGACCCGAGTTCGCTCGGCGTCCTCGACGACATCGAGCTCCCGCTCGTGCCGGTGCTCGCCGGCATGGAGCGTCTCGGTGTCACGATGGACCACGACGTGCTCGCGGACCTGTCGCACGAGCTCGGTGACCGCGCGGCGGACCTCGCCCAGCAGGCGTTCGCGGAGATCGGGCACGAGGTCAACCTCGGCTCCCCGAAGCAGCTGCAGGAGGTCCTGTTCACCGAGCTCGCGATGCCGAAGACCCGCAAGACCAAGACCGGGTTCTCCACCGACGCCGCGAGCCTCGCCGACCTCCAGGACCAGCACCCGCACCCGTTCCTCGGGCTCCTGCTCCAGCACCGAGACGCCACGAAGCTCCGGCAGATCGTGGACACCCTCGACACCGCGGTGGTCGACGGCCGCGTGCACACCACGTACGAGCAGACCGGCTCGAGCACGGGCCGGATCTCGTCGACCGACCCCAACCTGCAGAACATCCCGGTCAAGACCGCCGTCGGGCGTCGGGTCCGCAGCGCCTTCACGATCCAGGCCCCGTTCACGACCCTGCTGACCGCCGACTACTCGCAGATCGAGATGCGCATCATGGCGCACCTCTCCGGCGACCCGGGGCTCATCGAGGCGTTCAACGCGGGCGAGGACCTGCACCGCTTCGTCGGTGCCCGTGTCTTCGGGGTCGAGCCAGCCGAGGTCAGTCCCGAGATGCGCACCAAGGTGAAGGCGATGTCCTACGGACTCGCCTACGGGCTCAGTGCGTTCGGCCTGTCGAAGCAGCTCCGGATCGACCAGAAGGAGGCCCGCGGACTCATGACGGGGTACTTCGAGCGGTTCGGAGCGGTCCGCGACTACCTCAGGAACGTCGTCGAGCAGGCGCGCGAGGACGGCTACACCGAGACGATCTTCGGCCGACGCCGTCCGTTCGGGGACCTGAAGAGCCCGAACCGTGTGCTCCGCGAGAACGCCGAGCGAGCGGCGCTGAACGCGCCGATCCAGGGCTCAGCCGCCGACATCATCAAGATCGCGATGCTCGGTGTGACGGAGGACCTCCGCGCGGGCGGTCACGAGTCGCACCTGCTGCTCCAGGTGCACGACGAGCTCATCCTCGAGGTCGCTCCGGGCGAGGAGGCCGCGGTCGAGGAGCTCGTCCGTCGCCGGATGGGTGCCGCGGCCGAGCTGACCGTCCCGCTCGACGTGTCGGTCGGCACCGGCCCCAACTGGGAGGTCGCGGCGCACTGACGTGCACCCTGGCCACCCACCGGACGGGAGGGTCGGTGCGGGTGGGTAGGGTCGGGGCATGACCGACGCACGACCAGACCGCACCCCGTCCGACGTCGACGCGATCGCCGAGGGCTGGGTCGCCACCCTCGTCGACCTCGACCCGACGGTCGCCACGTACATCGGCGTGCCCGGACGCACGGGCGAGTGGGGCGACACCTCCCCGGCCGGCGCGGACGCCCTCGCCGAGGCGGCTCGCCGGACCCGCGACGCCCTGGCCGCGACGCCCGCCGTCGACCGCGTCGACGAGGTGACGAAGACCGACCTCGACGCCGAGCTCGAGCTCGTCGTCCTCAGCCACGAACGGCGCCTGCACCTCCGGGACCTCAACGTCATCGCGAGCCCGTCGCAGGACCTCCGGATGGCGCTCGACCTCATGCCCACCGCGACCGTCGACGACTGGACGGACATCGCGTCGAGGCTCGCCACCATGGGCGACGCGCTCGAGGGCTACCGCGAGACCCTGCTGCAGGGCACGCGCGAGGGTGTCGTGCCCGCGGTGCGCCAGGTGGAGGCGGTCGCCGAGCAGTGCCTCCGGAACGGCAAGGACGGCGGGTTCTTCGACGAGCTCGCTTCCGGCGCCGCGCTCGAGGACGGCGGAGCGCTGCCGGAATCGCTCCGCGCGGACCTGACCCGCGGTGCCGAGATGGCCGCCGCCGCCTACCGATCGCTCGGCGAGTTCCTCCGCCACGAGCTGCTGCCGCTCGCCACGCCGGTCGACGCCGTGGGGCGCGAGGCCTACGAGCTGCACTCCCGCCGGTTCCTCGGCGCCGTCGTCGACCTCGATGAGACCTACGAGTGGGGCATCGCCGAGCTCGCGCGGATGAGCGAGGAGCAGGAGCGGATCGCCGACCGCATCGAGTCCGGGGCGTCGGTGGCCCGCGCGATCGAGCTCCTCGACGCCGATCCCGCACGTCGACTCAACGGCACGGACGCGCTCCGGGCCTGGATGCAGGAGACCTCGGACGCCGCGGTCGCGGGTCTCGCCGGCACCGCCTTCGAGGTACCGGACCCGATCCGCCGCCTGGAGTGCCGGATCGCGCCCACGAAGGACGGCGGGATCTACTACACGGGGCCGAGCGACGACTTCTCGCGTCCGGGCCGGATGTGGTGGTCGGTGCCCGAGGGCGTCACCGAGTTCAACACGTGGCGCGAGAAGACCACCGTCTACCACGAGGGCATCCCGGGCCACCACCTGCAGATCAGCCAGGGCGTCTACAACCGCGGGGAGCTGAACACCTGGCGACGGCAGCTGTCCGGCAGCTCGGGGCATGTCGAGGGGTGGGCGCTCTACGCGGAACGCCTCATGGACGAGCTCGGCTACCTGGACGACGACGGCGACCGACTCGGCATGCTCGACGGTCAGCGCATGCGTGCGGCGCGGGTGGTGCTCGACATCGGCGTGCACCTGCAGAAGACCAACCCGGACGGCGGCGGCTGGACGCACGAGTACGCCCTGGGGTTCATGCGCGAGAACGTCAACATGGACGACGCCTTCATCCGGTTCGAGGTCGACCGGTACTTCGGCTGGCCCGGACAGGCCCCGTCCTACAAGGTCGGGCAGCGGGTCTGGGAGTCCATCCGCGACGAGGCAGCGGCGCGTGCGGGGGAGTCCTTCGACCTCAAGCGCTTCCACGCGGAGGCCCTGGCGCTCGGCTCGATCGGGCTCGACACCCTCCGGAAAGCGGTGCTCGGCTGAGTCATTGTGACCGGCCTCGCGAACCCGTTAGACTAGTGCGGCGCAATCCGCGTCGAACATCCCACACCGCCACGGCGAATCCCCGGATCCGGGAGCCATCTCCCCGTCCGTCCCCGTGGCCCGATCAGTGCCCAATGGAGTAATTCCTACATGACAACCACCACGACCAAGGCTCCCAAGCAGGTCGCCATCAACGACATCGGTTCGGCTGATGACTTCCTGGCCGAGGTCGAGAAGACCCTGAAGTTCTTCAACGACGGAGACCTCATCTCCGGCACCGTCGTGAAGATCGACCGCGACGAGGTCCTCCTCGACGTCGGTTACAAGACGGAGGGTGTGATCCCCTCCCGCGAGCTCTCCATCAAGCACGACGTGGACCCCAACGAGGTCGTCCAGGTCGGCGACGAGGTCGAGGCCCTGGTTCTCCAGAAGGAGGACAAGGAAGGTCGGCTGATCCTCTCCAAGAAGCGTGCTCAGTACGAGCGTGCATGGGGAGACGTCGAGAAGATCAAGGAGTCCGACGGCGTCGTGACCGGGACGGTCATCGAGGTCGTCAAGGGCGGTCTCATCGTCGACATCGGTCTCCGTGGCTTCCTCCCGGCATCGCTCATCGAGCTCCGCCGTGTCCGCGACCTCACGCCGTACCTCGGCCAGGAGATCGAGGCGAAGATCCTCGAGCTCGACAAGAACCGCAACAACGTGGTCCTGTCGCGCCGTGCGCTCCTCGAGCAGACGCAGTCCGAGTCCCGGACGACGTTCCTCAACAACCTGCACAAGGGCCAGGTCCGCAAGGGCATCGTCTCGTCGATCGTCAACTTCGGCGCGTTCGTCGACCTCGGCGGCGTCGACGGCCTCGTGCACGTGTCGGAGCTCTCCTGGAAGCACATCGAGCACGCCTCGGAGGTCGTCGAGGTCGGTCAGGAAGTCACCGTCGAGATCCTCGAGGTGGACCTGGACCGCGAGCGTGTCTCGCTGAGCCTCAAGGCGACGCAGGAAGACCCGTGGCAGGTGTTCGCCCGCACGCACGCGATCGGGCAGGTCGCACCGGGCAAGGTCACGAAGCTCGTCCCGTTCGGTGCGTTCGTGCGCGTCGCAGACGGCATCGAGGGCCTCGTGCACATCTCGGAGCTGTCGAACAAGCACGTCGAGCTCGCCGAGCAGGTCGTCGCCGTCGGCGACGAGGTGTTCGTCAAGATCATCGACATCGACCTCGACCGTCGCCGCATCTCGCTCAGCCTCAAGCAGGCGAACGAGGGCGTCGACCCCGAGGGCGACGAGTTCGACCCGGCGCTCTACGGCATGCCGACCGAGTACGACGACAAGGGTGACTACAAGTACCCGGACGGCTTCGACCCGGAGACCAACGAGTGGCGCGAGGGCTTCGAGACCCAGCGCGACGCGTGGGAGAAGGAGTACGCGGCAGCCCAGGCACGCTGGGAGGCCCACAAGAAGCAGGTCGCCGCTTCCCTGGTGGAAGAGGCAGCCGGGTTCGACGCTCCCGCGGCATCGTCGGCATCGCCGGCAGCCGGTGGATCGTCCTTCTCGAGCGAGACCGCTGGCGCCGGCACCCTCGCCGACGACGCGTCCCTCGCAGCGCTCCGCGAGAAGCTCAGCCAGAACTGAGTTCCCCGCACCGACTCGTCGGTGCAGCAGTCCGAACGCCCGGTCCCCTCGTGGGGCCGGGCGTTCGGCGGTTCCGAGCGCGATGCTCGTTAGGCTGGCCGCGTGCGCATCATCGGGTTGACGGGCGGCATCGCCGCGGGCAAGTCCACGGTCTCGCGACGGTGGGCGGAACACGGTGCGGTGATCGTCGACGCCGACCGGCTCGCGCGCGCGGCCGTCGATCCTGGCACCCCCGGTCTCGCGGCGATCGCGGAGCGGTTCGGTCCGAGCGTGATCGCACCCGACGGCGCCCTCGATCGGCCGGCGCTCGGCACCATCGTGTTCTCCGACGCCGATGCACGGGCCGACCTCAACGCGATCACCCATCCCGAGGTCTGGCGCCTCGCGCAGGAGCGGTTCGCGGCCGCCCAGGACGCCGATCCGGACGCCGTCGTCGTCTACGACGTGCCGCTCCTCGCCGAGGCGGCCGAGGGGCGCCCGCTCCGCTTCGACGCGGTGGTGGTAGTGGACGCACCGGCCGCCGTGCGCATCGAACGGCTGGTGGAACATCGTGGGATGGGCCGTCCGGAGGCGGAGCGGCGCATCGGCGCGCAGGCGAGCGACGCCGATCGGCTCGCGCTCGCGGACGAGGTGGTCGACGCCACCGGTTCGCTCGAGGACACCATCCGATCGGCTGATGCGGTCTGGAGGCGCGTCACGGCATCCTGAGGACGTCGACCGGTCGCCGGACGGCCCGGGACACGACCGTGGTCGCGGGACAGCCCGGGACACGGGACACGAGTGTGGGAAAGAGGACGATCCGTGGGGGATTCCCGATCGAGGCGCGTGCGCCCCTGGTCACGACTCGTCGCCGTCGGCGTGCTGTCCGTGCTCGCCATGACGGCCGTGTTCGTGGCGGTGGACGTCAGGACGACCGCCGACGCCGCCGGCCGCGAGCTCCTCGCGAACGGGGCCTCCGTCGCCAGGACCCCGGTGCCGGAACCGACCCACGACCGGCGGCACGGTGCGCACCGGGACCGGGGCGCGCCTCCCGGCTCGGACCCCGACCGCTTCCAGCGGTTCCGGCTGGGGGGCGCGGAGGGCGCCACCCTCCGCCCGAACCGCGACGACCTCGCGGCGCGGAGCGTCGCGAACGGTCCGCTGCTGCTGTTCCTGCCCGCGACACGGGCGCAGCCGTCCGACTACACCGAGTTCCTCTCGGCGGCCACGGCGTCCGGCTACCACGTGATCGGTCTCGACTACTGGAACCTCGGACGGACGCTGTCGCGGACCTGCGGGGGACATCCGCACTGCTACACCGCGGTCCAGCGGAACCGGTTCGACGGCACTGCTGCCTCCAGGCACTCGCGGGTCGACCCGGCCGGGTCGATCGTCAACCGGCTCCGCTCGGCCGTACGCCACCTCGACGCTGCGGACCCCGCGGGCGGGTGGGGTCGGTTCGTGCAGGGTGGCCGTGTGCAGTGGCAGGACATCGTCGTCGCCGGGCACTCACAGGGCGGCAGCGAGGCGGCGTACATCGGGCACATCCGGAGCGTGCAGGGGGTGCTGATGTTCGGAGCCCCGGCGGTGTCGCGGGGACAGTCGCACGCGTCGTGGCTCGACCGGCCCGGCCGGACCCCGACCTCGCGGTTCTACGCCCTGGCGCACGTCCACGACGAACTCGGGCGGTTCATCCGGCCGTCGTGGCGATCGCTCGCGCTCGAGGGTGCTCGCCGGCCGTTCGTCACCCGTTCCGGCACGCCGATCACCGATCCGCACGTGATCGAGACCACGGTGCCGGTCCCGTTCGGACGCCGCGCGCACTCGATCGTCGTCAGCGACGGCACCCCGAGGGACGCGGCGGGGAACCCGGTGCTGCTGCCGGTGTGGGAGTGGATGCTCGGGCGGTTCGCGGTGCCGCTCGTGCACCCGGAGCCGGCCACGGACGAGTAGCTGGCCGGAAGCCGGCGCCCAGCGTCCTCACGGCGGACGGCCGCCCATCCTGAGAGCCGCGGACGGTCCCTCACGGAGCCTGCCCGTGTCCGCTGGATAGCCTGACCTCGTGCGATCCGTCCTGCCGAGGTTCCTCCGCGTCCCGCTCGCGGTGGTCGTCGTCCTCGCGATCATCATCGCGGTGTTCGTCGCGGTCGATCGGCGCCAGGACGCCCACGATCCGGCCGCCGCGCGGTCGTCGGCGCCGTCCGGGGCACTCGGACACGTGCCGGTCCCGGACGTCGACCGCGACTTCACGCGGTTCCGCATCGGAGCGATCGACGGCAACCGGCTGACCCCGAACAAGACCGACTTCGCCGCGCGGACGGTCGACGACGGCCCGCTGATGCTCTTCCTGCCCGCGACCAGGGCCAAGCCCGCCGACTACCAGCTCTTCCTGTCGACGGCGACGGCCGCCGGCTACCACGTGCTCGGTCTCGACTACTGGAACCTCGGGACGACGCTCTCCGGCACGTGCGAGGCGGACCCCCGGTGCTACTCCGAGGTGCAGCGGAACCGCTTCGACGGGACCGACTCGTCGCGGTACAGCGACGTCGGACCCGTCGGTTCGATCACGTCGCGCTTCCGGGACGCGATCGCACACCTGTCCACAGCGGACCCCGCGGGTGGCTGGTCGCGCTTCGTCGCGCCGGACGGTGCGATCCAGTGGTCGGACATCGTCGTCGCGGGCCACTCCCAGGGCGGGGGCGAGGCGGCCTACATCTCCCACATCCGGCCGGTGCTCGGTGCGCTGATGTTCTCGTCGCCCGTGGAGTCGGACGGGTCCTTCCACGCCGCGTGGATGGACCACCCGGGCGTGACGCCGACGTCGAGGATGTACTCCCTCGACGACGTCCGCGACGTCTTCGGTCCGCGGATCCGCGGATCCTGGAGGGTGCTCGGGCTCGACGGACCGCACGGCCCCTACATGACGACGACCACCGCCCCGCCCGCCGATCGGACGACACATGCGATCCTGACGCGGCTCGACGTCGGCGACCCCGACCAGTCGCACTCGCTGACGATCGACGACTCGACCCCGCTCGCGGCGAACGGGTCCCCGAGGATGCTCCCGCTCTGGGAGTGGATGCTCCGGCGGTTCCCCCTCCCGGACGTCCACCAGGGCGAGGGAGCCGCGGATCCGTCGACCACTCCTGCTCCCACACCATCCGCCGGGTCATAGGAATCAGCAATACGATGATCCCGTGCAGCACGATGCCGAACGCCCCGCGGTGACCGAAGCCGTCTCGGACGACGAGTCCCTGATCGAACTCGTCCGGCGTCGGGGCGACACGTCGCCGGACCACCCGTTCCTCGAAGACGCCCGATCCGACCGTGCACTGACCTACGGCGGGTTCGCCGATGCCGTGAGCACGTGGACGTCCACCTTCGACGCGCTCGACATCGCCCCGTCGGGCGGCGTGCTCGTCGACGTCGGCGACCCCCTGTCGTTCGCGGTCGTGCACGTCGCGGCGCTGGCCTCCGGTCGACGGTCGATCCCGGTCGACACGGGTCAGCCCGTCTCCGAGCCCGCTCGACTCGCGGAACTCCTGCGGGGCGCATCGCTCGTCGTGTCCGACCGGGACGAGGACGCCACCATCGACGGGGTGCCCGCGGCGCGCATCGATCCGGCGTCGTTCGCGGTCGTCGGCCTCCGCGGCGGCTCGGTGCCGCCGAGCAACCCGGACGCCCTGGACACCGGATCGGTCGTGCTCTTCACCTCCGGGTCCACCGGGACCCCGAAGGGTGTCGAGCTGCCGGAGCCCCAGCTCATGTTCGTCGCCAGGGCCGTGGCGGACCACAACGCGATGACCGATCGGGACCGCGGCTTCAACTCCCTCCCGCTCTTCCACGTCAACGCCGAGGTGGTCGGCGTCCTGAGCACGCTCGTCGCCGGAGCGACCCTGGTGCTCGACCGACGGTTCCGTCGGACGGGGTTCTGGGAGCTCCTCGCCGAACGACGCATCACCTGGCTGAACGCCGTCCCCGCGGTGCTCGCGGTCCTCGCCAAGACCGGACCGCTCGATCTGCCCGCCGGCCTCCGGTTCGTCCGGAGCGCGTCCGCGCCCCTGCCGGACCCGGTCCGAGAGGCCCTCGGCGACACCCCGCTCGTGATCAGCTGGGGGATGACCGAGGGCGCGAGCCAGATCACCGCGACCCCGCTCGGCGCATCGCCCCGTGCCGGCTCCGTCGGGGTCCCGGTCGGGTCGGAGGTCGAGGTCCGTGGCGACGACGGCGCGGTCCTTCCCCCCGGCGAGGTCGGGGCACTCTGGATCCGGGGCCAGGGCATCGTGCACCGGTACCTGTTCGGTCGCGCCTCGGACCGTTTCGACGACGGGGGCTGGCTCAGCACCGGTGACCTCGGCTCGGTGTCCGAGGACGGCTGGGTGTCACTCGCCGGTCGGTCGGACGACGTGATCAACCGCGGCGGCGAGAAGGTCTACCCGTCCGAGGTCGAGGACGTCCTGCTCGGGGACGCCCGCGTGCTCGAGGCCGTCGTCGTGGGACGGCCGGACCCGATCCTGGGACACGTCCCGATCGCCTACGTCATCGCCCAGCCGGGTGACGAGGACATCGACGCCGATGCCTTCACCGCGGAGCTCGCCGACCGTTGCGTCGCGCACCTCACCCGGTTCCGTCGCCCGGTCGAGATCATCATGGTGCCGGACCTGCCCCGGGCACCGACCGGCAAGGTGCAGCGCGCCAGGGTGCGTGCGATGGCGACCACCGACTGACCCGTCGACCGGAACGCGGCCCGCTGCCGGACGTGGCCCGCTGCCGGACGCGACACCGGGCGCACGTGCCGCGCCGTTCCTCCAGTCCGACGGTCACCGCCACATGGCGGACGCGGCCCGCTCATCGGATCCTGCCGTAGCCTTGGGCGGTGCAGCAGCCCGTCCACACCCCGCCGTCGACCGGCGCCCCCGTGACCACGCCGACCATGCGGAACGGTCGTCCGCGGCACCTCTACGAGGTCGACGTCCTCCGGATCCTGACCTTCGCGTGCGTCATCGGGGTGCACACGACGTCGCACACGACGGCGCCTGACAACCACTTCTACTTCGCGGCGCTCGCGCTGCTGCACTTCACGCGGCTCGTCTTCTTCTCGCTCACGGCGTTCGTGCTCGTGTACAGCTACACGCTCCGACCGCGGCCGATGTCCGAGTTCTGGCCGAAACGGTTCCTGCTCGTCGGCGTGCCGTACCTCGCGTGGTCGTTCGTCTACGTCCTGTCCGCGTGGCTCATCAGCTCGACCACCCGTGGCGACGTCCCGACCCTCGTCACCACGTTCGCGCACGGTGTCGTGTCCGGTACATCCTGGTACCACCTGTACTTCCTGCTCGTGACGATGCAGGTCTACCTGCTGCTGCCGGCGATCATGTGGCTCGTCCGGAAGACCCGCGGGCACCACTGGACGCTGGTGTTCGTGGCGCTGGCGGTCAACCTCGCCGTGTACTCCGTCTACAAGTACAACTACGACGCGTTCGGCGGCTTCCACGGCTACACGAAGCAGTTCTTCTTCATGTACGTGTTCTTCATCGTGTCCGGGGCGGTCGCGGCCGACCACGCCGAGGCGTTCCTCACCTGGGTCCGTGTCAAGCGCCGCCTCATCGGCTGGATCGTCCTGGCCACGGCACTCGCGACCCTGCTCGTCTGGTGGCTGCAGATCGTCGTGCGGGGTGACTCGCTCTACGCCGCCGGGACGCCGAACCAGCCGATCCAGGTCATCTGGAGCACGGTCGTCGGGCTCGGGTTCCTCGCGCTCGGAGCGGGGTGGGCCGATCGTCGGGACCCGGACAGCCGCCTCGCCAAGATCATCGACTACGGCTCGGACCGGTCGTTCGGCATCTTCCTGAGCCACCCGTTCGTCATCTGGATCCTGCTCTACGGGGATAGCTGGATGGAGCGGCACGTCCCACAGCCCTGGCTCACGCCCGTCATGTACGTGCTCGTCGTGATCGGTGCCGTGGCGGTCACCGAGCTCTTCCGCTGGACGCCGCTCAGCGTGCCGCTCACGGGTCGGCCCTCGCTCGGATCGCGGAAGGCCCGTGCCGCGCGTCGCGCGAAGGCGGCCGCTGCCGGCGCTGCGGCCGCGTCGGCCGGCACCGCGTCCGTCGCGACGGCCGGGTCGGCCGGTACCGCGTCCGTCGCGACGGCCGGTACCGCGTCCGGACTGGAGGCGCGACCCGCGTCCGCAGACCAGCCGTCGGTCGGCGACGTGGCCGGTTCCGGCACCGTCGCGGGGCCCTCGGACGCAGCTCCCGATGCCGATGTCGCTGGTGGAGCCGCAGACGCGGTGCCGCCGACGGGTGAGCCCCTCGAACCGGACGATGCCCTCGTGGGGGAGACCGACGACGTCGGGAAGCCCTACCCGCGTTCCTGAGGGGCACCGTGCATCCAGGCGGCACCCTGGGTTGCTCCGTCCGGCTGCGGTCAGAACGCCCGGTTCGGGACAGCCGGCCCGGGAACGAGTCCGTCCTGGTGTCCCGAACCGGTGGGTGCGACCGGGGTGCGGCGCTCAGTGCGTCGTCTGCTCCGCCTTCGGGATGCCGACCTCGAGGACACCGTCGGTGACGGTCAGGCGCTTGGGCTTCATGAACCACGCGACCACCGCGGCGGCACCGAGGAGCACGCAGGACAGGGCGAAGGGCAGTTGCCACCCCGAGGCGTCGATGAGCAGACCGAAGATGATCGGCGAGAGCACGCCGGCGATGCCGAACCCGGTGTTCATGAAGCCCGACGCCGTACCGGACCACTGCGGTGCGACGTCCATCGGGATCGCCCAGAGGTTCGCGTTGCAGAGTTCGAGGAAGAAGAACGACAGCGCGAGCGAGATCGCCGCGACCAGGAGTCCCTGACCGATCACGAGGGGGATCAGGCAGACCAGCGACCCGCCGAGACCCACCACGAGGATGATCCGACGTGCGTGCCGCGAGTCGCCCCCGCGGTGGATGATCCGGTCGCTGAGCATCCCACCGACGGTGTCCCCGACGACCCCGGCGAGCAGGATCAGCGTGGTGAAGAGCGCGAAGCTGCCGATGGGGAGCTTGTACGTGTCGCTGAGGAACGTCGGGAGCCAGGTGAGGAACACCCAGAGGGTCCAGCCGTAGCCGAAGTCGACGAAGGTGACGGGGAGGATCTGCTTCGCCAGCGGCCACCACGGCACCGGCGGGCGGGTCGCGCGCGTCTCCACCGGCGGGAGCTCAGCGATCTCTTCGGCCTGGATACCGGGGTAGGTCTCGGGCTTGTCGCGGAAGAAGAAGAACCAGCAGATGCCCCAGGCGATCGAGAGGATCGCGGTCGTGAAGAACGCCCAGCGCCACTCACCGCTCCAGGCGATGACGCCCGCGACGAGCAGCGGTGCGAGGGCGTTGCCGAGGCGGGCCGCGGAGTGCACGACGCCCTGCGCGAAGCCGTTCCGGTCGCGGGGGATCCACCGGCTCATCGCCTGGGTCGCCGTCGGGAACGCCGCCGCCTCACCGAGACCGAGGAGGACCCGGGCCGCGAACAGCGACCAGAAGCCCACGGCGAACCCGGTGAGGAGCGTGGCGACGCCCATCACCATCGTGATGACGAACAGGGCCCGACGAGGTCCGACCTTCTCGCCCACGAGACCGCCGAAGACCTGCAGGAACGCGTAGGGGATCGAGAACGCCGCGATGATCACACCGGCGGTCGCGTCGTTGAACCCGAACTCCGCCTTGATGTGCGGCAGCGCGGTGGAGATGTTGGTCCGGTCGATGTACGAGATGGCGTACATGACACAGAGCATGATGAGCACGCGGCCGCGGACTCGGCCACGGAGCGGGGTGGCAGCCCGGGGCGGGGCAGCGGGAGCGGGAGCAGTGGTCATGGGGTCCTCGGGACTCGGGGAAGGGTGATCGAGGTCGCTGCTCGACCTGAGAGCTGGTCGAGGCTATCGAGCTTTCCTATCAGCCAACTCAGAGCTCGATGGGGCCACGATACGCCCTCGGCGAGCAGCCCTCGCGCTGTCAGTGGCCACGCCTACAGTTGACGCATGGAACCGACCCGCGCCGTCCGCCCGTTCGAGGTGATCAGCGAGTACTCGCCGAGCGGTGACCAGCCCGCCGCGATCGCCGAGCTCGCGGGCCGCATCAACGCCGGCGAGACCGATGTCGTGCTCCTCGGCGCCACCGGGACCGGCAAGTCCGCCACGACCGCCTGGCTCATCGAGCAGGTGCAGCGGCCGACCCTCGTGCTCGCGCACAACAAGACCCTCGCCGCGCAGCTGGCGAACGAGTTCCGGAGCCTGCTCCCGAACAACGCGGTGGAGTACTTCGTCTCCTACTACGACTACTACCAGCCCGAGGCCTACGTCCCGCAGACGGACACGTTCATCGAGAAGGACTCGTCGGTCAACGCCGAGGTCGAGCGCCTCCGCCACTCCACGACCAACTCGCTGCTGAGCCGGCGGGACACCGTGGTGGTGTCGACGGTGTCCTGCATCTACGGCCTCGGGACGCCAGAGCAGTACATGAACGCCATGGTCGCGCTCCAGGTCGGCGGCACGATCTCCCGCGACCAGCTCGTCCGCAAGTTCGTCGCCATGCAGTACCAGCGCAACGACGTCGACTTCGCACGCGGCACGTTCCGCGTCCGGGGCGACACCATCGAGATCATCCCGATGTACGAGGAGCACGCGATCCGCATCGAGATGTTCGGTGACGAGATCGAAGGCCTCAGCTCACTCCACCCGCTCACCGGGTCCGTCATCGAGAACCTCGATGCCGTCTCGGTGTTCCCGGCCTCGCACTACGTCGCTGCGACGGACGTCATGCACCGTGCCATCGAGACGATCAAGGTCGAACTCGCCGAGCGGCTCGCCGAGCTCGACGGCCAGGGCAAGCTCCTCGAGTCGCAGCGCCTCCGGATGCGCACGACCTACGACATCGAGATGATGGAGCAGATCGGGTTCTGCAACGGCATCGAGAACTACTCGCGGCACATCGACCAGCGCGCTCCCGGCGAGGCCCCGCACTGCCTCATCGACTACTTCGCGGACGACTTCCTGGTCGTCATCGACGAGTCGCACGTCACGGTGCCGCAGATCGGGGCCATGTACGAGGGCGACGCCTCCCGCAAGCGCACCCTCGTCGAGCACGGCTTCCGGCTCCCGAGCGCACTCGACAACCGACCGCTGACGTGGGAGGAGTTCCTCGGGCGTGTCGGACAGAAGGTCTACCTGTCGGCGACCCCGGGCCGGTACGAGCTCGGCGTCACCGACAGCGTGGTCGAACAGATCATCCGGCCCACCGGACTCGTCGATCCGCAGATCGTGGTCAAGCCGAGCGACGGCCAGATCGACGACCTCCTCGAAGAGATCAAGATCCGAGCGGAGCGGAACGAGCGCGTCCTCGTCACGACGCTCACCAAGCGGATGGCCGAGGAGCTCACGGACTTCCTCGGGAACGCCGGCGTCCGGGTGCGTTACCTGCACTCCGACGTCGACACCCTGAAGCGCGTCGAGCTGCTGACCGAACTCCGCCAGGGCGTCTACGACGTCCTCATCGGCATCAACCTGCTCCGCGAGGGCCTCGACCTCCCCGAGGTCTCGCTCGTCTCCATCCTCGACGCCGACAAAGAGGGGTTCCTGCGCTCCTCGACGTCGCTCATCCAGACGATCGGTCGTGCAGCCCGCAACGTCAGCGGCGAGGTGCACATGTACGCGGACAAGATCACCGACTCGATGCGTCAGGCGCTCGACGAGACCGATCGCCGTCGTGAGAAGCAGGTGGCGTACAACCTCGAGCGAGGGATCGATCCGCAGCCGCTCCGCAAGAAGATCGCGGACATCACCGAGATCCTGGCGAGAGAGGGCGAGGACACCCGCGAACTCCTCGAACGCCGCGGTGCCGGGGACAAGAAGCGTTCGCCCACACCGAACCTGCGTCGCGAGGGCATCGCCGGTGAGGGCGCGACGCAGCTCGAGTCGATGATCGGGGACCTGACGGACCAGATGCTGCAGGCATCGGCGGAGCTCAAGTTCGAGCTCGCGGCACGGCTCCGCGACGAGGTCCAGGACCTCAAGAAGTCACTGCGACAGATGGAGTCGGCCGGCCATGTCCGCTGAGTCGCACCGCACGGTGGTCGTCACCGGGGCGAGTGCCGGGCTCGGGTACTTCGCGTCCGAGCAGCTCGCGGCCGCCGGCCACCGCGTCGTGCTCGCCACGCGCAACCCGACCAAAGCCCAGGCCGCCGACCGGAGCATCAGGGCGGTCGTTCCCGATGCGGACCTCGAGCACCTGCACATCGACCTCGCCGACCTCGACAGCGTGCGCGCCGCCGCCGACGCCCTCGCGGACCTCGGACCGGTCCACGCGGTGCTGAACAACGCCGGTGTCGTCGGCTCGGGCTCGCCGCAGACCACCGCGCAGGGCATCGAGCTGCAGTTCGGCACGAACCACATCGGGCACTTCGCCTGGACCGCTCGGATCCTCCCGCTCCTCGAGGCGACGGGCGGACGCGTGGTGCACCTCGGCAGCATCAGCCATCGCTGGGCGTGGCTCGACCAGGCGCGTCCCGAGCGGGCGCAGCCCTACGTCAACTACCTGCAGTACGCCAGGAGCAAGCTCGCCGTGATGCTCTTCGGGTTCGAGCTCGCGGAGCGCCTCGCCGACGCCGGTTCCCGTGTGTCGAGCGTCGTCGCTCATCCGGGCTTCTCGCTCGACACGCTCGCGCCGGCCCGTCCCGGAGTGCTCGCGACCACGCCGACCCCGGGATGGGTCCGAGCGGGCGAGCATCTCTGGGCGCAGGGCAAGGACGCGGGCGCCACCCCGCTCGTCCATGCCGCGGTCGGAGCCGGGGTCCGGTCGGGGGAGTACTGGGGTCCCGACGGGTGGATGCAACTCCGTGGGACGCCCGCGGTGGTGCCCGCGAAACCGCGCGCCCACGATCGGAACGTGGCCGCGCACCTGTGGACGGCGAGCGAGCGGCTGAGCGGCGTGCCGCTCGACCTCGGCACGCGCGGCTGACGGCCGAGCCACCGACCCGTCCTCGCGCGTCCGCTCCGGACTGGAGGCCCGTGGCGGCGGTGATCCGTGCCTCCCGTCCGCCACTGGCGAACCGACCACCCGGCCGGATGTCGGCGGCGATCCGTAGACTCCTCGGTGATGACGATCACCTCTGACCGCGACGCCTCCATGGACGACCGGACCGCATTCGGCGAGCTCGCCGACCCCCACATCCCCGGTGCGAACGGCCCCGGCGGCCTGACGACCCTGAGCGTCCGTGGCGCACGCGTGCACAACCTGCGCGACGTGGACCTCGAGATCCCGCGCGACTCCCTCGTCGTGTTCACGGGTCTCTCCGGGTCCGGCAAGTCGTCTCTCGCGTTCGACACGATCTTCGCCGAGGGCCAGCGCCGCTACGTCGAGTCGCTGTCCGCCTACGCCAGGCAGTTCCTCGGCCAGGTCGAGCGCCCCGACGTCGACTTCATCGAGGGCCTGAGCCCCGCGGTGTCGATCGACCAGAAGTCCACGAACCGGAACCCCCGGTCCACAGTGGGCACCATCACCGAGGTCTACGACTACATGCGGCTCCTGTGGGCGCGCATCGGGATCCCGCACTGCCCCGTCTGCGGCGAAGTGATCAGCAAGCAGACCGTGCAGCAGATCGCCGACCAGCTCATGACCTTCGACACCGGCACGCGTTTCCAGGTCCTCGCGCCGATCGTCTCCAAGAAGAAGGGCGAGTTCGTCGACCTGTTCCAGGAGCTCGCGGCGTCCGGCTACTCGCGTGCCATCGTCGATGGCGAACGCATCCAGCTGAGCAGCCCGCCGACCCTCAAGAAGCAGGTCAAGCACGACATCTCGGTCATCGTCGACCGCCTGGTGTCGGGCGAGGACATCCTGAACCGCCTCACCGACTCCCTCGAGACCGCGCTGCGGCTCACCGGCGGCACGGTCGGGATCGACCTCGTCGACCACGAGGGCGCCGGGGCGGTCCGCACGTACTCCGAGAACCTCTCGTGTCCGAACAACCACCCGCTCGCGCTCACCGAGATCGAGCCGCGCACCTTCTCGTTCAACGCCCCGTTCGGTGCGTGCCCGGAGTGCTCGGGCCTCGGCACCCGGATGTCCGTCGACCCCGACCTGGTGCTCGGCGACCCCGATGCGAGCCTGTCGGGGGGCGTGATCCTGCCGTGGACCGGTACGAGCGGCATGTACAGCTACTTCGAGAAGCTCCTCGCCGGTCTCGGCAAGGAGCTCGGGTTCACGCTGAGCACCCCGTGGAGCTCGCTCGACCCGACGATCCAGGCCGCGATCCTCACCGGCAAGGACTTCACGGTCAACGTCTCCTGGAAGAACCGCTTCGGTCGCGAGATGCGGTACACGTCGGGCTTCGAAGGCGTCATGCCGTACATCGAGCGGAAGTACGCCGAAGCGGAGACCGACGCGCAGCGGCAGCGGTTCCAGGGCTACCTGCGCGAGGTGCCGTGCCCGGTGTGCGAGGGCACGCGGCTCAAGCCCGAGGTCCTCGGTGTCACGGTCGACGGCCACAGCATCGCCGACGTCACCGACATGTCGCTCGACCAGGCGTACGGGTTCATGGACGACCTGACGCTGACCAAGCGCGAGGCGCACATCGCCGCCGCCGTCCTCCGCGAGATCCGAGCTCGGCTCGAGTTCCTGCTCGAGGTCGGCCTCAACTACCTGACGCTCGCCCGCGGCGCCGGTGGGCTCTCGGGTGGCGAGGCGCAGCGCATCCGACTCGCGACGCAGATCGGGTCCGGCCTGACCGGGGTGCTCTACGTCCTCGACGAGCCGAGCATCGGTCTGCACCAGCGCGACAACCGCCGGCTGATCGACACCCTCGTCAAGCTGAAGAACCTCGGCAACACCCTCATCGTCGTCGAGCACGACGAAGACACCATCCGCACGGCGGACTGGGTCGTCGACATCGGCCCCGGTGCCGGCGTGAACGGCGGCCGTGTGGTGCACTCCGGTTCGTACGAGGGCCTCCTGGAGAACCGGGAGTCCTACACGGGCGACTACCTGTCCGGCCGCCGGTCGATCGAGATGCCGAAGAAGCGTCGGAAGATCGACAAGAAGCGCATGATCACGGTGCAGGGTGCCCGGGCGAACAACCTCAAGAACATCGACGCGGACTTCCCGCTCGGCGTGTTCACCACGGTGACCGGGGTCAGCGGCTCGGGCAAGTCGACGCTCGTCAACGACATCCTCTACAAGGTGCTCGCCAACCAGCTCAACGGTGCCCGGCACATCGCCGGCAAGCACACGCGCGTCAAGGGCCTCGATCTGCTCGACAAGGTCGTGCACGTCGACCAGGCGCCGATCGGGCGGACCCCGCGCTCGAACCCCGCCACCTACACGGGCGTCTTCGACAAGATCCGCCAGTTGTTCGCCGAGACGCAGGAGGCCAAGGCGCGCGGGTACCTCCCCGGACGGTTCAGCTTCAACGTCAAGGGCGGTCGCTGCGAGAACTGCGCGGGTGACGGCACCATCAAGATCGAGATGAACTTCCTGCCGGACGTCTACGTGGCGTGCGAGGTCTGTGGTGGTGCTCGCTACAACCGCGAGACGCTGCAGGTGCACTACAAGAACAAGAACATCTCCGAGGTGCTCGACATGCCGATCAGCGAGGCGGCGGAGTTCTTCGAGCCGATCTCCTCGATCCACCGGTTCATGGCGACGCTCGTCGACGTCGGGCTCGGGTACGTCCGACTCGGGCAGTCGGCCACGACGCTCTCCGGTGGCGAGGCGCAGCGCGTCAAGCTCGCGACGGAACTCCAGCGCCGGTCGAACGGCCGGACCGTCTACGTCCTCGACGAGCCGACGACCGGACTCCACTTCGAGGACGTCCGCAAGCTGTTGGTCGTCCTGCAGGGGCTGGTCGACAAGGGCAACACGGTCATCACGATCGAGCACAACCTCGACGTCATCAAGTCCGCGGACTGGCTGATCGACATGGGTCCCGAGGGCGGTGCGGGCGGCGGCGAGGTCCTCGCGACCGGCACCCCCGAGCAGGTCGCGGAGGTCGCGGCGAGCCACACGGGCGTGTTCATCAAGGAGATCCTCGACGCCCAGGACGCCAGGGTCGGGACCGGTCGGTCCGTCGGCCACCGCGCCCCCGGCGAAGGGTCGAACGGCGCGGGGTCGAACGGCGCGGGGGCGAACGGCGCGGGGGCGGCTCGTCGGTCGAGCAAGAAGCCCGTGGGAGCTCGATAGGTGGCCGACACCGTCCCGTGGCGCCCGAAGGCCGGTGAGATCCCGACCGATCCCGGCGTGTACCGCTGGCGGAACGACAGCGGTCGCGTGCTCTACGTCGGCAAGGCGAAGAACCTGCGGGCCAGGCTCAGCAACTACTTCGCGCCGCTCCGGACCCTGCACGAGCGGACCCGGCGGATGGTGCTGTCGGCTTCGAGCGTCGAGTGGACCGTCGTCGGCAGCGAGATCGAGGCGCTCCAGCTCGAATACACCTGGATCAAGGAGTTCGATCCGCCGTTCAACGTCAAGTTCCGCGACGACAAGTCGTACCCGTACATGGCGATCACCCTCGGCGACGAGGCACCGCGCGTGATGGTCACGCGCAACCGGAAGATCAAGGGTGCCAAGTACTTCGGCCCGTACCCGAAGATCTGGGCGGTGCACGACACCATCGACCTGATGATCAAGGTGTTCCCGATCCGCACCTGCTCGGACTCGAGCTACAAGAACGCCATGGCGACCGGACGACCGTGCTTCCCGGGTCAGATCGGCAAGTGCGGCGGCCCGTGTTCCGGCAAGGTGTCGATCGACGAGCACCGCGCGATCGTCGAGGAGTTCGTACGGTTCATGAACTCGTACGACCGCAGCGTCATCACGCGCCTCCGGCAGCGGATGGCGGCGTCGGCGGACGCCATGGAGTTCGAGCAGGCGGCCAGGTTCCGTGACCAGGTCGGCGCCCTCGAGGCCGTGCTCGAGAAGAGTGCCGTCGTGCTCAAGGACTCGGTGGACCTCGATCTGTTCGGGATCGCGGAGGACGAGCTCGCCGCGGCGGTGCAGATGTTCACGGTGCGCGGTGGCCGCATCCGCGGTGTCCGTGGGTGGGTCGTCGACAAGGAGATCGACATCGCGACCGGCGACCTCGTCGAGCAGATCGTGCAGGGCGTGTACGCCGGCGACGGCAACTCGCCGGGTGCGACGGGTGAGGAGCCCCCGCGCGAAGTCGTGGTGCCGGCGCTGCCGGAGGACGCTGATGCGCTCCAGGGGTGGCTCAGCGACCGTCGCGGTGGCCGCGGCACGAAGCTGAGCACCGCCCAGCGCGGGGACCGGGCGGGGCTGGCGAAGACCGCGGACCTCAACGCCAAGCAGGCGCTGATGCTCTACAAGACGAAGCGGTCGAGCGACTACACGACCCGCTCCGCGGCGCTCGCGGACATCCAGGACGCCCTCGGGATGACCGAGGCTCCACTCCGCATGGAGTGCTACGACATCTCGCACCTGCAGGGCACGAACATCGTCGGGTCGATGGTGGTGTTCGAGGACGGCCTGCCCCGGAAGGACCAGTACCGGCGGTACACGATCGCCGAGTCACGGGACGACACGGACAGCATCTACCAGGTGCTGAGCAGGCGTCTCGCGCGCCTCGACGAGGACCCGGACGAGCCGCCGGCCCCCGACCCGACGAGCGTCGACGTCGTCGTCGACGAAGGGCCCAAGAAGAAGCGGTTCGCCTACCGTCCACAGTTGCTCATCGTCGACGGCGGGCAGCCGCAGGTGGCCGCTGCGGCTCGGGCGTTCGCGGACGCCGGTGTCACGGACATCGCACTCGTCGGCATCGCGAAGCGCCTCGAGGAGCTCTGGCTCCCCGACGATGACTTCCCGGTGATCCTGCCCCGCAACTCCGAGGCGCTGTTCCTCATCCAGCGCATCCGCGACGAGGCGCACCGCTTCGCGATCACCCACCAGCGCACTCGGCGGAAGCGCGATCTCCGGTCGCAGCTGGCCGAGATCCCCGGGCTCGGGCCCACCCGCGTGAACGCACTGCTGAAGCACTTCGGGTCCGTCGCTCGGCTGCGGTCCGCGACGGCGGAGCAGATCGCCGAGGTGCCCGGGATCGGGACCGCGACGTCGACCATGGTGCGGGATCGTCTCGCGACGCTCTCCGGTGCCGCGGTCGCGGCTGCGCAGGCGGCCGCGGTGGACGAGGGGACGGTCGCCGCCGACGGCGGGGTCGCCGCCGACGACGGTGCAGCGGACGGTCTGGAGGGACGGGGCGGCACCCACGCGCTCGTCACGGACTTGGACAGAGCGGAACCGACCACCTCGGAACTGGCGCCGTCGTCGCGGTCGTGATCCGACCCTCCAGGCCGGTACGCGGTCGTGTCCGGGCGGCCGGTGAGGGTGAACGGCCGTCCTCGCGGTCGGTGTGAGCCGATACCCTTGACGTCATGACCGACGTCAGCAGCCCTCAGCACGACGTCCTGATCGTGACCGGCATGTCCGGGGCCGGCCGCTCGACGGTCGGCAAGGCACTCGAGGACCTCGGCTGGTACGTCGTCGACAACCTGCCGACCCAGATGCTCGGGCCGCTGACCGACCTCGCCGACCGCGCGGGGGAGTCCCTGCCGAAGATCGCGACGGTGGTCGACGTCCGGGGCGGGCGGTTCTTCACGGACCCCGAGGAGGCGGTCCAGCGGCTCCGTGCGAACACCTCCGCGCGGGTCCGCGTGCTGTTCCTCGAGGCGACGGACCAGGTGCTCGTTCGCCGGTTCGAGCAGGTGCGGCGTCCGCACCCCCTCCAGGCCGGCGACACCCTGCTCGACGGCATCGCCCGTGAGCGCACCAGGATGCTCGGGCTCCGTGAGGCGAGCGACATCATCATCGACACCTCGGACCTGAACATCCACCAGCTCGCGGCGTCGGTGACCGAGAAGTTCTCGGAGGACCGGTTCATGGGCGTCCAGGTGACGCTGATGAGCTTCGGGTTCAAGTACGGCCTGCCCGCGGACGCCGACATGGTGGGGGACGTCCGCTTCCTGCCGAACCCGTACTGGGTCCCGGAACTCCGGGGTTCGACCGGGCTCGACGCCCCGGTGTCCGACTTCGTCCTGGCCCAGGACGGGGCGCGCCTGTTCGTCGAGCGGTACGGCTCCGTGCTCGAGCCGGTGCTCGCCGGGTACCAGCGGGAGAACAAGAGACACGCTACGATCGCCATTGGCTGCACGGGCGGCAAGCACCGTTCCGTCGCCATCGTCGCCGAACTGGCGAGTCTCATCCGAGGAATGCCGAACGTGGCCGTGCGGGTCAAGAACCGCGACCTCGGCAGGGAGTGAGCAACCCTCCCGCGCCGATGCCCTCATCGGGGCAGCACCCGCCCGCCAGGGCAGCACCCGCCCCCACCGGGGCACCCGCCCCCACCGGGGCACCCGCCCCCACCCGGGGCACCACCCCGAACGGAAGGAATGATGCATTGCCGTTGACTGCCGAGGTCAAGGACGAGCTGGCTCGCGTCGTCGTGAACCGCAACACGGTCCGCGCCGCCGAACTGAGCTGCGTCCTCCGGTTCGCCGGGGGACTGCACGTCATCTCGGGCAGGATCGCGGTGGAGGTCGAGCTCGACACCCGCATCATCGTGCACCGCGTGCGGAAGGACCTCGCCGAGCTCTACGGTGTGCGGAGCGAGGCGAGCATCGGGTCGTCCGCGTCGGCGCGTCGTGGCACCAGGTACCTGGTCCGCGTGCTCGAGGCCGGCGAGACCCTCGCACGACAGACCGGGCTCATGGACGCCAGGCGTCGGCCGGTCCGTGGCCTGCCGAACCGGCTCACCACGGGCAACCGTGAGGACCTCGCCGCGATCTGGCGCGGGGCGTTCCTGGCGAGCGGCACCCTCACCGACCCGGGTCGGGCCGCCGCACTCGAGGTCACCTGCCCCGGCAACGAGGCGGCGATGGCCCTCGTCGGCGCCGCCTCGCGTCTCGGCGTCGCCGCGAAGAGCCGTGAGGTCCGTGGTGTGCACCGTGTCGTCATCCGCGACGGCGAGGCCATCGGCCAGATGCTCACGGTCATGGGCGCTGCGCGGTGCACGGCCGAGTGGGAGGAGCTCCGTCAGCGGCGCGAGGTCCGGGCCACCGCGAACCGGCTCGTGAACTTCGACGACGCCAACCTCCGCCGTTCCGCACAGGCCGCCGTCGCCGCCTGCGCCCGGGTCGAGCGCGCGATGGAGATCCTCGCCGACGACGTCCCCGAGCACCTCCGCTACGCCGGGTCCCTGCGACTGGCGCACCGCGATGCGAGCCTCGACGAACTCGGGCAGCACGCGGACCCGCCCATGACGAAGGACGCGATCGCCGGCCGGATCCGTCGCCTGCTCGCGATGGCCGACAAGAAGGCCTCCGACCTCGGCATCCCCGGGACCGACGCCAACCTCCCCGACGACCTCGACGAGGACTGACACCTCGTCCGCGACGCTCGTCCACAGGCGGTCGTCGCATTCGCGGTCCCGTCGCACGCGACTGCTACTGTCGATGCGACGGCGTCCAGGCGCGTATCGTCCACCACGGCACGCACCACAGCGGTGATCGTCCACCACAGGTCGGCCCAGGTCGACCATCCCGACAGCGTCCGTCCGACGCTCGAACGCAACAGGAGTTCCTTTGACCGTCAAGATCGGCATCAACGGCTTCGGCCGGATCGGCCGCAACTTCTTCCGCGCCGCCCTCGCCAAGGGCAGCGAGCTCGAGATCGTCGCGGTGAACGACCTCACCGACAACGCCTCGCTCGCGAACCTCCTCAAGTACGACTCCATCTCAGGCAAGCTCCCCGCGACCGTCTCGCTCGAGGGCGACAGCATCGTCGTTGACGGCAAGCCAATCAAGGTGCTCGCCGAGCGCGATCCCGCGAACCTCCCGTGGGGCGAGCTGGGTGTCGACATCGTCATCGAGTCCACCGGGTTCTTCACCAAGGCCGCCGACGCGCAGAAGCACATCGACGCCGGTGCCAAGAAGGTCATCATCTCCGCGCCCGCGACCGGCGACGACGTCACGATCGTCCTCGGCGTGAACGAGGACACCTACGACGCCGCGAACCACCACATCATCTCGAACGCGTCCTGCACCACGAACAGCCTCGCGCCGCTCGCCAAGGTGTTCAACGACGCATTCGGCATCGAGCGCGGTCTGATGACCACGGTCCACGCCTACACGGCCGACCAGAACCTGCAGGACGGCCCGCACAAGGACCCCCGTCGTGCCCGTGCCGCCGCGCTCAACATCGTCCCGACCTCCACCGGTGCCGCCAAGGCCATCGGCCTCGTGCTCCCCGAGCTGGCCGGCAAGCTGGACGGCTTCGCGCTGCGCGTCCCGGTGCCCACCGGGTCGATCACGGACCTCACCCTCGAGACCAAGGCCGAGGTGACGGTCGACGAGATCAACGCCGTCTACAAGGCCGCCGCCGAGGGCCCGCTCAAGGGCATCCTGCTGTACAGCGAGGACCCGCTCGTCTCGACGGACATCCAGTCGGACCCGCACTCCTCGATCTACGACTCCGGCCTCACCAAGGTGATGGGCAACCTCGTGAAGATCACCTCGTGGTACGACAACGAGTGGGGCTACTCGAACCGCCTCGTCGACCTGACCGAGTACGTCGGCGACCGCCTCTAGCCCACGATCGGGACACCAACCGCACCATGACACTCCGCACCCTCGAGGACCTCGGTGATCTCACCGGCAAGCGCGTCGTCGTCCGCTGTGACCTGAACGTCCCGCTCAAGGACGGCGTCATCACCGACGACGGCCGCGTGCGCGCGTCGCTCGGCACGCTCAACACGCTGATCAACTCCGGCGCCCGCGTCGTCGTCATCTCCCACCTGGGACGCCCGGACGGCACGCCCGCGCCGGAGTACAGCCTGGCGCCGGTCGCCCAGCGGCTCTCCGAGCTCCTGGGCAAGGGCGTCGCGTTCTGCGGCGAGACCGTCGGCGACGACGCGACCGCCGCGGCCGAGGCCCTCGAGGACGGGGACGTCCTGGTGCTCGAGAACCTCCGCTTCAACCCGGAGGAGACCTCGAAGGACGCCGACGTCAGGACCGGCTTCGCCGGGCGGCTCGCTGCCCTCGGGGACGCCTTCGTGTCCGACGGCTTCGGCGTCGTGCACCGGAAGCAGGCGAGCGTCTACGAGCTCGCGGGTGCGCTCCCGAGTGCCGCCGGCCAGCTCATCGAGCAGGAGCTCGGCGTCCTCGAACGGCTCACGAAGACCCCGGAGCGGCCGTACACCGTCGTGCTCGGCGGGTCCAAGGTCAGCGACAAGCTCGGTGTGATCGACCATCTGCTCCCGCAGGTCGACACCCTGTGCATCGGTGGCGGGATGCTGTTCACGTTCCTCGCCGCGCAGGGGCACGCCGTCGGCAAGTCCCTCCTCGAGCAGGACCAGCTGGACGTCGTCCGCGAGTACCTCTCCCGCGCAGGAGAACTCGGCGTGACGATCAACCTGCCGACCGACGTCGTCGTCGCGTCCGCCTTCTCGGCCGACGCGGACCACGAGACCGTCCCAGCGGACGGTATCGAGACGGCGTCGTTCGGTGCGGACGGCATCGGCCTCGACATCGGGCCGGAGACGGCGGCGCGCTTCGCGAAGGCCGTCAGCGGGTCCAAGACGGTGTTCTGGAACGGCCCGATGGGCGTGTTCGAGTTCCCGGCGTTCGCCGCCGGCACCAAGACCGTCGCGCAGGCTCTGATCGAGGTCGACGGACTCGGCGTCGTCGGTGGCGGTGACTCCGCGGCCGCAGTCCGGTCGCTCGGGTTCTCGGACGACCAGTTCGGGCACATCTCGACCGGTGGCGGGGCCAGCCTCGAGTTCCTCGAGGGCAAGAGCCTCCCCGGTCTGCAAGCACTCGGATGGGAATCATGAGCCGCACACCCCTAATCGCCGGCAACTGGAAGATGAACCTGGACCACCTCCAGGCCATCGCCACCGTCCAGAAGCTCGCGTGGACCCTGAAGGACGCGCGCCACGACTTCGACGACGTCGAGGTCGCGGTGTTCCCGCCGTTCACCGACCTGCGCAGCGTGCAGACGCTCATCTCCGCGGACAAGCTCCCGATCCGCTTCGGCGGCCAGGACGTCTCGCGGTACGCCTCCGGCGCCTACACGGGTGAGATCAGCGGGGCGTTCCTCGCCGCACTCGACGCCGCGTACGTCATCGTCGGGCACTCCGAGCGTCGCATGATGCATGCGGAGACCGACCAGATCGTCGCCGAGAAGACCGCCGCGGCTGTCCAGCACGGTGTCGTGCCGGTCGTCTGCGTCGGTGAGACGTCCGAGGACCGCGAGTCCCGCGGTGCCGGTGTCGTGCCGGTCGAGCAGCTGCAGGTCGTCCTCGACGCCGTGCAGCCCGCGGAGATCGTCGTGGCCTACGAGCCGGTCTGGGCGATCGGCTCCGGCCAGGCCGCGACGCCCGATCAGGCGCAGGAGGACTGCGGGGCACTCCGCCGTGCGATCGCCGGTGCGTGGGGCGACGAGGCGGCGACGGCGACCCGGGTGCTGTATGGCGGCTCGGTCAAGTCGGGCAACATCGCCGGCTTCATGCGGGAGCCGGACATCGACGGCGCGCTCGTTGGTGGTGCGAGTCTCGACGTGGCGGAGTTCGCCGCGATCGCTCGCTTCCGCCAGCACGTCGGACTCTGACCGACCAGATCATCGGGCGGTCCCGGACCTCGGGGCCGCCTGTACCGGTCGTGCGAACGACGGAGCACACCTCCTGCGGGGAACCGCAGTTCGGGGGAGTGGCCTCCGGCGCCCGCGCGAACCGGTATACTCATACGGCTGACTGACACGAAAGGTTTGGCGTGGTCATTCTCCAGGTCGTCCTGCAGCTTGTGCTCGGAATCACGAGCCTCCTGCTGACATTGCTCATTCTCCTGCACCGCGGTCGCGGCGGCGGACTCTCCGACATGTTCGGTGGTGGTGTGACGAGCAACCTCGGTGCATCCGGGGTAGCCGAACGCAACCTCAACAGGATCACGGTGATCCTCGGGCTGGTGTGGATCATCTCCATCATCGTGCTCGGGCTCATCGCCAAGTTCACAGCGGGGAGCTGAACCAGATGGCATCCGGAGGCAGTGCAATCCGTGGGTCGCGCGTCGGCGCTGGCCCCATGGGGGAACAGGATCGCGGGATCCAGGCGGATCGTGTCGCAATCTCGTACTGGGACGCACTCGGCAACGAGACCGTCCGGTACTTCGCCGCGGGACTCCCCGACGACGAGATCCCCGAGACGATCGACTCCCCGTCGACCGGGCTCCCCGCCGGCCGCGACAAGGCGAACCCGCCGAACGTCGCGAAGACCGAGCCCTACAAGACGCACCTCGCGTACGTCAAGGAACGTCGGACTGAGCAAGAGGCCGAACAGCTCCTCGAAGAGGCGCTCCAGCAGCTCCGTGCACGTCGCGGAACGGTGAGGTCCGCGGACTGATCGTCGAAGCGTGAACAGGCCCGGTACCGCACGGTACCGGGCCTTCTGCGTGCGCGGCGGTGGACGTCCGTCTGGGAGCGGGCGGTCCGGACGGACTCACCAGGGTGACCATGCACAGACGGGAGGCGCAGTGCCAGCTGGCACCGCGCCTCCCGTCTGTCTGTCTGTGCTCAGTACGTCGAGGCGATCAGGTTCTCCGGAACGTCGCGCGCGGCGTCCTCGTCGACGAAGAAGACCGTGCGCTTGCGGCCCTGCACGCCGCCGACCGGGACCTCGTCCACCGACGCGCCGGCGAGGGCGAGGCCGAGGACTGAGGCCTTCTCGGCGCCCGAGAGGATGACCCAGACGCGCTGCGAGGCGTTGATGACCGGGTAGGTGACCGTGAGGCGGAGTGGCGGCGGCTTCGGGGAGTTGTCGACCGGCACGACGCTGGCGTCCTTGACGGACAGCTGCGCGAACTCCGGGAAGAGCGAGGCGGTGTGGCCGTCCGGCCCGACGCCGAGCAGCGTGATGTCGAAGCTCGGTGCGAGCGCGCCCTCCTTGGCCGCGGTGAGGAGCTCGTCGGCGTAGGCCTTCGCGCCCTCCTCGATCGACAGTCCGGCATCGCTCGCCGGCATCCGGTGGATGTTCTCGGCGGGGATCGACACCTTGTCGAAGAAGTCGGTCTGGGTGCCGGTGTCGTTCCGGTCCGCGTCGCCAGCAGGGACCCATCGCTCGTCGACCCACCAGACGTGCACCTTGGACCAGTCGACGCTCTCGCTCGCGGGGGAGTCGCCGATGTCCTTCAGCACGAGGGTCGACACCGATCCGCCGCTGATCGCGATGGACGCCTGGCCCTGCTCGTCGATCACGTCGATGATCTTGGTGATGAACCGCGCGGCGACGGATGCACCGAGGGAGGGCTTGTCGTGGTGCACCAGCACCCGTCGTTCGTTGGTCACGTGTCTCCAGTGTTCGATGCAGCTGGTGCAGGGTCGCTCAGCCGCTGGTTCAGGGTCATGCTCCGGGCGTACTCGAGCCCGAGGTGGTGCTGCCGACCGCGGGTTCGGTCAGCCGGCGACGGCGGCACTCAACTGACGGACGCCGTGCTCGACGACGTCTCCGAAGAGCGTGTCGGGGTCGAGTCTACGGAGTTCCTCGGAGAGGCAGTCGCGCAGGTTCCGGCGTGGCAAGGACAGGTCGTGGGTCGGCTGTCCGGGCTGCGAAAGCGTCGCCACGTCGACGAGGGGACGCTCGAGGACGATCGGCCCGGACTCCCGGATCATGGTGACGCCGTGGATGCCGCTCGAGCCGGTCGCACGGGGTGATGTGACCTGCGTCACCGGGACCTGCAGCTGCAGCTGCAGCCAGGCGGCGAGGAGGAGCGTCGACGGCGAGTCGCTCGCCCCCGAGACCTCCACCGCGGTCACGGGCTCGTACGGTGGCTGGTCGAGGACGGCGGCGAGCTGGTTGCGCCAGAGGGTGAGGCGCGTCCAGGCGAAGTCCGTGTCGCCCGGTCGGTACGACGCGCCGAGGGCCTCGATCGCGTGGCGTGGGCTCTTCTGGTTCGCAGCGTCGGTGATCCGGCGCTGGGCGATGCGCCCGAGCGCGGACTCCGACGGGGTCTCGGGTGCGATCTCCGGCCACCAGGCCACGACCGGCGCGTCGGGCAGGAGCAGTCCGGTGACGAGACCCTCCTCGTCCGTCGCGGTCTCGCCGTAGGCGCGGAGCACGATGACCTCGCTGGCACCCGCGTCGCTGCCGACGCGGATCTGCGCGTCGAGGCGGCCGGGCGACATGGTGTCGCCCGAGTTCCTCGACACGATGATGACCCGCATCGGGTGCTCGCGGGAGGCCTCGTTGGCCGCCTCGATCGCCTCTTCCTCGTGGCCGAGGGAGGTGGCGACGACCAGGGTCAGCACGCGACCGAGTGCGACGGCGCCGCCCTCCTCGCGGATGCGGACGAGTGACTTCTGGATCTTCGAGACCGTGGTGTTCGGCAGATCGATCCTCATGGACGCCTCCAGGTACGGCCGTCACGGGCGAGGAGGTCGTCGGCGGACGCCGGGCCCCACGTGCCGGGACGGTACTGCTCGGGTTGGCCCTGGCCGGCCCAGAACTCCTCGATCGGGTCGAGGATCTTCCAGGACAGTTCGACCTCCTGGTGCCGGGGGAAGAGCGGCGGGTCACCGAGGAGGACGTCGAGGATGAGTCGCTCGTACGCCTCGGGGCTCGCCTCGGTGAACGCGTGGCCATAGCCGAAGTCCATGGTCACGTCGCGCACCTGGGTGCCGACGCCGGGGACCTTCGAGCCGAAGCGGAGGGTCACGCCCTCGTCGGGCTGGACGCGGATGACGAGTGCGTTCTGCCCGAGCGGTGCCCGCTCGCCGATCCCGAAGATCTCCTCCGGCACCCGCTTGAAGACGATCGCGATCTCCGTGACACGACGACCGAGCCGCTTGCCGGCACGGAGGTAGAAGGGAACACCGGCCCAGCGACGGGTGGCGATGCCGAGCTTGATGGCCGCGAACGTCTCGGTAGTGGACTCCGGGTTCATCCCGGCTTCCTCGAGGAACCCGAGCACCTTCTCGCCACCCTGCCAGCCACCGGCGTACTGCCCGCGGCTCGTGCCGGTCGTCAGGTCGTCCGGGAGCCGGACCGCCGAGAGCACCTTCTCCTTCTCGGCGCGGAGGTCACCGGCCTTGAAGGACACCGGCTCCTCCATCGCGGTGAGGGCGAGGAGCTGCAGCAGGTGGTTCTGGATGACGTCGCGTGCCGCACCGATGCCGTCGTAGTACGCGGCACGCCCGGCGACACCGATGTCCTCGGCCATCGTGATCTGCACGTGGTCGACGTAGTTCGAGTTCCAGAGCGGCTCGTACATCTGGTTCGCGAACCGGAGCGTCAGGAGGTTCTGGACGGTCTCCTTGCCGAGGTAATGGTCGATCCGGAAGACGTCGTCGGGTGCGAAGACGGACTCGACGATCGCGTTGAGTTCGCGCGCTGACGTCAGGTCCGAGCCGAACGGCTTCTCGATGACGACTCGGCTCCATGCACCGTCAGGCTTCTCGGTGAGCCCCGACACCCTGAGCTGCTCGGTCACGACCGGGAATGCCTTCGGCGGGATCGAGAGGTAGAACGCGTGGTTGCCCATCGTCCCCCGCTCGGCGTCGAGCTGGTCGACCGTCTCCTTGAGCTGGCGGAACGCCTCGGGGTCGTCGAAGGACCCCTGCACGAACCGGATGCCCTGCTCGAGCTGACGCCAGACGTCCTCGTCGAACGGGGTGCGGGAGTGCTCCTTGACCGCGTCGTGCACGACCTGGGAGAAGTCCTGGTCCTCCCAGTCGCGCCGGGCGAACCCGACCAGCGCGAACCCCGGGGGCAGGAGCCCCCGGTTCGCCAGGTCGTAGACCGCCGGCATCAGCTTCTTGCGGGAGAGGTCACCCGTCACCCCGAAGATGATGAGCGCGCTCGGACCCGCGATGCGGTTCAGGCGTCGGTCGGACGGCAGCCGGAGCGGGTTGTGTTCCGGGGTGATCTGCACCGGTGACATGGGTCGATGTCCTCCTTCGGTGTCTAGGACCGCAGCGCGCCGGCGATCGCCAGCGTGGCGGCCCCGACATCGGAGACGGTCAGGGTGAGGACCGGACGGCCGTGGTCCGCGAGCACGCCCGCGTCACCGGCGGCCTGCGCCCGGATGAGCTGCCCGAAGGTGAACGGCCGGCCGGGGATCTCGAGGTCCGCGGAGTCGGACGCGACGATCTGCAGGAACACGCCGCTCGCGGGACCACCCTTGTGGTACTGCCCGGTCGAGTGCAGGAACCGCGGGCCGAACCCGAAGGTCACCGGTCGTCCGGTCCGAGCGGCGACGAGGTCGCGGAGTCCGGGGATGCCCGTCGGTGCCCCGCGGTCGACGTAGGCCTGGATCGCGACGTAGCCGTCCGGGCCGACGTGGTCGAGGAGTCCGGAGAGCGCCTCGGTGAGGGTCGTCCCGGTGGTGACGTCACCGGTCGCGTGCACCGCGATGCCGTCCTGCTCGAACGCCGCGGCCACGGGGGCCGGTGTCGCCTCGAGCAGGGCACGTGCGGCGACCTTCGCGGCCTCGACGTCCGGCTGGTCGAACGGGTTGATGCCGAGCAACCGCCCGGCGACCACCACCGCGTACTCCCAGACCATGATCTGGCCGCCGAGCGATCCGGAGATCTCCACCTCGCCGTCGACGACCTCACGCTCGTCCTCGCGGGATCCGACCAGTCGGATCACCTGCACGTCGTGCAGGTCCGCGGTGAGCTCGGGGGAGTCGACGTCGAGCACCACGGGCAGCAGCCCGCGGCCGAGCTTGCCGGTCGATTCCGCGATCAGCTGCTCGATCCAGTCGCCGAAGCCGCGGATGTGGGTCCCGTCGGCGACGATCGCGATCTTGTCGCGCAGGGGCTCCGTGCCTCCGAGGACGGCACCGAGCACGAGGCCGGGGTTCTCGTCCGAATCGGTCGCGAGGAGGGGCGAGATCGCCTCCGCCTCGTCGAGCAGCTCGGCGATGTCCGCTCCGGCGAGCCCCGACGGCACGAGGCCGAACGCGGTCAGCGCGGAGTACCGACCGCCGACGGTCGGGTCGGCGAGGAACACCGTGTAGCCGGCGTCGCGGGCGGTCTGCTCGAGCGCCGATCCCGGGTCCGTGACGACGACGATCCGCTCGGCGGGGTCGATGCCGGCGGCACGGAAGGCCGCCTCGTACACCCGGCGCTGGCTGTCGGTCTCGAGTGTCGAGCCGGACTTGGAGGAGACGACGAGCACCGTCCGGTCGAGCTCGGCACCGACGGCCGCGGCGACCTGGGCCGGGTCGGTGGAGTCGAGGACGACGAGGTCCACCCCGTAGGTGCCAGCGATGACCTCGGGGGCGAGCGAGGAACCGCCCATGCCCGCGAGCACCACGTGGTCGACCCCGCGATGGCGCAGGTGCTTCCGGAGCTTCGTGATCTCGGCCACGAGCGGGCGTGAGGTCGCGACGGCCTCGACCCACCCGAGCCGCACCGCCGCCTCGGACTCAGCGGCAGGACCCCAGAGGTCGGGTTCCTGCGCGGTGATGCCCGAGGCGACGTAGTCGGAGACGAGCTGCGGGACGACGGAGTCGACCGCGACGGCTGCGTCGCCCGACGCTGCGATGGAGACCGTCACTTGGCGGCGTCCCCGCCTTCGAGTGCGTTCTTGACGGTGTCGACGAGCTCGCCCCACGAGACGTTGAACTTGTCCACGCCCTCCTTCTCGAGGAGCGCCACGACGTCGTCGTAGTCGATGCCGACGGCCGCGAGCTGGTCCATGACCTGGTTCGCCGCGTCGTACTCGCCCGTGATCGTGTCACCCTCGACCACGCCGTGGTCGAACGTGGCCTCGAGCGTCTTGCCGGGCATGGTGTTCACCACGCCGGCGGCGACGAGGCCGGTCACGTAGAGGGTGTCGGGCAGCGACGGGTCCTTGACACCGGTCGACGCCCAGAGCGGACGCTGCGGGTTGGCGCCGGCGGCCTCGAGTCCCTTGGCGCGCTCGGACGCGAACGCCTGCTCGTAGACCTGGTACGCGAGCTGAGCGTTGGCGACGCCGGCCTTGGACTTCAGGGCCTTCGCCTCGTCGGTGCCGACGGCGTCGAGACGCTTGTCGATCTCGGAGTCGACGCGCGAGACGAAGAACGAGGCGACGGAGTGGATCTTCGAGAGGTCGTGCCCTGCGGCCTTGGCCTTCTCGAGACCGCCGAGGTAGGCGTCGATGACGGCGCGGTACCGCTCGAGGCTGAAGATCAGGGTGACGTTGACGCTGATGCCCGCGCCGATGACCTCGGTGATCGCCTCGAGGCCCTCGAGCGTCGCCGGGATCTTGATGAGGACGTTCTCGCGACCGACCTTGCCGTGCAGGAACTTCGCCTGCTCGATGGTCTTGGCGGTCTCGTGTGCGAGTCCGGGCTCGACCTCGATCGAGACGCGGCCGTCGAAGCCGTTCGTGGCGTCGTAGATGTCCTTGAACTTGTCCGACGCGTTCGCGACGTCCTGCGTGGTGATCTCGAAGATCGCGTCGGTGACGGGCGTGCCGGCGGCCCCGAGCTCGCGCACCTGGTCGTTGTAGCGCTCACCGTTGGCGAGTGCCGAGGCGAAGATCGTGGGGTTGGTGGTGACACCGACGACGTTGCGGTCGGCGATGAGGCCGTCGAGACGACCGGTCTCGAGGAGCTCACGCGAGAGGTCGTCGAGCCAGATGCTGACGCCTGCGGCGGAGAGTGCTGCGGTGGGGGTGGTGGTGTCGCTCATGTCGACTTCTTCTCTCTGTTCCGTGGCCCTGTGGGCCACACGTTCTGTGGGACGGGAGGCGCGGGGCGGGGCCGCACCGCGCCTCCCGTCCGTTTCCGGTTGCGTCCGGAACGAGCGGGGCCGGGTCCGTGGGACGGACCCGGCCCGGTGGCTCAGGAGGCTGCTGCGATCGTCTCCTTGGCAGCGGCGACGACGTGGGCGGTCGTCATGCCGAACTCCTCGTAGAGCGTCTGGTAGTCGGCCGATGCACCGAAGTGCTCGATCGAGACGCTGCGGCCGGCGTCGCCGACGATGTCACGCCAGCTCATGCCGATCCCGGCCTCGACCGAGACTCGGGCCTTGATCGACGACGGCAGCACGCTCTCGCGGTAGGACTCCGGCTGCTCGAAGAACCACTCGAGACTCGGCGCGCTGACGACGCGGGCGTTGACGCCCTCGCCCTTCAGCTGCTCGCGGGCGTCGACGGCGATCTGCACCTCGGAGCCGGTCGCGACGAGGATCACGTCGGGCGTGCCGTTCGGTGCCTCGGCCAGGACGTAGGCGCCCTTGGCGGTGTTCTTCGCCGAGGCGAAGACCTCGCCGGACGCGTCACCGTCGCCACGCTCGAACACCGGGAGGTTCTGGCGGCTGAGCGCCAGACCCGCGGGGCGGTCGGTGTGGCCGAGGATCGTGTGCCAGGCGTACGCGACCTCGTTGGCGTCCGCGGGGCGGACGACGTCGAGTCCCGGGATGGCCCGGAGTGCGGTGAGCTGCTCGACCGGCTGGTGGGTCGGGCCGTCCTCGCCGAGTGCGACGGAGTCGTGCGTCCAGACGTAGGTCGTGGGGACCTTCATCAGCGCGGCGAGACGCACCGGGGGGCGCATGTAGTCGCTGAAGATGAGGAAGGTGCCACCGAAGGGGCGGGTGTTCCCGTGCAGGACGATCCCGTTCAGGATCGAGCCCATCGCGTGCTCGCGGATGCCGAAGTGGAGCACGCGGCCGGTGTTCGGGTCGCCCTTCCACATCTTCGTCGAGAACTTCGCCGGGACGAACGACGCGGCGTCCTCGATGGTGGTGTTGTTCGACTCGGCGAGGTCCGCAGACCCGCCCCAGAACTCGGGCATGACGCCGGCGATCGCGTTGATGACCTTGCCGGAGGCGGCGCGGGTCGAGATCTCCTTGTCGGTGCCGAACACGGGGAGTGCGGCCTCGAGCCCCTCGGGGAGCTCCTTGGCCTGCATGCGGTCGAACAGCGCCTTCTTCTCCGGGTTGGCCGCGGCCCACGCGTCGAAGGTCGTCTGCCACTCGGCGTGCTGTGCCTGGCCCTTGGCGACGGCACCACGGGTGTGCTCGAGGACCTCGGGGGCGACGTCGAAGGACTTCTCCGGGTCGAAGCCCAGGACCTTCTTGAGGCCGGTGATCTCCTCTGTGCCGAGCGCGGAACCGTGGATCTTGCCGGTGTTCTGCTTGGTGGGGGACGGCCAGCCGATGATCGTCTTGAGCACGATGAGCGACGGCTTGGTCGTCTCGGCCTTCGCCTCGTCGATCGCGGCGTTCAGCGCCTCGACGTCCTCGGAGTACTCGCCGGTCTTCTTCCAGTCGACCTCGAGCGTCTGCCAGCCGAGTGCTCGGTAGCGCGCGGCGACGTCCTCGGTGAAGGCGATGTCGGTGTCGTCCTCGATCGAGATCTGGTTCGAGTCGTAGAAGACGATCAGGCTGCCGAGCTCCTGGTGGCCCGCGAGCGACGCCGCCTCGTTGGTCACGCCCTCCTGGTTGTCACCGTCGCCGGTGACCACGTAGGTGTAGTGGTCGAACGGGCTCTGACCGGGCGCTGCCTCGGGGTCGAAGAGGCCGCGCTCGAAGCGCTGCGCGTACGCGAAGCCGACGGACGAGGCGAGACCCTGACCGAGCGGACCCGTGGTGATCTCGACGCCGTCGGTGTGGCCGTACTCGGGGTGACCCGGCGTCTTCGAGCCCCACTTGCGGAGGTGCTCGAGGTCGTCGAGCTCGAGGCCGTAGCCACCCAGGTAGAACTGGACGTACTGCAGGATCGAGGCGTGCCCGGCGGAGAGGATGAAGCGGTCGCGGCCGATCCAGGTGCTGTCACTCGGGTCGCGACGCATCACCTTCTGGAACAGGAGGTACGCGAGCGGGGCGAGACTCATCGCGGTGCCCGGGTGGCCGTTGCCCGCCTTCTCGACGGCGTCGGCTGCGAGCACTCGAGCCGTGTCGACGGCCTTCTTGTCGATGGAATCCCATGCGAATTCTGCCACTGGAATGATGACCCTTCTTGATGCGACATGTGCGAGGGCTCGTGCTCCCGCACGGACATGACACCCACCCGGGTCTCGTCGTGGTCGCTTGGACCCCGACGACTGCGGACTGCTTGCGGCCAACGTCTTCGGGGCACACTGCGGGCAGGCCACCCCAGCATAGTGAACCCTTGTTCAGTCGGTGCTCAGGAACGCATCCCGGGAGTGCCGGAAGCGCACGGGGGTCCCGGTCGACCGGGTCGCGGGGACCGGGGGCGGCGGCGTCCGGGCGGACGTGCGGCGACGCTGTCCGTGGCATCACGTAAACTGATCCCGTCCTCCGGACGTCCCGTCATCGCACGGACGTTCCGTCGCCGCACGGAACGGGTCACACCGACGAGTCCGCCGAGACGCCGCATGCGCTCCACCCTCACGCCCGACGACGCGCAACGGGGCGAGCACTCGTAGACAGAGGTCCTCTTGCCGACAGCCGCCGCGACCCGGCCCGCTCCCGTCCGTCCCGCGCTCTCGGTGAAGCTGCGCGGGTACGTCGCGCTCACCAAGCCGCGGGTGATGGAGCTGCTCCTCGTCACGACCGCGCCGACGATGTTCCTCGCCGCACGCGGGGTCCCCGACCTCTGGCTCGTGCTCTGGACGCTGATCGGTGGCGCGATGAGCGCCGGGTCTGCCGCAGCCTTCAACTGCTACATCGACCGCGACATGGACCGCGTGATGAAGCGGACGAGCAACCGGCCACTCGTCACGGGCGTGCTCTCCGACCGCGAGGCGTGGTGGTTCTCCTGGGTCATCGGCGTCGCCTCGACGATCGAGCTCGGCCTGCTCGTGAACTGGCTCGCTGCGGCATTGAGCGTCGCCGCGATCCTGTTCTACGTGCTCGTCTACACGCTGTGGCTCAAGCGCAGGACGCCACAGAACATCGTCTGGGGAGGTGCCGCCGGCTGCATGCCCGTCCTCATCGGGTGGGCTGCGGTCACCGGCTCGCTGTCCTGGACGCCGGTCATCCTCTTCATGATCATCTTCCTCTGGACGCCGCCGCACTACTGGCCGCTGTCCATGAAGTACCGGGCCGACTACGCCGCCGCGCAGGTGCCGATGCTCGCGGTCGTCCGAGGTCGGGCGGTGGTCGGCCTCCAGGTGATCCTGTACGCCTGGGCGGCGGTCGTCTGCTCGCTGCTCCTCGTCCCCGTGGCGCACATGGGGATCCTGTACACCGTGGTCGCGCTCGCATCGGGGGCGTGGTTCGTCATCGAGTCGCACCGCCTGTACTCGCGGGCGATCCAACACATGGAGCACGTGCAGCCGATGCGGGTGTTCCACAGCTCGATCACCTACTTGACGCTGCTGTTCATCGCCATCGGGATCGACCCGCTGCTCCCGCAGGTGTTCAGCTTCTAGCCGTTTCCCGCGGTCGCATCCCGCCGCTCGGCGCACCCCAGGCGCATGGAACACCGCCTTCCGCACGGAACACCGCCTTCTCGCGCGGTGCTTCGTGCAGAGGGCGGTATTTCGTGGGCGAGTCACGGGCTGGCGTCGTGAGACGGAGCCGACCCGTGCCTCCCAGCCGGACTGGAGGCCCGAGAGTCGTCCGCCGCGCCACCCCCGCGAGCGGATGGCGGGGTCCGGCGCCCACCCCGGTGGCGCACCGCTCGAGAGTCGGGCCGGGTCTCGCGTCAGGCGGCGTCCGGGATCAGGCCGGCAGGCGCAGCTCGTCCGGTCCGGCGCTCTTCCGCGTGGAGAGCACGGTCGCGGTCATCGCGCCGACGAGGAGGCCCGCGAGCACCATGTGCGTGCCGACCAGCCCGACCGGCAGACCCGTGCGCGCCTGGGTGAGGCCGACGGCGATCTGCAGGAACTCGACGACGAGGAGCGCGAGGGCCCAGCGGCTCGAGAGCCGCAGGCGCACCGCTGCGACGACGAGCACCAGGGTGAGTGCGAACGTGGCGTAGGCGGGGTAGGAGTGCAGGTGCTCCATCACCACGGGCGCGAAGCCGGTGCGGTGCAAGCGCCCGCCGTCGACCGCCGCGTCGGCGCCGGCGTGCGGTCCCGACCCGGTCGTCAGGATGCCCATCACGACGGTGAGGCCCACCACGACGGCCGTCACGCGGACGATCGTGCGGTACCACGTCGGCACGAGCAGGGCGTTGGTGCGTGGGCCGTTCAGGCTCCGGTAGACGAGGGTGGTGGCGACGGCCACGAGGACCGAGGACACGACGAAGTGCAGTCCGACGACGTACGGGTTCAGGTTCGTCAGCACGCTCATGCCGCCGATCACGGCCTGCACCGGGATGCTCACACCCTGCGCGAACGCGAGCCAGAACAACTCCGGACGTGCCCGTCGCATCCTGACGACGGCGAGGAACATCGCGATCGCGACGACGACGAGGACGAACGTCAGCAGTCGGTTGCCGAACTCGATGATGCCGTGGACGCCCATCTCCGGCGTCGTGGTGAGGGATCCGGCCGTGCACTCCGGCCAGGTCGGGCACCCGAGCCCGGACGCGGTGAGCCGGACGAGCCCGCCGGTGCCGATGAGCACGACCTCCACCACGAAGGACGCCCAGGCGAGGACGACCACGCGCTTGTCGACACGGCGGGGGAGCGCCCACCACGCGGCGGTGCGGGTCTCTGGGGCCGAGGGGATGCCGACACGTGTCACGGAGGTGGTGCCTTCCTGTTGTTCCCGGTGCTGAGCCTGTAGACTCTGGTGGTTCAGCAGGCGTTCGATTCTACGGTCCGGTCTGCTCCGAAACCGCCGTGATCGGCCGACGCAGCCCGATCGACCTGCCACCATGGAGACGTCGTCGCGAGCACCTTCCGGTACGGAATGGTGCCGGACGGCCACCGGTTGCAGCAGGTGGGTGACTCCGGTCGCCCCCAGCACCGCCACACCGACAGAGATTGAGAGAGACCATGTCTGACGTGCTCATCGACCGTCCGGAACTCGAAGGCCTCGGCCAGTACGAGTTCGGGTGGTCCGACTCTGACGTCGCCGGCGCCTCCGCCCGCCGCGGGATCTCCACCGAGGTCGTGTCGGACATCTCCGCGCTCAAGAACGAGCCGGAGTGGATGCTCAAGAACCGGCTCAAGGGCCTGTCGCTCTTCGACCGGAAGCCGATGCCGACCTGGGGCGCGGACCTCACCGGGATCGACTTCGACAACATCAAGTACTTCGTGCGCTCCACCGAGAAGCAGGCGCAGTCGTGGGAGGACCTCCCCGCCGACATCCGTGAGACCTACGAGAAGCTCGGGATCCCGGAGGCCGAGCGCCAGCGCCTCGTCGCCGGTGTCGCCGCCCAGTACGAGTCCGAGGTCGTGTACCACCAGATCCGTGAGGACCTGGAGCAGCAGGGTGTGATCTTCATGGACACCGACACCGCCCTGCGCGAGCACCCCGAGCTCTTCCAGGAGTACTTCGGCACCGTGATCCCGGCCGGCGACAACAAGTTCGCCGCGCTCAACACGGCCGTCTGGTCCGGCGGGTCGTTCGTCTACGTGCCGAAGGGCGTGCACGTCGAGATCCCGCTGCAGGCGTACTTCCGGATCAACACCGAGAACATGGGCCAGTTCGAGCGCACGCTGATCATCGCCGACGAAGATTCCTACGTGCACTACATCGAGGGCTGCACGGCCCCGATCTACAAGTCGGACTCGCTGCACTCCGCCGTGGTCGAGATCATCGTCAAGAAGAACGCCCGCGTCCGGTACACGACGATCCAGAACTGGTCGAACAACGTCTACAACCTCGTCACCAAGCGTGCGATCGCGCACGAGGGGGCGACGATGGAGTGGATCGACGGCAACATCGGGTCCAAGGTCACCATGAAGTACCCGTCGATCTACCTCGCGGGGGAGCACGCCAAGGGCGAGACCCTGTCCGTCGCGTTCGCCGGCCCCGGCCAGCACCAGGACGCCGGCGCGAAGATGATCCACATGGCGCCCTACACCACGTCGTCGATCGTCTCGAAGTCGATCGCGCGCGGCGGTGGCCGCGCCGGGTACCGCGGCGAGGTCCGCGTCGACCCGGGAGCGCACCACGCGGCGAACACCGTCCGGTGCGACGCCCTGCTCGTCGACACCGTCTCGCGGAGCGACACGTACCCGGCGATCGACATCCGCGTCGACGACGTCCAGCTGGGGCACGAGGCGACGGTCTCCCGCGTCAGCGAGGAGCAGTTGTTCTACCTGATGTCCCGCGGGCTCGCTGAAGACGAAGCGATGGCCATGATCGTCCGCGGGTTCATCGAGCCGATCGCCCGCGAACTCCCGATGGAGTACGCACTCGAACTCAACAAGCTCATCGAGATGAGCATGGAAGGATCTGTCGGCTAGATGAGCGCCAGCACCCCGAACCCCACCGAGCTCCAGGGCACCGACCTGCACGACACCGAGGAGTCCTTCACGGGACAGGTGTCCGATGCGCCGCAGGACACCCCCGAGGCACCCGGCAACGACCGACTCGGAGCGAGCCGCACGGGCACCGAACGGCAGATGGGCACCGAGCAGCACGGCGCCCGCGCGCACTCGGACGGTGGCTGGGACACCTCGACCGGTCCGAAGGTCCCAGTGCAGACGCGGTCCGCCCGTTTCGCCTCCACCGACGTCGCGGCGTTCGCCCCGGTGACCGGTCGCGAGGTCAACTGGAAGTTCGCGCCGCTCCCGAAGCTGCAGCCACTCCTCGACGGTGACCTCGACGGTGCCGCCTACCCGTTCCTCGCCCGTGAATCGGGCGGTGCGTCGGTCGAGTGGGTGCGGAGCGACGACGAGCGTGTCGGCAGTGCCGGTCTGCCCGAGGACCGCGCCTCCGCAGCGGCGTGGGCAGCCAGGGACGCCGTCCTCGCGATCACCGTCGCGGGCGACGAGCCGGGGCACCTCACGGTCACGCGCTCCGACATGGGCACGCAGCCCCGGGCAGCGCACACCGTGATCACGGCCGAGCCGAACAGCACCGGCATCGTCATCATCAACAGCACGGGGTCGGCGCTCCTCAGCGAGAACGTCGAGATCGTCGCGAAGCAGGGCTCGCGCCTCACCGTGGTCTCCGTCCAGGACTGGGACGACGACGCCGTGCACATCGGCACCCACTTCGCCGAGGTCGGACGCGACGCCTTCCTCAAGCACGTCGTCGTGTCGCTCGGTGGTTCGGTCATCCGGGTCAACCCGTCGACCCGCCTCGGGGCACAGGGCGGCGACACCGAGATGTACGGCGTGTACTTCGCCGACGCCGGGCAGTACATCGAGCAGCAGGTGTACGTCAACCACGACGCCCCGAACACCCGCAGCCGCGTCAACTACAAGGGTGCGCTCCAGGGCCAGGGTGCACACACGGTGTGGATCGGGGACGTCCTGATCGGTCGCCCCGCCGCCGGCACCGACAGCTACGAGCAGAACCGCAACCTGGTCCTGTCCGAGGGCACCCGCGCAGACAGCATCCCGAACCTGGAGATCGAGACCGGTGACATCACCGGTGCCGGACACGCGAGCGCGACCGGACGGTTCGACGACGAGCACCTCTTCTACCTGCAGTCCCGCGGGATCCCGGAGGACGAGGCCCGCCGCCTCGTCGTCCTCGGCTTCCTCGTCGAGGTCATCCAGAAGATCGGCGACCCCGAGCTCGAGGAGCGTCTCGTCGGCGCCATCGAGCAGGAGCTCGCCGGGGGCCGCACCGCGCACGGGGACCTCGCCTGATGGCCACCCGCGTGTGTGCCGAGTCGGAGATCGCCGTCGACAGCCCCCTGCGGGTGGTCGTCGACGACGTCGCCATCGCCATCGTGAAGGACTCGGCCGGCACGGTGCACGCCATCGGCGACACCTGCACGCACGGCGACATCTCGCTCGCCGAGGGCTTCGTCGAGGACGGCACGCTCGAGTGCTGGGCACACGGCTCGCGGTTCGAGCTCACCACCGGCAAGCCCCTCACCCTGCCCGCGTACGAACCCGTCCCGGTGTTCCGCGTCCAGATCGACAACGGCGAGGTCTACGTGGACACCCACGACGTCCTCGCCAGCAACTAGCAGTCAGAAGGAATCGAATGTCCACTCTCGAAATCAAGGACCTCAAGGTCTCGATCGACACCGATCAGGGCAAGAAGGAGATCCTCCGCGGTGTCGACCTCACCATCAACGAGGGCGAGATCCACGCGATCATGGGGCCGAACGGCTCCGGCAAGTCCACCCTGGCGTACACGATCGCCGGCCACCCCCGCTACAACGTCGACGGTGGCCAGATCCTGCTCGACGGCGAGGACGTCCTCGCGATGAGCGTCGACCAGCGCGCGCGTGCCGGCATGTTCCTCGCGATGCAGTACCCGGTCGAGATCCCGGGTGTCACGGTCTCGAACTTCCTGCGGACCGCCAAGACCGCGATCGACGGCGAGGCTCCGGCGCTCCGCAAGTGGGTCACCGACCTCCGCAAATCGATGTCCGACCTCAAGATGGACAGCGCGTTCGCCGAGCGCAACGTCAACGAGGGCTTCTCCGGTGGCGAGAAGAAGCGCCACGAGATCATGCAGCTCGAGCTGCTCAAGCCGAAGTTCGCCGTGCTCGACGAGACCGACTCCGGGCTCGACGTCGACGCGCTCAAGATCGTGTCCGAGGGCGTCAACCGCGCGCACGACTCGACGAACCTCGGCGTCCTCCTCATCACGCACTACACGCGCATCCTCCGCTACATCACGCCGGACTTCGTCCACGTGTTCGTCGCGGGCAAGGTCGCGGAGCAGGGCGGGCCCGAGCTGGCCGAGCGTCTCGAGAACGAGGGCTACGACCGCTACGTGACCGCTTCCGCCGACGCGGACACGCAGGCCGCCGCTGCCGCAGAGGCGCGCTGACCACGATGATCACGACACTGGCCGACACGAAGTTCGACGAGGTCGCCGAGGCGCTGAAGGAGGTCTCCGACCCGGAGCTGGGCGTCAACATCGTCGACCTCGGCCTGGTCTACGACCTCGCCTGGGACGACGAGGCAGACGCGCTCGTCATCAGCATGACGCTGACGAGCGCGGGCTGCCCGCTCACCGACGTCATCGAGGGCGACACGGCGAACGCGCTCGACGGCGTGGTCGACGCCTTCCGGATCAACTGGGTGTGGATGCCGCCGTGGGGTCCTGACCGGATCACCGACGACGGCCGCGAGATGATGCGGGCACTCGGCTTCTCGATCTGACGCGAGACCCGCTCCGCGTGTCACGTCCTCGACGTGCCCCGTGACGGACTGGAGGCCCGGTACCAGCTGGTACCGGGCCTCCAGTCCGTTCTGTGGTCGCGACGCGACCTGCGATCTCAGCGACGGCGGCCGAGCGCCTTCCACGCGAGGGGCAGGACCCCGGCTGCGATGAGCGCCTTGGCGATGCCACCGACGACGAACGGCCAGAGGCCGAAGCCGAGCACCGTGCCGATGTCGTGCGGAGCACCGAGCTGGGCCAACACGACCGCGAGGTACGGGATACCGGTGACGAAGGGGATCGCACTCGCAAGGGTGAACGCGAGCGCGGCACGGACGAACCTGCGGTCCCAGTCGCGGCGGGCGAGCCAGCCGACGACCGCTGCCGCGGGGACGAACCCGATGACGTACCCGAAGCTGGGGATCGTGAGCGCGTGCAGCCCACCCGTCATGTCCGCGAAGAACGGCGCGCCGGCGAGCCCGGCGACCATGTAGACGAGCATCGCGAGCGTGCCGCGGCCGGCTCCGAGCGTGGCGCCGGCCAGCACGACGGCGAGCGTCTGCCCGGTGATCGGGACCGGCCACATCGGCACCTCGAGCTGCGCCATGGCAGCGGTGAACAGGGCACCGCCCGCCACGAGGGCGGCGTCGGTGGCGATCCCGCGCGAGCGGATCCGGTCCGCGAGGACGGTACGGACGGCGCCGTTGGCGGCATTCGTCATGAAGTCTCCTACAATGGGTCGGTGGTCGAATCCGGGCCGCGCGTGCCGTTCGTGCTGAACAGCCGATCGCAGTGCTGCGCTGCGAGTCCGGATCGTGTTGCCATCCTATTGGCCGCCTGCATGCACACACCGTTGTGACCACCCCACCAACTGATTGGACATTCGCTGTGCTTGCCGTGCACGACCTCGAGATCCGCGTCGGAGCTCGCCTGCTGATGCAGGACGTGTCGTTCCGTGTCGACAAGGGCGACAAGATCGGTCTGGTCGGGCGCAACGGCGCCGGCAAGACCACCCTGACCAAGTCCCTCGCGGGCGATCAGCCACCCTCGGGCGGCAAGATCGAGAGCAACGGGGAGATCGGGTACCTGCCGCAGGACCCCCGATCCGGGAACCCCGAGGACACTGCGCGCAAGCGCATCCTCGACGCCCGTGGTCTCGGTGAGATCGTCGAGAACATCCGGAAGGCCACCGTCGACATGGGGTCGTCCGACCCCGCCGTCGCCGAGAAGGCGATGAACCGGTACGCACGGCTCGACGACCAGTTCAACGCGCTCGGCGGCTACTCCGCCGAGGCCGAGGCAGCGTCGATCGCGTCGAACCTCAAGCTCCCGGACCGCATCCTCGACCAGCAGCTCAAGACGCTCTCGGGCGGTCAGCGTCGCCGGATCGAACTCGCGCGCATCCTGTTCTCCGAGGCGGACACGATGATCCTCGACGAGCCGACGAACCACCTCGATGCGGACTCGGTCGTGTGGCTCCGCGAGTACCTCAAGACGTACCCGGGCGGCGTGATCGTGATCTCCCACGACGTCGAACTCGTCGACGAGGTCGTCAACCGCGTCTTCTACCTCGACGCGAACCGGCAGGCGATCGACATCTACAACATGGGCTGGAAGCACTACCAGCGCCAGCGTGTCGCGGACGAGGAGCGCCGTCGCAAGGAGCGCTCGACCGCCGAGAAGAAGGCCGGTGAGCTGCAGAAGCAGGCCGCGCGCTTCGGTGCGAAGGCCACGAAGGCCGCAGCAGCGCACCAGATGGTCGCGCGCGCCGAGAAGCTCCTCGCCGGACTCGACGAGGTGCGCGAAGTCGACCGCGTGGCCAAGCTGCGCTTCCCGACACCCGTGTCGTGCGGTCGTACGCCCCTCATGGCCGAGGGGCTGTCGAAGTCCTACGGGTCACTCGAGATCTTCGCCGGGGTCGACCTGGCCATCGACCGGGGTTCCCGCGTCGTCATCCTCGGCTTCAACGGTGCCGGCAAGACGACGCTCCTCCGGATCCTCGCGGGAGCAGACGCGCCCGACACGGGCGAGATCCTGCCTGGTCACGGGCTGCGGATCGGCTACTACGCGCAGGAGCACGAGAACATCGACGTCAACCGATCGGTGCTCGAGAACATGGTGTCGGCGTCGCCGAACCTGACCGAGACCGAGGCGCGGCGTGTCCTCGGCTCGTTCCTCTTCACGGGCGACGACGGCTACAAGCCCGCCGGGGTGCTCTCCGGCGGGGAGAAGACCCGACTGTCGCTCGCGATGATCGTGGTCTCGGGGGCGAACGTGCTCCTGCTCGACGAGCCCACGAACAACCTGGACCCCGCGTCGCGCGAGGAGATCCTCGGCGCGTTGGCCGGCTACGAGGGTGCGGTCGTCCTGGTGTCGCACGACGCGGGTGCTGTCGAGGCGCTCAACCCCGAGCGTGTCCTGCTCCTGCCGGACGGCACGGAGGACCACTGGAACAAGGACTACGCCGAGCTCATCGAACTGGCGTAGACGAACTGCGCGGTCTGCAGGGCGCGCCGCGCAGGAACCGAGCGGACTGCGGGGCGCGTCCCGCCGCGCTCAGCGCCGCTCGAGCAGTTCATCCTCGATGTCGGCGTCGGTCTTGGGACGGGCATCGCGTCGTCGCTGCCGTTCGAGCGCGCGCTCGCGTTCCTCCGGGTCGTCCTGGTTCAGGTTCCGGTACTCCTGGACCATCAGGTACGCGAGGAACCCGAACCCCCCGGCGGCGAACATGAACCACTGGATGAAGTAGCTGAGGTGGAGTCCGGTGTCCGCCGAGGGTCGGTCCCATCCGAGCGGGGCTGCCTCGGTCGGGGCGGGACTCTCGCTGGCGAGCTGCCCGTAGGCGCCTGACCAGATCGGCGTGTCGACCTTGCCGGCGACGTCGGAGAGCGTGACCGACTGGATCTCGTCGGTGTGCTCGGGGTCGGACCGGCCGGGGATGTGCGGTTCGTCGCCCTGCAGACGGACGATCACGGTCACCTGGCCCTTCGGGGGAGCCGGCACGTGGTCCGGGTAGTCCTGCGCGTTGCCGGTCGGTACCCACCCTCGATCGACGACGAACGCCCGACCGGACGAGGTGACGAGGGGTGTCAGGACCTCGAAGCCCGGCTGGCCGTTGTGCACGCGGTTCCGGACCAGGAGCTGGTCGTCGACGTCGTAGTGCCCGGTCATCGTCACGCGGAGCCAGGTCTGGGACGCATCGAACGAGCGCGGGCCGGGGAGTGCGGTGTCGAGCGGCACCGGGGAGTGGTCGTAGTTCGCGGCGATCTGGTCGTTCTCGCGCACCGCCTCGTTGCGGCGGTCCCACTGCCACAGGCCGAAGAACGCGCAGAGGATCGCGAACCCGATCGCGATCGCGACGTAGCCGAGCCAGCGCCTGCCGATCACGAACCGCCATCCGACGAACGGGTCGCCGGGTCCGCGGTCGCCAGTCGCATCGGGCGTGACGGTCGCCGGGGACGCATCACGGGCCTCCCGGTCGAGCCGTCGGAGTCGCTCTGCGCCCTTCCGGCCGTACCGGGCGGCCGGGTCGAAGTCGCGCTCCGTCACGACGCGCCGTCGGTGTGGCCCTGCACCTCGGCCCGCGTGGCATCGGTCCGGGACGCCTCGGCACGCGTGGCATCGGTCCGGGACGCCTCGGCTCGGAACCCGTCGGCTGGAGCGGTGTCGACGCGCACGGAGTCCGACGCCCGACCGTAGGTGAGCCGGGAACCGGACGGGTCGTCGAGGCGGTCGACGTCTTCGTGGATGTCCGTCACCGTCACGGGGAAGGAGCGAGACCGGAGGTAGTCGGCGAGGAAGCCGCGATGCTCGTCGCAGGCCGCCCAGACCTTGACCCGGTCGGCGGCGTGGATCCTGGGGTTGCGCCAGTTGATGCGGAAGTGCGCGGTCTCTCGGCAACCGGCTCGCGAGCACACCGGTGCGACGGGGTCCGTGCTCAGGAGGTCGAACGTCGCACCCATCAGCGGCGTCCGGCCTGTGGCAACGTCGCGGTCCGGGCTCCCGCCATCAGTGGTGCCCCGCCCTGGCCGCGCGACGCGCACCCGCACGGGCGACACGATCGCGTTCGGCGGCTTCTGCCTCGGCGTGCGCCTGCTCGGACCGACGACGCTGGTCGTCGCGGTAGCGCTGCTCGCGCTCCTGTTCCTGCTGTTCGCGATCGACGACGGGGTCGGATCCGTACCGCATGAGCTGGCCACCCGGCTCGACGAGGTCCGAGCCGCGTCGGTTGCCCGCGTTCGCGACGACGACGGCGACCCACGGGATCACGCCCGCGAGGACGAGCGGGACGACGCTCCAGACGTTGTGCAGGAGGACGGCGCCGATGAAGCACGCCACGCGCACGGACATGGTGAACACGTACCGCTTGAGCCGGTACTGACGGTCCTGCGTCGGGGACGCGGGAAGTGTCGTGATGCTCTTGGTCTTCATTCCACTCGGATCTGTCGTTCGCCCGTGTCAAGACTAACTCGAACCACCGACGCTAGGCTCGTCTGGGCCGTTCCGAACCGTCGTGTTCCGAGATCGTGCCGGAAGACGTCCCGCATCCGATCGGAGCCCACCACATGTCCACACCTCGCACCGTCCTCGTCACCGGCGGCAACCGCGGCATCGGTCACGCGATCGCCGCCGAGTTCGTGGCGGCCGGACACCGGGTCGCCGTGACGTCGCGGAGTGGCTCGGGCGGGCCGGACGGCGCGCTCACGGTGCAGGCCGACGTCACCGACGCCGCGAGCGTCGACGCCGCGTTCACCGAGATCGAGGCGCAGCTCGGCCCGGTCGAGGTGCTCGTCGCGAACGCCGGCATCACCAAGGACACGCTGCTGCTGCGCATGTCGGAGGAGGACTTCACCGGGGTCGTCGACACCAACCTCACCGGGACGTTCCGGGTCGTCAAGCGTGCTTCGAAGGGCATGATCAAGGCGCGCTTCGGGCGTGTCGTGCTGATCTCGAGCGTCGTCGGCACCCTCGGGTCCGCCGGGCAGATCAACTACGCGTCCTCGAAGGCCGCACTGATCGGCTTCGCACGGTCGCTGACGCGCGAGCTCGGGAGCCGCGGACTGACGGCCAACGTGGTCACTCCCGGGTTCATCGAGACCGAGATGACGGCGGTGCTCTCCGAGGAGACGAAGGCGGACTACAAGAAGCAGATCCCGGCCGCGCGGTACGGCAGCGCACACGAGGTCGCCGCCGCCGTGATGTTCCTGGCCTCCGACGACGCGGGGTACATCTCCGGCGCGATCGTGCCCGTCGACGGCGGCGTCGGGATGGGCAACTAGGCTCCGGCGCGGCCGAGGCGCTCCCGGAGCGACAGCCCCAGGCACGCCAGCACCGGGGCGAGGTCACGCCGGTCGACCACCAGGTCGGCTGTGGCCCTGACCTTCGGTTTGGCGTCGAACGCCACCGAGAGCGCCGCCTCGCGCATCATCTCGAGGTCGTTCGCGCCGTCGCCGATCGCGATGGTGTGGAGCGAGGAGACACCGTCCTCGACGGCCCACTCGCGGAGTGCGGCGGCCTTGGCATGGGCGTCCACGACGGGCCCGAGCACGCGGCCGGTCAGCGCGCCGTCGAGGATCTCGAGACGGTTCGCCCGGCAGTGGTCGAGACCGAGTTCGGCGGCGAAGGGGTCGAGCACCTCGTGGAAGCCGCCGGACACGACGCCGACCGTGCCGCCGATCGAGTGCACACCGTCGACCAGTGCGGCTGCGCCCGTCGTGAGCCGGACCGCACTCTGGACGGTCCGGAACGTGGCGGCGGAGACTCCGGCGAGCGTCGCGACACGCTGTCGGAGCGAGTCCACGAAGTCGATGTCACCGTGCATCGCCCGCTCGGTGACCCTGGCGACCTCCTCGCGGGTCCCCGCCGCGTCCGCGAGCAGCTCGATCACCTCGTCCTCGAGCAGCGTGGAGTCGGCATCGAGGACGACGAGGAAGCGTGGCACGCGACCAGGCTACTGGCCGGCGCCACGGGGCCGGCGCCGGGTGACGCCGCGTTGCGGACTGGAGGCGCGCCCAGCGTCACCCGCGTCGGCAACGCGGGTCGTCCCTCCAGTCCGCAGCCGTGTCGACGGTCCGGCGGACCGGGCTCGGCACGTCGTGCCGAGCGCAGTCTGGCGGACCAGCGGGTCAGGCGTCGACGCGGACGCCCTTGCCGACGACGGTGATCCCGGAATCGGTGACGGTGAAGCCGCGGGCGATGTCGGCCTCGCGGTCGACCCCGACGCGGGCACCCGCCGCGATGACGACGTCCTTGTCGAGGATCGCCCGGTTCACGACCGAGTTGGGCCCGACGTGCGCGCGCTCGAACACCACGGAGTCGGTGACCCGCGCCCCGGACTCGATCGTGCACCACGGTCCGACGACGCTCCGTTCCAGGTGCGCTCCGGAGAGGAGACACCCGAGGGACACGAGCGAGTCGATCGTGGTGCCGGTGTCGCCCGTGGCGTCACGCACGAACTTGGCCGGCGGCGAGTTGATCTGCTGCGTGAAGATCGGCCAGTCGACGTTGTAGAGGTTGAAGATCGGGAGCGCCGAGATGAGGTCCTGGTGGGCCTCGTAGAACGAGTCGATCGTCCCGACGTCACGCCAGTAGTACTTGTCGCGGTCGGTGGAACCCGGGACCTCGTTGCGGTTCAGGTCGTAGACGCCGGCGTCACCGCGGTTCACGAAGTCCGGGATGATGTCGCCGCCCATGTCGTGGTTCGACGACTCGACCTGTCCGTCACGGAGCACCGCGTCGATGAGGGCGTCAGCGTTGAAGACGTAGTTGCCCATCGACGCGAGGACCTCGTGGGGGGAGTCCGGCAGGCCGGTGGCGTCCTTCGGCTTCTCGAGGAAGGCCTCGATGCGCGTGGGGTCGTCGTCGTCGACCTTGATGACGCCGAACTGGTCGGCGAGGGAGATCGGCTGCCGGATCGCCGCGACGGTGGCACTCCGGCCGGACGCGATGTGCGCGTCGACCATCTGGGAGAAGTCCATCCGGTAGACGTGGTCGGCGCCGACCACGACGACGATGTCGGGTCGCTCGTCGCGGAGCAGGTTGAGACTCTGCAGGATCGCGTCGGCCGAACCGGCGAACCAGCGCTTGCCGAGTCGCTGCTGCGCCGGGACCGACGCGACGTAGGAGCCGAGCAGCCCCTCCATGCGCCAGGTCTGCGACACGTGGCGGTCGAGGCTGTGGGACTTGTACTGCGTGAGCACCACGATCCGGCTGAGGCCGGAGTTCACGAGGTTGCTCAGAGCGAAGTCGACGAGGCGGAAGTTCCCGCCGAAGGGCACGGCGGGCTTGGCGCGGTCGGCGGTCAGCGGCATGAGGCGCTTCCCTTCGCCCCCTGCGAGGACGATGCCGAATATCTTCTTCGATGGCATGCACCAACAGTAGGCGTCCGCGCCGGGTTCCCGTTACGTTGTACCGGTGCGAGTCGATCTGCTGACGAAGGAGTTCCCCCCGGAGATCTACGGGGGTGCGGGTGTCCACGTGGCCGAACTGACCGCGGCGCTCCGCTCCGGCACCGACACGGACGTGCGCGTCCGGGCGTTCGGCGCCGACCGCGCGGAGCCCGGTGTCGACTCCTACCGGGCACCCGCGGGCCTCGAGCACGCGAACGGTGCCGTCGCGACGCTCGCGACCGACGTCCAGATGGTCCCGGACATCGAGGGCACGGACATCGTGCACTCGCACACCTGGTACGCGAACGCCGCCGGTCGCCTCGCCCAGATCACCTACGACGTCCCGCACGTCGTCACCGCGCACAGCCTCGAGCCGCTCCGCCCCTGGAAGGCCGAGCAGCTCGGTGGGGGCTACCGGCTCTCGAGCTGGATCGAGCGTGAGGCGTTCGAACACGCCGACGCCGTGGTCGCGGTGTCGAAGGGCATGGCGCGGGACATCCAGCGCTCCTACCCGTCGATCACCGACGACCGTATGCACGTCGTGTACAACGGCATCGACCTCGACGCGTGGCAGCGGACCGTCGACCCGGACGTCGTCCGCGAGCTGGGCATCGACCCGGACCGCCCCACCGTCGTGTTCGTCGGCCGGATCACCCGGCAGAAGGGGCTGCCCTACCTGCTCCGCGCGCTCGACACGCTGCCCGCGGACGTGCAGGTCGTGCTGTGCGCCGGTGCCCCGGACACGCCGGAGATCATGTCCGAGGTCACCGCACTCGTCGAGGACCTCCGCACCCGCCGTTCGGGCGTCGTCTGGATCGACCGGATGCTCGGCCACGACGAGATCGTCCGGGTGCTCTCGGCCGCGACGGTGTTCGTGTGCCCGTCGGTGTACGAGCCGCTCGGGATCGTCAACCTCGAGGCCATGGCGTGCGGACTGCCGGTCGTCGGCACCGACACCGGGGGCATCCCCGAGGTCGTCGCGGACGGGCTCACGGGGCGCATCGTCCCGATCGAGCAGGTGCAGGACGGCACCGGCACGCCCGTCGACCCGGAGAAGTTCGTGGCGGACCTCGGCGCGACCCTCCGCGAGGTGCTGGCGGACCCGGCGCTCGCGTCGCTCATGGGGCGCGCCGGCCGCATGCGGGTCGAGTCCGAGTTCACCTGGGCCGCGATCGCGACCGAGACCCGCGCGGTCTACGACGCGGTGCTCGCCGGCCGCTGAGCCACGCTCCGGCGCAGGCCTGACCATCGGACTGGCGCAGGCCTGACCACCGGACTGGCGCAGGCCTGAGCACCGGACTGGAGGCGCGGTGCGCGCCCGCCACGTGCGTTCCGGTCCCCGCTCTCGGGTGCGCATGTCGGGCCTCCAGTCCGGGACGGTTCGCGTAGGCTGGCGACATGCCCTTGGTAGTGCGCTTGGAAGACGTGTCGGTCGTTCGGAACGGGGTCTCGATCCTCGACGAGGTCTCCTGGCAGGTGCAGGACGCCGAACGCTGGGTCGTGCTCGGTGCCAACGGCGCCGGCAAGACCACGCTGCTCCAGGTCGCCGGGGCACAGACCTTCCCGACGTCCGGCAAGGTCGACGTGCTGGGCGTCGAGCTCGGTGACGCCGACCTGTTCGACCTCCGACCGCGGATCGGTTTCGCCTCGACGGCCCTCGCGCGCCGCATCCCGGTCACCGAGAAGGTGCTCGACGTCGTGCTCACCGCCGCCTACGCCGTCACCGGACGGTGGAACGAGGAGTACGACGACATCGACGTGCGCCGGGCGCAGCGGGTGCTCGAGGAGTGGGGCCTCGGCGCGTTCAGCGACCGGACGTTCGGCGAGCTGAGCGACGGCGAGCAGAAGCGCGTCCAGATCGCTCGTGCCGTGATGACCGACCCGGAGATCCTGTTCCTCGACGAGCCCGCCGCGTCGCTCGACCTCGGCGCCCGCGAGAGCCTCGTACGCACCCTCGGTGGGTACGCATCGAGCGAGGACGCGCCGGCGATCGTCGTGGTGACGCACCACGTCGAGGAGATCCCGACCGGGTTCACCCACGCGCTCATCCTGTCCGACGGCACCGTCCACTCGGCGGGGCCGATCGGCGAGGTCGTCACGAGCGAGGTCCTGTCCGAGGCGTTCGGCCTCGAGCTCGTCGTCACCGAGGACAGCGGGCGGTTCTCCGCTCGGGCCGCCTGACACACCCGCTTCCGCAACTGGGGTTTGCCCGCTCGTTCTGGTAACGTAGACGGCTGGCGCACGCCGTAGTTTTCTGCGCTCTGGTCTCCGGAGCGTTCTCCGATCCACCGCATCGACCATCACGAGGAATTCCCATGAAGACCGCAACCCACCCCGAGTACAACGCCATCGTGTTCCGCGACCTGGCCTCCGGTGAGACCTTCCTGACGCGCTCGACCGCGACCAGCGACAAGACCATCGAGCTCGACGGTGCGACCTACCCGGTCATCGACGTCGAGATCTCCAGCGCATCGCACCCGTTCTACACGGGCAAGCAGCGCATCCTCGACTCCGCCGGTCGCGTCGAGAAGTTCAACAACCGGTACAAGGGCTTCAGCAAGTAACTTGCGGGACGAGAACGGGCGACCTCCCTCGGGAGGCCGCCCGTTCTTCATGTCGGGGACATGTCGCGCGTGCCCATGTCGACCGGTTGAGAAGTGCGTATCTGTCGAGTGCCGGACCCGACCCGACAGATAGGCACTTCTCGACCGCCGCGCGGGGAAGCAGTGCCGTCAGGCGTCGTTGCGGTGCGGCCAGCGCCCGTCGGCCGTGAACTGCGGGTTCTTCGCCCGGCGCATGTACTCCTGGAACGACGTCGCCTGGTCCGAGCACCAGCCGACCTGCAGGCGATGGAGCTCCTCGGCGCTGATGCCGAGCTGATCCGGGAACTTGCCGGCGATGGCCTGGGCGACCCGCCCCGCGGCGATCGCGTCGGCGCCGGCATCGTGCGCGTCGGTGAGTGCGACACCGTAGAGCTCCGACGCGGCCTCGAGCGTCCGCTTGCCCTTGCGATACGTGTCCACGGCCTTGTCGATCACGAGCGGGTCGATGATGTTCCCGATGACAGGGGATGCGAGGCCGTGTCGCTTCGCCTCGCGGTCGAGGACCGTCAGGTCGTACGGTGCGTTGTAGATCACCAGGGGGACGCCGCGTGCGAAGACCGCCTCGACCGCCGCGATGACCTCTGCCACGACCTCGCCTGCCGGTCGACCCTCGGCCTGTGCCCGCTCCGTGGTGATCCCGTGCACCGCGGCGGCCTGCTCCGGGATGGGCACGCCGGGGTCGGCGATCCACTCGCCGTGCGCGATGCTCGCACCCGTCATGTCGATCAGGCCGACGTGCGCGCTGACGATCCTGGCGGTCTCGACGTCGATCCCCGTGGTCTCGAGGTCGAACACGCCGAGCGCATGCCACCACGGGCGATCGGTCAGGCGCTGACCGGGGACGTCGGGAGCGGGTGCGGTGCCGATGGGGGAGCTGGTCACCCCGGCAGGCTACCGGGGACCGGCGACATACCGGACGCGACGTGCGCGGACCTGGTGATCCGTGCCTCCCGTCCGCGCACGCGGGGCCGAGACGGCACAGACGAGACCCCCCGGCTGTCGAGAGGTCGCATGTGCGACCCCTCGACCACGCCGCCCAGCCGAGCGGGACCCTGCCGAGCGGGACCCTGCCGATCGCGACCCGGCCACCCTGCCCGGACGACCCGCCCCGGCCGTCGGCGTCAGGCCGACGGCGCAGCCGGGACGCTCGCCGCCGTGACCTCGGGCGTCCGTCGACGGCCCACGTGCAGCCAGTAGAACGCCTGCGTCCCGAGCGTCAGCGTGACCGCCCCGTCCTCGTCGAAGGACGGGAACTCACCACCGCCGAACAGGTCGAAGAGCGGCCGCCCGGCGTACTGCGGCGCGCTGATCGTGACGGAGGTCGGGTTGTGCGCGAACGAGAACACGCAGACGATGTCCTCGGCGGAGTCACCGAACTGGGTCCCGGATCCCTCGTACGACCGCGCGAAGGACAGCACGGCGTCGTTGGAGGCGTCGAGCACCTGCAGCGAGCCGAGCCCGAACGTCGGGTGGGCCTTCCGGACGTGGATGACGTTCCGCACCCAGTGCAGCAGGGAGCGGGACTGGGCGAGCTGCGACTCGACGTTGACGAGGTTGTAGTTGTAGACGAGGGACTGCACGACGGGCAGGTAGAGCTTGCCCGGGTCCGCGGTCGAGAACCCGGCGTTCCGGTCGGGCGTCCACTGCATCGGTGTGCGCGAGGAGTCACGGTCCGGCAGCCAGATGTTGTCACCCATGCCGATCTCGTCCCCGTAGTACAGGAACGGCGAGCCGCCGAGCGAGAACAGCAGCGCGTGCACGAGCTCGAGCTCGGCGCGGGAGTTGTCGAGCAGCGGTGCGAGTCGACGCCGGATGCCGATGTTCGAGCGCATCCGCGGGTCGTACGCGTACCAGCCGTACATCGCCTGCCGGTACTCCTCGGACACCATCTCGAGCGTCAGCTCGTCGTGGTTGCGGAGGAACACACCCCAGGCGGCAGACGCCGGGACCTCGGTGGTCTCGGACATGATCCGCTTCAGCTCGCCGGCGTTCTGCGCGCGCAGGGAGTAGTAGATGCGGGGCATGACCGGGAAGTCGAACGCCATGTGGCACTCGGGCTCGTCGTCGGTGCCGAAGAACGCCGCGGTCTCGCGGGGCCACTGGTTCGCCTCGGCGATCAGGACGCGCCCCGGGTACTCCTCGTCGACCAGGGCGCGCAGGGTCTTCACGAACTCGTGGGTCGCCGGCTCACCCTCGCCGTTGCCCTCCTCGGTCTCGAAGAGGTACGGGATCGCGTCGAGCCGCAGCCCGTCGACACCCATGTCGAGCCAGTGCCGGACGACCTCGAAGATGGCCTCCTGCACGGCCGGGTTCTCGAAGTTCAGGTCGGGCTGGTGCGAGAAGAACCGGTGGAAGAAGAACTGCCGCCGCACCGGGTCGAACGTCCAGTTCGACTCCTCGGTGTCGACGAAGATGATCCGGATGTTCGAGTACTCCTCGTCGGTGTCCCGCCAGACGTAGAAGTCGCCGTAGGGCCCGTCCGGGTCCTCGCGGGACTGCTGGAACCAGTCGTGCTGGTCCGAGGTGTGGTTGATCACCATGTCGATGACGATGCGCATGTTCCGCTCGTGCGCCTTCGTCACGAGGTCACGGAACTCGTCGAGTGTCCCGAACTCGGGGAGGATCCCCTTGTAGTCCGAGATGTCGTACCCGCCGTCACGGAGCGGTGACGTGAAGAACGGCGGGAGCCAGAGGGCGTCCACGCCGAGCCACTGCAGGTAGTCGAGGCGCTGGATGAGTCCGGAGAGGTCACCCGTTCCGTCGCCGTTCGAGTCCGCGAACGACCGGATCATGCACTCGTAGAAGACCGATCGCTTGTACCAGAGGGGATCGAGTGTCAGGCCGGGCGTCTGGATGGGTGCAGTGAAGGTCACCGTGCTCCTCGGGGCTCGCGTCGCGGAGGCGGACCGGCAGTGGTCCGAGAGGACCAGCGTAGGCCGACGTGACGGGCGATGTCCGCCGACGAGCCGGTGGGCGGGTCCGTCCGGCCCGCGACCCGCGACCGGCGTCGCTCGCGGCGACACGGACTGGAGGCACGGCGCGGCACCGCCCCGCCGCCCCCGATCCGTAGACTGACCGGGATGCGCGCCCCGATCGTCTCCCCGTATGCAGCCCTCGTCGCCCGGACGCCGGTGGAGCACCACTCCGTGGCCGTCGACGGTCGCACGACCCACTACTGGGTCTACGGCCCGACCGACGCGGGGACCACGATCCTCGCGGTGCACGGGTTCCGGGGCGACCACCACGGGCTCGAGTCGGTCGCGGTGCAGTTCGACGACGTGCGGACGATCGTCCCCGACCTGCCGGGGTTCGGCATCTCCGACCCGCTGCCGACGTCGGACCTCGACGCCTACGTCCGGTGGCTGCACGGGTTCCATGCAGCGCTCGGCCTCGATCGGACGGCCGTCGTGCTCGGGCACTCGTTCGGCAGCATCGTCACGGCTGCGACCGTCGCGGATGGGCTCGACACCGTCCGGCTCGTCCTCGTCAACCCGATCGCGGCACCGGCGCTCAAGGGTCCCCGAGCGATCGGGACCGGCGTGGCGATCGCCTACTACCGGCTCGGGGCGTGGCTCCCGAAGGCGCTCGGGCTCGGGCTGCTCCGCAACCGTGGCATCGTCCGGGCGATGAGCCTCGCGATGCTCAAGTCCCGGGAGCCGCGACTCCGCCGATGGGTGCACGACCAGCACGATCGGTACTTCTCCGCCTTCGCGAACCGCCGGGTCGTGCTCGAGGCCTTCCGCGCCTCGGTCACACACGACGTCTCCGAGTTCGCCGACCGGATCACCGTCCCGGTCCTCATGATCGCCGCGGAGCGTGACGACATCACCGCCGTCCCGGAACAGCGGTCCCTCGCCGCGCGTCTGATGGCGAACGGCACCGAAACGACGCTCGTCGTGATCCCCGGGGTGGGGCACCTGGTGCACTACGAGACGCCGGCCGCCGCGGCGGACGCGATCCGTGCCTCCAGTCCGTTCCGCGACGCGACCGGGGGAGCGGACTCGTGACCGGACGGCTCCGGATCGGCATCGACTGCCGGTACCTGCGGATCGAGAGGCACGACGGCATCAGCCGGTTCACGGCGTCGATCGTGGAACACCTCCCGCGCCGGCACGACTACGTGCTGCTCGTGAGCGATGACCGCCAGCGTGTCTGGCTGCCGGACGACCTCCCGGTCGAGCGGATCTCGGCACCCACGAGTGCCCTCGAGCCGTTCGTCGCCCGGCAGGTGAACCGACTCGACCTCGACGCGGTGTTCTCGCCGATGCAGACGATGGGTGCGCGTGGCCGGCACTACGCCCTCGTGCTGACGCTGCACGACCTCATCTACTACCGCAACCGCACGCCCCCGCGGGACCTCGCGTGGCCGATCCGGCTCGGCTGGCGGGCGTTCCACCTGGCGTGGTTCCCGCAGCGCGCGCTGTTGAACGGGGCCGACGGCGTCGTCACGGTGAGCGAGACCACGCGGGCGCTCATCGCCGAGCACCACCTGACCAGGCGGCCGGTGACGGTGGCGTACAACGCGTCGACGCCCGTGGAGCCCCGTGACCCGGACGGAGGACGCGACCGCACGCTCGTGTACATGGGGTCGTTCATGCCGTACAAGAACGTCGAGACGCTCGTGCGGGCGATCCCCCTGCTGCGTGACGGCACCGGCGCCGACTGGACGCTGCACTGCATGTCGCGCGTGTCGGAGGCCGACCGCGCACGCCTGACCGCACTCGCCCCGGTCGGTGCGGTCGTGTTCCACGACGGCGCCTCGGACGAGGAGTACCAGGCCGTCCTCCGGCGCGCCACCGCGCTCGTCACCGCGTCGCACGACGAGGGGTTCGGCATCCCGCTCGTCGAGGCGATGGGCGTCGGCACGCCGGTCGCGGTGAGCGACATCCCGATCTTCCGCGAGATCGGCGGCGACGTCGCGGAGTACTTCGATCCGTCCTCACCGGCGGCCGTGGCTGCGGCGGTCCACCGACTGGAGGCCCGGTGGCCGTCCGCCAGCCGGGCGTCGGTCCCCGAGGCGCGCCGGTTCGACTGGGCCGACTCCGCCGAACGGGTCCTCGAGGCGGTCGAGGCCGCCGTCGCAGCGCGTCGGCGACAACGCTGACGGCTGTCGTCACGGTGCTTCTCCGACAGCGCTGAGGGCTGTCGTCGCGGTGCTTCACCGACAGCGCTGAGGGCTGTCGGAGGCGTGGTCAGGCGCCCGCGCGGGTGACCTCGACCGCTGCATCCGGGAGCGCCGCGTGCACCGCGTTGGTGACGTCGTTCGTGACCGTCGCGAGCTGTTCGTCGCCGGCGGTGGTCGTGACCTCGACACGCTGGTGCGCCGCGGTGTCCTCGATCGAGCCCTTCTCCGGCACCTGCCACGAGACCGTCACGGCGTCCACCCCGCCCATGGCCGCGAGCTGCTGGCCGACCGCGAGTCGCTGCGTGGAGAGCGCGTCATCGCGGGACACCCCGACGCGGAGGTCCCCGAACTGCGCCTCGGCGAGCACCTGCACCCCCTGACCGGACTCGGTGCCGGCCGCCGCGCTGAGCGAGCGGACGAGGGCAGCCTGGTCCTGGTCGGCCATCCCGGTGTCGGCGCGTACGAGCGCGATGACGTCGTACCCCGTGAAGATCTCGGTCTGTCGTTGGTCGAGGTCCTCGGCCGTGTCGACACCCGGCAGCGCGGTCGCACGGTCCTCGAAGCGTTGGAGCGCGGCCCCCGGCTGCGGGAAGAGGCCGCCGATGCCGTTCTGCACCGACTGCAGCGTCAGCGACAGCGTGGTCACGACGACGATCGCCGCGACGACGACGATGCCGAACGTCAGGAGCACGTTCCGCCAGACCTGCCGTGCGGTCCGCGGTGCGACGACGTGGGGGTCGAGCCCGAACTCACGGTCGAGGGCCTCGTCCTCGTCCATCGGCTCGTCGTCGTCAGCGGGCCGGACGCCATCCGCCGGACCCGATCGGTCCACCGGCGCCGCGTCGAACCCGAGTGATCGCAGGTCGGCCTCGTCGGCCCGATCGGATCGCTCTTCCCGCACCATGCACCCCGCCCCAGTTCCCCGTCGCGACGCGCCGGTGGCTCGACGCTAGACCGCCCGGACCCGCCGCGCATCACCCTTCGGGAGGAGTGTGTCCGAACCGCAACACCCCGCGGTGCGGGACACCGTCGACGGCCCCGGGACCGTCACTCCCCGTCGGGGTCGTGGCCGCCGCGTTCGAGGGGGTTCTGGTACGCGAACTCGTACCGGCCGGGTGCCTCGGAAGAGTCCTCGATCGGGTCGTCGAAGCGCACCAGTTCCGAGGTGAACCGCTCCGGGTCCCAGCGGAAGGAGTGCACGGACCCGTTGCGGATCGGCGTGGTGTGTGACTCCGCCGTGCCCGGAGACAGCTCGTTCACCACCGAGCGGATGACCGCGCCGTGGGTGGCGACGACGACGCTCCCGCCGTCGAACCGCACCGCGATCGCCCCCAGGGTCTCGAGGGCTCGGGCGACCACGGCCTTCCGCGACTCTCGCCCGGGGATGACGTCGTCCGGGAACGTCGCACGGATGTCCTGGTCCGTCAGGCCCTCGGCATCGCCGTACGCCCGCTCAACGAGTCCGTCGTCCGTGGTCGGCGCCGGGAGACCGAGCCGCGCGGCGATGATCGCCCCCGTCTCGAGCGCCCGCGACAACGGCGAGGCGACCACGGCGTCGAACGACCTGCGCGCGAGCAGCTCGGCGGTGTCGGAGGCCTGCCGCCGACCGGTGTCGTTGAGCGGCACGTCCGTCGAGCCCTGGATGCGTCGCTGCCGGTTCCAGTCCGTCTCGCCGTGCCGGACGAGGTACAGGAGGGTCGTCATGCGCACCATCCTCGCAGGCCGTGCGCCGGTCCGTGGGCGCTGCACCGTGCCTCCAGTCCGCTCGCCCTGCGGATCTCCGCTCGTCCTGCAGCTCAGGGTCGTCCTGCAGCTCAGGGTCGTCCTGCAGCTCAGGGGACGAGGCGCTCCGCGAGCGTCACGAGGGTCTCGGTCGTCCCGGCGTGCAGCGTCAGCGCGGCGCGACGATCGCTCCGGGTCGCCCCGCGGTTCACGATCGCGACGGGCTTCTTCCGGCGCGCAGCGTGGTCCACGAGCCGGACGCCCGAGTTCACCACGAGCGAGGACCCCACGACGAGCAGCGCGTCGGCACCGGCGACGATCGAGACGGCCTCACGGAACTTCTCCGCCGGGACGAACTCGCCGAAGAACACGACGTCGGGCTTCAGCATCCCGCCGCACACCGAGCAGGACGGGACGACGAACCGCTCGACGTCCGCGACCTCGACGTCGCCGTCCGGAGCCAGCGTGACGGACCCCGGCTCGTCCACCCAGGCGTTCTCGCGGTCCAGGGTCTGCTCGAGGTCAGCACGGGAGAAGGCCTGACCGCAGTCCAGGCAGACCACGCGGTCCATCGAGCCGTGGATCTCGACGACGCGCCGGGATCCGGACCGGAGGTGCAGGCCGTCGACGTTCTGGGTGACGACGCCGCTCACGACGCCGGCGTCCTCGAGTGTGGCGAGTGCCCGGTGCCCGGCGTTCGGTGCCGCTGCCGAGAACGTCCGCCATCCGAGGTGGCTCCCGGCCCAGTAGCGCTGGCGTTTCGCCGGGTCGGAGCGGAACTCCTGGAAGGTCATCGGGGTCCGCGGGACGGATCCGGCGCCGCGGTAGTCCGGGATCCCCGAGTCGGTGCTGAGCCCGGCACCGGAGAGCACGGCGACCCGCTTGCCACGGAGGAGGTCGACGAGGGCGCCCAGGTCGGTGACGTTGCCCGGTGCCGCGCCGTCCTGCTGGCCCGCGCCGTCCTGCTGGCCCGCGCCGTCCTGCTGGCCCGCGCCGTCCTGCTGGCCATCTGCGCTCACGGTGTCCATCGCTTCCACGCTACCCTCAACAGCCGGGCACCCGACGCCCTTCCCGCACCCCTCGCGTCAGGAGACACCACCCGTGGAGATCGTCCGCATCGACACCCTCGACGACCCACGGCTCGCCGACTACGCGAAGCTCACCGACGTGGCGCTGCGTCGGGTCACCGAGCCCGAGGGCGGCCTCTACATCGCCGAGTCGAACACCGTCATCGAGCGCGCCGTCGCCGCCGGACACGTCCCGCGGAGCATCCTCGTGCAGGAGAAGTGGGTGTCGTCGGTCCTGCCGCTCGTGGCAGAGCACCCGGGTCCGGTGTTCGTCGGTCCGGACGCGCTCATGGAGGAGCTGACGGGGTTCCACATGCACCGGGGGGCCCTCGCCGCGATGCACCGCCCGGAGCTGCCGAGCGTGGCGTCCGTCGTCGAGGGTGCGCGGCTCGTCGTCGTCCTCGAGGACATCGTCGACCACACCAACGTCGGCGCCGTGTTCCGGTCGGTCGCGGGGCTCGGTGCGGACGCGGTGCTCGTCTCCCCGCGCTGCGCGGACCCGCTGTACCGCCGGAGCGTCCGCGTCAGCATGGGCACCGTCCTGCAGGTCCCGTGGACCCGGATCGGGCCGTGGGACACCGCCGCAGCCGAGCTCCGGGCGCTCGGGTTCCACCTGGCGGCCATGGCGCTGACCGACGAGTCGGTCGCGCTCGACGAGTTCGCCGCGGCGGTACCCGAGCGCGTCGCGCTCGTGATGGGGACGGAGGGCCAGGGGCTCAGCCGGGAGGCCGTGGTCGCCGCCGACACGGTCGTCCGGATCCCGATGCACCACGGTGTCGACTCGCTGAACGTCGCCGCCGCGAGTGCCGTGGGCCTCTGGGCGGTCGGGCACGCGCAGCGCGCCTGACCCTCCGGGCAACCTTGCCAGCGCTCGTGACGCGATTTCCGCTGCGGAGGCCGGATCCGCTACCGTGATGGTGATCGACCCCCTCCCAAGCCTCTCCCGGAAGCTCAAATGGGAGGGGCCTTCTTCGTTTTCGGGGGGACTGCATTGCTGTGGACCACAGGATGAAGCCGAGCTTGTCCGTGTCGGAACAGATCGCGCTGCTCGCCAGCAGAGGGCTGATCGTCGATGACGTTCCGGTGGCGCGTGACTTCCTCAGGGTGAACAACTACTACCGGTTTTCCGGGTACGCGCGGCCGTTCCAGAACGCGCCACATCTCGGTGACGACAGCTTCCGCCTCGGCACGACCTTTCATCAGGTGAGCGATGTGTACGACGCTGACGACAGACTTCGGTCGTCGCTCGTCCAGTCCCTCACGAGGGTCGAGCTGATGTTGCGGACGCACTTCGCCCGCGTGGTCGCAGATGACCACGGTCCGTACCGCAGCTTCCTCGAGCAGCGTTTCTACACGGACGTGGGGCCCGGCGAACCCACCGCTGCGGGGTGCGTCCGCGACGTGCTGCGGAGCAGGGACCGTCACATCCTCCGCCATCGCGACCTGGACGCGGGCGCAGCCGGCCTGGCGCGGCTCCCGGTCTGGTCGGCGGTCGAGGCATGGTCGTTCGGGACGCTGTCGAAAGCGATCGAGCGTGGCGCGGGAGGGACCTTGGCGGATGACGTCGCGGCAAGTGCCGGGGTCGCCAAGGCTGGGTTCGCGTCCCGGATCCGCACCCTGGTCTACCTGCGGAACCGATGTGCTCACCACGGCCGTCTCTGGCACCATTCGGTACTCGATGCCGGACCGACGCCCAACAACGTCCGGAGCAAGGCGAAGCGTTCGGTGGGGCAGTTCGAACCGCGTTCTGTGATCGATGTCGTCGCCTCGCTGGACGACTTCGTGGTCCGGAGCGGCGCAGGCTCCGCGGTACTCGGAGCGATCGTCGAGCGGCACGCGCAGGGCACGCTGTTCTGGGACGGGCTCGTCCGGCCACAGGGTTCTCGAGACCACACGGCCTGACGACCGGACGGCTCCACCATCACGCGGGCGAGCCTGAGGTCGGCACACGGAGCGACACCTTAGGCTCGGGTCCCGTGCCACGCGTCGTCCACCGCCCTCGCCGTTCCGCCGTCCGACCGACGGTCCTGACGATCGCGGTGGTGCTCGTCCTCGCGATCGCGTACCTCGTCGCCGCGGCCGTCGTGCCGTTCACCCCGGCGAGCGCCGCGAAGACCACCTACTCCGCCCCGACCGCGTCGGTGCCCGACCTGACGTTCCCGGCGTACGGCGCCACGGCGGTGCAGGCCCCGGGGTTCGCCGACAGCCTGCAGACGAGCGGCGACACGAAGCCCCGGTCGATCGCGAGCATCTCGAAGGTCGTGACGGCCCTCGTCGTGCTCGACCAGCACCCGCTCACGACGACCTCCGACGGCCCGACGATCACGTTCGACCAGCAGCAGCACGACCTCTACGCCACGTACCTCGCGCAGGACGGCGAGGTCGCCCAGATGCCGGTCGGCCTGCAGCTGACCGAGAAGCAGGCGTTCCAGGTGATGCTGATGAAGTCCGCGAACAACTACGCCGGGGCACTCGCGCTCTGGGCGTTCGGGTCGATCGACAAGTACAAGGCCGCTGCTGCGACGTGGCTCAGTGCCCACGACCTGCACGACACGACGATCAACGAGCCGACCGGCCTCGACGCCGGGAACACCTCGACGGCCACGGATCTCGTGCACCTCGGCGAGCTCGCGATCGCGAACCCGGTGGTGTCCCAGATCGTCGGCACGAAGAGCGTCGCGATCCCCACCGTGGGGCAGATCGAGAACTCGAACAAGCTCCTCGGCATGGACGGCGTCGACGGCATCAAGACGGGCACGCTCGACGAGGCCGGTGCCTGCCTGCTGTTCGCGGCGACCTACCAGCGGGGCGGCCAGGACGTCACGGTCGTCGGTGCGATGCTCGGCGGGGCGACCCACGACGCGCTCGACACGGACGTCCAGGCCCTGTTGCACAGTGTCGCCGACAACTTCCACACCGTGACCCTGACGAACGCCGGGCAGTCCTTCGGGTCCTACTCGACACCGTGGAAGGACTCGGCGGACGCGGTCGCGAAGTCCGCGAGCACCGTGCTCGTGTGGGGTCGGACGACGGTCGCCGCCAAGGCGTCCCTGCACACCCTGACGTTCGGGTCCCGAGGCGAGCGGGTCGGGACCGTCCGGTTCACGATCGAGCACCACGCCCCGGTCACGGTGCCCCTCGTCCTCGACCGAGCGATCGACGACCCGGGCATCTGGTGGAAGTGGACGAACCCCTTCCAGGGCTCCTGAGCGGGGCCTGCCGGATGCGGGTGGGCTGATCGTTCTGCCCGGAAACCGACTGATTCGCACGCGGAACGCCGCCAATCGGTCGGTTTCCACGGAAAGCGACATCGCCTGGACGCGCGCCACGGGCCGCGCGGACCCGCGTGCTACGGCGTGTCGGACCGGTTGTCCACCACGGCGTCGAGCTCCGGACGCTTCGGGGTGACCCCGTCTCCGGACGAGGTGTGCCGGATGCGCCGGACCACCCACGGGACGAGGTACTCGCGGGCCCATCCGAGGTCCTCCGCCCTGGCCTCGCGCCACGGGCGGGCGGCCAGGGGCTCGGGGAACTCCGGGCGGACGCCGTGCTCGACCCCGAGGGTGTCGAGCACGGCGGCGGCGATCGTCGCGTGCCCCATGGGGGAGTGGTGCAGCCGGTCAGGCGCCCACATCCGCGGGTCACGGAGCACGCGGAGCGCCCACATGTCCGCGACGAGGGCGCCGTGCTTCAGGGCGATGGCGTGCAGGTTCTCGTTGTAGATCGCCGTCCGGCCGCGGACGAGTCCGAGCACCGGCGTCATGCCGACGTCCGGTCCCGTGAACAGCACAACCGTCGCGCCGTCCTGCCGGAGCCGCCCGATGAGCCCGTCGAACCGCTCGGCGATCTCGTCGGGGTCGCTGCCGGGGCGGATGATGTCGTTGCCGCCGGCAGAGACGGTGATGAGGTCGGGGTGCAGCGACAGCGCGTGCTCGGCCTGCTCGTCGATGATCTGCTGCAGGAGCCGGCCCCGGATCGCGGTGTTGGCGTACGCGAAGTCCTCGGTCTGGTGCGCGAGGACCTCGGCGACGCGGTCCGCCCAGCCGCGGAACCCGCCGGGCGCACCGGGGTCCGGGTCGCCCAGGCCCTCGGTGAACGAGTCACCGATCGCGACGTACCTGGTCCAGGGATGACGTGTCGACACACTGCGCAAATTAGTCTCGTCCCATGACGGACACCAAACCGGCGTGGGACATCGACGAGGACCTGCTCGCCCGGATCGCCGAGCGGGCCCCGGTCTACGACCGCGACGACCGCTTCTGCCAGGAGGACCTCGACGAGCTCCGCCAGGCGGGGTACCTCCGCCTCGGGGCGCCGGAACGGACTGGAGGGACGGGGCTCGGTCTCCTCGACACCGTCCGGATCCAGGAGCGGTTGGCCACCGCCGCCCCGGCGACCGCACTCGCGCTCGGCATGCACCAGGTGTGGGTGCAGGCGGCGCGCGCCGTCCGTCGACGCGGCGGGTCGTTCCTCCAGCCCGTCGAGGAGGCGGCCGGTCGTGACCTGCTGCTCGCGTTCGGCGTGAGCGAGCCCGGCAACGACCGGGTGCTGTTCGACTCGTCGACGGCCGCGGAGCCGGACGGCGACGGTGGCTACCGGTTCACCGGCACCAAGGTGTTCACCTCGCTCTCCCCGGCGTGGGACGTGATGAGCGTGTTCGGGCGCGACGACTCCGACGCGGACGCGCCGGTGCTCGTGCACGGCTTCGTCCTGCGGGACGACGCCGGACACCGCTCCCTCGACGACTGGGACACGCTCGGCATGCGGGCGACGCAGAGCCGCACGACGATCCTCGAGGGCGTGCACGTGCCCGCGGACCGGATCGTCCGGAAGCTGCCCGTCGGTCCGAGCCCGGACGTCCTGGTGTTCGGGATCTTCGCGGCGTTCGAGCTGCTGATCGCGGCGGTGTACGTCGGCATCGCGTCCAGAGCGGTCGAGCTCGCGGTGTCCGGGCTCCGCGGTCGGACGGCGTTCGACGGGACGCCGCGGACGGACGACCCCGACGTCCGACGTGCCCTGGCGGACATGCAGGGGGCCGTCGACGCGGTCCGGCTGCAGGTCGGGGCGCTGGCGCGCGACGTCGACGAGCTCGTCGACCACGGCGCGCGGTGGTTCCCGCTGCTGGTCGGCACGAAGGCCAGGACGGTCGACACCGCCGCGCACGTGGTGGACGAGGCGATGCGGGTCGTCGGCGGCGGGTCGTACCGGGCGGGTGGGGAACTCGCGCGGTTGGCTCGGGACGTCCGCGCCGGGCAGTACCACCCGTCGTCGCGGGACTCGGCTGCGCGGACGATCGCGGCGTCGCTGCTCGGACCGCCTGGTGCCGGGCACACGACGACCGGGTAGTTCCGGACCGGTACGATGTCGTCCGAGGAAGGCGAGGCCGACACCCGGTGACGACGACGACGGACAACGACCGCACGACCGGGCCGGCCGACCAGCACGGGGCACCGCGACGAACTCCCGACATCGTGCGACGCGCCTGGGTCCGGGTGCTCATGCTCGACCTCGGGCTGGTCAAGACCGAGACCGCACTCCGGACGCTGTTCTCCGTCCCCGCGGGCATGGGCCTCGGGTACCTCATCGCCGTGTCCGTGGGACTGCCGGGCATCCTCGGTCTGCTCATCGGCGCCATGCCCGCGTTCATCAGCTGTCTCGTGGTCGTCGATGCGAGTGCGTGGCGCGTCGCCGGGCGGACGGGTGCGCTCGTGGTCCCCTTCGTCGCGTCGCTCTCCTCGAGCATCGCGCTGCACCGGTTCCGGGTCCTCGAGCTCGTCCTCATCGTCGGCCTGCTGTTCCTGCAGTTCGCCGCAGCCGGCTGGGGCAAGTGGGCGCACGACGCCGCCGTCGTGCTTTTCGCCGGGTACCTGTGCGGGCTCCTGACGCCGGTGCCCGAGACGAGCGTGGTGGGCCTCGCGCTGATCGGTGCCGCCTCGCTCGCGGCGACGATCGTCGTCCGCACCGTCGCGTTCCGGCCGGCGCCGTACCGCTCGCTCCTCCGCACCCGACGGGCGTTCGTCGGCTGGGCGAGCACCGTGCTCGTGGCCGCCGAGGCCCTGCTCGCCGCCGAGGGTCCCGGCACCGCCGACCGTCGGGCCTCGCAGCACGCCCGACGTCGACTCCGGCGCAGGCTCGGCCGGCTGCAGGAGGTCGCACTGTCGGCCGACGGCATGCTCGCGGCGACCGGCTCGGGCACCGCCGGCGAGGCCGCGGAGACGCTGCACCGCCTGCTGTTCGACACGCACCTCGCGGTCGACGGCCTCGGTCGGACCGCCGAGTCACTCGTCGCCACGGGTGCGCCGGGAGACGTCCGAGCGATCGTCCGCGAGGCCCTGCAGACCGTCATCGCGGGCGGTGGCGCGCTCGGCGACGACGCTGCGAGGACGCTGCTCGCCCGGTACCGCGTCACCCCCGCCGGACACCAGGGGCTCGCCGGCCCGACGCACGTCGTGCACCGTGCCGCGTGGCAGTTGGCCGACCTCGCCGCGACGACCGCGACGTGGCGCAGACTCCGGGACGAACTGCCGCGCGACGGCTCCGGCGTGCCGTTCAGCAGCCCGGTCGTGCTCGTCGGGGGACGCCCGTCCGGCGCGGTCCCCGTGCTCGAGGACGCTCTCGAGGGCGGTGGGCTCAGCGGCCCGTGGCGTCGGCTGCACATCTCGGCCTCGATCCGCACGGGCATCCAGGCCGCCGTCGCCGTGGCGATCGTCGAGCCGCTCGCCCTCGCGCTGAGCGGCCAGCGCTTCTACTGGGGCGTGATCGGCGCGATGATCGTGTTCGCGGGCACGAACTCGACGCACGACCGGATCCGCAAGGGACTGCACCGCGGACTCGGGACGGTGCTCGGCGGCGCCATCGGCATCGGGCTCGTCGACCTCCTGGGGACGACCCACCCGGCGACGACGATCGTCGTCGTGGTCGTCGCCCTCGCCATCGGCATGTACGGCTTCGGCGGCGTCTACTCGGTCTGGGTGACGTGCCTCGTCGTCGTGCTCTGCCAGGTCTACGCGTACTCGGGCTCGTTCAGCGACGCACTCATCCCACTGCGCCTCGCCGAGAACCTGCTCGGGGCCGCCGTCGCCATCCTCGTCAGCGTGCTCGTGTTCCCCGTCGCGACGGGGGCGATGCACCGGAGTGCGGTGCGTCGGCAGCTCGCGGCCGCGCGGGCGTTCGTGCTCGAGGCCGGTGGCGGACCGGACACCGCTGGCGGCCTCCGTCCCGCGTCGCGCGCGCTCGACGCCGCGACCTACCAGCTCGACGCGGTGACGAAGCCGATGGTGCGGGTCCCGACCGGCGGCGGAACGCGCGGCGACGCGATGACCGGTGCGAGCCTCCGGTCCGTCGCGGTGTTCGCTCGAGAGCTCGCCGGTCGAGCCGGCCAGACCGGAACCGACGCCGCCGTCGCTGACGCCGCTGTCGCTGACGCCGCTGTCGCTGACGCCGCCGTCGCTGACGCTGACGCTGCGGACGTCGCGCGTGCGATGGCCGACGTCGCCGGGGTGCTCGCGACCTCGATCGACGCGCTGTCCGGCGCGGTCGGCGCGGTGGGCGCGCGACGGGTGGGTGGCGGCCGCCACGAGCGTGCCGGGGCACGCGCCGACGACGTGTGGACCCGCGTCGGCATGCGGATCGAGGAGATCGACGCGATGCTCCCCGACGACGCCAGCGGCCCCGAGTGGGTCCGGGACCGTCTCCACTGCCTCGGTCGCGTCGACGATGCGCTCGCGCTCCTCGCCGAGCGTGTCGGGCTCCCCGTCACCGGCGTCGCGGCATCCGGTGCGACGCCGTCGGCACGGGTCCGGCGTGCGGAGCGACTCGTCGCGCGGCGGTTCGCCGACCGCTGAGCCGGCGGGGCGACCCGGACCGGGACCCGGACCCGGACCCGGCAGGGTGCTGCGCATCGGGGTGGTGCACCTCGATGTCGGCGGCGCGTGTGACGATGGTCCTCCGACGGAAGGGGCCGGGTGAGCAAGCAGGACGGCAGCACGCGTCTGGTGAACGACGCGCCGAGCGACGACGTCACCGCGACGGTGCTCCACGTGGACATGGACGCCTTCTTCGCCTCCGTGGAGCTCCTGGACCGCCCTGACCTCGTCGGCCGCCCGGTGATCGTCGGGCACGACTCGGACCGTTCCGTGGTGACCGCGGCGACGTACGAGGCCCGCAAGTACGGCATCAACTCGGCCATGCCGATGGCGATCGCCCGACGCCGCTGCCCGCACGCGGTGATCGTCGAGCCGCACTTCGAGAAGTACACGGCCAAGTCCCGCGCCGTGATGGAGATCTTCGACCGCTTCACCCCGGTGGTGGAACGGCTCGGGATCGACGAGGCGTTCCTCGACGTCGCGGGTGCGCTCCGGATGCACGGCACCCCGTGGAACGTCGGCCGGATGATCCGGCAGACAGTCCTCGCCGAGACCGGGCTGCACTGCTCGGTGGGCGCCGCGGCGACCAAGTTCGTCGCGAAGCTCGCCTCGAGCCGGGCGAAGCCGGACGGTCTGCTCGTCGTCCCCGCCGCGGACACGATCGCGTTCCTGCACCCCCAGCCGGTCTCCGGGCTCTGGGGCGTCGGCGGGAAGACGCAGGAGATGCTCGAGCGCCGGGGGATCCGCACCATCGGTGACCTCGCGAACACCCCCGTGGCCTCGCTCGTCGGTGCGCTCGGTCCGGCCGGGGGCAGCAAGCTGTTCGAACTCGCGTGGGGTCGCGACCCGCGCCACGTCGAGACCGGCACCCGCGAGAAGTCCGTGGGGCACGAGGTCACGTTCGGTGTGGACGTCACCGACCGCGACGAACTCGCCCGCGAGCTCCTGCGCCTCGCGGACAAGGTCGCAGCACGCATGCGGGCGGCGTCCGTGCAGGCCAGGACGATCGCCATCAAGGTCCGGTACACCGACTTCACGACGCTGACGCGTTCCCGCACCCTCGCGGAGCCCACCGACGTCGCGCGCCGCATCCACAAGGAGGCCGTGGAGCTGTACGACGTGCTGCACCGGCCCGGGCAGCGGATCCGGCTCATCGGCGTCCGCGGCGAGAACCTCGTGCCGGCCGGCGACAGCAACGCGCTCTGGGACGACGACGCGCCGTGGCGGGACACCGAGACGACGGTCGATGCGGTCACGGCGCGGTTCGGCGCTGGCATGCTCCGGCCCGCCTCGCTGGTGCGGGGGAGTGCGGCACGACCCGACCTCGGGGGTGCTCCGGACGGCGGCTCCCGTGTCCCGCACGCTCGCCAGGACGGCGGGTCGTGACGGCCGAGCGGGTAGAATCTCGTCCAGTGAGCGCAGCGGAGTGGAACGGGGACGGACGCCGAGACGGCGACCCGCAGGGAACCCTCTTCGACGCGGACGGCGGCCCGGATGACGGCCGCCACGGTGGCGGTGCGGGCGAGAGTCCCGAGCAGGTCCGCGACCGGGCGGAAGCGGCAGCCGAGGCCGAAGTCGCCGGGAACAACGCCGCGCTCCACCTCACGCCGGCGTTCCCCGACCGAGCAGCGTGGGGCACGGCGTCGAAGCTCCGCGCATGGCAGGTCGAGGCCCTGACGCGGTACTTCGAGACCGAGCCCAGGGACTTCCTCGCGGCGGCCACCCCGGGCGCCGGCAAGACGACGTTCGCGCTCCGCCTGGCGACCGAGCTCCTCGCCAGGAACACCATCGACCGCATCACGGTCGTCGCGCCGACCGAACACCTGAAGCGGCAGTGGGCCGACGCCGCGGACCGCGTCGGGATCCGCCTCGACCCGATGTTCAAGAACGGCGACGGCACCTTCGGACGCCACTACCAGGGTGTCGCGATCACGTACGCGCAGGTCGGCATGAACCCGGAGGTGCACCGTCGCATCACCGAGGGCGGCCGCACGCTCGTGATCCTCGACGAGGTGCACCACGGCGGCGACGCCCTGACCTGGGGTGACGGCATCCGCGAGTCGTTCCAGAAGGCCACCAGGCGCCTCTCCCTGAGCGGGACGCCGTTCCGCTCGGACACCGCGCCGATCCCGTTCGTGCAGTACGCACCGGACGAGCAGGGCATCCGGACCTCGATCTCGGACTACAACTACGGCTACGGGCGTGCCCTCAAGGACGGCGTCGTCCGCCCGGTGCTCTTCATGGCCTACGCCGGACAGATGCGCTGGAAGACCCGGATGGGCGACGAGATGTCCGCCTCGCTCGGGGAGCAGGTCACGAAGGACATCACGGCGCAGGCCTGGCGGACCGCCCTGGCACCGGACGGCGAGTGGATGACGGCGGTGCTCCGTGCCGCGGACACCCGGCTGACCGAGGTCCGTCGCGGGGTGCCGGACGCGGGTGGTCTGGTCATCGCGACCGACACCACGACCGCGCGGGCCTACGCCAGGATCCTGCAGCAGATCACGGGGGAGCGCCCGACGGTGGTGCTCTCCGACGAGGCAGCCGGGTCGAGCCGGATCGGTGCCTTCGCGGCGGACGAGTCGCGGTGGATGGTCGCCGTCCGCATGGTGTCCGAGGGCGTCGACGTCCCACGGCTCTGCGTCGGCGTGTACGCCACCAGCGCGAGCACCCCGCTGTTCTTCGCCCAGGTGATCGGCCGTTTCGTGCGGGCCCGTCGTCGCGGGGAGACGGCGTCGGTGTTCCTGCCGAGCGTCCCCGGTCTGATGGCACTCGCGGCGAGCCTGGAGCTCGAGCGGGACCACGCGCTCGACCGCCCGAAGGACAGCGACGACGGCCTGTACAACCCGGAAGACGCGCTGGTCGCCGAGGCCAACCGCGAGGAGAAGGCGTCCGACTCACTGCTCGACCTGCAGCCGTTCGAGGCCCTGGACTCGCAGGCATCGTTCGACCGTGTGCTCTACGACGGCGGTGAGTACGGCGACGGCGGTGAGATCGGGAGCCTCGAGGAGCTCGACTTCATCGGCATCCCGGGGCTCCTGGAGCCAGACCAGGTGCGCGACCTCCTCCGGCAGCGGCAGGCGACCCAGGCCAAGCGCGGCAAGGGTCGACCCGGTGGACCCGGGGGCAAGGACGGCACGCCGAAGGCCCAGGCCGACGAGAACCGCCCGCTCTACATGACCATCAAGGAGCAGCGGTCCGAGCTGCATCGCCTCGTGTCGATCTGGTCGCGACACGCGAACGAGCCGCACGGGTCGATCCACGCCGAGCTCCGTCGGGTCAGCGGCGGGCCGGCCGTCGCGCAGGCGAGCACCGAGCAGATCCAGAAGCGCATCGACATCCTCCGGTCCCGTATCGGCAACCGACGATGAGCGCGTGCCGACGATCACTGCGTGCCGACGATGACCGGCGACCGACGATGACCGGCGACCGACGATGATCGAGACCGTCGACGACACGACGTGGTTCGTCAAGCGGTCGGCCGACGCGTCCCCGGAGGCGATCATCGACCGGTTCGGCGGTGGGTTCCGACTGCGGCGGTTCTCCCTGGCGGAGTCACGCCGGACGCAGCACGGGGTGTTCGTGTCCGCCGACGCAGCCGAGACCGCGTGGTGGCGACTGCGGCAGAAGGCTCGCTGAGCCAGCTCCGGACACGTGATCCGTGCCTCCCGGCCTTCGGATCTCCTGCCGAGTGCCGGAACCGCCCGGCAAATGGTGACCCAGCGTCGGAATCTGGCGTAGACCAGGAGCATGGCTGACTCCATCCCCCACGTCCTCGTCCTCGGCGGCGGTTCCGCCGGCTACACCACCGTGCTGCACCTCCAGAAGCAGGCGACCACGGTGCCGATGCGCATCACGCTCGTGGACGCGAACACGTACTTCACCTACCTGCCCTTCCTGCCGGAGGTGGCTGGCGGGCACATCAGCCCGCGCGACGTGACCGTGGAGCTCCGGAAGGCCCTGAAGAAGACCCGGGTCATCCAGGGCAAGGTCACGGGTGTCGACTCGAAGGCCAAGACGGTCGCCGTGTCGACCGCCGGTGGTGACGACCGCACGCTCGGGTACGACCAGCTCGTGGTCGCCGTCGGTTCGGTGACCCGGGTGTTCAAGACGCCGGGTCTCGTCGAGAACGCCGTCGGCTTCAAGACCGTCGAAGAGGCCGCGTTCGTCCGCTCGAAGCTCCTCGACAACATCGCCAAGGCCGCCGCGACCCGCGACGAGGAAGAGCGCCGCAAGCTCCTCACCAGCATCTTCATCGGCGGTGGTTACACGGGCGTGGAGGCGATCGGCGAGCTGTTCGACGTGTCGCAGGCCGCCATCGCGTCGTACCCGTCGCTCGCCGGCGAGCAGCCTCGCTGGGTGCTCATCGACGCGCTCGACCGCGTCGCGCCGGAGGTCGGCCCGGAGCTGTCGAAGTGGACCCTCGAGGCCCTGCGCGCCCGTGGCATCGACGTCCGCCTGAAGACCACGATGCCGAGCTGCGAGGGCGGAGTCGTCAAGCTCAGCGACGGCGACGAGTTCGGTGCCGGGCTCATCGTCTGGACGGCCGGTGTCAAGCCGAACCCGCTCCTCGACGCCACCGACCTGCCGCGCGGGCCGAAGGGACACCTGGCCGCGAACGCGAAGCTCCAGGTCGAGGCCGAGGACACCCACGAGGTCGTCGAGGGCGTCTGGGGACTCGGCGACGTCGCGCAGGTCCCCGACCTGACGGCCGAGAAGCAGCCGGCGTACTACCCGCCGAACGCCCAGAACGCGGTGCGGCAGGCGGTCACGGTCGCGAACAACATCGTCGCGACGATCACCGGCGGCTCGATCGAGGAGTACCGCCACGTGTCGATCGGCACGGTGGCGTCGTACGGCGTCGGAAAGGGTGCTGCGAACATCAAGGGCATCAAGATGACCAACCTGCTCGCCTGGTTCGCCCACCGCGCCTACCACGTGTACGCGATGCCGACGCTGAACCGCAAGGTCCGCATCGTGCTCGGATGGGTCACCGGAGCGGTGTCGGGTCGCGACTCGACGTCCCTCATCAAGGAGACGAACCCGCGTTCCGCGTTCGAGGACGCCGCCGCGAGCTGACCCTCGGGTCGCTTCCGCGACCGTTCGGACGGGAGGCACGGTGCCAGCTGGCACCGTGCCTCCCGTCTGTCTGCGGGCGCCTTGCGGAATGGTCCGTCGAAATGCCGACAGGTGGATCCGCCCGAGTCGGGGTATGAATAACCAAGAAGGTTGCGAAATACCCACCAGGTCGGAGCAACGACGCTCCGGACCTCGACGAGGAGGATCCATCTTGACCATCTCACCACGCACCACCGCGACGAGGATCGGCGTGCTCGCATCGCTCGTCGGTGCCGTCATCGGCACGTCCCTGATCACCACCGCACCCGCCACGGCCGCGACGACGTGCGCGACCGCCTGGAGTGCCGGCACGGCCTACACCGGCGGCTCGACCGCGAGCGAGAACGGCACGAACTACACCGCGAACTGGTGGACGCAGGGCGACGACCCGGCGACCCACTCGGGCGCGACGGGCAGCGGAGCGCCCTGGACCTCGGCGGGGACCTGCACCGGCGGCACGACCGGCGGGGGTACGGGCGGCGGCGGGACCGGAACCGGCGGGGGAGGGACCGGCACCGGGGGAGGGACCGGCACCGGGGGAGGGACCGGCACCGGGGGAGGGACCGGCACCGGGGGAGGGACCGGCACCGGAGCGGCGACGGGCACGCTGTTCTCCCCGTACAAGGACATCACGACGAGCCTCAACTGGAACACGAACGTCATCCAGACGGCGATCACCGGCACCACCATCCCGGTCGTCGGCGGGTCGAACAGCCTCGTCGCGTCGAAGGTGCCGAACCTCGGCGCGATCTCCCTGGCGTTCGCGACCGGCACCTGCGGCAGCGAGAACTGGGGCGGGGTCGCGGGGGATGCCTTCGCGAAGGCGAACGTCCCGTCGCTCGACGCCGCCGGGCTGAACTACATCGTGTCGACGGGTGGTGCGGCGGGGTCGTTCAAGTGCGGGTCCGGGGCAGCACTGAACAGCTTCATCGCGCGGTACGCGTCTCCGCACCTCGTCGGGATCGACTTCGACATCGAGACCGGCCAGTCCGCCTCCGACATCGCGTCGCTCGTGAACGCCGCCGCGTCGGCGCAGAGCACCTACCCGAAGCTCCGGTTCTCGTTCACGCTGGCGACCCTCGCGGCGTCGGACGGCTCGTACGGCGGCCTCAACTCCACGGGTGACACCGTCGTCAAGGCGATCAAGGCGTCGTCACTGTCGAACTACACGATCAACCTCATGACGATGGACTTCGGCGGCGCGTCGCCGTCGGCCTGCGTCGTGTCGAACGGTGCCTGCGACATGGGTGCCTCGAGCGTGCAGGCGGCGAAGAACCTGCAGCACACCTACGGCACGCCCTACACCAAGATCGAGATCACCCCGATGGTCGGCGTGAACGACGTCTCGAGCAACGTGTTCACGCTCGCGGACGCCGACACGGTGTCGTCCTTCGCCGCGGCGAACAAGCTCGCGGGTGTGCACTACTGGTCGCTCGACCGTGACACGCCGTGCGCGCAGACGACGGCATCGCCGACCTGCAGCTCGACGTCGAACGCGGCGCTGGCCTTCACGAAGCGGTTCCTGACGGACCTCGGCAAGTAGCAGCGCTGTGAGAAGTGCCCATCTGTCGTCTGGCGCGAGCCACCCGACAGATGGGCACTTCTCGAACCCGCGCCCCCGGCGGGTGTCGCCCTGAGCGGAGCGATGGCGGCGCACGCCGCATGAGCACATGGAAAAAGGCCCACCCAAAGGGTGGGCCTTTTTCCAGTGTCCGAGGGGGGACTTGAACCCCCACGCCCTAATACGGGCACTAGCACCTCAAGCTAGCGCGTCTACCATTTCCGCCACCCGGACAGGGTGCTGGCCGCCCATCTCGCGAAGTTCCGGATTTCTCCGGCTTGGCTGCCGAGGAATGACATTAGCACGGTTCGAAGGCCGCCCCGAACACGGTCACGCATCCCGGGCGCGCCGCTCGGGACGGGGCCGGTAGCGTTGCTCCCATGACGTCCGATGCGCCCGAAGCGACCATGCCGGAGCCCGAGCTGGAGGCCACCGCGCGCATCGCCAGTGAACTCATCCGGTTCGACACGTCGAACTTCGGCGAGGGCCGGTCGAACGGCGAGGCCGACGCCGCGGAGTACGTCGAGGCGAAGCTCCGCGCACTCGGCCTCGTCCCGCAGATGTTCGAGTCGGAGCCCGGCCGCGTCAGCGTCGTCGCGCGCGTGGCGGGTCGGAACCTCGACAAGCCCGCACTGGTCGTGCACGGACACACCGACGTGGTCCCGGCCGACCCCGCGAACTGGACGGTCGACCCGTTCGGTGGTGAGATCCGCGACGGTCTCCTCTGGGGTCGCGGAGCAGTCGACATGAAGAACATGGACGCGATGATGCTCACCGCCCTCGGCGACGTGATCGCCGAGCACGGTGCACCGGAGCGCGACCTGGTCATCGGGTTCTTCGCGGACGAAGAGGCCGGCGGCGTCCTCGGTGCACACCACGTCGTCACCGAGCACCCGGAGGTGTTCGACGGCGCGACCGAGGCGATCAGCGAGGTCGGCGGGTACTCGATCACCCTCGGCGACCGGCGCGCGTACCTGCTGCAGACGGGTGAGAAGGCGCTGATGTGGCTGAAGATCGTGGCGACCGGCACCGCGGGGCACGGCTCGCACGTCCTCCGGGACAACGCCGTGACGAAGGTCGCCAGAGCGGTCGCGCGCGTCGGCAGCCAGGAGTGGCCCGTCCGCCTGTCGGGCACGACGACCGCGATGGTCTCCGAGATCGCGCGGTTCCTCGGCGTCGACCCGGAGCGGACGAGTCCGGACGAGGTCGCCCTCGCCACCGGATCTGCCTCGCGGTTCATCCACGCGGCACTGCACACGACCGCGAACCCGACCATGCTGCAGGCCGGGTACAAGCACAACGTCATCCCCGACTCCGCCGAGGCGTTCATCGACGTCCGGTGCCTGCCCGGTGACGAAGAGGCCGTGCTCGCGGAGCTGCGGGAACTCGCTGGTGACGACGTCGAGCTCGTGATGAGCCATCGGGACGTCGGACTCGAGACGGACTTCTCCGGCCCCCTCGTCGACGCGGTGAAGGACGTCCTCGGGCGTCACGACCCCGGGGCCCCGGTGCTCCCGTACCTGCTCTCCGGCGGCACGGACAACAAGGCACTCTCGACACTCGGCATCGCCGGGTACGGGTTCGTGCCGCTGCAGCTGCCGGCCGACATCGACTTCCCGGCGATGTTCCACGGCGTCGACGAGCGGGTGCCGCTCAGCTCGCTCGCCTTCGGCCGACGGGTCCTCGGCGACCTGCTCGCGACCTACTGACCGTCTATCCTGGCGTGTCGGCATCGCGCCGGCGACCGTTCCCCCTGCCCCGGCGTTAGGACTCCGCGTGCACTTCCTCGAGGCCCTCTTCCTCGGACTCGTCCAGGGACTCACCGAGTTCCTCCCCGTCTCGTCGAGCGCGCACCTGCGCATCGTCGGGCTGTTCCTCCCCGATGCGAAGGACCCCGGCGCAGCGTTCACCGCGATCACCCAGCTCGGGACCGAGACCGCCGTCCTCATCTACTTCTGGCGCGACATCACGCGGATCGTCGGGCGGTGGTTCCGATCGCTCCGACCGTCGGGTGCGAACGGCGTCCCGCGGAACGACCCCGATGCCAGGCTCGGATGGCTCGTCATCATCGGGACGATCCCGATCGGCATCGTCGGGTTCCTGCTCCAGGACGTCATCACCACCACGTTCCGGTCGCTGTGGATCGTCGCGATCGTGCTCATCGTGTTCGGGATCGTGCTCGGCGTGATCGACCGACTCGGCCGCAAGGAGCTCCGCATCGACCAGATGACGTTCGGCAGCGGCATCGCCGTCGGGCTCGCGCAGGTCCTGGCGCTCGTCCCGGGCGTCTCCCGTTCGGGCGCGACGGTGAGCATGGGCATGGCGCTCGGCTACACCCGCGAGGCCGCGAGCCGCTTCGCGTTCCTCCTCGCCGTCCCCGCGGTGTTCATCTCCGGGCTCTTCGAGCTGGTCACGAGCCTCGACGAGCCGAACCCGGTGTTCTCGCTCGCGGAGACCGGTGCGGCGACGCTCGTGGCCTTCGTGGTCGGGTTCGTCGTCATCGCCGCGTTCATGAACTACATCGCGAAGCGGAGCTTCATGCCGTTCGTCGTCTACCGGGTCCTGCTCGGTATCCTGCTCATCGTGCTGCTCTCCCTTGGCGTGGTCTCCGCATGAGGAGCTGGCCCACACCCGACCTCCCCGACGTCCCCGGCAACGGCCCGCGTCCGCGCGTGCACGACACCGCGACCGGACACCCGATCGACCCGACGACGGGTGACGACCGCGCGACCCTCTACGTCTGCGGGATCACCCCGTACGACGCGACGCATCTCGGCCACGCCGCGACCTACCTGGCGTTCGACACGCTCGGTCGTGCATGGCGCGACGCCGGCCTCGACGTCGCGTACGCCCAGAACGCCACCGACGTCGACGACCCGCTCCTCGAGCGCGCGACCGCCACGGGTGTCGACTGGCGCGACCTCGCCGAGTCGCAGATCGAGCTGTTCCGCCGGGACATGGAGGCTCTCCGGATCATCCCGCCGGAGTCGTACGTCGCCGTGACGGAGGAGGTCGAGCGCATCGCGGAGGCGGTGGCGCACCTCGAGCGGTCCGGCCACGGCTACCGCGTCGCGACCGAGGACTCGATCGAGGGCGCCGGCGACGACGTCTACTTCGACGTCCAGCGGGCGAACGAACACTGGACCCTCGGCGACGAGAGCCGCCTGGACCGCGAGACGATGCTCGCGCTCTCGGCCGAGCGCGGGGGCGACCCGGACCGCGCCGGCAAGCGCGACCCCCTCGACCCGCTGCTCTGGCGGGCCGCCCGTGCCGGTGAGCCCGCGTGGCAGACCGTGGTCGGCGAAGGACGCCCCGGCTGGCACATCGAGTGCAGCGTCATCGCGGGCGACCGCCTCGGCGCGCCGGTCAGCGTGCAGGGCGGTGGCAGCGACCTCGTCTTCCCGCACCACGAGATGAGTGCGGGACACACCGCAGCACTCGCCCACGCTCCGCTCGCGAACGCCTACGTGCACACCGGGATGATCGCCTACCAGGGCACGAAGATCTCGAAGTCGCTCGGGAACCTCGTCACGGTCCGGGGCCTGCTCGACGACGGCGCCGACCCGCGGGCGATCCGTCTCGCGCTGCTCTCGCACCGGTACTCCGACGACTGGGAGTGGTTCGACACCGAGCTCGAGAGTGCCGTCCGCCGCCTCGCGACGTGGGACGCGTGGGCGTCGGTCGCGGACGCACCCGTCGACACGCCCGACACGGATGCCGCGGCGACCATCGCGCGGCTCCGGGAGCGCGTCGCTGACGATCTCGACACGCCCGGGGCCGTCGCGGTCGTCGACAGCGCGGTCGCGGCCGGGGTGCACTGCACGCCGACGCTCGTCGACGCCGTCGACGCCCTGCTCGGCGTCCGCATCGGCTGACTCGCGCCCGTCGGACGGGCGCGAGTCGCGCCTCCCGTCAGTGTCGGACTGGAGGCGCGGCTGCGGTGACCCAGCCTGCGCGAGTCCGCAAAACGCCACGTTGGCCGTGTCTCGCAGAGGTATTTCCCTGCGAGACGCGGCCAACCTCGTGTTTTGCGGGACCGGGAACGGGGCCGGGAACCGGGGCCGGCTACGCCGCCGGCGGCCGCCACGGACCCTCGCCCGCGGCACCGGGCCCCGGACCGTCCTTGCCGTCGCGCTTCCGGAGGTACTGCTCGAACTCCTGCGCGATCGCCTCGCCACTCGCCTCGGGGGAGTCGACCGTGTCCCGGGCCTGCTCGAGCTGCGTGATGTAGCCCGCCATGTCCTCGTCGTCGGCCGCGAGGGCGTCGATGCCGTCCTCCCAGGTGGAGGCCTCGTCGAGGAGCGACCCGCGGGGCACCGTGACGTCGGTGAGCTCCTCGATCTTGTCGAGGAGTGCGAGCGTGGCCTTCGGCGACGGGGCGTTGTGCACGTAGTGTGGCACGGACGCCCAGAGCGACAGCGTCGGGAGACCGGCGTGCTCCATCGCGTCGGAGAGCACGCTGAGGATCCCGACGGGCCCCTCGTACGAGGACTTGTCGACCTCGAACGTGGCGCGGACCGACGCGTTCTCGCTCGAGACGAAGACCGAGATCGGGCGGGTGTGCGGCACGTCGGCGAGCATGGCGCCGACGAAGACGATGGCGTCGATCGCATGCACGTCGACGAGGTCGATGATCTCCGCGGTGAACCCCCGCCAGGTCCGCGACGGCTCCGGCCCGACGAGCACGTAGACCTCGCGCGACCGTGTCTCGCCCGCGGCACCGACGACCGGGGCGATCGCACCGGCGCCGGCCACCGGACCGTGCAGCACGATCCGCGGCCACTTGATGACCCGGTTGCCCTCGTCGTCGGCGCCGACGTCGGGCCGGTTGAACTGGTAGTCGACGTACCGCTCGCCCTCGAGCTCGCGCAGCTCGGTGAGCTCGAGCGCCTCGACGATGCGCCGCGCCAACCCGCTCGCGGCTTCTCCGGCGTCGTTCCAGCCCTCGAACGCCACGACGAGCAGTCGTCCGTCGCTGAAGGGGGAATGCTGTGGCACGGGGGAGACTCCTCCGGTCGGTGCGCCACGTGGCCCGCGGCTCGAACACCCAGAATAGGACCTCCGCCGCGCGCGGTGGACCGGGCCGGTAGACTCGCTGCCCGTGACTTCGCAACCGCCGGCAGCCCCGTCAACGCCCGAGAGCATCCCCGCCGTGGCCCTTCCGGCCGCGGTGCTGTGGGACATGGACGGCACCCTCGTCGACACCGAGCCGATCTGGCAGCGTTCGCAGGTCGAGCTTACCGCCGCGCACGGCGCGCACTGGACCCACGAGGACGGCATGGCGCTCGTCGGGAGCGGTCTCGAGCGGTCCGGCGAGATCCTCCGCGACCGCGGGGTGGACATGGAGGTCGAGGAGATCATCCAGTGGATGACCTCCTACGTCATCGAGCACATGGGTGCGGACATGCCGTGGCGCCCGGGGGCCCGCGAACTCGTCGAGGAGCTGCACGACCGTGGCATCCCGACGGCGCTGGTGACGATGTCCCGCCGGCGGATGGCGCTCGAGGCCGCCGAGTCCCTCGGCGCGCGGGGCTTCCGCGTCGTGGTCGCGGGTGACGACGTCGTGAACCCCAAGCCCCACCCCGAGGCCTACCTTGCTGCCGCGACCGCGCTCGGGGTCGCCCCGGAGGACTGCATCGCCATCGAGGACTCGCCGACCGGACTCACCGCCGCGGCGGCGTCCGGTGCGGTCACGATCGGCGTCGAGCACGTGGTCCCACTGGACGGCGCTCCGGGCGACGTGCACCTCACGACCCTGGCGGGCGTGGACGTCGACCGTCTGGTCGCGCTCGCAGCGTCGGCGCGGTCCGGCGACGGTCGGACGGGAGGCACGGCGCGGGTCGTCGACGCCACCCACGCCGACCGCACCGAGGGCACCGAGACCGCGGCCACCGAGGCCGGACGATGAGCGCGGCGCCCACCGGGGCCCCGCTCCGCGGCCCGTTCCGCTCCGGTGACCGGGTGCAGCTCACCGGTCCGAAGGGCAAGCTCGTCACGGTCTCGCTCCTGCCCGGCGGCGAGTACCACACCCACCGCGGCGTGCTCCGACACGACGACGTGATCGGCCGCGACGACGGCTCGATCATCACCGCGACGACCGGCGACGAGTACCTCGCCCTCCGCCCGCTCCTCAACGACTACGTCATGTCGATGCCGCGCGGTGCCGCGATCGTCTACCCGAAGGACGCCGCGCAGATCGTGGCGTTCGCGGACATCTTCCCCGGTGCCCGCGTGGTCGAGGCCGGCGTCGGCTCGGGAGCGCTGTCGCTGTTCCTGCTGCGCGCGATCGGGACCGAGGGCGTCCTGCAGTCGTTCGAGCGGCGCGACGAGTTCGCCGACATCGCCCGGTCGAACGTCGCCACGTTCCTCGGCACCGTGCCGGAGAACTGGACGGTCACCGTCGGGGACCTCACCGAGACGCTGCCGACCGAGGCCGAGGACGGCAGCGTCGACCGTGTCGTGCTCGACATGCTCGCGCCGTGGGAGTGTGTCGACGTCGCCGCGGACGCGCTCGTGCCCGGCGGTCTGATCGTCTGCTACGTCGCCACCGCCACGCAGCTGTCCCGGGTGTGCGAGGCGATCCGCGACACCGGCCGCTACACCGACCCCGACCCGAGCGAGACCCTGGTCCGTGGATGGCACGTCGAGGGCCTCGCGGTGCGTCCGGACCACCGCATGGTCGGCCACACCGGCTTCCTCGTGACCGCACGTCGGCTCGCGGACGGCGCGGTGCTCCCGAACCTGAAGCGTCGTCGGGCGAAGACCGAGTTCGCGGACGAGGACGTCGAGCTCTGGACCCCCGGTGCCGTCGGCGACCGGTCGACGAGCGACACGAAGCTCCGGAAGGTCGCCCGGCAGGCTGCGGCGCAGGCCCGGCGGGTCGCCGACGCCGAAGCGGTGCCCGGGGTCTCGTCCGACGCTCCAGACTCCGAGCACTAGGCTCGTCCGAGTGTCTCACCCCCGTCAGCTGTGGAAGAGAGGGTCCGTGCGCACCATCCCCGCACTCCTGGTCACCGTCGGTCTCGTCGCGTCGCTCACCGCGTGCGCATCGGGTACCCCGTCCGCTCGCGGATGCGATGCGCCGACGCCCGGTGCCGCGTCCGATGCGGTCAGCGCGACCGGTTCCCTCGGCAGCAGGCCGAAGGCCGATGTGCCGTCGCCCCTCACCACGGACCGGACGCAGGTGTCGGTCCTGAAGCAGGGGACCGGCCGCGTGCTCGGCGACGGGTCGCCCGCCGTGATCGAGTACTCGGTCTACGACGGCGCGACGGGCAAGTCCGTGCAGACGAGCGGGTACACGGGCAGTTCTGCCCCCGTGACCGTCGGGTCGAAGAACGCCGGTGCACTCGGCGAGGCGCTCGAGTGCGCCCGGGTCGGCGACCGACTCGCCATCGTGCTGACCAAGCAGGCGCTCCAGTCCGGTGCCGCCACCTCGAAGAAGCAGCAGGACGCCGCAGTGATCATCGCGGACGTCGTCGACGGGTTCCCCGCGCGCGCCACCGGTCGTCCGCTCGTCGGCCCGGACGACATGCCTGCCGTGGTCCTCGCTCCGAACGGCGCCCCCGGCATCACCGTCCCCTCGACCGCCGCGCCGACGCACGACTCGACGCACCTGCTCCGCAAGGGGTCCGGCAGGGAGCTCACCGCGAAGGACACCGCGGTCGTCAAGTACACGGCCGTCAACTGGGGCGCCAACTCGAGCGTCGCCGGGTCGAGCTGGACCGACGGTTCCGGCGCGGTGACGGTGCCCCTCGCGAAGGGTGGCCAGGTCGCGACGTCGATCACCTCGGCGCTCACCGGGACGCACGTCGGTGACCAGGTCCTCGCGATCGTGAACCAGCAGGGCACCACGTACGCGTACGTCTTCGACGTGCTCGGCACCATGCCGCGCTGACCCCCCTCTCAGGCCCGCCGCGCGGCACCGGGCCGACTGTCCACACGGTCGCCGTCGGCTGCTCGAAGCACCCGCAGACTGCCGTAGGATCGGGCTGTGCCAGCGACCCGTGTGCCCCGTGTCCCGGCGGAGGAACGGCTGTTCAGCCTGGTGCTCGCGCTGCTCTCCACAGAGACGGGTCTCACCAAGTCGGAGATCCTCGCCAACGTCCAGGGCTACCGGCAGCGGTACGAGACCGGGGGCGACAACGCGTCCCTCGAGCGGCAGTTCGAGCGTGACAAGGACGACGTCCGTGAGCTCGGCATCCCGCTCGAGACCATCGAGACACCGGGCGCGAGCGGCAACAACCAGACGCTCCGGTACCGGATCCCGAAGGGTGAGTACGACCTCCCCGAGGACGTCCGGTTCACCCCGGACGAGTCGGCGCTGCTGTCCCTGGCGGCGATGGCCTGGCGCGAGGGAGCGCTGTCCGTCGAGTCGCGTCGCGCGCTCCTGAAGATCCGCTCCGTCGGCGGTTCCGGCGCCCACGGTGACGAGTCGGTCGCCGACACCGTCCCCGACGCGAGTGCGGTCGAGGCGTACGCGCCGCGGCTCCGTGCCCGGGACGTCGCCTTCGAGCCGCTCCGTGCCGCGCTCGACCGTGCCGCGGCGGTCCGCTTCGACTACATCACGCCCGGCGAGCACGCACCGCGTCGTCGCGAGGTCGCACCGCTCGCGCTGGTGCAGCACGGCGGGCGATGGATGCTGGCCGCGAACGAGTTCTCGAGCGGCGGCACCAAGAACTACCTGCTCTCGCGCATCGTCGGCCACGTGTCGTCGTTCCAGGCCGGTGAGCACGAGCCGAGCCCGGGGGCGGGGGAGCGCGCCCTCGCCGAGCTCGACCGGGTGTGGGCCGAGCGCACCGCCACGATCGAGGTCCAGCCGGGATCGGACGCCGAGCGGCGCCTCACCAGGCGTCGCGACACGACCACCGACGGCGCCGGACGCCTGCTGCTGCACTTCGTCGACCCGCAGATCCTCGGCGAGGAGCTCGCGGCGTACGGACCGGAGGTCCGTGTGCTCGAGCCCGCGGCCATCCGCGAGCACGTCGTCGCCAGGCTCCGGGGGCTCGTCGACGACCACACGGACGACCGGACGGGTGCGGCGGACGGACGCCGTGCCTCCAGTCCGGTCGCCGGACGCGCCGCAGCCGGACGTGCCGCAGGCGGACATGCCGCAGCCGGAAGTGCCGCAGGCGGAACGGAGCACGCCCATGGCTGAGCAGCCGCTGCAGGCCCAGGACAAACTCGCCTTCCTGCTGTCCCTCGTGCCCTACCTCATCGAACGCGAGCGGGTCTCCGTGGCCGAGGCCGCACGGCACTTCGGTGTGCCGCCGGCACGGATCCGTCGGGCGGTCGAGCTCATCGCGGTGTCCGGCATCCCCGGCGAGACGATGCAGTACCAGCACGGGGACCTGTTCGACATCGCCTGGGACGACCTCGACCAGAACGACATGATCGTCCTGACCAACCTCGTGGCGATCGACGACTCACCGCGGTTGTCGGCCCGTGAGGCCTCGGCGCTCATCGCCGGCCTGCAGTACCTGTCCGCGCTGCCGGAAGCCGGAGACCCCGATGCGATCCGTGCGCTCATGGCGAAGCTCTCGCGCGGTGCCGGGGGAGCGTCGAGCAACGTCGCCGTGGGTCGCGACGCCCACGACGCCTCGCTCGCGGTCGTCCGACGAGCGATGGCGACCAGGAGCGGGCTCCTGTTCGAGTACGCCGGACCACGGGCTCGCCGGGCCGAGCGGCGCGTCGATCCGCTCCGCGTGGAGTCGATCGACGCCGACTGGTACCTCCGCGCGTGGGACCTCGACCGGACGGCGCTCCGGACCTTCCGCCTCGACCGGATGTCGGCCGCGCGGGTCGACGACCGGCCGGCGGGCTCGCACGACGGCCTCGAGATCCCGGACACGCTGTTCCAGCGCACGGGCGACGACGTCATCGTGACGGTCGAGCTCGACTCCTCGTCCCTCCCGCTCGTGGCCGACTACCTCGCCGACACGGCCGATGCACCCGACACCGAGCACCGCGTGCGCATCCGGCTCGCGGCGAAGGGCTTCGACGGCGTCGTCCGGCTCGTCGCCGGGCTCCCGGGGCGTGCCGTGGTGATCGATCCGCCGGCCGCGCGGGACGCCGTCCGGGAATTCGCCGCGTCTGCCCTCGCCGCGTCGGACGCTGACGTAAGCTGACGGCATGGCCTCGACGACCGCGCGTGGGCGCCAGACGGGACCGGGATCAGGACGACCTGGTTCCGGGCGATCACGTTCTGGCAGTGACGCCGAGGGACGGATGTCACTCGGGCAGCACCTGATCGAGCTCCGTAAACGCCTGTTCCGTGCGGTCATCGCGATCGCGGTCCTGGCCATCGCCGGCTGGTTCGTCACGCCGTTCGTGCTGGACGCCCTCCGCGAGCCGGTCACGCAGCTCGCGTCGAACGGCGGCGGACACACCGCCGAGCTCAACTTCCCGGTGATCTCGGGGGCGTTCGACCTCCGACTGCAGATCGCGATCACCATCGGCATCGTGGTGTCGAGCCCCGTGTGGCTCTACCAGATCTGGGCCTTCATCGTGCCGGCGCTCGTCCGCAAGGAGAAGCTCTACCTCGTCGGGTTCTTCGGCACGGCGATCCCGCTGTTCCTCGCCGGGTGCTGGTTCGGCTGGTACGTGCTGCCGCACATCGTCGGGATCCTCGGGAGCTTCGTCTCCAACCAGGACACCTCGATCGTCGACGCGAAGGCCTACTACGACTTCGTCATCAAGCTCGTGCTGGCGGTCGGCATCGCGTTCGTGCTCCCGGTGTTCCTCGTCCTGCTGAACTTCGTCGGCGTGCTCTCCGCCAAGTCGATCATCGGCTCGTGGCGCATCGCCATCATCTGCATCCTCATCTTCACCGCGCTGGTCACCCCGTCCGCGGACGTCGCATCGATGTTCCTGCTCGCGGTCCCGATGGTGGTCCTGTACATCGGCGCCTGCGCGGTCACGTGGCTGCACGACCGACGCGCCGCCAAGCGCCAGGCGCTGCTCGACGCCGAGTACGACCTGTGACGGAGACCGACCTCTCGCCGGCTGCACGCTTCGCCGCGGCCGCGACTCGCTCCCGATCGCGGAACCTCGAGCTCTTCCGCGAGGAGCTCCGGTTCGATCTCGATGCGTTCCAGACGGCGTCGTGCGTCTCGCTCGACGCCGGGCGGAGCGTCCTCGTCGCCGCGCCGACCGGAGCCGGCAAGACCGTCGTGGCGGAGTTCGCGATCTGGATGGCGATGCGGCAGCCGTCGGCGAAGGTGTTCTACACCACCCCGATGAAGGCGCTCAGCAACCAGAAGTTCGCGGAGCTGGTCGATGCGTACGGCGAGAGCGAGGTGGGGCTGCTCACCGGTGACACCAATGTCAACCCCCGCGGCCGCGTCGTGGTGATGACGACCGAGGTCCTCCGGAACATGCTCTACGCGGACTCCGACCTGCTCGACGACCTCGCCTACGTCGTCCTCGACGAGGTCCACTACCTCGCCGACCGGTTCCGCGGTCCGGTGTGGGAGGAAGTGATCCTCCACCTGCCGAGCGAGGTCCGGCTCGTGTCGCTCTCCGCCACGGTGTCGAACGCCGAGGAGTTCGGCGACTGGCTGCAGACCGTCCGCGGTGACACCGACGTAATCGTGTCCGAGGACCGCCCCGTGCCGCTCGAGCAGCACGTGCTCGTCGGCTCGAAGGTCGTCGACCTGTTCGACTCGTCCGGTGCCGCGGCCACGAACCGGGTGAACCCGGAGCTCATGCGGCTCGTCGGAGGGACGCGCGGCGGGGATCGCCGCGGCGCCGGCGGCAGGGGCGGCGGTGGTCGAGGCGGCGGCCGCGGTCGTGGTTCATGGGACAACCGGGGTCCGCGGCAGGAGCGCATGCACCGCGAGGGCATCGTGAAGATGCTCGACGAGCGGATGTTGCTCCCCGCCATCTTCTTCGTGTTCAGCCGGAACGGATGCGACCAGGGCGTCCGACACGTGCTCCGCTCCGGACTCTCGCTGACCACCGCGGACGAACGTCGCGAGATCCGCGAGACGGCCGAGTACCACTGCCGCACGCTCCACGACGAGGACCTCGCGGTGCTCGGGTACTGGGAGTGGCTCGAGGGCCTCGAGCGCGGTGTCGCGGCACACCACGCCGGCCTCCTGCCCGCGTTCAAGGAGGTCGTCGAGGACCTCTTCCAGCGGAAGCTCGTCAAGGTGGTCTTCGCGACCGAGACCCTGGCGCTCGGTGTCAACATGCCGGCCCGGAGCGTCGTGCTCGAGAAGCTCGAGAAGTTCAACGGCGAGGCCCGTGTGCCGATCACGCCGGGGGAGTACACCCAGATCACCGGGCGCGCCGGACGCCGTGGCATCGACGTCGAAGGACACTCGGTCGTCCAGTGGGCGGACGGGCTCGAGCCGCAGTCGGTCGCGTCACTGGCGTCGCGGCGCACCTACCCGCTCAACTCGTCGTTCAAGCCGACCTACAACATGGCGGTGAACCTCATCGAGCAGTTCGGCCGTGAGCGGACCCGCGAGATCCTCGAGACGTCGTTCGCCCAGTTCCAGGCCGACCGCTCCGTCGTCGACCTCGCCAGGAAGGCCAGGTCGCAGCAGCAGTCGCTCGACGGCTACCGCGAGTCGATGCAGTGCCACCTCGGCGACTTCACCGAGTACGCGGCCCTCCGTCGTGAGCTCTCCGACCTCGAGCGCTCCACCGTCCCCGGCGGCCGTGAGTCGTCGCACGGCGCCCGGCAAGAGCGCCAGTCCTCGATCACGGACGTCCGACGTCGGATGCAGAAGCATCCATGCCACGCCTGCCCGGACCGCGAAGCGCACGCCAGGTGGGCCGAGCGCTGGTACCGACTCTCCCGCACCACCGACCAGCTCCTGAACCAGATCCGCTCGCGGACGGGTGCGGTCGCGATCGTGTTCGACCGGGTGACCGACGTCCTGCTCGAACTCGGGTACCTGACGCGCGCGCCACTCGACACCGCCGAGGGCACCACCTCCCCGAAGCCCGGTTCGGAGTCGATCGGCTCGCAGCGCGGCGAGGTCCGCGTCGCTGCCGGTGGCCGTCGACTCCAGCGGATCTACGGTGACCGCGACCTGCTCGTGGCCGAGTGCCTCGAAGCCGGTGTCTGGGACGAGCTCACCGCCCCGCAGCTCGCCGCGATGGCCGCCACGATCGTGTACCAGCCCCGCCGCGAGGACGCGCCCGGCACCGAGCACGCGCTTCCGCGGGGAGCGTTCCGTCCAGCTCTCGAACGCACGACCGACATCTGGTCGCGTCTCGACGACATCGAACGCGACGCCCGGCTCTCCGGCTCCCTGCCACCGTCCGCCGGCATCGCACTCGGGATGTTCCGCTGGGCGTCCGGCTCCGCCCTCGACGACGTCCTGCGCACGCTCGACCTCGCTGCGGGTGACTTCGTCCGCTGGTCCAAGCAGGTCATCGACCTGCTCGACCAGATCCGCGGCGCCGGGGACCCCGGCATCGCTGCGACGGCAGGCCGCGCCGCCGACGCCGTCCGGCGCGGCATCGTCGCCTACGCGGCGGTGTGAGTCCGGCATGACCGTGCAGCACGACGCGACCCGGGTCGCGCCCACCGCGACGAGCCTGCGGGACGCGCACCGTTCCTCCCGTCCGTCCCGCTGGTCCGGTCGGGCCGGTGGCCGGCCATCGGACGGGAGGCACGACCTCCCCGTCCGCGTCCGCTCGGACCTCCGCCTCCCGCTCCGGGTCGCCTACCCGCTCGCGATCGTCGCGGGACTGATGTTCGACCTCGCGTTCCCGTCGGCGGGCATCTGGGTCCTCGCGTTCCCCGCGATCGGCATCATGCTCGTCACCGTCACGGGTCAGCGGGGCTGGGCGGCGTTCGGTCTCGGGTACGTGGCGGGTGCGTCGTTCTTCCTGGTCGACCTCGACTGGGCCGCCAGGTACCTCGGGCCGGTGCCGTGGCTCGCACTGGCACTCCTCGAAGCGGTGTTCTTCGCGATCGGTGGGCTGCTGTTCTCGCTCGCCTACCGGTGGGTGCCCCGCGCATGGCCGACGGTCGCCGGACGCGTCTGGCTCACGCCCGCCGTGGTCGCCGCGCTCTGGACGGGCCGCGAATGGTTCGGCGGCAACTACCCGTACGGCGGCTTCTCGTGGGGACGCGTCGGACTGAGCCAGTCACAGAGCCCCTTCACACCGCTCGTCGCGTGGGTCGGCGTCCTCGGGCTGACGTTCATCGTCGTGTTCGTGGTGGCGGTCGTCCTCGCCCTCGTGCTCGAGTCCGGCATCCGCCCGTTCACCAGGGTGGGCACCGCGGTCGTGCTCGTCGCGCTCGTGCTCCTCGTCCCCGCGTGGCCAGCCACCACCGACGGCACGGTCCGCGTGGAGAGCGTCCAGGGCAACGGACCGGCCGGCTACTTCGACCGCGCGCAGCCCGGCGAGGTGCTCTCGTCGCAGCTCGCAGCCACCGACGTCGACGCCAAGGGCGTGGACATGGTCGTCTGGCCAGAGGCATCGGCCGAGTTCGACCCCAGGACGAACCCGACGATCGCCGACGATCTCGACGCCGTGGTGCAGCGGGTCGGTGCGCCGCTCGTCGCCGGCGCCATCACCGAGACACCCTCGGGGTTGCTCCACAACACGTCGTTCGTCTGGACGACGCGTGGCTGGACGGGGTCCTACGACAAGAAGCACCCGGTGCCGTTCGGTGAGTACGTGCCCGATCGGTGGTTCTGGTCGAAGCTCGCGCCGTCCCTGATCGGGCTCATCGGCCGCGACTACACGCCGGGGACGAAGCCGAACACGGTCAGTGTCAGCGGGGTGCGGGCCGGGCTCGCGATCTGCTTCGACATCGTCGACGACCGGCTCGTCGACGAGATGATGGACGACCCACGAGGGGCCGCGCAGGTGATCCTCGCGCAGACCAACAACGCGGACTTCGACGGGACCGACGAGAACCTCCAGCAGCTGGAGATCGCCAGGATGCGGGCGATCGAGACCGGCCGGTCGCTCGTGAACATCTCCACCGTGGGGGCCTCTGCGGTGATCTCCCCGACCGGACGGACGATCGACTCCGTCAAGGCCTACACAGCGACGTCGATGATCACCGACGTGCCGCTCGGGACGTCGACCACGCCGGCGACCGTCATCGGGTCCGGCCTCACGACGATCATCGTCATCGGCGGGGTGCTCATCCTGCTGGCAGCGGCTCCCTGGGGCCGGGCATCGTCGGACCGGGCATCGTCAGGTCGGGCATCGTCAGGTCGGGCATCGTCGGACCGGGCATTGTCGGGTCGTCGTCGTCGTCGCCCCTAGGGAACGACGAAACGGCCGCCCCGTGGGACGGCCGTTCGGTGGTTCTCGATCAGGTCCGACGTCAGGCGCCGACCTTCTCCGTTCCTCGACGTGCTCGGAGCACGGTCAGACGCTCTTCGAGCAGTTCCTCGAGTTCCTCGCGAGACCGCCGCTCGAGCAGCATGTCCCAGTGGGTCCTCGGTGTCTTGACGTCCTCGCTCGCGACCTCGACCGGGATGCCGTCGTCCCCGAGGAGACGACCCTCCAGACCGGACCGCGGTGAGGACCACGTCGGCGGGATCTCGGCGTCCGCGGCGAAGACCACATCGAACGTCGTTCCAGAGTCCGTCAGGTAGACGGCCCTCGTGCGGTCCGAGAACTCGACGCCCTCTTCGCTCTGGAGGCTCTGGCTCCCCAGCCGCATACCGCGGAGACTGCGATCAGCCATGGTGTGACTCCTCTCGCATCGCTTGCCTGGTTGACAACCGGAACAGCGGGCGGATTGTTTCCTCCGCCGCGCATTCCCAGTCGGTTCTCAGTCGCTTCGTCGAGCGAAGCGTTCGAACCACGTGCAGCCGGATGGTGCGTCGGCCGCGTGTGGTCTAGTTGTTCGGAGCGGGGGAGCCGATCGACGGCTCCACCGGTTGTTCCTGGCGAGCGTACCGACGACGACTCCGAGTTGCCCGTACCGGTGCGGCCGTCGGGTCAGTTCGGATCGGGCCAGGTGCGGTCGGGGAGGGTCGGGTCCACGCACGTCACCCCCGACGACGGACACGCCCGCACCGACAGTGGTCGGTACGGGCGTGTCGTGGTGCATCCGGGCTCAGGCGCCGCGAGTCTCCGGAGCGTCGGGCTCGTCGCCTGCTGCCATGTCTGCCGCTGCCGGACTCGACGTGGTGCGGGGGAGCGGCACGCCGAGCTTCTCGTCGAGGCTCCGATCGGACTCCGCGAGGCGGGCATCGAGGCTCGCATCGGACGCTGCGAGGCCGCCACCGGGCGAGGTCGTCGTCGTGTCGGCGAGGCTCTTGTTCGCGAGCTCCGAGATGCGGTCGATCAGACTCGGACCGGCTGCTGCTGCGGCAGCGGCAGCTCCTGCAGGAGCACCGGCCGTCGTTCCACCGGCCCCGGCTGCCGCGGCGCCAGCCCCGGCAGCCGCAGCGCCGGCCCCACCGGTCGCACCTGCCGAGCCAGCGCCCGGCATCATGCTCGGGCCGGCCGTGAAGCCACGTGCGATGCCGGAGAGCGCCTCGGTGAACTCGCTCGGGATCATCCAGAGCTTGTTCGCCGTGCCCTCGGCCAGCTTCGGCAGGGTCTGCAGGTACTGGTAGGAGAGCAGCTTGTCGTCCGGGTCGCCGGCGTGGATCGCCCCGAACACGGTGGCGATGGCCTGGGCTTCACCCTCCGCCTCGAGGACGCGGGCCTTCGCATCACCCTCTGCGCGGAGGATCGAGGACTGACGCTGTCCCTCTGCCTCGAGGATCTGCGACTGCTTGGTGCCCTCCGCCTGGAGGATCGCGGCACGACGGCTCCGCTCGGCTCGCATCTGCTGCTCCATGGAGTCCTGGATGGAGAGGGGCGGATCGATCGCCTTGAGCTCGACACGACCGACGCGGATGCCCCACTTGCCGGTGGCTTCGTCGAGCACGATGCGGAGCTGACCGTTGATGTTGTCGCGGCTCGTCAGCGCCTGCTCGAGGTTCAGCCCACCGACGACGTTGCGGAGCGTGGTCGTGGTGAGCTGCTCGACCGCACCGAGGTAGTTCGCGATCTCGTACGTCGCGGCGCGCGCGTCCGTCACCTGGAAGTAGACGACCGTGTCGATCGAGACGACGAGGTTGTCCTCGGTGATCACCGGCTGCGGGGGGAAGGACACGACCTGCTCGCGCATGTCGAGCAGCGGCCGCAGTCGGTCGATGAACGGCACCAGGATGTTGAGGCCGGGGGTGAGGGTCTTGTGGTACTTGCCGAGGCGCTCGACGACCCCGGCCGTGGCCTGCGGGACGATGCGGATCGCCTTGGCGAGGACGACGATCACGAAGATCACCACCACGAGGACGAGAGCGATGAGGACGATGGTCCCGATCGACGGGGTCATGAGTGTGTCCTTTCAGTGGTGCGGACGACGGCGGTTGAGCCGTCGATCGCGGTCACGATCACACCAGTGCCGAGTGGCGGTGTGTGATCGACGGGGGAGTCCGGGAACGACTCGTCGGCGGTGATCCGGGCGCTCCACGTCTCTCCGTTGGCCAGGCGGACCTGTCCGGGGGCGGAGGAGGTGAAGGCGACGGCGACCTGGCCGCGCATGCCGATGAGTCCTTCGATGTTGGTCCGGTGCGGATCGGCGTTCCGCCCGAGGATCTTCAGGAGACGTGGTCTGACGAGGGACAGCAGCAACAGCGACACCGCCGCGGCGATGATCACCGCCGCCCACCACGGTGCTCCGACCAGCGCGGCGACGAGGCCGCCCGCTGCGCCCACCGCGAGCATCAGGAAGATGAAGTCGAGCGTGAAGATCTCGACGACGATCAGCAGCAGCACGAGGGCGATCCACACGATCACCCATGCCCATTCGATCCCGGTCATGTGACGCTCCCCTCGCCGGTCGCAGCACAACCGTTGTGCGGCATCGACCGGTGCGTAAAACATATCAATGCACACCGACACGTGCGGTTCTCCACAGGTGATGCCCGGTTCCGTGCTCGGACAGCACGGGCGCTAGGCTCGATGCCGATCATCCGTGCAGAGCGTCCTCGCACCACCGCGAGACCGCACCCAACGACTTCCGGCAACACGAGGAGACTGAACCCGTGAGCAACCCCCTGGCACCCGACTCCCTCGCCGGCAAGCGCGTCCTCGTCACCGGCTCGTCGCGCGGCATCGGCGCCGACACGCTCGGGTACTTCGCCGAGGCCGGGGCACGCGTCGTCGTGAACTACCGCAACAAGGCGCGACGCGCGGAGCAGATCGTCGAGCGGATCACCGCTGCCGGGGGAGCGGCCCTCGCCGTCGGCGCCGACCTCACGGACCACGACTCCGTGCAGGGCATGATCGACACGATCGTTGGCGAATGGGGTGGCCTCGACATCCTGGTGTTGAACGCCTCCGGCGGCATGGAGTCCGGCATGGGGGACGACTACGCGCTCCGCCTGAACCGCGACGCCCAGGTCGACCTCCTGACGACCGCCCTGCCGCACATGGCGCCCGGATCCCGGGTCGTCTTCGTCACGAGTCACCAGGCGCACTTCGTCGAGACCGCCGAGACCCTCCCGGAGTACGTGCCGGTGGCCAAGAGCAAGCGCGCCGGCGAGCTCGCCCTCCGCGAGCAGATCCCCGCGCTCGACGAGGCCGGCGTGGAGTTCGTCGTCGTCTCGGGCGACATGATCGAGGGCACCATCACCGCGACGCTGCTCGAGCGGATCAACCCCGGCGCCATCTCGGACCGTCGCGAGTCGGTCGGCAAGCTCTACAACGTCGCGGAGTTCGCCGCGGAGGTCGCCGCCGCCGCGCTCGAGCCGATCCCGGAGGACCACACCAAGCTCGTCGGTGACGTCAGCGAGTTCGTCGGCACCGCGAGCTGACCGTCGGACGCGACCCGCGCCTCCAGACCGTGACCGTCGGAAGGACCCACCCGTCGTGACCGCCGCACCCGGCCTCCGCCGCACCTCCAGGATCCTGCTGCTCGACCCGCAGGGTCGGGTCTTCCTGATGGACACGACCATGCCGTCGAGCGACGGGTTCCACCGATGGATCACCCCCGGTGGCGGCGTCGACCCGGGGGAGTCCCACGCCGAGGCGGCCGTGCGCGAGCTCCGCGAGGAGACCGGCATCGTCATCACGGACCCGGGAGCACCGGTGCACTCGCGCGACTTCGTCGTCGAATGGGACGAGGCGGACCACGATCGCGGACACGCCGAGTTCTACGTCGTGCGGACAGACGGGTTCACGCTGTCGGACGCCGAATGGACCGACGATGAGCGGGTCGACATCCTGGCGTCCCGCTGGTGGACCGCGGACGAGCTCGATGCGGGCACCGAACCGTTCGACCCGCCGGAGCTGGCCGATCTCATCCGGCGGTTCGGCCGCACGGAGGCCTGAGGACACCACCGTGGGGCGACACCACCGTGGGGCGACACCACCGTGGGGCGACACCAGCGTGGGGCGACACCACCGTGGGGCGACACCAGCGTGCGGTGACATCAGCGTGCGCAGACCGCCGGCGTCCCGTACCCCGTCAGTCGCGCGGAGACAGGACGCAGAACTCGTTGCCCTCGGGGTCCTGCAGCACGACCCACGTCGCATCGGACCTCTGACCGACGTCGGCGAGCCGAGCGCCTCGGTCGAGCAGCCCCTGCACCTGCACTGCTCGGTCGTCATGCGGTTCCGGCGCGAGGTCGATGTGCAGGCGGTTCTTGACGGATCTGCCCTCCGGCACCGGAACGAAGACCATGCCAGGTCCCTGCTCCTGAAGCGGGATGTTCCGGGACGCGTCGAGAGCATGCTGCGGCACGATGACGACCTCGTCGTCAGCCTCGTACACGATCCGCCAGTCGAGCGTCTCCGCCCACCAGCGGGCCTGGGCGGCGACGTCCTGACAGTCGACGACGATCGTGTACCAGCGAAGGCTCATGCCGTCATCCTCCCGCGTCAATGCTCCATCGACAACGGTCCTGTCCAGCGCTCCCGGCTCCTCCGAGGCTCCTCGGGTCCGAGTGCGACGGCGGTTGCGCAGATCGCGCTGGGCCACGCAGGAGGGGCGGGGCGATTCCGCCCCGCCCCTCCTCGTGTGTCCTCAGTCCCGCCGGGCACGGTGTCGCAAGCACGCTCGCGCTGCGAACGCCGCACCGAGGAACAGCATCACCCCTCCGATGACGCCGATGGTGGCGATGTCCGCCCCGGTGAAGGCGAGGACGGTACGCGGGGTCCCTCCGCCGCGCGAGCCCGGGGTCTCCTGACCCGTGGTGCTCAACTCCTCCGACTCGGTGATGACGGGATCGGGCTCGGTGATGACGGGATCGATCGACACCGGGAGGACGCCGGCGTCGACGGTGAGGTCACTGGTGACTCCGTCGAGCCTCCCCTCGTCGGTCGACGTCGCCACGAGCCGCACGGCCTTCGTCCTGCCGTCGGGAGCTGCGTCCGAGTCGATGGTCCGGTCATCGCCGACCTCGGCCGCGGTGAAGGAGCGACCCTCCGGTGCGGAGAACGTCAGCACGTAGGAGCCGGGCCGCAAGCCACCGAAGCCGTAGGTCCCTGAGCCATCGGTCCTGGTCGTGCGGTGCACATGGGTGCCGCGGTCGTCCTCACCGGCGATGGCGATGGCAACGCCCCGGATCCCGTCCTCGTGCTCGTCCTGCAGGCCGTTGCCGTTCGCGTCCTCCCAGACGCGGTCACCGATCGAACCGGCGACGGTCGTGATCTTCGCGGCGTTCGACAGCACGGGCAGGGCGAGGTTCGAGGCGCGAAGGCCGAATCGGTTGACGTGGACGTCGCCGGCGACGGCACCGACCGTCGACATGGCGACCTGGTGGGTGATGGTCTGCCCGACGGCGATCCCGGCAGCACGCTCGATGCGGAATGCCGTGACGTCCGCGAGGTCGGACGGACAGTCGACTGTGCCGAGGTCAGCATCGGAGCACCAGGTGGTCGAGCCGCCCGCCTGGTTCGATGCGGCGTTCCCGTCGCGATCGACGTCCGCCGGCTCTGTGTCGGTGTACCGGACGATCTCGCCGGCTTCAGCGTCGACCACGATGGGTGCCGCGAGCCGAGCCTGGCCGGAGTGGTCGGTGCCGAGCTCGTCGCCGTTGTGGGGCAGCACGTCGATGATGTCGGCGCCGGTGATGGCGGAGGAATCGGTGTTCGTGTACCCGAGCTCCCATCGGAGCTCATCGCCGGCGATGACGGTCGGCGCGACCGCTGTCTTGGTGACGCCGACACCTCCGGTGGTGACGACGTCGAGACTCCGGACAGCGTGGCGGTACCGTTCGGGCGACAGGTCGTCCGGCGCCGAGACGGTCACGTCGTTCGTGATCGGACCGGCCGGGCTGAGCAGGGACACATCGACCCGGTAGGTGATCGGATCGAGGACGACACCCGGTGTCGTGTCCGGCAGCACCCAGGTCAGCTGCTGGCGGGAGATGCCCTCCGCGTCGACGACGGTCTCGATGGTCGTCGGTGTGCGCGACGCCGAGTCGGGCCGGTACGTCGTGTGGGCGGGGAGCAGGTCGACCACGGTGACGTCCTCGGGCTTCGCGCCGGTCGTCGAGTTCGTCAACGTCGGGTACAGGCCGAATTCGACGCTGCCGCCCGAGACCGTGAACGAGGTCTTGTCCGGTGTGTCGGCAGCGGTGTGTCCGGGATCGATCACCTTCTTCGTCACGCGCGCGAGTGTACGGGTCTCGATCACCGAGTCCGCGAGACCGCCGGCCCCGAGGTCGGCGTCGTGGCTGTCGTGCACCCATGTACCGTCGCCGCTCGAGAGCTGGCCGAAGTCGAGCACTCGGGTTCCACTGGGTGCGGGAAGGACGCGCATGTAGCTGAACAGGTTCGCGCGGATGCCGCCCTTGATGCCGCCGACCGCACGGATCTTGCCGACCGCGGCCGGACCGCCGGGGACGTCCTCAGGGGAGGAGTACCAGGGGCCGTCGGTGTCGTCACAGGTCGCATCGCGGCCATCCGCCGGGTCCGAGAACGAGAACGCCGTGTACTCGATCCGCATCCCGGCGTCCCAGGAGAAGCCTGCGGCGTACCCGTTGTCACCGATCGGAGTGATGGTCTGGTGTCGGTTGTCGAACACGTCACAGGCGATGGCGCCCTCGTAGGGACTGGTCCCCGGGTTGACGATGCTCACCTGGCTCCGGACGACGCGGCCGGCGGTGACGTACGGGTCGCCTGACTTCGCCGAGCCGGGGGAGGTCGCGCCGGTGGCCTCGTCCGACACCTGCGTCAGGACCTTGAAACCGTCGGGACCGGCGAACGACGAGACGTTCCGGGTCGCCACGTTGTTCGTGAGGGGCTCTGAGCCGCCGGGGTAGTTCTGCGCACCGCTGGTGGACGTCGTCTGCAGCGGTGTGTACTCGTCGTGAGCGAGGAACGAGGAACCGACCGGGGGTTGCGGGATCCAGACGTCGATGTAGCCACTGACCACATAGGCCTTCGAGCCCCCCGCGATCGCACCGCCCGACGCGCTCGACGACGGGATGGTGGCCTTGGTGACGTCGGTACGCGCACCCGTGATCGACACCGCGACGGGCCCGCCGGGCGCGGTCTGTGAGCAGCTGATCGTTCCGCTGTCGAGGACGCTGTCGCTCGTGCCCCCGGAGCCGCCCGGGAGGTCCACGAAGTGCTGTGCGTCGTTCGCCCCGCACGCCGGCTCACCGTGGCGACCCCAGAGCAGAGCACCGGAGGTCGTGCCACCGGACATCCGGGAGACGTCGTCCGTGAAGGAGAAATTGCCGTCCGACCGCTCGAGGCCGAGCAACCCCTGGCCGGGCACGACCGGATCGAACGCCACGGCGATCGGGTAGCGCAGCACGATGCCGTCCGTGCCGTCCGGCCCGGCGACGTCGCCGAAGAGCTGCGAGTTCGAGACGTCCTTGCTGAGGTCGTACCGGGGGGCGGCGGAGACGGTCGTGATCGGAGAGGTCGCGAGCGCGGGAACGCCCGTGAGGTTGTCTGCCGTCGTGCGGCCGCTGATGGAGATCTCGTCCCCGTTGCGGCGTTCTCCGGAGACGTTCAACACGACCGGGGTCGCCTTGGCGTCGCCTTCGCGGATCGTTCCGAGATTGCAGGTGAGCACCTGTCCGACGATGCCGGAACCGGCTCCCACACACGGCGCCGGCAGCCCCGCCCACGACGTGCCATCCGGGGCTGTGACGGTGAAGGTCTCGTTCTCGGACGCCCCGCCGTTGGAGTTGACCGTCACGCCGTACGTGATCGAGTCGAACGTGCGGACCAGGCCGTTGGTGATGCTCGTGTCTCCGCCGGGTTGCTGTGTCGGCGTGAACGCACCGCTTCCGTCGGACGTCACGGTGATGGCCATCGCCACGGCGGCCCGGACGTCGGCACGCGACGTCGCGGCGTCCTCGGCGGCCGGAACGTCGGGCTCGGATGCATCCGACCCTGCTGCAGCCGCGACGGAGCCCGGGGGATCCGGCTGGTCGTCGTCGGCCACAGCGGGGGAGGAGGTGAGGGTGGCTGCGAGGACGGCGACGACGAGGGTGGTCGCGCCGAGATGCCTCAGTCGGGTGGGGGTCATGGCAGTCCTTCGGGGTGGGCATACGGAGCCAGCTCCCGTCCCAGGCGTGCACACGTGTCGGGGAGTCCAGCGCTGAAGATCAGCGATGCTGATCTGATCTTCAACATATCAATTCATGAGGACCGGCGTGCATATCGCAGGATTATCGTGAAAACATTTCTGTTCATATTCACGATGCGACATTCGACACCTCGAGCGTCCATCGACACCGCTCACCGTGGGCATGCGCGACTCATCACGGAGGTGACGTGGTGGCTCACCCGGGTGCCGTGGAGGCGTTGAGTGTGGAGATCGCGAGGTGACGAGATGTTCTACATTTGATCGTTGGAGTATTCAGAACACGCATCATGAGGATCATCCTGGCTGGAGTGCTGGTCGCGGCAAGCGTCACGACGATGCTCGGTGCGCAGTCGACATCGGCGCATGCCGACCCGGTCGGCGCTGCATGAGCTCGCGAAGGGTGGCCATCACCGGTCGACGGACCCGTCGACGGCGAATGGGGACCGAACAGCTACCGAGGGGCGACTTGGGCCCTGAACCGCGAGTTCTCGTTCCCGTCGGGGATCCATATGCGTGCGCCGATAATGCATATTATGTCAGCTCAGGGTTCGAGGACCCCGTGCCATCGGCCTGGAGGGACGGCGTGCGCCCGGCGCTGCGACTCCCCTCCGTGCCTGGCTGGTCTACCGGAGGTCCGGCGGGCCGGGATGCTTCGCGATGATGACGGCCCCGTAGATCCGAGACCAGACGTACGCGATGATCGCCACGCCGAGCGCGGCGACCCCGATCCCGCCGAGCACCGCGCTGTTCGCGTGGGTGCTCGTGTCGACCGTCAGCGCCACGAACCCGACCAGGGCCGCTCCGAACGCGATCATCTGGATGCGGAGTTTGACCCTGACCCGCTTCTGGTGCTTGGCAACCGCGATGATGTCCGACATCGATCTCCCCCACCCTCGACTCGACGCCCCCTGCGCCACAGCTCGATCGTAGCGGCACGCACCGGCATCGGTGCTCCCGGAGGTGCGGGGTGGTCCCGTCGCGCGTCTCGCGTCAGTTGACCATCAGGCCCGTGAACGTCGCGGGGTCGATCTGCGTGACCGCTCCCCCGGTCGCCGGAACCGCGTAGAGACCAGTCGTGGGCCCGGACGGGATGCTGACGAACACATCACCGTCCGCGTCGACGGCGCCGACGTTCCCGGACCGTGTGCTCGACCCGGCGATGCTCAGCCCGGAGATCGACACCGAGCTGGTGCTGCCGTCCGCGTGTCTCGTGAAGAGCTCCGGGACGGTGAGGTCCGCGACGCAGTGTCCCGAGGCTTCGGACGGGGCGGCACACCACGTGGCCGACTGCAGCAGCGAGAAGTCGCCTGCGGCGCTGACCGCTCCGGCGTCGATCGCCACCCGAGGTCCGATCGCGATGGACGTCGACGATCCGGCCGGGTACTCCTGCCAGCTCACCGCACCGCTCGCGCCGGCGCTGAACTCGTCGAAGTAGATGTTCCCCGCGGCATCTCCGGTCAGGGCGACGGCGCCGTTGCTGTAGGCATGCTCCCGGACGATCGCCGCAGAACCGTCAACGGGGTACGTCGTGATCGCGAGGTCGGCGGTGTCCGTGCGGGCAGCGGTCGTCACGGCACCGTCGGGAGCGACGAAGAACTGCGTGCCGCTCGCCGCGATCGGCCGGACGGACCCACCCTCGGCCGGGAGTTCGACGACGCTCTCGCCCTGGATGAAGAAGACGTCGCCGGCGGCATCGAGCTGGAGGCCACCGGTGATCGTGAGTCCGGACGCGACCGTGGTCGTGGTTCCGTCGGAGGCAGCCACACGGTGGATCGTCGTGCCACCGTCGGCGGGGACATAGACGTTGCCGGACCGGTCGACGTCGAAGCCAGCGCCGTCGGCCACGACCGTCGAGAAGCTGCCACCGTCGACTGGCCTCCGCACCACGTCGCCGTCGGCGGAGAGCGCGAACAGCCACTCGGACGCGGCGGGCGTCGGAGTCGGCGTAGGCGTAGGAGTCGGCGTGGGCGTGGGAGTCGGCGTCACCGGCGGGACCGACGTGCTCGCCGGTGTGTACCGCACGGTCGCGGCACGGCTCGATCCCCAGTGTCCGATCGACCGGATGGACACGCGGTACGCGACGCCGGCACGGAGCCGCCACAGAGCGTCGCTCGTCGCGCTCCCCCGCAGACGGTGCACGGTCGCGTGCCGGCCGTTCGTCGGCGTCGCGGCGAGCAGGTAGCCCCGGACCCCGGCGTGTCGAGCGGGCGCGTCCCACGACACGGTCGCGCTCGTCGCGCCGGTCTGGGTCACGGTGAGCGATCGCGGCACGGAGGACCCGCTGGCCGGCGACGACACCGGGCTCACTTGAGCTGCGGACGCGACGCCGGCCGAGCCGCCGAGTGCGACGGCACCAGAGAGGAGCGCACCGGCGGTGAGCAGCGCGAGTCCGCGACGGCGGGGAGCGCGACCGGGGGCCGGGATGGACGAACGGGAGGCGCGGGGCACGGGAACTCCAGAGGCTGCGGCCCGTGGGGTGAGGACGGGCATTCGGGTGACGTACCCCCTCCGGGGGGCACATCACAACGCAACCACATCCGGGCATCCCGCGTCCAGTGTCACGCGGAGATCTGCGTGACCACCTCCCGACGTGCGGACTCCCGCCGGAACTCGTCCGGGGGCCTCCGTCAGACGGCGGGTGCCGACCCGTCGCCGAGCTCCCCAGCGAAGTCCTCGGACACCTCGCCGAGGAGTGCCTCGCGCACCTCGCGCTCGTCGAGGTGCTGCTGGAGGACGTCGCGCTTCGCGGACCGAGAGGTGTTCGACATGATGACTCCGTACCTGGTTGGAGCGTCGAGCCGACCGGGCCACGAGTGGTTGGTCCGCTCGCCCGGCTGCTCCCCCAGTGAGGCTGGGTGCCGAGATTCTCCACCGGGACCGCGTATCGCACAAGCCCCGATCCGCGAAGGCTCCGCCCGACTCAGCAGCCGACGACGATCAGTCCTCGCCGAAGCCCGACCGGACGAGTTCGACGAGGGCATCGACTGCGTCCTGGGCATCGGCACCCGTCGCCGTGATCGAGAGCACGGCACCCTGTGGCAGGGCGAGCGCCATGATCGCGAGGAGGCTCTTGGCGTCGACGTCGTTGACCCGGACCGTCGCCCGGAACCGAGCCGCGGTCCGGACGAAGTCCGCCGCGGGGCGGGCGTGCAGCCCGCTCTCGTTGACGAGTGCGACCGAGGCGGTCACGGCACCGGCATCCGGGACGCTGTCGGGCCGCACCGCGTCGTCGTCGATCGGTGCCTGCGGGACGTCAGCCGCGCCTCCCGTCCGCTCGTGCGGATCGATGTCCGCACCACCGGCAGCCGTCGCGGCCGCGGCGACCACGTCCTCGATGCCTCCTCCGGTCTGCGCGGCGACCGCCCCGGCGACCGTCCCCTCCACCAGCGGCGCGTGCGAGACGACGACACGGGCCCGTTCGGCATCGTCGAGGAAGTCGAGTGCCGTGTCGGCCGTCAGGTACGCCGAACCGAGGTCGCAGAGCACGATGACGCCGTCCGTGTCGGACAGTGCCGTGATCCCCTCGGTGATCGCCTCGAACGAGGTCCCGATGCTGCCGTCGTCGGTTCCCCCGGCAGCGACGAACCGGACGTCCGGGGCCATCTGACGGGCGAGCTCGACGACGCCCTCGGCGATCTTCGCGCTGTGTGAGACGACGAGGATCCCGACGCTCACGCGGTGCCCGAGGTGGTTCCCGCGGCGTCGACCGCTGCCCGGAGGATGAGCGCGACGGACTGGGCGCCCGGATCGCGGTGGCCGACGGCGCGCTCACCGAGGTAGCTCGCGCGACCCTTCCTGGCGACGAGTGGTTCGGTGGCCTCGGCACCGGCGGCGGCGGCGTCCGCGGCGAGTTCCAGGACCTGCTCCGGCGTGGCGTCACTCGCGGCGGCGGCTGCGTCGACGGCCGCGGTCCACGCGTCGACCATCGTCTTGTCACCGGGTTCGGCCTTGCCCCGGGACACCACGCCGTCGCGCGCTGCGACGAGGATCGCCGCCACACCCGCGGCGTCGAGGGAGTCCTGGTCGCCGACGGCCTGCGCCGCCCTCAGGTACGCGGTGCCGAACAGCGGTCCGGACGCACCGCCGACGGTCGAGATCAGCTTCGTGGCGACGAGCTTGAACACCGCTCCCGGACTGTCGAACGACCCCTGGTCGTCGACCGCTGCGAGGACCGCCTGGAACCCGCGGTCCATGTTCTCGCCGTGGTCGCCGTCGCCGATCTCGCGGTCGAGCGCGACGAGCTCCGCCCGGTGCTCGCGGATGGTCGCCGCGGTCCGGCGGACCCATTCGACCGCCCAGTCGGTGTCGAGTGCCATGTCGTTCCTCTCTCGTGCACCGGAGTGCGCAGACGTGTCCGCGAGGTCAGCGTCCCCAGCGGAGCGCCGGTGTCTCCACCGGCGCGTCCCAGAGGGTGGTGAGGTCGTCGTCGAGCACCGTGACGGTGAGCGAGAACCCCTGCATCTCCAGCGATGTGACGTAGTTGCCGACCAAACTACGCGAGAGCTCCAACCCGCGGTCCGCCAGGATCTCGGCGGCGCGCCGGAACACGATGTAGAGCTCGGACAGCGGCGTGCCGCCCATCCCGTTCACGAGCAGCAGGACCCGCGACCCGGCCGGTGCGTCGAGGTCGGCGAGGATCGGCTCGATGACCCGGTCGACGAGTTCGTCCGCGGGCGCCATCGCGATCTTCTCGCGGCCGGGCTCACCGTGGATGCCGACACCGAGTTCGACCTCGTCGTCGGCCAGCGAGAAGCTCGGCTCCCCCGCGTGCGGGACGGTGCACGGTGCGAGCGCCAGTCCCATCGACCTCGTGACGTCGACAGCGTGTCGTGCCACCGCGGCGACGGCGGACAGGTCGTCGCCGCGTTCGGCTGCGGCTCCGGCGCACTTCTCGACCACGAGCGTGCCTGCCACGCCGCGGCGACCGGCCGTGTAGAGCGAGTCCTGCACCGCGACGTCGTCGTCGACGAGCACCGACTCGACCCGGATGTCGTCCATGCCGGCGAGTTCGGCGGCGGTCTCGAAGTTCAGGACGTCGCCCGTGTAGTTCTTCACGATGTAGAGGACTCCCGCTCCCCCGTCGACGGCCTTCGTGGTGTCGACGATCGGGTCGGGGGTCGGCGACGTGAACATCGGACCCGGGACGGCGGCGTCGAGCATCCCGTGACCGATGAACCCCGCGTGCAGCGGTTCGTGCCCGCTCCCCCCGCCACTGACGATCGCCACCTTCCCGGCGACCGGGGCGTCGATGCGCCGGAGGTGGATCGGGACCTCCTGCAGGACGACCTGTCGCGCATGAGCGATCGCGAACCCGCGAACCGTTTCGTCGACCACCTGACGCGGGTCGTTGATGAGCTTCTTCATGCGGGACCTCCAGCGGGACCTCGACGATCGACGGCGGGCGGAGGGTTCCGTCGGCACCGCCAGAACTGCGCTCAACCTACCATCGCGGTCCGCGCAGCGAGCCGGTCGGACCGGTCCGGTGCCGACGGATGGGACCGTTCGTGCACGAACGTGCAGCCGCGCAGCGCAGTCGTTCCGAACGGGGTCGGGGCAAGCCGAGCATCGACTGTGCACGTTTGTGCAAATGTCCGCTCGTCGCCGCGCCAGCCATCGTGTCCGGCGAATTCCCAGCACTATGCTCGGGCCATTCACTCAACGGGGAGTGGCGGGAACTCGACCGCTCTCCTCCTCACAGCAACAGGAGGTCATCGATGGACGACATCGGGATCAGGTTCGTGTCCGAGCTCGTCGGGACGGCGATGCTCATCATCCTCGGTGGTGGTGTCGTGGCGAACGTCGCCCTCACCAAGACCAAGGGCTTCGGCGCCGGCACCCTCATGGTGACGTTCGGTTGGGCGATGGGTGTGTTCGTCGGTGTGCTCGTGTCCTACAAGTCCGGGGCGCACCTCAACCCCGCCGTGAGCCTCGCGCAGTTCATGCTCGGCAACATCACGTTCGTGGCGATGCTCGTCTACTGGCTCGCCCAGATGATCGGCGCAATCATCGGTGCCGCCATCGTGTGGCTCGCCTACAAGCAGCACTTCGACGACGAGCCGGACCCCGCTGCCAAGCTCGGCGTCTTCTCGACCGGCCCGGCGATCCGCTCCTACGGCTGGAACCTCGTCACCGAGATCATCGGCACCTTCGTCCTCGTCTTCGCGATCATCGCCCTGACCAACGGCAAGGCCCCCGCCGAGCTCGGACCGCTCCCCGTCGCGTTCATCGTGCTCGCGATCGGTGTCAGCCTCGGCGGCCCGACCGGCTACGCGATCAACCCGGCCCGTGACCTCGGCCCCCGTATCGCGCACGCCATCCTCCCGATCAAGGGCAAGGGCTCGAACGACTGGTCCTACGCATGGGTCCCGGTCGTCGGCCCGCTCATCGGTGGCGCGATCGCGGCCCTGCTGTCCGGTCCGCTGCTCCCCCTCGTCTGACACCCATCCCACCGACCCGGGCGGCCTGATCGCCCGTGGTCAACGAACACCCCTAAGGAGCACCAATGGCCGACTACATCGTCGCCATCGACCAGGGCACGACCTCCACCCGCGCCATCGTCTTCGACCACTCCGGTTCGATCGTCTCGACCGGACAGAAGGAGCACGAGCAGATCTTCCCGCGTGCCGGCTGGGTCGAGCACGACCCCGCCGAGATCTGGGACAACACCCGCGAGGTCATCGGGCAGGCGCTGTCCCGTGCCGACATCACCCGCCACGACGTCGCGGCGGTCGGCATCACGAACCAGCGCGAGACCGCGGTGGTCTGGGACCGGACGACCGGCAAGGCGGTCTACAACGCGATCGTCTGGCAGGACACCCGCACGCAGAGCATCGTCGACAAGCTCGCCGACGGCGACACCGACCGCTACAAGTCGATCGTCGGCCTCCCGCTCGCGACCTACTTCGCCGGCACGAAGATCATGTGGATCCTCGAGAACGTCGAGGGTGCCCGCGAGAAGGCCGAGGCGGGCGACCTGCTGTTCGGCACGACCGACACGTGGGTCCTCTGGAACCTCACCGGCGGTGTCGACGGCGGCGTCCACAAGACCGACGTGACGAACGCGTCCCGCACGCTCTTCATGGACCTCGAGACGCTCCAGTGGCGCGAGGACATCCTCGCCGACTTCGGCGTCCCGAAGTCGATGCTGCCGGAGATCGTCTCCTCCTCCGAGATCTACGGGCACGTCGAGTCCTCGAACCTGCTCCGCGAGGTCCCGATCGCGGGCATCCTCGGCGACCAGCAGGCCGCGACCTTCGGCCAGGCGGCGTTCGACACCGGCGAGTCGAAGAACACCTACGGCACCGGCAACTTCCTGATCTTCAACACCGGCGAGGAGATCGTCCGCTCCGAGAACGGTCTGTTGACCACGGTCGGGTACAAGCTCGGCGACCAGCCGACGCACTACGCGCTCGAGGGCTCCATCGCGGTCACGGGGTCGCTCATCCAGTGGCTCCGCGACAACCTCGGGCTCATCGGCAGCGCCCCGGAGGTCGAGACGCTCGCGAAGACCGTCGAGGACAACGGCGGCGTGTACTTCGTCCCGGCGTTCTCCGGGCTCTTCGCGCCGTACTGGCGTCCGGATGCCCGTGGCGCGATCGTCGGCCTCACGCGGTACGTCAACAAGGGGCACATCGCGCGTGCGGCCCTCGAGGCGACCGCGCTGCAGACCCGCGAGGTCCTCGACGCCGTGAACGCCGACTCCGGGGTCGACCTCACGGAGCTCAAGGTGGACGGCGGCATGACCGCCAACAGCGAGCTCATGCAGTTCCAGGCGGACATCCTGAACGTCCCGGTCGTCCGACCCGTCGTCGCGGAGACCACGGCACTCGGTGCCGCGTACGCCGCCGGGCTCGCCGTCGGGTTCTGGGCGAACCTCGACGAGCTCCGCGCGAACTGGCAGGAGGACAAGCGCTGGGAGCCGTCGATGGACGCCGCCGAGCGCGACCGCACCATGCGTCTCTGGAAGAAGGCCGTCACGAAGACCTTCGACTGGGTCGACGAAGACGTCAACTGACGCTCTGAGCACGCAGAAGGGCCCCGACCGGACGGTCGGGGCCCTTCTGCGTCGGAGCGAGCCTGCGGCGGCCGGGAGGCACGTCACGCGACGGTCGCGGAGGTCGCGATCCGTGCCTCCCGGCCTGGTGCGCGGCCGGTTGGTGCGCGCGCTCGGTTGGCACGTTCGGCTCGTGCCCGCGTTCGGCTCGTGTCCGCGTTCGGCTCGTGAGCGCTTCCGGGGCGACACGTGTCGCGCAGCGCGACACGCCCGCGCTCTGTGAGAGGCGGTTCAGGCTGCGGCGGGCGACACGCCCACCCACTCGGCGAGTTTCCGTTCCGCCGCGCCGGAGTCGACGGCCTGGGCCGCGATCGCGAGGGCCGCGCGGAACCGGTGCAGGAGCGGACGGGAGGCCTCGGTCGGGTCCTCGGCGAGGCGGAACGCCACGAGACCGGCGGCCGCGTTCAGCAGCACGATGTCACGGACCGGGCCGGTCTCCCCCGCGAGCACGCGTCGGACGACCGCGGCGTTGTGCGCCGGTTCCCCACCCAGCAGGTCCTCGGTGCGCGATCTGGCGATCCCGAGGTCCCGCGGGTCGAGGTCGTGCTCGGTGACGGATCCGCCGGACACCTCCCAGATGTGGCTGTGGCCCGTCGTCGTCAGCTCGTCGAGTCCGTCGTCGCCCCGGAAGACGAGTGCGGTCGCCCCGCGCGTCTGGAACACGCCGGTGATGATCGGCACCAGCGCGAGCTGGGCCACGCCGACGGCGTTCGCCTCGCACCGCGCCGGGTTCACCAGGGGGCCCAGGAAGTTGAACACCGTCGGGACGCCGATCTCGCGACGGACAGGACCGGCGTGCGCGAACCCGGGGTGGAAGGCACTCGCGAAGGCGAAGGTGAGGCCGACGCGGCGGAAGGTCTCGGCCACGGTCGCCGCGTCCATCGTGAGGTCCAGCCCCAGCGCCGCGAGGACGTCGGAACTCCCCGACTTGGAGCTCGAGGCCCGGTTGCCGTGCTTGACGACCGGCACGCCCGTCGCGGCGATGACGATCGCGGCCATGGTCGAGACGTTCACCGTGCCGACCACGTCCCCGCCGGTCCCGACGATGTCGAGCGCCATCGGATCGACGTCCAGCGGCACCGCCGACTCGAGGATCGCGTCGCGGAACCCGACGACCTCGTTCACCGTCTCGCCCTTGGCCCGGAGTGCGATGAGGAACGCCGCGATCTGGGCGTCCGTCGCATGCCCACCGATGATGCGCTCCATGGCCCATGACGACTCACTGATCGACAGATCGGTGCCCGCCATGAGCGCGCCGATCGTGGAGGGCCAGGTCTGGGGATCGGACATGACTCGATCGTAGTGATTCGGGAGGACCCGCCAGTTCGCCACGAAAACACTGTCGGTGGTTTCGGCCATAATGGACCTTGTGACAAGCACCCCTCTCTCAAGACCCGTCAGCGGAACGGTCCTCAACCGGCCGAACCCCGTCGCCGTGGGCACCATCGTGTGGCTGGGCAGCGAGGTCATGTTCTTCGCCGGCCTGTTCGCGATCTACTTCACGCTGCGGAGCACGTCGCCCAAGCTCTGGGCCACCGAGGCGGCGCACCTCGACGTCCCCTACGCGGCGGTCAACACGATCGTCCTCGTGCTGTCGAGCTTCGCGTGCCAGTTCGCAGTGTTCGCCGCCGAGCGCTTCCAGGTGCACCGCACCAGCTGGAAGCCGGTCGACTGGGGCATGACCGAGTGGTTCTTCGTCACGTACTGCATGGGCGCCGTGTTCGTCTGCGGACAGGTGTTCGAGTACGCCAACCTCTGGCACGAGGGCGTCACCCTCCAGTCCAGCGCTTGGGGCTCCGCCTTCTTCTTCACCACGGGCTTCCACGGTCTGCACGTGACCGGCGGGCTCATCGCCTTCCTGCTCACCCTCGGCCGCGGGTTCGCAGCGAAGAACTTCGGTCACAAGGAAGCGACCACCGCAATCGTCGTGTCGTACTACTGGCACTTCGTCGACGTCGTGTGGATCGGCCTCTTCGCCGTCATCTACCTTCTCAAGTAGGAATCGGACACCCACGAACCGCATGTTCACTCGAACCAAGACCGAGCGCTCCGGCGCCGCCAAGAAGGGTCGCCGTTCACCGATGGCGACCGTCTCCCTGATCGTCGTCGGGCTGATGACGACCGGTGGTGCGTACGCACTGTTCTCCTCCTCCGCCACCGCCGACACGTCGCAGTCGAGCACCGTCGCCGCGTCGAGCCAGTCCAAGGTGAACGAGGGCCAGAAGCTCTTCGCCTCGAACTGCGCCACCTGCCACGGCCTCAGCGCGCAGGGCACCAAGGAGGGTCCGTCCCTCATCGGTGTCGGTGCAGCGTCGGTCGACTTCCAGGTCGGGACCGGCCGTATGCCGCTCGCGCAGAGCGGCCCCCAGGCCGAGGAGAAGCCGTCGCAGTTCACGGACGCCCAGGTGTCCGAGCTGTCGGCCTACGTCGCGTCGCTCGCCCCGGGTCCCGGCATCCCCTCGGAGAAGCTCGCCTCCGGCGGCGGTGACACCGCGGCCGGTGCAGAGCTCTTCCGCGTGAACTGTGCCATGTGCCACAACGTCGCCGGTGCCGGCGGTGCCCTCACCGAGGGCAAGTACGCCCCGAACCTCCACTCGGTGTCCGGCAAGCACATCTACGAGGCCATGCTCACCGGCCCGCAGAACATGCCGGTGTTCAACGACCTGAACATCACGCCGAAGCAGAAGGCGGAGATCATCAGCTACCTGAAGTACATCCAGGACAACAAGTCCCCCGGTGGCTTCGCGCTCGGTGACCTCGGTCCGGTCTCCGAAGGCCTGTTCATCTGGATCTTCGGGCTGGGAGCGGTCGTCGCGATGACCGTCTGGCTCACCGCGAAGTCCAACTGATCGTCCGTGTCGCACGACACTGAAGGGAACACCATGGCAGAGCACGACGACGAGGCAGTGACCTCGTCCTCGGCTGTCGAGAAGCACGGCATGACTGTCCCCTCGGGCACGGCCGTCCTGCCGGCCGAGCCGTTCGAGAACCCCGGTGAGCCACCGCACCGTCCGCGGCGCACCGACGTCGACCCGAAGAAGGAGCGGCTGGCCGAGCGCCAGGTCGCGACGTTCTTCTACATCTCGATCGTCGGCAGCGTCCTGTCGATCGCCGCGTACATCGCGTTCCCGATCGACAGCTCGGACTTCAGCACTGTCCGCAGCGCGAACCTGTTCCTCGGCCTCTCGATCGCCCTCGCGCTCCTGGCGCTCGGCATCGGTGCCGTCTACTGGTCCAAGTCGCTCGTCGTCGACCGCGAGATCTCCGAGGAGCGCCACTCCACGCGCGGCTCCGACGCCACCCGCTCCAAGGCCGTCGAGGCCTTCCGGCTCGCAGACAAGGAGTCCGGCTTCAACCGTCGGTCCCTCATCCGCAACAGCCTCATCGGCGCACTGGTCGCCTTCCCGCTGCCCGGGATCATCCTGGTCCGCGACCTGGCACCCGCGGCCGACCCGAACGAACTCCTCCGTCACACCATGTGGCGGAAGGGGACCCGGCTCACGAAGGACCCGACCGGCCTGCCGATCAAGGCGTCCGACGTCACGCAGGGTTCCGTCTTCCACGTGATCCCGGACGGGCTCCTCGACAAGGAGGACAAGCTCGAGGAGAAGGCCAAGGCCGCGGTGCTCCTCATGCGTCTCGACCCCGGTGACCTCCACCCCGCGAAGGGCCAGGAGAACTGGTCCTACCAGGGCATCGTGGCATACTCCAAGATCTGCACCCATGTCGGGTGTCCGGTCGCGCTCTACGAGCAGCAGACGCACCACCTGCTGTGCCCCTGCCACCAGTCCACCTTCGACGTCGCGAACAACTGCGAGGTCATCTTCGGACCGGCCAGCCGCCCCCTTCCGCAACTTCCCATCTCGATCGACTCCGATGGATACCTGGTCGCCCAGAGCGACTTCCACGAGCCGGTCGGCCCGAGCTTCTGGGAGCGAGAGCGCTGATGACCACCACAGCACCGCGGACGACCACCGAACCGCGGACCACCCCCGCGACACCGCCACAGGGCGCTCCCACAAAGGGATCGCGTCTCGTCGGTGCCGCCGCCAACTACATCGACGAGCGCACGAGCATCTCCGGTCTGGTCAAGGAGGTCGGTCGCAAGATCTTCCCCGACCACTGGAGCTTCATGCTCGGCGAGGTCGCGCTGTACTCCTTCGTCGTGATCCTCCTCTCGGGGACCTTCCTGACGTTCTTCTACCAGGCGTCGATGGCCGAGGTCACCTACGACGGTGCGTTCGTGCCGCTCAAGGGCGTGGAGATGAGCGTGGCGATGCAGTCGTCGCTGAACATCTCCTTCGACATCCGCGGCGGGCTCTTCGTCCGGCAGATCCACCACTGGGCAGCGTTGCTGTTCATCGCGGCCATCGGTCTGCACATGCTGCGCATCTACTTCACCGGTGCGTTCCGGAAGCCGCGTGAGCTCAACTGGTTCATCGGCTTCGTCCTCTTCATCCTCGCGATGGCCGAGGGCTTCACGGGGTACTCGCTCCCCGACGACCTGCTCTCGGGCAACGGTCTCCGCATCATCGTCGGCATGGTCGAGGGTGTCCCGGTGATCGGCGTCTGGATCACGTACCTGCTGTTCGGTGGTGAGTTCCCCGGCACCGCTGTCATCGGCAGGCTCTACACGCTCCACATCCTGCTGCTGCCGGCGATCCTCGTGGCGATGCTCGGCATCCACCTCGTGCTCATCGTCATCAACAAGCACACGCAGTGGGCTGGCCCGGGCAAGACGAACGAGAACGTCGTCGGTGTCCCGATCCTCCCGGCGTTCGCGGCGAAGGCCGGTGGCTTCTTCTTCGTGGTCGCGGGCATCCTCGCGCTCATCGCCTCGATGTTCACGATCAACCCGATCTGGAACTACGGTCCCTACGACCCGTCACCGGTGTCCGCGGGAACGCAGCCGGACTGGTACATCGGGTTCGCCGACGGTGCACTACGACTGGTGCCACCGCACTGGGAGTTCATCATCTGGGGCGACTACACGCTCTCGATGAACATCCTGGCGCCGATCATCGTCCTGATGCTCCTGCTCGGCGGGGTCGCCTTCTACCCCTTCATCGAGGGCTGGGTGACGGGCGACAAGCGCGAGCACCACATCCTCGACCGTCCGCGCAACGCTCCGACCCGGACGGCGATCGGAGCCGCGGGTGTCACGCTGTACGCCGGTCTCTGGGCAGCGGCCTCGTCCGACCTCATCGCGACGCACTTCCTCGTGTCGATCGACCAGGTCATCCACGTGATCCAGGCGATCGTCGTGCTCGGCCCGTTCGTCGCCTTCTGGATCACGAAGCGCGTGTGTCTCGCACTCCAGAAGAAGGACCGCGAGATCGTGCTGCACGGCTACGAGTCCGGGCGCATCGTGCGACTCCCCCACGGGGAGTACATCGAGGTGCACGAGCAGCTCGACGAGTACGAGCGGTGGCGTCTGCTGCAGTTCAACGACTACAAGCCGCTCATGCTGCAGCCGAACAGCCGTGGCAAGATCAGCCCCTTCGAGAAGGTCCGAGCGGGCGCGTCGAAGTTCTTCTTCGAAGACCGCATCACCCCGGTCTCCATGGCGGAGCTCGAGGCCGCGCACAGTGCGCACCACGGCCCCGAGGTCGGTGCCGGTCACGACACCGCCCCGCAGGTCGGAGCCGGGCACTAGATCGCAGTCGCGATCTGCACAGGAACCCCCGTCACCATCGGTGACGGGGGTTCCTCGCGTTCACCGGATGGTCACCACCCGTTCCGGACGGGAGGCGCGACACACCCTCCCAGTACGGGTCACGTTCACGTGACGGTGCTGGAATGTCTCCAAGCGGTGTGGCAGGGTTGTGCGCGCTGATTTCGTCAAGCGAATGTGAGAACCATGGACTCCCGGACGGCTGAGCATCCTCGGCCGAACCACTTCCTGCTCCACCTCAGCGACACACACCTGATCGAAGCCGACGCCGACCTCTATGGTGACGTCGACTCAGCAGCGCGGCTCCAGCAGATCATCGCGGAGATCGAGGCCTCGGGCGCTCGACCCGAGGCGATGGTCGTCACCGGAGACATCGCCGACAAAGGTGAACGGGGTGCGTACGACCGGATCCGCCGGATCGTCGAACCCGCCGCGGAGCGCATCGGTGCCCAGGTCATCTGGGCGATGGGCAACCACGACGAGCGCGGCGCCTTCCGCGAACGGCTGTTCGGGCTCCAGGCCACGGACCGCCCCGTCGACTTCGTCTACGACGTCAACGGCCTGCGGGTCATCACCCTGGACACGACCGTCCCCGGGCATCACTACGGCGAGGTCACGGCCGATCAGCTCGACTGGCTGACCGAGGAGCTCTCCACCTTCGCGCCACACGGGACCATCCTCGCGATGCACCACCCGCCAGTGCCGAGCGTGCAGGACCTCGCGGTGCTCGTGGAGCTCCGTGGCCAACAGGCACTCGCGGAGGCGATCGAGGGCAGCGACATCCGCGGCATCATCGCCGGACACCTGCACTACTCGACGAACGCGATGTTCGCCGGGATCCCCGTCTCGGTCGCCAGCGCCACCTGCTACACGCAGGACCTCAACGAGTTCGCGGGCGGGACCCGTGGCCAGGACGGTGCGCAGGCGTTCAACCTCGTGCACGTCTACGGTGACACGATCGTGCACTCTGTCGTCCCGATCGGGCACTACGCGACCGTGGGCGAAGAGGTCCCGGCTGGCCTCGTCGCAGACCGTCTCGCAGCCGCCGGCGTCCGTATCCCCGACCCGCTCGAACCGGCGCCCGTCACCGCGAGCATCCCGGTGTTCGACGACGAGGCCCTGGCCGCCGAGGCAGAGCGGGTGCGTCGGCGCGCCTGAGGTCCGAGCCGTGTTGCGGCTCGGGCACCAGGCCGTTTCCGGCCGAAGCGACGAGATCCGGCGAAGTCTCGCCGGATCTCGTCGCTGTGCGGGGAAAGCGCGGTGGGTGGGGCGGGCGTGGCTGGGTTCCGGCGCCCTCGTCGCAGGCTCCTCAGGGGAAGTACCGCGCGACGCTTCGCGTCGCCCCTAGCTCGGCACTTCCCACGGCGCGGGGAAGGGGAAGTACTTCTCGAGGAAGTCCGTCACACGCGCCGTCCGCTCGTCGTCGGACACCTCGGGGAAGCTGCCGTCGTTCAGGCAGAAGAAGTCCGCGTTGCGTCGGCGCAGCAGGTCGGAGAGCGACTGCAGCCCGGCGACCATCGTCGTGTCGATGTAGTCGACCACGGCGTTCTCCTGCACGATCGCCCGCCCGGTCATCAGTGCGTAGTAGTGGTACAGCGAGTTGGTGACCGAGATGTTGTCCGCGGCCCGGAACCGCGACGCCGCCGTCTTGGCGAACTCCGCCGCGAACTCGTGCTCCATCTCCGACAGGACGCTGGCGCGCAGCGGAGTCGCCGCGTGCTCGAGGTGCCTCGTGGTCACCGCACCGAACCGCTGCTGCAGGAGCTGACGGTTCACCCGTGCCGAGTTCTCGAACCCGCTGCGCTCCTGGCTGTTCCGACCGAGTCCGATCCGCGTCGTGGAGAGGATGAACTTGGAGATCGACCCCGGTGAGAAGAACATCGACGGGTCGACGAGTCGTCCGAAGAACATGTCGTCGTTCGAGTAGATGAAGTGCTCGCTGATGCCCGGGATGTGGTGCAGCTGCGACTCGACGGCCTGCGAGTTGTGGGTCGGCAGGACGGATGGATCCGCGAAGAACTCCTCGCTCCGGACCACCCGCACCTTCGGGTGGTCGGCGAGCCACGCCGGCGTCGGCGAGTCCGTCGCGATGTAGATCTGTCGGATCCATGGTGCGAACGTGTGGACGGATCGGAGGGCGTACTTCAGCTCGTCGATCTGGCGGAACCGGGCGGGGGCGTCGTCGCCCTCCCCCAGGACCGCACCGGCCTGCTGCGCCTGGCGGGCACGCTGGTACTCGATGGCGTTGCCGTCCACCCACGAGAACACGATGTCGATCGGGAACGTGATGTCCGAGACGTGGTCGTCGAACATGTGCTCGACGGTGCGCCAGGTGCGTCCGTACCGGTCGACGTCCGCCTGCACGTACTCGGCCAGGGGCAGGCTCCGCCGCATCATGGCGTTCTCCACCGGTGCGAGCACGTCGGTGTCGGTGACCCGCCAGAACTCGAGCTGGACGGCGGTCGATGCGCCGTAGCGAAGTCGACCGAGCGGCTCCAAGCGAGGCCGGAACACGCGGAGGACGTCACGACCCGGCGCACCGAAGCCGTCGTCCGCGACGAGTACGGCCGGCTCCCCGGGGGGCTTCGCGTAGAACGGCTCGTTCGCGCTGGCGTCCATGAGCGCGCTCTCGGCACGGCCCCGGTCGCGTTCGTCGATGGCGATGACCGGACGAGGGTCGTTGCCCCGGATGAGCAGGTGTTCCACGTCGGCGGTGGTCAGCACGTCGTCGAGGAACAGGAGGTCCTCGATCATCGACTGCTGCGGGGTCAGATGTCCGTTGATGAGGGTGAGGCGGCCCTTCCGCACGACGACGTCCGGCCGGTCGAGACCTCCGGACGACGGTCGAGGGTTCAGCAAGGGACTCTCGGTCACCGGACGCGTCTCGTTCGCCATCCATGCCCTTCGTCGTCAGGGTCGGGCACTGCCCGACGCGATACCGGCCCTGATCAGGACCGACGTTCGAATACTACCTGGCAGGACGCGCCACAGCGCACGGGGCCCTGATCGATCGACCGCGACGCCGTTCCGACGTCAGACGCCCTCTCGAGGGACCTTCACGAGGATGCCGACGGCGATGAACGCGGCGGCCGCGACGACCTGCAGCGCCGCCCAGACCTGTCCAGGGATCGGGATCTGGAGCACCGGGTTCCAGAGCACCACGATCGCCGCGGTGATCCCGACGGAGAGCCAGGACCGCCCGCGGACCGCGAACACCAGGACGATCAGTGCGAGCACCGTGACGCCCCACCGGACGAACACGAACGGCCCGGAGTCGACGAGCACGATGCACGCGAGGAGCACCACGGCCGCGAGCAACCCGGGCGCGAGTGCGGGCCGAGTGAACGGCACCCCGGACCCGCCGCCACGACCGGCAGCACCAGCACCGCCACGGCTGTCAGCACCAGCACCGCCACGACCCCCATCGGAGCCCCCGGCCGGCCGGCCTCCCCCACCGGCCCTCGTCGAGCCGATCGGCGGCCGGTCAGGTCGGCGGGCCATCAGTTCGCGAGCTCGCCCAGGTCGATGATGTTGATCGGCCGCGACATCGGCGGCTGCTCGCGGAGCCGCTCGAGCGCTGGCACCAGTTCGGCGACGTAGGCGTCGTACCCGGCTTCAGTCAGGTGCAGGCCGTCCTCGGTGAAGCGATCCGCGAGGTGGCCGTCCTCGGCCAGGGCGGGCCAGAGATCGAGGAACTGCGCGTGGCAGGTGGCGACGAACTGCCGGAGGTGCCGGTTCGCCTCCTCGATGCGCGCGGAGAACACCGCCTGGCGCGGCAGGATCGAGACGAGGAGCAGACGGACACCCGGCAGGTCACGACGCAGGTCCACCAGGATCGTCTCCGCGGTCCGCACGACGTGCTCCACGCTCTTCTTCTCGTTGCCGAAGTCGTTCGTGCCGATGAGCAGGACGATCGCCTCCGGTGCGAGACGCACCACCTCGTCGAGACGCGCGAGCACGCCGTCGGTGGTGTCTCCCCCGATGCCGAGGTTCACGACGTGGTCCCCGGGGAACCGCGCCTCCCAGTCGCCCTGCTCGGTGATGCTGTCGCCGAGGAACACCATGGGTGCCGTCTCGGTGCTGCCGTTCGCGGTGTCGGTCATGACCGCCTCCTCGTGTCGGGGTCCATTCTGTCGGTGTCGGGGTGCCAGCGCGAGCCGGTACCGGACGGGAGGCACGGTGCAGCGCCGCCCCGATCCTCCAGTCCGACCATCGGTCGCGTCCGCAGCCGGACGATGTCCGGCATCACCGGAGTCAGGACGCGGCCGGCTCGTGCGCCCGCGGCGCCGTTCCGCGCGACCCGTCCTGGTGCGCGTCGTCCCGACCCTCTCCGCGCTCGGCGCGGGCGGTGATCCGCTCGACCATGCCCGGGAAGATCACGCCGTGGAACGGCAGGATCGACCACCAGTAGAGACGACCGGCGAGGCCACGCGGGATCCAGATCGCCCGCTGGTGGTAGACGGACCCGCCCGCGGCCGGCTCGACGGACATCTCCAGCCAGGCTTGACCGGGAGCCTTGAACTCGGCACGGAGCCGGAGGAAGTGTCCGCGGTCGAGCCGTTCGACCCGCCACCAGTCGAGCACGTCGCCGTTCTCGAGCCGGTCGGCGCTCCGCCGTCCGCGCCGCAGCCCGACCCCGCCCGCGAGACGGTCCATCCAGCCGCGGAGCGCCCATGCCAGCGGGAGGGAGTACCAGCCGTTGTCACCGCCGATCGACTCGATGACGCGCCAGACCTCCTCGGCCGGTGCCGACGTCTCGCGGGTGCGCTCGTCGACGTTCACGATGCGTCCGGCCCAGTCCGGGTCACTCGGCAGCGGGTCGCTCGGCGCACCGGCGATGCTCGCACCCCGCCAGCTCGTCTCGACCTCGCCGGACGCGTCGCGCTCGAGTGCGAGCCGGACGGCCTTCCGGTAGGGCAAGAGGCCCTCTGCGGGCTTCGGGACGACGTCGTCGATGTCGTGCTCACGCTGGATGCACTCGTACTGCAGGGATGCGATGATCGGCGTGGCGAGGGCCCGCGGGATCGGTGTCACGAGGTTCACCCACTGCGAGGCGAGCCACGGCGTGAGCACCGGGAGCGACGAGATCGGGCGCTGCTTCAGACCGGCCTCGAGCGCGTAGCCGTTCATCATCTGGCCGTAGCGGAGCACGTCCGGCCCGCCGATGTCGAACGTGCGGTTCACCGAGGCCGGCGCGTCGAGCGCCCCGATCAGGTAGTGGAGGACGTCGCGGACGGCGATCGGCTGGATCCGGTTGCGGACCCACTTCGGGGCGGGCATCCACGGCAGGACGTCGGTGAGGTGCCGGATCATCTCGAACGAGGTGCTCCCGGACCCGATCACGACACCCGCCTGGAGAGCGACGGTCGGCACGCCGGACTCGATGAGGATCCGTCCGACCTCGGCCCGCGAGGTCAGGTGCTTGCTCGTCGCACCGTCCGGGTGCAGTCCGCCGAGGTAGACGAACCGCGCCACGCCAGCGTCCTTCGCCGCGGCCGCCATCGTCTGGGCCGCCTGCCGCTCGGTCTCCTCGAAGTCGCCCCGACTGCCCATGCTGTGCGCCAGGTAGTACACCGCGTCGACGTCGGCAACGGCCCGACGGACCGCATCGGCGTCGAGGAGGTCACCCGCGACCACCTCGACCCGGTCGTGCCACGGCACGTCGTCGAGCTTCTGGGGGGATCGCGCGAGGACACGGACGTCGTGCCCGGCGTCGACGAGACGCGGGGCGAGACGGCCGCCGATGTATCCGGTGGCACCGGTGACGAGGACACGCATGCGCCGCACGGTACGCTCGGATGCTGTGGACAACGCACCGTTCCCCGAAGCCCGATCCGACGCCGCGAGCACGCCCGCGGTGGTCGCCGTCGCGACCGCCGACGACGTCCGACGACTCATCGACCACGCGATCCTGAAACCCGAACTGACGCGGGCCGACGTCGACGCGCAGCTCGACGAGGCGGCCGCGCACCGCGTGTTCAGCGTGTGCGTCCGTCCGTCCGACGTCGCCCACGCGGTGTCGCGCCTCGCCGGCACCGACGTCGCAGTCGGCACCGTCCTCGGCTTCCCGCACGGCACGACGACGACGAGCACGAAGGTCGCCGAAGCGATGCAGGCGATCACCGACGGCGCATCCGAACTCGACATGGTCCAGAACATCGGCGCGGCGCGCTCGGGCGCCTGGGACGTCGTCGAGGCGGACGTCCGTGCCGTGGTGCAGGCCGCGGGCGACCTCGTCGTCAAGGTGATCCTCGAGACCGCGTTCCTGACCGAGGACGAGATCGTCACCGCGTCGCGAGCCGCCCAGCGCGCCGGCGCCGCGTTCGTGAAGACCTCGACCGGGTTCGCCGGCGGTGGTGCGACCGCGGCGCACATCGCGCTCATGCGCACGACGGTCGGACCGGACACCGGCGTCAAGGCCTCCGGTGGCGTCCGCGGTCTCGACGCCCTGCTCGAGATGGTCGCCGCTGGTGCCGACCGGATCGGCACCAGCGCGTCCGCCCGGATCCTCGACGAGTTCGCGCACCGCGCGGCGACCGGCGCGGACTCCGGCACCGGCGACGACACGTCGTCGTACTGACACCCCTTCCTTCCCCCGGCAGCGCGGACGCGCGCGCGTCCGCGCACTCCAGCCCGCTCGACCGACCAACGCATCGGAGCGTCCCCATGGCATCGACCCCGGAACCCATCCCGTCCACGGCCACCGTGTCGTCCGTGTCGCCCGGGACCGCCATCGCCCTCGCCGTGGACCTCGGCGGCACGAAGGTCGAGGCAGCGCTCGTCACCGACGAGGGCGTCGTCCTGGCCGACTCGCGGTTCCGGACGCCGACCGGTCCCGACAAGACGTCGGACGAGCTCCAGGCAGCGGTGGACGACGTCGTCACGCGCGCACTGGCGACGGTGCCGGCCGGGATCGCTCTCGCGGGGGTGGGCATCGGGTCCGCGGGGCCGATCAACGAAGAGCACGGCTGGGTCTCGCCGCTCAACATGCCCGTGTGGCGCGACCACCCGCTCCGCGACCGGGTCGCCGCGCTCGTCGACGCCACCGTGCCGGGCGACGTCCCCGTGACGCTCCGGATGGACGGGCTCTGCATCACCCTCGCCGAGCACTGGGTCGGTGCCGCGCAGGGACACGACCACGTGATGGGGATGATCATCTCCACCGGCGTCGGTGGCGGACTGATCCTGCACGGGCGCACGGTGAGCGGGCCGACGGGCAACGCCGGCCACATCGGGCACGTCGAGTGCGGCGGGTTCGACGACCACTGCGCGTGCGGCGGGACCGGCTGCCTCGAGGCGATCGCCAGCGGTCCGAAGACGGTCGCGTGGGCACGGAAGCAGGGGTTCAGCGGCGCGACCGGCGAGGAGCTCTCCGCCGCGTACGCCGCCGGTGACCCGACCGCGCGTGCCGCCGTCGAGCGCAGCGGGCGCGCACTCGGGCAGGCCATCGCCGCAGCCACGAGCCTCGTCGACCTCGAGGTCGTCGCGATCGGCGGCGGGTTCTCGCACGTCAGCCCGGACCTCTTCGCGTTCGCCAGGGCCGCGGTCGCGGAGCGCGCGGAGTTCGGGTTCGTGACGAAGGTCCGGATCGTGCCGACCGGGTTGTCGCAGGACGGCCCGCTCATCGGCGCGGCGGCGCTCGTGCACCGCGCTGACGTCCTGCGCTGACGTCCCGCGCCGACGTCCAGCGCTGACACGGGGCTCGGCCGCGTTCTCCACAGGGGCGGGCTCCAGGAACGCGTCGGTCGTGCCGACCTGTCACGATCGACCGGTGCGAAGCGGACTGGAGGAACCCCACTCGTCCGCCCCGCACGCTCGCCCGATCGGTGGTGGCGTCCCGGACGGCCTCCCCGCGGAGGAACTGCAGGCGGCGGTGCTCGACGGTGAGCTCTTCCGGGTCGGCGACATGTTCGCGTCGATCGCGGTGGCCGACGACGCCGTGCTCCGTGCCAGGGGGTTCCTGACCACGCTGGCGCACCTCGGGTACGCCCCGCGCGGGCTCGACCTCGGACAGGAGCTGGAGCCGACACGCGGACCCGCGACCGGGCAGGCGGCCGGGCAGGCCACCGGGCAGGCAACCGGGCCGCCTGCCTGGCCCGCTGCTCCTCTCGTCGCGGAACGGCTCTCGGCGGCGTGGATCTGGGGCGCGACGTCCCGACCGCCAGTGCTGCACACCGCCTGCGCTCCCGCGGGGGCTCGCCGCCGGGGGCCGTTCTCGGGGGTCGTCGTGCGCGAGACACGACTCGGCCCGGACGACGTGATCGTGCTCGGGGACCGCGATGGTGCGGACCACGGGGTCGGTGTCACGAGCCCGGTCCGCACCGCGCTCGACCTGCTCCGCGATCGCTCGGGCTTCGGTGCCGTCGAACACGCCGCCGTCCGAGGACTGCTGGACGGCTCTGTGCAGCCCTCAGCGGGCGCTGGGGGCCATGACGGGGGTGTGGTGGGTGGCGACGTGCTCGCGGTGCGCCGATCGCTCGAGGCGACCACGGGCCTCCCGTACGGCCGGCAGGCGCTGCGCCGGCTCGCGGCGGTCGTTGCGTCCCTGGGACCCTGACACCTCGGCAGCCCGCGTGCGCGCGACAGCGCCGGCCGGCACCGATGCGACATCGCGGTTCAGCCCGCGCTGACCCGGTACACGTCGTAGACCGCGTCGATCCGACGAACCGCGTTGAGCACCCGGTCGAGGTGGGTCGTGTCACCCATCTCGAAGACGAACCGCGAGAGCGCCAGTCGGTCGTTCGAGGTCGACACCGTCGCGGACAGGATGTTGACGTGGTGCTCCGAGAGGACGCGCGTCACGTCGCTCAGCAGTCCGGACCGATCGAGCGCCTCGATCTGGATCTGGACGAGGAACACGCTCTTCGACGACGGCGCCCACTCGACCTCGATCATGCGATCGGGTTCCTGCATGAGCGACTGGACGTTCGTGCACGTGGCCTGGTGGACCGAGACGCCCTGCCCGCGGGTGATGAACCCGACGATCTGGTCGCCCGGGACCGGCGTGCAGCACTTGGCCAACTTGACGAGGATGTCCGGCGCGCCGCGAACCAGGACGCCGCTGTCGGAGCTCCGGAGCGCGCGACTCGAGACCCGTGACGGGAACGAGAACTCCGGCTCGTCCGTCTCGGTGTCGGTCTGCACACTCGCCAGGATCTTCTCGATGACGGACTGCGTGGACACGTGTCCCTCGCCGATCGCCGCGTAGAGGGCCGAGACGTCCTCGTACCGCAGGTTCGACGCGATCTCCGCGATGGAGTCCTGGCTCATCAGGCGCTGGAGCGGGAGGTTCTGCTTGCGCATCGCTCGGGCGATCGCGTCACGACCCTGCTCGATGGCCTCCTCGCGACGCTCCTTGGTGAACCACTGCTTGATCTTGTTGCGGGCACGGGGACTCCGCACGAACGCGAGCCAGTCCTGACTCGGGCCGGAGTCCGGGTTCTTCGAGGTGAAGATCTCGACGACGTCCCCGCTCGACAGCTCGCTCTCGAGGGGGACGAGGCGGCCGTTCACCTTGGCGCCCATCGTCCGGTGCCCGATCTCGGTGTGCACGGCGTACGCGAAGTCCACCGGGGTGGCCCCGGCGGGGAGGCCGATGACCTTGCCCTGCGGGGTGAAGACGTACGTCTCCTTCGCACCGATCTCGTACCGCAGGGAGTCGAGGAACTCGGTCGGGTCGGACGTCTCGGCCTGCCAGTCGGTGATGTGCGCGAGCCAGGCCATGTCGGTGTCGGACGACGGTGCCGCCTCGACGGTGCCGTTCATCCGCTGCTTGTACTTCCAGTGCGCCGCGACGCCGAACTCGGCGCGCTGGTGCATCTCGTACGTTCGGATCTGGATCTCGACCGCACGGCCCTGCGGACCGAGGACCGTCGTGTGGAGCGACTGGTAGAGGTTGAACTTCGGGGTGGCGATGTAGTCCTTGAAGCGACCGGGCAGCGGCGTCCACCGTGCGTGCACCGATCCCAGGACCGCGTAGCAGTCACGCACCGTGGGCACGAGCACCCGGATGCCGACGAGGTCGTAGATCTCGTCGAACTCGCGACCTCGGACGATCATCTTCTGGTAGATCGAGTAGTACTGCTTCGGCCGACCCATCACGTCGCCGCGGATCTTGGAGGACTTGAGGTCCCGCTTGACCGCGCCGATGACGTTCTGGACGAACTGCTCGCGCTTCGGGGTGCGCTCCTTGACGAGGCTGTCGATCTCGACGTAGAGCTTCGGGTGCAACACCGCGAACGACAGGTCCTCGAGCTCCAGCTTGATCATCTGGATCCCGAGCCGGTGCGCGAGGGGCGCGTAGATCTCGAGCGTCTCCTTCGCCTTGCGCGTCGCGGAGGCGGACTCCACGAACCCCCAGGTGCGCGCGTTGTGGAGACGATCCGCGAGCTTGATGACGAGGACGCGGATGTCCTTCGACATCGCGACGACCATCTTCCGGACCGTCTCGGCCTGGGCGCTGTCGCCGTACTTCAACTTGTCGAGCTTGGTGACGCCGTCGACGAGCATCGCGATCTCGTCGCCGAAGTCACTCCGGAGCTCGTCGAGCGTGTACTCGGTGTCCTCGACGGTGTCGTGCAGGAGTGCGGCTGCGATCGTGATCGCCCCGATGCCGAGGTCGGCGAGGATCTGCGCGACCGCGACCGGGTGCGTGATGTACGGCTCGCCGGACTTGCGCTTCTGGCCGTCGTGCGCGCGTTCGGCGGTCGTGTACGCGCGCTCGATGAGCGTGACGTCCGCCTTCGGGTGGTGGGTCCGTACCGTGCGGATCAGCGTGTCGACGGCACCGGCCGGCTGGGCCCGCGAGAACAGGCGGGGCAGGAGGGCGCGGAGCGAACCGATGGAGCCCGTCGTGTTGCTGCCGCCGGGAGCACTCCCCGGGCGGAGCGGTGACTGCGGCGGAACCGCGGCGGACTCGTCGGGCGTCGACTCACGCGTGTCCGTCATGCTCCACCTCTCGCCGTACGATCAGGTCAGACTACGCGCGAGCGCTCAGGCTTCCGAATCCGGTTCGCCGACGGCGTCCGTGGCGCTCCCGGTGACGACCGCTCCCCCGGCTGCCTGCCACGCGACCATGCCGCCGGCCACGCTCACGGCCGGGACACCGGATCGCTCGAGCGACTCGGCGACGATGCCGGACCGGCGGCCGGAGTGGCAGACGATGATCGCGGGATCGTCGTCGTCGGCGTCGACCTCGGTCCACCGTTCCTGCAGGGCGGACATCGGGAGGAACGACGCCTCGGGAGCGTGCCCGCCGTCCCACTCGTCCTGCTCACGCACGTCGATGAGTCGCGACCCGGCCGCGACGCGACGGAGTGCCTCGGTGATGTCGATCTCCTGCACGATGCTGCTCCCTCTTGCTCGGGTGGCGTCGGTCAGACCGCGTCGACCGGCTCCTTGGCCGACTTGGCCTGGACCTTCTTCGCGTCGGACTTCTTGATGCGGTCCTCGCCCTCGCGGAGGTGGGCGTACAGCGGACTCGCGATGAAGATCGTCGAGTAGGTCCCGACGATGATCCCGATGAACAGCGCGAGCGAGATGTCCCGCAGCGTTCCGGCACCGAGCACGTACGAGCCGATGAAGAGGATGGCGGCGACGGGCAGGAGCGCCACCACGGAGGTGTTGATCGACCGGACCAGCGTCTGGTTCACCGCGAGGTTGACCGACTGGGCGAAGGTGCGGCGCGAGCCGTCCTGGTCGTGCGAGGTGTTCTCGCGGACCTTGTCGAACACCACGACGGTGTCGTAGAGCGAGTACCCGAGGATCGTCAGGAAGCCGATCACCGCGGCGGGCGTGACCTCGAACCCGACGATCCCGTACACGCCGGCCGTCAGGATGAGGTCGTGGAGGAGCGCCACCATCGCGGCGAGCGACATCTTCCAGGTGCGGAAGTAGATCGTCATGAACACGGCGGCGAGGACGAGGAAGATCACCAGGCCGCGGATCGACTGGTTGAGGACGTCGGCCCCCCAGGTCGCACCGATGAAGGACGATGCGACACGGGACTCCGGCACGTCGTACGCCTTGGCGAGGGCCGTCGCCACGTCGTCGTTCTGCGTCGTGGTCAGCTGCGACGTCTGCACCCGGATCGAGTCGGTCCCGAGCTGCGAGACGCGGGGGATGACGTCGGACACGACGCCCTCCACGGCGTTCGTGGCCTTCGTCTGGTCGAGGCTCGTGGTCTTGGAGATCGTGAACTCGGACCCACCCGTGAACTCGATCCCGAGGTGGAACCCGCCCCGGAGGAACGGCACGAGTGCGGACAGGACGATGCACGCGATCGCGATCGAGTACCACAGGCGTCGGCGTCCGACGATGTCGTAGGAGCGCTTGCCCGTGTAGAGGTCGCTGCCGAACTGGCTGAAGCTGGCCATCAGCTGTCCTTCCCGTCGGTGCCGCGACCAGTCTCAGCGCCGGCGTCGGTGGTGTCCTTGCCCGCGAGGGCCTTGCGTTCGGCGATCGTCTGACGACGCTCGGCCTCACGCGCGCTCTTCTGGCGCTTGCCGTCGACGACCGGCGCCCTGAACTGGGATCTCCCCCGGTACACCGCGCCGAGCGCTGTCGGATCGAGCCCGCTGAACTTGTGCCCCTCGCCGAAGAACTTGGTCCTGGCGATGAGCTGGAGCATCGGGTGGGTGAACAGTGTGACGACGATGATGTCGATGATCGTCGTGAGCAGCAGCGTCAGCGCGAAGCCCTTGACGTCGCTGACCGCCAGGATGTACAGCGTGACGGCGGCGAGGAAGTTCACCGAGTCCGACGCGAAGATCGTCCGGAGTGCACGCTTCCACCCGGCCTCCACGGCGCTCTCCAGGCCCCGCCCGTCGCGCAGTTCGTCGCGGATGCGCTCGAAGTAGACGATGAAGGAGTCCGCCGTGATGCCGATCGCCACGATGAGCCCGGCGACACCCGCCAGGGACAACCGGTAGTCGATCCGCCAGGACATCACTGCGATCACGAGGTAGGTGAGCGTCGCGGCGACGCCGAGGGACAGCACGGTCACGAACGCGAGCGCCCGGTACTGGATCACCGAGTAGATGACGACGAGGATGAGACCGATCAGGCCGGCGATGAGCCCGCCGAGCAGCTGGGCCGACCCGAGCGTCGCGGAGATGTTCTCCTTCGACTGGACCGTGAAGTTGATCGGCAGCGCGCCGAACTTCAGCTGGTCGGCGAGGGTCTTGGCGGAGTCGGCGGTGAACGACCCGGTGATCTGGGCCTTGCCGTTCGTGATCGCCGAGTTCGTGGACGGTGCCGTGATCACGTTGCCGTCGAGCACGATCGCGAACTGGTTCTGCGGCGCCTGGAGCGCGACGAGCCGCGACGTCACCGTGCGGAAGTCCTTGGTGCCGTCGCCGTTGAACGTCAGGTTGACGGCCCACTCACCGGTCGAGACGCCCTGGGAGTTCGTCGCGATGCCGGACGTGGCGTTGCTGATGTCCGCGCCGAGGACCTCGACCGGGCCGAGGAGGTACTTGCTCGTGCCGTCCTGGTCGCACGTCACGAGGGGCTTGCTGTCGGGCGCGTCGGTGACGTCGTCCGGGGCGGCGCAGCTGTAGTTCGTGTACAGGTCGGCCAGCCGCGGGGAGACCTGGTTCAGGTCGCTGCCGCTCGTCGGTTTGACGCTCGGCGTGGCTGCCAGCGACGCGGGCGGTGTGTACGGCGCGGCGGACTTGGTGGCGTTCGAGCCCTTGCCGCCGACGGCGGTGTTGGTCGCGGCCTCGGTGGTCAGCACCGGGCGGAACGTCAGCTTCGCGGCGGCCTCGATGCGCGCGATCGTCTCCTTGTCGGGCTTGCCCGGGATGGAGACGACGATGTTGTTGCCGCCCTGCGTGTTGATCTCCGACTCAGACACGCCCGTCGCGTCGATGCGCTGCCGGATGATGTTCACGGCCTGGTTGAGCTGGTCGGAGTTGACGTTCGACCCGCCCGTGTTCTTCGCCGCGAGGGTGATCTGCGTGCCGCCCTGGAGGTCGAGCGCGAGTTCGGGGACCCAGCTGGCGCCCTTCGCCCACGTCGCCTTGTTCGCGAGGATCGTCGCGGTCCCGTTCAGCGCCGCGAGTGCGGCGATGATGATGACCAACCAGGTGAGGGAGCGAAGCGCCTTCTTGACGGGTGTCGTTCGTGCCACCGGTGCGTCTCGTCTTTCTGTACGGGCCCATGCGCGCGGTCGCGCCGGGTTCGAAGGGGTGCCCTCGGGGGGCGGGTGACGTCAGACGTCACCCGGGCATGGATGGGTGTCGGTGTCTCAGCGCTCGTCGAATCGGCGGTCGTCGGTGCGCTTGGTGTCCTCGTCGATCTGGTCGACGCGCTCCCCGTAGACCGGCTCGCCGTTCAGCTCCATGCTCGGCGCCGTCGTGTCCTCGGTGGTCGAGGCCGACGTGTCGACGTCGGTGGTCTCGTCGTCCACGACGCGCGAGAGCGTCTGGCGGTGGACGGTGATGACGGTGCCCGGAGCGACCTCGACGTCGGCGGTGACCTTCTCGTCGTTCACCGACACCAGGGTGCCGTAGATCCCGAAGGACAGCATCACGCGAGCACCGGGGACCATCTTGGTCGCGAGCTCAGCCTGCTGCGTCTTGCGCTTGCGGCTGTTCCGGAACATGAGGAACACGAGCCCCACGAGGAGGACCAGCATGATGATGGTCGTCGGGTTGAACTGCATGAGGTGAAGCCTTCCAGAGTGCTCGAAACGGGCGGGAGCAGTCTAGGGCACCCGCCTGTGAGTCGCGGAGCGCCCGGGGCGCGCCACCGAATCGGTCGGGAGGCACGGGCTCGGTCCCGCGGGTCAGCCGTCGGCCTCGAACAACCCGGGTTGCGCAGTGGTCGCGCCGAGACCGGTCCGGCCGGGTGCCGACTGGCCGGGTGCCGACTGGCCGGGTGCCGCCTGGCCGGGCGCCGACTGACCGGGGGTGAGGCCCATGTGCTGCCACGCGAGGGGTGTCGCGACCCGGCCCCGCGGTGTCCTCGTCACGAGGCCGACCCGCACGAGGAACGGCTCGACGACCGACTCGATGGTCTCGCTCTCCTCGCCCACGGAGACCGCGAGGGTGTTCAGGCCGACCGGGCCGCCGTCGAACCGCGTGAGCAGGATGTCGAGCACGGCGCGGTCGAGTCGGTCGAGGCCGAGGTCGTCGACGTCGTAGAGGTCGAGCGCGCCCCGGACCGCGGCGAGCCCGTCGTCTCCCCCGTGCACCAGGGCGAAGTCCCGCACGCGGCGGAGCAGGCGGTTCGCGATGCGGGGTGTGCCGCGGGAGCGCCCGGCGATCTCGCGGAGCGCGGTGCGGTCGATACCGAGGTCGAGGAGGCCTGCGGCGCGCACGAGCACCTGCTCGAGTTCGTCGTGCTCGTAGAACTCCAGGTGCGCCGTGAACCCGAAGCGGTCGCGCAGGGGGTTCGGCAGGAGACCGGACCTGGTGGTCGCGCCGACCAGGGTGAACGGCGCGAGGTCGAGCGGGATGCTCGTCGCACCCGCACCCTTGCCGACCATGATGTCGATCCGGAAGTCCTCCATCGCGAGGTAGAGCATCTCCTCCGCCGACCGCGCCATCCGGTGGATCTCGTCGATGAAGAGGACCTCGCCGGGCACGAGGGAGGACAGCACCGCCGCGAGGTCGCCCGCGTGCTGGATGGCCGGACCACTCGACATCCGCAGCGGCCGGTCCGACTCGTACGCGACGATCATCGCGAGGGTCGTCTTTCCGAGGCCCGGGGGGCCGGCGAGGAGGATGTGGTCGGGCGTCCGGTCCTGCATCGCAGCGGCCTTGAGGAGGAGCTCGAGCTGCCCGCGCACCTTGCGTTGGCCGACGAACTCGGCGAGCGACTTCGGGCGCATGGCCCCCTCGAACGCGAGCTCCGCGTCCGACTCCGCGCCGGCCGACGTGATGCCGCTCACCGCGCACCGCCCGGCACACGGGGCGACGTCGCACGGGGCGACGTCGACCTGGGCGACGTGGAGTGCTGTGCGGCGGCGGGGTTGAGTGTGCCGAGCGCTGCACGGAGGAGCGCCTGCGTGCCCATCGACTCCACGCCGGGTTCGTTGTGGATCGTGGCCTCGACCGCGATGCGCGCGGCGTCCTCGCGCCATCCGAGCCCCACGAGCGCCGTGACGACGTCCTCGGAGGCGGGGTGCGCCGTGACCGGTGCGACGACGTGTTCGGTCACGACCGCCGTGACCTTGCCGGCGAGCTGCACCGTGATGAGCTTGGCCGTCTTCGGGCCGATGCCGCTCACCTTGCGGAAGGCTGCGTCGTCGTCGTCCGTCACCGCGCGGGCGACCTGGGCCGGGCTCATCGCGGCGAGCACGCCGAGCGCCGACTTCGGACCGACCCCCGACACGCTCCGCAGCAGGTCGAACACCTCGAGCGCCTCGGTCGTCTCGAACCCGAAGAGCGAGAAGTCGTCCTCGCGCACGATGAGCGCGGTCCGGACGAACACGTCGGCGCCGTGGCGGACGGACAGCGCGTGCTGCGGGGTCACGGTCACGGCGTACCCGACGCCGCCGACCTCGAGCACCAGCCGTGATCCGGCGACGTCGATGCAGGTCCCACGGAGGCTCGCGATCATGTCCCGAGCCTACGGGCCGCCGACGACGCAGCCGTGCCGACAGACCGCTCCGCATCACGCCAGGCGCGCTGTGCGGGGGTGAGTCCCCCGGCTCCCGACGCGCCTGCGACGGGCGTGCCGCGCCTCCAGGCATGGCAGATCGCCAGGGCGAGCGCGTCGGACGCGTCCGCCGGCTTCGGTGCCTCGGCGAGGCCGAGCACACGCGCGACCATCGTCGCGACCTGCTTCTTGTCGGCGTTGCCGTAGCCGCTGATGGCGGCCTTGACCTCGGACGGTGTGTGCAGCGCGACCGGGATGTCCCGCGACGCGGCAGCGTGCAGTGCGAGCCCAGCGGCCTGGGCGGTGCCCATCACCGTCCGGACGTTCGCCTGCGCGAACACGCGCTCCACCGCCACGGCGTCCGGACCGAACTCGTCGATCGCAGCACCGATGCCGGCGGCGATCCGGACGAGGCGCTGCTCGAGCGGCATGTCCGACGGCGTCCTGATCACCGTGACGTGCACGAGGGATGCCCGACGGTTCGCCGCGACCTCGACGACACCGACACCGCACCGGGTCAGACCGGGGTCGATGCCGAGGACGCGGATCACAGCGTCACCGTCGGCACGGGGTGCTACTCCTCGTCGTCGGCGTCGAGTTCCGCCTGCACGTCCGAGGGGATCGAGAAGTTCGAGTAGACGTTCTGCACGTCGTCGCTGTCCTCGAGCGCGTCGATGAGCTTGAAGACCTTGCGGGCGGTCTCGGCGTCGATGTCGATCTTGAGCCCGGGGACGAACTCGGCATCGGCGGAGTCGTAGTCGATCCCGGCGTCCTGGAGCGCCGTCCGTGCCGCGACGAGGTCGGTCGCCTCGGTGATGATCTCGAACCCGCCGCCCTGGTCGGTCACCTCTTCGGCACCGGCGTCGAGCACGGCACCGAGGACGTCGTCCTCGGTCAGCCCGTCGACCTTGGCGACCGAGATGACGCCCTTGCGGGAGAAGTTGTACGCGACGCTCCCGGGGTCGCCCATCGTGCCGCCGTTCCGGGTCATCGTGATCCGGACCTCGGCCGCAGCGCGGTTCTTGTTCTCGGTGAGGCACTCGATCAGCATCGCGACACCGTTGGGGCCGTAGCCCTCGTACATGATGGTCTGGTAGTCGATGGACTCGCCGGTGAGCCCAGCGCCGCGCTTGACGGCACGGTCGATGTTGTCGTTCGGGACCGAGGTCTTCTTGGCCTTCTGCACGGCGTCGACGAGCGTCGGGTTGCCCGACATGTCGGCACCGCCCATCTTGGCGGCGACCTCGATGTTCTTGATGAGCTTGGCGAACGACTTGGCACGGCGGCCGTCGATGACGGCCTTCTTGTGCTTGGTCGTCGCCCACTTGGAATGCCCGGACACGGTTCTCCTACGGTTGGTGAAAGTTCCCGACCATCCTACGGCCGGGAGGCACGTGGCGGCGTCGCGCCGCGCCTCCCGTCCGCCTCGGTGCGCGTCCGGCGACGTGACGCTTCGAGGGGAAAGCGACCGATCCACGCGCTGTTTCCCGGTGTCCTGTCGCTTTCCGGGGAAAGCGACAGGCGCGACCGGGCTCAGCACGGCGACGGGCCGACCGTGGGTGGGGTGCGCGTCAGGCGGTGGCGACGAGGGCGAGGAACCGGCGGTGGAAGCGGTCCTCGCCGCTGACCTCGGGGTGGAACGCGCTCGCGATGACGTTGTCCTGCTGCACGGCCACCGCGCGGCCGTCCGGGAGCGCCCCGAGCGTCACGACCCCAGGACCCTGGCTCTCGACCACCGGCGCGCGAATGAAGACCGCGTGCACGGGCCGCTCGCCGAGCTCGGGCATCGGGATGTCGATCTCGAAGGAGTCGTTCTGCGTCCCGAAGGCATTCCGCGTGACGGTCGTGTCGAGGACGTCGAGGGTCTGCTGTCCCGCGATCGCGTTCGTGAGCCGCGACGAGAGCATGATCATGCCGGCGCAGGTTCCGTAGGTCGGAAGTCCGCCCCGGATTGCCTCGGCCAGCGGATCGGCGAGCCCGAACATGCGTCCGAGCTTGTCCATCACGCTCGACTCACCGCCGGGGATCACGACCCCGTGCAGTCCGCCGAGTTCCTCGGGGCGTCGAAGCGGGACGACGTCCGCGCCGAGCGCCGTGAGCGAGGCGATGTGCTCGCGGAAGTCCCCCTGGAGTGCGACCACGCCGATGCGGGGCCGTGCTCCCGAGGGCGCACCGATGGTCACCAGCCGCGCTCGGCCAGACGGTGCGGGGCCGGGACGTCGGCGACGTTGATGCCGACCATCGCCTCGCCGAGGCCGCGCGAGGCGTCCGCGACGACCTTCGGGTCGTCGGAGAACGTCACGGCCTTGACGATCGCAGCGGCGCGCTTGGCCGGGTCGCCTGACTTGAAGATCCCGGAGCCGACGAACACGCCGTCCGCGCCGAGCTGCATCATCATGGCCGCGTCGGCCGGGGTCGCGACACCGCCCGCGGTGAAGAGGACGACGGGGAGCGTGCCCGTGGCCGCGACCTCGCGCACGATGTCGATCGGCGCCTGGAGCTCCTTGGCGGCGACGTAGAGCTCGTCGTCGGCCAGGTTCCGGAGCGACGCGATCTCCTTGTTGATGGTGCGGATGTGCTTCGTCGCCTCGGAGACGTCGCCGGTGCCGGCCTCGCCCTTCGAGCGGATCATCGCGGCGCCCTCGGTGATGCGACGGAGCGCCTCGCCGAGGTTCGTCGCACCGCAGACGAACGGGGTCGTGAACTTCCACTTGTCGATGTGGTTGACGTAGTCCGCCGGGCTCAGGACCTCGGACTCGTCGATGTAGTCGACACCGAGCTCCTGCAGGATCTGCGCCTCGACGAAGTGACCGATGCGGGCCTTCGCCATGACGGGGATCGACACCGCGGCGATGATGTCCTCGATCATCGACGGGTCGGACATGCGTGCGACACCGCCCTGCGCACGGATGTCGGCGGGGACACGCTCGAGTGCCATGACCGCGGTCGCGCCGGCGTCCTCGGCGATCTTCGCCTGCTCGACGTCGATCACGTCCATGATCACGCCGCCCTTGAGCATCTCGGCGAGGCCGCGCTTGACGCGGTCGGAGCCGGTGATGGAGGTGCCAGGGGTCGGGTTCGCAGTGCTGTCGCTCATGATGAACCCATCCTAGATGCCCCGACCCCGCGGTTCACGCCCGGCGGTCAGGGCATCGAGGCGCGCGCGTCGGATCAGGTCGGCCAGGCGTCGGCGACGAGCTGGCGGGTCTCACCGAGGAGCTGTGTGATCGCCTTGGTCCGGGCGATGATCGGGAAGAAGTTCGCGTCGGACTCCCACCGCGGGACGACGTGCTGGTGCAGGTGACCAGCGACGCCGGCACCGGCCACCTGGCCCTGGTTCATCCCGATGTTGAACCCGTCGCAGTGCGCCACCTGCCGGAGCACGCCCATCGCCGTCTGCGTCAGCGTGGCGATCTCGACGGTCTCCTCCGGGGTCGCCTCGTCGTACAGCGGGACGTGACGGTACGGGCAGACGAGCAGGTGGCCGTTGTTGTACGGGTAGAGGTTCAGCAGGGCGTACGCGTGTTCGCCGCGCGCAACGACGAGGGTCTCCTCGTCCGGGTGCGCCGGCGCCTCACAGAACGGACAGTCGTCCTTGTGGCCACGGCCGTCCCCGGCGCGTCCGGCGTCGATGTAGACCGCGCGGTGCGGCGTCCACAGTCGCTGGAACGCGTCGGGGACACCGACGAGGTGGTCTGCGGAGTCGGACTCCACGTCAGACCTGGACCCGGTCCTCGATCGCCGTGACGATGCGTTCGATCGCATCGGCGACCGGCACGTTGTTGTCCTGCGAGCCGTCGCGGAACCGGAAGCTCACGGCACCCTGCTGACGGTCGTCGTCGCCGGCGATGAGCTGGAACGGGACCTTCTGCTTGGTGTGCGTCCGGATCTTCTTCTGCATGCGGTCGTCGGAGTGGTCGACCTCCGCACGCACGCCGCGGGCACGGAGCTGGGCGATCACGCCGTCGAGGTACTCGGCGTACTCCTCTGCCACGGGGATGCCGACGACCTGCACCGGCGAGAGCCACACCGGGAACGCACCCGCGTAGTGCTCGGTGAGCACACCGAAGAACCGTTCGATGGTGCCGAAGAGGGCACGGTGGATCATGACCGGACGCTGACGGGAGCCGTCCGCCGCCGCGTACTCGAGCTCGAACCGCTCGGGCAGGTTGAAGTCGAGCTGCACGGTCGACATCTGCCAGGTCCGTCCGATCGCGTCCCGGGCCTGCACCGAGATCTTGGGACCGTAGAACGCCGCCCCGCCGGGATCGGGGACGAGGTCGAGCCCGGACTCCGCGGCGACCTCGGCGAGGGTGTTCGTCGCTTCGTCCCACACGTCGTCGTCGCCGACGTATTTCTCGGGGTCCTTGGTCGAGAGCTCGAGGTAGAAGTCCGTGAGTCCGTAGTCGCGGAGGAGCGAGAGCACGAAGTTCAGCGTCGTGGTCAGCTCGTCCTTCATCTTCTCCTTGGTGGTGAAGATGTGGGCGTCGTCCTGGGTCATGCCCCGGACGCGGGTGAGGCCGTGGATGACGCCGGACTTCTCGTTGCGGTAGACCGTGCCGAACTCGAAGAGCCGGAGGGGCAGATCGCGGTAGGAGCGCGGCTGCGACCGGTACACGAGGATGTGCATCGGGCAGTTCATCGGCTTGAGGTAGTAGTCCGCGCCCTGTCGCGTGATCTCGCCCTCGTCGTTGCGGGCCTCGTCGAGGTGCATCGCCGGGAACATGCCGTCCTTGTACCAGCCCAGGTGGCCGGAGATCTCGAACAGGTTCGCCTTGGTGATGTGCGGGGTGTTGACGAAGGAGTAGCTCTCTTGCTCGTGGCGCTTCCGCGAGTAGTCCTCCATCTCGCGGCGGATGATCCCGCCCTTGGGGTGGAAGATCGCGAGGCCGGAGCCGATCTCGTCGGGGAACGAGAAGAGGTCGAGCTCCGCACCGAGCTTGCGGTGGTCGCGCTTGGCGGCTTCCTCGAGGCGTTCGAGGTGCGCGCGGAGCTGGTCCTTGTCCGGCCACGCGGTGCCGTAGATGCGCTGGAGCTGCGGGTTCTTCTCGGAGCCGCGCCAGTAGGCAGCCGCGACGCGCATGAGCTTCGAGGCGTTGCCGATGATCCGCGTGTGCGGCAGGTGCGGCCCGCGGCAGAGGTCCTGCCAGATGACGTCGCCGGTCTTGGGATCGGTGTTGGCGTAGACCGTGAGCTCGCCCGCGCCGACCTCGACGCTCTCACCCGACTCGCCGTCGGCAGCAGCACCCTTGAGCCCGATGAGCTCCTGCTTGTACGGCTCCCCCGCCATGAGCTCGCGGGCTTCGTCGTCGGACACGACACGGCGGACGAACCGCTGCCCCTGCTTGATGATGCGGTCCATGCCCTTCTCGACGGCCTTGAGGTCGTCGAGGGTGAACGGCTCCGCGACGTCGAAGTCGTAGTAGTAGCCGTCGGTGATGGGCGGGCCGATGCCGAGCTTGGCCTCGGGGTTGATCGTCTGCACGGCCTGGGCGAGCACGTGCGCCGCGGAGTGCCGGAGGATGTCGAGCCCGTCCTGCTCGGCGAGGGTCACCGGGTCGACGACCTGGCCGGACTCCACCGACGCCGCGAGGTCCTTGAGGACGCCGTCGACGCGGATCGCGATGACCGATCGCTCTCCGTCGAACAGCTCGGTGCCCGTCGTGGTCGTCGTCGCGGTCACGGTCGCGGGGCCGGTGGGCTCGTGGGCGGCGGATGCGGGTGCGACGGTGTCGGTCACGATGGTGGAACTCCCTGGCTCGGTTGGTCCGACAACTGTACCGGCGTGCGGGTCCAGAGGCGGCGCGGGACGAGGACCTGTGGAGAACTGCGGTCAGGCCGGTGCGGACCCGAGCGTGTGGACCGTGAGGCGCGGTTCCAACCGGGCCCGTCCCTCCAGTCCGTCGAGCTCGAGCAGCGCACTGAAGCCGACGGCGGTGTACCCGGCACGCTCGAGCAGGGTGAGCGTCGCCTCGGACGTGCCTCCCGTGGCGAGTACGTCGTCGACGATGAGGACGCGGGACCCCGCGGGCATCTGCCCCGGCCGGATCTCGACGGCGGCCTCGCCGTACTCGAGCGCGTAGGCCTCGGACAGCACGTCGCCGGGGAGCTTGCCGGCCTTCCGGACCGTCAGGACCCCGACCCCGCGCTGCGCGGCGATGCCACCGGCGAGGGCGAACCCGCGCGCCTCGATGCCCGCGACGGCGTCGAACTCGGGGAACGGCTCGGCGAGGGCGGCGCAGACGGCGGAGAACGCCTCGGCGTCGGCGAAGACCGGTGTGACGTCGCGGAACATGATCCCGGGCTTCGGGAAGTCGGGGACGACGGCCGTCAGTCGCTGGACGAGGGCGCTCGCGGACGCGGGACCGTCGGGGAGGGGTTGGCTCATGCTCCTACGGTACGGGCGCGCGGGGCCGCGTCCGGACCGGGCACGGACGGCGGACGGTCGGGAGGCGCGGTGCGAGCACGCGGGGCGGACGGTCGGGAGGCGCGGTGCGAGCACGCGGGGCGGACGGTCGGGAGGCGCGGTGCGAGCACGCGGGGACCGTCCGGTCTCGGGACGGGACCGGACGATCCCCGCATGGTCGGGGTGCGCTCATCGCCAGAACATCCGCGCCTCGGTCAGGCGCTGTTCCGCCCTCCGGCGTTCCTCGGCGAGCTGCAGCGCGAGGCGCCGGTACTCGTCGTGCGAGCGCTCGGGCCGCACGCGGCGTGTCCGACGGCTCCAGACGACGAGCGCGAGCCCGACCCGGAGGGCGATCCGGTCCGGGAGCGACACGCGCCGCGGTGTCGGTCGGTGCGGGGTGGTGACCAGCCGATCGGCGACGTGCCGTTCGGCGGTTCTCGTGGGTGACATGGTGATCGTCCTTCTCGTGGATGCGCCGGCGGACGGCGCGACGAACAACGCCTCGGACAGGCGCTGAGAATGCATCCAGGTACTGAGAATGCATCGGGAATGGGCGCGACGAAGCGCCGTGGAGAATGCACGGAAATGCATCTGGGAATTCGCGCGGCCGCGCTCGGGGACACCTGCTCCGACGGATGCACCGCTCACGAGCGTCTCCGCGCAGCAACCGATCAGGACTGCAACTGATCACGACTGCAACTGGTCAGCACAGCAGCGATCAGCACAGCGGCTGATCAGCACAGCGGCTCGGCACAGCGGCAGCTCGGCAGAGCGCCTGATCAGCAGAGCACTCGCGGACAGTGAGCGGCTGGGATCAACCAGCAGCTCCCCGAACTGCGACTCCTCGACCAGGCACCGACACGACCGCAGTCCTGCGGCAGTGTCCGAGCAACGTGGTCCGGTCAGCTACCGCCGACGGAGCGATCCGCCGACGCGGAAGCCGAACGCAACACGCAGGGAACTGCCCTGGACGCGGATGTGTGCACCCGTGATCGGCGCTGCTCCGAACGGAGTTGGAATCATCGAGTTCATCATCATGGTCGGCCTCCTTTCATGCGACGCGGCGGTTGTTGTGAACGCACACTATCGGGCGGTTCGCGCAGAATGCAAGTGCATTCCCCAAATTGCATCGCGGAACTCCCCGACGGGTGTCCGTGCACGGAAGAAGGCCCCCGCGACGGAACCGTCGAAGGGGCCTTCCGGCGTCATGCGTGGCGGAGCTACACGAGCAGCGCCGGGTGCGAGACAGTCGCCACCAGTGCGTCGTCCGCGACGGAGATCTCCACGACGTCACCGGCGGAGGTGGCCGAGGCGACGACGAGGTCCGCGATCCGGTCCTCGACCTCGCGCTGGACGACTCGGCGGAGCGGCCGGGCACCGTACTCCGGCTCGTACCCGTGGTCGACGATCCAGTCCACCGCGCCGTCGGAGATCGTCAGCGCGACGTCCTGGGCGGCGAGGCGCAGCCGGGTGTCGTCGAGCAGCAGTCCGACGATCGTCCGGAGCTGGGCCCGGTCGAGCTTCCGGAACAGCACGATCTCGTCGATCCGGTTGAGGAACTCCGGCCGCATCGACTCTCGGAGCCGACCCATCACGCGGTTCCGCAGGTCGGACTCGGTGAACCCGCCGTCCGCGGCCGCGGAGAACCCGAGGGCTCCGGACCGCGACGCCAGGAACTCGGACCCGAGGTTCGACGTCATGATCACGACGGTGTTCCGGAAGTCGACCGTCCGACCCTGGCCGTCGGTCAGGTGCCCGTCGTCGAGGACCTGCAGGAGCAGGTTGAACACGTCGGGGTGGGCCTTCTCGATCTCGTCGAGCAGGATCACCGAGTACGGGTTCCGGCGGACGCGCTCGGTCAGCTGCCCGGCCTCGTCGTACCCGACGTACCCGGGAGGGGCGCCGACGAGCCGCGAGACGGTGTGCCGCTCCCCGAACTCGCTCATGTCGAAGCGCAGCATGGCCGACTCGTCACCGAACAGAGACGACGCGAGGGTCTTCGCGAGCTCGGTCTTGCCGACCCCCGTCGGTCCGAGGAACAGGAAGCTGCCGACGGGCCGACGCGGGTCGCCCATGCCGGAGCGTGACCGCCGGACGGCCTTGGCGATCGCGGTGACCGCGTCGTCCTGGCCGACGACCCTGCCGTGCAGCTCGGACTCGAGCGCGGCGAGCCGCGTCCTGTCGTCGGCGGAGAGCCTGGCGGCGGGGATGCCGGTCGAGCGCGAGACCATCTCGGCGATGTCCGCCTCGGTGATCACGACGTCGGGCTCGGCGGCGGTCGTCGGTCCCGCACCGGACTGCCGGGAGGCACGGCTGGCGTCGGTCCGGTCCGTCACGCCGGACGATGCGGAGCCGGCCACCACCGCGACGGACGGCGACGTGGCGGACGCGATCCGCGCCTCCAGTCCGTCGATCCGGTCCCGGATGCCGGAGGCGTCCTCGTAGCGTTCCGCAGCCACGGCCGCGTCCTTCTCGACCTGCAGTCCGACGACCTCGGCGCGGAGTGCGTCGACGTCCTCCGAACCGCTCAGTGCGAGCCGGCGTCGGGCACCGGCCTGGTCGATGAGGTCGATCGCCTTGTCGGGCAGGAACCGGTCGGCGACGTAGCGGTGCGACATCTCGACGGCGGCACGGATGGCACCCTCGGAGTAGGTGACCCCGTGGTGCTCCTCGTACCGCGGGGCGAGCCCGGCGAGGATCTGCACGGCGTCGGACACGCTCGGCTCCGCGACCTGCACCGGCTGGAACCGACGCTCGAGCGCGGCGTCCTTCTCGATCCGGCGGTACTCGCTGAGCGTGGTCGCACCGACGAGGTGCAGGTCACCGCGGGCCAAGCGGGGCTTCAGGATGTTGCCGGCGTCCATCGAGCCGCCGTCACCGCCCCCGCCCGCGCCGACCACGGTGTGCAGCTCGTCGACGAACACGATGAGCTCATCGCGGTGTGCGGCGATCTCGTCCATGGCGTTCGTGAGGCGCTCCTCGAAGTCGCCGCGGTACTTCGTGCCGGACAGCATCGCGGCGAGGTCGAGCGAGACGACACGGCGACCGCGGAGCAGCGCCGGGACGTCACCGTCGGCGATGCGCTGCGCGAGCCCCGCGACGATCGCGGTCTTGCCGACGCCGGGTTCGCCGATGAGGACGGGGTTGTTCTTGGTGCGGCGGAGCAGGATCTCGACCGTCTGCTCGATCTCGGCGGTGCGCCCGATCACCGGGTCGATGCCGCCCTCGCGGGCGAGGGCGGTGAGGTCGGTCCCGAACCGGTCGAGCGTCGGGGTGTCCGACTCCGACGCGGTGTCGAGCTCGGTCCCGGGAGCGGGTCGACCCTCCTGGGCCGCGCGGGCCGCGTCCTGGGCGTACGCCTGCATCGTCTCCGGGGTGACCCCTGCGGCTGCGAGGAGCTGCCCGGCGACGGTGTCCTGCTCGACGACGAGCGCGAAGAACACGTGCTCGGGGTCGACGTACGTCGAGCCGAAGGCACGGGCGGACTGCGTCGCGTCGAGCAGGACGCGCTGCGCCGACGGGGTGAGGGCCGGGCGGGCGACGGGACGGGCCCCGGAGGAGGACTCCGGCAGACGGTCCTCGATCGTCTCCGCGAAGGCGTCGGGATCGACACCGGCGGCGCGGACGACGGCGGCGAACGGGTCGCTCGTCACGAGCACGCGGAGCAGGTGCAGCGCATCGAGCTCGTGGTCCCCGCGGCCGACGGCGTACTCGGCCGTCGCCCGGAGCACCTCGTGCGTGCGACGGCTCAACAGTCGAGCGATGTCGACGGGCCGGCCGAACGGCACACGGCGCTGCTCCTCAGCGGCGCCGGCGTTCGCCAGCAGGCGTGCGAGGAACGCGTCGAAGGACGACGGCTCGCCGGTGTTGCTCTGATCGGTGTTGTCGGGCAAGGGGACCTCCTGTGGAACATGAGTGCCTACGACTCATGTAACGCAGTGGTGGGCGGTCCATTCCCGGATGCCGTGCGAACTTGCGTCGAGGTGACTCAAGTCCATGAAACGAACCCTCGGCCGGGCGACGAGTGTCAGTCCCGGGCGATGGGCATCGTCGAGCCCGTCGTGATCCCGAGGAGGTCCGCCGGGGCGATCTCGATGTCGAACCCGCGGCGACCGCCACTGACGAAGATCGTCGGGTACGACGACGCCGACTCGTCCACGACGGTCCGCAACACGGTCCGCTGGCCGATCGGGCTGATGCCGCCGACGACGTAGCCGGTCCGTCGTTCCGCGAGTTCCGGCGCCGCGAGAGTCGCCTTCTTCCCGCCGACCATCGCTGCGATGCGCTTCAGGTCGAGCCGTCCCGCCACCGGGACCACCGCGACCACGAGCTCGTCGTCCACCTGCACGACGAGGGTCTTGAACACCTGCGCCTCGCGGAGACCGAGTGCGGCCGCTGCCTCCTCGCCGAAGTTCGTGGCGGTGTCGCGGTGCTCGTAGACGTGCGGCGTGTACGGGATGCCCGCCCGGTCGAGCGCGACCGTGGCCGGTGTCGACGGGGACGATGCGGTCATGGTGCGATCCTGCCGGTCCTGGATGCCCCCGCGGGGAGGGCGCGCGGGCATCCGGGACCTCGGACCGACCTGCGTGCGGCTCAGCCCTCCTGCTGCGGCCCGTCGTGCTCGGGGTCGTACTCGGTGCCGCGGCCCTGCTCGTCCTCGGGGAGCGGGTTCCCCGGCTCGGCCGACACCCCGCCGGCGTTCGTGGCGACGTAGTCCCGTTCGCCGGACATCGCGTCGTGGCTGACCGGCCTGGTGAGGTCCCCGCCGAGGACCGTGTCGTCGACCTGGTCCTGCTGCGAACCCTCCTGCTGCGAACCCTCCTGCCGGGGCGCTGCCGTGCTGCGGGGCGGACGGGGCTTGGGCTGGGGCTGTTCGACGTCGGACATCGTCCCTGCCTACACCGACGCCCGTTCCGAAGGACAGAATGAGCGAGGACAAAGGAGCAGCATGCCGGCCGATGACGACGGGACCTTGGGCACGGCTGAGCGCGCTCGCCTCGAGGCCGTCGCCTACGGCGCCGACTCGACACCCGAGGACGCGGCCGCCGCACGTGCGGCGCTCGCCGGCTCGGACGGTTCGCGGACGCGCCAGTCGGACCGGACGCGCCAACCGGACCGGACGCACCCGCGGGACCGGACGCGCCCGCCGGACCGAGCGGACCAGGCCGATCGACCCGGCCAGGCCCATCGAGCCGGTCAGCCCGATCAGCCGGCCGGTCGTGATCCCCTCGACGATGCGGCCCCCACGAGCACCACGCCCGAGCCCGAGCCCGTCGGCGGGCAGGGATCCCGTGTGCCGCCGGTCGTCCGCGGTGTGCTCCGGCGCGTCCGCGACCGTCGGACGCTGATCGGTGCGGCGCTCGTGGTGACCGTCGTCGCGGCGTTCGGCATCGGGGTCGGTGTCGGGTCGCTCGGGGGCCAGGACCAGCGGGCCGCCGCCGCGAGTGCGAGTGCGGCCGCAGCGGGATCGGTCACGCTCGGGGAGTACCTCGCGGCGCCGCAGACCTTCGCGGACCAACTGCCCGGCCAGATCATCGCGCCGGTCCGTCTGCACTCGACGCGGCTCGTCTTCACGAACCGATCGCTCTCGGCGGACGACTCGCAGACGCCGTGGGACGTGTACGCCGCGATCGGGAACGACGACGACGTGGTCTGTCTCATCGCCACGGCCGACGGACGCACGAGCAGCCAGTCGTGCTTCGCCCGGCAGGAGGCGCTCAGCGGGACCGTGGTGCTCGTCGCGCAGTCGGCGAGCGGGATCCTGGCGGTCCGGGTGTCAGCCGGCGTCGTCAGCGGACGGGTCGCGCCGACCCCGTGAGGCGGCGCGGTCGTAGGGTGAGGCGATGACCTCCCGGCTGCGACTCCTCGCGGCGTCCTCGCACCCGGGCCCCACCGTCGTCGTGACGGTGCTGGTGATCGTGCTGAGCGCAGCGCTCGGACACTCCCCCGGCCGGACTGCGGGCATCGCAGCGGTGGTGCTCGTCGGGCAGCTCTCGATCGGCCTCGCGAACGACTGGCTCGACGCCGATCGGGACCGCGCCGTCGGCAGGTCGGACAAGCCGGTCGCCCGTGGTCTGATCCCGGTGGAGACCGTGCGGACCGCTGCGCTCGTGTGCGCCGCGGTCACCGTGGTCGCGTCGTTCGCGTTCGGGCCCGCCGCGGGGATCGCGCACGTGGTGCTCGTCGGGTCCGGGTGGGCCTACGACGTCGTCCTCAAACGCACCGTCGTCTCGGTGCTGCCCTTCGTGGTGAGCTTCGGGCTGCTGCCGGCGGTCGCGACGCTCGCCGGGCCGGTCCCCGCGCTCCCGGCGACCTGGGCGCTCGTGACGGGGGCGGTGTTCGGCGTCGCGATCCACTTCACGAACGTGCTCCCCGACCTCGCCGACGACCGGGAGACCGGGATCGTCGGGCTGCCCCACCGCCTCGGACGTCGACCGACCGGGGTCGTCGCGTTCGCGGCGCTCGCGGTCGCCGCGGGTGCCGTGCTGCTCGGACAGACCTCGGGGCAGGAGGGAGTGCACGGCGGTGGCGCGGTGCTCGCGGTCACGGGCGCGGTCGTGACCTGGCTGCTCGCCGCCGTCGGGACGTGGACGGTGCTGACACGACCGCCGACCCGCGTGCTCTTCCGGCTCGTCATGGTGGCGTCGCTGGTGCTCGTGGTGCAGCTGGCGTTCTCCGGGTCGAGGCTGATCGGCTGACGCGGTGGACCCGGCGGGGCCACCCGGTCAGACGAAGCGCATCGCGTAGACGTTCGCCAGGAGACGGCCACCGGGGGGTGCGAGTACCACGCGGAGCAGTGCCTCACGCGCGGGCAGGAGCCGCGCGGACGTCGGTCGGCCGAGGGCCATGTTCCACTCCGCCTGACGAGCGGCGACCCGGGCCCGCCGGAGCTGCCGACCCTGGAACGCGGCGAGCTCGCGGACCGGCACCGTCCCTCCCGTCCGGACGGCAGCGATCAGCAGCGGGACCAGCGCGACCGCGTCCAGCCAGCCGAGGTTCATCCCCTGCCCGCCGATCGGGCTGATCTCGTGCGCGGCGTCCCCGACGAGCACGACCCGGTCGGTCACCGACCGGCGGACGATCCGGCGGTGCACCCGGAACGCGCTCGTCATCGTGGCGGTCGTGGGGTCCGGCTCGACCCCGGTGCGGTGGGCGACGATGCCCGCCAGGGTCGTCGCCGGCGCGGAGTCGCTGACCAGGTCCGGCGTCCAGGCGACGAAGCGGCGCACCCCGTCCGGCAGCGGGAACGACTCGACGACCCCGGCCGCACCGACGTCAACGACCGCCGCACGGTCCGCGCCCGTCGGGGTCGGCGTCGGATCGTGGAAGTCGCCCATCAGGTACGTGTCCGGGTAGGTGCGCCCGTCCGCCGGGACACCGAGCATCGTCCGGATCGCACTCCTGGCTCCGTCGGCGGCCACGACGAAGCGGGCCTCGACCACCTCGACCCCCTCGACCTCATCGACCACCGGGTCACCGGTCGTCGACGGCGACGGCGTCGTCGTCGTCGGCGTCGTCGTCACCACGACCCGGTCGCCTCGCTGCGCGATCCCGGACACCGTCCGCCCGACCCGGAGCGCCCCCGGCGCGATCGCGAGCAGACGTGCCCGGAGGACCGCCTCCGTCCGGTGCTGCTCGAGCGCCGCGACGAACGGCCAGCGCGGCGACGCAGCCGCGAACGAGAGCGTGCCGAGGGTCCGGCCCCGGCTCGTGGCGACACCACGCGCGACCCGGACCGCGGTCCGCAGGACCGGCTCGGCGGCGTCGACGAGCGCGAGCGCGTCGAGCCCCGGCGGGTGCATCCCGATCGCTCGAGAGCGCGTCGGCGGGTGTCCCCGCCGCTCGACGACCAGCACGTCGAGGCCGTCCTGCGCCAGCATCGCGCCGACGAGGAGCCCCACCGCGCCACCACCGACGACGAGCACGTCCACGCTCTTCACCGGCATTCCCGGAGCCTATGCCCTGCCGATGGGCACCGCCGCGCCGTTCCAACGATGGAGCGCTCCCAAACACCTCGATATTTCACAGCAGACACCCCGTTCGAGAGGTTGCGGCACCCCCGGGGGTGCGTGTCAGACTGGATGGAGCGCCCTCGCCGTGGAGTGGCTGGTTCATCCATCCCCGGGGCTTCCGAGCCTCGTCCCCGAGTCCGATCCACAGGCCCGAGTCCGATCCACACGCGAGCGCGTGCCGGCACCGACCCCGTCGATGCACGGTGTCGCGCGACGTCCCCGATCGTGCTCCGCCATGCCCGAGGAGGTCCGCAGTGTCCAGTTCCACCATGTCCAACCCGGTCGTGCACCCGCACACGCGGCCGATCACGCTCACCACGAACTCGATCGTCGGCATCGCCGTGCTCGGACTCGCGACGTTCTTCGCCATCACGACGGAGCTGATGCCCGTCGGACTCCTCGGCCCGATGAGCACGGACCTCGGTGTCAGCGAGTCCACCATGGGCATCGTCGTGACGGTCTACGCGGCCGCGGTGGCGATCCTCGCACTCCCCCTGACCTCCGCCACGGCGCGGATGCCCCGCAAGACCATCCTCGTCGCCACGCTCGTCGGCTACACGGTGTCGAACCTGATCATCGCGTTCGCACCGAACTTCGCCGTGGTGTGCGCGGGCCGGGTCGTCGGCGGTGTCGCCCACGCGCTGTTCTTCTCCGTCGCCTCCGCCTACGCCACGCGCATCGTGCCGCCCCGACTCGCCGGTCGGGCGATCGCGTTCGTCTACTCGGGCAGCTCGCTCGGCTTCGTCATCGGCGTCCCCGTCGCGACGAGTGTCGGTGAGCACGTGGGATGGCGGCTCGCGGTCGGTGGCGTCGCCGTGTGCGCGGCGCTCCTCGCTCTCGTCGCGGTGGTCTTCCTGCCGTCCGTGCACGGCGCGTCGTCCCCGCACATCGGGTCGCCCAGGGCCTGGGCCAGGACGGGGCTGCTCGCCGTCGTCGTGGCGGACCTCCTGCTCTTCGCCGGCCACTACGTCGTCTACACGTACGTCGGTCCCTACGCGATCGATGCCGGTCTCGGTTCCGGCATGGTGAGCGGCGCGCTCCTGGTCCTCGGGGCCACGGGCGTCATCGGGCTCTGGCTCGCCGGGATGTTCGTCGACCGAGCGCCGCGGCAGACGCTCATGGTCGCCGTCGCGGTGATGGCCACCGCGTTCGTGGCGCTGCCGTTCGTCCACGGGTCGCTCGTCGGCACGATGATCGTGGCCGGCGTCTGGATCGCCGCGAACGGCACGACGGGGACGCTGTTCATGGCCGCCGCGATCCGTGCCGGCGGGGTCAGCCCGGACATCGCCGGCGCGCTCGTGAACGGTGCGTCGAACATCGGGATCGCGGGCGGGGCGTTCGTCGGCTCGCAGGTCATCGGACTGTCCGGCCTCCAGGCGCTGCCCGTCGCGGCAGCGGTGATCGTCCTCGGCTCGCTCGGCGTCGTCGTCGGGGCGCGGCGGGGCTTCCCGGTCGCCGGCCACACCCAGCCGACGCTGTCGACCACCTCGATGGAGGTCGTCACCTCCTCGCTCGCGGTCGTCACGACATCTGTACCGACCATCACCCGCGGCATCCGGACGCTCACCGGGTCGGTCGCCACCGTCACCGGTTCGGTCGCCACCGCCACGGGGTCGCATCGCACGCACCGGGCCCGCGGGTAGCGCTCCCCGCGGGTGGGGACTGCGCTCCGGCAGACGCACGCGCACGGTCCAGTGAGCGCTGGCGACGGGGCTCGGCGCAGCAGCAGACAGACGGACTGGAGGCCCGGTGCCGGTCGCAGGGACCGGCACCGGGCCTCCGGTGCGGACGTCGGGACACCGCTCGCGCGGGCGGACCGGCGTCAGTCGTGCAGCTGGTCCCGCTGCCGCCGCGAGCGGACCGCGCGGGACACCAGGAACACGATGCCCATCAGGACGAGCAGCCCGCCGCCGACGAGGACCGGCACCGGGTTCGAGCCGGTGAAGGCGAGCAGCCCTCCGGGCTCCTGCGTCACACCCGGGGTCTGACCGGTCGGTGTCGGGGTGGTCGGGGTCGGCGTGGCCGTCACCGCGGCGACGACGAACGCGATCGGGGTCCCGCTGCCGGACGCCGGGGTGGTGACGCTCTGGGCGCCCGCCCCGGCCGTGGTGACGCGGTAGTCCGTGGACGGCGCCAGACCCTCGAGCACGAAGGTGCCGTCGGACCCGGTCGTCGCCGTGACCGCGTCACCGTCGGCCGCGTCGACCGGGGTCGCAGTGACGGGCTGGTCCGCCACCGGCGCCCCGGCAGAGTCGGTCACCGTCCCCGGCTGGGACACGGTGGCGACCGGTGTCGTGAACGCGAAGTCGACACCCGTCACGTCTGCGGCCGTGGCGTCGGCGGTCTTCGTCGCCGGACCGGTCGCGCCGGTCGGCGGGGTCACCCGGACGGTGTAGCTCGCCTGCGACTGGTCGGCGAACGCGTAGGTGCCGTCGGCCGCCGTGGTCGTCGTGGCGACGACCGCGCCGTCGGTGTCCAGCAGGTCGACGGTCAGGTCCGGGGCCGCCACACCGTCGAGCTGCACGGTGCCGGAGACGGTCCGGTCCGCGGGAGCGAGGACCGGCGCCGCCGTGAACGCGAACGGCACGGCGACGTCCCCCACGGTCGCGTCGGCGGGCAGCGTCGTCGGCTCGGTGGACCCGTCCGGCCGGTTGACGACGCGGACCTGGTAGGTGCCGCGTGGGACGGCGGGGAACGCGTACGTGCCGTCGACCGCGGTGACGGTGGTGGCGATGACCGCTCCGGTACCGTCGAGCAGCTCGACCGGCGTGCTCGCGACCCCGGTGCCGTTCAGCTGCACCGATCCGGAGACCACCGCGGTCTCGACCGCCGCAGGCTGTACCTCGATGGCGGGTGCGGTGGTCGGGACGCCCGCCGCGCCGGTCGTCACCGTCACGGGAGTGCCGCCGTCGACGGAGACCGCGACGTCGGATTCCGGCGGCAGGTCGGACACGACGTAGACGCCGTCCGAGTTCGTGGTGGTGTCGACCGGGGCGCTCCCCGGGGGTGTCACGGTGACGGGCAGGTCGGCGATCGGGGCACCGGCGTCGTCCACCACGGTGCCGATGATCGACGTGGTGGCGGGCGGCGAGGTGAACGGGAAGTGCACCCGGGCGTCACCCGCGCCGAGGGACGCCGTTCCGGGCGAGACCTGCTCCGGGTCCGCGACACCGGGCGGAGCTGTCACGGCCACCCGGTACCCGTCGATGCGCACGAGCTCGGGGAACGAGTAGGTGCCGTCCGCTCCGGTCGTGGTGGTGTAGACGGTGCCGCGCGGCGCGGTGGCCGAGACCGTCGCCCCGGCGATCGGAGCACCGTCGAGGGTCGCCTTTCCGGTGATCGCCGCGGTGGAGTCGGCGAACCAGGTCTGGTACACGGGGAACCCGGAGCGACGCTCGAACGAGATCGTCAGCGTCGACAGCGGCACGTTCGGGCTGAACCACGCGGTCGCGCCGGAGGTGTCCGCCGCGGCGGTGTTGCCCGTGAGCGTGCTCGTCGCCGGGTCCCACGTGGGGGTGTCCGAACCCGGGGTCGGGTCCGCGGTCGTCTTCGGGCAGGACCAGCCGCCGGTGGTCACCGTGGAGCAGGAGTTGTAGGTGCTCTGGAACCCGAGCGCCGCAGCGGGCACCGCGGCACCGTTGGCGTCGGTCGCGGTGATCGTGGCACGGTCGGCGTCGACGTCCCCGAGGACGAAGGACCAGCCGCCACCGGGCGTCGGGTCGGCGAAGGTGTAGGTGGTCACGGACGGCGCTCCGGCACGGTCGGCGAGCGGCCGTTGGTTGATGTAGCTCTGGCCCTTCGAGGTGCCGTACACCGCGCCCGGGCCGGTCCCCGCGCTCTGCCAGGTCGACGCCCCGCTGATCACCTGGGTCTGCCGGGAGTTCGACGTGAAGGTCGTCTCCGGGAACCCCGGGAGCGACATCGAACCGGCGTAGTCGGTGTTCGTACCGGTGACTTCGAACGCCCCCCAGTGTTCGGTCGTCTCGGCCTGTGCCCCGGTCGCGCCACCGAGGGCGAGAGCGCCCCCGAGCGCGAGCGTGGTGAGTGCTGTCATCGCGGTCCGCAGACGCCGCATCCTGACTCCTGTGCTGATCGGCCGAGCCCCTGACGACCCCGCGGGTGAGCAGACGGCGCCCCTGCAGCGCTGCCCTACCGCCCACACTACCGATCCCGCTGTCCGGCGCACAGAGGGCGCCGGGATCGGCGTCAGGGCTCGCGGTCGGCTCGGGCTGCGTCGTCCGCGAGCAGCGCCACGAGTGCGTCGAGCGCGGCGACCTGGCCGGCCACCACGAGCGCGCGGGCATCGTGCAACGGGACCCAGCGCGCGTCGTCGACCTCGGGGAAGTCCACGAACCGCCCGGACCCCCGTGGGAGCTCCAGCGCGAACGTCGCACTCCGGACACGCTCCACCTCGAGCGCCGACGCCGCCGCGAACACCACCACCCGCTTGCCGGACGACTGGCGGAACGTCCCGAGCTCGCGGTACGACACATCGGGCGCCGGAACGCCGATCTCCTCGGCGAACTCGCGGGTGGCCGCGACGAACGCGTCCTCCTCGCTGCCGTCCGGCAGGGTCTCGAGCTCCCCCTTCGGGATCGACCACGCGCGCGGGCGCGAGCGCCAGAACGGACCGCCCATGTGGGCGATGAAGACGTCGAGGGCCGTGCCGTCTCGGCCGTCGTCGGACGTGACCGGACCGTCGGAGGCGGGGCGTGCCTCCCGTCCGTCGGCGGCCGCGCCGTTCCGGTACAGCAGCAGGCCTGCGCTCGTCACCACGGCGTGCTCGCGCTCGCGCTCGCGGGGCGCTCGCAACAGGTCCTCGTCATGACGCGCTCCGTCACCGCGTGGCGAGGAGCGCGACGACCGCGGCGGTCCGCTTCGTCAGGTACGCGACGCCGGCTGCGTTCGGGTGCAGTGCGCCCGGCTCGAGGTCGACCTCGCGCATGCCCGTGGACGCGGACAGGGTGACACCGGCGACGAGCGCGCGCTTCGTGGCGCACGCGCTCCGGGCCTCCGTCGTGGTGAACGTCGAGACGTAGGTGGCACCGGCGTCGGTCGCCGCGGCCTCGGTGACGGCGTCGAGTCGCGCCTGCACCCCGTTCAGGTACGCCGTGTCCGTCGTGGTGAACGGGAAGGAGTCGCTCGGGAAATCGCCGGCGATGCTCGCGGCGTCGAGCGCCGAGCGGAAACACCCGTGCTTCGGCGTGTTCGCACGGTCCGGGAAGATCGCCGGGTAGCCCACCACGACGACCTCGGCGTCCGGAGCCCGCTTGGTGATCGCCCGGAGCGCCCGGACGATCCCCCTCGACACCGGCCCGTCGATCTTCGCCGCGAGGGTGTCCACGCCGTCGCGGACGAGGGTCGACCGGCAGTTCGCCGCATCACGGCCGGAGAACACCGGGCCCGTCGCGGACAGCGCCAGGCACGCCGACGCCGTGCCGAAGAGGTCGGCGTCGTTCCCACCGATCGAGATGGTCACGAGCCGGGTGTCCGGACCGAGCGCTCGGATCTGCGGCGGCGCACCGGCCTGCGATCGGGACACGACGTTCGCGGTGGTGGCCCCGGCGCAGGAGACGTCGGTGAGGTCGAGGTCGAAGCGCTTCGCGAGGCGGTGCGGGTAGTCGTCGGCGGACTGCCCGCACGCGGCGACCGGCAGCTTCGTCTGCTTCGGCAGGCCGTAGCCGGCGGCGTAGGAGTCGCCGAGGGCCACGTACTCCGAACCGACGGGGAGCCGAGCGCGGCTCGTCCCGACTGCCCGGGTGGTGTCGGCGGCAGCGCTCGCGGGCACAGCTGAGGTCAGGAGCAGTGCGACCGTCGTCAGCGCGATGGTGACGACGAAGAGGGCACGACGGAGCAGAGCGGGTCCTTCCGGAGGTGTCGGGAGGACGATTCTAGCGCTGCAGGGCCGACGCGCCCTCGCTCGGTGCCGGGCGGGCCGGCGCGGTGCGGGCCGGTGCGGTGCGGGCCGGCGCGGTGCGGTGCGGGTCAGCGACGACCGAGTCGGCGCTCTCCCCCGCTGCCCGTGCGGTACTCGAGGCCGTAGTGCTGGAAGAGCTCGGGCTCGAGCGAGGCGTCGAGCTCACCGTCGGTGGGGATCGACGGCGCGTCCTTGATCAGCTTCTTGTCCGCGATCACCTTGAGGTGCTTCGGCGTGACGACCGATCCCGCGAGCGGGACGAACACCAGCCGCGAGCGACCGATGATCCCGATGGTGACCGACGCGAAGGCCGGATCACTCGTCGCGGTGTCGAAGTAGATGCTCTCGAGCGTGCCGACCTTGTCGTCGGACTCGTCGACCACGGGCGACCCGATCCAGTCGCGGATGTTCTCTGCTTCGAACACGGCTGTTCCTCCCACCGGGCGGTCAGGGCCGCATCGGTACACCCGACCGTATCGGCCGGAGGTCCCGCGCGCTCAGTTCGAGGCCGGAGGTCCCGCGCGTTCAGTTCGAGGCCGGAGGTCCCGCGCGCTCAGTTCGAGGCCGGAGGTCCCGCGCTCAGTTCCAGATCGAGATCCAGTCGATGTCGACGTGCCCGGACGTCGACGTCGGGACGGTGCCCTGGCCGATGAACGTCTCTGCCTGCAGCGTCACCCGCATCGGCTTCGTCGGCACGGCGTTCGGCACCGAGGCGACGAGCGCGCCGTCCCAGTAGAACCGCACCGCCGTCCTGTCCCACTCGGTGGTCGCGACGTGCCAGTCTGCCTGCGTGGTCGCGGCGAACTGCTGCGTCGACGGCATGAAGGTCATGGCGCCGTTCGAGTAGGACCCGGGCACCGCGCTGACCGGACGGACCTTGCCGCCGAGGTCACCCTCGGGCCAGTCGATCTCGCCCTCGTTCCAGTTGTCGCTCGACGGCCAGAACATCCCGACGAACTTGTAGCCCTTCGCGACGTCGGTCTTGTACCGGATCGACACCCGCCCCGTCGTGTGCGCGGCGTACCCGTCGGGCATGATCGTCGAGACGAGGGGCTGGTTGTTCTCCGAGTGCAGGAAGAAGTCGAGGCTGCCATCGGACACACTGAGCACCTTGTTCGGCGCGTAGAGCCCCTGCCCGCTCGTGTCCCGCTGTCCGTCGTAGGCCTTGATCGTCGGGTAGGTCGAGAGCACCGAGCCGAGCGGGGCGTTCTTCGTGAAGTCCTCGGCGTACGACTGCACCCAGGTGCGACCGTTCGCCGTGACGCTGCCGACCGGCATCGCGGTCAATGGACTCGTCCCGACGCCGGACCCGGACGTGGGAGCTGCGGTCGGCGATGCGGACGCGGTCGGCGAGGCCGTCGCGGTCGGGGACGCCGGCACGGTCGGCGTGGCCGAGGCGGTCGGCGTGGCGGACGGTGTCGGGAGCGACGTCGGGAGCGTGCCGTCGAGGTTGGCCCAGACCGGGTCGACCCGGACGACGTCGGCGCTGCTCGTGACCCCCAGCGCGGAGGTGTCGGCGGTCGCGCTGCCGGTCCCGAGCGACACGGCGAGCCACACCGCGCCGAGGACGACCGGCGCGACGACGACTGCGACCCTCCGTGAGCGTTTGACGACCACGATGAACTCCTGAACCCCCGTGCGATCTGCACGTTTCCCTGGCGTCAAGAACACCAGGTGCCCTGTCCCCCGGCATCCCCCACTGCGAGTGCCCCCGGTCCGAGGCACACCGTGATCCGGGGTTCTCAGCGTCCCCGGACGCCCCGCTCGCAGCCGCCTCCCGGACGTCCGGACCAGACTGAGGAAGTGCCCGCTGCCCGAGCTGCCTCCCTCCCGAAGATCGGTGACTTCGTCGCAGACGGCGCACCGGCCGACGCCGGTTCGCTCCGCGCCAGGGGCCGGCGGTTCGCCGAACTCCTCCGCATCGCCCGGCGGCACGGGCTGCTCCCGTTCCGGAAGCTCGACTTCACCAGGGACCCGGCGACGAGCGAGCTCCGTGCACGGCAGGCAGAGGGGCTCCGACGTGGGCTCGAGGAGGCCGGCGGCGCGTTCGTGAAGATCGGGCAGCTCCTCTCCACGCGTGACGACCTGCTCCCCGACGAGTGGATGACGGCTCTCGCGCACCTGCAGCGGAACGTCGCTCCCGCGTCGTGGGACTCGGTCGAGGCGCTGTTGGTCACCGATCTCGGTGCACCGATCCACGAGGTGTTCCGGACCTTCGACGTCGAACCGGTCGCTGCCGCGTCGATCGCGCAGGTGCACCGCGCGACGCTCCGCGACGGACAGAGCGTCGCGGTCAAGATCCAGCGGCCGGGGATCGTCGCGGTCGTCAAGCGGGACGTCGACATCGCGCTCCGCGTCACACGCTTCCTCGCCAGGACGTCCCCGCAGGCCCGTCGCCTCGGTGTCGAGGACGTCGCGGCGCAGTACGCGGACGACCTCGTCCGCCAGGTCGACTTCCGGCTCGAGGCGGTCAACCTCGCTGCCCTCCGCTCGACACAGGCGAAGAGCCCGAGGGCCGATGAGCTCCGCCTCCCGGAGCTCCACGAGTCGCTGTCGACCGGACGCGTGCTCGTCATGGAGTACGTCGAGGGCGAGACGCTGAGCGCCGTCCGGCAGAACCGCAGCGCACCCGCGGGCCTCGAGGCGACGATGCGCACGATCCTCCGGGCGTTCATCCGGCAGGTCGTGTTCGACGGCGTCTTCCACGCCGACCTGCACCCGGGCAACATCCTGCTCACCGACGACGGCCGTCCCGCGCTCGTGGACTTCGGGTCGGTCGGCCGGCTCGACATGAGCCTCCGCGAGACGGTCCAGGAGCTCCTGATCGCGTACCTGCAGTCCGACACCAGGCGGATCGCGGACTCGGTGCTCATGATGGCGCCACTCCCCGACCCGAACCAGGAACCGGGGTTCCGGCGGGATCTCGCCACGTTCGTGACGTACCACCTCGGCCCGGGGTCGCGCGTCGGGATCGACACCGTGGACGCCGCGGTGGAGGTCTTCGCGCAGTACGGCATGGCCGTTCCGGCGGACTTCGTGGCTGCCGGTCGGGCGTTCGCGATCCTCGACGGCACCCTCCGGTCGCTCGTACCGGAGTTCGACCTGCTCGAGGAGTCGAAAGCGCTCGCCGGGGAACAGGCGGGCGACCAGCTCACCGTGAAGAACGTCCGTGACCTCGTCCTCCGCGAGGTCCTCGGTGTCCTCCCCGGCATCCGACGACTCCCCCGCCGGATCGACCGGATCGGCGAGGCACTCGAGTCGGGCACGCTCAACGTCAACGTCCGGCTGCTCGCGGACCGGCGGGACCGGCGACTGCTCGTCGGGATCGTCCGACAGGTGCTCCTCGGTGCGGTCGGGGCCGGGTTCGGCGTGCTCGCGCTCGTCTACCTCGCGATGCCGCAGCCCGAGCCGCGCGGTGCGATCGGCACGGCGACGGTCGGCGTCGTGCTCATGATCGCCGCGGTGGTCGCGCTCGGCGCCGCGGTCGTCGACGTGGTACGGACGCGCTCGCGGAGCTGAGCCCGCCATCCGCACCGGACAGTGCGGACGGGAGGAACGCCACGCGTGGACCGCACCAGGTGCGGTCCGACGTGTGGTCGGCCCGTGCCTCCCGTCCGTCACCGGATGCCGGCGGACCGCCGGCCCGCGCGCTCAGTCGCGCTGCTCGTAGGCCGCCGGTGTGACCTGCACCGCCCGGACGCGCTCCAGGTCGAACTTCGGGTTCCGGTCGAAGTCGTAGATGCCGTTCTCCTCCTGGAACACGTCGGTGAGCTGCGTGTAGCAGTACCCGAACATGTCCGGGTTCTCGAGGAGCACCCGGGTGAGGCCCTCGAAGCGGGCGTGCCACTCCTCCACCCCGGCGACCCGCTGACCGTAGCCCCACGAGGTCTCGCGGTTCGGGTCGTCCGACTCCTCCTGTGCCCGCGCGGCGTTCCACCAGATCCCGCCGTACTCCGAGACGAAGTAGGGCTGCCCGATGTACGGGTACGAGATCGGGTTCGCGTGGTCCTCGGTCGGGAAGTGCTCGTCGTTCGTGTACGGCCGACCGTCCGCGAGCCCGGCCTGCTCCGTCCGGAACGCCGCCGGGTCCTGCTCGTACGAGTGCGAGTCGTAGACGTCGACGTCGCGGACCCGGTGGGAGTACCCGGAGGCGTCGATGACCGGTCGGGTCGGGTCGGCGGCCTTCGTCGCGAGGTACATGCCGAGCGTCACGTCGTCGAGCAGCGTGACACTGTCGTGGAGCGCCTGGTGCGTCTCGTTCATCGGGCACCAGCCGATGATCGACGGGTGGTTGCGGTCGCGGCGCAGCACCTCGAGCCACTCGGTGATGAACGACGCCGTCGGCTCCTGGTTGTGTCCGACGGGGCCGCGGCCGGAGACGCCCCAGTCGCCGAACTCGCCCCAGACCAGGTAGCCCATCCGGTCGGCGTGGTGGTAGAAGCGTTCCTCGAACACCTTCTGGTGGAGGCGTGCGCCGTTGAATCCCGCCGCCATCGAGAGCTCGATGTCGCGCTGGAGTGCGGCGTCGTCGGGCGAGGTCATCAGGGTGTCCGGCCAGTACCCCTGGTCGAGCACGAGACGCTGGAACACCGGCTCACCGTTGATGAGGATGCGGTTGCCGTCGATCGCGACGGAGCGGAGGCCGGCGTAGGAGACGACCTCGTCGACGGGGGCGTCGGGGTCCGCGGGGTCGACCAGGCGGACGGTCAGGTCGTAGAGGTGCGGGTCCTCCGGCGACCAGAGGCGCACCCGGTCCTCGGGGATCGACAGCGTCAGGCGTGGCGCGAGGTCGTCCGCCGCGATCCGGCGGGTCACCACCTCGCCGGTGGCGTCGGAGAGCGTCGCCTCGACCTGGAGGCCGGCGGTGCGATGGGAGAGGTCGGCCGTGACCAGGAAGCTCGAGTCCGCACGCTGCGGCACGACATCGAGCGCGCGGATGTGCGCCCTGGGCACCGGCTCGAGCCAGACGGACTGCCAGATACCGGTCGTCCGCGTGTAGTTGCACCCGGTGTTCTCGAACCAGGTCGCCTGCTTGCCACGGGCCTGCGGCTCGGTCGGGGTGTCCCTCGCCCGGACGACGATCGTCGCCTCGGTGCCGGGGGTGACGACGCCCGCGAGCGACGCGGTGAACGAGCTGAACCCGCCGCGGTGCCGGGCGACCTCGACGTCGTCGACCCACACGGTGGCGTCGTGGTCGACCGCGCCGAAGTGCAGGAGGACGTCGCGCCCGGCCCAGTCCGCCGGGATCTGCACCGTGCGGCGGTACCAGACGGCGTGCAGGAAGTCGGTGTCCTCCACGCCGGACGCCTTCGACTCGGGGGCGAACGGCACGAGGATCTCCCCCGCGAGCTCGCGGGTGCGGAGGCCACGCTCGAGGCCGGAGTCCCCGCGGTCGATCTCGAACTGCCAGGTCCCGTTGAGGGTGAGCCAGTCGGGACGGACCAGCTGCGGGCGCGGGTGCTCGGGCTTCGGGACGGTGGGGGTGGTGCTGGTGCTGGTGCTGGTGGGGGTGGTGCTGGTCGGGGTGGGCTGCGTCATCGCGTCCTCTTCGTCGGGTGCCGGACGTTCGTGCATCGATGCACGAACGGCGTCCGACGACGCTACCGAGGCCTCCGCGTCGGTGCAAGGAGATGCTCGATCGCGCTGGCCGTGACGTGGTCCGGCATCTCGTGACCACCGTCGAACATGTCCGCGGTGAGCACGCCCGGTCGGAAGGCGTCGAGGGCCACGCGGACGCCGTCGAGCGGGAAGAGCCGGTCGTCCCGACCCGCCGCGACGAACACGGGCTGGTCGATCGCCGCAGCGATGAGCGGGACATCCCCGGCTGCCGCCAGTCCCGGCACGAACCACGCCGGGTTGTGCGCGATCCTGGCCGTCTCGAACGATGCCAGTGTCCCGAGTCCGCAGCTCACGACACCGCGGGTGAGTCGGTCGTCCACGGCCAGGGCGAACAGTGCGACCTGCCCGCCGAGCGAGTGCCCGATGATCCCGAGCTCCGCGAAGCCGGTGCCGGTGCCGGTGCCGGTGCCGGTGCCGGTGCCGGTGCCGATCGTCCACGACGTCACCGTGGCGATGTCGAGCGTGTGCTTCGCCTGCAGACTGCTGCCGTCCGCCACGCGGTGGAACGCGTCGAGTCGTTCGTCGGCAGCCGGGTCGTCTGACCAGTCCCGGCGGCGCTCCTCGAACCCGACGAGGTCCGGCATCACGACCCGCGCACCCCGCCGAGCGAGCGCGACGCCGGACGCCAGCGCGGGGTCGCCGGCCAGTCCGGCCGGCTCGCTCTTGCCGATCCCGAAGTCGTCCGCGTGCTGGTGCACGGCGATGACGTCGATGCCGACCTGCTCGTCCGGAGTGAGCACCAGGCACGGGACGGTGTCCCCGTCGACCGTGTCGAGCTCGATGCGGTTCCACCGGATCCCGTCAGCCGACCGGAGGTGTTCGCTGCGGACGGCGCGCGGCTCGAGCGATGCGGGCGACGGCAGCGCGAGGAGTTCGAGGAGCCGCCCCCGTGCGTCCTCTCCGGCGACCGGCGCCATCTCCGGCAGGTCCGGAGCTCGGATCAGTCCTTGACGATCCGGTAGATGCCGTAGATCACGCCGGGGATGTGCCCGAGCAGCTGGAGCAGGAACGCCCAGAGCACGTGGATGCTGAGGCCCTCGTTCAGCAGCACGGCGATGAACGGGAAGAAGAAGCAGAGGACGATGAGCAGTGTCTTGCGCATGGTGGTGACTCTCTCGTTGCGGTCGGACCGACATGTTCTCACGCGGGCACGGACACCGTCCGCGGTCGGCGCCAGGCGGCCAGGCGGAGCATGCCGGCCACGAGCCCGCGACGCTGGATCCAGATGCAGGTAGCGTGACGGGGATGACCGGGTCGGAGGGCTTGACTGCAGCCGTCCGTGCGTTGAACGCAGACGGATCGGGATGGGTCCTGGGCGAACGTCTCGCCGGCGGCGTCCAGTCCGGTGCGTGGCGTCTCGATGGACCGGGTGGCTCGACCGCCGTCCTGAAGGTCGCGCAGACGGCCGACTGGTCCGCCCAGGTCCTCCGCGCTGCCGAAGCGGTCCGAGCGGTCCGGAGAGGCGGCTACCCGACACCCGACTGGCTCGCCACAGGGACGACGGCGAGCGGACTCGCCTACCAGGTGCAGGACTTCGTGCCCGGCCGGTCGATCGAGGTCGTCGACAGATCGTGCGCAGAAGCGTTGGTCCAGGTCATCGAGCAGCAGCACGGGCTCGATCCGGACCCGGATCGATGCTGGAACGACCACCTGGCCGTCGAACGTCGACGTGGAATCGACCGATTCCGAGCTGCGACAGACATCGGCGGTGGTTCTGGATCGGCCCTGATCGACCGATGCCGGGAACTGGCCGTCGAGGCCGAGCAGGTCGACTGGCCCCGCCGCGACATGGTGCACGGAGACTTCCGACCCGCCAACGTCCTCGTGGACCGGTCGGGCATCCCAGGGGACGTCACGGTCACCGCTGTTGTCGACATCGAGGCGATCGGGAGCGGCACGCGTGCGTTCGACTACGCCACCCTGCTCACAGCACCACGGATCGAACCCGACGCATTCGAGCTGATCGTCCGTGCCGGCTCTGCCTCCGCGCCCGTCGAGGTCTTCCGGGCATGTGTCTCCCACGTCTTCCTCGATCTCGTCCGGTTCATCGCTCGTGTTCCTGGCGTCGCGGACTCGGACCGGGACCGGGAGAGACGCCGGGTGGACACCATTCGGCAACTGGCCGCTCGCGCCGACCGCATCGCGACCGCGACGTCACCGGGAACGATCCGGGTGTCGTCGTGCTGATCGTCGTCTCTGGCGAAAGCCTCGTCGCGTGAACGCGTCCGAGCTGACCCGGCCCTCCGGCATCGGCGCGGGCACCCCACCCCGGTACGGTGTCCGCATGACGACACGACGCGCGGTGGCGGAGGCAGCGGGTGTGTCCGTCCGCACCGTCAGCAACGTCGTGACCGGCCACCACTACGTCGCCGACGACACCCGCGCCCGGGTGCTCCGTGCGATCGACGACCTCGGCTACCGACCGAGCGAGCTGGCCAGGAACCTCCGGCGCGGCCGCTCCGGGCTCCTCGGCCTCGTGCTCCCCGACCTCGACACCCCCTACTTCGCCGAGCTCACCCGCGCCTTCGTCGAGGAGGGCGCTCGCCGTGGGGTCACCGTCGTGATCGACCAGACCGACGGCGACCTCGCGCGGGAGCGGCAGCTCATCGACCGCCTCGGACCGGGGTCGGTGTTCGACGGACTCATCGTCGAGGCACTCGCCCTGCACGGCGACGACCTCGCGGACCTCGGCCCCGACCGTCCGCTGGTGTTCCTCGGCGAGAACGTGCTCGCCGGCCACGACCACGTCATGATCGACAACCGTCTGGCCGCGCGCGAGGCCGTCGAGCACCTCATCGCCGGCGGACGCCGGCGGATCGCCGCGATCGGTGCGCAGGCCGACCCCGGTGCTGGGCACCGGGGTCCCGGGACGGACGTGGCCGCCGGTGCGAGCACGTTCCGTCTCGACGGGTACCGGGACGCACTGGAGGCCGCGGGTGGCGTCGTCGACGAGACGCTCGTCGAGCAAGTGCCCGGGTTCCGTCGAGCGGACGGTGCCGCGGCGATGGCCCGGCTCCTCGACAGCGCGGATCCCCCGGACGCCGTGTTCTGCTTCTCCGACCCCCTGGCACTCGGCGCACTGCGGACCCTCCTCACCCGGGGCGTCGCCGTGCCGGACGACGTCGCCCTCGTCGGGTTCGACGACGTCGAGGACGGTCGGTACGCGACGCCCTCCCTCACGAGCATCAGCCCCGACAAGCGAGCGATCGCACGGCGCGCGCTCGACCTCGCCCTGGCGAAGATCGAGGGGCCGGAGGACGACGGCGAGTCGACCGCGTCGGGTTCGCGACGGGGCCGCGTCGTGCTCGCCCCACACCGCCTCGTCGTCCGTGAGAGCAGCGGTCCCGCGGTCACCGGTCCGTCGACGACGGCCTGAACACCGGCACGAGCAGCGAGACCGCCAGCCCGAGCAGGGCGATGCCACCGACGATCCCGATCCACACGGCCGCCGAGCCGGAGCCGGGAGCGCCGACGACCGGCCCGCCGGAGAGGACCGTCACGAGGACCGCGACCACCTGCGCGAACGCGTCGACCGCCGCGAACCGCAGCGCCGGCCGCCGGAGGGCTCGGAGCTGGACGCGTGCACCCCTCGGGATCCACGCGGCCAGGAACGACACAGCGAGGACGAGGTGCGTCGTCCCGATGACCACGGCGACCTGCCACGGCCCGGGAGCGGAGTCGTTCACGGCCGCGACGGCGATCTGGACGACCACGAGCGCGGCGAACGGCCCGCGGGGGAACACCGCACCAGCGACGACGAGTGCGAATGCCAGCGCCAGCCAGCCGCCCGACCCGACCGCGACGAACGCACCACCCGCACCGGCGACGACCCCGAGCGCGGTGACGCTCCATCCGGGGACCGTCCGGCCGACCATCGGCGCACCCCGGCCGACGGCCCCGCGGGCGAGGCGCACCGGGTCCGTCACCGGGTCCGCCGCGGTCGGCTGAGGAGTCGGAGCGCCACGGCCGGGCCGCCCGCGTGCGGTGCGTCCCAGCGGATGACGTCCACACCCGCGGCTCGCATCGTCGCCAGGCGCTCCTCGCGCTCGAGTGCGACGAGCTGGAACGCGGCTCGGTCCTGCCGGTTCGCCGTGGACAGGTCCGTCCGCGGGAGGACGTCGACGGCGACGACCCGGTGTCCTCGCCCGGCCCACGAGACCGCCATCGTCGAGGCGGCGTCGTCCACGAAGGTCGATGCGACGACCACGAGCGATGCCGTCGGGACGAGCGGCTCCCGCACGCGCTCCGTGACGTCCCCGCGTGCTGCCGCCGTCGCGATCGTGGACCGCAGCCGATCGAGCTGCCGTGTGCCGCCGCGGGGCTCGACGGACCGCGCGGCACCGCTCAGTGAGCGGAACCCGACGCGGTCCCCAGCGCCGATGTACGCCGTGGCGAGCGACGTCGCACACTCACGTCCGAGGTCGAGCGACCGCGACCCGCCCGAGGCACGGTGCGTGCCGGACCACTCCGTGACGTCCGCTGCCAGGTCGTCCCGGTCGTCGAGCACGATCACCACGAGGGCGTCGGCGGTGGCGAGGGTCCGCCGCACGTAGAGCTCGCCCGGATGCTGCGCGCGCCGTGCCGTCCGCCGCCAGTCGATGCGTCGGAGTCGGTCGCCGGGGGTGAAGAGCGCCACGTCGCGGAACGCACCGCCCTCCCCCGGTGTCGTCGAGTCGTGGGCCCCGGTGATGCCGAGGACCCGGAGCGGGATCGGCAGGTCCTCGAGTCGGAGGTGCGGTGGTGGGACGACGGTGCCGGCGGTCGGACCCGCCGTCGGTGGGCTCACGTGGAGTCCTCCGTCCGCCATCGCGGACACGTGGACCCGCGCGATCTCCTGCGGACCCGAGTGCGTCACGGGGACCGTCCCGGCGAGGCGCTCGGCACTCCTCCGGTCGACGACCACACGGTGCCGCCGGTCGTCCGCGGTCACGACGGACAGTGCGACCGCCTCGACCGAGCTCGGCACGTCGACCCGGAGCCGGTAGGACACCCCCGCACCGGCGTCCGGCAGCCCCAGCGCGAGGCCGGAGCGCAGCTCCTCGGGGAGGGTCCGCCGACGCGCTCCGAGGGCGACCGTCCCGAACACCGGCAGGGCCACGAGCGCGAAGAGCGGACGGTGCGTCAGGAGCGCGAGTGCCGCCAGGAACGTCCCGGCGACGATCGCGAACGCGACCGTCGGCTGCAACACCCACCGCGTCGGTGCGGACGCGACCCGCTCGTCGACGTGGGGAGCGTCGTCGACGCTCACCGGGCCTCCCGTCCGACGTCGCCTGCGCGACCAACGCGTGCCCCCACGCCGTCGCGGTCCCTGCCGACCGTCGGTGGTCCAGCCACCTGCGCGACGGCCGAGCGGACGACCTCGGCGGGGTCCACGCCGTTCGCCCACGCCTGCGGAGTGAGGGAGATCCGGTGGGTGAGCACCGGGCCGGCCGCGGCCTTGACGTCCTCCGGGAGCACGAAGTCGCGGGCATCGAGGACCGCGCGGGCACGCGCCACGAGCATCAGCGCCTGCGCTCCCCGCGGGGAGGCGCCGACCTGCACGTCCCGGTGTGCGCGCGTCGCTCCGGCGAGGTCCACGCAGTACCGGGCGATGTCGGCGTCGACGTGCACGCGCTCGACCGCGGCCTGCATGCGGAGGAGCTGGCCGGCGGTGACGACGCCCGCCACGGTCGCCACCTCCGCGGCGCGGTCGACCCGGTTCATCAGCACCCGCTGCTCGTCCTCTGGGGACGGGTAGCCGACGGCGAGCCGGACCATGAACCGGTCGAGCTGCGCCTCGGGCAGGGCGTAGGTGCCCTCGTACTCGATCGGGTTGGCGGTGGCGATGACGTGGAAGGGCCTGGGGAGCGGGAACGCCTCGCCCTCGACGGTCACCTGGCCCTCGGCCATCGCCTCGAGGAGCGCGGACTGGGTCTTCGGCGGCGTGCGGTTGATCTCGTCGGCGAGGAACAGCCCGGTGAAGACCGGACCCGGCCGGAACACGAACTCGCTCGTCGCCGGGGCGAAGAGGAACGAGCCCGTGATGTCCGCCGGCAGGAGGTCCGGCGTGCACTGGAGTCGTCGGAAGTCGAGGCCGGACGCGGCGGCGAGGCTCCTGGCGGCGAGCGTCTTGCCGAGCCCCGGGACGTCCTCGAAGAGCACGTGACCGCCGGCGAGCAGCGTGGCGAGGGCCAGCTCGAGCGAGTCGCGCATGCCGACCACCGCGGTCCCGACGGCGTCGAGCACGGCACGGCCGAGGTCGGCGACCTCGGCGACGCTCATCGGGGGCTCGGCGGGTGGGTCCTGCGGTGTGCTGGTGTCGGTCACGGTTTCCTCTCGACGGTCCTGGCGGCGGTGCGGTCGGCGATCTGGGCGGTGGTGCGGTCAGTCGTGCCGGTAGAGGTGCGGTCGGCGGTCCCGGCGCTCGTGCTCCCGATCACCTCGACGGCGGTGAGCACTGCGGTGAACGAGCCGAGGTCGAGCTCCGGCCGCGTGGTGCGGGTCAGCACGTCGTACGGGCCGGCTCCGACGATCATGACGATCCGATCGCGGTCGAGCGGGTCGTCGAGGTCCAACCCGATCGCCGCGAGCCGCCGACGCGCCACAGCCCGGAGCCGGAGGATCACCCGCTCCGGCACCCCGCCCCGCGATCGGAGCGCCCACCCGAGCGACTGCACGTCCTTGCGCGCGCCGGGCGTGGACCGGACCGGCTCGACCGGCCACCCGAGCGGACCGTCCTCGCGGAGCGCGACGAACGTCACGCCGACCGCGATGACCGCGGCGACGACCATCAGCGCCTGCGGCACCGACAGCCCGAAGAACCAGAGCAGGCCGCCGACGACGACGCCGGTGACGACGACGCCGACGACCCGGCGTCCGTCGATCCCGTTCCGCACCCGGTTCACGGGCGGGCTCCCCCGGTCGCGCTCCACTGCAGGTCGAGCGTCCGGAGCGCCTCCCGCGCGCGCTCCACGTCCGCCGGGGACGCGACCACGCCGCCGAAACGCACCGATGCGTAGAGGCGCCGGAGCGTCTCGAGGGCGCCCGGGTCGACGTCGAGCCGTCGGAGTATCCGCGCGGTGAACTCGGTCGGGGTCTCGGCCGCGCCCCGACGGAAACCGGCGTCCTCCGCGGACTCCTGCAGGCCGAGCCACGCCTCGGTGATGGCGTCCGACGGTGTCCGAGCATCGTCGAGCACGCCGAGCGCTCGCCGGAGACCGCGTCGCATGGCGGCGGTGCCCTCGGTGAGCGAGGGCTCGGCGGGGTCGGCACCGACGCCCACGGACAGCCCGTCGACGAGGAGCGCAGGAGCGGGACCGCGGCGTCGCGCACGACGACGCAGGAGCCACACGACGAGGATCGCGATCACCCCGAGCACGAGGACCCCGGCGACGACGAGGAGCCACCTCAGGTCGAGGGTCCCGCCGGTGCCGGCGCCCAGCCGCTGCGGCGCGACGGTCGCGGACGGGGTGTCCGACGGCAGCGGTTCCGGACGGACGGTCTGCTGCGGCAGGTCCGGGGACCACCGCGGACCGGAGAACACCAGCGGTCTGCCGAGCGTCGCCCCGAGCACCACGACGACACCGAGCACGATCCCGACGGCTCCGGTCAGGACCCGCCGCAGACGGAACCCGTCCCCACGCTCGTCGTCGACCCGCATGCGAGCACGCTACCCCGCCGGAGTGCTCGCGCCGTCTCCGTGGCCGGCGGCCGCGCACTCCCCGCGCCCGCGAGTCCCGCGGGTCCCGCGAGGCACCCCGAGTACGCGCGAACGGCCCACACCCAGTACCGTTCTCCCATGAGCAACGACACGAACGCCCGAACCGAGGCGACCACGGACGAGGCCGACAGCGCCCCCGTGACCACCTTCACCGACCTCGGGCTGAGTGACGCCGTCCTCAAGGCCGTCAAGGACATCGGCTACGAGACCCCCTCGGCCATCCAGGCCGCCACCATCCCGACCCTGCTCGACGGCCGCGACGTCGTCGGCCTCGCCCAGACCGGCACCGGCAAGACGGCGGCGTTCGCGCTGCCGATCCTCTCCCGCCTCGACGTCAGCCAGAAGGCCCCGCAGGCACTCGTCCTCTCCCCCACCCGTGAGCTCGCGCTCCAGGTGTGCGAGGCGTTCGAGCAGTACGCGGCGCACATGCGCGGCGTGCACGTGCTCCCCGTCTACGGCGGCCAGGCCTACGGCGTCCAGCTGTCCGCCCTCCGCCGCGGCGTCCACGTCGTCGTCGGCACCCCCGGCCGGATCATGGACCACATCGCCAAGGGCACGCTCGACCTGTCCGAGCTCAAGTACCTCGTGCTCGACGAGGCCGACGAGATGCTCAAGATGGGCTTCGCCGAGGACGTCGAGACGATCCTCGCCGAGACCCCGGACGACAAGCAGGTCGCGCTGTTCTCGGCGACGATGCCCGCGCAGATCCGCCGCATCTCGAAGCAGTACCTCGACGACCCGGCCGAGATCACCGTCAAGCAGAAGACCACGACGTCGGCGAACACCACGCAGCGCTACCTCATGGTGTCGTACCCGCAGAAGGTCGACGCCCTGACCCGGATCCTCGAGGTGGAGAACTTCGAGGGCATGATCGTCTTCGTCCGCACCAAGAGCGAGACCGAGACGCTCGCCGAGAAGCTCCGGGCCCGCGGGTACTCCGCAGCGGCGATCAGCGGTGACGTCGCCCAGGCGCAGCGCGAGCGCACTGTCAACCAGCTGAAGTCCGGCAAGCTCGACATCCTCGTCGCGACCGACGTCGCCGCCCGCGGTCTCGACGTCGACCGCATCAGCCACGTCGTGAACTACGACATCCCGATCGACACCGAGTCCTACGTGCACCGCATCGGCCGCACCGGGCGCGCCGGCCGGAGCGGTGCGGCGATCAGCTTCGTCACGCCCCGCGAGCGCCGTCTGCTCGGCGCCATCGAGAAGGCCACCCGCCAGCCGCTCACCCAGATGCAGCTGCCGACGGTCGAGGACGTCAACGTCACCCGCCTGACCCGCTTCGACGACGCGATCACGGCCGCGCTCGAGCAGCAGGACCGCATCTCGGCGTTCCGCGACATCATCGCGCACTACGTCGAGCACCACGACGTGCCGGAGAACGACGTCGCGGCGGCCCTCGCGGTCGTGGCGCAGGGCGACGAGCCGCTGCTCCTCGACCCCGCCACCGAGCGCCAGCGTCGCGCCGCCGAGGACCGCGGCCCGCGCGTGTTCGACCGCGATGACCAGTCCGGTGGCCGAGGCGACCGCAGCGACCGCGGTGACCGTCCGGAGCGCCGTCGTTCGAGCCAGCCGATGGCGCCGTACCGGATCGAGGTCGGTCGACGTCACCGCGTCGAGCCGCGGCAGATCGTCGGCGCGCTCGCGAACGAGGGCGGACTCGGCCGCGACGACTTCGGGCAGATCCAGATCCGCCCGGACTTCTCGATCGTGGAGCTCCCGGCGTCGATGGACCCCGGTGTGCTCGACCGCCTCCGCGACACCCGGATCAGCGGTGTGCTCATCGCCATCCGGCCGGACCGCCGGGGCGCACCCCGCCGTGCCGACGACCGCGACGACCGTCCGGAGCGGAAGCCGCGCCACTAGCAAGCATCACGGTCGCCCTCCGGACGGTCGAGCATGCACGAACGCGGGGTCTGACCGAGGTCGGACCCCGCGTTCGTGCATCCTCATCGAAGGACCGGACAGGACCGGACCGGACCGGACCGGACCGCGTTCCGGACTGGAGGGACGGTGCCAGCTGGTGCCGTGCCTCCCGTCCGTCAGGCGCGTGCGCCGAGCGCTGCCGTCGCCGCTCTGCGGGTCAGGAGCAGGTTCGCGACAGCCGCGAGCACCACGATCGCCGCCGCGACCGCGGGGAGCGTCATCGCGGCTGGCGTCCCGAGACGCTCGGCGACCTCGCCGGTGACCGCCGACGCGATCGACTGGCCGACGATGACCGCCGAGCCGAGGATCGTCATGGTCGTCGCCGAGCGCCCCACCGGTGAACGGTCCGAGCCGAGGCTGTACTGCGACACCAGCGTCGGACCGATGCCCACGCCCATCACCGCGAGCACGATCGCGACGGCGAGGACGGACCCCGCCGTGGCGAAGGCGATCGCACCGCCGAGCAGCACCGCCCCGAACACGAACCACCGCCAGCCGAGCGCGAACCGCTCCGGGAACGCCGCCGAGCCGAGTGCGAGTCCCGCAGACCCGATGCCCATGAGCCCGTAGAGCAGTCCCGCCCGCGCTGGTTCGCCCTGGTCCCCCATGAACGCGGTGAGCGACGTCAGGGTCGCTCCGAAGAAGAGTCCGACTCCGAGGATCCCGACGACGACGGCCACGAGCGCCGGTCGGAGGAGCTCCCGGGCAGGCGCCTGCACCGACTCGGCGCTGTGGCCGACCGCGAGCCGGCCGGTGGGGTGGAGCGCGAACGCCGTGACGAACACGAACGTCAGCGCGGCGGCACCCGCGAGGGCGACCCACGGCGCGATCGCGCTCGCGAGCAGCCCGACGAGGAACGGACCGATGATGAACACCGTCTCGTCGGCGGCGGACTCGTACGCCATGGTGCCGCTCAGGGTCCGTTCACGACGCTCCGGGGCGAGCCGGGTCCGGATGATCGCGACGAGCCGCGTGCGCGACATCGGGGCGACCTGGGGCGCGGACGCCCCGATGAGGAACGACATCGCCAGCACCGCGACGTCGGGCGACCCGCTCTGGACCACGAGTGGCAGGAGAGCGAGGAGGACCCCGTTGACGATGCCGATCGGCACGAGGACACGGCGCTGCCCGAGTCGGTCGGCCGCGGCACCGAGCATCGGGCCGAAGAGCGCCGACCCGATGCCGACGAACGCGGAGTTCACACCGCCGAGTGAGAGCGATCCGCGTTCCGCGACGACGAGCGTCAGGACACCGACGACCATCATCGCGAACGGGAGCCTGGCGATGAACGCCACGGGGAAGTAGGTGCGGCCGGCGTGCGCGATGAGGGAGCCGCCGGCGGGACGGGTGTGGAGCATGGGTCGGTGCCTCAGGGCCCGGCAGTCGTGGCGGGCCTCGTGTCGGGGTGCCGCCGTGGTCCGACGAACTGTGCTCGACGGCCGGTAGATACACGCTGGGTGTTCGAACTGCGACGCCATCCTACCCGGGCGGTGGGGACGGGGACGGGGACGGGAGACGGGGTCAGGGTAGCGTTGCGGCGTGGTCGAGGTCGTCGAGTACCGATCGTCGTGGCCGGCGCGGTACATGCAGCTCCGGGAGGCCTACGCCGAAGCACTCTTCGCCGCCGACGTTCCGTGCCTGAGCATCGAGCACGTGGGCAGCACCTCGGTTCCCGGGCTGGCCGCGAAGCCCGTGATCGACATCGACGTCGTGGTCGCTGTCGAGCACGTCGAAGGAGCCACGGAGGCTCTGGCACGGATCGGTTTCACCCCGCTCGGGGACCTCGGCATACCGGGCCGGGCGGCCCTCGTGACCCCGGAACGGTTCGCGCCGAGCAACACGTCGGTGATGGTCGACGGCTCGCTCCCGTTGCGGAACCACCTCGCAGTCCGGAGCGTCCTGCGCGCAGACCCAGAGCTCCGCGACGAGTACGCGACCGTGAAGCGCCGGGCGGCGGGATCGGCGGTGGACATCGACGACTACCTGCGGCGCAAGAGCGACGTCCTCGAGCGGATCCTCGAGCGGGCGGGACTGTCCGACGCGGACCGGGCGGCGATCGCGGCGACCACGCGGAGCATCGTCGAGCGGGGGGCCGCCGGATGACTCCGGTCAGCCTCGGAGCGTGGCGCTCGGCAGCTCGTCGAACCGAGCCCGGTACGCCGCCGAGAACCGTCCGAGGTGCACGAACCCCCACCGCGCCGCGGTCGTGCTCACCGAGTCGTACGGTCGTGCCGGTGACGACGCTCTGCCGATGCTCGAGCGGAGCAGGTCCCGCCGGACGTTGCCGAGTCGGACGTTCCGCAGGTAGTCGTGCGGCGTGGTGCTGAGGTCGCGCTGGAACGCCTGCTGCAACCCCCTCGCCGAGAGCCCGACCGCGGCCGCGATGTCCTCGGTGCTGATCGGGAGACCGGCGGACGCCTCGATGTAGTCCATCGCGCGCTGCACACGCGGGGCCCGGACGGGTCGGTCGAACGCCGGCACCGGTGCCCACCGGGGGAAGGTCCGGACGGTCGCCTCGGCCAGTTCCCGGTTGCACGCCCGGCGGGCCCGTCCGGTCATCGAAGCGACGGGCTCGAGCAGTGCGACCGCGGCGGTCCGCACGGATGCCGTCCAGCCGGCGAGCTGTTCGTCGGCGGGCACCGCGCCCGCGATCGAGCCGCTCGGCGCGCTCCCCGGCATGCCTGCGTCGGCAGCGACCCGGTCCAGGAAGTCCGCGCGGAAGTGCACGTGGTTCTGTCGCGCATCGTCGAGATGCAGGACGACCCGACCCGGAGGGAGCATCACCGGGCGGCCCGTCGTGAGCGGCGTCTCGAACCCGCCGATGCCGACCGACCCCGCACCCGCCGTGAGCCAGAGGACGACGTACTGGTCGCCGAAGTCGAACGGCCCCGAGACGAGGGCACTGATCGCCGACGACTGGAGCGACACGTCCGCGTCGCCCGTCGTGCCGGAGCGGAACCGGAAGGCCGAGCGTGTCGGGATCAGCTCCACCTCGGCCCCGGCGTACCGGCGGAGGAGGACCTTCGCGCGATCGGGGTCGTCCGTGTCGAACCTCGCGGAGAAGGCCCCCGTCGTGGCGGATGGTGACAGCTGGTCACCCATGGGGAGCCTCCTGTCGACATCGGATCGGGGATCCGGCGACCGAGGTCCGGGGCGGCCGTGATGGAGAGTATGCCCGGCGCGCTCGATCCCGCAAGGGGCTTCCTCGTGCGGGGAAGTGTCGGCGGGTCCGTCGGCGCGGTAGGTTGTACACCGCAGGCACCCGGACCCAGCGCGCTGCACATCGAAGCTGGGACGAGGGAGTGCACCCATGCAGGACACGTGCGAGCGGTGCAGACGCCGCCATGAGTGACTTCGTCGTCGCGGCCGCGGCGTTGCAGGCCGCCGGCACGGATGCCGATCTGTCGCCGCCGTTCATCGCGGCGCTGCGGGTCTCCGGCGTGAGCATCTCGACGCTGGCGGAACCGTTCGACACGGAGACCGTCTCCGCGAGCAGCGCCCGCGCGGCGCTCCTCGACGAGATCCAGCTCGACCTCGGCGAGGGTCCATGCTGGGAGGCGATGCGCACCGATCGTCCGGTCCTGACACCGGACGTCAGATCGGCCGTGTCGGACCGCTGGCCGACGGCACTGCTCGCGCTCCAGCACGCGGACTTCCGCGGGGTGTTCGCGTTCCCCATGCGGATCGGCACCATCCGCGTCGGAGCCGTCGACCTGTACACCGATGCCGCCGCCGACCCGACCGAGGCGTTCGTCTCCGACGCGACCGCACTGGCCGGCATCGCCGCACGACACGTGTTGCACCGGGCGCTCCGTGCCGTGGAGCGCGCGGACACCGGTGACCTGCCGGCGGGTGAGTACTCTCGACGTGAGATCCACCAGGCATCCGGGATGATCGCGGCGCAGCTGTCCGTCACCGTCGAGGATGCCCTCCTGATCCTCCGGGGGCACGCGTTCAGCTCGGACCGGTCGGTCAGCCAGATCGCCGCGGACGTCGTGTCCCGCACACTGGACTTCACAGCCCCCGACGTATCCTCGCGGAACGCATCCGGATCCGGTTCCGCATCCGGGTCCGGATCCGAGGGACCATCTGCACCACCCACGGCCTCCGAGAGCCAACCAGGGAGCACCGATCATGACCCAGACACGTGAGCACCGCCTCGTCGACACGTTCGTGCGTCTCACCGACACGCTCGTGGCCGACTACGACGTCGTCGATCTGCTCCAGCGCCTCGTGGACGAGGCGACGGAGCTGTTCGATGCGCAGGCCGCCGGGATCCTGCTGGCCAACGACGACCACGTCCTCGAGGTCGTCGCGTCCACGAGCGAGCGGAGCAACTTCATCGGGTTGCTCCAGTTGACGTCTGGAGAGGGACCCTGCGTCGAGGCGTTCACGACCGGCCGCGCGGTGTCGGTCGTCGACACCGCCGAGATGCAGCGCCGCTGGCCGGTCTTCGCCGAGGCGTCCCGGGAGTCCGGCTACGCGTCGGTCCACTCCATCCCGCTCCGACTGCGGGACGCCACGCTCGGATCGATGAACCTGTTCCGCGAGACCGAGGGCGCCCTCAACGAGGAGGACGCCCGTGCGGCGCAGGCGCTCACCGACGTCGCGACGATCAGCATCCTGCAGCAGCGTGTCCTCGAGCACGCGACCGTCGCGCAGGAGCAGCTGCAGCGCGCGCTCGACAGCCGCGTCGTCATCGAGCAGGCGAAGGGGTTCCTCGCACACACGCGACAGGTCGACATGGACGAGGCGTTCCGCATCCTCCGCGGGCACGCGCGCTCGAACCGGCTCCCGCTCGGCGACGTCGCCCGCGCCGTGGTCAGCCACGAGCTGGAGCTCTGACCCCGTGGTGGACGCCGGATGGCTCCGCACCGGCCCCCGGGTCGGAGCACAGCGAGGCACGTCGTCCTACTCGGAGCTGCTCCGCCGTGCCAAGGCCGAGGGGCTCATGGGCCGCCGCACCGGCTGGTACTGGACCGTGTTCGCGGTCCTCGTCGCCGGGCTCGCGAGCGCGTGGACGGCCTTCTCGATGCTCGGCGACAGCTGGTGGCAGCTGCTCGTGGCCGGCGGACTCGGCGTGCTGTTCACCCAGTTCGCGTTCCTCTCGCACGAGGCCGCGCACCGACAGGTCTTCGCGTCGAACGCCTGGAACGACCGGGCCGCCCGCTACGGCGGCACGTTCCTCGCGGGCATCAGCTACGCGTGGTGGATGAACAAGCACACCAGGCACCACGGCAACCCGAACACCGTGGGCCGTGACCCCGACATCTCCTTCGACGCGATCTCGTTCCGCGAGGAGGACGCCCGCAGCCGCACCGGGTTGCTCCGCGTCCTCGTCCGTGTGCAGGGGTACGCGTTCTTCCCGATGCTGCTGCTCGAGGGCGCGAACCTGCACTGGCAGTCGATCCGCACGTACCTCACCGGGACGGGGGTGCGAGGCCGATGGTCGGAGGGCAGCGTGTTCCTCGTGCGGTTCGTGCTCTACCTCGGGGTGCTGTTCTGGTTCCTCCCGCCGGGGCTCGCGGCGACGTTCCTCGGCGTCCAGCTCGCGGTGTTCGGCTTCTACATGGGGATCGCGTTCGCGCCGAACCACAAGGGCATGCCGATCATCGAGCACGACCAGAAGGTCGACTTCTTCAGCCGTCAGGTCCTCACGTCCCGGAACATCCACGGCGGGCGGTGGGTCGAGTACTTCATGGGCGGCCTGGACCACCAGGTCGAACACCACCTGTTCCCGAACATGGCCCGGCCGAACCTCCGCGCCGCCCGCATCCTCGTCCGCGAGTTCTGCGCCGAGCGGGACGTGCCGTACACCGAGACGAGCCTGGTCCACTCGTACGTGATCGTCGTGCGGTACCTCAACCGTGTCGGGCTCGCGGCACGCGACCCCTTCGCCTGTCCGATGGTCGAGCAGTATCGCTGACACGGCGGGCGCCTCGCACACGCTGCACGTGACCGTGGTCGTCCCCGTGCTCGACGACGCCGACCAGCTCCGGACATGCCTCGCCGCCCTCGCCGCTCAGACCCGTCCCGCTGACGAGGTGATCGTCGTCGACAACGGGAGTTCCGACGGCAGTGCCGACGTGGCGCTGGCTGCCGGGGCGACTGTGCTCCACGAACCGGTCCGCGCGATCGGCGCTGCCGCGGCCCGCGGGTACGACGCCGCGCGCGGGGAGCTCATCGCGCGGATCGACTCCGACACGGTGGTGCCCGCGGACTGGATCGAACGAGCCGTCGCGTGGTTCGACGACCCGATGGTCGCCGCGGTGACGGGACCCGGGCACTTCCGCGGGCTCGGTCCACTCGCGAGCCTGTTCTGGCAGGCCGCCTACATGCGCGCCTACTTCCTGCTCATGACGGCGGCACTCGCCCGTCCGCCGCTCTTCGGCTCGAACATGCTCCTCACCGCTGCGGTCTGGCGTGCCGTCCGGGGCCGGGTGCACCGTGCCGATCCGCTCGTGCACGACGACGTCGACCTCGCCTTCCAGCTGGATCCGGCTTGGCGGACCGTGCTCGACCGTTCGCTCGCGGTCTCGGTGTCGGGGTCCCCGGTGCGGGATGCGTCGGGGTTGGTGCTCCGGGTCCGCAAGGCGTACCGCACCATCCGGCTCGCCGGCGTCCGTGGTGTGCCGACCCTCCGGTTCCTCCGGCGGCTCGCCGCGGGGCCCCGCACGCCACCGCCGATCCTGGCACCCGAGCCCGGTCCCCACGTGACCGATCCGGATCCGGAACCGTCACGGCCGACCTGACCCGTCCCTCCATTCCGAGCGCAGCGCGTCGGTCTCCTCGCTCACTCGCCGCGCCAGATCGCGCTGCGCCGGGTCGGACCGGGCGGCCGCCTCGCTGAGCGCCCGCATCCGTGACACGGCGCTCCCGGCAGGATCGACCGCGCCGACGCGCGCGAACCCGCGCTCGAGCAGTCCGTCGACGTCGCCCCGGCCGCGCGCGACGGCCTTCACCGCGGCGACGACGTTCATCAACGCGCTCTCGGCCGGCGACCATGTCGCGCTCGCGACCGACCGCTCGAACGTGCCGACGATCTCGAGGTCCAGGCGCCAGGCGAGCGGCCACCCGGCGAACCGCACGAACACCAGGCGGCGGTTCCGCTGGCCGGCGGAGTCGGGGTCGACGCGGACGGACTCGACCGGGTCCACCGATGCCAGGAGCTCCGGGAGCGCTCGGAACGCCGCGTCGCCCTCCTCGCCGACGGACCAACGGAGATCGATGTCGCTGTGCGCGTCGGCGGTGCCTGACGCGATCGATCCGAGCACCTCGGTCGTCGAGCGCCCCCGTGACGAGGACCCGCGCCATCCGGCGAGGACACCCCGGACCGACGTCACGAGTGCGGACCGGTCTCGGACAGTCATGCTCCGGGACTCGTGTAGTGCCGGGACTGCCGCATGAAGAACCACCAGCCGACGACGAGCAGCAGCGGCCCGGCGAGCGGAGCGACGGCCGCGAACCACACCGGTACGAGCAGCTCTGCCGTTTTGCCGAGCACGATCGTCGCGGGGAGGTAGGCCACGAACGCGAGCGGCAGCGCGAAGGTCAGCGCGAAGACCCCGGCCGGACCGAACACGGGCAGCGGGTACGCCCCGAAGTCCGTGAACGTGTTGTCGACCGTCACCTTGAGGTCCCGCGTCGACCCGAGCCGGAACGACAGGCCGGCGAGCCCGATCTGCAGCCCGGCCTCGACGAGCCCGCCACCGACGACCGCCGCGACGGTGAGGACCACGAGCCCCGGGGTCCAGTCGATGGGTGCGAGACCGATGGCCGTCCCGAGGATGCCGAACCCGAGCGCCAGGTCGCCGAGTGTCCCGAGGTTGAAGTACCGGGTCAACAGCTGCACGAGCGGACTCACGGGCCGGAGGAGGAACCGGTCGTACTCCCCGAGCCGGATGACCGAGTCGGTCGCGAGGTGCTGCCCGAACAGGGACGTCCCCACACCGTGCGCGGTGAGTCGCAGCCCGTAGAGGAACGCGATCTGCGCCGTCGACCAGCCGGCGATGACCCCGAACCGGTCGAGGAGCACCCCGATGAAGAGCAGCTGGGTCCCCTGCAGCGCGGCGCTGCCCGCCACCATCAGCACGAGGTTCCCCCGGTGGATGATGCTCGACCGGAACGCCGCACCGAGCAGGATCCGCCATTGGCCCAGTCGGCCGGGAGGCGCGGCTCGGCTCTGTTGGACCACGGTCGCGCCCGCCTCATCCACCGTTGATCACCGTCCTCCGGAGTGCCCGCAGCCAGACCAGGTGGGAGACACCCGCGAGCAGCAGGATCCATCCGGCCTGCAGGCCGAGCTCGCCGAGGACGTGCCACCCGGGAGCGTGGTCGAACCAGATCGACAGCGGCGTGAAGATCTGCGCGCTGAACGGCAGGAACCGCAGCGTCGTCGCGAGACCGTCCGGCATGAACCACAGCGGGATGAGTGACCCGGAGCAGAACGCGGCGGCCATGCTGTAGACCATGTACGCGCCACCGACCTCGGTCGTCCAGAACGCCGTCAGCCCGACGACGAGGTTGCACTGGATCGCGATGACCAGCCCCAGGAGCGCACTCACGACGAATGCGACCGCCTGCCACCAGGTGTCCGGCCCGGGGACGGCTCCGAGCACCAGTGCGAGCGCCAGGCCCACGACGGCCTTCGGCACACCGGCGAGCGTCGTGCCGAGCTGGTCGGCCGTGGACTGGGTGATGAGGCTCACCGGTCGCATGATGTCGAACACGACGTTGCCGGTCCGCACGCGGTCACGGAGCGACGAGAACTGCCACGGCTGGAGCACGACGGCGAACAGGGCGCCGAGGACCGCGTACCCGACCGCGTCGTCGCGGGCGATCCCGCTCACCGTCACCCGGTCGCCGTACACCGCTCGCCACACGAGCATCACGAGGATGACACGGAGCAGGGTGCTGACCGTGCCGACGAGCAGATCCGCGCGGAACACCAGCACCGAGCGGACACCGTGTCGGACGAGCGCGGCACGGACCGCGAGCCCGTCAACGGCCATGATCGGACCCGGCGACGGTGTCGATCGGCCGTACCGCGCGCGCGGTGTAGATCTCGGTGATGACCTCCTCGAGTTCTGGCTCCCGGACCGTGAGGTCCGCCACCGGGAGCACCGCCGTCGTCCGCGCGATCGCCTCCGACGTCGAGACCTCCGTCGGGTCGAAGCGGAGGTCGAGGACGGTGGTCTCCATCTGCTGGCGTGAGCCGGCACGGTGGAGCCCGTCGATCCTCCAGTCCGTCGGCTCGTCCGCCGAGAGCTGCACGCGCAGCATGCGGTGCGGGAGGTACGCGCGGCGGAGCGCGCCGAGGTCGCCGTCGAAGAGGATCCGGCCCTCGTCGATGATCACGACGCGGTCGCACAGTTGCTCGACGTCGCCGATGTCGTGCGTGGTGAGCATGACGGTCGTCCCCGTGGTGCGGTTACGTTCACGGATGAACTCCCGGATGCGCGCTTTGGCGACGACGTCGAGGCCGACCGTCGGCTCGTCGAGGTAGAGCACCGGCGGCTCGTGCAGCATCGCTGCGACGAGGTCACCCCGCATCCGCTGCCCGAGGGAGAGGTTCCGGACCGGTCGGTCGAGGAACGAGCCCATGTCGAGCAGGTCGACGAACTCGTCGAGCGTCCGGCGGTGGTCCGCCGCGCTGACACCGTAGAGCTTCGCGAGGATGTCGAACGAGTCCCGTAGCGGGAGGTCCTGCCAGAGCTGCGTGCGCTGCCCGAAGACCGCGCCGATGGTCTTGGCGTTGGCGGACCGGTCACGCCACGGCACGATCCCGTTCACCGTCACGCTGCCCGACGTCGGCACGAGGACACCGGTCAGCATCTTGATCGTCGTCGACTTCCCCGCGCCGTTCGGACCGAGGTACCCGACGATCTCGCCGGGCTCGATCCGCAACGAGACGCCGTCCACTGCCCGGTTCGTGACCCGCCTCGTGCTGAACACGCTCCGGATGCTCGAGAACGCCCCCGTGGCGCGCACGGGGCGGGAGAACTCCTTGACGAGGCTGTCGGCGACGATGAGCGACATCCGACCAACGTATGGGAACACCGCCGGCAACGGAACCCCGTGGCCGGTCGGTGCCGGAGTCCGCTGCCGGTCGGTGCCGCAGCGCACTGCCGGTCAGTGCCCGGGCGCGCGCCCCGTCAGGATGGCCTCGTTGCACCCGTCCTCGAGTGCCACGTGCAGGACGTCGGCGATGAACTGGTCCGCGCCGAGCGCCAGCAGGTGCGTGACCGCGGCCTCGTGCTCCGCGAACTCCGGGTTCCACTCGTCGTGCAGGAACGCGACGATGTGCCCGGAGTCGTGGATCGTCACGGCACCGATGTGCTCGTGCCCGAACGACGTGACCTGCAGCGCCTCGAACGTCCGCGGGTCGCCGTCGTCGTCACCCACGAGGTCGAGCTCCACCTCGCCGTCGCCCGGCCACGGTGCCTCGGGCGGTGTGAGGCGCGGGATGTGCAGGTGCGGGGTGTCCTCGTCGGCGGCGGGATCGAGCGTGCCGTCCATCGCCTGCTCGACGCGGACGTGGATCTGGTCGTGCAGCTCCGGCCAGTACTGCCAGTAGCGCGTGTGCACCTCGCGGAGCCACGCCTGGGTCGCCGCAGAGGACTCGGTCGCCACACCCACGAGCTGCGGCGCGTTCCCCGGGCGGCCGACGACCTCGAGTTCCGCGTCGTGCGTGTGGATGCTCAGCGCCCCGGTGTCCTCGTCGGCGTCGAGCCCGTGGATGTCGTCGGGCACGCCGGCGACGACGGTGTCCGGCAGCGTCGGCGGGAGGTCCATCGGGACGGGCACCGACGGCCCGGTCATCGCCTGCTCGACGAGGTCGGCGAGCCACAGCTCGTCGGTGCGCGCACCCTGCGGGAACGGGATCACGGCGTCCCCGTCCGCGAGACGCTCCTCCACCAGTTCCGCCGCGGCCTCGGGATCGGCGTTCATCGCGACGAGCACGTCGGTGCCCGCCCACGCGGTGAAGCCGTCCTCCTCGAGCTGGTCCCGGACTGACGATCGGTCTCCGGAGCGCTGACGGTCGGTCGGCTGCCGGACTCCCAGGCGTCCGGAGGTCGTCCGGCCGGGCGCCTCGACGTCCCACCCGGACGGTGCGACGACGACGAAGGCCGCCGCTCGACCAGCGGGCCCGTCCTGCACGGCGGACACGATGTCCGCGACGAGGTCGTCGACACCGTGGAACGGAGCGCGGACCGCCACGTGCCCGATCACGAGCAGGTCGGGCAGGTTCAGGAGGCTCGCCGCGGAGTCGAAGAGCTCGAGGAACCCGCCGTTCTCGGCGTCCGGGGCGGCCAGGGCGACTCCGATCCGGGGATCCACCTCGGACTCCCCCAGCGCCTGGCCGACGTCGTCGAGGTCCTCCGGCGACAGGATGGTGAACGCCGTCACCGACGCGACCGCGACGAGCTCGCTCCGACCGCGGAGGCGCACCGGGACCCGGACGTCGATCTCCCACCGGTCGACGTCGGCTGCCGGGAAGCCGTCGCCGTCCTCGTCGGACACCGTCGTGTGCACGAGGTGCAGCCCGCCGTCGTACTGGTCGCGGGCGGCTCGGTCGAGGGCGTCACTGTCGGCGGTCACACACGCAACCGTAGCCGGACTGGAGGGACGGTGCGGGCGGGTGCCGCGCCTCCAGTCCGGCGTCCGGTCGCGCCCGGCTCCCGCGGTGTCGGCCGCGTCCGGTGGCGTCCGCCTACCGCGGTGTCGGCCGCGTCCGGACCGGGGCGAGCCACGTGGTGACCGCGACCGCGACGAGGGCGCCGGCCGCCATGATCGACGCGAGGACGACGATCTGGAACCTGCCCGCCTCGAGCGGCGAGACACCGCCGAAGATCGCACCGACGAAGGCGCCGGGAAGGGTCACGAGTCCGGTCGTGCGCGTCTGGTCGGTGGTCGGCACCATGGCCGCATGCACGGCGCGCCGCACGAGGTCGGCGGTGGCGCGGCGCGGGGTCCCGCCGAGTGCCAGCCAGCCCTCGACCTCCTCCCACCGGTCGTCGACCAGCTCGACGAACCGGCGGCCGCTCAGCGTGGCGATGGTCATGGTGTTGCCGATCACGATGCCGCCGACCGCCAGGACGTACCGCGGGGAGAACTCGATCGCCCCGGTCGCGAACACCACCCCGAGACTGACGACCACCCCGATCGCCATCGACAGCGCGACCGGTCCGAGCATCTCGCGGCGTGTGCCCAGTCGCCCCGCGGCCGTCCAGCTCGCGACCGAGAACATCACCACCAGGGCCGCCGTGATCCACAGCGGGTCGCGGATCACGCCGGCGAGCACGAGGCTGATGGCGGCGAGCTGGACCGTGCCCCGGAGCACCGCGAGGGCGGGGGCCCAGGGGCTCGGCGCGCGCGAGACGAGCAGTACCGTGGTCGCCACGGCCACGAGGGCGAGCACGCCGACGAGCGTCGCGACGATCGTCGAGGTGGTCAGCATCCGACGACCCTACGCGGTGGGCTGCGGTGGGCTGCGGTGGGCTGCGGCGGTCCGCGCCGCTACGCTGCCGGGATGTGGCCGACGGAGGATGCCTGGCGGACGACCATCCCGTCGACCATCGACCGCGCGGTGGAGCGGTGGGACCTCGAGGTCCTCGACCCCTACACCGGCGGGAGCGCCTCGCACGTCGTCGCGGTCCGGACGGCAGACGGTCTCGACGCCGTGCTGAAGCTCTCGCTGCCGCACCGCGAGGCCCGGGACGAGGGTGCCGCCCTCCGCTGGTGGGACGGCAACGGAGCCGTGCGGCTGCTCGCGAGCGATCCCGACGATCCCTTCGTGCTGCTGCTCGAACGCTGTGCCCCGGGTGTCCGGCTCGCGGACCGTGCCGGACTCGCCGCCGACGACGGGCTCACGATCGCCGCCTCGCTCCTCGTCGAGCTCTGGTCGGCCGGCGATCCCGACGATGCCCCGTTCGAACGGCTCACCGACGTCGCCGACGAGTGGGCCGACCTCGCCGAGGAGCGGATGTCCACGCTCGCGCCGCCCCTCGACCCGGGCGTCGTACGGAGGGGCGTCGGCCTGCTGCGGGAGCTCCCGCGGTCGGCCGGGTCCACGGTGGTGGTGCACGGCGACTACAACCCGGGGAACGTGCTGACGGCCAGTCGTCGGCCGTGGCTGGTCATCGATCCGAAGCCGATGACCGGCGATCCCGCGTACGACCTGTGCCCGCTGCTCATGCAGGTCGACGACCCCTTCGCCCGCCGAGACCCGGTCCGTCGGCTCCGCGAACGCATCGCCCTGCTCTCGGACGTGACTGCGCAGCCCCGGGAGCGCATCGCGGCGTGGTGCGTGGCGCGGCTCGTCGAGTCGGCGCTCTGGTCCGTCAGTCGCGGGCAACCGCGGGACGCCGAGGACGGTGTCGCGCGCGCAGCGCTCATGGCGGGGCTGGTCGACTGACGGGCGGGTCGGGCACCGGGATCACCGGTGGGTCATCCGATCGAGTTCCGGACCATCGCGAGCGCAGATCCGACGAACGGGGACGCGAGCAGCACGACGCCGGCGAGCACCAGCCACCGGCGGTCCCTGCGGGTGAACGTGCCGCACAGGGTGATCGTCACGATGGCGATCGGGACGAGCAGGAACGCGGCGACCATCAGTTGACCGCCAACCGGGGTCAGCAGTGCGCCGCCGAGCAGCGCGACGTTCACGAGCGAGGAGACCGCGCTGACCGCCCACCCCGTGACGAGCGCGCGTCTCGACTCCGGAGGGGCTGCGCCGTCCGCGGTCCCCGGCCGCTCCGGGTACAGGTCCACGTCGTCGTCGGTGTTCCAGGCATCGAGTCGTTCCCCCATGTCGGCAGCCTAGGAGGCGCCCCGAGCGCGCACATCCGTCGGATGGCTGATGCTACGTTCCGGGACCACCGACAACGAAGAAACCCCCGGTGATCGGTGCTCTGGGCACCGGACCGGGGGTTTTGTGTGGTGGGCGATACTGGGATCGAACCAGTGACCTCTTCCGTGTCAGGGAAGCGCGCTACCGCTGCGCCAATCGCCCAGAGGGGATCATCCGGTCCTGACGGAGCCAGATGGAGGTGGGGACGGGATTCGAACCCGCGTGGACGGCTTTGCAGGCCGCTGCCTCGCCTCTCGGCCACCCCACCCTGTGGAGAACCACTCGGCCGTTCGCACGGCGTCGTGTCCACGCAATCAGGTGCACCCGATCGGTGGGGTACCTCTCTGGTGAGCATCCAGAGTTCCGAGGAACTCCGTACTCGAGCGGATGACGAGATTCGAACTCGCGACCCTCACCTTGGCAAGGTGATGCGCTACCACTGCGCCACATCCGCATGTCCCCGCTGCTGCGGCGACTCCGTAACTGTATCCGACCTCGCGGCGCAATGCCAAAACGATCGGCCGGCGGTCGACCGTCGGAGGCTCAGTTCCCCGGAATTCCGGGCATCCGGGGCGGGTAACTGGCGCGCGGGCCGGGCGTGTCTCGCCGCGAGAAGCGGGTGACTGTCGGGTGCAGCACCGCGACCCAACAGTTGGACAGGTCTCACGGGCTCGGCGGCCTGGGCACCGAACCGAACCGAACGCCGGGCCACGGGCCCCCGGCCCACGCCCCACGCCCCACGCAGCGCACGTCAGGCACCGGTCGCACACCGCGCCACGCCGTCGCCGCCCGAATAGGACGCCGCGGGAGTTTCCACTACTATCGACGAGCGCAGTTCGCTGCGTAGGGGCGATTGGCGCAGTTGGTAGCGCGCTTCGTTCACACCGAAGAGGTCATCAGTTCGAGTCTGGTATCGCCCACCCTCATGTTCTCCCAGCAGTCAGACGGCACCGCCGTGCGCCGAACTCCCGGATCCAGGAGCTCGGCGCGGTGACCGACCTGGAACGCGAGTTCTCCCGCGTCCGGCAGGTCCTCGACCGTCCGACGCTCCGACTCATGTCGCGGCCGACGTCCGCCGCCGTGATCGCCGTCTTCCGCACGGTGTTCGACCGCGACGTGCAGTACGTCCCGGCAGACCGCATGCACCTGCAGGTCGAGGAGCACGTCGCGCGCCTGCGGTCCCTCGGGGCACGGGTCCCGGCGGGAGCGGCGGGAGCGGCGGGAGCGGCGGGAGCGGCGGGAGCGGCGGGAGCGGCGGGGAGCACCTCGGACCAGGACCGCCCTGACGGCCGGACCCTCTGCCGGGAGTGGGTGTCCGCACAGTGGCTCGTCCGCTCCAACTCCCCCGACGGCGACGAGCAGTACTCCCTGACGTCCCACGCGCTCGAGTCGCTCTCCCTCGTCGACGCGCTCTCCACCGACCGTGCACTCATCAGCGAGTCCCGGCTGACGATGATCGTCGACGCCGTCCACCGCTGGGCCCACCGCGCGGACCCGGACCGCGACGCGCACCTCCGACGCCTCGACGCCCAGATCGACGAGCTGCAGGCCGAGCGGGGCCGGATCCGGGACGGTGGCGACGTCGTCACGGTCGACGCTCCGAGGATGCGGGACGGGTACGCGAACCTCATCGACCTGATCCGGCAGCTCCCGAGCGACTTCAAACGGGTCGAGGAGGCCGTCGCGACGATGCACCGCGAGATCGTCGAGGACTTCCGGCAGGAGCTCCGCCCGATCGGCGAGGTCCTCGACGACTACCTCGCACGGACCGACTCGCTGATGGAGTCCACGCCGGAGGGTCGCGCGTTCGAGGGTGCGTTCGAACTCCTGCGGGACGACGACCTGCTCGTGCGCCTGCGGGACGACATCGCGACGATCCTCACCCACCCGTTCGCGCAGTCGCTGACGAGCCAGGAACGCCGCGCCTTCCGGAACACCGTCGCCATCCTCCGCCAGGGGATCGAGGACGTCCTCGCCCAGCGGCGCCAGCTCACCGCCACGCTCCGCGACCAGATCGTCGCCCACGACGTCGTCCGCGACCGTGAACTCGAGGCCACCCTCCGCAGTGTGAACCGCCGACTCGCGACCCTGATGCAGGCTCCGGGCGGCCCGACCAGGGTGCCGCTCGAACTGCTGCCGCCGACCGCCGAGATCGAGCACCTGCGCGAGCGGTTCCACGACCCGGACTCCGACTCCGTCCCGCCGGCGATCGAGGACGAGGACCTCGACGCGTTCGAGCCCGTCGAGGTCGACGACCTGCGCCGCCACGGCGGTCCGCTCCTCGACGAGCTCCGCGCCGCCCTCGCCGCAGCTGTCGGGAGTACCACCGACGCGGTGTTCAACGCGCTCCCGGCTGCGCACCGGCGTCCTGTCGAGCTGTTCGGGCTCGCGCACGTCCTGGCCGCGGTCGACGGGCTCGACGGCGCCACCGCGACGACACACCGGGCGATCCGCCCGGACGGCACCACGGTGACCTTCGACATGCCGGCCGTGCGGGTCGAACGCGATCTGGACGCGGCCGGCCCGACCGGTTCGGGACATCCGAGCGGCGAACGAACACGGCCCGATGTCCCGAACCGGTCGGCCGGCCCGAACGACCCCGTCCGGCGAGGACCGGAGCACGACAGGAGCACCGATGACTGACCCGGCACCCGCGTCCGCAGGCCTCGACAGCGCAGACGTCGACACCAGCGACCTCGACACCAGCGACGACCACGACAGCACCTTCGCGCTCTTCGAGGGCGACGAGGGCCACCTCGCAGACCCCGAACGCCGAGCACTCGTCGCACTCCTCCGACACCGCTACGTCAGCGCCCGCTCGCACCCCGTGGAGTGGCGCGCCCTGCTGACCGCCGAGCACCACCTCCGCTCCCGGCTCAACGACCTGTTCCTCGAGCTGCACATCGACCACGAGCGCGAGGTCGCGTTCAAGCGCCAGGCCCGCTCGGAGAGCACCAGGCGGCCGTTCCCGACGCTCCTCCACGACACCGCCTACACACGCGAGGAGACGCTCGTCCTCGTGTACCTCCGGATGCGGCTCCGCGCCGACACCCGGCCGGGCCCCGACCAGGTCGTCGTCGACCGGAGCGAGGTCCTCGGCCACGTTGCGGGGTTCCGTCCGGCGACCGCGACCGACCGGACCCGCGACGAGGGTCGGGTCGCGAAGGCCATCGACCGCCTCGTCACCGCCAGGATCCTGCTCCGCACGACGGACCCGGACCGCTTCCGGATCGCGAGCGTCGTCGAGGTCCTGCTCCCCCTCGAGCGCCTGCAGGAGCTGGACCGCTGGCTGCAGACCCAGACCGACACAGCGGCCCAGACCGGTGCAGTGACCCAGACCGACACAGCGGCCCAGACCGGTGCGGTGACCGAGACCGGTGCGGTGACCGAGACCGGACTGGAGGCGCGGGGCGGCCCCGCACCGTCCCTCCCGTCCGACACGGTGACCGTCGCCGGACTGGAGGCGCGGGGCGGCTCCGCACCGTTCCTCCCGTCCGGTGCGGAGCACGATGACCAGGGTGACCCGGACGCCGTTCCGGACGACCCGACCGACGCACCGCTCGAGGGACTGGACGACCGCGCATGACCGACGCACGCACGACCGAGGACGTCGGACTCTTCGACGTCGTGGCGCAGTGGCGCGCCGAGAGCCTCCAGGTCGTCAACTGGGGCGGGTTCCAGGGCCACCGGCAGATCGACCTGTCCGAGGGGTCGACGCTCGTCTCCGGTGCCTCCGGGACCGGCAAGTCGACGCTCATGGACGCGTACCTCGCGGTGATGATGCCGTCCGACGTGCCGTTCAACGGTGCGTCGAACGACGCCACGACCGGCCGCGCACGGAGTGCCGACCAGCGGAACCTGCTGACGTACCTGCGCGGCAAGGTGGACTCCCGGCGCGACCCGGAGACCGGGAGCCTCCGGGACGTGAACCTCCGCGGCGACGACCAGGCAACGTGGGGTGCCGTCGCGGTGACGTTCCGGAACGACGACGAGCGACGGTTCACCGTGTTCCGCGCCTACGTCGTGCCGAAGCGGGCGCGCGGCGTGTCGGACATCCAGATGACGATGGCGACGGTCGACGACGTCTTCGACCTCCGGCGGCTCGAGCAGTTCGTCCCGACGCGGTTCAATGCCGCCGAGCTCGCCGGGTACGTCCCGGGGCTCGTCGTCCGCGACACCTACACGGAGCTGGCCTACACGTTGCAGACCCGTCTCGGCATCGGCGACAGCGGTGGCGGTGGCCGGGCGATGCGACTGCTCGCCCGGATCCAGGCCGGCCAGCACATGCCGACCGTCGACACGCTGTACAAGTCGATGGTGCTCGAGACCCCGGGGACGTACGATGCCGCGGACCGGGCCCTCGCGCACTTCGCGGCGCTCGACGAGTCCTACGAGGCGATGGACACCGAGGAGCGCAAGGTCCGCATCCTCGAGCCGATCACCGGACTGCACGAGGAGATCGAGCGGAGCCGGGCGTCCGCTGCGGCGCTCGACGGCATCGGGGCGCTCGATCCGTCCGGCGAGGCGCCGCTGGCGTACTGGACCGCCGCCAGGAAGCGTGCGCTGCTCGACGCCGAGGTCGCACGGAACGCCCGTGAGCGGACGGCCGCGGCCGCGGAGCTCACCGCGGCGACCGTCCGGCACACCGCGGACGAGGTCCAGCTCCGCGACGCCGAGGCCCGACTCCGCGAGAACGGCGGCAACGCGCTGCAGCAGCTCGAGGACCGGATCGACCGCGTCACGGCGGACGTTGCGGCGGTCCGGGCCGCGCGGGCGACGTTCGAGGAGCGGACCGCGGTGCTCTCGCGCGAACCGGGAGCGTCCTCGTCGACCGACGCGCGCTCGTCGACTGACGCGCGCTCGTCGACTGACGCGCGCTCGTCGACCGACGCGCGCTCGTCGACCGACGCGCGCTCGTCGACCGACGCGCGCTCGCTCACGGACGCCCGCTCGTTCGCGGAGACGCAGTCCAGGAGCTCCGCGTTCCTGACCGAGTTCGACGCCGAGCGCGCGGCCCTCGGTGACCGCCGCGACGCGCTCAGCCGCGAGGAGTACCCGCTCCTCGACCGCGAGCGGGAACTCCGACGCGAGCGGAACTCCCTCGAGCACCGCCAGGGCGCCATGCCGCTGCCGATGCACGAGGCACGGGTCGCGATGGCTGCCGCGGCGGGGCTCGACCCGAGCGACGTGCCCTTCGTGGCCGAGCTCCTCGACGTCCTGCCGGGCGAGGAGCACTGGCGGACCGCGATCGAGTCCGTCCTCGCCCCGGTCGCGCGGACCCTGCTCGTCGACGAGGAGCACCTCGACCGCTTCAGCGCCGCGATCGACGACGTGCGGATCCCCGTGCGGATCGCGTTCGAGGGCGTCGCACCCGGGTCACTCCCGGCCCCCGCCGGTGACCCGTCGATGGTGTCCGGCAAGGTCGCGCTCAAGGACTCCCCCTTCGCGGCCTGGGTGCACGACCGGATCACCGCCGACCGTGCCGACGCCCGGTGTGTCGAGGACGCCGCCGACCTCGGCGGCGGTGGTCGACGCGTGACCGCGAGCGGGCAGCTCCGCGACGGTCGGCGCGGACAGCACGGCGACCGTCGGCAGCCGAACATCATCGGCTTCACCAACGAGGCGCGCCTCCTGGTCGTCGACCGTGAGCTCACCGAGATCGCCGCCGACATCGCCGGACTGGAGGCACGGCGTGCGTCCGTCACGCGCGACCTGTCCGACCTGGAGGCACTCCGCGTCGCCCACCAGCACGTCGTCGACACGACGTGGGACCGCATCGACGTGGCCGGCGGAGCCGCCGCGCTCGACCGCCTCGAGCGGGAGCGGACGGCACTGCTCGCCGCCGACGACGGCCTCCGCACGCTCCGCGACTCCGTCGCCGGGTTCCGTCGGGCGCTCGACACGTCCGCAGATCGGCGGTCCGAGGCCCGCACCGGCGTGGCACGGCTCGACGAGCGTCACGCGGTGCTCGTCGACGGCCAGGACGCCGCCGCCGAGGTCCTGGAGCGGTTCGACGACCGCGCGGACCTGCTGCCCGACGACACCCAGACCGGCATCCTCGAGGAGGCCTTCGCGGAGATCGGGGCGCCGGCCGACCTGGACGGCTTCGACGACGCCGCGCGACGACTCCGCCGGCGACTCGAGGAGCGTCTGACCCAGGCACTCGACGGCGCCTCCGCGGCGACCATCGCCATGGTCACGACCTTCCAGCGCTACCAGGACGCCTGGCCGGACCCCAACCTCGGCACCGGGGCCGCGTCGTACCCGGACTACGCGCGGATCCTGGAGCAGATCCTGGAGACCGGGCTGCACTCGCGCCGGGCCGAGTGGCGTCGCCGGCTCAGCCAGTGGAGCGGCGAGGACCTCGTCCCGCTCGCCGGTGCCTTCGACCGGGCCGTCGTGGAGATCGAGGAGCGGCTCGAGCCGGTCAACGAGATCCTCCGGGAGCTGCCGTTCGGGGCCAACCGCGACCGACTGCGGATCGCCCTCCGACGGGTGTCCCGCGAGGACGTGGCGTCGTTCCGTCGCGAGCTCAAGGCCCTGTCCGCGAACGTCGCCGAGGCGCTCCCGGACGACGCGCTCGAGACGCGGTTCCGACGCCTCCGCCGGTTCATGGACACGATCCGCCCGGACGCCGGTGCCCCCGGCCGGCCCGGCGCCGGTGGCGGTCCCGGCGGGCGTGGCACGGGGTCGCTGCTCCGGGATGCGGTGCTCGACGTCCGACGGCACATGGAGATCACCGCCGTCCGGTACGACACCGACGGCAACGACCTCGGGGTCTACTCGTCCCTCGGCGACAAGAGCGGTGGCGAGACGCAGGAGCTCGTCGCGTTCATCGTCGGGGCGGCACTCCGCTACCAGCTCGGCGACGAGACGAGGCCCCGCCCGCGGTTCGCCCCGGTGTTCCTCGACGAGGCGTTCATCAAGGCGGACTCCGAGTTCGCCGGGCGTGCCGTCGCGGCGTGGCTCCGGCTCGGGTTCCAGCTGGTCGTCAGCGCGCCCCTCGACAAGGTGACCGCGCTCGAGCCGAGCATGGACCGGCTGCTGGCGATGCGCAAGCACCCGACGACCGGGCACTCGTCCGTGACGGAGATCGTCCGGGCCGACTGAGCGGCGAGAATGCAGGAACCGGCAGTCCCAGCACGTCGGGACTGCCGGTTCTTGCATCCTCACGGGCGCCGTGGGCCAGGGCCAGGGGCCAGGGGCCGGGGGCCGGCGGGGGTCTTACTGCTTGCCCTCGTAGCCGCCCTTGAGCATGGCTCCGAAGGCGGCGCAGACCCCGACGCCGCCGAGGACGCCGATGCCGATGATGACGACTGCGATGAGTGTGAGCATGGTGGCCCTCCGATCGGAACGAACAGCGCCGAGTCTACCGGCCGGAGCTGACGAACCAGGTCCCGCGCCCCGGCGTCAGCGCACCCCGCGCATGAGCTCCAGCACCGGCCGGGCGAACGCGAGCAGCACGACGCCGACCACCACCGCCGCGATGCCGAGGATCGCGAAGTACGGGCCCTCGTTCGTCGGGTCGTAGTACTTCGAGAGGAGACCGGTTCCGGCGGTCCCGAGCGCCACGGACAGGAAGAACAGCGCCACCATCTGCGTCTGGAACTTCGCGGGCGCGAGCTTCGTGGCGACCGACAGGCCGACCGGGGACAGCAGCAGCTCGGCGATCGTGAACACCAGCAGGATGCCCACCAGCGCGATCAGCGGGGTGCCGTTCTCCCCGGTCCCGATGAACGGCAGGAAGAGCAGGAACGCGACGCCCATGATCCCGGTGCCGAGCGCGAACTTGGTCGGGGTCGACGGCTGGCGGTCCCCGAGCTTCGTCCAGACCGCGGCGAAGACCCCGGAGAGCACGATGATCATGATCGGGTTGATCGACTGCACCCACGACACGGGCATCTCGAACCCGAAGATGCTGCGGTCCAGCCGCTCGTCGGAGTACACCGTCAGCACGGTGAACTGCTGCTGGTAGAGCGACCAGAACACGGCGCTCGCGAAGAACAGCGGGATGAACGCCAGGATGCGCGAGCGGTCCACCGGGTCCAGCCGACTCGTCAGGATGACCACGAAGTAGATCACCGTCGCGACGAGCGTCACGATGACCACGATGTTCGGCAGGGTGCTCGGGGTGATGACCCCGGTGAGCACCGCGACGCCGATCACGACGAGGCCGATGACCGCGATGCCGACCACGAGTGGCATGCGGCGGCGCTCGAGCGGGTTCGGCACGGTCCTGGCGCTGTCCGGCAGCTTGCCGCGGCGGAGTGTGTACTGCACGAGACCGGCCGCCATGCCGAGCGCGGCGAGCCCGAACCCGAAGTGGAAGCCGATCGAGGACTGCAGCAGCCCGGTGAGGATCGGTCCGGCGAACGCGCCGAGGTTCACCCCGAGGTAGTACAGCGAGAACCCGGCGTCTCGGCGCGGGTCCTCGGCGGAGTAGAGCGTGCCGACGACCGTCGTGGCCGTCGCCTTCAGCCCGCCGGAGCCGACCGCGATGAGCACCAGACCCACACCGACGCCCGCGACACCGGGGATCAGGGCGAGCGCGATGTGCCCGCACATCACGACGATCGCGCTCCCGAGCAGCGTCCGGTCGGCGCCGATCAACCGGTCGGCGATCCACGCCCCGAGGATCGTGAACAGGTAGACCGCGCCGCCGTAGGCACCGACGATCCCGGTCGCGACGCCCTGGTCGATGCCGAGCCCGCCCCGCGTGACCGAGTAGTAGAGGTAGATGAGCAGGATGCCCTGCATGCCGTAGAACGAGAACCGCTCCCACAGCTCGAGCGCGAACGGCGTCGACAGTTCGAACGGCTGCCCGAAGAAGGTGCGGCCCCCGCCCCGACCCGTCGCGGGGTCCGGTGTCGACGGATCGTGTGCCGCTGGGGTGATGTCGGTGCGGGGCATGCCCGCCATGATGCCCGGCCCGTACGGACCCGGTCGAATCCTCAAGGAATCCTCACCTGAGTTTCTTGGAGGTTTCCTCCACTCGCATCCGTGAGCAGAACACCGCCGATTGTGCAGCGCACATCGCCGGTGTGCACCGGACCACCCACCTGCCTAGCCTGGTCCCGACAGCGCGCACCGGGCCTCCAGTCCGAGTGTGCGCCGGGGCGTACCGCCCCGGTCCGGACACCGTCGTTCAGGAGACGCCCCATGGTCGACACCATCCCCGCAACCGCCCCCACCACCGGTCACCGGACGGGAGGCACGGCTGACGTCCGCCCCGCAGGCGGGGGCGACGACGCGGTCCGGTTCGACGTGGACGCGGTCGCGTCGATGCTCCTCGGGCGGTGGGCCGACGACCGACGCACCTCGCGGCGGCTGGCCCTCGACCCCGCACTGCACCGCGTGGACGGCCTGACCATGGCCGAGCAGCGCGAACGGGTGCTGGCACAGTGCCGGATCCTCGTCGAACAGGACGCCATCCAGCGGCCGTTCCCCACGGCCTTCGGCGGGACCGAGAACCACGGTGGCAACCTCGCCGCGTTCGAGGAGCTGACGACGGCCGACCCGTCGCTGCAGATCAAGGCGGGTGTGCAGTGGGGGTTGTTCGGGTCCGCCGTGCTCCACCTGGGCACCGCGCCGAACCACGCGGAGTTCCTGCCAGCGATCATCGACTTCCGGGTCCCCGGATGCTTCGCGATGACGGAGACCGGCCACGGGTCCGACGTCCAGAGCATCGCCACGACCGCGGTCTACGTCGAGGACACCGAGGAGTTCGTGGTGCACACGCCGTTCCGCGGGGCGTGGAAGGACTACATCGGCAACGCTGCGGTGCACGGCACGGCGGCGGTCGTCTTCGCCCACCTCGTGACTCGGGGCGTCGACCACGGCGTGCACGCGTTCTACGTGCCGCTCCGCGACGACACCGGCGCGTTCCTCCCGGGCGTCGGCGGTGAGGACGACGGCGTCAAGGGCGGACTCGGCGGCGTGGACAACGGGCGGCTGCACTTCGACCACGTGCGTGTTCCCCGGACCAACCTGTTGAACCGCTACGGAGACGTCGCCCCGGACGGTACCTACTCGTCGGCGATCGACTCCCCCGGGCGCCGGTTCTTCACCATGCTCGGCACGCTCGTCCAGGGCCGCGTGTCGCTCGACGGCGCCGCGATCGTCGCGCAGAAGCTGGCACTGCAGATCGCGCTGACGTACGCCGGCGAGCGGCGGCAGTTCCCCACGGGCGGCGGTGACGAGGGCGTGCTGCTCGACTACGGCCGGCACCAGCGCCGACTCATCCCACGGCTGGCCACCGTCTTCGCGCAGTCCTTCGCGCACGAACAGCTCCTCCGGACGTTCGACGACGTGTTCAGCGGACGCCAGGACACCCCGGACCGCCGACAGGAGCTCGAGACGCTCGCCGCCGGGTTCAAGGCGCTGTCGACCTGGTCGGCACTCGACACGCTGCAGGAGGCGCGCGAGGCCTGCGGCGGGGCCGGGTTCCTCGCCGAGAACCGGCTCACCTCGCTCCGGGCCGACCTCGACGTCTACGTGACGTTCGAGGGCGACAACACGGTCCTGTTGCTGCTCGTGGGCAAGCGGCTGCTCACCGACTTCGCCGCGGCCGCACCACGGGACCCGGCATCGACCGCGAAGTTCGTGGCCGCGCAGGTGGGGAACAGGATCGCGGACGTGTCCGGGCTCAGGATGATCGGGCAGACGGTGCTCGACCGCGGCTCGGTGGCACACGCCGTCAAGGACCTGCAGGACACCGACACGCAGCGCGCACTCCTCACCGAGCGCGTCGCGACGATGGTGTCCGGCATCGCGATGCAGCTCCGGACGGCGGGTCGGGACCGGGCCGCGGCGGCGCGCATCGCGAACGACCACCAGCACGAGCTCATCGAGGCCGCTCGCGCCCACGCCGAGCTCCTGCAGTGGGAGGCGTTCACGGCGGCGCTCGAGGACGCGCCCGACGACGACACCCGTGGCGTGCTCACCTGGCTCCGGGACCTCTTCGGCCTCGGGCTGGTCGAGGAGCACCTGGCGTGGTACCTGCTGCACGGCCGTCTGTCGATGCAGCGCGGACAGGCCGTCTCGGCGTACATCGACCGACTGGTCCGCCGGCTCCGTCCGATCGTCCCCGACCTGGTGGCGACGTTCGGGTACGAACCGGGTCACGTCCGCGCGGCGATCGCGTCGGGCGCGGAGGGTGCGCGGCAGGACGAGGCTCGCGCGTGGTTCGCGGCGGAACGTGCTGCGGGTCGACTGCCCGAGCAGGAGAAGAAGCCGAGGCGCTGACAACGTTCGGAGGTTGATCTCGTGGTCATCAACCGCATAGGGTTGATCACCGAGGAGGCAACCCTGTGTACGTGATCACCGCAGACCAGATCGACAGCCGCCACAGCCGCGACCTCGTGGCGTCGACCATCCGGGTGCTCGACGACGAGTTCGGCGATCGGCTCGCGCTGCCGCCGGACCGCACCGCCGGGGACGAGCTCCAGGTCCTCACCGCCGATGCGGCGGCCGCACTCGACGTCGTCCTCCTGCTCGCGCGGAGTGGTGCGTGGAGCATCGGCGTCGGCATCGGATCGGTCGAGGAACCACTCCCGGAGGACACCCGGGCAGCATCGGGCGGGGCGTTCTTCAGCGCCCGGGACGCCATCGAGACCGCGAAGACACGCCAGGACCACTTCGCCCTCGTCGTCGAACCCGGCCGACACCGACGGAGCGCCGACGTCGAGCCGCTCGTCGCCCTCATGCTCGTCCAGCGGGCACGTCGGAGCGCCGAGGGGTGGGAACTCGCCGACCTGCTCGCTGGCGGAGGGACGCAGCGGGCGGCGGCGGCGGCGCTCGGCATCACCCCGCAGGCGGTCAGCAAGCGCGCGGGCGCGGCGGGGCTCCGGGTCGACGAGGCTGCGCGTGGCGCGATCGTACGGCTCCTCGAGGACGCCGACACCCGAGCGTCGGACGCTGTCGGTAGCGTCGATGGCATCGGTGGCGTCGAGTCCATCGGTGGCGTCGAGTCCGTCGATGGCATCGGGTCCGTCGGAAGCGTCGGTGGCGTCGAGACCGGAGGGGCGAACGGATGACTGCAGCGCAGGTCGTGGTGTGGCCCGTCGGCCTCGTGGTCGTCGTGGCGTGTGCGGTGCTCGCGGTCGTCACCGCCCGACGGCCGACCCGCGTCGGCGGACTGCTCGGACTGCTGCCGATCGTCCTCGGTGGCCTCGCGATCGCGTTCGACGTCGTCGTCCCCGCCCCGCAGCCGGCCTGGGCGACGGGCATGGCCATCGCCGTGGCACTGCTCGGCGTCGTCGGAGGCGGTCCGGCCACGTCGGTCATCCTCGACCTGTCGACGCAGCACGACATGCACACCGGCGACCACGGCGGGATCGTCATCCTGTCGGCGCCCACCCCGTCGGGCGCGCTCGAGCGACACGAGGTCCTGCGTGGTGGGGCGGCGATCGGGTACCTCGAACGTGTGGCGGTGATGGGCGCGATCGTGCTCGGACACCTGTCGATCGTCGCGGCGGTGATCGCGATCAAGGGCCTCGGGCGGTTCTCGGAGCTCGACAACGCCGAGGCACGGGAGCGGTTCATCATCGGTACGCTCGCGAGCCTGCTCTGGGCCGGCGCCTGCGGTGCGCTGATCGTCCTGACCCGCTGAGTCCCGACGTCACATCAGTCCCTGCGCACGACACCACGATCGGCGCATGGCACCACAGGTCACAGGTGGTGCGATGCGTCAGGAGTGGTGCCATGTCGATCCACGCGGAGTGGCACCACGATCGGCGCACGACACCACGGATCGCGCACGACACCACGATCGGCGCATGGCACCACAGGTCACAGGTGGTGCCATGCATCAGGAGTGGTGCAATGTCGATCCGCGCGGAGTGGCACCACGATCGGCGCACGACACCACGGACCGCGCACGACACCACGATCGGCGCATGGCACCACAGGTCACAGGTGGTGCGATGCGTCAGGAGTGGTGCGATGCGTCACGGGTGGTGCGACGGGGACCTGCGCGAGGAGAACCACTCGGGGAGACCCCTGAGACCCACCCCGCGCTCAGGCCTGCGAGGAACCCGACCCCGACCCAGAACCCGACCCAGACCCAGAACCCGACCCAGACCCAGACCCAGAACCCGATCCCGAACCCGGACCCTCGCCGAGCCCCAGCGCTGCGCGCAGCCTCGACTCCGCGTCCTCGGAGGTCTTCGCCGCCTCGGCGTTCTCCTCGGCCACGGCGCGGACCACTTCCTCGCGCTGGATCTTCACCCCGCGGGGCGCGTCGATCCCGATGCGGACACCCTCGCCGCGCGAGTCGAGCACGGTGATGACGATGTCGTCACCGACGAGGATCCGCTCGCCGACCTTCCGAGTGAGCACCAGCATCCCGTCAGCCTATCGGCGCGGGGGCCCGAGCCCTACGACCAGTCCCGCGCGTCCACCACCGGCAGCCCGAACATGTGCACCGTCTCCGGCGACGACGTCTCCCCCATCCCCACGGCGACGATCCCCGCGAGCGGCACCGTCCCCGACACGGCCCGGAGCACCCGGGCGGTGTCCTCGTGCTTCCGCTCGGCATCGACGACCACCCACACCTGGTCGGCACCGATCCCCCGGAGCCGGTCCGCGGAATCCGTCGACCACGCGAACGCACTCGCCACCCCGTGGCCGCCCTGCACACCGGCGGCCCGCGCGAGGATCGCCCCGCGACGGTCACCCGCCTCGACGACCTGCACACCGTGCGTGCGGGCGAGCGCCCCGGTCACGATCTCCGCATCCCGGGCCCGCCCCACGACGACGACGAGGTCGCCGTCCGCCCGCATCACCGCGGGGGCCATCGGCAACCCGGCCGCGTCGATCGGTGCGCTGGTCCGCGCGACCTGCGCCGTCCCTCCAGTCCGGCTGAGCGCGACCGCCTCGAGCGCCGAGCGCGCATCGACCGGCCCGCCGTCCGTGTGCGTCGCGTCCGGAGCGATGACGGCAGTGCCGGACTGGAGGGCCGGTGCCGGTCCGCCGGATCGGCCCACCGTCGTCACGGAACCGTCACGCGCGCCCTCCCGCGGTCGGTCCACCACGTCGCCGGACGACGACGCGAGAGCCTCACCGAGCGAGACGTCCGGGGCGAGCCCGTTGAACGTGAAGTCGTCCATGATCGACGCGAACGCGTCCGACCTCGTGGCGAGGACGGGGTCGGCGTTCGGGACGAGGTCCGGAGCCGCACCGTCCGCGGCACGGTGCCCGACACCGTGCCCGGCACCGTGCCCGGACATCGGCGCCGGCATCGATGTCGACACGGGCGTCGGCAGCACCACGGCCGTCGATGCGCGAGCCGACACGGGGGGCGCATCGACCGGCCGGTCCGCCGCACGACGCGACCGCCGCGCCGCCCGGGTCATCGGCACGTCGGTCAGCGAGGTCTCAGCGCTCTCGGCGTCCTCGAGGAGCGCCAGGATGCCGGCACGGGTCCGGCCGTCCGACGCGATCGCCACCCGCGCCACGGGCGACTCGCCCGGGGACGGGACCTCGACGATGGCCTCGAAGTGGTGCTTCCGGAACAGGCCCCCGAGCCCGCCCGTCGTGACCTTCTCCGCGGCGACGATGCGTGCGGCCGGTCCGAACTCCTCCCGGATCGACGCCCGGAGGTCGTCGAGGGAGGAACCCTCACGCTGCAATCGGGTCGGCGGCACGGACCACTCCCACGGTCTCGATGGTGGATCCGGCGGCGGTGGCCTCCTGGTAGGAGAGCACCGGCAGGCCGTTGGACTGGGCGGACACCATGCGGTGGATCGCCGGGCGGAGCTGCGGGGCGCAGACGAGGACGGCGGAGAGGCCCTGGTCCTCGACGGCGCCCACGGCGTCGCGGACGGAGCCGAGCACCTGCTCGACCCGGTGCGCGTCGAGCAGGATCTGGGTGCCGAGCTCGGACGGACGGAGCCCCTCGAGCATCGACTGCTCGAGGCCCGGGTCGATCATGATGACGCGGAGCACACCGTTGTCCAGGTAGCGGGCCGGGAGCGCCGGACCGAGTGCCGCACGTGCGGACTCGATGAGGCCCTCGGGGTCGGTGGACACCTTCGCGCGGAGCGTCAACGCCTCGCAGATCCGGCCGAGGTCGTTGATCGGGACCTTCTCGACGAGGAGGCCCTGGAGCACCCGCTGGAGCTCCGCCATGGACAGCATGCTCGGGACGAGCTCCTCGACCGCGGCGGGGTTGACCTGCTTGACACCCTCGGTGAGCACCTTGACGTCCTCGCGGGAGAGCAGCCGCGCGGCGTTGTCGCCGATGATCGCCTGCAGGTGCGTGACGAGCACCGACACGCGGTCGATCACCGTGGCACCGGTCATCTCGGCCGAGTGCCGGAGCTCCGCGGGGATCCACTTGCCGGCCAGCCCGAAGACCGGCTCGGTGGTCGCCTCGCCCGGCAGCCCCTCGAGCTGGTCCCCGAGCGCCAGGACGCTCCGCGCGGGGGCGGTCCCCCGGCCGGCCTCGACCCCGGCGATCCGGATCGAGTAGGTCGTCGGCGGCAGGTCGACGCTGTCGCGGGTGCGGACCGGCGGCACGACGATGCCCATGTCGATGGCGATCTTCCGGCGGAGCGCGCGCACCCGGCCGAGCAGGTCGTCCGAGGCGCCGGAGACCATGTCGACGAGATCCGGTGCGAGCAGGATCTCGAGCGCGTGCACCCGCATCTGCTCGACGAGGTCCTCGGGCGCGTCCGAGGCGGGCGCGGTCTTCGCGGCGAGCTCGGCACGCGTCTCGGCCGCGGCATCGGCCTTCGCCTTCTGTCCGAGCCGGTACGCGGTGAACAGCAGGGTGCCGCCGATGAGCAGGAACGGGACGATCGGCATCCCGGGGATGAACCCCATCGCCACCGCCGCGACCCCGGCGATGCCGAGCGCGTTCCGGGACTGCCCGAGCTGCGCCGCCGCCGACGAGCCCATGTCGGACTCGGCGTTCGACCGGGTCACGATCATGCCGGTGGAGACGGCCATGAGGAGCGCCGGGATCTGCGTGACGAGGCCGTCGCCGATCGTCAGGATGCCGTACTTCGACAGCGCGTCGGTGATCGAGAGTCCGTTCTGGACCATCCCGATCGCGATCCCGCCGATGAGGTTGATGACGATGATGAGGATGCCGGCGATCGCGTCGCCCTTGACGAACTTCGACGCGCCGTCCATCGCCCCGTAGAAGTCGGCCTCGGCGGAGACCTCGGCGCGACGCTGCTTGGCGACCGCGTCGGTGATGAGTCCGGCGTTGAGGTCGGCGTCGATCGCCATCTGCTTGCCGGGCATCGCGTCGAGGGTGAACCGCGCACCGACCTCGGCGACGCGCTCGGCACCCTTCGTGACGACGACGAACTGGATGACGACGAGGATCAGGAAGATCACGGCGCCGATGATGATCGACCCGGCGACGGCGACGTGCCCGAACGCCTGGATGACGTCGCCGGCGAAGCCCTGGCCGAGCACGAGCCTGGTCGACGCGACGTTCAGACCGAGGCGGAACAGCGTCGCGACGAGGAGCAGCGACGGGAACACCGAGAAGTCGAGCGGCTTCTTGACGAACAGTGTCGTCAGGAGCACCACGAGCGCCAGCAGGATGTTGCAGATGATGAGGAAGTCGAGCATGAAGCTCGGCACCGGCATGATCAGCAGCAGGATGATGCCGACGATGCCGATCGGCACGGCGAGCTTGGGCAGGTCCTTGCGGTTCATGCCAGGGCTCCTTCCAGGGTGGTGGTCGTGGTCGGGCGGGCCGCGCGGCGGCCGTGGGACTTGGTGGTGGTCGCGGTCGCGGCTGAGGTCGCGTCCGCCTCGGTGTCGGCGGTCGGCCTGGAGGCACGGATGCGGCGGGGCAGGGAATGCCCCGTCAGCTGGTCTGCCGCGATCACGGCGGCCACCTCGTCGGCGGTGGTCGGCTTCGGGGCGGTGTGCGTCCCGCTCGCGGCGCCCCGGGTGCGGAGCGCCATGACGAACGACAGGACGCGGGCGACCGGCGTGTAGAGGTCGATCGGGATCTCGGCGCCGATGTCGCACGCGGCGTGGAGCGCGCGGGTCAGCGGGATGTCCCGGACCATCGGCACGCGGGACTCCTCGGCCTTCGCGCGGATGACCTCGGCGACGGCACCGGCACCCTTCGCGACGACCCGCGGCGCGGACTTGCCGGGCTCGTACTTCAGGGCGATCGCGAAGTGTGTCGGGTTCGTGAGGACGACGTCGGCCGTGGCGATCGCACCGATCATCCGGTTCCGGCTCATCGCGAGCTGTCGGGACCGACGCTGCCCCTTGACGTGCGGGTCGCCGTCGGAGGCCTTGTTCTCGTCCTTGACCTCCTTCTTCGTCATGCGCGTCTTCTTGCGGTTGCGCCGCATCACGACGAACAGGTCGGCCGCGGCGAGCACCATGCCGGCCGCGATCGCTGCGCGGAGGAGGGTCCCGGCACCGTCCCCGGCCTCCTCGAGGAGTGCGGTGAGGGGCAGCGACCCGCTCGTCATGAGCACGGGGACGAGCGCCTGCACGGAGAACCAGAGCACGAGGCCGACGACCGCCGTCTTGAGCAGGGCCTTCACGCCGCCCCAGAGCGCCTGCGTGCCGAACACCCGGGTGACGCCCTTCAGCACGTTGAACTGCTCGTAGTTGCCCGTCATCCGCTTGACGTGCACGCCACCCTGGGCGACCGCGGTCGCGAGCACCACGACACCGACGACCCCGAGCATCGGGCCGATCGTCGCCGCCACGGACCCGAGCCCGGCGAGCATCGTCTGCCGCATGGTCGCGATCGACGGGTCGGCGATGATGCGGGGGATGCTCGCCATCTGGGCCTGTCCCGAGGCGGCCGCGGCGGCGATCGTCGGCGGGACCATGATCGCGGCGGCGGCGATGCCGAGCCACGCGCTGAGGTCGGTGGAGCGGGAGAGCTGGCCCTTGGAGTGGACCTCCTTCATCCGCTTCTGGGTGGCCTGTTCGGTGCGTTCTCCGGTGTCGGACATGGTCACCCCCTGCCCATCAGGACGTTCGCGGCGTCGTTCGTCAGCGACGACACCACGGACGGCAGCGCCATGAACAGCGCTCCGGCGAAGACGACCGTGAGCGCGATCTTGATCGGGAAGCCCATCTGGAACGCATTGAGCGCCGGTGCCACGCGGGTCAGGAGCCCGAGGCCGACGTCGGCGAGGAACAGCACGACGACGAGCGGGCCGGCGATCTGCAGCGACGACAGGAACATCTGCCCGACACCGCCGACCATCGCCGCGACCGGGGCGGTGAGGTCGAACGCACCGGCGAGCGGGATCGCGTCGAAGGACCGCAGGAGTCCGCCGATGATGAGCTGGTAGCCGCCGGACGCGAACAGCAGGGCGAGTGCGGTCATCTGGAACAGCCGGGTGAACTGCGCACCGTTCACCATGGACTGCGGGTCGTACGCCTGCGCGAGCGTGAACCCGCCGAACAGGTCGATGAGCGCACCGGCGGACTGCACGGCCGCGAACACCAGGTACACGAGGAAGCCGAGGGCCAGGCCGACGAGCAGCTCGACGACCAGCGCCATCACGAACGGCCCGGTCGCGAGCGCGTGGTACTCGCTCGTCACATGCGGGCCCGCAGCCAGGGCGAGACCCATCCCGAGCATCGCCTTCGTCGTCGCGGGGAACGCCCGGTACGAGAACGGGGGCGCGACGACGATGAACGCCACCATCCTGACCCCGGCGAGCATGGTGCCCTCGAGCCAGTCGAAGTCGATCGAGAGGTCCACGGATCAGCTCCCGAGCAGCTTCGGGATCTGGTCGAACGCGAAGTGCGTGAACCCGACCATCTCGTCGATCATCCAGCTGCCGCAGACCACGAGCGCGATGGCGACCGCGATGGCCTTCGGCACGAACGACAGCGTGACCTCCTGGATCTGCGTGATCGACTGCAGGAGGGAGATCGCGAAGCCGACGACGAGCGAGGTGATGAGCACGGGCGCGGCGAGCTTGCCGGCGACGATGAGTGCCTGGAGGGTGAGGTCGAGGACCGCTGCTTCGTTCATGAGATGGAGTAGCTCTCGATCAGGGACTTGATGATGAGACCCCAGCCGTCGACGAGGACGAACAGCAGGATCTTGAAGGGCAGCGAGATCATCACCGGCGGCAGCATCATCATGCCCATCGACATGAGCGCGGCGGAGACGACGAGGTCGATGACGAGGAACGGGATGAAGATGACGAACCCGATGATGAACGCGCTCCGGAGCTCGGAGATCATGAACGCCGGGATGAGCGTCGTCATCGCGACGTCGCTGTGGTCCTTCGGGTTCGGGAGCTTGGCGGCACGGGTCATCAGCGCGAGGTCCTCCTCGCGGGTCTGGTGCAGCATGAACTTCCGCAGCGGCGCGGATCCGACCTCGACGGCCTGGTTGAAGTCGAGGTGCCCGGCCAGGTAGGGCTGTAGGGCGTCGGTGTTGATGTGCCCGATGATCGGCCCCATGATGAACAGCGACAGGAAGAGCGCGAGCCCCGCGATCACCTGGTTCGGCGGGATCGACTGCAGCGCGAGTGCGTTCCTGGTCATCGCGAGCACCACGAAGATCTTCGTGAACGACGTCATCATGAGCAGCAGTGCCGGTGCGACGCTCAGCAGGGTGATCCCGATGAGGGTCACGACCGCCGAGGACGGGGTGCCGTCGGGGCCGTTCAGCTGGACGTTCAGCCCGCCGTTCGTCGCCGGTGCGGTCGGGGCGACGGGCGTGGCGGGTGCGCTCGGCGTGGTGACCCCGGTCGCGTGCGCGGTGCTCGTGACGAGCAGCACGAACCCGGCGACGGTGACGAGCCCGAGGAGCACCAGCGCGACCACGCGCGCGACGCGACGCCAGTCGGCGGACGTGTGCCGATCCTCCCGGCCGACCCGGAGGGTGCCCGTCAACGTGACGCGCGTGCCCAGCAGGGACGCGCTCACCCGGCGCGCCTCGAGCGGACCGCCGCGGCGGCCTGCTTCCAGGTGCCCGCGGACAGGATCGAGCCCTGCAGCTGCTGCTTCGTGGGCACCGCGGTCCGGCGGTCGCGGTTGCGGGGGCGCATGGGGAGCGGCTCCGCCGCGGGCGCGGACGGGAGGAACGGTGCGGCCTGGTGCTCGGCGGCCAGCACCGCGGAGAACGGCTGGGGCTGGGCCGCGGGCAGGACGATCGTCCCGGTGCTGGCCGTCGGCGTGATGTCGACCGGTGCGACGAGCTCCAGCTCCGGTACGGGGGTCTCGCCGGAGGACAGGACGTTGACCTGCGACTCGGTGACGCCGAGCACGAGGCGCTCCCCCTCGACGTCGACCACGACGACGCTGGCCTTGCCGCCGATGCCCTGACGAGCCACGACGGTGACGGTCGCCGCACGGTGCGCACGGGCACCCTTGCCGAGCATGCCCTTCGACAGCTTGCGCTGCAGCACCCAGAGGAGTGCGAGCACGACGCCGAGCGAGAGGGCGACACGGAGTGCGACGACCACGGTGTCCATCGGGGTCAGACCCCTTCGGCGACGTCGAGGATCTGGGTGATCCGGACGGCGTAGTCCTGGTCGACGACGACGACCTCGCCGTGCGCGATGAGCCGGCCGTTCAGCAGGACGTCGGCCGGGGCGCCGGCGGAGCGGTCGAGCTCCACCACGGCGCCGGGCTCGAGGCCGAGGACGTCGCGGACGGACATCCGGGTGTGGCCGATCTCGACGGTCAGGGTCATCTCGACGTTGTTGATGCGGCCGAGGTTGCCCGCGATCGACCCGGGCGCGTGCGCGGTCGGGAGTCCGCTGATCGCGGCGGCCTCGCGGACCCGGACGGCGAACCAGCCGGCGGGGACCCCGCCGGCGGTGAGCTCGAAGACGACGGTGGCCTGGTCGACGAAGAGCGACGCAGCGCTCTCGCGGACCGCCTCGCCGAGGACACCCGCGCCGAGCATCGCGGCGGCGGCCTCGAGCGCGGGGCGGAGGACGTCGGTCACCGCGACGAGCGACGAGTCGCTCCCACCCGCGGCGAGCACGGCGTCGACGTCGACGAGGACCACGGCGAGGTCGGCGGACAGCGCACCGACGAAGGACGCGACCACCGCGTCACCGGCGTTCGCGGCGGCGAGGCTCGCGGCGCCGGCGGGGATCGCCGTGGCGTGCAGCGGGGCCGGGGTCGGCAGCTGGCCGACGAGGGCCTCGGCAGCCGCGGTCTGGAGCGTGATCGTGGCGGTCATCAGGACCTCTCGGAGTTCGTGGTGGTGCCGGCGGGGTTGGACGTGACGACGATGCCGGCGAGACGCGAGCCGTTCGCCCCGACGGCCGCGGTGCCGATCGGCTCGCCGTCGACCGTGATGGTCAGCGGGCGGTGCTGGGCGTGCGGGAGCCGGACGAGGTCGCCGACGGCGAGCCCGAGCACGACGCTCGGGAGGACCTCGGCCGGTGCGAGCTGGAGCGACACGCCGACGGGCACCGTCGCCACCTGGGCGTCGAGGAGGTCGCGGGCGGCCGCGGCGGAGATCGTCGGGACGGCCTCGCCGAGCTGGGGCAGGAGGACCTCTGCGGGGATCGCGAGGGTGCCCGGTGCGACGCGGTCGCCGACCCGGATCGCGAACGTCGCGACGATCATCAGGTCGCCCTTCGAGGCGGCCTGGGCGAACTGGCTGTTGAACTGGAACGTGCCCACGCTGATCGGCTGCACGAGGAGCGTGCCGAGCGAGTACCGGAGGTCGTCGAGCGCGTCGTCGACGAGCTTCCGGACGAGGGCCTGCTCGATGGGCGTGAAGGTGCGGTCCGGCGTCGGCAGCGGCTTCGACGCGCCGAGCATGTGGCTGACCCACGTCAGCACGGCGTCGAGCGGGAACTGGATGACGGCCTTCGCGCCGGCGCCCTCGACCGGGAGCAGCACCATCGCGGTCAGGGGCGGCAGCGACGCGGCGTACTCGTCGTACGTCAGCATCGAGAGCTGCTCGCACGTGACCTGCGAGAGCACGCGGACCTTCGCCGTGAGCTGCGTGCCCCACTGGCGCGCGAACGTCTCGAACGCGAGCTCGAGTGCGCGCGAGTGCTCACGCGCGAGCGTCGTCGGACGACGGAAGTCGTAGACCTCGACCACACGTGCCGGCGCGACGGACGTCACGGCGTCGCTGGTCTGCACGAGGAGGTCGGTCACGAACGGCACTATCGGCCCGTCGCGGTGCCCTCGTTAGCCCTGACCCCCCTACTGGGTTCACAGCGGATTCTGATGTTCGTCCAGGCCGAGGGCGCGCCGCTGCCCGCATCCGGTCACCCGCCGCTCGCGACCCCCTCCGTCGAGGCCGGCGTCGACGCGTTCGCCGCGTCCTGTGCCGCCGCGATCTTCGGCATCAGGGCGCTGACGTCCTCGTCGGCCGCGGACAGCACCACGATGTCGACCCGGCGGTTCAACGCGAGGTCGGCGTCCGTCGTGCCGTTCGCGAGCGGGCGGCTCGACCCGAACCCGACGCCCTGGATGTGGTCCGCCGGCATCCCGCCCCGCTCCACGAGGTCGCGGAGGACGCCGGTGGCCCTCGCCGAGGACAGCTCCCAGTTCGTGGCGTACGGCGCGGTCGAGTTGCGCTGGTCGGCGTGGCCCTCGACGCTCACCTCGTGCCCGGAGTCCTTGAGCACCGGCGCGATGGCGTCCATGATCGTGCGGGCGTCGGTGGACAGGTCGGCGCTGTTCGTGCCGAAGTACGTCTCGCTCCCGACGAGTCGCACCGTGAGGCCGCGGGCGTCGAGCTGGAACTGCACGTTCGCGGTCTTGCCCTCGGCCGCGAGGTTCTTGGCGATGGCGTCCTTGATCGCCCGGAGCGAGTCGAGCTCCTTGGTGGCCTTCGCGATGTCGGTCTTGCTCGCCGCCGGGATCACGATCGACGCGGGGTCGGTCGTCGTCGTCGTGCTCGTGCTCGCCTTCTGCGCTGCACCGGCACCCGTGGAGTCGGTGCCCTCGTTGCCGCTCGCCGCCGTGGAGTGCTCGGCGTCGGTCTTCGAGACCGAGTACCCCTTGCCCGCCTTCTTGCTCACCTGGTCGGGCGGGACGATGGTGCCGGACGCGGTGTCGACCTTCTGGGACTGCGTCTGTCCGAAGCCGGTCGCGAGCGAGTTCTTCAGCGCGATGAACTTCTGCTGGTCGACGGTCGACATCGCGAACAGCACGATGAACATGCACATCAGGACGGTGATCATGTCCATGTAGGACGCCATCCAGCGCTCGTCGGGGTGTTCCCCCTCGTCGTCGTGGCCCTTGCTCCGGCTCCGGCCGCGCCCGCGTGCGCCGCTCATCAGGCGGCCAGCTGCTCGTCGAGGTCGGCGGCGCTGCCGCCCTTCTTGCCCTTGGCACCCTTGCCGTTCCCGCCGCTCTTGCCGTCGGCGTCCGGCTTGCCGAGCATGGTCGGGGGCACCATCGCGCGGAGCCGTTCGCCGAGGAGCCGAGGCTGCGAGCCCGCCTGGACCGCCAGGAGGCCCTCCATGAGGAGCGTCTGCCTGGCCACCTCGAGGTCGCTGAGCTTCTTCAGGCGCGTGCCGATCGGCAGCCACATGAAGTTCGCGCTGAGGAGGCCCCAGAGCGTCGCGACGAACGCGCTCGCGATGAGCGGCCCGAGCTCGTCCGGCTTCGACAGGTTCTCGAGCACGTGGGTCAGGGAGACCACCGTGCCGATGATGCCGACCGTCGGTGCGTACCCACCGAGGCCCATGAAGAACTTGCTCGCGGTGCGGAGCGTCGACGCGTTCGACTCGATCTCGTCCTCGAGCAGCACCCGCAGCTCCTCGCCGTCGGTGCCGTCGGCGATGTTCTGCAGCGCCTTCTTGGTGAAGGGGTCGTCGTGCTTGTCCGCCTCCTGCTCGAGTGCGAGCAGACCGTTCGACCTGGCCGTCTCGGCGAGGCCGACGACGTCGTCGATGACCTTCTGCGGCGGGATCACCTTGCCGGTGAACGCCTTGGGGAGCGAGGTGAAGTTCGAGATCGCGTCCTTCAGCGTGGTGCCGGCGATGCCGACCGCCAGGGTCGCGCCGAACACCAGGATCATGGGTGCGGGGATGATGAGACCGCCGATGGAGACGTGCTCCATCGAGATCATCGCGAAGAGCGCGCCGAACGCGAGGATGATGCCGATGATGGTTGCCGGATCCATCGTCACCACCGCCCGTCTGCATCGCGGACGTCGGCGATGTCGCGGACGTCGGCCATGGCGGACACGTGGGCGAGGACCGGCTGCGGGCCGGTGCTGTTCGACGTGGTCGTCCGGGACTCCGGCTCGCCGTAGGCGAGGGAGACGATGCGGGCGCGGTACCGGGCGATCATGTCGATGACCTCGGCCATCGACTCGGTGACGATGTACTTCGCACCGTCGACCATGATCAGCGTGGTGTCCGGAGACTCCTGGATGCGCTCCACGAGGTCTGGGTTGACAGCGAATCTGCTGTCGTTGAGTCGCGTGACGACGATCATCGGCCCGTCCTAGGTCTGGTTCCCCGCCACCATCCATGGGGCGGGAGCGCCGCTCGTCCTGAGCGGCTACGAGGGACTATCGGCCGGAGCCCCCGCACCGTTAGGCCCTGACGCACGATCGCGTGCCGGTGTCTCAGCGTCGACGCAGCGCGGCGCTCCGCACGGACAGCCACACGGCGAGGCCGTAGATCACGAACGCGAGCACGACGTGGAACGGGGTGACCCAGTCCATGTGCAGCGTCGTGATGGCGTGCCCGAGGAGCCACTGCACGACGGCGCCGACGAAGAGCAGGCCGGCCATGATCGCCGTGCCCCGGGCGTTCAGACGGGCGAACGCGACGATCGCGGCGAGCAGCGCGAACACCATGATCGGGTAGGCGAGCAACCCGTGCACGTCGGTCCACACCTCGCGCGCGCCGTTCGGCAGGCCCTCGGTGATGAACTCCCCCGCGGTGAGCGACTGCAGGAAGATGAACAGCACGGTGATCCCGACGGCGATCGCGAAGAGGCGTCGCGCTCCGTCCGGGGTGGCACTCGGTCGGCGATCGGCGGTCGTGGACGGTGTCGAAGCAGTCATGTTCGGAACGCTAGGCGCATCGCTGCGCCCCGCACCGGCAGCGATCACTCGAGACCTCACACGTTCGCCCGACGCGACCCGAACGCTCCGGCGCAGCGGGCCGATGGTGTTGAGTGGTCGACATGGCGCACATCCTCGTCGTGGAGGACGACCACGAGATGGGCTCGCTCGTCGAGGCGGGGCTGGCCGGCGAGGGCCACACCGTGACGCTCGTCCACGACGGTGTCGCGGCGCTCGTCGCGGTGTCGCACGACACGTTCGACGTCGCCGCGATCGACGTGATGCTGCCGGAGATGACCGGGTTCGAGGTCTGTCGCCGGATCCGGGAGATGGGCGGAGACTTCCCGGTCATCCTCGTGACGGCGCGCGATGCCGTCGACGACCGGGTGTTCGGCCTCGACTCCGGCGCCGACGACTACCTGACGAAGCCGTTCGCGATCGCCGAGCTGAACGCCCGGATCCGCGCGCACCTCCGGCGGCAGGCGACCGGCGGGTCCACGACCGTGCAGTTCGGCGTCGTCCGACTCGACACCATCGCGGTCAGGGCGACGGTGCTCGGCCGTGACCTCCCGCTCAGCGTCAAGGAGTTCTCGCTCCTCCGCTTCCTCATCCAGGGTGCGCCCGAGGTCCGGTCGCGCACGGCGATCCTCGACGACGTCTGGGGGTCCTCGGAACACTTCGACCCGACCATCGTCGACCAGTACGTGAGCTACGTGCGGCGGAAGCTCTCGGCGGCGGACGCGGACGTCGCGATCGTCACGGTGCGCGGAGTCGGCTACCGACTGGAGGCCCGGGTACGGTCCGAGCGGACGGCCGGTCCGTGAGAGCGGTGCGGTCGTTCTCGATCCGCACCAGGATCACGCTCGGCAGCCTGCTCATCGGTGCCCTCGTGCTCGCGGTGGTCGCGGTCGTGCTCCACCTCCAGATCCGTGCCGAGACGCGGAGCACGGAGGTCTCACTCGCGACGAGCGACATCGCCCCGTTCCTCGCCGACCTCCGGAACAACCCCGACGAACAGCCGGACGCGCCCTCCGCCGGCGTGCTCGTCGCCGTGCAGAGCCCCGACGGGTCCTTCCTCATCGACACCCTCCCGCACGACGTCACGAGGGGACTCCCTGGCTCGATCGGACCGGACGGGTCGGGGTCGAGGTCCGGGAACGGCTCCGGGTCCGAGCAGCACCGCGACGAGCCCGGCGACGGGCCCGTCACCCGGAACCCGGAGGGCGGGCCCGCGGACGGCATCCCCGTCGGACTGTCCACCACCGACGGCCGCACGACGTACCGGACGCAGGCGGACGGCGCCGTCTTCAGCGTCGTCGGCGAACAGGTGTCGACCGCGGAGGGCACGTTCCGGGTGTGGGCCGCCCGGAACGGTGCCGCGGGTGAGCTCACCCTCGCGGCCGTCGATCGGTCGCTCGTCATCGGCACCGTCCTCGCACTCCTGGCGTTCGCCGGGTCTGCCTGGCTCCTGACGTCCCTCGCGCTCCGCCCGGTCGCGCGGATGCGACGTGCGGCGGAGGACCTCAGCACGGGCGCCGCCGACGGCGACCTGCCCGTGGGCCGGACCGACGACGAGATCGCCGACCTCGCGACGACACTCAACGCGTTCCTGCAGCGGCAGCGTGCCAGCGCCGAACACGAGCGTCGCATGGTGTCGGACGCCAGCCACGAGCTCCGGACCCCGCTCGCGGTGCTGACGAACCGGCTCGAGCTCGCGCACCGGTCGTTCGGCGACGCCGAGGCACTCGAGCGGGACGTCCGCGCCGTCGAGGCGGACGTGCATCGCCTCACCGCCCTGACCGCGACCCTCCTGGAGCTGTCGCGGCTCGACGAGACCGCACGGAGTCCGCAGGGCGCCGCCCTGGTCGAGACCACCGCCGCGACAGAGCTCGTCTCAGAGCTGATGGCGGCGATCGACCGCGGACGGGCCGGGACCGCGGGTGCCGAGGTCAGCGTGGACTTCGACCTCGCCGTCCCGGAGCATGACGCGGCCTACGCGGTGTCCGCGCCGGCGTTCGGACGGATCGTGGACAACCTCGTGACGAACGCGACCACGTTCAGCCCCGAGGGCGGATCGGTCCGTGTGCACCTGTCACAGCGCGAGGACGCAGCACTCGTCCTGACGGTCGCCGACGACGGGCCGGGTGTCCCCGAGGCATTCCTGCCGGTCGCGTTCGACCGGTTCACCCGGGCGGACGAGTCGCGGCGGCGGGTCCGCGGTGGGAGCGGGCTCGGCCTGTCGCTCGTCCGGGCGATCGCCACGAGCGCGGGCGGCAGCACCGGACTCGCCAACGCCCCGGACGGCGGCGCCATCGCGACGGTGGTGCTCCCCCGCACCTGACCCCGGCACCTGTCCGGGTGCGGGGGTCGATCGCGTGAGATCTCGAACGAAACCACCGCCCCGTTCGATGCTTCTCCAAAGGACGGCTCGCGATGCTGTGACTCCACTGATCGAGAGCCGAGTGCTCTCGACCCCGTCCGAGAGGAGCGCGTGATGACCGACCAGATCACCCGCCCACTGCACCGACCTGCTCCACCGGCACCGCGCCTCCCGTCCGCACCGGCGGAGTCGCTCGAGCGCGCCGCAGCGCGACGTCGACGCGACCACCGGCGGCGCTCGGCGGCATCGGACGCCCTCGGCGTGCTCGCCTGGGCGTCCGCCGCCATGGCGGTCGCCCTGTACCTGGCGTCCCCCGGATCGCACGCCGTCTCGGGCATCGCCGGCTGGCTCACCGCGGCGGGGATCGTCGCCGGCCTCGTCGCGACGGACCTCTGTCTCGTGATGATCGTCCTCGCGGCGCGCGTCCCGCTCATCGACCGGGTGTTCGGCAGCGACAACGCCATCGCCCAGCACCGGTCGCTCGGCAAGCCGGTGCTGTACCTGCTCCTCGCACACGCTGCCCTGCTGACGCTCGGCTACGGCCTGTCGGACCGGACGAACCCGGTGGCGGAGACGATCTCGCTGTTCACGAGCGGTTCGGACATGGTGCTCGCGTACGTGTCGCTCGGGCTGTTCCTCGCGGTCGTCGTGACGAGCGTGGTGTCGGTCCGCCGGCACTTCGCCTACGAGGCCTGGCACGTCATCCACCTCCTCAGCTACGTCGCCGTCGGTGTCGCACTCCCGCACATGCTGAGCGTCGGGAGCGTCCTCGGGGCCGGCACCTGGCAGCGCGGCTACTGGATCGGGCTGTACGCCCTGTCGCTCGGCCTGATCGCGCTGTACCGGTTCGTGATGCCCGTCGTCGTCACCATGCGGCACCGGATCCGGGTCCTCGCCGTCGAGCAGATCGCCCCCGGTGTCGTCTCCATCCACCTCGCCGGGACCGACCTCGACCGGCTCGGCGTCCGCGGTGGACAGTACGGGGTGTGGCGCTTCTGGACCGCACGGACCTGGTACCACGCGCACCCGGTCTCGTTCTCCGCCGTCCCGACGAGTCGTGGTGCCCGGATCACGGTGCGCGACCTCGGCGCCGGGTCCGCTCGGCTCGGGCGCATCCGCCCCGGGGCGTTCGTCTCGCTCGAGGGTCCGTACGGCCTGTTCACCACGACGGCAAGGACCGCCCCGTACCTGGCGCTCGTGGCGTCCGGGATCGGCGTGACACCCGTCCGGTCGCTCCTCGAGGACACCGACCTCCGCCCCGGCGAGGCGACCGTGGTCCTCCGCGGCTCGGACGCCGACCAGCAGTACCTGTGGAACGAGGTCGCCGAGCTCGCCGGCAGGAGCGGGAGCGCGCTCTACGCCATGGTCGGGCCCCGCGCTCGGAGCCGGGAGAGCTGGCTCACCGAGGAGGACCTCCGCCGCGGTGTCTCGCTCCGGACCGCCTTCCCGCACCTGCTGCAGTCCGACCTCTACGTCTGCGGGCCGCGCGCGTGGAGCGACCTCGTGGTCGAGGAGGCCCGCCGCTCCGGCGTCCCGGAGCACCAGATCCGCCAGGAACGGTTCGAGTCATGAAGCCACGCATCGTGGTCGGCGGGGTGCTGTCCTCCGTCGCGCTGCTCACCATCGGATGGCAGCTCGGGGTGCAGCCCGCGATCACCGCGGCGCCGGGCACCGGCACCGGCACGTCCGGCACGTCCGGCACGTCCGGTACGTCCGGCACGACGGGGACCGGGACGGGAGGCACGACCAGCGGCTCCGGGACGGCCTCCGGGTCCGGCGACTCCGGGTCCGGCACCTCCGCGTCCGGCAACTCTGCATCCGGCACGAGTGGCTCAGGAACGTCCGGCTCGGCGGCGTCCGGTGTCTCGGGCACGTTCGACGGCACGGCGACGCAGACCCGCTACGGCCCCGTCCAGGTCGAGATCGTCGTCGCAAACGGCACCATCACCGACGTCACGGCACTCCAGCTCACCGACCACGACGGTCGATCGGTCGCGATCAGCAACCAGGCCGCCCCGGTCCTCCGGCAGGAGGCACTCGCGGCCCAGTCGGCGAACATCCAGTCGGTGTCCGGCGCGACCTACACGAGCGACGGCTACACGACCTCGCTGCAGTCCGCGATCGACAAGGCCGGGCTGTGACCGTCCACACGTTCGGCACGATGGGCACCGTCGCGAGCCTCCGATTCGCGACCGACACGCTGTCCCCGGCCGACATCGCGGAGGTCGAGGCGGTGTTCACGGCACACGACCGCACGTACAGCCTCTGGGACGAGCGGAGCCCGCTCAGTGCCGTGGCGCGCGGGGACCTCCGTCTCGTGGACACCGACCCGGCGATCCGCGAGGTGTACGGTCTCGCGATCGACTGGCGACAGCGCACCGACGGCGCGTTCACCCCGCACCGCCCGGACGGTGTCGTCGACCTGTCGGGCGTGGTGAAGGCCCTCGCGATGCGTGACGCCGGGGACGTCCTCGACCGCGCGAGTGACGCGTGGCTCCTGACCGTCGGCGGTGACGTGCTCGCGCGCGGTGCGCACGCGGACGAGGGGTCGTGGACGGTGGGCGTCGTCGATCCGGACCGGCGGGATGCACTCGCTGCGTCCCTCCAGATCGGATCCCCTCGGCGCGCACTCGCGACCTCCGGGATCGCCGAGCGGGGCGAGCACATCTGGGTCCGCGGCGCGGAGACGTTCGCGCAGGTGACCGTCGCCGCGGACGACATCGTGACGGCCGACGTCCTGGCGACCGCGGTCATGGCCGGCGACCAGGCCGATCTGAACCGGATCACCGCGTCGTTCGCGGTCGACGTCCTGGCGTTCGGCCGTGACGGGTCGTGCGTCGCGACCCCCGGTGCCCGTCCGTGGCTCGCGCCCACGACCGTCCGCGCCGAATGAGACGTGCCCAACTGTCGGGTCCCGAGGACCAGGCGACAGTTGGGCACTTCTCGACGACGCGCGAACCCGAGCCCGAGCCCGAGCCCGAGCCCCAGCGCGCGCTAGCGCTTCAGGTTCGTCAGCTCCTGCAGGACCTCGTCCGACGTGGTGATGATGCGCGCGTTCGCCTGGAAGCCGCGCTGCGCGACGATCAGGTTCGTGAACTCCTGCGACAGGTCGACGTTCGACATCTCGAGCGTGCCGGACGCCAGCGAGCCGACACCGGCCGACCCGGGGATCCCGACCGACGCGTTCCCCGAGTTCGCGGTCGAGCGGTACCCGGAGTTGCCGGTCTTCTCGAGGCCGGCGGGGTTGGCGAACGTCGCCAGCGCGATGCGGCCGACGGCGAGCGACGAGCCGTTCGAGAACTGCCCGACGAGCGTGCCGTCCTTGGAGAGCGAGAACCCCTGGAGGGTCCCGGCCTCGTGCCCGTTCTGCGACACGATCGAGGCGGTGGACAGGGTCGCGAACCCGGTCAGCTGCGACATGTCCGCCGTGATGTTGCCGACCTTCAGCGAGCCGCCCGAGCTGATCTTGCCGTCGGCACCGAACGTGATGCTCGCGGACGCGCCCTTGCCGGAGCCGTCGGCGGCGGTGACGTCCCACCCGGCGTCCGTCTTCTTGTAGGAGAGCGTCATGGTGTGCTTCGTGCCGTAGGCGTCGTACACGTCGCTGTCGCGGGAGATGACCTGCCCGACGGCGGTGTCGGAGGGCAGGTTCCCGGCGACCGTCGCGGAGGTCGTGGCGGTCGCGGGCGCCGCGGCGTTCAGCGGGAGCGAGATGTCGCCGAGCCCGCCGCCGTCGTTGACGACACCGTTCGTGGCGGAGTAGCCCTGGACGATCTTGCCGTCCGGGGTGACGAGCCGACCGTTGGCGTCGAAGTCGAACGACCCGGCGCGCGTGTACACGGTGTCGTTGCCCTGCCTGGTGACGAAGAACCCGTCGCCGGAGATCATCAGGTCGGTGGCCTTGCCCGTCGCCTGCGCGGAACCCTGCGAGAAGTTCGTGGACACACCGGCGACCTGGACGCCGAGGCCGATCTGCGCGGGGTTCGTCCCACCGATGCCGGTCTGCGGGCCGCCGGCGCCCTGGGTCATCTGCGACAGGGTGTCCTGGAACACGGTCGTCGAGGCCTTGAAGCCCGCGGTGTTCACGTTGGCGATGTTGTTGCCCGTGACGTCGAGCATCTCCTGGTGGGAGCGGAGTCCGGAGATCCCGGAGTAGAGCGAGCGGAGCATGGATGCAGCCTTTCGTGGTGTGCGAAGGAAGGAGATCCGCGGCGCATCCGTGCTGTGCGGGAGAGAACGAGCCCGGCCGTCCTGGCCGGGGCTGGGTGAGCGACTACTTCGGGGCGGTGACGGTCGACAGACCGGAGATGACGTCCAGGTCGACCTCCTTCCCGTTCACGGTGACGGTGGGCACGCTCTTCGCGTACGACACGGCGGTGGCGGTCCCGGTGACGGCCGTGCCGCTCGCGGCGTCCGTGTACGAGACCTGCTTGCCGACGAGGTTCGCCGCGGCCATGCGCATCTGCAGCGAGAAGCCCTCGTTCGCGGTCGTGGTCTGGTTCGAGACCTGCTCCATCATCGCGAGCTGCGTCTGCTGGCCGATCATCGCGTTCGTGTCCATCGGGCTCGACGGGTCCTGGTTCTGCAGCTGCGTCACGAGGAGCTTCAGGAAGACCTTGGAGTCCATCGTCTGCGACGACGAGGTCTTGTTGGCCGCGAGGGCGGCGGCCTGCGTGGCCGCGTCCACCGAGCCGGTGATGCCGTCGAGTGGCATGGGGGTCCTTGTCTGCGTCGGTCGGTCGGTCGGTGAGGTTCGGCGGGTGGTGCGGCCCGCGGGTGGTGCGGATGGTGCGGTGGAGCGGTGGTGCGGGTGGAGCGGCGGTGCGGATGGTACCCCCGCACCGGACTGGAGGGACTGCTGCTGTCGGGACTATCGGCCACCGTCAGCAGGCGGTCAGGTCCGGCGGACCCCCGGGTCGGGGGACGTCGCGCGCATCGCACCGCCGTCCGGACGCGGCACCGCTCTCGAGCGCGGTGTCTCGGCCGGAGGGCGGTGTGCTGCGTGGCGAGTGGTCATGCGAGCACGTCCAGCCCTGCCGACTCGTGCGTCCGCACGGCTGTCGCCGACGGGGCGGAGGGGTGGCGGGCCTCCCGTCCGGTGTCGCCAGGCCGGACCGGCGTCGCCTGCCGCGGCAGATCGTGTCCGTCGGCGGAGGGCTGGTTCTGGCTCGACAGGTCGAGAGTGGTGCTGATCCCGGCCTGGCCCATGTCGCGGCGGAGGTCCGGGAGGACGGCGCGGACGGCCTCGCGTCCGGCGTCCGACGCGGCGAACATCTCGACGTGCATGCCCTGGGCGCTGACGTGCGCGCGGACGGTGACCTGTCCGAGGCTCTCGGGGATCACCGTGACCGTGACGACGTGGTTGCCGTGGCCGGCGTTCGCGAGGGTGAAGAGCGGGCGGGCGAGCTGCTGGGGCAGGGGCTGCGGCTGCTGTGTGGCCGCGGGTTGCGCCGTGGTCGAGGGTGTCGCCGACACCGCGGGGCCGACCGTCGCCGCGCCCGGGACGGTCACGGGCATGACCGTCTGGGCGTCGGGGGCGGACTGCTGGCCGGGGTCGACCGCCGTGGTGGGGACGGTCGGGTGCGGCGTGCCGGAGGTCGGCTCCGCGGTGCGGATCTGGGGGGTCGGGGTGGCCGGGGCTGGCACGGCGGTCGTCGCGGCAGCGGTCGTCGCGGCGGCAGCGGCTGCGGGTCCGGCCGGTGCGGTGGCGGCGGCGGCGGCTTGCCCGACTGCGGTCTGGGGCTGCGCGGCGGACGCGGTGCCGGCCGGGCCCCCGGCGGAGGTGGCGGCGGTGGCCGTGTTCGTCTGCGCGCCGGCGGCGGGAGCCGCGGGTGCGGCGGCCGCGACCCCGGGGGCGGCTGCGGCTGCGGCTGCGGTGACGAAGGACGTGCCCGTCGGGGCGATCGGCGTGCTGGTCGGGACACCGGCGGTGGGGACGCCGGCCGTCGCGGCTGCAGCGGGTGCGGCGGCAGCAGCCGTCGCGGCGGCGGGTATGGCGGTCCCAGTGGTCGAGGATGCCGGAACGAGGAGTGCAGCCGCGCTCGGACCCGTGTTCCGCGCAGACTCGACGGTCGGCGAGGCGGTGGGGCCGGCTGCGGGGACGGTCGCCGGGCGTGCCGTCGAGGCTGCGACGCCGAGGGCGCTCAGTGCCCCGGTGCCGGACGGTGGTGCGTCCTCGGCAGCGGTTGCTCCTCCCCCGGCCGGGGTCGTGGCCGGGGCCGTGGCCGTGGCCGTCGCCAGGGTTCCGGCTGCCGCGAGGACGGCGCTCATCGAGACTGCAGAGACCTGGGGTGCGGGCGTGCCAGCACTGCTGGTCGTCGCATTCTCGTCGGGGGTCGGGGCGACGGTCTGAGCTCCTGGGACGAGTCCGGCCAGCGCGGCGGCGTCGACCGGAGTCCCCGCGGCTGCGGCTGTGCCCGTGACAGCCGTCGTGCCCGCCGTGGAATGCTCCGCCGTCGACGTTCCCGCTGCGCCCGCGGTGTGGTCGTCGTCGGACCGGGTGACCGAGGCTCGGACCCCCGGACGTGTGGGACCGGGGTGGCGACGGTCGGAGCCGTGGCCGTGGTCGTCGCGGGAGACGGCGGTCATCGCAGCGCCGAAGCCCTTCGCACCGTCGGCGGAGGTCGGAGCGTGCGAGGAACCGGACGGCGCAGCGGGGGTGGTCGTGGGGGCGATGATCATGCTCACGTGAGCGAGCCTCCGTTCATGAGCGCCTGGAGCGCTGCGGACTGCAGGTTCGTGGTGGAGCCGGTGGCCCCGGACAGACTCGACAGGCCGGACAGACCCGACAGGCCGGAGAGACCCGACAGGCCGGACAGACTCGAGAGGCCAGACAGACTCGAGACACCGGACAGGCTCGACAGACCCGACATGCCCGACAGGCCGGACAGGTCAGAGAGCGACGACGCCGTGCTCGCGCGTGCGGCGGTGGCGGCGCTGGCAGCGGCGGACGCTGCCGAGGCGGCGGACCGCGCGGCGTCGGCCCCCGACGGCACGATGCGCCGGATGGTCGCCAGGTCGGAGTCCTTGTACCAGTTGTCGACGATCCGGACGTCCTTGCCCGGGTGCGGTGCGTGCAGGACCTTGCCGTTCCCGACGTAGATGACGACGTGACCCTCGCCCTTCGGGATGATGAGGTCGCCCGGCTGCGCATCGGCGAGCGACGGCACGGCAACGCCCATCTTCGCCTGGTCGGGCACGACCCGGGGCATGCTCACCCCGAGGTCCTTGAAGACCGTCTGCACGAGCCCGGAGCAGTCCATGCCGGATCGGGTCGTCCCGCCGAAGACGTACGGCACCCCGAGGTACTTCTTGGCGTCCGCGACGACATCGTCGCCGGTCTTGCCGGAGCCTGTGGCCACCGACCCCTTCGCGGCGTCGACCGAGGTCGTCGTCGCGGTCGAACTCGTCCCCGTCCCTCCGGCTGCCGTTCCGGTGGCGGTCCCGCTGCCGGTCCCGGTGGTGTCCGCCGTCGCGAGGGCGTCCGCGAACGCACTCGACGCTGCGGTGGACGACGCGCTCGACGACGACAGTCCACCCTGCAACGACTGGATCTGCGTCTGGATCTCCTGGATGCGGGCCATCACCGCGTCGACGCTCATCGCCGCACCTCGTCCAGGTCCGAGGACACGGCACGGTCCGAGGACCCGGCCCGGCCCGCAGACCCGGCCCGGTGCTGCGTCGCCGCGATCTCGTCGAGCACGACCTGCTCGCTCCGGAGGTCCTCCGCCGCGACGCGGACCCCGTGCGCACCCTCGAGCTTCTCGAGCCCGAGCGCCGACCGCCGCGCGTCGTTGTAGGCCGTCTGCGCCGCCTCCGCAGCGTGTCGACGGTTCCGGGCGACGGCGTCGAGCTCCTCGAGCATCCCCCTGGTGCACGCCCGAGCCGCGGCGACGGCACTGAGCATCGTCGCGTCCGTGATCTCGACGGGCCCGTCCGACAGGGTCCGACGCGCGGCGATGCGTGCGTCGGCGGCATCGCGCATCCGGTCGTTCGCCGCGGCGAGGGCGGCTCCGGCCTGGTCCTGCTGGGCGTGCCGCAGCCGGAGCAGTCCGGCGAGCGGGAAGTTCCTGGCCATCAGCGCACTCCGAACATGTCAGCGAGGGACTGCAGGCGGAGCCAGGAGTCCGCGGCGGTGGCGCGCTCCCCCATGCTCTGCTGCAGGAACTGGTCGATCGCGTCCTGGTGGTCGACGGCGGCGTCGACGAGCGGGTTCGTGCCCCGCTGGTAGGCCCCGACGTCGAGCAGGTCCTGCGCGGCCTTCCGCGCGGCCATGACCTTGCGGAGCAGGACCGCGGACGACCGCTGTGCGTCGCTCGTCACCTTCGAGGCCACGCGGGACACGGACCCGAGGGCGTCCACCGACGGGAAGTGCCCGGTGATCGCGAGCCGACGGTCGAGCACGACGTGCCCGTCGAGGATGCTCCGTGCGGCATCGGCGATCGGCTCGTTGTGGTCGTCGCCGTCCACGAGGACCGTGTACAGCCCGGTGATGCTCCCGACCCGGTCCGTCCCGGCACGCTCGAGCAGCCCGGCGAGCACCGAGAACGTCGACGGCGGGTAGCCCCTGGTCGCCGGGGGTTCCCCGACCGAGAGTCCGATCTCGCGCTGCGCCATGGCGACGCGGGTGAGCGAGTCCATCATGAGCACGACGTCCTGCCCGGCGTCCCGGAACGACTCGGCGATCCGGGTGGCGACGAAGGCTGCTCGGAGTCGCATGAGCGCGGGCTCGTCGGAGGTCGACACGACGACGATCGAGCGTGCCAGTCCCTCGGCACCGAGGTCGTCCTCGAGGAACTCCCGGACCTCGCGGCCACGCTCCCCGACGAGGGCGATGACGTTCACCGCGGCGGAGGACCCCCGCGCGATCATCGACAGCAGCGAGGACTTGCCGACACCGGAGCCGGCGAACAGGCCCATGCGCTGCCCCCTGCCGACCGTGGTGAGCGTGTCGAGCACCCGGACCCCGAGCTGCAGCGGGGTGTCGATCCGCGCGCGGTGCATGGCGGACGGGGTGTCGTGGTCGAGCGGCACGAGGCCGTCGGAGTCGAGCGGACCGCGGCCGTCGATCGGCCGTCCCAGCCCGTCGAGGACCCGGCCGAACAGACCGGCACCGGTCGGGACGAGCACCGGTCGGCCGGTCGGTCGTGCGGGCATCCCGGCGGTGATGCCGGTGAGCCGACCGAGGGGCATGCAGCGGATCCCGGTGGTGTCGGTGGCGACCACCTCGACGAGCGACGAACCGGCGGTGCCGTGTGCCCCGACCTCGACGACCTCGCCGATGGCGCAGTCGAGTCCGGCGATCGTCACGCCGAGCCCGACGACGCTCGACACGACGCCGACGCGCTGGGGGCGGGCGGCGAGCAGTGCGTCCGCGAACGCGGGATGCTCCAGCAGCGTGCTCATGCCGTCACCAGCGCCGTCCGTGCCCGGTCGAGCGCGGTCGCGATGCGAGCGTCGAGCAGCCCGTTCTGCAGGTCGACGACGGCGTCGCCGTCACGGAGCGCCCCGTCCACGAGGACGGGCAGACCGAGGTCGACGCCGGCGACGGCTGCGGCGTCCGCCGGACTCAGCCGGATCGAGACGGCGACGGTGCGGTCGACGGACGCGAGCGCCCGCTCGACGGTGGCGTGTGCGCCGGACGTGCTCCGCTCCTCCAGTCCGTCACCGGACACACGGTCCGACGGATGGCCGGCAGTCGGACGGGAGGCCCGGATCTCGTACCCGACGACGGCCTCCGCGAGCTGCAGCGCAGCTTCGACGAGGGTCCCCTCGGCGTCCTCGAGGACGGGGGTGAGTCGTGCGTCGAACGCCGCGGTGGCCGCGGTCAACGCTCGGAGGGCCGCAGCGTGCCGGAGCTCGAGCTGCTCGGCGCGGGCGGCGTACGCGGTCTCGGCGTCCAGGCGACGGTCCTCGGCGACGAGGTCGGCGGCACGGAGTCCGGCCGCGTACCCGGCGGCGTGCCCCCGGGCCTCGATCTGCGCGGCCCGTGCAAGGGCGTCGGCGTCGGCCGGTGCGCCGATGACGGGGTAGGTGATGCGCGCGTAGGCCGGGGTCTCGCGCAGCTGCGTCTCACTCAACGAAGTCGTCCTCCTCGGCGCGGTGCATGGTGATGACGCCCTGCGCCTCGAGCTCGCGGATGGCACGGACGACCTCGGCGCGGGCCTCCTCGACCTGCGACATCCGGACCGGGCCCATGTTCGTCAACTCGTCGTCGAGCAGGTCGCGGTTCCGCTCGGACACGTTCGCGCGGATCGTCTCGGTGACGGATGCGTCAGCGCCCTTCATGGCGGTCGCGAGGAGCTTGGAGTCGATGCCGCGGAGCACCTGCTGGATGTCGCGCCCCTCGAGCTTGACGATGTCGGCGAAGGTCAGCATGCGTGAGCGGATGTCCTCGGCGAGTTCCGGGTCCCGGGCCTCGAGCTGGTCGAGCAGTGCGCGCTCGGTGGCGACGTCGGAGCGGTTGATGATGTCGACGAGCGGCGCGATGCCCCCGACGACCTCGACGGTCTCGCGCGGGGCGACGACGGCGCCGGCCCGGACCTTGAGCGTCGTGGCGACGATGCCGATCGCCTCCGGGGTCGCGGTGCCCATCGTGGCGAACGACTGCGCGACGTCGGTCCGGACGTCCTCGTCGATCCCGGCGAGCACGGCGGACGCCTGCGCGGGCTTCAGGTGTGCGAGCACGAGCGCGATCGTCTGCGGGAGTTCGCCGTCGAGCAGCGCGAGGACCTGGCCCGGCTCGGCCTCGTCGAGGAACTCGAAGGACTTGCCGGCCATGGTCGACGCGAGACGGTCCATCACCCCGGCCGCCTTCTCGGAACCGAACGACGCCTCGAGCAGGCCGATGGCGGCGTCACGGCCGCCGCGCTTCTGGACGCGCCCGGTCATGCTCATCCGGTGGAACTCGGTCATCGTGCGGTCGGCGACGCTCTGGTCGACCCGTCGCATCCGGACGATCTCGGCGGTGATCTCCTCGGCCTCGAGCTCGCTGAACTGCTTCATGACCTCGGCGGCACGCGCGGTCTCCATCTGCATGAGGATGACGGCGACCTTCTGCGCGCCGCTCAGCGGCACGGCGGGGTTCACGCCCGGTCCGCTGGCGGTCGAGCCGGCGCCGAAGCCGACGGCGTGCTGGCCGATCACAGTGCGGCCCGGTCGTCGAGGAGCCCGCGGAGGAGGTCGGCGGTCTTCTCCGGGTCGCGCTCGGCGAACGCGCTGATGTCGGCGCGGCGACGCTCGGCGGTGAGGTCCTCGGACGACATCGCCTCGGTCGGGGCGTCCCCGGCGCCGTCGGGGAGGGTGCCGAGGACCGCGGTCGGCGCATCGGACGCGATCGCCGACCGGCCGGGAGCCTCGTCGAGGGCCACGGGCAGCGAGAAGCCGTCCGCGAAGGCGTCGAGCTCGCCGAGGTCGACGTCTTCGCGGGCCGGTCGACGCCCACGACGCGCGAGGATCACGAGCCCGGTGATGAGCACCGCGGCGATCCCGGCGACGATCCCCGCGGTCCGGATGGTCGACCACATGTCGTCCTGCGCGGCCTGGGCGTCGGCGGCCTTCAGCGCTGCGGCGGCCTGCTTGGCGGCGGAGGTGTCGAAGTCGACGATGCCGACCTTCACCTTGTCGCCGCGGTCCTGGTCGACGTTCGCGGCACTCGAGACGAGGTCGTTCACGGTCTGCAGGTTGAGGCCCTTGGCGTAGCGGGCGTCGATCGCGACCGAGATGGACTGGCTGTCGAGCGCACCGGACGGGATCGTCGTGGTCTCGGTGGTCTTGTCGACGGCGTTGTTCTTCGTCGCGGACTCGTTCGTGTACCCGTTGTCGGTGCCGGTCGTGCCGGTACCGGTCGTGCTGGTTCCGCTCGGCACGGCGATGTTGTCCGGGCCGAGGACACCCGTGGCACCGGACCCGCTCGCCCCCGCCGCGCCGTTGCCGTACTGCTCGGTGGTGCTCGACTCGTTGAGGGCGACCGGGCCGGTGGTCGGCTGGGCGAACGACTCGGTGGTCTTCGTGCCGGAGTTCTGGTTCATCCGCGCGGCGACGACGACCTGCGAGTGTCCAGCGCCGACCATCTTGTCGAGGAGCGCCTGGATCTTGTCGCCGGTCGAGCTGTCGTAGTCGGCGGCCTGGTCGGTCGACGAGCCGGTGGCGCCGGTGCCGACGGCCGAGAGCACGTCGCCCTTCGCGTCGACGACGGAGACGTCGGTGGTCTGCATGCCCTCGACCGCGGCGCTCGTCAGGTGCACGATGGCCTGGACCTGGTTGTTCGTCAGCGTCTGGCCCGCCTTCGGCTCGACGAACACCGACGCGGTCGGGTCCTTCTCGTCGGCGACGAAGACGCTCTTCTCCGGGATCGCGAGCTGCACGGAGGCGGTCTGGACACCGTCCATCGCGCCGATGGTCTTGGCGAGCTCGCCCTCGATCGCGCGCTTGTAGGTCACGTTCTGCTGGAACTCCGACGCCGTGACGCCCATCTTGTCGAGGAGCGAGTAGCCACCCTCGTTCGACGACGGCAGCCCGGCGCTCGCGGCCTTCAGGCGCTCGGCGTAGACGGACCCCTGTGGCACGAGGATCGTCGCCCCGCCGTCGGTCAGGGTGTAGGGCACCCCGTCCGTGGTGAGCTGGTCGGTGATGCCCGAGGCATCCGCGGCGGCGAGCCCGGTGAACAGCGGCGCGTACGACGGCTTGCCGAGCCAGCTCGCGAGCGCGATGCCGCCGAGCACCACCGCGGCGATGCCGATGACGGCGATGGTCCGCTGGGCGACGGAGAACCCCTTGATGGTCGCGCCGAAGCGGCCGAACATCCCCTTGAGTGCGTCGGGCATCAGGCCTGCATCCTCATGATCTCGTTGAAGGCGTCGACGCCCTTGTTGCGGACCGCGGCGACGAGCTCGAGCGTGACCTGTGCGCGGGTGGAGGCGATGGTGGCGTCGTGGATGTCGTCGAGGTTGCCCGTGACGGCCTTGACGGCCAGGTTCTTCGACGTGCCCTCGAGCTGCTGGAGGCCGTCGACGGCGTTCGCCATGCTCGCGCCGAAGCCGCTCGCGCCCGTGGCGGTCGTCCCGGTCGTCGCGGCCGGAGCCGTGCCGGTGGCGTCCGTCGTCGCACCCCACGCGCCCGAGAGCGCGTTCGTGCTGAATCCGTTGATCGCGCTGACCATCAGTTCTTCCCGATCTGCAGTGCCGCCTCGTAGGCGGTCTTGGCACGGTCCACCACGGCGGCGTTCGCCTGGTAGCCGCGCTGGGCCATGATGAGGTCCGCCATCTGCGTCCCCAGGTCGATGTCCGGCATCCGGACGTACCCCTCGGTGTTCGCCAGCGGGTTCGACGGGTCGTAGGTCACTCGGCCAGCGGCGCTGCCGAACGCGGCGCCCTTGACGTACGCGCCGGACGTGCCGGCGCCCTCCTGGACCTCGACGTAGCGGGCCTGGAACGCCGTGTCGTCCATCGACTTGACGGTGTTGACGTTGGCGATGTTGTCGGAGATGGCGTCGAGCCACTTGCGGTGCACGGTCATGCCGGTGCTCGCGATGCCGATCGCGTCGAAGGTGCTCATCAGCTCGTCCGCATCGCCGCGCGGACCGCGGTCAGCTCGGAGTTCATCGCCTGCGTGGCGAACTGGTACCGGAGGACGGTGTCGACGTTCGAGAGCGTCTCCTCGTCGAGGTTGACGTTGTTCCCGTTCGTGTTCGTCGGCTCGAGGCTGCGTGCCGTCGTCGCCGTCGTGGCCCCGCTCCCGGCGTCGATCGACTTCGCGAGCGCGTCCTCGAACTGCACCTTCTTGGCGTGGTAGTTCGGCGTGTTGATGTTCGCGACGTTGTCGGCGATCGTCTTCTGCCGGAGCGAGAGACCGTCGAGTGCGCTCTGCAGCGCCGCGGTCGTCACGGATTCGAGCATGGCCAGCCGTTTCCACGTACCGACGACCGGTTCCGCGCCGCTGTCGAGCGGGGCGTGGTGGTCGCCTGGGGCGAGGGCCGATCCGTGGCCGATGACGAGCGATCCGTGCTCAGAGTGCGCTATCGGCCGGTCGTCAGGGGCTCGTTAGCGGTCGCCCCGAAGTGGGGACAGGTGCCGCGCGGACCGGTTCTGTGCCAGCGAGCGTCAACTGGCCGAGGGACTCCCTGGCGCAGTTGACGCTCCCTGGGGCACAACCGGATCGGCACTGGTCAGCCCGTGACGTCGAGGTACACCGAGCGCGACGGCTCGCGGGACTCCTCGACGCGGCCGAGTGCGCCGAGGTGTCCGAGCACGGCCCGGCGGGCCTCGTCGACGCGGGCGATCGCGTCGCGCTGGACCGCCAGGAGCCGCTCGACCCGTCCGGCGAGCGAGGACGGGAGCGGACCGAGATCGGTGGGTGTGGACCACCGGACTGGAGGGACGGGAGACGCCGCACCGGGCCTCCCGTCCGATGCGTCACCGGACTGCAGGCTGCCACCGTCGCTCCCCACGTTCGCGACGGCGTCCCGCGCCGCCTTCGGTGCGATCCCCGCCGCTGCCTCGAGCTCCGCGAGTGCCGCCTGCCAGGCGGCGAGGGTCTCCCCCGGCTCACGCGACACCGAGAGCTCCACCCTGCTGGCGGCGCTGGTCGAGGTCCGAGGCCTGGTGGCCCGGTGCGGGGATGGCCGCAGCGGCGTCGTGCCAGGCCTGCCGGAGCGGCTCCAGGATCCGGATCGTGTCACGGGTCGCGTTGACGTCGTGGTGCACGTTCGCGGTGACGAGCGACGTCGAGGCGTAGTTGTAGATGGCGAGGAGGCCCTCGCCGCCGTCCCAGAGGTCGATGCGGAGCGTGCTCGAGAGCTCGCCGACGATCGCCTGGGCGTGCATGAGCTGGTCGCGCGCGGCGGGCCAGTCGCTCCCCTCCTGCGCGGCGACGGCGCGGTGCAGGTCGAGCATGAGCCGGTCGTACAGCATGGTGACGAGCTGCGCGGGGGTCGCGGACAGCACGGCCTCGGCGTTGTACTGGGCGCGGCGCTGCGCGGTCGCGGCGGACGGTGCTGCTGCTGCGCTCCGGAACGCGGCGGCGCTCGCGAGGTCGAATGCGTTCATCGTCTCGTTCCTCAACTGCTCGTGGACAGGCCGGACAGTGCGCTGGTGAGCCAGCTGGACTGCGACTTCAGGGCGCTGAGACTGGTCTCGAGGTTCGCGTAGAGGGTCTGCAACGACGCCTTCCGCGCGGCGAGCCGGGTGTCCCAGTCGGAGATCTGTGTGCTGAGGTCCGAGACGACGGACTGCTGCCCGGTGATCGCCGTGGTGATCGAACCGGTGTACTTGTCCGACATCGCGGATGCCTTGTCGGAGACGTTCTGCGCGATCCCGGACAGCATCGACTGGACACCGGCGGGGTCGGCGGCCAGGGCCGTCTGGAACGCGTCCGAGTCGAACGTGAACGTGCCGTCCTTCTGGATCGACAGGCCGATCGACGACGGCGACCTGCCGTTCACCGGCGTGGACATCGCGGTACCGAGCTGCTGCATCGCGGACCGTGTCGTCGCGTCACCGGTCAGGGTGCCGCTCTGCGTCGACGTGACGCCCGTCGTCGAGTCCGTCGATGACGTCACCGCCGTGGCCGTGGCGAAGTAGGAGGCGACGGCGTTGAACTGGGAGACGAGGCCCGAGGCGACCGCCGCTGCGCCGCTGGTGTCGCGGGCGACGGAGACGGTCACCGGGTCGCTGCTCGTGGACTTGACGGTGACGTCGAGTCCGGGCAGCAGGTCGGCGAAGGTGTTCGACTTGCTGGTGACGACCTGCTCGGCACCCGTGCCGGCCCAGAGCGTCACCGACGCGTCGGTGCCCTTCGTGACGATGGCGGCTCCGGGTGCCGTGAGGACGTTCGTCGCGGTCCCGGCGTCCACGTCGTCCGCGGTGCCCTGGTAGACGGAGACCGCGCCGGCGGCGCCGGTCGTGGTCGAGGTGAGCTGCAGCCGGTACTGCTTCGTGCCGTCGGACGCAGTCCCCGCGGCGACCTTGACCGCGGTGACGCCGGCGGTCTTCGCGCCGTTGATCGCGCTGACGACGTCGTCGAGCGAGGTGGAGGCCGGGGTGATCGCGGTCTTCGTGCCGTCCGCACCGACGATCGTGATCGCGGGCTGCTGCGTGGCGTCCGCGTTCGCCGGCCAGGCGCTCATCGCGCTCGTGACGCCGATCTGTGCGGCGGCGGTCGAACCGACGGTGAAGGACACCGAACCGGCTGCGGCCGAGGCCTTCGCCGTCGCGGTGACGGCGGCGGAGCTGCTCGAGGCGGTGAAGAGGTTGAGCGAGGTGCTCTTGGACGCCGCCGCGGCCTTCGTGGCGAGGTTCTGGATCTGGCCGTTGATCGTCTGGAGCGACGAGATGAACGACTGGGTCGTCGTGACCTTGTTCTTGAGCAGCGTCTGCGGCTGCTGCTCGATGGTCATGAGCGAGGAGATGAGGCTCGTCGTGTCGAGTCCGCTGACGAGGCCGTCGATGGCGAGCGACATCGGGGGTTCCTGTCGGATCGGGGACGGGCGGGTGGCACGGCGCACCGCAGTGGTGCGCGCGCACAGGGGAGGTCGCCGCCGCCGGGGACACCCGAACGGTTCCCGGCGGCGACGACCGCGATGGTGCTGCGTCGTGCGGCGGGGCCGCCACGGCTGTGGCGGACCCCGGACCGACTAGCGGAGCAGCGAGAGGACGCCCTGCGTGCTCTGGTTCGCCTGCGCGAGCATCGACGTGCCGGCCTGGCTGAGGATGTTGTCGCGCGTGTACTTGACCATCTCCTCCGCCATGTCGACGTCGGTGATGCGCGAGCTGGCCGCGGTGAGGTTCTCCTTGGCCACGTTCGTCACGTTGATGGCGTGGTCGAAGCGGTTCTGGATCGCACCGAGGTTGGAGCGAGCCGACGACACGTTCTTGATCTGCTGGTCGATCGCACGGATGGCCGCCTGAGCGTGGTCCGCGCTGTCGAACTGCAGACCCGTGGTGGTGTCCCCAGGTGTGCCCGTGAGGGTGCCGGTGGTGTCCCCTGCGCCGAGCGGGCTGTCGGTGCCGACCGCGCCGCCGTTGAGCGCACGGACCGAGAAGCCCGTGGTCGCGCCGTTCGCGTCCTTCGTCGCCGTGGCGGTGAAGTTCTTCGAGAAGCTGGCGTCGGCGTTGAGCGAGGTGACGACGTCGTCCACCGAGGTGAACGTGCCGCCCGTGCCCGACCCGGTCAGCGCACCGGTGGTGATCGTCGAGCTGTCGACGACGGCGTTCCCGGCAGCGTTGCTCACGTCGGACGTGAACGTGAGCGACTTGCCCTTGAGCGCCGTGTTGATGTCGGTGCCGGCCTTGATGGTGAAGCCGGTGCCGGAGGACTGCGTCGCCCCGAGGGCGTCGACGACCTTCGACACGTTCGCACCGGACAGGTCGACAGCGATCTGGCTGTTGCTGTCACCGTTGGCGCCGACCTGGAACTTCAGGGTGCTGTTGTTGTTCAGCAGCGACGTGCCGTTGAAGTTGGTCGAGCTCGCGATGCGGCCGAGCTCCTTCTGCAGCTGGCCGACCTCGGTGGTGATGGCGGTGCGCGAGTCGGCGTTGTTCGAGTCGTTGCCGGCCTGGACGGCGAGGTCACGCATGCGCTGGAGGATCGAGTGGGTCTCGGTGAGGCCACCTTCAGCGGTCTGCACGACGGAGATGCCGTCCTGCGCGTTGCGGGCCGCGACCGTGAGGCCACCGACCTGCGACTTGAGCCCCTCGGAGATCGACAGACCGGCCGCGTCGTCGGCAGCACGGTTGATGCGGAGGCCGCTCGAGAGCTTCTCGAGGGACTTCGACAGGTCGTTCTGCGTGGAGTTGAGGTTCCGGTACGTGTTGAGTGCCGAGAGGTTGGTGTTGATGGACATACCCATGATGAATTCCTCCGTGAAATGTGGGTGTGGTGCGTCTGCCCGTCCATGGGCTGACACTGAGGACTCTCGACCGGGGGGCCGAGATCGTTAGGACTGTTGTGAAGTTTTTTCCAGCCGGCGCTGACGCCGGTCAGCCCGCGGCCGCGGCGGTGCGCGCCGTCGGCTCGTGCATCGCCTTCGCGATCCCGACCGCGGCGTTCGCGGCGACCCGGGCCAGGTAGGCGCTCCGGCGTGCCGGGGTCGTCCGCGACTGCGGCTCGACCACGGCGTCGACGTCGTCGGCGTAGTGCGTCGCGAGTCCGTCCCGGAGCAGCCGCATCGCCTCGGAGCGCTGCTGGGACACCGCGGAGTGGGTGATGCCGAGCTGCTCGGCGACCTCGGTGACGCTCGAGTCCCCGAAGTACACCGCCTCGACGATGAACCGCTGGCGCTCGGGCAGGGCGGCGACGGCCGCGCGGAGGTACCGGACACGCTCGGCGGCGATCAGGTCGTCGCCGGGGAGTGCGATCTCGGCGGCGAGCGAGTCGTGCACGACGTCGTCGATGGACCCGACCGAGCGCGCGGCGTCGGTCAGTGCGTCCGCGGCCGTCTGGCGGTCGACGCCCATGGTGTCGGCGACCTCCTGCACGGACGCGGTCCGGCCGAGCTGGGACGTCAGCGTCTCCTGCACGGCGAGCGTCTCCTTGATGCGCTTGCGGGTGCCGCGGCTGGCCCAGTCTCCGGCGCGCATGTCGTCTGCGAACGCACCCATGATGCGGGTCCTGGCGTACGCACCGAAGGGGACGCCGAGGTCGGGATCGAACGCGTCCGCCGCGGTGACGAGGGCGACGGCGCCGACCGACGCGAGGTCGTCGCGCGACAGGTGGGTGGCCCGTGCGCACACCTCGGCGACGAGGTAGCCGACGAGTGGGAGGTTCTCCACCACCATCTGGTTCCGTGCCCTGCGCTCCATGTGCTTCCCCTGGTCTGTCCGGTCGATCGACACCGGGTGCTTCCGGTGTCGTGCTCGCCCGTCCGTGGGCGCGACGGATCACCGGCGCGACTGCACGCCGAGGAGACCCCTCGAGGACCGCCCGATTCCCTCCGGGCGGTGCTTGGGCTGACCGGAACTGCGAGTCCGGGCCCGGCGGAGGGTGTCCCCCGCCTGCACAAGAAACCTATCGAGACGCTGTGCCCCGTACACCCCCCGGACCGTCCCCAGTCCGGGGGTTTCCGGGGGGTCCGGAGGGGTCCGCAGCCCCCGAGCGAGGGTCCCCCCTTCGGAGGACACCGACCCGTTTGTGCCCCGGACTGGAGGCACGGAGCACCTGGTGCGGGCGCGCTGCGTTCAGTAGGCGGTCAGGTTGGTGCGGGTGCGGCCGCTCGCACTAACGGCCACGGGGTGCCGTCCGATAGTGCTGCTCGAACGACACGACTGCAGACGCGGCAACCGCAGCGTCGACGTGGAGGGAGGAGACCTTGGGCGTGAACGAACTGTCTGCCGTGCTGTGGCGGGAGCGCGAACTGCTCGAGCTCCTGACCTTCAAGCTCGAGGAGGAGCAGCTGCTCCTCACCGCTGGGCGCTCGCGCTGGATCGACCACGCCAGCCGCGAGGTCGAGCAGGTCCTCCAGCGACTCCGGGCCGTCGGCCTCGAGCGCTCCATGGAGAGCGCCGCCGTCGCCTCGGAGTGGGGCACGCCCTCGGACGCGCCGCTCCGCGAGATCGTCGCCGCGGCCCCGGCCGGACCGTGGGGCGACATCCTCGCCGCGCACCTCGGCGCCATGCTCGAACTCACCACCCAGATCGCCGGGCTCCGCGACGAGAACGAGCGCTTCCTCCGCGCCGCCGCCCGGGCGACCCAGGAGACGCTCGCCGGCTCCGTCGGGGACACCGCGACGTACGACGGACGCGGTGCCGCGGGCCCGGCGCTCGCGGGTGCGCGCATCTTCGACGGGAACCTCTAGACCATGGTCAGCACCTTCGGCAGCCTCGCCACCGCCGCCTCGGGCCTCGGTGCCGCGCGCGCCGGACTCGACGTCGTCGGCCAGAACATCGCGAACGCCGGGACCACCGGGTACACGCGGCAGCGCGTCACGCAGTCGTCGATCCCCCCGGTCGCGCAGACCGGCTGGCTGCACGGCACCAACGCGCTCGTCGGCCAGGGCGTCTCGGTGGACGGCATCGCCCGCCTCGGGAACATGACCCTCGATGCGCAGGTGCGGGCCTCGTCCGCCGCCTCCGGGTACGCGACCGCACGGTCGACCGCCCTCTCGAACCTCGAGACCTCCCTCAATGAACCGGGCACCAACGGTCTGTCCGCGCGACTGGACACGATGTGGTCGGCCTGGACGGGCCTCCAGAACGATCCCGCCGATCCGGCGTCGGCCGGTGTCGTGCTCAGCACGGCCGCCCAGGTCGCGACCACCCTGCAGACCGGGTCGCAGGCGATCGACACGCAGTGGACGTCCGCCAGGCAGTCCGTGGACGCCTCGGTCGCCGAGCTGAACAGCAGTGCCGCGCAGGTCGCCGACCTCAACGCGCAGATCCGCACCACCAGGGCCGCCGGCGGTTCGGTGAACGAGCTGACCGACAAGCGCGACCTGCTCGCGCAGCGGATCTCGACGCTGTCCGGTGCGACGGTCCGCGGCAACGACGACGGCACCATCGACGTCGTCGTCGGCGGGAACGCGCTCGTCAGCGGGATCTCCGCCCGGTCGATCGCCGTCTCCGGCGCGAACCGCCTGCAGGACGCCGCCGGCTCCCCCGTCGCGCTGTCCTGGGTCGGCGGATCCGGCTCGGCCGTGTCCCTCGACGGGGGCAGCATCGCCGGGACCCTGTCGATGATCGCCCCCGCGAACGCCAGCGGCACGGGCGGGGCACTGGCCGAGGCGTCGGCGGGGTACGACCGCGTCGCGACCACCCTCGCGGCGCAGGTGAACGCCCTGCACCAGACCGGCTACACCTCCACGGGTGCGACCGGCGTCGACTTCTTCGGGTTCACCCCCGGCGTCCCCGCGGCACAGGGCCTCACGGTGCTCGCCACCGACGCGTCCGGGCTCGCGACACGGGACGCGGCCGGCAACTACTCCGGGAAGGTGGCGGACGCCATCGGGCAGCTCACCACGAGCACGACCGGCGCGGACACTGCCTGGTCGAACCTCGTCACCGGGGTCGGCACCATCGCGAAGGCCTCGGCGAACGCGACGACGCTCACCGGGCTCGCGGCGTCGAGCGCCGCGACGCAGCAGCAGTCCGGCGCGGGTGTCGACCTCGACGAGGAGAACGTCAACCTGCTCACCTACCAGCACGCGTACCAGGGCGCCGCACGGGTGCTCACCGCCGTCGACGAGATGCTCGACACGCTCATCAACCACGTCGGACTCGTCGGGAGGGGCTGACCATGATCACCAGGGTGACCACGCAGATGACCATGTCCGCGGCCCAGACGCGGCTGCAGGCGGGCGCGGCGAAGCTCGCGCAGCTCACCGACCAGGCGACGTCGCTGAAGAACATCACGGTGCCGTCGGACGACCCGGTCGGCACCGGTCGGGCGATCGCGGTCCGCGGCGAGCAGGCGCAGAACGCGCAGTACGCCAGGAACACCGACAGCGGTGCCGGGTGGCTCGACACCACCGACTCGACGCTCGCCGGCGTCTACTCGGTCATGAACACCTTCCGCGACCTCACCGTCCAGGGCGCGAACGACGGGACACTCGGCCCGACGGACCGCGACGCCATCGTCACGCAGCTCCAGGGACTCAAGCAGAGCCTCCTGCAGGACGCGAACACGTCGTACGCCGGACGGCCGGTGTTCGCGGGCAGCACCAACGCCTCGGCCGCCTACGCGGACGACTTCACCTGGAACGGCACCGCTGACTCGACCGTGACGCGGCGGATCGCCTCCGGCACCACCGTGCGGGTCGACACCGACGGCAGCGCGGTGTTCGGCACGGGCGCCGACTCGGTGTTCTCCCTCATCGACAACGTCGTCAGCGACCTCCAGAAGGGTGTGAACGTGAACCCGAGGATCACCGAGATCGACAGTCGGCTCGGAGCCATCCGCGGCGTCCAGGCAGACGTCGGGACCCGGCACGCGGCCGTCCTCTCGGCCAAGCAGACGCTCGCGTCGCAGAAGGTCGACCTCGAGGGGCAGCGCTCCCAGATCGAGGACAAGGACGTCGCGAGTGCGATCCTGGACCTGCAGATCCAACAGACCAACTACCAGGCAGCACTCGCCGTCACGGCGAAGACGCTGCAGCCGACCCTGATGGACTACCTCCGATGAGCATCGACCTCGCGTTCGCGATCGCCCCGTTCGGCCTCGAGCCGATCGCGCAGTTCACCCTGGCCGAGGTCCCGGGTGCCTCGGGGCTCTTCTCCCTCGCGGGAACCGGCACGACGGCCTCCGGCACCACCGACCCGCGGCTGTTCGTGCTCGACGCCGCCGAGCACCTGCCCGACTACGCTCCCGTGGTGTCCGACGAGCAGACCACGCTCCTCGACCTGCGGGACGCCTCCGAGGCGATGCTGCTCGTCGTGGCGAACCCCGCGGAGTCCGGCACGACGGTGAACCTGCTCGCGCCGATCGTCGTGAACGCGCGTACCGGCGTCGGCGCGCAGCTGATCCTCGAGGACCAGGACTTCCCGCTCCGGGCCGTGCTCGCCCGGAGCTGACGGGGCGCGGTGCCCGGCGCCGCGCTGCGCCCGGCGCCGCGCCCGCCCGACGCTGGTCCTCGGGGTGAGAAGTGTCCATCTGTCGGGTGCCGGCCCGCACCCGACAGTTCGGCACGTCTCACCCGCGAGGACGACGCCCGCCCGCACCGCACCGCGTCCACGAGCGTCCCGTCCACGAGCATCCCGTCTGCGAGCATCCCGTCTGCGACACTGGCGGGATGAGCGACTCCGAGGTCCTGTTCATCGGCGGCCGGTCCGGGGTCGGCAAGACCTCGGCCGCTGCCGCGCTGCACGTGCTGCTCACGTCGCTCGACGTCCGCCACGCCGTGATCGAGGGTGACACCCTCGACCTCGCACACCCCGCCCCGTGGGCCGAGGGCCATGCGCTCGCAGAGCAGAACCTCGCCGCGATCTGGGCGAACTACCGGGCGCTCGGGTACCGCCGGCTCGTCTACACGAACACCGTGTCCGTCCTGGAGGCCCGGCACCTGTCCGCCGCGATGGGTGACGACCCGAGGGTGGTCGCGGTGCTGCTGCACGCGGACGACACGACCACGGCGGCACGACTGGCCGGTCGGGAGCACGGACCGGAGCTCGAACGCTCGATCGCGAAGAGCGCTGCCGCGGCCCGGCACCTGGAGTCCGCGGCGGACGGGGACGTCGACCGGCTCGACACCGCCGGTCGGACACCGGAGCAGGTCGCCGAGGCCCTCCTGGCCCGTGCGGGCTGGACCGAGCGTCCCTGACGGACCCGAGGACGAACGCGACGACGGACACGCGGACAGACGCGAGCACGGACGCGACGATGGACGCACCGCGCACGACGCATGTCGCTCGCATCCCCCCGGCGTATGGTGCACGAATGGCGAAACGCGGCAAGTCCGACGACGGCCGGGCGATCATCCCGCTCCCTCAGCAGCCCGTCGTCCTCCCGTCCACCGATGGCAGCTACCCCGGCAACGGGTCCGGCGACCCCGGCCGACAGGCCCAGACCCGGAACGACGACGGCACCCCCGACAAGCTCCCCGGATGGGCAGGCGCCCTCGACCGGGTCATCGGTGTGCAGCGTCCGGCGGTCGTCGCGAACGTGAACCGCCTTCGCCGAGCACACCCGGACGCCTCCCCGGCGGACATCATCCGCATCCTCGAGCGGCACTACCTGACCGCGGTCTCGTCAGGCGGGGCGGCCGTCGGAGCGAGCGCCGTCATCCCCGGTGTGGGCTTCGCCACGAGTCTCGGCCTGACCGGGGTCGAGACGATCGGCTTCCTCGAGACGAGTGCCCTGTTCGCGCAGTCCGTGACCGAGGTCCACGGCATCGCGGTCACCGACCCCGACCGCGCCCGCACCCTCGTGATGGCGATGATCCTCGGCGCCCCGGGGACCTCGCTCGTCAAGCAGCTCGCAGCACAGGCCGGCGGAGGGCCCGGTCGCAGTGCGTTCTGGGGCGAGATGGTCACCTCGAGCATTCCTCGCTCGGCGATGAGCGGGATCACGAGCAAGCTCCGCGACACCTTCATCAAGCGCTTCGCGGCCCGCCAGGGGGCGAGCGTCCTCGGCCGTGCAGTGCCGTTCGGCATCGGCGCGGTGATCGGCGGTATCGGCAACCACGCCCTCGGCCGGAAGATCATCGACGCATCGCGGACCGCCTTCGGACCCCCGCCCGGCGCCTTCCCGTTCCCCGTCGAGCCGAAGCAGACACGGGCACAGAAGCGCATCGAGCAGCACGACACCGACGCACAGGCACCTAAGCGCCGCGCACTCCCCTGGCGTCGGTCCCGCGAGGACGGCGGGACCGACGACACGCAGGGCGCGTGATCGATGCCCAAGCTCGTCGACCATGACGCCCGCCGCCAGGAGATCATCGACGCGACCTGGCGCCTCGTCGCCCGGAACGGCATCCGCGCGACGACGATGCGCGAGATCGCGCGCGAGTCGGGCGTCGGCAACGGGAGCCTGACGCCGTACTTCGCGAACAAGGAGGAGATCCTCACCGCGACGTTCCAGTACGTGTTCACGCTCGCCGACGGACACATCAGCGAGCTCGTGGGCGACAAGACCGGGCTCGCCGCGCTCGGTGCGACGTTCATGGCGCAGTCCGTCCGGACCGAGGAACAGATGCGGATCGCGCGGATCATCGTGCCGTTCTTCGACATGGCGACGAACGACCCCGCCCTCGCAGCGCTGCACCAGGAGATGCTCGTACCGTGGCGCCGCGCCTACTCCGAGCACCTCCGCACGGCGATGGACAGCGGCGAGGCACGAGCGGACCTCGACGTCGAGGGGGTCGTCGACGAACTGATCGTCCTCGTCACGGGCATCCAGGTTCTCGCGCTGCTGCGGTCGTACCCGGACGCCCAGGAGCGTCACGACCGGGTCCTCGACCAGATCATCGGGCGGTTGCGCGCCGCCTGACCGAGGACGGTGTCAGCTGGCACCGTGCCTCCAGTCCGGATGCGGTCGCGTCAGCGACGCGTCGGCGTCGTCACCACCTGGCCGGCGTGCGTGAACCCGCCGCCGAAGCCGAAGAGCAGGGCCGGTACACCCTCGGGCAGGTCACCCCGGGCCCACGCCTTGGACAGGCCGAGCGGGACGCTCGCGGCCGAGGTGTTCCCCGACTCGACGACGTCGGCGAGCACGAACCGGTCCCCCGCACCGAGCGCTTTGGCGAGGGGCTCGACGATGCGGAGGTTCGCCTGGTGGAACGCGAACACCTGGATGTCGTCCATCGTCAGCCCGGCCTTCTCGACGACGGCACGGGCATGTCCCTCGGCCTCTGTGATCGCCCAGCGGTAGATCGACCGGCCCTCCTGCGAGAACCGCTCCGGGTCCCCCTCGACCAGGACGGCGTTCAGCAGGTGCGGGACGCTCCCCCACGACACGGGTCCGATCTCGGGCGTCTCGCTCCGCTGGATGACCGCTGCGCCGGCACCGTCGCCGATCAGGACGCAGGTCGAACGGTCCGTCCAGTCGACGATCCCGGAGATCAGTTCGGATCCGATCACCAGGCTCGTGGTGGCGGAGCCGGTGCGGATCGACATGTCGGCGAGTGCGACCGCGGACTCGAAGCCACTGCACGCGGTGTTGACGTCGATCGGCATGGGCGTCCGCATGTCGAGTCCGACCGCGACGCGACCGGCCGAGTACGGTGCGCGATCGCGGTGGCTCGTCGACGCGACGATGACCTGGTCGACCTCGCCCGGGTCGACCCCGGCGTCCGCGAGGGCCGCCCGGCCCGCCTCGATCGCCATGCTCGTGACGCTGTCCGACTCGCTGCCGATGTGGCGCGTGCGGATGCCGGTACGGGTCCGGATCCACTCGTCGTTCGTGTCGACGATCTCTGCGAGGTCGTCGTTCGTCATCACGCGCTCTGGCTGGTGATGCCCGAACCCGATGATGCGGCTGCCCGGGGCTCCCTGGATCTTCACCCGAGCGACGTTACCGGCTGACCGGGAACCGCATCCTCACGACCCCTCCAACGATGACCATGGCAACTTGTCGAGTCTGTTGCCATCGCCTGAGCGGGTGCCCTCGGGCGAGGCGTAGACCGGAGGCATGGAATACACACACCTCGGCAGGACAGGGCTGTCCGTCTCCCGCGCGGTCCTCGGCACGATGAACTTCGGGCCCCAGACCAGTGAGGACGACTCGCACGCGATCATGGACCGGGCGCACGAGCTCGGGGTCAACTTCTTCGACACCGCGAACGGCTACGGCGGATCGGTCGGCAAGGGCGCGACCGAGGAGATCATCGGACGCTGGTTCGCCAAGGGCGGTGGACGTCGTGAGAAGACCGTCCTCGCCACGAAGGTCTACGGCGACATGCTCGACTGGCCGAACGGCGGCAAGTTGTCCGCGGTCAACATCCGCCAGTCGCTCGACGCATCCCTCCGTCGCCTCCAGACCGACCACATCGACCTGTACCAGATGCACCACGTCGACCGGGACACCCCCTGGGACGAGATCTGGCAGGCCATGGAGCTCGCCGTCCAGCAGGGCAAGATCCTCTATGTCGGTTCCTCGAACTTCGCCGGGTGGCACATCGCCCAGGCGCAGGAGGCAGCGCGCAGCCGCCACTTCCTCGGGCTCGTCAGCGAGCAGTCGATCTACAACCTCGTCGTCCGTGACGTCGAGCGCGAGGTCCTGCCTTCCGCGCAGCACTACGGCCTCGGCATGATCCCGTGGTCGCCGCTGCAGGGCGGACTCCTCGGCGGCATCATCGAGAAGACCGAGGAAGGTTCGCGCCGACTCGAGGGCCGGAGCGCGGAGTACGTCGACAGCCACCGCGACCAGCTGACCGCGTACGAGGGGTTCGCGAAGGAGCTCGGGCACACCCCGGGCGAGCTCGCCCTCGCATGGCTGCTGCACCAGCCGGGTGTCACGGGGCCGATCACCGGGCCGCGGACGATGGAGCAGTGGGAGTCCGCCGTTCGCTCGGTCGACATCCACCTCGAGCAGTCCGCACTCGACAAGCTCGACGAGATCTTCCCGGGGCACAAGACCTCGCCGGAGGACTTCGCCTGGTAGGTCCGGGCGGGGTCTGACTCTCCCGACCCGCTTGACCTGCTGCTGAACCCGTTCTGCCCCTGCGAGCGACAACACCCCGACGGACTCCCTGTCGCAGTTGTCGCTCGTAGGGGCAGAACTCATTGGCTGCGGGCGGCACCCCGGTCCGCCGAGAACATCAGGAGTCGGATGCGTCTGCGGCCAGCCAGTTCGCAGCGATCACGCTGTGAGCACGGAGCCACGCGGATCTCATCGATTCATCGACGACGAGCCCAGATGGGGTGAACGCATCCGGACCGGCGATCCTCACGAGAACGGAGTTGGGCGGGCGGCGTTGGCTGGGTATCCGGTTCCCAACCGCGAAGCGCAGCTGAATGGTGTCCGGCCGAAATTCTTGCTCGAGGTCGATGTGATGACCCCAGGCCGGGTCCGGCTCACCCAGGTGCCTGGACACGCTCCGCCGGACGAGTACTTCGAGTTGGCTGGCGTTCAACGCCGTCACGTCCGTCCGGTCGCTCCTGTTCCACCAGACTGCGCCGAACGGGTGACCGATTCGGGAGGGCCCGTCGATCCTACGAGCCCCAAACAGACGCGATTACGTGATGCGCGCGTCGCCAGTGATCCACCAATTGCTCATCGAACACTGTCGCCGGTCAGGAGCACGCTGTTCGAAGCCGCTCGTCGACTCGCCACTGTCGAGCCCGCCGACACCTGTAGCTCGACCGAAAGAGCATCTGACTGAGACACCGCGAGAACACGGTACCCCCACCCTGGATCCGCCTGCCCACTGACCCTGACCATGTTCTGCGACACAATTCCTGTCAACGTATCGAGCGACGGTGTCTTGGTGACACCATCGCCACACACGTACTTCCAGTCCCCCGAGAACGGCTCCCCGATCGACCGGAGTTCCGATACGGTCTGGAGGAGTCTCGTGGCGATCTGGTACGGATTCTCGGCTTCGGGCCCCCAGTCGATTCGTATGCTCGAATCCGTGACCGGCACGCCAAGCCTCGTTTCAATGAAATTCATCTGGCACGTCGTTGTCCTTCGAAAACGGTATGCCCCCGTGCTCGGACGACCGCTCGGTATCTGCCGCTCTCCTACGTGCGACCCGCATCGCTCCACATGCCACTTCGCGAACATGTTCCAGCCACTGTCGGTCCGTCAAACCGAGACGAACTGGACTCACGTTGGAGTGGGTGACAGCGATCAAATTTCGTAACCCGAATTCATCTCGGGACGACAAGACCCCAACGATGTCAGTGTCAAGTTGCGCGATCGCACCGGGAGACGAGCCTGAGACCCACTCATCGAGGACCGACTCGGCCGTTGGGTAGTCTTCTTCCCAGAGTTGATAATAGGCGTCGAGCAAATCCGCGAGAGCCGGTATCATAGAGTAAATCGAGATAAATCAACATTACAACAGTGGCCATCAGCCTACGAGCGACCTACGACCGCGCCAGCGTCCAGGGAGAGCCGCGACGGGATGCGACGAAACCACCGAGGAGTATTTACGATTCCTTGAGAGCCCCGACCAACCTGAGGTCTTCGGCTACGGAAGAAATTCGCGTCCACTCAAAGGAGGGGGAGTCCTGGCCATTCACAGTCAGGATCACTCCGTGCCTCCAGCTGGACACAGTCAAATCTGCTGGTTCCTTCAACGAGCTCTCATCCAGCTGTTCACGACGCAGGAGTGTCACAGCCCCGATTTTGGGATAGGGCGATCGCCGACCCTGAGCGTTTGATGCGGACCGCGAATAAATTCCGCCGTCGCGAGCATCGAGCTCGTCGCCGAGCTTCCGCAAAATCTCACCACCTCGAGCACCCAGAGTGTCATCGAGACGGCACTCGCCCGCGAAGTCAACGTCCTCGACCGATACCACGATCGAATTCGGGACAGCCTTTGACGGGTGCTGCTGACCAAGATGCATCTGGATCCGAGCACGAGAACGCCCCACGAACGGACCCACCAGGTGAACACGGAAACCCAACGCTTGGAGCGCCGATCCGTCCTCATTCTTCGAGACGTGCGGTTGAATGAGTTCCCGAATGGCTTCGTCTGTGATCACGGGCATGTCCAGCCGCACAGGCTCAGAATCGTCCTCTGACAGTATCGACCACGGACTGGAGAATATACCGCCGAGCGCGCCCACATTTCGAAGGACCTCGCGGAAGTCCCGCGCTGATACATCCTGGTCCGGAAGAGCTGGTCCGAGTCGAATTCTCAAGAACGCGTCACCAGACACCCAAAAATATCCTGCACCCACTGCCCTACCCTTTCTCAGTCAGGCATTGTCCGGATGAACACATCGACTGGCAGATCATTCTCGTCGACGTAGACTTCCACAAATTTGGCAAACCGGGGGTCTGTCACCACCCACTCTAACCGACCACCCCCGAGTTTTTCGATGACGGCGAGCTGGCGGTTCATCTGGTCCTGCATCTTCAACAGCACCTGAGAATCCTTCTGAGCGAGCCGCTCGATTGACCATCCGTGGAACTTGTACCAGATGGACTGATTCCCCTTCACCTCCGTGAAAACTGACTCCCCACGTTCGACGCGATACCCGTCAAATTCGGCCGCCGTTCCATCGTCGGCTCGGACGATGAGTTCCGGTACTAGCCCGTCCGGAAGACGTTCAATACCCGTGAAGTGCTGCTGCTCCGCCATTCCCGCATCACCTCGGGCCCGTAGCTCCCACACGGCCGTCGCTTGCGTGGTGGACGCGACTGACCGCGGCGGCCTCCCGGAGCAGGCCGGCGCGGGGCGTCGACCAGTCCACGACGGCGGCGTCGGTCTCACTCACGACGAACCCCGCACCGTGCGCGTGCACGAGCGGGTGCTCGACAACACCCGCGTCCCCCGACGACTCACCCATGCCGCAACGGTAGTGGCCCGCCGTGCCCGGAAGCGATCGCGGGCGCGATGCCACGGAGGGGAGCGCGATGCCGGAGAAGGCGACGCTGCAGCTAGAGCCGGTCGACCTCGCGGTCACTGAGCCCGATCCAGCGGAGGTAGCCGCGGACGGAGCCGTACCGCTCCTCGACCTGCTCGACCACGTGCACGGCGACCTCGGGCACGCACCGCTGCATGAGCAGGGTGAACGCAGCGTCCTCGGCGCTCGACTGCTCGGCGACGGCACGCTCGCGCTCGAACCGCTCCGCGAGGGCGGGCGCGGTGGCCGCGTAGTCCGCACCGATGCGCGCGAGGTCCGCACCCCAGAGCCGCGCGAGCAGTGCACTCACCACGCCGGTGCGGTCCTTGCCGGCCGAACAGCAGACGAGCACGTCGCCGTGGGTCTCGGAGAGCGCTCGGAACACGCGGGCGATAGTGTTGCGGTGTCGGACGAGCCAGTCGAGGTACTGCTCCTCGAGGGGCACCGTGAAGTCGGCCGTCTCGACCTGCGTCGGGTCGAACAGCGGCACGGAGTGGTAGCCGTCGACGCCGCGGAGCGGGTGTGGGACGGCCTCGATCTCGTCGTCACGGCGCAGGTCCACGACGGTCTCGACTGATCCCGGGTACGCGCTCGCCTCGACCTCGGGCTCGGTGTTCGAGCGGAACACCGTCCGCGGCCGATCGGCCTGGAACCCGGTGCCCCCGACCTCGCGGAGGTTCGTCAACGTCGACGTCGTCATGCGGCTCAGTCTCCCACCGTGCACGCCCGGACAGCGAAACACCGCCCTGCCGACGAGACACCGCCCATGAGGACGGTGTGTCGTGCGGAGAGCGGTGTTCCGCGGAACGGGGCCGGGCCCGAGCCCGGAGACTAGCGCCGCGCGCCAGCCCCGACCGGGGAGTTGTCGGCCTCCTCGAAGAGGACGTAGCCCTCCTCGCCGTGGACGGCGGTGTCGATGCCGGCGACCTCGTCCTCGGTCTTCACGCGGAAGCCCATGGTCTTCTCGATGGCGAACCCGATCACGAAGGCCAGGACGAACGAGTAGACGAGGACGGTCACCGCAGCGAGTGCCTGCACGCCGAGCTGGCGGAAGCCGGCGCCGTAGATGAGGCCCGTGTCGTTGGCGAAGAACCCGAGGAACAATGTTCCGGTGATGCCGCCGACCAAGTGGACACCGACGACGTCCAGCGAGTCGTCGAACCCGAGACGGTACTTCCAGTCGATCGCGAAGCAGCAGAGGATCCCGGCAACGAACCCGAGGAGGATGCCCCACCCGGGCGTCAGGTTGGCGCACGCGGGGGTGATCGCGACGAGCCCGGTGACGGCACCCGACGCGGCACCTATCGAGGTGGCCTTGCCGTCACGGATCTTCTCGATGAGCAGCCAGCCGAGGATCGCGGCCGCCGGAGCAGCGAGCGTGTTCACCCAGGCGATCGATGCGATGCCGTCGGCGTTCCCCTCGGATCCGGCGTTGAACCCGAACCAGCCGAACCAGAGGATGCCGGCACCGAGGAGCACGAAGGGCGGGTTGTGCGGCTTGTGCGCACCCTTGGCGAACCCGACGCGTCGACCGAGGACGATGGCCAGTGCGAGCCCCGCGGCCCCGGCATTGATGTGGACGGCTGTACCACCGGCGAAGTCGATGACCCCGAGCTTGACGATCCAGCCATCGGTGAGGTTGAAGACCCACGACGCGACCGGGAAGTAGCAGACCGTCACCCAGATGCCCGCGAAGACCATCCACGCACCGAACTTGGCACGGTCGGCGATGGCGCCGGAGATGAGGGCGACCGTGATGATCGCGAACGTCGCCTGGAACCCGGCGAACGCCATGAGCGGGTAGGAGGCGTCGAGCGTGCTCGCCCGGGCCTGCTCGAACAGCTGCCCGAGACCGATGAGGTTCCAGTCGATGCTGAACAGGCCGGTCTTGCCGACGATGTTCGTCCCGTCGCCGGCCGTAGCGAACGAGATCGCGTACCCGTAGAGCACCCAGAGGACGCTGACGAGCCCGATCGCGCCGAAGGACATCATCATCATGCTGATGACGCTCTTCGCCTTGACGAGTCCGCCGTAGAAGAAGGCGAGGCCCGGGGTCATGAACAGCACCAGGGCCGCCATGATCAGTATGAATGCGGTCTGACCGTGATCGATCATCTGTACACCTCTCGGTAGCGCTGCTGAGGACACGTCGGGCGGCGCTGCTGCGTGCGACTCTGGACGCGTCCCGCCTCGGGTGCACCCAGTGTTGCGAGGTGACGTTTCGCTCCGGCACTCGGGAGGTTTCGGCGATGTAACACGATTCGTCCGGATGTAAACGTCGTGTTTCGTCAGTTCGCCAAACGCCTGCGGAAGCGCTCCGCAGCGCCAGTCCGCGCGTGTGAGGGTGTCAGTCCGCGCGCGTGAGGGCGACGACGCGGCTCGCGGCACGGAGGTACTTCTTCCGGTACCCCCCGGACAGCATGGACTCGGGGTACACCTGGTCGAGCGGCGTCCCCGAGGCGACGATCCGCACCTGTCCGTCGTAGAGCCGGTCCACGAGCGCGACCCAGCGGAGCGCGTCGGTCTGGTCGGTGAACGCCGCCACGTCGTCGAGCCCGACCGCGTCGAGGCCCTCGACGACGGCGACGTAGCGCGACGGGTGCACCGTCGCCAGGTGGTCGATGACGGACCGGAAGCCATCGCGCGTGACGTGTGCCGTGCCTCCAGGCCGATCCGCGCTGTCCGGCGAGCCGGACGTGACCCCGGTCGCGACCACCGTCTCGAGGACCGCCCCGACGTCGTCGACCGTCACCGCGGACTCCTCCGTCGACCGACGGCGGAAGTCGAGCCCGTCGATCCGCATCGTGTCGAAGCGGTCGGACATCGCCTGGATCTCGCGCAGGAAGTCCTGCGCCGCGAAGCGCCCCTCGCCGAGTGCGCCGGGCGGGGTGTTCGACGTCGCCGCGAACCGGGTGCCCCCGTCCGACAGCTCCTTGATGAGCCGTGTCATCATCATCGTGTCGCCCGGGTCGTCGAGCTCGAACTCGTCGATGCACACCAGCGCGGTCCCGCGGAGCAGGTCGACGGCCCCGGCGAACCCGAGTGCCCCGACGAGCGCGGTGTACTCGATGAAGGTGCCGAACGTCCTCCGTCCCGATGCCGCGTGGTACGCCGCGGCGAGCAGGTGGGTCTTGCCGACACCGAACCCGCCGTCGAGGTACACGCCGGACGTGGCCGACGCGTCCGGGGCCTTCCGCCGCCCGAACAGCCCGCGCTTGGCGGCAGGACGGGCCGCGACGAACGCCGCGACGGCGTCCCGCACCTCGGCCTGCGACGGGAAGTCCGGATCTGGGCGGTACGACGCGAACGACGCGCCCTCGAACTGGCGGGGCGGGACGAGCGCCGCCGCCATCTGCTCGGGGGTGACGCTCGGGTCCCGGTCGACGAGGTGCGGGAACGTGGCGTCGGTCATCCGGGCGGCCTTCGTGATCGGGAGTGCAGAGCGAGCGGGAACGGGACAGCGAGCGGTGGGAACACGGACGCGGTGGGTCACGTTGCAGCGGGCACACGGTGCGTCCGCGTACCGTTGCCATGGCGCCGCAGAGGATCGTCGTGCAGCACGGGTCCGCGTGACCCGGCAACCGCGTCCTCGGCAACTCTAGACGTGCGCCGACGTCATCCCAGCAGGAGGTACCCATGACCGCCCCGGTCGACCCGTCCGACAAGTTCGCCGCGTACGCACACCCCGAACGCCTCGTCTCCACCGAGTGGCTCGCCGAGCAGATCGACGCCGGTGCCACCGCGCCCGCCGACGGTGCCGCCACCCCGCGGATCGTCGTGGTCGAGTCCGACGAGGACGTCCTGCTCTACGAGACTGGTCACATCCCGGGCAGCGTGAAGATCGACTGGCACACCGACCTCAACGACCCGGTGCAGCGCGACTACATCGACGGCGAGGCGTTCGCCCGACTGCTCGGCGGCAAGGGCATCGGCCGCGACACCACCGTCGTCGTGTACGGGGACAAGAACAACTGGTGGGCCGCGTACGCGCTCTGGGTGTTCTCGCTGTTCGGCCACGAGGACGTCCGACTCCTCGACGGCGGCCGCGCCAAGTGGGTCGCCGAGGACCGTGCGTTCACGACGGACGCCAGCAGCGTCGTCCCGGTCGAGTACCCGGTGGTCGAGCGCGTCGACACCGCCATCCGGGCCTTCAAGGAGGACGTCGTCGCCGGGCTCGGCTCCGCCCCGCTCATCGACGTCCGGAGCGCCCCGGAGTACTCGGGCGAGCGCACCACAGCACCGGACTACCCGGAGGAGGGTGCGCTCCGCGCCGGGCACATCCCGACCGCGGTGAACATCCCGTGGGCGACCGCTGCGGCACCGGACGGCACGTTCAAGTCGCGGGCCGAGCTCGACGCGATCTACCGCGAGGGCGCCGGCATCGCCGACGACGACGCGGTCGTGGCGTACTGCCGGATCGGCGAGCGGTCGAGTCACACGTGGTTCGTGCTGCAGCACCTGCTCGGCCTCGGCGACGTCAAGAACTACGACGGCTCGTGGACCGAGTGGGGATCCGCGGTGCGGGTGCCGATCGCGACGGGCACGGAACCCGGTGCGGCGCCGGGAACCGCATCGACCTCTGCGGCTCGATGACCGAGTCCCAGCCCGAGACCCAGCCACAGGCGCTGCCCGGGTCCCTCGCCGAGTTCCGCGACGACTTCCTCGCGCTCGGTGTGCCGGACCGGCTGCAGCTGCTCCTCGAGTTCTCGAACGAGCTCCCAGCGCTGCCGACGGAGTACGCCGACCACCCGGACCTCCTCGAACGGGTCGAGGAGTGCCAGTCCCCCGTGTTCATCTTCGTGACGGTCGGCGCAGACGGCGACGCACCCGACGTCGTCCGGATGCACGCGACCGCACCCCGGGAGTCGCCGACCACGCGCGGGTTCGCGAGCATCCTCGCGCAGGGCCTGAGCGGCCTCACCGTCACCGAGGTCCTCGGCGTGCCGTCCGACTACCCGCTGACGCTGGGGCTGAGCGAGGCGGTCAGCCCCCTCCGCATCCGCGGCATGGTGGGCATGCTCGGCCGGGTGCAGCGGCAGGTGCGCGCGAAGACGGCCTGACGGCCCACGGCCCACCGGACTGGAGGGACGGTGCCAGCTGGCACCGTCCCTCCAGTCCGTCCCCTGCCTGCCTGCCTGCCCAGCCCCCGGCTGTGTCGGTTTCCGGCCAGACCGACCGATTCGCGCGCGTTCCGCCCGCATCTCGTCGGTTTGCGGCCGAACCGACAGCCGGGAGCGCACACGAGTGCCGCTCAGCGGCGCACGCGCGGCCGCACCACCTCGTTCAGCCACGCCGTGATCTTGGCGTCGAACCACCCGGCATCGTGGTTCCAGAGCTTGGTGTGTCTGGCGTCGGTGGCGACCTCGAGACGGACGATGTCCGGTCGGGCGGTCGCCAGGTCGTGCGAGGCCGAGCTCGGCACGAACCCGTCGTCGTCGCTGTGCAGGACGAGGACCGGGACGTGGAGTTCACCCGCGCGGGCAACCATGTCGAGCTCGCGCAGGTCGATCATCCGGCGCGCACCGGACACCCGGTGCAGCACCGGCGTCCGCAGCAGCCGCTCGACGGCCGGCCGGACGAACCGCGGGAGGCGGAGCACCTCGCTCTGCGACCGGAGCACGGCGTCCCAGTCGACCACGGGCGACTCGAGCACGACACCGTCGACCACGTCGACGAACGCCGAGCGGACCATGGTCTGCAGGACGACCGCGCCCCCCATCGACCAGCCCATCAGGACCACACTCGTCGCCCCCTGCCCCACGACCCAGCGGAGGGCGGCGTCGGTGTCCTCCCACTCGGTCGTCCCGAGGCCGTAGCGCCCGTCGTCGGTTCGCGGGGCGACGCCGTCGTTCCGCCACGACGACAGCAGCACCGAGTACCCGGCGGCCCGGAAGACCGGGAGCGCTCGGATCGTCTCGGCGCGCGTGACCCCGCGACCGTGCACGAGGACCGCCCAGGGCGCACCGGGGTCGTCGGCACGGACGACCCAGGCGGGCGCCGGACCGATCGGCGTGGGGATGTCGACGTCCTCGACCGGGACACCCAGCTCGTCCGGCGTCAGGTAGAACCAGCCACCCCAGCGACCGCGGACGGCGCCGCGCGGGTCGCCCCGATCGATCCCGATGATGCGCCGTGTGACCGTCCGCTCGGTCATGCCGAGGACGTCACCCACGCGCATGTGCCCGGAACCGGCGCCGAACCAGAGGCTGTACCGGCCGTCGAGCTCGGTGTCCGCCGAGCGCTGCAGCGTCACCGTCGCCGCATCGACGTCCACGGCCTGGATCCGGACCCGCTCGACCCTGCGGTGGTCCGGGGTGACGACGACCCTGGCCATGGCGGTGACGAGTCCGCCGACCGCGGCACCGCCGACCGCGATGACGCCGACCCCGATCCCGGTGAGCAGACGGGCGGTGGTGGATCGGTGCATGGGCTCCCCAGGGACGGCGGGTCTGTCGTCCGGCTCGTGCCGGTGGTCCGGCTCGTGATGGTGTGGTCCGGCTCTTGGCGGTGGTCGGCGTGCCGCCCGTCCGCACAGATCGGTCGGAGCCTAGTCTGCAATCGTGTCCGACACCCAAGAAGCGAGCCAGGAGCCCGAGGCGTTCGCCCGACTCCGTGCGTTCGTGTCCGAGGCGGCGACCCGACCGGAGACCACCGTCACCGAGATCCCGTCCCCGAGCCGCATCGCACCGTTCTCGCTCGCGCTGGCGGCGGACGTCTCCGGTGTCGCGCACGGCGTCGACTCGGACCTGGGCACCGGACGGTTCATCGCCCTCTACGACCCGGAGGAACCCGACGAGTGGAACGGGCCGTTCCGCATCGTGACGTTCGCCCAGGCTCCGCTCGAGCCGGAGATCGGCGTCGACGAGTTCGTCGCCGATGTCACGTGGAGCTGGCTCGTGGACGCCCTCGCGGCGCACGGTGCGACCTACTCGCACGCGTCCGGCACGGCCACCAAGATCATCTCCCGCGGCTACGGCGAGCTGAGCGCACAGGGCGACGGTGCCCAGCTCGAACTCCGTGCGTCGTGGACCCCGACCGACGACGACCTGACGGCACACGTCGAGGCCTGGCAGGACATCGTCGCGATGCTCGCCGGTCTCCCGCCCGCTGCCGACGGCGTCACGCTCCTCGCGCCCCGGAGGCTCGCCCGTGACTGACCCGAACACCACGCCCACCTCGGCCACCTCGGCCACCTCGGCGGAGCAGGCCGACGGCCGTCCGGCACGGTCCCGCTCCCGGCGTGTGAGCCGCGCTGCCGGACCGGGCACCCAGGGACGACCGGGCAACCCGGCCAAGGTCGCCGAGCCGTCGCCGATGACCGCTGACGGCCATCCCCGCGTCGCTCCACCGGCCCGTCCCGACCCGACGCCCGAGCCGGCCGCGGAGCCGGGGGTCGAGGACACCCACGTCACGGTCGGGGCGATCGAGGACCGCGAGGCCTACCTCACCGCCGTCGCAGCGATCGCAGCGGGTCACGGTCCGGTCGCCGTCGACGCCGAGCGCGCGAGCGGCTACCGGTACTCGCAGCGCGCCTACCTCATCCAGGTCTTCCGGCGCGGCGCCGGTGTGTTCCTCTTCGACCCGATCGCCCTCACGGCGGCGACCCCGTCCGGGGAGCCGGCGGACGCGTTCGTCGAACTGCAGGACGCGATCGGCGACGAGGAGTGGGTGTTCCACGCCGCGAGCCAGGACCTTGCGTGCCTCGATGAGCTCGGCCTCGTCCCGGACCGGATCTTCGACACCGAGCTCGGCGCACGGATCGCCGGGCTCCCCCGGGTCGGCCTCGGCGCGGTCGTCGAGGAGCTGCTCGGGGTCCACCTCGCCAAGGAGCACTCCGCCGCCGACTGGTCGACGCGGCCGCTCCCCCAGGCGTGGCTCGTGTACGCCGCACTCGACGTGGAACTGCTCATCGACCTCCGCGACGCGATGGCCGCGCGGCTCGACGCCGCCGGCAAGAACCGGATGGCGTCCGAGGAGTTCGATGCCGTCCTGCACCGCGCACCGAAGCCCCCGAAGGCCGAGCCGTGGCGCCGACTCTCCGGCATGCACACGCTCCGCGGCCAGCGCGCGCTGGCGATCGCCCGGTCGATGTGGTTCGCCAGGGACGCGTTCGCGCAGGAGACCGACATCGCACCGGGGCGCACCGTCCCGGACGCTGCGATCGTCGCCGCTGCCGCCGCGAACCCCGCGTCGCGCAAGGAGCTCTCGAGCATCAAGTCGTTCACCGGCCGGGCGAGCCGCTCCGAGATCGACCGCTGGTGGGCTGCGCTCGAGGAGGGGCGCCAGACCACCGACCTGCCGAGCCTCCGCAGCACCGGTGAGCCGACCCTGCCGCCGCCACGCGCCTGGATCGACCGCAACCCACCCGCCGACCGTCGGTACAAGGCGGCCCGGGCGGCGATCGCGACGCGCGCCGACGAGATCGACGTGCCGGTCGAGAACCTCCTGACGCCGGACACCCTGCGGACCGTCTCGTGGGACCCGCCGACCGAGCTGACGGACGAGGCCGTGGCCGCGGCCCTGACCGCGCTCGGCGCCCGTCCGTGGCAGGTCGAGGAGACGTCATCGAGGATCGCGGCGGCGTTTGTCGCAGCGGAACAGCCGGACGCGCCGGAGCCCGAGCAGACGTCGTAGGTTCCCTGCAACCGATTGCTGCCGTCCAGCCGCCGTCGATAGCGTCACCCGTGATCGAGGAAGATCTGGAGGCACTGTGACCAAGGCATCAGACGTCGTTTTCGTTGACGGCGTACGCACCCCGTTCGGACGAGCCGGCGAGAAGGGGGTGTTCTGGAACACCCGGGCCGACGACCTCGCCACGCATGCGATGCGCGGCCTGCTGGACCGGAACGCGTCGCTCGACGGTGCCGCCGTGGACGACGTCGCCGTCGCCGCGACGACGCAGCAGGGTGACCAGGGTCTGACGCTCGGCCGGACCGTGGGGATGCTCGCGGGCCTCCCGTCATCGGTGCCCGGGTACGCGATCGACCGGATGTGCGCCGGTGCCATGACGAGCGTCACCACGCTCGCAGGCGCGATCGCCTTCGGTGCGGCCGACGTCGCCATCGCCGGCGGTGTCGAGCACATGGGGCGTCACCCGATGGGGTTCGGCGCCGACCCGAACCCGCGGTTCCTCGCCGAGCGCATGGTCGCCGGCGACGCCCTCGTGATGGGCAACACCGCCGAGCGCCTCCACGACCGCTTCCCCGCGATCACGAAGGACCGCACCGACGCCTTCGCCGTCCGGTCACAGCAGCGGTACCAGGCGGCGTGGGAGGCCGGCAAGCACCAGCCGGACATCATCCCGGTCGCGACCGCGACGGACAGCGGATGGGACGTCATCGACAGCGACGAACCACCGCGACCCGGCACCACCCTGGAGGGCCTGGCTGCGTTGAAGACGCCGTTCCGGTCCCATGGACGGGTCACCGCCGGCAACGCAGCGGGACTCAACGACGGGTCGACGATGGCGCTGCTCGCGTCGACGGCCGGGGCCGCGCAGCACGGACTCGGTGTCAAGATGCGGATGGTGTCGTTCGCGTTCGCGGGCGTCGACCCGGAGGTCATGGGCGTCGGCCCGGTGCCGGCGACCGACAAGGCCCTCGCGAAGGCGGGGCTGACGATCGACGACATCGGGCTGTTCGAGATCAACGAGGCGTTCGCGGTGCAGGTGCTCGCGTTCCTCGACAACTACGGCATCCCCGAGGACTCCACGGACGTCAACCCGTGGGGTGGCGCGATCGCCGTCGGGCACCCGCTCGCCTCGTCCGGGGTCCGACTCATGTCGCAGCTCGCGGCGGAGTTCGCCGAGCGTCCCGACGTGGAGTACGGCATCACGACGATGTGCATCGGCCTCGGCCAGGGCGGCACCGTCATCTGGGAGAACCCCCACTACTCACGGAGTGCAGCACGCGCCGCGCGTTCCGTGCGTCCGGCACGTTCGTCGCGGAAGGCGGCTTGACCATGACCGACACCACCACCACGGCGTCCGATCGCCTCGAGGAGCTCTCCGCCGACGAGGTCGTCACGAACGCCTTCGTCAAGCACGTCCCGCTCCCGTCCGGCGGCTCGCTCGCGCTCATCACCCTCGACAACGGCAAGGACTACAAGCGCCCGAACACCCTCGGTCCGCGATCGCTCCGCGCCCTGTCGGACGCTCTGGACGAGGTCCGGGCCGCGGCGTCGCGTGGCGAGATCCGCGCGGCGGCGATCACCGGCAAGCAGTACTGCTTGGCGGCCGGTGCCGACCTCTCCCAGGCGTCGCAGGTCCCCGACCGTGACACCGCACTGGCACTGGCTCGGCTCGGCCACGCGACGCTCCGCAAGCTCGGTGACCTGGGCGTGCCGTCGTTCGCGTTCGTGAACGGCATGGCGCTCGGCGGCGGGCTCGAGGTGGCGCTGCACTGCACCTACCGGGCCTTCTCGTCCGCGGCCGCGGGGATCGGCCTCCCCGAGGTGTTCCTCGGGATCATCCCTGGTTGGGGCGGTGCGACGCTGCTCCCCCGGCTGATCGGACCGGAACGCGCGCTCAAGGTCATCGTGGAGAACCCGTTGAAGAACAACCGCCTGATGACCGGGCCGCAGGCGGTGGAGCTCGGAGTGGGCGACGAGCTGATCGCGTCGGCGATGTTCATCCCTGACGCCGTCAAGTGGGCCGACCGTGTCCTCGGCGGTGCGACGACGGTCAAGCGACCGTACGAGCCCGGCATCGCGCAGAAGGCCACCTGGTCCACGGTCGTCAAGGTCGCCAGGTCGCAGGTCACCGACAAGATCGGCACCGTCCCGAAGTCACCGTTCCGCGCTCTCGACCTCGTCGCCGGCGCACGCTCCGGGTCGCTCGACGACCGGTTCGCCGACGAGGACGAGGCCCTCGCGGACCTCATCACGGGCGACCAGTTCGCCGCGTCGATGTACGCGTTCGACCTCGTGCAGAAGCGCGCGAAGCGACCCGTCGGTGCGCCGGATGTCGAGCCGCGGAAGATCACCAAGGTCGGTGTCCTCGGTGCCGGGCTCATGGCCTCGCAGTTCGCGGAGCTCTTCGCTCGGCGGCTCGGCGTCCCCGTGGTGATCACCGACCTCGACCAGGACCGCGTCGACGCCGGGGTCGCGCGCATCCACGCCTCGATCGACGCCCTGCTCGCCAAGGGCCGGACGAACCCGGACGACGCGAACCGCTTCAAGGCGCTCGTGTCCGGGTCCGTGTCGCTCGAACCGTTCGCCGACGCCGACTGGGTGATCGAGGCGGTGTTCGAGGAGCTCTCCGTCAAGCGGGAGGTCCTGGCCCGCGTCGAGAAGGTGATCGCGCCGGACGCGATCCTCGCGACGAACACCTCGTCACTGTCCGTCGATGCGATGGCATCCGCGCTGACCTCGCCCGAACGGCTGGTCGGGTTCCACTTCTTCAACCCGGTGGCCGTGATGCCCTTGGTCGAGGTGGTGCGTGGCGCGGCGACCTCGGACGAGGCCGTGTCGACCGCGCTCTCCGTCGCGAAGCTCCTGAAGAAGACCGCGATCATCACCGCCGACCGTCCGGGCTTCGTCGTGAACCGGGTGCTCGCCCGGGTCCTCGGCGAGGCGATGCGGGGCGTCGAGGAGGGCACGCCGTTCGAGGTCGTCGCCGAGGGTGCGGCCCCGCTCGGCCTGCCGATGTCCCCGTTCGAGCTGCTCGAGCTCGTCGGGCTCCCTGTCGGCGCGCACGTCCTGGACTCGCACCACGAGGCGTTCCCGGACCGCTACCACCCGGGCGACGGGCTGAAGCGGCTCGCGTCGTTCGGACACATCCTGACGCGCGACAAGAAGGGCCGGGCCACGGGCTACGACCCCGCCGCAGTGAAGCTCGTCGCACCCCCGAAGAAGGACGCCGCACCGGTCGATGCTGCCGAGATCCAGCGCCGCTTCGAGGACGGCCTCGCCGACGAGCTCCGACGGATGCTCGACGAGGGAGTCGTCTCCGCGGTCGAGGACATCGACCTCGGGATGATCCTCGGCGCGGGCTACCCGTTCCACTCCGGCGGGATCAGCCCCTACCTCGACCGCACGGGAGCGTCCGAGCGCGCCGCAGGCGGCCCGTTCCACGACCCGAGGGTGGTCGGCCCCGAGTCGCGCTGACGCGCTCCCGTCGAGAAGTGCCCATCTGTCGGGTCGAGCGAGCCACCCGACAGATGGGCACTTCTCGTCGGTCTGAAGGCCCGCCCCGCGCCCGCCCCACCGGCCAGCGCCTGAGCAGCATCAGCCCCGTCGGCTTTCGGAAGGACGACAGGGACGAACGCGACTGCTATCTCCGAGCACCCGGGGCGGACCGTGCACAACAGGGACACCGTACGGTCTCGACCTCAGCCGTCAGACACGCCAACTTCACCTGAACATCGCGGTAGATTTTGTCAGCTCGCCCGGCGTTCGCAGCGTTGATGATCGTAGCGATCCGGAGTGCCAATGGCGACGCCGAGGCCGACACAAGCCATCGCACGCGACTTCCAGCCAAGATGACTGGAATACCCACCGCGGACAGGCAGGCCGAGGCGACCGCGCCCCGATCGGCGCTGAACTCGGTCGCACTCAGCAGCACGCCCAGCAGGACGCACGGGGCGCACAGGATCGCGCAGACCGTGCCCCAGCGACCGCACATCAACCGCGCCAACACCACGGTTCCGACGCCAACGAAGGACAAGGTGGACATCATTGCCAGTGCGACAGCAATCCTCCACCAGCTCGAGACGGGGATGAGTGGCGCATCGAACGCGGCGACGGCAATCGAGATGAGTATCGGTGTCAACACGCACACGACCTCCCAAGCCCCAGCTCGGAGGCCGAGCCACCCTCTGAGCGATCTGATCCGAATGGATCGTTCCTGTGCTCGAGATATCGAACGCCGAGCCTCTGCGAGTCGATCCGAGAGACGAACAAGGGAGTACGAACCCAGCTGAACGGTGAGCCCGAAGGCGAGGGCTAGCTCAGGCACGACGATGAACAGCCTCGACGCATCCTGGCCACACAGAACCGTTTCAACCAGAATGGTGCTGCCCAACGCCATGACCACTGATGTCGACAACTGGGCAATCAAGCCCAGCAGGACACGAACTTGCGCGACCTCGTCAGACGTTCCTGAGATCTGCCGCCCGACAACTGCCACGTAGAATCCGGTCAGCATCGCGATGTGGGTGCCGATCAGCGCGTCGAAACTCGTCGCCGTGGCTTGCCCCACCGACGCGATTGCAGGCAGATTCGGCACTGCCCGCGCCATGAGGTCTTCGGGCTCGACTATCGTGGTCGTTCTCAGCATGCCGGTAACCGCGTAGATGAGCAGCGCGGCGCCCACGGTGGCAACGAGCACCTCGGTCACGACGACGCCCATCCGACGGCGCTCCTCGGTCAGGCCGTCATCCGTCACCGGTACACCTCCCGCCGATGCGCGACGCGGATGACCGTGACGATCATAACGGCATCAGCGACGTCGTAGATGACGCGGTGGTCGCCGACGCAGAGCCGCCAGGCGGATCGGGTGCCCACGAGCTTCTTCGCTCCATGGGGGTGTGGGTCGGTGGAGAGCAGTTCGATGGCGTCGAGCAAGTGAGTCCGGAGGGTCTTCGGGAGCTTCCGGATCTCTCTCGCTGCAGCAGAGGTGAACTCGACGGAGTAGCTGCTCACTCCTCGCTTCGGAGGTCGGCGAGGCTGATGCGGGAACCGTCATCGGCGGCCTTGCCAGCGTTGTACGCGGCGAGGTCAGCGGCGTTCTCGAGCCGTTCCAGCAGCTCGAGGTCTTCTGTACCGATGACGACGGCCGCGACCTTGCCGTTCCGCGTGACGGCGATGCGCTCGTGTCCGAAGCCCGCGCGGCCCATGACGCTCGCGAGGTCGGCTCGGAGCTCTCGCGTGGAGACACTCGCACTGATGCTGTTCATGTGTACACAGTAGCGCGTTGGTACCTTTTCCGTCCGTAGCCGCCCAGCATCGGCCTTCGCGCTGCGCATGAGAAGTGCCCATCTGTCGAGTGGTGCAGGCCACCCGACAGATGGGCACTTCTCGTTCGGAGAGGCGGAGGCAGCGTTAGCTCGCACGGACGCCGACAGACCGGTTCGGGACATCGGGGCAGTGAACGAATCGGGACCGGTGTCCCGAACCGGTCGGTGCTGGTCAGCCCCGCTGCGCGTTCGACGACGCGCGAGCAGCGTCACCACCCGCACCACCCGCACCACCCGCAGCACCGGACGGCGCCGGCTTCGCCTTCGGCAACTTCGTCCCGACGACCTGGTCGATGACGTCGCGGGCGATCGCCTGCGCAGACAGCCCGACGTCCGCGAGGATCTGGGACCGCGACGCGTGGTCGATGAACTCGTCGGGGAGCCCGAGCTCGTTCACTCCGGTGTCCACACCCGCCGCGCGGAGGTCCTGCCGCAGCCGGGTCCCGATGCCACCGACGCGGACACCGTCCTCGATCGTGATGACGAGCCGGTGGTCGCGAGCAAGGTCGACGAGGGACGCCGCGATCGGCACCACCCAGCGGGGGTCGACGACGGTCGCGCTGATCCCCTGCGCGTCGAGCAGGGTCGCGACCTCGAGCGCCGTCGGGACCATCGACCCGACGGCGACGATGAGGACGTCACCCGCGCCGGACGCATCGACGGCGTCGCGGAGCACGTCCACACCGTCGTCGAGTCGTCGCACGGCGTCGATGTCCGGGCCGACCGACCCCTTCGAGTAGCGGAGCACGGTCGGTCCGTCGTCGACGGCCACGGCCTCGGCGAGCTCTTCGCGGAGCGTCGCAGCATCGCGGGGCGCGGCCAGCCGGATCCCGGGCACGACCTGCAGGATCGCGAGGTCCCACATCCCGTGGTGGGACGGTCCGTCGGGCCCGGTCACCCCGGCACGGTCGAGCACGAACGTGACACCGGCTCTGTGCAGCGCGACGTCCATGAGCACCTGGTCGAAGGCACGGTTGACGAAGGTCGCGTACAGCGCCACGACGGGGTGCAGGCCACCGAACGCCAGGCCCGCGGCGGTCGTCACGGCGTGTTGCTCGGCGATCCCGACGTCGTAGACACGCTCCGGGTGCCGCTCCTGGAACCGGTGCAGACCGGTCGGCCGGAGCATGGCCGCTGTGATCGCCACGATCCGCTCGTCGGCATCCCCGAGGGTCGCGAGCGCCTCCGCGAACACCCCGGTCCACGTCGGGCCGCCGGACGCGTCGAGCGACTCGCCCGTCTCCGGGTCGATGTGCCCGACGGCGTGGAACATGTCGGCCGTGTCGCGGAGCGCCGGCTCGAAGCCGTGGCCCTTCTCCGTGATCACATGCACGATCGTCGGCGCGCCGTAGTCCTTGGCCTGACGGAACGCGGCTTCGAGGGCCCTCTCGTCGTGGCCGTCGACCGGTCCGATGTACTTGATGTCGAGGTTCGAGTACAGCGCCTCGTTGTTCGTGAAGCGGGACAGGAACCCGTGCATCCCCCCGCGGAGACCGCGGTAGACCGCACGCCCCGGATGCCCGAAGTGGTTCGCGAAGGCCTGCGTCCGCTCGAACATCTCGCGGTACTCCCGGCGGGTCCGTACCTGGTTCAGGAACCGTGCCATGCCACCGATCGTCGGCGCGTACGAGCGCCCGTTGTCGTTCACGACGATGACGAGGCGTCGGTCGTTGTCGTCGGAGATGTTGTTGAGCGCCTCCCACGTCATCCCGCCGGTGAGTGCCCCGTCCCCGACGACCGCGACGACGGTCCGGTCGGCCTGCCCGGTGAGCTGGTAGGCACGCGAGATGCCGTCAGCCCAGGAGAGGGAGGACGACGCGTGCGAGGACTCGACGATGTCGTGCTCGGACTCACGCCGCTGCGGGTAGCCGGCGAGACCACCGCGCTCCCGGAGGTGCGAGAAGTCCTGCCGTCCGGTGACGAGCTTGTGCACGTAGGACTGGTGTCCGGTGTCGAACACGAAGGGGTCCCGCGGCGAGTCGAACACACGGTGCATCGCGAGCGTCAGCTCGACGACACCGAGGTTCGGACCGAGGTGTCCGCCCGTCTTGGCGACCGAGGCGACCAGGAACCGGCGGATCTCCGCGGCCAGTTCGGTCATCTGCGCGTCCGAGAGACGCTTGAGGTCATGCGGCGACCGGATGTTCGAGAGCAGACTCACGGACGCTCCTTTCGTGCTGCCGGAAGGTTCAGTGTATGCGCGCAACCGACGCGCAGGCCGGAGGCGCCGTCCGGCCCGCCACGCGTGTTGCGGACCGGGACGAGATGACGGACGGGAGGCACGGTGCCAGCTGGCACCGTGCCTCCCGTCCGTCAGATGGGGACGTCAGTCACTCACACCAGCGACCGCAGCACGTACTGCAGGATGCCGCCGTTGCGGTAGTAGTCCGCCTCCCCGGGGGTGTCGATGCGCACCACGGCGTCGAACTCGATGGTCGACTTGCCGGCCGGCGAGTGGTCCGTCGGTGCGGCGCTCACGTGCACAGTCTTCGGCGTCGACCCGTCGTTGAGCACGTCGAGCCCGGTGATGGACACGACCTCCGTGCCGTCGAGTCCGAGCGAGTCCGCAGTCTCGCCCGCGGGGAACTGCAGCGGGACGACACCCATGCCGATCAGGTTCGACCGGTGGATCCGCTCGAAGCTCTCGGTGATGACCGCCTTCACGCCGAGCAGGTTCGTGCCCTTGGCCGCCCAGTCACGGGACGAGCCGGAGCCGTACTCCTTGCCACCGAAGATCACGAGCGGGGTGCCGACTGCCTGGTAGTGCTCCGAGGCGTCGTAGATGAACGCCTGGTCGCCGTCCGTGGTCGTGAAGTCACGGGTGTAGCCGCCCTCGACCCCGGCGCCACCGTTCTCGCTCGCGAGGAGCTGGTTGCGGAGCCGGATGTTGGCGAACGTGCCGCGGATCATGACCTCGTGGTTGCCGCGACGCGACCCGTAGGAGTTGAAGTCCTTGCGGTCGACCCCGTGCTCGGCGAGGTACTGCCCCGCGGGGCTGTCCGCCTTGATCGACCCGGCGGGCGAGATGTGGTCCGTGGTGACCGAGTCGCCGAGCTTCGCGAGGACCCGCGCGCCGGTGATGTCCGTGACCGGGGACGTCTCGATCGTCAGGCCCTCGAAGTACGGGGGCTTCCGCACGTAGGTGGAGTCCTCGGCCCACTCGAACGTGTCTCCGACCGGGGTGGGCAGCGACTTCCAGCGGTCGTCCCCCTCGAACACCGAGGCGTACTCGTGCGTGAACATGCCGGTGTCGATCGACGAGTCGATGACCTCCTGCACCTCGCCGGCGTCCGGCCAGATGTCCTTCAGGTAGACGTCGTTGCCGGAGCCGTCCTGGCCGAGTGCGTCGTTGTCGAAGTCGAAGTGCATCGACCCGGCGAGTGCGTACGCGATGACGAGGGGCGGCGACGCCAGGTAGTTCATCTTGACGTCCGGGTTGATGCGGCCTTCGAAGTTCCGGTTGCCGGAGAGGACCGCGGTCACCGCGAGGTCGTTGTCCTGCACGGCCTGCGAGATCTCGTCGGGCAGCGGGCCCGAGTTGCCGATGCAGGTGGTGCAGCCGTAGCCGACGGTGTAGAAGCCGAGGTCCTCGAGGTACCCGGTCAGACCGGCCTTCGCGTAGTAGTCCGTCACGACCTTCGAGCCGGGCGCCAGGGTGGTCTTGACCCACGGCTTGCTTTTCAGGCCCTTCTGCGACGCGTTGCGGGCGAGGAGCCCGGCCGCGAGCATGACCGACGGGTTCGACGTGTTCGTGCACGAGGTGATCGCTGCGATCGCGACCGCACCGTGGTCGATCGTGAACGGATCGCCGTCGGCGAGGGCGACCTGGACCGGCTTGGAGGCCGTGCTCGGCGCGCTCGACGCGAAGTGGGCGGCGTGCGCGGGCTTGGCCGACTCGGTGTCCGAGAGGGTCTCCTCGTCACCGGGGGACGCGGCCACCGGGTCGGACGCAGGGAAGGTGTCGGCGATCGCCTGGTCTTCCTCGCTGTGATCCGCGCTGGTGTAGTTCTCGAGGTCGACCTCGAACTGGCCCTTCGCGTGGTCGAGCTCGATGCGGTCCTGCGGGCGCTTCGGGCCGGCGATCGACGGCACGACGGTACCGAGGTCGAGCTCGAGGTACTCGGAGTAGTTCGGCTCGACGGACGCGTCGTGCCAGAGGCCCTGCAGCTTGGCGTAGGCCTCGACCAGCGCGATCTGCGCGTCGTCGCGACCCGTGAGCCGGAGGTAGTCGAGCGTGACGTCGTCGACCGGGAAGATCGCGGCCGTCGAACCGAACTCCGGGCTCATGTTGCCGATCGTGGCGCGGTTCGCGAGCGGCACGGCGGCGACGCCCTTGCCGTAGAACTCGACGAACTTGCCGACGACGCCGTGCTTCCGGAGCATCTGCGTGATCGTCAGCACGACGTCGGTCGCGGTGACGCCGGCCGGGATCGACCCGGAGAGCTTGAACCCGACGACCTTGGGGATGAGCATCGACACGGGCTGGCCGAGCATGGCCGCCTCGGCCTCGATCCCGCCGACGCCCCAGCCGAGCACGCCGAGGCCGTTCACCATGGTGGTGTGGGAGTCGGTGCCGACCAGGGTGTCCGGGTAGGCGAAGAGCTCGCCGCCGATCTGCCGGGTGTACGTGACGCGGGCCAGGTACTCGATGTTGACCTGGTGCACGATGCCGGTGCCCGGCGGGACGACCTTGAAGTCCTCGAACGCGGTCTGGCCCCAGCGGAGGAACTGGTAGCGCTCCCCGTTCCGCTCGTACTCGATGTCGGTGTTCCGCTGCAGTGCGTCCGACGAGCCGAAGAGGTCGGCGATGACGGAGTGGTCGATCACGAGCTCGGCGGGTGCGAGCGGGTTGATCTTGCGCGGGTCGCCGCCGATGTCGGCCATCGCCTCGCGCATGGTGGCGAGGTCGACGATGCACGGGACCCCGGTGAAGTCCTGCATCACCACGCGGGCCGGCGTGAACTGGATCTCGGTGTCGGGCTCGGCCGACGGCTGCCACGAGCCGAGGGCCCGGATCTGGGACTCGGTGACGTTCGCGCCGTCCTCGGTCCTGAGCAGGTTCTCGAGCAGCACCTTGAGGCTGTACGGGAGCGTCTCGTGGCCGGGGACGGTGTCGATGCGGTGCACCGCGTACTCGACGTCCCCGACGGTCAGCGTGTCCTTCGAACCGAAACTGTTCGGATGTTCTTCTGCAGCCACCGTGCCGCCTCCTTGCTGATCGGGATGCCCTCATCTTCGTGGGCCGTGGATGGTCCCACCAGCAAGGCAAGCCTAAGCCGGACGAGGCGAACCCGCCCGGCAAACTATCTTGATGTCGAGATAGATCCTACACCGCTCGCGGCTCGTCCGAGCCGTTGTCCACAGGCGAGTCCTGCCCGGGGACGACCGCGTCGGACGCGTCCTCCGGTGCCGACGAGCGGAACACCGTCCGGACGAGCAGCCAGGTGACCCAGAGGAGCGCTGCGTAGAGGGGCACACCGGTGATGAGCTTGATGCCGGCGAGCAGTTCGACCTCGGCCGCGAGGTAGAGCGGGATCTCAATGGCGAGCCGGAGCGCGAACAGCCCGGCCCACAGCCACGTCGCGACCGTCAGGACGCGGCGCTTGGCGGCGTCCTCCCGCCAGTCGTCGCCGTCCGGCAGCAGCACTCCGACGACGACGCCGATGAGGGGCCGCCGGATGACCAGGCTCGCGAGCACGACGACGAGGCAGACGATGTTGATGACGATGCCCGGGACGAAGTTGCTCTCCGCCTTCCCCGTGATGAGCGACAGCCCGGCCGAGATCGCGACGCCGAGGATCCCGGCGAGCGACGTGGCGAGGGACTGGCGCTGCAGGAGCCGGATCGCGACGAACACGAACGCGACGACGACCGGGATCACGACACTCGGGACGAGTTCGTGCGTGATCGCGTAGACCACGAGGAACGCGAACCCGGGCAGGATCGACTCGGCGAGCCCCCTGACGCCACCGACCGCGGTCAGCAGGGCCCGGCCGGACGGCGCCTCACCCGGGGCGACCTGTGCGATCCCGGCGCGCTGGACCGCGTCGCGCAGCTGCGCACCGATCGACAGCGGCTCCTCGCGCTCCGACGCGAGCGGATCCGCTCCGGGACGCTCCGCCGCGAGCGGATCCGCTCCGGGACGCTCCGCGTCGAGGTCGTGACGTTCGTCGTCGACTGGCACCGTGCCTCCAGGCTGTCGGCTCAGACGCCGGAGGTCGGCGTCGACTTCGGCATGTGCAGCGGGATGAGGTCGCGCGGGGGCATCGGGGTCGTGCCGCGCACCACGACGACGCTCCGGAAGAGCTCCTCGATGTCGTCGGCGGCACTCGGGTCCTCGGCCGCCCGGCCGGCGATCACGCCGCGCAGGAACCACCGGGGGCCATCGACGCCGATGAACCGTGCCGGACGGGTGCTGTCGGTGACGCCGTCGTCGCCGACCACCGGGACGGATGCGTGCAGTTCGGGGCCGAAGGGGCCGTCGACCTCATCCGCGACGCCGCCCTGGCGCTGGATCTGCTCGGCGATCTGCTCGCGGATCTCGTGCCAGAGACCGGTCGACCGCGGTGCGGCGAACGGCTGGACCTGCAGCGTGGAGTCCTCGTAGTCGAGGCCGACGGCGACGACACGCTGGGTCTCCTCCTCGACCTCGAGGCGCAGGTGCAGTCCTTCGCGCGGCAGGATCTTCACGCCGCCGAGGTCGACGTACGGACGGACCGGATTCGCCTCGTTCTCGTCGAGCGGACCGTTCTCCTCGCGGTCCTCCGGCGCCGACTTGTCGGTCGGCAGGAGCGCGATCGCGTCGTCGAGCTCGGCGTCCGCCTCGGTCGCGATCTCGACCTCCGGGGTGGTCTCGACGAGCTCCACCTCGTCAGCGGGCTCCGTGCCCTTCTTGCCTCTGCCGATCCTCATGCGGGGTTCCCTTCCAGGTCTGGGGTGACGTCGTGGTCCTCGGTCGGGCCGGCTGCGACCGTGCGCACGGGCTCGGCGGCGTAGCCGGAGGAACCGAAGCCGCCCTCGCCCCGCACACTGTCCGGGAGCTCGTCCACGGCCACGAAACGGACGGCGGGGACCGGCATCACGATCATCTGTGCGATGCGGTCGCCCGCGGTGATCGTGTAGGCCTCGGACGCATCCGTGTTCAGCAGGGCGACCTTGACCTCGCCGCGGTAGCCGGAGTCGATCGTGCCGGGTGCGTTGACGATGGTGATGCCGTGCTTGGCGGCGAGACCGCTCCGGGGCACGACGAACGCGGCGTACCCGTCCGGCAGCGCGATGCGGAGGCCCGTCCCGACGAGGCGACGTTCGCCCGGTTCGAGGACGACCGACTCGGTCGACACGAGATCGGCGCCGGCGTCGCCGGGATGGGCGTGGCCGGGGGCGTTCTCCCCGGTCCAGAACACGTCGACGGCAGCAGTCACGTGACGAGGGTAGTGCACCGCGCATGAGGGTCCGGCTGGCCTCTCCGACCGAGCACGCAGGTCGGTGCCGTGCAGTCGTGATCGAATAGGAGCGTGACCGTGTACCGCGAACGCCTCTGGGCTCCCTGGACGCTCTACCTCGCCACTGCCCTCGTGATCCCGGCGAGCCTGCTGGTCTTCCTGCCGATCAACGTGACGGTCGGCGTGATCGTCGCGATCGGCATGTACGCGGCCGCGGTCGCGCTGCTCATCGTGCTCGCCCCGGTCGTCGAGGTGACGGACACCGAGTTCCGCGCCGGGCGCGCCCGACTGCCCCGCTCGGCCGTCGGGGACGTCACGGGGTTCGTCGGGGCCGCTGCGACCACCCAGCGCGGCCCGGCGCTCGATGCCAGGGCATGGATCCTCTTCCGCGGGTACGTCCGCGACGTCGTCCGCGTGCAGGTCGCCGACGCCGCGGACCCGACGCCGTACTGGCTCGTGTCCGTCCGGCACCCGGAGAAGGTGGTCGAGGCGCTCAGCGCCTGACGGCCCAGCCGGTCCGGACGGGAGGCACGGTGCCGGTCGACGACGAACGGCGCCGGTCCCGGAGATGGGGACCGACGCCGTCGTGTCGTGCGTGATGCAGCGGGTCGCTCAGAGCGAGGCGCACTCCACGCAGATCGGGCCGAGCTTCGTCTCGTGGTCCAGCTGCGAGCGGTGCTTCACGAGGAAGCACTCGACGCAGGTGAACTCGTCGACCTGGGGCGGGAGGACCACGACGTCGAGGTCGACGTCCGAGAGGTCCTGCCCGGCGAGTTCGAAGCTGCCGGGGTTGTCGGCGTCGTCGACGTCCACGACCCCCGACATCTTGTCGGGAACGCGCTCCTTCAGTGCCTCGATCGACTCGGAGTCCGAGTCGTCGTTCTTCCGAGGGGCGTCATAGTCGGTGGCCATGCCCATCCGTTTCTGGTTGGAAAGAAGTCGTTGCCGGGATCGGCGGCGACAGTTTGCATCACCGTGGCCGCTTTCGCAAACCGGGTCCGTGATCGGATGATCGACGGCTGGTGCTGGCTGTGCAACCTGATGACCGGCCTGCCTATTCCCGGCTCCGGATCGGCGCCCATCCGCGCGGCGCGCCCACGATCTCCCAGTGATCGCGCCCTCGGTGATGCACACTTCCGAACGGTACGCACGCAGCGGAAGGCGGACATATGCAAGACGTGAGAGTCATCGGGGTGGAAGCCGGAGCGCTTCTGCTCGCGACCGACCAGGGAGCCGAGTTCCGGCTCGCCGTGACCTCGACCCTCCCCGGTCAGGTGCGGCAGGCGAACCCGGACGGAACACCGCAGAAGCGCGTGTCCCCGAAGGACGTCCAGGCGAAGATCCGCGGCGGGTTCAGCGCCGAGCAGGTCGCCGAGGTCATGGACGTCGAGGTCGACTACGTGCGCCGGTTCGAGGGACCGGTCCTCGCTGAGCGCTCCTTCATGCTCGACGCCGCGCAGCGCGTGCCCGTCACGCCGCGTCGCGCAGCCCGCCTCGGCGAGGGTGCCCGCGCGAGCGACGAGGCCATGCCGATGACGTTCGGCGAGGCCATCGGGGACCGCCTGACCGCTGGCGACGCCGCTGACGTCCGCTGGTCGAGCTGGAAGCACCCGGAGAACGGCTGGCAGGTCCAGGTCGCGTTCCTCGCCGACGAGGTCGAGCACACCGCACAGTGGAAGTTCGACCAGAAGACGTCGACGCTCGTCGCCGAGAACGGCGACGCGCACCGCCTGTCGCACGACGACGATGACGAGGGTCTGACCCCGCGACTCCGAGCCGTCGAACTCGGACCCGACGACACCGACTCGACACGGTTCGACTCGGGGGCCTTCCGCGTCGACGGACCCGAGGACGGCGAGCGGACCGAGCGCGCGCTCGACCCGGAGCTCCCCACCGAACGCCAGTTCCTGCGTGCACCGCTCCCCCGCATCGGCACCGCCGCGATCGAGGACCGCGAACCCGGCAACGAGACGGCGGACCTCCTGGAGGCCCTCCGACGTCGACGGGGCGAGCGCGAGTCCGTCACGCTCAGCGAGCAGGGCTCCGACGGCGCGATGACGAGCGACCGGATCGACGGCCGCCGCGGATCCGTCACGGTCGTGGACATCCCGCTCGACATGGGCGAGGACGACGACGACCTGGAGCGCGACCGTGCGGACGCACGTCCGACGGCGGTCCCGGACGCCGAGCAGTCCGGTCAGGAGAGCCGCTCCGAGCGGAAGAAGCGGGCGCGGCGGTCGATGCCGAGCTGGGACGAGATCGTGTTCGGTACGCGTTCGGACGACGACCTGGTCTGAGTCCAGGCGCTGCCTGACCCGACCGGGATCAGGCGGCGAACGCACCCGCGAGGACGAGCGGGACGAAGGTCTCCTCGTCGGACAGTCCGCCGTGCTGGCCGATCATCCGCTTCGGCTCACCACGCAGGTCACGATCGTCGTTGAACGCCCACGATCCCCGCGCGACGATGACGACGTCGCCGATGCGCGGCAGCACGGCGTCGTCCACGGCGCCGAACCACCCCGCGTCGACCGCCTCGGCCCGGCTCGCCACCCAGGCACGTCTGCCGAGCCACGTCCGCCAGGCGGTCACCTGCTCGGCCGTGTCCGTGCCGGGTGCGAGCGTCAGCTGGCGGCACCGGGGATCGCCGGCCACACCCACGACCGGTTCCAGCAGCGCTGCGTCGAGGGACACGTTCGACGTATCCGGGACGTCGAGGATGCCGTGGTCCGCCGTGACGAGCACGCCGACGTCCGCCGGCACCGCGGCCGCGAGGCGTGCGAGTTCCGCGTCGAGGACCTCGAGGGTGCCCGTCCACCGGTCCGAGCGCCACCCGTGCTTGTGCGCGATGCTGTCGAGCTCGGGCACGTAGAGGTAGACGAGCGACTGCGACGCCCCGGAGACCTCGGCGACCGCGGCGTCGACTCGGGCAGCGATGCTGTCGGCGTCCACGTAGGTCCCGCCGCCGAGCACCTCCTGCGTCATCCCGGAGGAGTGGTACCTCGCCGGACCGACCGTCCGCGCCGCGACCCCGGAACGCTCCGCGGCCGTGAACAGCGTCGGCCGGAGCAGCCACCCCGCGGGGACCTGGTCGTCCCATCCGCCGAGCAGGTTGATCACGGTGCCCGAGGCCGGCTCGTACCCGCTGTAGCCGACGACGCCGTGCTGCCCGGGGTCGGCGCCCGTCGTCAGCGTCGTGATGGCGGCCGCGGTCGTCGTCGGGAACCCGCTCCGCAGCCGACGCCGCGAGGCCGCGAGGAACCGGGCGTGGCCTGCGCTCGCGGCGAGGGCGCTCGCACCGAGGCCGTCGACCAGCACGACGATCGCCGAGCGGACGGGACGAAGGGTGATCCGTGCCTCCCGGCCGAGCGCAGCGACCGCGAGGTCGACGTGACCCATCGCGGTCAGGCAACCCGGCAGGACGTCGGCGAGGTTCGCGGTGTCGACCGGCACGGTCGGTACGATCGAGGGCATCGAGCACAGTCTTCCAGAAAGGTGCCATGGCACGCACGGACACAGTCGGCCTCCCCGACGGTGAGCGCATCGAGGACGTCGACGTCTCCGAGGAGATGCAGGGATCGTTCCTCGAGTACGCGTACTCGGTCATCTACTCCAGGGCACTGCCGGACGCCCGAGACGGCCTGAAGCCCGTCCAGCGACGCATCCTCTACCAGATGTCCGAGATGGGGCTCCGGCCGGACCGCGGACACGTCAAGTCGGCCCGCGTCACGGGCGAGGTGATGGGCAAGCTCCACCCGCACGGCGACGGCGCGATCTACGACGCGCTCGTCCGCCTCGCGCAGGACTTCACGATGCGCGTGCCACTCGTCGACGGGCACGGCAACTTCGGGTCGCTCGACGACGGACCCGCCGCCGCGCGGTACACCGAGGCACGCCTGGCTGAGCCGTCGATGGCGATGACCGAGGGCCTCGGCGAGGACGTCGTCGACTTCGTGCCGAACTACGACGCCCAGCTCATGCAGCCGGGTGTGCTGCCCGCGGCGTTCCCGAACCTGCTCGTCAACGGCGCCTCCGGGATCGCGGTCGGCATGGCCACGAACATGGCACCGCACAACCTCGGCGAGGTCATCGAGGCGGCGAAGCACCTCCTCCAGCACCCCGACGCGACGCTCGAGGAGCTCATGGAGTTCGTGCCGGGGCCAGACCTGCCGTCCGGCGGCACCATCGTCGGGCTCTCCGGCGTCCGCGATGCGTACACGACCGGGCGTGGGACGTTCCGCACCCGAGCGAAGGTCAGCGTCGAGAGCATCACACCCCGGAAGTCCGGGCTCGTGGTGACGGAGCTGCCGTACCTCGTCGGCCCGGAGCGGATCATCGAGAAGATCAAGGACGGCGTCCAGAACAAGAAGCTGTCCGGCATCTCGGACGTCAACGACCTCACGGACCGGAACCACGGGCTGCAGCTCGTGATCGGCATCAAGACCGGCTTCAACCCCTCCGCGGTGCTCGAGCAGCTGTACAAGCACACCCCGCTCGAGGACGGCTTCGGCATCAACAACGTCGCACTCGTCGACGGCAGACCCCAGACGCTCGGGCTCAAGGAGCTCCTCGAGGTCTACGTCGCGCACCGCCTGTCCGTGGTGACCCGGCGTTCCCAGTACCGGCTCGCCCGCCGGCGTGAGCGACTGCACCTCGTCGAGGGGCTGCTCATCGCGATCCTCGACATCGACGAGGTCATCGAGGTCATCCGCTCGTCCGACGACTCGGACGCGGCTCGCCGTCGGCTCATGGAGGTGTTCGACCTCTCCGAGCTCCAGGCCGAGTACATCCTCGAGCTCCGGCTCCGCCGCCTCACCAAGTTCTCCCGGATGGAGCTCGAGGGCGAGCGCGACGAACTCCTGCGAGCCATCGCGGCGCTCGAGGAGCTCCTGTCCTCGGACGCGCGCCTCCGGACCCAGGTCGCGACCGAGCTGACCGACGTGTCGGACCGCTTCGCGACACCGCGGCGAACCCTGCTCACCGAGGCCGATGCCCCCGTCCGCGGTGGCAGGAAGGCCGCCGTGGAGCTGGAGATCGTGGACGCGCCGACCCGGGTGCTCCTGTCGACGACGGGCCGCATGGTCCGGGTCGACGTCGCAGCGGTCACGGACGGGTCCGACCGGGTCGCGCGCACGCCCCGGCGTTCCAAGCACGACGCCGTCCGGTCCGCTGTGGCGACCACCGTGCGGGCCTCCGTCGGGGCGCTGACGAACCGGGGGCGCGTCGTCCGGTTCTCCCCCGTCGACGTCCCCGCGGTCCCGCCCGCGTCCGTCCGGCTCGATGCCGGGGTCCGGGTCCGCGACTACCTCGGGCTGCCGTCCGGCGAGACCGTCGTCGCGCTCGTCGACCTCGAGTCGGAGCACTCGCTCGCGATCGGCACGAAGCAGGGAGTCGTCAAGCGCGTCGTCGCACGATCCTGGCCGGACAAGCCCGACGTCGTCGCGATCGGTCTGAAGGACCTGGGGCCGAAGGACCGCGACGAGGTCATCGGCGCCACACAGGGCCCGGAGACCGACGACGTCGTGTTCATCACCTCGAACGCGCAGTTGCTCCGCTTCCCCGCTGCCGGGGTCCGTCCGCAGGGGCTCCCGGCCGGCGGGGTCGCGGGTGTCGCTCTCGCCGGGGGTGCGTCCGCGATCTGGTTCGGCACCGTCGCACCCGGCACCGACGTCGTGGTCACCACCGTGTCGGTGTCGTCGTCGACGCTCGTCGGCACCGACCCCGGGCGGGCGAAGGTGTCGGCACTCTCCGAGTTCCCCGCGAAGGGTCGGGCCACGATGGGCGTCCGGGCGCACGCGTTCCTGAAGGGCGAGGACGCGCTCTCCGTCGCCTGGGCGGGCATCGCTCCCCCGCATGCGGTCGGGCCCGACGGCGCGGCTCGGACGCTGCCGGACTGGCTGTCGAAGCGCGACGGCTCCGGGAGTCCGCTCGAGAACCTCGTCGGGAGCATCGGCGCAGCGCCGTCGGCCTCGACGCTGCACGTGCCGGACGCCGAGCCGGGGGCGGACGGCGACACCCCGGCGGCCCTGGAGTAGCGCGACCGACCGGGCTCTCGGGCGCGGCAGCCCGGGGCCTGCCGCGAGAAGTGCCCAACTGTCGGGTGCAGGAACCGACCCGACAGTTGGCCACTTCTCACGCGCCGGCGGAGGGCGCGCACGGGCCGACCGCGCTCCGGCGGACGGCGCGCCCGGCCCGCGCTACGTGTCGATGCGGTTCTGGTCGAGGCCCTGCCCCGCGAGGATGAACTCCTTGCGCGGCGCCACGTCGTTCCCCATCAGGAGCTCGAACACCCGCGCCGCGTTCTCGGCATCGGACACCCGGACCCGACGGAGCGTCCGATGCGCACGGTCCATGGTCGTCTCCGCGAGCTGGTCGGCGTCCATCTCCCCGAGGCCCTTGTACCGCTGGATCGGCTCCTGGTACTTCTTGCCGGCCTTGTCGAGCTTCTTCAGCACGGCCTGCAGCTCCTGCTCCGAGTACGTGTAGATCATGTCGTTCGGCTTGCCACGGTTGATCGCGATGACCCGGTGCAGCGGCGGGACCGCGGCGAACACCCGGCCCTCCTCGATCATCGGACGCATGTACCGGAAGAACAGGGTCAGGAGCAGGGTCCGGATGTGCGCGCCGTCGACATCGGCGTCGCTCATGATGATGATCTTGCCGTAGCGGGCCTGGTCGAGCTCGAACGACCGACCGGAACCCGCGCCGATGACCTGGATGATCGAAGCGCACTCGGCGTTGCTGAGCATGTCGCTCACGGACGCCTTCTGGACGTTGAGGATCTTCCCGCGGATCGGCAGCAGTGCCTGGTACTCACTCGTCCGCGCGAGCTTCGCGGTGCCGAGCGCCGAGTCGCCCTCGACGATGAACAGCTCGGTCGACGCGACGTCGTTCGAGCGACAGTCCGCGAGCTTCGTGGGGAGCGATGAGTTCTCGAGCGCGTTCTTCCGCCGCTGCGTCTCCTTGTGCGCCCGCGCCGAGATCCGGGACTTCATCTCCGCGACGACCTTCTCGAGGAGGGTCGCCGACTGCGCCTTCTCGGTCCGCTGCGTCGACGTGAGGATCTCGGTGAGCCGCGCCGAGACCACGTTCGCGACGATCTGCCGGACCGCCGGCGTCCCGAGGATCTCTTTCGTCTGCCCCTCGAACTGCGGCTCCGGGAGGCGGACGGTCAGCACGGCCGTCATCCCGGCGAGCACGTCGTCCTTGTCGATCTTGTCGGTGCCGACCTTGAGCTTCCGGGCGTTCGCGTCGACCTGTGCACGGACGGCCTTCATGATGCCGGTCTCGAAGCCGGTCTGGTGCGTGCCGCCCTTCGGCGTCGCGATGATGTTGACGAAGCTCCGGAACACCGTCTCGTAGCCGCCACCCCATCGGAGCGCGAGGTCCACCTCGCACGACCGCTCGACCTCGGTGGACACCATGTGCCCCTTGTCGTCGAGCACCGGCACCGTCTCGGTGAAGGTCCCGGTCCCCTGGATCCGCCAGACGTCGGTGATCGCGGTGTCGGGGGCGAGGTGCTCGACGAACTCGCTGATCCCGCCGTCGTACCGGAACCGCTCGACGACCGGCCCTCCGGGAGTCGTCGGCGCAACCGCTGTGCCGAGCGCCTCGGGCCCGGTCGCGCCGTCCTCCGCCTCGATCTGGCCCGTCGCGTCGTCCGCGTCCCCACCATCGGACGGGAGGCCCGTGGCGGCCCCGCCCCGTCCCTCCAGTCCGAGCGCGGCCACGGACCGCGCAGCCGCAGCGATCGACGCGGTGCGGTCGTCGGTGATCGTGATGCCGAGCCCGGGGACCAGGAACGCCGTCTGCCTGGCGCGGTTCGTCAGACCGTCGATGCTGAAGGCGGCGTCCTTCGTGAAGATCTGGCGGTCGGCCCAGTAGCGGATGCGCGACCCGGTGACGCCCCGCTTGACCTTGCCGACCACGCGGAGCTCGCTCCCCGAGGTGAACGGCGCGAACGGCGCGTCCGGACCGATGCCGTCGGCGTCGTCGAACACACCGGGCTCCCCGCGGTGGAACGACATGGCGTACGTCTTGCCGCCGCGGTCGACCTCGACGTCGAGGCGCTCGGACAGGGCGTTCACGACGGACGCACCGACCCCGTGCAGGCCACCAGACGCGGCGTAGGAACCCGACCCGAACTTGCCGCCGGCGTGGAGCTTCGTGAAGACGACCTCGACCCCGGTGAGGCCGGTCTTCGGCTCGATGTCCACCGGGATCCCACGGCCGGTGTCCCCGACCTCGACCGAGCCGTCGTCGTGCAGGCGGACCGTGATCTCGTCGCCGTTGCCCGAGAGCGCCTCGTCGACGGAGTTGTCGATGATCTCCCAGAGGCAGTGCATGAGTCCACGCGAGTCGGTGGACCCGATGTACATGCCCGGACGCTTGCGCACGGCCTCGAGGCCCTCGAGCACGGAGAGGTGGCGGGCGGAATAGTCGGAACTCACCTCCCGAGCGTAACGAGCCGGGCTGACAGCGCCGGGGTGCCACCCCGTGTGAGAGCCGCCCGAGCGCATCGGGGCACGACGGGGCACGTCGGGGCACGACGCCGACGCGTCGCCGAGGCTGTGAGCACCCCGGGACTGGGGGCACCGAGTCCGCGCTGAGCGAAACGGGTCGCTCACGATGCACGGTTCCCAGCCACGGCGTGTTCAAATGGTGGACACCACCACCGGCACCGCCTCCGATCACTGAGGAGCACAGCAATGACCCAGACCGTGCAGGACCTCTCCATCGACGAAACCAGCAGCAACCAGCTCTCCGCAGCAGACCGCTGCGACAGCTGCGGTGCGCAGGCCTACATCCGCGCCACCATGGCCAGCGGCGAGCTGTTCTTCTGTGCACACCACGGTGCCCAGTTCAAGGACAAGCTCGCGGCGACCGCCATCGAGTGGCACGACGAGACGAGCAAGCTGTACAACGACGCACGCTGAGCGTCTGCGCGACATCAGGCGGCCGGGTCCCTTCGGGGCCCGGCCGCTTCGTCGTTGCGGGAAGCGGACACCCTGCCGAACGGGTTCTGTACCGGTCTGGAGGCACGACCCGACCGGTCTGGAGGCGCGACCCGCCCTTGCCAGAGCAGGCCGCGCCTCCAGGCTGGTCCGGTCCGCACTCGCGGGCGGGAGGCGTCAGATGCGCTTGAAGGCCTTGTCGACGTAGCGCTCGATCGTGGCGCGCGCCTTGGCCGCGTACTCGTCCACGGTGCGGGTGCGTGCCGCGTCAGGCAGGTAGTCGACGCCGAGTCGTGCCGTCGCCGCACGGAGCACCGCATCGGTCAGGTGGGGGTTCAGCGGGAGGAGCGGCCCCTGGGTGTGGGTGCCGAACGACACACCGGCGACCGATCCCTCGGTCGAGGACCCGTCCTGATTGCCACCGCCCGAGACGACGTCCGCGAAGACCGCCGACGCGTCCGCGTTCTCGATGCGGGTGGCGTGGTCCTCGAACCCGGCGACCCGACGAGCATCGCCGAGGCCCGGGTACCGCGACTCGAGCAGGAAGTAGTTGACCCGACGCTCGGCGCCCCGGATCGCCCGTGCGTCGAACACCCCGAAGCCCGTGACGGGGGCACCATCGCTCGGGACCACCTCGTTCGTGGCGAGGTCGTATCCGCCGCCGAGTGCGACGACGGGCACCCCGTCGTCGCGCATCGCGCGGAGGGCCGGCGCGATCCGTGCGGGATCGGTGCCGAGCGAGCGCATCGCGCTCAGCGGGCCGTTGCCGATCACGACGACGTCCGCGCCCGCAGGAACCGCGTCACCGGGTGCGTAGGTCAGCACCTCGGTCGGCAGATCCGCCGCGGCCGCGCGCGCCACGATGGCCGTCACGTTGCCACGGTCCCCGGACACGCCGAGCTGCCGTGGGTACACGTGCAGGATCCTCAGCCGATCGGCGCTCATGCCGTCTTCTCCAGATCGGGGTGGCCGAGGGCCTTCCGCGCGATCATCATGATCTCGTAGTTGACGATGAAGTTCTTCGTGCCGCGGTCGGTCCGCCCCAGTTCCTGCATCGCCCGGATCGCCTTCTCGACGTCAGGCTCGACGAGGCCGATGCGCACACCGGCGTGCTCGAGTGCGAGCGCGATCTGCCATGCCTTGTCCCCGGACACGACGTCGACGTGGTCGAGACCGGAGAAGTCGATGTCGTAGATCCACGAGATGTCCGGCGTGCCCTCGTCGATCGCCATGAGCACCTGCTCGGGCGCGGTGTCGAACGCATCGAGGTTCAGCTGCAGGCTCGCGGCGTTCTTGAACATCGTGAACTCGGCCGACTCGTCGCCGATCGGCAGACGCTCACCGCGGCCGTACGCCGGTTTCATGCTGCGGAACGCGTCCGTCACCGAGGCTGCGCGGAACTGGTCGCCCAGTGCAGCACTCGCCGTGGCGGCTGCGGCGGCGGCGTCCACCGCGTAGTGCAGACCCCTGGCCGGGAGCCGCACGGGGATGTCCGTGCCGCCGAACCGGATGACCGCTCCGTCGCCGCGGTGTTCGACGATCTCGGCGTCCGCCGCGGTGGTGGGCGGGGTGTCGGTGTCGGCCGTCCGGTCAGGGCCGGCGAAGTCGTCCGCGTTCTGCAGGCCGTTCGGTGCGGCCGAGACGATCGCGGCGCTCGCACCGAAGCGCAGCACCCGCTGACCGGCGGAACCGACGTACGCGTCGAGGAACTGGTCGTCGTGGTTGGTGACGACGTTCGCGGTGCTCGTCGCCGCAGTGTCGAGCATCATCGTCGCCACGCGTTCGGTCTCGAAGAACCGGTACAGCTGGTCCACCTGGACGTTCAGCATCGTGACCGTCGAGGGGTGCAGGATCCCGGAGAGCTCGACCGCGAACGCCTCGTCGACCTCGAGGATGCCGATGTCGGCCTTGAGCCTGCCGGTGAGCCCGACCTCGGACAGCAGCGCCGACGCGATCCCCTGCGGCAGGTTCGCGCCGGACGGGTTGGTGAACACCCGGAGTCCGTGCGCCCGCATGATGTCGGAGATCATGTGGGTCGTCGTCGACTTGCCGTTGGAGCCGAGCACGAAGACGATCCCGTTCGGGAACTGCTTCGTGACGTGCTGCAGGAAGTCCGGCACGAGCTTCATGACGATGTAGCCCGGGTACGCGGATCCCCCGCCCCTCGCTCGTGCAAGGGCGCGGAGGACCCGCCCGATCAGGATCGGGACGATGAAACGCATGCCGGCTTACTCGAGGTAGTCGCGGAGCGACTGCGAGCGTGACGGGTGGCGCAGCTTGGCCATGGTCTTCGACTCGATCTGGCGGATGCGCTCACGCGTCACGCCGAACGTGTCACCGATCTGGTCGAGGGTCTTCGGCATGCCGTCCCCGAGGCCGAAACGCATCCGGATGACCCCGGCCTCACGCTCGGACAGGGAGTCGAGCAGGCTCTCGAGCTGCTTCTGGAGCATCGTGAAGCCGACCGCGTCCGCCGGCACGACGGCCTCGGTGTCCTCGATGAGGTCACCGAACTCGCTGTCGCCGTCCTCGCCGAGCGGGGTGTGCAGCGAGATCGGCTCGCGACCGTACTTCTGGACCTCGACGACCTTCTCGGGCGTCATGTCGAGCTCGCGCGCCAGCTCTTCCGGCGTGGGCTCGCGACCGAGGTCCTGCAGCATCTGACGCTGGACACGAGCGAGCTTGTTGATGACCTCGACCATGTGCACCGGGATGCGGATCGTGCGCGCCTGGTCGGCCATGGCACGCGTGATCGCCTGGCGGATCCACCACGTCGCGTACGTGGAGAACTTGAAGCCCTTCGTGTAGTCGAACTTCTCGACGGCACGGATGAGACCGAGGTTGCCCTCCTGGATCAGGTCCAGGAACTGCATGCCACGGCCGGTGTAGCGCTTGGCGAGGGAGACCACGAGGCGGAGGTTCGCACCGAGCAGGTGCGACTTGGCACGCTGACCGTCGCGCGCGACCCACTTGAGCTCGCGCTCCTCCTGCTTGGAGAGGCCCGTCACGTGGGAGAGCTTGTCCTCGGCGAAGAGCCCGGCCTCGATGCGCATCGCGAGCTCGACCTCCTCTGCGGCGTTGAGGAGGGCGACCTTGCCGATCTGCTTCAGGTAGTCCTTGACCGGGTCGGCCGTGGCGCCCGTGATGGTCGTCGAGTAGACCGGGACCTCGTCGTCGTCCGCCTGGGAGATGACGAGCGCGCCGGCGGCCACAGCGGCTGCGGCGTCGGGCTTGGTGTCTGCGGAGTCGTCCGCGTCGTCGCTGTCGTCCGCATCGACGGGTTCGACGGGCGTCTCGTCCTCGTCGGTGTCGTCGGACTTCTTGCCGCGGGTCGCCTTCTTGACGGGGGCGGCCTTGGCGGTGGCCGTCTTGGCGGCGGTCTTCCGCGGTGCGGCCTTCTTCGGTGCGGCCTTCTTCGTGGCGGCACTGTCCGTGGGGGATGCCTCAGCCGTGCTCGTGGCAGCTGTGCTCGTGGCAGCTGTACTTGTGTCCGTCTCGGCGGACGAAGCCTGCTGTGCCGTGGTGTCCTTGGTGGGATCGATCGTCGTGCTCCGGGCAGCCATTGCGATCACCTCTCTGGTCGTGTCACCTTCTCGGGGAGTGACGCCCCTGCGGATCCGGCCCCCACGTCACCGGATCCGATCGGCCGGGGTTCGGTCGATCGGGTGTTCCGGGCAGCATGAGGACCCATGTCAAGTCCCTGCGATCGGCGCGGTCGAATGACCGGTAGATACACGGGGCCCGAACGGGTCCATGGTCCATTATTGCACGTCTTGCTGCGACCACGTGCACCGCGGCCACATCCGCCACCGTCGAGGTGCACCGACCGGCTCCACGACGGACCGACGCCGCGGCCGACCGGGTCGCCGATGGCACCCGGTTCCGTCCGTGACACCTGCTTCCGGACTGGAGGATCGTCACCTGCCCGCCCCGTCGTCGCAGCACGCCGGATGCGCGCGCGGGTCCCGCGACTCGACGGGTGCGGCGGTCGTGCACCGCGCCTCCCGTCCGGATCGTGTTCCGTGACCGGCACGGGTCCGCGCCGCGGTCCGCCCGTGGGCTCAGTCGCCGTCGTCCGCGCCGCGGTCCGCCAGGAACCGCTCCAGCTCCGCGGCGATGGCGTCCGCCGTCGGCACCTGGCCGTCGACTCCGGTGAGCGGTGACGCGATCGGGTTGCCCGCCATGTAGGTGTCGTGGCGTTCCTCGAGCGCGGACACCAGGTTGCCGAGCTCCTCGTTCCCGCCCACCTGCTCGTCGACGCGGGCGAGGAAGTCGCGGCCCTCTTCCCGCAGCTGATCGGTCGGGAAGATCAGACCGGTGGCAGCGGCGACACCCGAGAGCGCCGCGACCGCAGCGTCCGGGTACTCGGTGTCCGAGAGGTAGTGCGGCACGAGGAGCACCAACCCGGTGACCTCACGCCCCTCCTCACTGAGGCGGTGCTCCACGAGGTGCAGCACGTTCGCCGGGGCCTGGGTCTGCGGCTTCCACACGCTCATCGACTCGACGAGGTCCGGCCGCGTCCCGCTGACGGTGATGCCGATGGGGCGCGTGTGCGGGACGGGCATCGGGATCGACTGGATCCACGTGGTGTCGGCGACCTGGAGGTCCTCCGCCAGGTCCACGACGGCCGCGACGAAGCGGTTCCACTGGAAGTCGGGCTCGTACCCGGAGAGGAAGAGGAAGGGCTGCCCGAGCTCGTCGTGCACGATCCGGAGGGTGAGCCGTGCCGGGGCGACCTCGCTGATGTGGTCGCGGTCGAACGTGATCACCGGGCGACGCGCTCGGTAGTCCAGCAGGATGTCCGGGTCGAACTCCGCGACGAGCGTGGTGTCCGACGCTCCGAGGAGTGACTCGGTGACCTGCGCGACCGCTCCCCCGGCGTCGGCGAACCCCGTCAGTGCCGCCACCAGGTGCAGCCCCGGAGGCGTCTCGGAGGCCGCGGCATCGAGTGCGTAGAGGTCGTCGGGATGGTTCATCGTTGCAATGCTAGGCGAGCGCGCACGGCCGGAGGCGCCACGGGGTCGCGCCGACAGCGAACACACGCTGGATAGGCTTGCCGCATGGTCCGACCGACGCTCAACACCTCCACCGACCGCCCCTCCGCCATCGAGGCCGACGTCCTCGTCCTCGGGGTCCGCCCCGGTGTCGACGGGGCACCCGCGACCGTCGCCGACCCCGCCCTCGGGGACGATCTCGGCATCGGTGACCTCGGCCTGGAGGACCTCGACCTCGCCGCCCTCGGCGCGAAGGGCGCGAAGGACCAGCTCGTGCGGATCCCGGCACCGGGGATCGCCGCGCGCAGCATCGCGCTCGTCGGGCTCGGTCCCGGCACCGACGCCGCGACCATGCGGAGCGCCGCCGGCAGTGCGGTCCGCCAGCTGTCCGACGCGGCGTCGATCGTGTTCGCGCTCCCCCTCGACTCCGCCGAGCTGGTCGACGCAGCCCTCGAGGGTGCCGCGCTCGGCTCCTACAGCTTCACCCGGCACCGGGGCACCGGCACCACCGGACCGGCCCGTGGCGACCAGCGGATCACCCTCCTGACCCGAACGGACGCGTCTCGGATGACGGGTACCTCCGGGACCCCGGACGCCGGCGGTGCCGCAGGCGCGGCTGACGCGGTCGGCGTCGGCGCGGCTGCCGCGGTCGGCGTCGGCGCGGCAGTCCGGCCGATGATCGTCGCCGACGCCGTCGCGCTCGTCCGCGACCTCGTCAACACCGCCGCCGCCGACATGGCGCCGGAGGACGTCGCGGCCGCCGCGGTGGACGCCGCCGTCGGGTTGCCGCTCACGGTCGAGGTCCTCGATGAGGCCGCACTCGAGGAACAGGGGTTCGGCGGCATCATCGGCGTCGGACGCGGCTCGGTCCGGCCTCCCCGTCTCGTGGTCGTCCGCTACGCACCGGAGGCCGCGACGAAGCACCTCGCGCTCGTCGGCAAGGGCATCACGTTCGACTCCGGCGGGCTGTCGCTGAAGCCCGCTGCGTCGATGAACGGCATGAAGGACGACATGACGGGTGCGGCCACGGTCCTCGCCGCGACGGTCGCCGCCGCCCGGCTCGGTCTCGACGTCCGCGTCACGGCATGGCTCTGCCTCGCCGAGAACATGCCGTCCGGGTCCGCGACCCGGCCCGGTGACGTCCTGACACTCAAGAACGGAAAGACCGTCGAGGTCACGAACACCGACGCCGAGGGCCGTCTCGTCCTCGGGGACGGTCTCGTCGCCGCATCGCTCGAACAGCCGGACGCGATCGTCGACGTCGCGACGCTCACCGGGGCACAGGTCGTCGCACTCGGTGACCGCACGACCGGGCTGATGGGCTCTGACGCGCTCGTCGACCAGGTGCGCACGGTCGCTGCGTCCGTCGCGGAGCTCGTCTGGCCGATGCCCCTCCCCGAGGAACTCGACGCCAGGCTCGCGAGCGAGGTTGCCGACATGGTGAACGCGACCCCGGGAGCGCCCGCCGCCGGGATGCTGCTCGCGGGCAAGTTCCTCGAGCGCTACGTGGGTGTCGACGCCCAGGGGGCCACGATCCCCTGGGCGCACCTCGACATCGCCGGACCGTCCGAGAACAAGGGCGGCGGGTACGGATGGCTCGGCAAGGGTCCGACCGGTGTCATGACGCGGACACTCATCGCACTCGCAGAAGAGCTCCAGTCCAAGTAGTAGGGTCGAGCAGGCGAGTGCGATCGACACGATCCCTCGCCGAGACACTGACGGGACGGGACCGGAACCAGGTGGTCCGACCGTCGGACGTCGCGGACCGTGTCGTCCGAGACAGTGACGTCCACGAGGACCCGATCGGTCCTGAAACGCACGAGGGAGTTGCACCAGGTGACGGAACAGACCTATGACGTCGTGGTCCTCGGAGGCGGGAGCGGTGGCTACGCCGCAGCCCTCCGGGCCGCCGAACTCGGGATGAGCGTCGCGCTCGTCGAGGGCGACAAGCTCGGCGGGACGTGTCTGCACCGCGGGTGCATCCCCACGAAGGCGCTGCTGCATGCCGCGGAGATCGCCGACGGCGCGCGGGACGCTGCGAAGTACGGCGTGATGGCCGAACTCACCGGGATCGACATGCCGAAGGTCATCGAGTACCGCGAAGGCATCGTCAGCTCCAAGTACAAGGGCCTGCAGGGGCTCATCAAGGCCCGCAAGATCGACGTCATCGAGGGCTGGGGTCGACTGACCTCCCCGACGACAGTCCAGGTCGGCGACCGCACGGTCACCGGCGGCAAGGTCGTGCTGGCGACCGGGTCGACGTCGAGGAGCCTCCCGGGGCTCGAGATCGGCGGTCGGGTCATCACCTCCGAGACCGCACTGCAGATGGACTACGTGCCGAACAAGGTCGCGATCCTCGGCGGTGGCGTGATCGGGGTCGAGTTCGCCAGCGTCTGGAAGTCGTTCGGGGTCGACGTCACGATCATCGAGGCGCTCCCCCACCTCGTCCCGAACGAGGACGAGTCGATGTCCAAGCAGCTCGAGCGCGCCTTCCGCAAGCGCGGCATCGAGTTCTCGCTCGGTGTCCGGTTCCAGGGTGTCGAGCAGTCCGACAACGGTGTGCACATCACGCTCGAGGACGGCAAGACCTACGACGCCGACATCCTGCTCGTCGCGGTCGGCCGCGGCCCCGTGACGCAGAACCTCGGGTACGAAGAGGTCGGCATCACGCTCGACCGCGGCTTCGTGATCACGGACGAGCGTCTCGCGACGAACATCCCCGGCGTCTACGCCGTCGGCGACATCGTCCCCGGACTGCAGCTCGCACACCGCGGGTTCCAGCAGGGGATCTTCGTGGCCGAAGAGATCGCCGGGCTCTCGCCGGTCATCGTCGAGGACAAGAACATCCCCAAGGTCACCTACTCCGACCCTGAGGTCGCGTCGGTCGGTCTCTCGCAGGCCAAGGCCGAGGCCGAGTACGGCGCCGACAAGGTCGATTCCTACGACTACAGCCTCGCAGGCAATGGCAAGAGCCACATCATCGGTACCGCGGGGTCCATCAAGGTCGTCCGTGTCATCGACGGCCCGGTCGTCGGCGTGCACATGATCGGCGCCCGCGTCGGTGAGCTCATCGGCGAAGCGCAGCTGGCCGTCAACTGGGAGGCATACCCGGAGGACATCGCGCCGCTGGTCCACGCGCACCCGACGCAGAACGAGGCACTCGGCGAGGCCTTCCTGCACCTGGCGGGCAAGCCGCTCCACGCGCTCTGATCCTGCACCGGATCGAACCGCGCGGATGAGCTCGCGCACCACCGACACCACCACCCCGAACACATCCTGCGAATAGGAGCCCACCTGATGAGCGAATCCGTCAACCTCCCGGCGCTCGGCGAGAGCGTCACCGAGGGCACGGTGACCCGATGGCTGAAGAACGTCGGGGACCGCGTCGAGGTCGACGAGCCGCTGCTCGAGGTCTCGACCGACAAGGTCGACACTGAGATCCCCTCCCCCGTCGCCGGCGTGATCGAGGAGATCCTGGTCGCCGAGGACGAGACCGTCGAGGTCGGGACCGCCCTCGTCAAGATCGGCGACGGCTCCGACCAGGGCGGCTCGTCCGAGCCCGAGGCCCCCGCCGAGCAGGACGAGGCCCCGGCCGAGCAGTCCGTGTCGTCCGACGACGAGAATGCCGCTGTCGCGGACGCAGAGGAGCCCGAGGCGGCTCCGAGCACCGAGCAGAACGAAGAGACACCGGCACCGGCACCGGCTGCTCCGTCGGCGCCCGCCGCTCAGCCGATGCCGGCTGCGCAGCAGGCCCCGGCGGCACCGCCCGCCGCGGCTCCGGCTCCGGCCGCCGCACCGGTTCCGCCGCCGCCTGTCGCTGCTCCCGCAGCGGCCCCTGCTGCGGCTGCACCCGCGGCAGCCTCGGCCCCGGCGTCGGCACCGTCCGCGACCGTCCCGAACCCCACGACCAGCGCAGCGGTCTCCGGGTACGTCACGCCGCTCGTCCGGAAGCTCGCGAACGAGAAGGGCGTCGACCTGTCGTCCGTCACCGGCTCCGGCGTCGGGGGGCGCATCCGCAAGGAGGACGTGCTCGAGGCCGCCGACAAGGCTGCCTCGGCGAGCACCCCTGCGTCGACGCCCGCGTCCGCCACGAGCGGACCGTTCGTCGCCGAGGTCTCGGCGCTCCGTGGGACGCGCGAGAAGATGTCCCGCCTGCGCAAGGTCGTCGCCGAGCGTGCCGTGCAGTCCATGCAGTCGACCGCGCAGCTGACCAGTGTCGTCGAGGTGGACGTGACGAAGGTCGCCCAGTTCCGCGACGCACACAAGGCCGAGTTCCAGGAGAAGACCGGAGCGAAGCTCAGCTTCTTGCCGTTCTTCGCACTTGCCGCTTCGGAGGCGCTCAAGGCCCACCCGAAGCTGAACGCGACGGTCGACGGCGACGAGATCGTGTACCCGCCGAGCGAGAACCTCGCGATCGCGGTCGACACCGAACGTGGTCTGCTCACCCCGGTCATCCGTGACGCGGCCGAGCTCGACCTCGCGGGGTTCGCGACGAACATCGCCGACCTCGCCGGACGGACGCGGGACAACCAGCTGAAGCCCGACGAGCTCTCGGGCGGTACGTTCACGCTGACCAACACCGGCTCGCGCGGCGCACTGTTCGACACACCGGTCGTGTTCCTGCCGCAGTCCGCGATCCTCGGCACCGGCATTGTGTTCAAGAAGCCCGCGGTGGTCAAGGTCGACGGACAGGAGGCGATCGCGATCCGTTCGTCGGTCTACCTCGCGCTGTCCTACGACCACCGGATCATCGACGGTGCCGACGCGGCTCGGTACCTGGTCGCCGTGAAGAACCGTCTCGAGGAAGGGAACTTCGGCCCGAACCTCGGGTACTGACGCTCCCACTCCTGAGTCAGGGACAGCGGTGATGCCGCTCGACCCGACTCCGGCAGCCCCGGACCTCATCTCGAGGTCCGGGGCTGCTTCCGTGTCGGCGTCCGGTCTTCCGAGCAGCAGGAGCATGGCAGCGATCGCGCTGCCAGCGACGATGAGCCCGGTCAGCGCCTGCCGCGCGGGGATCCGGCGCCCGCCGAGCACGGGGATCCCCGATGCCGAGATGTCGGCGAGGGCCGCCGCGATGCTCCCGACGATCGCAGAGCCGCGCCCGGTGGTCGCGGAACCACCCCCGGGGCGCGGTGTCCCGCCCGGCGCTGCTCCGGTCCCCGCCGTCGTGCGCGGCCCCGCCGAGGCACGCGGCCCAGCGGCCGCACGCACCCGGCTCGCCCTGCCGGTTCCGACCATGGCGCCCGCCCCGGCGGACGGGTCAGCAGACACACCCCACGGGCCCCCGCTCGACGCGCTCGGCCAGCGGACCGGTCTCGGCGGTCCCGCCCCGATGACCGCACGTTCGAGGTCGTCGAGCTCCGGCGCGCTGACCGGCCCGCGGTCCGCGCTCCCACGCACGTCGTCGAGCAGTTCCAGCACGGTCGACACCGCCGCGTCCTGCGCATCGGCGCGGTCCCAGACGACCCGGCACACGGTCAAGACCGTCCGGATCGGGTCGGTCGCCGTCCTGCCCGCCGAGCACGCTCCCCCGGGAGGCGTGTCGACGACCAGGACCGCGCCGTCCGGTCGGACGACGACGCCGTCGATGTCGAGGGCCCCGAACAGCACCGATCCGTCGAGCACCGAGCGCACCAGACCGAGGAGCGGGATCGTGAGCGTCACCGCCACCCCGGAGGACAGCGACCCGAGCCGGTCGAGCGCCTCGACCATGGGCAGTCCCGTGACCTCGGACAGGCGGACGCTCGGCAGGTCGTCGTCCGCCCTGCGGACCTTCGCGACGGCGACCACGTGCGGCGAAGGCGCGGCGCCCCGCGCGAGCGTCCACTCCACGAAGGCATCGACGTCCTCTGTCCGCTCGCAGCGCGTCCACGGGTGTTGCCCGTCCGGTTCCGTGTCCATGGCGACGAGTGTCGCGGAGCCGCACCGGGCCTCCAGTCCGACTCGTGCCACCTGTGGACAGCGCGCCGACTCAGGACGATGTGGACGGCGGGAGAACGGCGTGTGACGGCAGCTCATCCACAGGCCCCTGACCGGAGGCGCCCGGAGGGGCGCACAGGACGTATCCTTGGTGGCATGGCACGTAGCAAGACTTCCGAGACCACGGCGAAGGAGCCCGGGCGCCTCAAGCAGATGTACCAGGTCTTCACCATGACCCGGCGCGAAGACCCGACCTCGATCGGGTGGTTCGCACTCGCGTTCGGTGTGCCGGTGATCGCCGGAGTCCTCCTCGCACTGCTCCTCCCGAACCAGAGCATCTTCGGTGTGGTGCTGTGGATCGTGGCGGGCGTCATGCTCGGTGTGCTCCTGTTCCTCATCGTGCTCGGCCGTCTCGCCGAGCGCGCCGCGTACTCGCAGATCGCGGGACAACCGGGAGCCGTCGGCGCTGTGCTGAAGAACTCCCTGCGTCGTACCTGGCGCTCGAGCGAGATGCCCGTCGCGGTCCACGGCAAGTCGCAGTCGGCGATCTACCGTGCGGTCGGGACGCCCGGTGTCGTGCTCATCACCGAGGGGCACGCGAGCAACCTCACGCGACTCCTCGAGGAGGAGAAGCGCAAGGTGCACCGGATCGTGCCGAACGTCGCGATCAACACCGTCGCCGTCGGTGACGAGAAGGCGCAGCTCACGCTCCACAAGCTCCCCCGCGCCATGAACAAGTTCAAGAAGACGCTCAACCGCAACGAGGTACTGGCCGTCTCCAACCGGCTCGACTCGCTGACCCAGAACCCGGCCGCGGCGATCCCGAAGGGCATGGACCCGATGCGTGCTCGTGCCGGACGTCCGCGCTGATCCACGTTCGTCAATGACGAATGCCCCCTGCCGATCGGCAGGGGGCATTCGTGTGTCGGGGTCGGTGTCGGGCCGGGATCGGGTCGGGATCGGTCCCATGAGACGTGCCGAACTGTCGGGTGGGAGACTCGACCCGACACTTCGGCACGTCTCAACCGCCCCGCGCGCCGCTCCGCGCCGCATCCCGCGCCGCGCGTCAGCGTCGGACGAGCACCGTCCCGGCCGCGCGATCGTGCAGCCCGCGCTGGTCCTGGTCGTAGATAACGGCCGGGATGACGACGCACAGCAGCACCGTCCGGACGATCGGCCGCACGACCCCGATGTACCCGCCGCGCACCGGCACGACGCGGAGCCCGACGCACACGTGCCCGAACGACCCGCTCAGCAGTGCCAGGAACACGATCTGCAGCACGGCGAAGACCGCAAGCGTCACGAACCCGCCGTTCCGCGTGCCGTACTGCCCGATGAGCACGCAGAGCACGGTGGCGATCGCCCAGTCGATGGCGATGGCACCGACCCGCCGGCCGACCCGACCGACGCTCCGAGGTCCGTTCGCGGGGAGCCCGAGGTCTTTGCCCGGCCACTCCGCAGAGGACGGTCCTGGCGGGGTTGCGGGGCGCGACGGCATGGTGCAAGGGTAGTTGACACGTGCCGTGTAACACGCCGGAAACACAGCAGTCACGTCCGGGAAACCGCGTGTCAATAGCCTCGTCAGAGGTAGCCTCCTGGTTCCCTCCCACCACGCACCAATAGGAGAACGACCACATGTTCAGTGATTCCAGCGAGGTGCTCGCGTTCATCAAGGACACCGATGTCAAGTTCCTCGACATCCGGTTCACGGACCTCCCCGGGGTCCAGCAGCACTTCAACATCCCGGCATCGACCGTCGACGAGGAGTTCTTCTCCGTCGGCCAGCTGTTCGACGGCTCCTCGATCCGCGGGTTCGCCTCCATCCACGAGTCCGACATGCAGCTCATCCCGGACGTGACCACGGCGTACGTCGACCCGTTCCGCGCCGAGCGCACGCTGATCATGATCTTCGACATCTACAACCCGCGGAACGGTGAGATCTACACGCGCGACCCGCGCCAGGTCGCGAAGAAGGCCGAGAAGTACCTCGCTTCCACCGGCATCGCGGACACCGCGTTCTTCGCGCCCGAGGCCGAGTTCTACATCTTCGACGACGTGCGCTACGAGGTGAAGCAGAACTCGAGCTTCTACGAGGTCGACTCCGAAGAGGGCGCATGGAACACCGGTCGCCACGAGGAGGGCGGGAACCTCGCCAACAAGACCGCGTACAAGGGTGGCTACTTCCCCGTCTCGCCGGTCGACAAGACCGCCGACCTCCGCGACGACATCTCGCTGAAGCTGATCGACTCCGGCCTCGAGCTGGAGCGCGCGCACCACGAGGTCGGCACCGGTGGTCAGCAGGAGATCAACTACCGCTTCGACACGATGGTCCACGCGGCGGACGACATCCTCAAGTTCAAGTACATCGTCAAGAACACCGCGGAGCAGTGGGGCAAGGTCGCGACCTTCATGCCGAAGCCGCTCTTCGGTGACAACGGCTCCGGCATGCACACCCACCAGTCGCTCTGGAACGGCAGCGAGCCGCTCTTCTACGACGAGAACGGCTACGGCGGACTGTCCGACCTCGCCCGCTGGTACATCGGTGGGCTGCTCAAGCACGCCCCGGCGATCCTCGCGTTCACGAACCCGTCGATCAACTCCTACCACCGGCTCATCCCGGGGTTTGAGGCGCCCGTGAACCTCGTGTACTCGGCCGGCAACCGCTCCGCTGCGATCCGCATCCCGATCACCGGCACGAACCCCAAGGCCAAGCGCATCGAGTTCCGTGTGCCGGACGCCGCCTCGAACCCGTACCTGGCCTTCGCCGCGCAGATGATGGCGGGCCTCGACGGGATCCAGAACCGCATCGAGCCGCACGAGCCCGTCGACAAGGACCTCTACGAGCTCCCCCCGGAGGAGGCGAAGAACATCCCGCAGGTCCCCGCGTCGCTGCAGGACGCCCTCGCCGCACTCGAGGCAGACCACGAGTTCCTGCTCAAGGGCAACGTCTTCACCGAGGACCTCGTCCGCACCTGGATCGACTACAAGTGGGAGAAGGAGATCCTGCCGTTCGCGCAGCGTCCCCACCCGTTCGAGTTCGAGCTGTACTTCGGCGTCTGAGTCACAGCACCACGACGAGGGCCCCGCATCCATCGGATGCGGGGCCCTCGCCCGTTGTGGGCGACCGTCGGTCGTGTGTCGGGCCGTACCGGACTGGAGGGACGGTGCCAGGCTGCACCGTCCCTCCAGTCCGGTGGGTGGGGACCCCGGAACGCTCGGTTGGCCGCTTCTCGCAGGGAGATGTGTCTGCGAGAAGCGGCCAACCTGGTGTTTTGCGGAGGGGGCGGAGGAGGGGGGGCTAGCGGCTCGTGACCATCAGGTCGTTCGTGCCGGCGGCGACGCTCAGTGGCGCACCCGTGACCGGCGTCACCCGGCCGAGCGAACGCACCGTCCACCCTGCCGCGACCCAGCGGTCGACCGGGATGCAGTTGCGCGCGTCGATGACGACCGGGCGGCCGACGATCGAGCCGAGCGCGACCGGATCCGCGGCGATGATCTCGTCCCACTCGGTGAGCACGAGGACCATGTCCGCGCCGTCGATCGCACCCTCCATGCTGTCCGCGTACGTCAGCGTCGGGAAGCTGCGCTTGGCGGTCTCCATCGCCTCCGGGTCCCACAGCGACACCTGGGCACCGCGGAGGTGCAGCGCTGCCGCCACGTTGAGCGCCGGCGAGTCGCGGACATCGTCGGTGAGCGGCTTGAAGGCGGCGCCGATGACCGCGATCCGGCGGTTCAGGACGGATCCCTGCGCGGCTTCGATCGCCATGTCGATGACCCGCTGCCGCTGGCCCATGTTGATCTCGTCCACCTGCTGCATGAGCCCGACGACGCGCTGCGCGCCGAGCTCGGTCGAGCGGTGCATGAGCGCGCGGATGTCCTTCGGCAGGCAGCCACCCCCGAACCCGAGGCCGGCGTTCAGGAACTTCCGACCGATGCGGGCGTCGTGGCCGAGTGCATCCGCCAGCGTGCTGACGTCGGCGCCGGCGATGTCGCACAGCTCGGAGATCGCGTTGATGAACGAGATCTTCGTCGCGAGGAACGCGTTCGCGCTCACCTTGACGAGCTCCGCCGTGGCGAGGTCCGTCGAGATCACCGGGGTGCCGGTCGACAGCGGTTCGGCGTAGACCTCGCGGATGATCGCATCCGCCGCGGGCGACGCACCGCCCCAGACCAGGCGGTCCGGGCGGAGCGTGTCCTCGACGGCCTTGCCCTCGCGGAGGAACTCCGGGTTCCAGATCAGCTCGACGTCGATGCCCTGCGGTGCGAATTCGGCGACGAGCGTCCGGAGACGGTTCGCCGTGCCGACCGGCACCGTCGACTTGCCGACGATGAGGCCCGGGTGCGTCAGGTTCTCGGCGACGTTCCGTGTGGCGGTCTCGACGTAGGTGAGGTTCGCCGCGTGCGACCCGGCTCGCTGCGGGGTGCCGACGCAGATGAAGTGCACGTCGCTCGCGGCCACGGCCTCGGCGATGTCGGAGGTGAACCGGAGCCGGCCGGTCTCGACGTGCTTCGTGATGAGCTCCGGGAGCCCCGGCTCGAAGAACGGGACCTTGCCGGCGGCCAGGGCGGCGAGCTTCGCGGGGTCGACGTCCACCCCGATCGTGTCGAATCCCATCTCGGCCATGGCGGCCGCGTGGGTGGCGCCGAGGTATCCGGTGCCGATGACGCTGATGCGGGGTGCCGGGCGTGTGTCCGCGGACTGCGTGTCGTTCGTCATTGCGTGACCTCCTGCAGGTCGAAGTCGGTGTCGGTGCGCTTGATGCCGGTGGAGAACGCCGCGAGGGAGTCCGGCCGGGAGTTGAGACGCCAGTCGTTCGTGCTCCGGACGCCGTCGACGTAGGTCGTCGCCGTCTCGCTGAAGTACGCGAACCCGATGACGTCGCGGTTCTCCGGCGCTGCGAGCGAGTCGAAGAGCGAGGTCATCCACTTCGCCTTCTGCCCCGTCCCGCCGGTCTCGGTCGCACCGATCTCGGCGAGGAAGATCGGCTTCGTCCCGGTGGTGTGCGGGAGCGCCCGGAGCTGGGCGAGCGTTGCGGCGAAGGTCGTCGCGAACGTCGGCGGCGTGGTGGACTTCCGGTAGTAGCCGCTCATGCCGACCCAGTCGACGTAGGCGTCACCCGGGTAGTTGTTGTCCATGTGCGCCTGCGTGAGCTTCGGCGAGCTGGCCTTCGGGGAGAGGTCGTCGATGCGCGTCGGCGACCAGTCCCAGATCACGTAGTCGTTCGCGCCCTCGTCCTGGAAGATCGTGTGCACGTACTTCCACATCGCGGCGTAGCTGCCCTTGGCGTTCGGGTAGCTCCCGTCCGGGGCCTGCGCGTCCTCGGACCAGTTGTACCAGGAGCCGTTCATCTCGTGGTCGAACCGGAGCACCATGGGCTGGCCGTTGGCGGCGATCGCGTCCGCGTAGCTCTTGATGTAGGCGCCGAACTTCGCGGGGTCCATGATGTCGGCGTTCGTGTAGCCCTCGATGTACGGCGCATCGTTCCCGGAGAGCGCCGGCGTGGTCTCCCACGTCATCACCGGGAGCCGACCGTTCGCCCAGGAGCGCTGCACGGCGCTCGCGTTGAACGCCTGGTCAAAGCCCTGGAAGTACCCGGTCATGTTGGTCGCGGTGCCGACCTGCTGGGAGACCTGGTCGTACTCGGCCCAGTTGAACGGTGACTGCGCCGTGTAGAGGCCGTACCAGCGCGACTGCTGCGCGAGGACCTCGGCCTTGGTCGGTGCCGCCGGGGTGACCGTGGTCGGCTCCTTCGACGGTCCCGAGGTCCCGGATGCGGCGGGCTTGGTGCTCACCGCATGTGCACCGCCCTGACCCGAGCCTCCGGAACCCGAGCCCCCGGAGCCCGCGGCTGATGCCTTGGCGCCGGTCGCCGACGCCGCTGCCGCCGTCGCCTGTCCGAGCGATGCCTGTGCGGACTGGAGCTGCTGCTGCAGCTTCGCGATCTGGTCGGCCCGCGAGGAGCCCGAGGCGTTGGCCGACTGCAGCTGCCCCTCGAGCTTCCAGATCTGCTTCTGCGCGGCGTCGAGCCGGTTCTGCAGGGCGTCGGCCGAGGCGGCCTTCCGCGCCGTCTTCTCGGCGGCGGTGTCCACCCCGAGCGCGTGGTGGACAGCGGTGCTGACCGGGTTGGACGGTGACGCCCACACCGTCCAGGTGATGAGGGAGAGGGCGATGACGATCGCGGCGGTGCCGAGAGCGGTGCGCTTGGCGTGCGTGCTCGACGGGGCCCACCACGAGCCGCTGTGGGTGGAATCAGACAATGGTGAGTGCCTCCAGGGCGAAGATCGCGATGCCGATGACGTACGGGATCATCGCGTAGGGGTTGAGACGCCTGGCCGGTGCGGCGGCCGCCTTGCGCGAGATGCGGGTCTCCCGGGTGGCCTCACGACGCGTCGCGAGGACGGTCGTGGTCGCGCTGCGCTCCAGCGCACCAGACGCAGGTGCTGCTGGCCCAGGCGCGGCGGAGCGGGGTTCGGCGAACGCGAACATGCGCTCGAACTCCTCGTCCACGGACTCGGCGCGCACCTCGTCGATGCGGTCGATCGGGCTGACGGGCACGCCGTCCATGCCGAGCGCCGGCGATGCCGGCTCCGTCTCCATCGGTCCGCCGGCGTACGCACCCGCACGGGTGCCCCAGCCGCTGGCGTGGGCGAGCCGGAAGAAGCCGAGGAGGCGGATCGGCATGAGGAAGAACGTCGAGACGATGATGAACATCGGCAGTCGGAAGAAGTCCGACGGCTTCTCGGAGAGGTGTCGCATCTGCCGGACCGCCATGCTGAGCACGCTCGAGACCACCATCAGGGCGGCGACGTACACGAACCCCGTCGAGAAGCCGTACTGGTGCAGGATCCCCTCGTAGAGGTTCTGACCCTGGCCGGTGAACGCCCGGTAGACCCAGCCCGCGATCACGCCGAAGAGCATGAACGGCAGGATGATGTCGGTGATGAAGAACGCGGCGAGGACCGGCGCGTGGCCGAGCATCCAGGGCAGCATCCGCAGCGTGTTGTACTGCGATCCACGGGCCCAGCGGAGCTGCTGCTTGAACAGCTTCTTCACTTCGAGCGGCGCGTCGGTGTACACCAGGGACGTGTACTGGTAGACGGTCCGGTAGCCCTCCTTGAGCGTCAGGTTCGTCAGCGTCCGGTCATCGGACACCTCGAGGAACACGCCCATGAACTTCTCCGTCATGAACTTGTGCATGACGCGCATGAGGATGCTGCGTCGGAACGCGATCGTCCGCCCGGGCAGGCAGCCGATCTGGCCGAGCACGCTCTGCGCGGGCATCGAGTAGAGGGCCCGGGAGTTCTCGAGCCAGTCCGCCCAGCGGGTCATCCAGCTGCGCTCCGGCTCGAGGATCCGCTGCCGGGTGGTCACACCGCCCACCGACTCGTCGGCGAACGGCTTGACGAGCTCCTCGAGGGCACCGGGCGTCCACACCGTGTCCGAGTCGACGAGGATCGTGATGTCACCGGTGGAGAGCTCGGTGCCGATCTTGACGGCGTTGCGCTTGCCGGGGATCGGCGTGTGGGTCCACGTCACGAGCGGCGCGAACTCCTCGCACACCTCGACGAGACCCGCGTTGGGCTTGCCGTTGATGACGACGATGATCTCGCCGGGGCCCTGCTCGACCATGCGGCCGATCACGTCGCGGAAGAGGTCGAGCGGTTCGTCGACGACCGGGACCACGACGCTCGTCGTGCCCGTGTAGGTGCCCGTGAAGGGGCGGTAGCGCGAGGAGATGACGACCTTGACGATCCAGAGCACCCAGATGATCGCCGAGTACACGGTGAACAGGTAGAACTCCGGATGACCGTCGACCATCGTGCGGATTTGGAGAATGAAAGTGAACATCGATCCCTGCTTCAACGTTCGAGGGGGAGATTCCACGCCATCGGGAAATCGGGGGTCGGTTCGGGTGGGTCCATTTCACCCAGACCCTGCGGATTCCCGCAACGGGACCCCCGTCCACGGGTGTTTCCGGCACATGACGGGGGACAACCGTGTCCGCAGTTCACCCCACCCCGCGTGTCCACCCCAGTGCTGACGGCAGTTGTGGGGACACGTCACCGATGCACGCCGCATCCGCACCTGGAGGCACGGTGCCGGACCGACTCGCACCATCGGTCATGAAATACCTGATCAGGGCAGCTTCAGAGGGAGGATGATCCGGGGCGACAACGGTCGATCCTCGGCGACGAACGGCGACCGCAGCACCGAGGACAGGCACGGGACGACGCAAATGCATCGGGGTACAGTCAAGCCCCTCGCGGGGGACAATTCTGGACACGTCGATTTAACCTACGAGGTGATGTCACCTTCATGCCCTGCAGCACATCCCGGGCGTGTCGCAGCGGTCATGACGTCGTCGTGGGCCCGTCCGGACGGCCGTAGAACTCCCGCTCGAACACCGCACGGGACCGGCGGGTCGTGCCGAGGTAGTCCTCCTCGAGCTCGGACGCGGAGCCCGGCGGGTACTCCAGGAGGCGTGCGACGCCCTCGAGCTGCGCACGATCGGCCGGCAGCACGTCGGTCGTCCGGCCCGACCAGAGCACGAGCGCGCTGCGGGCCCGCGACGCGAGCAGCCAGGCCGCCTCGAGCCGTTCGGCGTCCTCGGCACCGACCAGGCCGGCTGCCGAGGCCGCGCGGAGTGCCGCGAGGGTGGCGGTGGTCCGGAGGCCCGGGGTGTCGAGGGCGTGCTGCAGCTGGAGGAGCTGCACGAACCACTCCACGTCACTCAGTGATCCTCGGCCGAGCTTGAGGTGCCGGGCCGGGTCGGCGCCTCGGGGCAGCCGCTCCGACTCGACCCTGGCCTTGATCCGCTTGACCTCGCGGACCTCCTGCTCCGCGATCGACTCCGGGTAGCGCGTCAGGTCGGCGAGGTGCTCGAAGTTCCGGAGCAACTGCTCGTCCCCGACGGCACCCCGGGCGCGGAGCAGTGCCTGCGCCTCCCAGGTGAGGGACCAGCGTGCGTAGTAGGCCGCGTAGGACTCGAGCGTCCGGACGACCGCCCCGTTCTTGCCCTCCGGACGGAGGTCGATGTCGAGGTCGAACGGGAAGAGGGCGTCCTCGGTGAAGTGGTTGATGCGTGCGACGATGCGCGTGGCCGTCTGCGCCGCGACCTGGCGGTCCCAGCCGTCTGCGCGGTACACGTAGAGGATGTCCGCGTCCGAGCCGAAGCCGAGCTCACGCCCGCCGAAGCGTCCCATCGCCACGATCCCGAACTCGAGCGGAGCCGGCACCATCCCGTCGGCAGCTCCGACCGGAACGGTCCCCCGCCGCGCCAGCGCCAGGGCACCCGTGAGCATCGCCTCGGAGACGTCGGTCAGGGCGGTGCCGAGGTCCTCGACGCGGATCCGACCGATCACCGCCGTCATCCCGAGTCGGAGCGTCTCACGCCGGCGGGCGGCACGGAGGATCGCCGCGGCCTCGTCGTCGTTGGTGTGGCGGGCGACGGTCGCGTGCACCTCGTCGAGCAGTGTCGCCAACGGTCGCGGGCGGAGCAGCGAGTCCGGTTCGTCGAGCCACCGCGCGGCCTCGGGGAAGCGTTCGAGCAGCCCGGCGAGGAACGCCGACTCGGACAGCACGGTCGTGAGGCTGTGCGCTGCCCCCGAGGAGTCGCGGAGCATCCGGAGGAACCAGTTCGACTCCCCCAGCGCGTCGCTGAGGCGTCGGAAGGCGAGCAGCGCGCGGTCGGGTGCCGGGCCCTCGGCCATCCACCGGAGCAGCACCGGGAGGAGCGTCCGCTGGATCGTCGCCCGCCGCGACACGCCCTGGGTGAGGGACCGGATGTGCTCCAGCGCGCCGTCCGGGTCGAGGAACCCGACACCGGCGAGTCGGTCGCGCACCTGGTTGCTCGTCAGGACGATGCCGTCCTCGGTGCTCGACGCCACCGCGGAGAGCAGCGGCCGGTAGAAGATCCGCTCGTGCAGACCCCTGACCTCGAGCTTCACGGCGCGCCAGCGCTCCACGAGGGCGGATGCACCCGGTGCGAGGCCGCTCGACCGCGCGAGCACCCGGAGCTCGTCCTCGTCGGACGGCATGAGGTGGGTCCGCTGCAGCCGCCGGAGCTGGATGCGGTGTTCGAGGACCCGCAGGAGCGCGTAGTCGGGGCCGAACCGCGCGGCCTCCTGTCGCCCGACGTAGCCCGCGTCGGTGAGTGACGCCATGGCGTCGAGGGTCGAGCGCTGGTGGACGGTGTCGTCGGTCCGTCCGTGCACCAGCTGCAGGAGCTGCACCGTGAACTCGACGTCCCGCAGGCCACCCGGCCCGAGCTTCAGCTGGCGGTCGACCTCGCCGTCCGGGATGTTCTGGGTCACGCGCTCGCGCATGCGCTGGACCGCCTCGACGAATCCGGGGAGTCCGGCCGATCGCCACACGAACGGCTCGACGGCGGCGACGTACCGTTCCCCGAGGTCCATCGACCCGGCGATCGCCCGCGCCTTGAGGAGCGCCTGGAACTCCCACTGCTTGGCCCAGCGCGCGTAGTAGGCGACGTGCGAGTCGAGCGTCCGGACCAGTGCGCCGTCCTTGCCCTCGGGTCGGAGGTTCGCGTCGACCTCCCAGAGCGCGGGCTCCACGGCGAGGTCGGTGATGACGTGCGTCGCGGCGATCGCGAGCCGCGTCGCGATGAGCACCGCGCGATCGGTGCCGAGCGCGGGCGAGTCCGCCCCCTCGGCCACCACGGGCTCCGTGACGAAGATGACGTCGACGTCGCTGACGTAGTTGAGCTCACGCGCCCCGGCCTTGCCCATCGCGATGATCGCGAGCGGGGTCGCGGCGACCTCGGCCGCGGGGAACGGGACCTCGCGTCGGGCGATGTCCACCGCGACGTCGAGCGCCGCACCCGCGAGGTCGGCGAGCCCCGCGGCGACTGCCGGGAACGCCTCGGTCGCCGAGGCACTCAGCACGTCGAACAGAGCGATCTGGGCCAGATGGCGGCGGTACCGGACCCGGAGCCGCAGCCGTGCCTCCTCACCGACCGCGTCGTCGACGGCGGACGTGAGCGACGCGCGGTACCCGTCCTGGTCCCACGGTGCGGTGACCGGTTCGAGCAGGAGCGCCAGCTCCCCCGGACGGCGGTGCAGGAACTCGGCGAGCCCGATCGACGCGCCCACGAGCCGGACCAGACGCTCGGTGGCGGCGTCGTCCGCGAGGATCTCGCGCATCCGGGCGGGCGCGACCTCGAACAGCCGGTCGACCGCGCGGAGCGCTCCGTCCGGGTCCGCCGTCTGCCCCCACAGTTCGGGCCACTCGACCACCCGGAACGGGGAGCCGAGGTCGTCGCGGCCCTGCAGCGCGACGATGCGGTCGCGACTCTCCGACAGGTCCGCGAAGCCGAGTCGCGCGAGCACGCTCCGCGACGCCGTCGTCGTGGTGTCACTCATGGCAGTCCCATCCGGTCCCGATCAGGCCAGCGGACCGTCGACCGGTCGGCGGTCCGACGACGGGTCAGCGATCCGACGACGTCCTCAGAGCATCCCGAGGTTGGTCTCGAGTTCGAACGGCGTGACCTGGTCGCGGTAGGCCTTCCACTCCTGGCGCTTGTTGAGCAGCACGAAGTTGTAGACCTGCTCCCCGAGCGTCTCGGCGACCAGCTCGGAGTCCTCCATGAGGCTGAGCGCGTGGTCGAGGCTGGCGGGCAGCTGGCTGTACCCGAGGGCACGGCGTTCCGCGTCGGTGAGGCTCCAGACGTTGTCCTCGGCCTCGGCGGGGAGCTCGTACCCCTCTTCGATGCCCTTGAGTCCGGCGGCGAGCAGCAGCGAGAACGCCAGGTACGGGTTCGCCGCGGAGTCGATCGCCCGGTACTCGACGCGGCTCGACTGGCCCTTGTTCGGCTTGTAGAGCGGCACACGGATGAGCGCGGAGCGGTTGTTGTGCCCCCACGTGACGAACGACGGCGCCTCGTCCCCACCCCAGAGCCGCTTGTACGAGTTCACGAACTGGTTCGTGACGGCGGTGATCTCGGGGGCGTGCTTCAGGAGGCCCGCGATGAACTGCCGACCCATGGTGGAGAGCTGGTACTCGGCACCCGGCTCGTAGAACGCGTTCTGGTCACCCTCGAAGAGCGAGAGGTGCGTGTGCATGCCGGAGCCCGGCTGCCCCGAGATCGGCTTCGGCATGAAGGTCGCGTAGACGCCCTGCTCGATCGCGACCTCCTTCACCACGGTGCGGAACGTCATGATGTTGTCGGCCGTGGTGAGTGCGTCGGCGTACCGGAGGTCGATCTCGTTCTGACCGGGCCCGGCCTCGTGGTGGCTGAACTCGACCGAGATGCCGAGGTCCTCGAGCATCCGGACCGAACGGCGCCGGAAGTCGTGCGCACTGCCGCCAGGGACGTTGTCGAAGTACCCGGCGCTGTCCACAGGCTCGGGCTTGCCGCCGTTCAGCTTCGGGCTCTTGAGCAGGTAGAACTCGACCTCGGGGTGCGTGTAGAAGGTGAACCCGCGCTCCCCCGCGCGTGCGAGCGTCCGCTTCAGGACGTTGCGGGGGTCCGCGACGGCGGGCTGGCCGTCCGGCGTCGTGATGTCGCAGAACATCCGGGCGGTCGGGTCGATCTCGCCGCGCCACGGGAGGATCTGGAACGTGGAGGGGTCCGGGTGCGCCAGGACGTCGGCCTCGTAGGAGCGGGTCAGGCCCTCGATCGCGGATCCGTCGAACCCGATGCCCTCGGCGAACGCGCCCTCGACCTCGGCCGGCGCGATCGCGACGGACTTGAGCGTCCCGATGACGTCCGTGAACCAGAGTCGGATGAACTTGATGCCGCGCTCCTCGATGGTGCGGAGCACGAAGTCCGTCTGCTTGTCCATTGACGCCCTTTCCGACAGTGCGGAGTCCGCGGCCCCGCCAGGTGGGGGGCCCGCGACGGGTCCGCGCAGTGCGCGCGGAACGTGCCCGCGCAGTGCTCACTAGGCTAGTGCTCATGCCTCGACTCCGCTTGGCGCTCGCCCAGACCAACCCCGTCGTCGGGGCCTTCGCACGCAACGCGGAAGGCATCCTCGCCGCGACCCGGGAGGCCGCCGCTCAGGGCGCCGACCTCGTCGCCGCCGGTGAGATGGCCGTCTCCGGGTACCCGATCGAGGACCTCGCGTCCCGACCGTCGTTCCTCCGCGCCGCACGGGAGGCCGTCGAGACCCTCGCACGCCGCCTCGACGAGGAGGGGCTCGGCCACGTCCCCGTGGTCGTCGGCCACCCGGACGGGCCGTTCGAGCCGCGGGCCGTCGACGTCTCCACCGCACCGACCGCGATCGCGAAGAACTGCGCGAGCATCCTGCAGCACGGTCGCGTCGTGGCGACCACCGCCAAGTACCACCTGCCGAACTACTCCGTGTTCGACGAGTACCGGGTCTTCATCCCCGGCGACGACCTCCTCGTGGCACGCATCGCCGACGTCGACGTCGCGATCATCATCTGCGAGGACCTCTGGCGCGACGGCGGCCCCGTCGCCCGCGTGCTCGACGCCGACGCCGGGCTGCTGCTCGTCATCAACGCGTCCCCGTGGGTCGCCGACAAGGACGAGGTGCGCCTGCCCCTCGTCACCCGACGGGCCACCGAGTCCGACACCGTCGTCGCCTACGTCAACATCGTCGGCGGGCAGGACGACCTGGTGTTCGACGGGGACAGCGTCGTGGTCGACGAACAGGGCACGATCCTCGCCCGTGCACCGCAGTTCGAGGAGCACCTGCTCGTCGTCGACGTCGAGCCGGCGGCCGCCACCGATCCCGTGGTGACCGAGGACGTCCAGCGCGTCACGATCGACACCCCGGACCGCGACGACGGAGCGCCCGGCACGCGCACGTCGCGGCCCGCCGACATCGCCGCCGAGACCGACGACCTCAGACAGATCTGGAACGCGCTCGTCCTCGGCACCGGCGACTACGTCCGGAAGAACGGTTTCCGCTCGGTGATCCTCGGGCTCTCCGGCGGCATCGACTCCGCCGTCTGCGCCGCGATCGCCGTCGACGCGATCGGTGCCGCGAACGTGTACGGCGTCTCGATGCCGTCGCAGTGGTCGTCGGAGCACTCCCGCTCGGACGCCGACGACGTCGCCGAGCGTCTCGGCGTGCAGTACCGGACGGAGGCGATCGTCGACCTCGTGAAGCCGTACGAGGACCAGCTCCACCTCACCGGTCTCGCCGCCGAGAACATCCAGGCCCGTGCCCGTGCGCTGATCCTGATGGGGCTGTCGAACCTCGACGGGCACCTCGTGCTGACGACCGGCAACAAGACCGAGCTCGCGGTCGGGTACTCGACGATCTACGGCGACTCGGTGGGCGGGTTCGCACCCATCAAGGACGTCCCGAAGACGATGGTGTGGGACCTCGCGCGCTGGCGGAACGAGCACGCTGCGAGCCTCGGCGAGACCGAGCCGATCCCGGAGAACTCGATCTCGAAGCCGCCGTCGGCGGAGCTCCGCCCAGACCAGAAGGACGAGGACTCGCTGCCCCCGTACCCGGTGCTCGACGCGATCCTCGACCGCTACGTCACGAGGGCGCAGGGCGCGGCGGACATCGTCGCCGAGGGCTTCGACGCCGACACCGTCGCGGAGATCACGAAGCTCGTGGACCGCTCGGAGTGGAAGCGCCGCCAGGGCGCGATCGGCCCGAAGATCTCCGGCATGGCCTTCGGCCGCGATCGCCGCCTCCCGATCACCTATCGGCCGGAGGCCTACAAGTAGGCACAGCCGGGCCGGAGGCCTACCGGTAGGTCGCGAACGCGACCGGTGACGAACGGGAGGGACGGTGCAGGCCCGCACCGTCCCTCCAGTCCGTCACCCGGTCGCGTCAGCGACTCAGGACTCCTCGTCCCACTTCTCGTTGTTCTGCGCGATGCGGTCGAGCGCGTGCTCGGCCTCCTCGCGCGTGGCGAACGGGCCGATCCGGTCCCGCGACGGGGACTGCGGGCCCTGCTCGACCTGCCGGGTCTTGTCGTTGAACCACCACTGGGACTCGATGCGATCGTCAGTCATGCCCCAGAGAGTACGCGCGCGGCGGGACTCCGTGCCCTGGCTAGACTCGTCACATGCCCCGGGACGAACACGGACACCTGACCTCCGGCCGCCTCTCCCCGATGCGCCAGGTCCCCGCGGGCATCGAGCGACCCGAGTACGTCGGCCGGGTCGAGCCGCACGAACACGGTCTCGGCGACACCTACACGCCGGACGAGGTCGAGCGGATCCGGACGGCCGGTCGCATCGCCTCGCAGGCCATCGACGCCGTCGGCGCAGCGATCGTGCCGGGTGTCACCACCGACGAACTCGACCGGATCGGCCACGAGTTCATCATCGGTCACGGGGCCTACCCGTCGACACTCGGCTACCGCGGGTACCCGAAGTCGCTCTGCTCGAGCGTCAACGAGGTCATCTGCCACGGCATCCCGGACGACACGGTGCTCCAGGACGGTGACATCGTCAACATCGACGTCACGGCGTACCGGGACGGCATGCACGGCGACACGAACCGGACGTTCGTCGTCGGCTCGGCACCGCAGGACGTGCAGGACCTCGTGACCCGGACCGAGGAGGCGATGAACCGGGGCATCCGCGCCGTCGCCCCCGGACGGCAGGTGAACGTCATCGGCCGGGCGATCGAGTCGTACGCCAAGCGGTTCGGGTACGGCGTCGTCCGCGACTACACCGGACACGGCGTCGGGCGGGCCTTCCACTCCGGCCTGATCATCCCGCACTACGACGCGCCCCAGTACGACACCGTCATCGAGGCGGGCATGGTGTTCACGATCGAGCCGATGCTCACCCTCGGTGGCATCGCGGCGGACATCTGGGACGACGACTGGACCGTCTCCACGCGCGACAAGTCGCTGACCGCGCAGTTCGAGCAGACCATGCTCGTCACCGAACGCGGCGTCGAACTCCTCACCGTCTCCTGACCCTCCCTCCACCACGGACCACCCCGGAAGGCACATCACCATGGCAACTCTCGCTGTCGGCGTCGACATCGGCGGTACGGGCATCAAGGGGGCGATCGTCGACACCGCGTCCGGCGAGTTGACCACCGATCGGATCAAGAAGGCGACGCCCGAGGGCGGCAAGCCGCACGACATCGTCGCGGTCGTCGTCGAGATCATGGACGAGCTCGGGGTCGGCGCGGACGTGCCGGTCGGCGTCTGCTTCCCGGCGATCGTCCGCGACGGACGCACCATGTCCGCGGCGAACGTGTCGAAGAAGTGGATCGGCTTCGAGGCCGAGGCGCTCTTCGAGAAGGAGCTCGGCCGGCAGATCCACTTCGTCAACGACGCCGACGCCGCCGGGTTCGCCGAGCAGCAGTTCGGTGCGGCGAAGGGCGTCGACGGGCTCGTCATCATGACGACGCTCGGGACCGGCATCGGCACGGCGCTCATCAACGACGGCGTGCTCATCGTCAACGCGGAGCTCGGGCACATCGAGATCGACGGCGTCGACTACGAGACGAAGGCGTCGTACGCGGCCAAGGAACGCGACGACCTGTCGTGGAAGCACTGGGCGAAGCGTCTCCAGAAGTACTACTCGCACCTCGAGGCGTACCTGTCCCCCGAGCTGTTCGTCGTCGGCGGCGGCATCTCGAAGCACCACGAGGAGTTCCTGCCGCTCCTCGACCTGCAGGCGAAGATCATCCCGGCGACGCTCCGCAACAACGCGGGCATCATCGGGGCGGCGGCGCTCGCGACGGGTTCGCAGAAGTAGGGCACGACGGACGGGAGGGACGGTGTCAGCTGGTACCGTCCCTCCCGTCCGCCTGATGGCCGGGTACGGCGCCTGGTGGGCGAATGGGCCGGCCGTACGCCGGGTTCTGTCCCGCCCCTTGCGCGGCGGTGACGGCCATCTATCTCGGACCGACGTTGCCGTCGGCCTCCAGCGGTCTACCCGAGGACTCGGCGAGCAGCCTCGACGTCCTCTGTCTGACCTTGCTCCGGGCGAGGTTTACCGAGCGGATCCGGTCACCCGGATCCCTGGTGGTCTCTTACACCACCGTTTCACCCTTACCGCCGGGTCACCCCGACGGCGGTCTGTTCTCTGTGGCACTGTCTCGCGGATTGCTCCGGGTGGGTGTTGCCCACCGCCCTGCTCTGTGGAGCCCGGACGTTCCTCGGCACCTCCGGGGAGGTGACGCGACCGTCTCACCGACCCATTCGCTGCCGCAAGCCTACCGGGTCGTCCGTGGCCGTTCGGCGCAGGAAGGGCCGAGCGCGGGTGTTCTGAACACGCCCGTCCGCGGCGAACACCCGCATCCGGGTGTCCCCGGTGGATGGAGGTGTTCACAACCACAGGACGGCGGGCCCATTCGCCCTGGTCGGACCTACAGGCCGGACTCGTTCGTCCGCACCAGGATGGCCTCGCTGTCCGGGCAGAGCACGACGTCGTCCGGTGCCGACGCCCGGACGGACGCCAGGTCCGAGGCACCGAGCGCGACGCCGGACGCCAGCGACACCCCGCCCTGCAGCAGGCTCGCCCCGAAGCCGTACCGGGCCCGCTGCCGCTCGTACAGCGCCAGCAGGTCCTCGGGAACGCGGCCGGCGATGGCCGCGCGGTTCGCCTCGACGTTCTCGCGGTCCGTGGCGAGCGACGCGGTGCCGGAGTCACGCGCCTCGGCGAGGGTCGCGCGCTCCGCATCGAGCGTCGTGAGCCGCCCGCCGAGGTCACCGACGCGTGCCCGGAGCAGATCGAGCCGCTCCATGAGCTCGAGCTCGGTCGTCTCGAGGTCACCGAGGCGACGCTGGAGGCTCACCATCTCGCTCTCGAGGCCCGCGACGTCCTTCGTGGTCGTGGCGTGCTGCAGCAGGGTCGTGTCGCGTTCGAGACGCGCCTGGACGGTTGCGGAGTCGGACTCCAGCCGGGCCAGCTCGCGTTCGGCATCCTCGACCTCGCCCGTCGCGGCTCCGAGTTCGCTGCGCACCGCCGATGCGCGCTGACCGACCTCCGCGAGTTCCGCACCCTTCTGCAGCGAGGTGATCCGGTGCGCGATGCGGGTGATGTCGTTGTCGAGACGCTGGAGATCGAGCAGGAGGATCTGGTCCTCCGGGGCGGCCTTCATGAGGAGGCTCCTTCGGGGTGGGTCGGTTCGTGGTCGGTCGCAGCCGGGGCGTTCGGGTCGGACTGCGACGGCAGGACCGCGAAGTCCCACGGGTCGGTCCGGAGGTCGCTGACGGTCACGGTCACACCGGTGCGGCGGTGGAGCTCGGCCGCGGCGACGTCGAGCCAGAGCCACTCGGTGGCCCAGTGCGATGTGTCGATCAGCGCCGGGCCGCCGACGAGCACGGCCTGCTCGCGGAACTCCGACGCCGGGTGGTGGCGGAGGTCGCTCGTGATGTAGACGTCCGCGCCGAGGACCTCGGGGTTGCCGAGCAGCGAGTCTCCGGCGCCGGCGCAGAGCGCCACCGTGCGGACGGGCTGGTCGTACGTGCCGGAGACCCGGACGCCGGATGCGGTCGCCGGGAGGACGTCGACGAGCCGGCGAGCGAGCACGCCGAGCGGGACCGCCTCGGGGAGGGTGCCGATCCGGCCGATCCCGGTGTCCGGCCGCGAGCCGGGATCGAGCGCACGCAGGTCGGTGAGTCCGAGCGCATCGGCGAGCACCGCGGACGTGCCCGAGGCGACCACGTCGGCGTTCGTGTGCGCGGCGACCAGGGCGCACCCGCCGCGGACGAGGGTCGCGAGCACCGAGCCCTTGTAGGTGGACTCGGCGATCGTCGTCACCCCGCGGAGCAGCAGCGGGTGGTGTGCGAGGAGCAGGTCGGCCCCGAGCGCCACCGCCTCGCGCGCAGTGTCCGGGACGGCGTCGACGGCCAGGTGGACGTGGCCGACGGAGGCCGCCGGGTCACCGGAGACCAGCCCGATCGAATCCCACGACTCACGGCCGTCGGACGGCCAGAGCGTTTCGACGGCATCGAGGACGTCACGGAGCGTTGGCACGGGACCGAGTCTACCGGCGGACGACCGGCCGGACGCCTCAGCGACGGCCGAGTGCGCGCAGGATCCGCGTGACGAGACGGGACCACCACGACGGACCCGCCGCATCGTCGACGTCGGCCTCGGGAGCGCTGTCGGCGACGTCGGCGACGGCGACGTCGGTCGTCGCGGTGATCGGTGCGAGGGGGAACACCACCGGCACCTCGGCGGTGTGTCCGGAGTGTGTGCGGACCGCCTCCTCGAAGGCAGCGCGGTGGATGGCGCTCGGACCGGTCGCCGGGAGCACGAGCGGCGTCGGCTTCGGTGCGGGCAGGACGAGGACCGGGTCCGCGGTCCGCGCCACGGCCGCGGCGGTCGCCTCGGACTCGCCGTCGGCGACGCGGATGACGGACCCCGCGTCGGCGCTGCGGGTTGCGTCCGGTGCGAGCACCGTGTCGGACGGGAGGATCGTGGTCACGCGACGCGCGTCGGCGCGACGCCGCGCATCGGCACGACGGTCGAGTTCGGTCGCCTCGGCGAGGGCATCGGCGAGGATGTCCGCGAACGCGTCCGCCGCGAAGGCCCTGGCTGCAGCGACCTCGGGGTCGGAGTCGTCGTCGACGCGGGCCTCCCACGCGGCGAGTCGTGCGAGGTCCTCGTCGCGGCGGCGGAGCTCGGACTCGAAGAGCTCGATGCGCTCGACGGTCGACCGGCCGCTCGTCGCCTGGACCTGGACAGCGAGGTCGCCGAACCGCAGGGACAGACGCTCGGGCGGCTCCGGGAAGGACGGTGCGCAGACGGAGGCGTGACGACCGCGGTCACGACGGAACGACGAGTCGTCGGACGCGACGACGACGGTCGTGGCAGCCGGCTCGACGACGTCGGCGTCCGGGGCGACCGGCACCGAGTCCACGGTGTCCGGGGTGTCCACGGTGTCCGGGGTACCCGCGGCATCGGCGGTCTCCGGACGACGGATCGGTCCGGTGACCGGCGGCAGGACGAGGTCGGAGACGTACGGTGCACGCGTCGTCGGAACGTCGCGCAACCACTCCTCGAGCTCCCGGCCGAACGGGTCGACGAGGTTCGTGCGGGTGCCCGGCTGCGTTTCCATAGGCGCATGCTAGATATCGCGGACGTCGATCGCTGGGATGTCCGCGGAGTGTCGCGCGAGTCGCCGTCACATCAGTCGGGGTCGCCGCCCGGACGACCCCTCGTCAGCGACTCCACGAAGCGGCCGAGGAGCTTCCGTCCGTCGGGCCAGTCGCCGACACCGCTGGCCACGTTGACGTGGCCGAGCGTCCCGACGTCGACGAGTTCGGCACCGAGGGTCGCTGCGATGTGTGCCGCGCGCTCGGGGCTGCAGTACTGGTCGTCCTGGCTCGAGACCACCAGGGTCGGCGTGTCGACCGGTCCGTCGGGCATCGAGAAGCCCGTCGCCGCAGCGGGGAAGCCACGAGCGTCCGGGTCGGGACTCGCGACGAGGAACGCGCCGGCGACGACACCGTCGTGCGCCGCCGACCACGCGGTCGCCGCGAGGCAGCCGAGACTGTGCGCCACGAGCACCACACGTCGGTCGTCGCCGCGGCCCACCGTGCCGTCGAGTCCGCCCTGCGCCCGCACCGCGTCGTCGATCGCCCGGACCCAGTCAGCGCGGTCTGGCTGGTCCCACGACGCCGGCTCGATCCGGACGGCGGAGCCGGCGACAGCGGCGTTCCACGAGCGTTCCCAGCTCGACTGCCAGTGCGCGTCGCCCGAGTTCCAGATCCCGGGGACCACGACGTACCGCAGCCCCGTCGCCCCGGGTGCTCGCCCACCGCCGAGCAGCTCGTCGACGCCGGCAGAGGTCGGCTCGGGGGTCATCGCGCCAGGGTGTCGCGGGGGTACTCCCCGAAGCGCGCGAGGTAGGCCCCCGAGAACCGTCCGAGATGCGCGAAGCCCCACAGGCGTGCCGTCGCGGCGACCGTCGTGGTCGACGGATCGGCCCGAGCGAGGTCGTCACGGGCCCGGTCGAGTCGGATCCCGCGGAGGATCGTGTTCGGTGCCTCGCCGAGCTGCCGCTGGAATGCCTGCTGGAGTCCGCGGACGCTGAGGCCGACCGAGCGGGCGACGTCCGTCGTGGTGATGCCGAGCGCCGCGTTCGCGTGCATGAACTCGATCGCGGTGCCGACGCGCCCGCTGCCGCCCGGCCCGCGGTCGGCCGGCGCGAGGACGCGGTGGGGGAAGGTGTCGAGCAGGGTCCGCGCGGTGAACTGGGCGATCTCGCTGAGCAGCACCGGACTCGGCGGCTCCGGGACCATGACCGCCCGTGCGGCGAGGGCGACCGCCTCGCGCCACTTCCGGAGCGACTCCCCCGTCGGCGAGTGCGTGTGGTCGAAGTGCAGCGGCCCGACCTCGGTCCCCGCGCGTGCAGCAGCCTCCCGCTCGAGGAAACGGCGCTCGAAGTGCACGAGGTTCTGGTCGACGCCGTCGAGGACGAACGCGTACGGCCGGCCGGTCGGGAACATCGTCGGCGCGCCGCGCAGCAGGTGCACCTCGTCATGTCCGACGTCGATGACGCCGCCACCTCGCGTCACCCACTGCACGACGTAGTCGTCGGTCGGCTCCACCTCGCCGGAGATGTGCGCCGTGAACCGCGAACCGCGGAGCTGCATGCCCGCGCCACCGACCATGGTGTGGCGGTAGGCGAAGGCGCCCGTCTGCCTCGTCAGGAAGTCACTGCCGGCGTAGGCCTCGGCGAACATCGCGCTCGCGACGCCCAGGTCAGTGCCGGACGTCTCGAAACGCTCGCGGGGATCGTGCTCGGGGACCATCGCGAGGATCATGGCACGGGCTGGCCGACCGGACGTCCCACCAACTGGACCCGGTGCGGAAACCGGACACCGAGACTCCAGTCCGCATCAGCCTCCAGTCCGGATCAGCGCGACGGCGGGGCGGCGACCGTCACCGGCGGTCCCAGAGGAAGCGTGTGCCGAGCCCGACCACGTCGAGCGCGAGCTCGGCGTACATCGAGTTCGCCCACGAGAACCACGGGCGGGTGTACTCCGTCGGGTCGTCCTTGTGGAACGACTCGTGCATCGCACCCGTCCCGGCGTCGGTGTCGACGAGGGTCCGGAGCCGGGCGAGCCGTTCGTCCGGGTCGTCGCTGGTGAGTCCCTCGACCGCGATCGCGATCGGCCAGATGTGGTCGACCGGGGTGTGCGGCGAGCCGATGCCGTCCGCCGCGGAGCCGGAGTACCACGTCGGGTTCGCCGCGGACAGCACGAACGCCCGGGTCGCCAGGTACCGCGGGTCGTCGGCGGGGATGTCGGCCGTGATCGGGAGCGACAGCAGGCTCGGCATGTTCGCGTCGTCGGTCGCGAGGACCCCGCCGAGCCCGTCGACCTCGTAGGCGAGCACCCGCGCGATGCCCGCACCGCGTGGACCGTCCGGATCGCGCTCGACGTCCACGAGCCCGTGCGCCTCGACCCCGGCGCGCAGCTCGGCCGCGAGCGACTCGGCGTCGACTGCGAGGGCCGGGTCACCCAGGACCTCGCGCGCGATCGTCGCGACGCCGTCGAGCACCGATGCCGCAGTCAGGTTCGCCGGGACGTTGTAGCCGTACACGCAGGCGTCGTCACTCGGGCGGAACCCGCTCCACGTCATGCCGGTGATCCCGACTGCCGTACCGGCACCGTCCTCGGCCAGCGTGTCGGTCGGCGGGACGTCCTTCCGCACGAACCGGTACTCCGACCGGCCGGCGTGGTCCTGCTCGAGGCGCCAGTGCGCGATCACCGTCCGGCACGTCTCCGCGTACGCGTCGCCGAGGTGGTCGGTGCGGCCGGTCGCGCGCCAGAACCGCTGCGCGAGCTGCAGCGGGAACGCGAGCGAGTCGACCTCGTACTTCTCCTCCCACACCCAGGGGTCGGTGCAGAGGTCCGCCTGGTCGTGAGCCGCCCCGGATGCCGTCGCGTTGAAGGCGTTCGCGTACGGGTCGCTCCGGATCTGGTCGTACTGTCGGCGGAGCACCGCCACGACGAGCTCCTGGAGGTCGACGTCGTCCGCGAGGAGTGCGAGGTACGGGGCGAGCTGCACCGTGGAGTCCCTGAGCCACATCGCGGGGATGTCCCCGGTGAGCACGAACGCCGAGCCGTCGGGGAGCCGCTTGATCGTCGTGCGGAGCGTGTCGTCGAGGCAGCGGACGAGGGTCGCGCCGAGGCGAGGATCCCCGAGGGCGTCGAGGCGACGGACCGCCTCCACCACCACGGGGTTGTCGGCGACCGACACCGGGAACCCGGTGGCAGTGGGGGCGTCGGTGGTGGGAGCGTCGCTGCTCATGAATAACTCCATCGTTTGGATCAGACCAACGATAGCGTGGACGACACCGACCGAGGAAGGCACGCCGTTGTTCACCGATCTCCCCGAACCCCAGCTCCGGCAGCACCGCAGCACCGTCGTCGAACCGGACGACTTCGACGACTTCTGGCGCACGACACTCGACGAGGCACGAGCGCACCCCATCGGCGTCGTGTCGACCCCGGTCGAGACCGGGCTCACGACCGTCGACGTGTTCGACGTCGAGTTCGCCGGGTACGCCGGACAGCCGGTCCGCGCCTGGCTCACCGTCCCGGCCGGGCAGCGCGCTCCCCTGCCCGCCGTGGTGGAGTACCTCGGCTACGGCGGTGGCCGCGGGCTCGCGACGGAGCACACCCTCTGGGCGTCGGCCGGGTACGCGCACCTGCTCATGGACACCCGCGGTCAGGGCAGCGGCTGGAGCGTCGGCGACACGGCCGACCCCGACGGGTCCGGCCCGGCAGGGTCCGGGGTCATGACGCGGGGCATCGGGTCACCCGAGACCTACTACCACCGCCGACTCATGACCGACGCCGTCCGCGCGGTCGAGGCCGCCCGGGCACTCGACGTCGTCGACGCCGAGCGGATCGCGGTGCTCGGCGTCAGCCAGGGCGGCGGGCTCGCCCTCGCGGTCGCCGGGCTCGTCGACGGACTGGCCGGCGTGTTCCCACGGGTGCCGTTCCTCTGCGACTTCCCGCGGGCGATCGTCATGACGGACAGCGACCCGTACCGGGAGATCGGTCGGTACCTCGCGGTGCACCGGTCGAGCACCGAGCAGGTCCTCGGCACGCTCGCGTACTTCGACGGTGTGCTGCACGCCCGGCGCGCCACGGCTCCGGCCTGGTTCTCGACCGCGCTGATGGACGCGACGTGTCCGCCGTCGACCGTCTTCGCGGCGTTCAACGACTACGGATCGCTCGCGCGCGGTGACGCCCCGGCCAAGGAGATCACCGTGTACCCGTTCAACGGGCACGAGGGCGGCGGCCCGCACGAGGACGCCGCTACGCTGCCGCGCCTGCGGGCGCTGCTCCGACCGTAGCCGGACCGGCGCCGCCGTCGCGACGGACGGCGGGCCGGGAAGGTGACGGACTGGAGGCGCGACCCGCGTTGCGAACGCGGGTCGCGCCTCCAGTCCGCTCACCCGGGCGTCAGCCCGTGTTCTGCAGGCCGGCCGCGATCCCGTTCACGGTGAGGAGCAGCAGCCGGTGGTCGGCGTCGTCCGGGTCCCGCCGGGCCTCGGGGTCGCCCCCGCGGATCGCCCGGAGCGCGCGGAGCTGCAGGTGTGACAGCGCATCGACGTACGGGCTCCGCAGGCGCACCGCCCGGCTGAGGACCGGCCGGTCCTCGAGCACGTCGCTCGACCCGCTCGTCGCGAGCACCCACTGCCGGGTCAGCGCCATCTCGTCGAGCACCTTCGCCGCCAGGTCGTCGCGGTCGGCGAGGGCGAGGTACTCCCGTGCGATCGCCTCGTCGGTGCGCGCGAGCGACATCTCGACGTTCTTGATCATCGAGCGGAACAGCGGCCAGTTCGCATGCGCGTCCCGGAGCAGTTCGAGGTCACCGACCGCCGCGAGCGCCGACCCGAGGCCGTACCACCCCGCGAGGTTGATGCGCGCCTGCGTCCACGAGAACACCCACGGGATCGCCCGCAGGTCCTCGAGCGACTCGACCGACAGCCCACGGCGCGCGGGCCGTGAGCCGAGCGGCAGCAGCCCGATCTCCTCCATCGGGGTCACGGTGGCGAACCACGGCGCGAACCCCTCGGCCCGCACCAGGTCGAAGAACGCCGCCCGCGAGACGTCGTCCATCCGGGTGGCGAGGTCGGCGAACCGTCGTGCCGCCTCGGCGGTGCGCTGCTCGTTCGACGGGCTCGACGCGAAGAGCGCCGCGGCCGCCATCTGCTCGATGTGCCTGGCCGCGATGGTCTTGTCGCCGTACTGCGCGAAGATCACCTCGCCCTGCTCGGTGATCTTGTACCGGCCGTCGACGGATCCGGGCGGCTGTGCCAGCACGGCCTCGTTCGCGGGACCCCCGCCACGGCCGAGCGACCCACCACGACCGTGGAACAGCGTCAGGACGATGTCGTTGTCGTCGGCCCAGGCCGCGATCCGCGCCTGCGCGTCGAACAATGCGAACGTCGCCGACACCGGGCCGACGTCCTTCGACGAGTCCGAGTACCCGAGCATGACCTCGAGCTTCCGGCCGGTCTCGGCGAGGCGGGACAGGACGGCCTCGGTGCCGATCGCCTCGGCGAGGATCCCCGGTGCCGCGTGCAGGTCGGCGAAGGTCTCGAAGAGCGGGATGACGTCGAGCACCGGTGCCGGGCGGCCGTCACGGGCGGCGGCGTGCTCCGCGAGCTCGTACACGTTCGCCAGGTCCTCGGCGGACTGCGTGAACGAGATGATGTACCGCCGGGCAGCGTTCACCCCGTACCGCGCCTGCAGGTCCGTGATCGTCCGGAAGACGTCGAGCACCTCGATCGTCATCGGGCTCGGCTCGGCCCCTGCCCGCAGTTCCTCGAGCGCGGCGCGATGCACCTGCGAGTGCTGGCGGACCTCGAGCTCGGCGAGGTGGAACCCGAAGGTCTCGACCTGCCACACGAGCCCCTGCAGTTCACCGTTCGCGCTGCGGTGCGCGCCGGCGGCCCGGAGCGAGTCCTGGATGGTGCGGAGGTCGGCGAGCAGTTCGGACGGCTCGCCGTACGCGAGCGGCGCGTCGGCACGCCGGGTGGCGTCGATGCGCGCGGCCACGAAGAGCAACACCCGGCGGTGGATCTCCTGCGGCGACCGGATGCCGATCCGGTCCGCGACGTCGGCGTCGAGCGCGTGCTGCGCGTCCGCGAGGGCGGTGACCCCGGCGTCCGCGGGCGTGTCGCCCTCGCCGAGGGTCAGCATCGCGCCGATCCGGGTCGCGGCGCGGTGGAGCCCGAGCAGCACGTGCTCGGCCGCGATGTCCGCTGCCTGCCGGGTGATGTCCGCCGTGACGTGCGGGTTGCCGTCGCGGTCGCCGCCGATCCACGTGCCGAGGCGCAGGAACGCCGGTGCGTGCACGGGTCGACGTCCGGCGTCCGCGCCCTGCAACCGGTCGTCGAGCAGGCGGTACACGGCCGGCACGATCTCGAAGATGGTCTGGTCGAACACGCTCATCGCGGTGCGCACCTCGTCGAGCGGTGTCGGACGGGTGGTGCGGAGGGGCGACGTCCGCCAGAGGGTCTCGATCTCCTCGAGGAGCTGTCGCTCGACCTCGACGGCGGACACGTCGTTGCCCGGCGCGTCCCGGACGTCCATCAGGTCGGTGATCCGGCGGATGGTGGTCGCGACGGCTCGGCGTCTGGCCTCCGTCGGGTGGGCCGTGAGCACCGGGTGGAACCGCAGCTCCGCGAGCCGCTTCGCCGCCTCCTCGGATCCGACCTCGTCCACGAGCTGCGCGAGCGTGGCCGAGAAGGAGTCCGCCGGCGCGCCCGTCCGGTCGTTCCGTCGCCGGAGCACCCGCACGCGGTGGTGCTCCTCGGCGAGGTTCGAGAGGTGGAAGTAACAGGTGAACGCACGCGCGACGTCCTCGGCGCGGACCTGGTCGAGCCCGGCGACGAACGTCTGGGCACGGTCCACCGCGCTGTCGTCCCGCCCCTCGTAGGCGTCGATCACCGCGGCGCGGAGGGTCTCGACGTCGTCGAAGAGCGCGTCGCCACCCGACTCGCGGAGCACCCGACCGAGCAGGCTGCCGAGGAACCGGACGTCACTGCGGAGGTCGGCGTCGACCGCTCCGCTGACGTCGTTCCGGGCACTCGGGAACCGGGTGCTGTCGCGGGGCGTGCCGTCACGGGTGGCACCGTCGATCGCGGTCATGTCGTCCTCTCGGGCGGGGTCGGCGTTCCGGACGAGCTTACGGAATCCCGGGCACGTGTGACGCGCACCCGGCGCACCCGGCACGGACCGACCTCGTGCAGCGTCCACCCCCGTCGCGTGGCACCTGCGTGTTGTGCCGGTCGCCCGCGGGTCGCGGGCGGGTTCCCAGCCTGCGCACCTACCTTTGCCCAACCGCACCCGCGGGAAACCCGAGGCCCGACCGGTTGGTCGTTCCCCCGATGGAAGCAGACCGCATGACGACGAACCCGATCACCCCACGAGCGCTCCCCGGAGTCCGAGCCGTCCGGGCCGCCGTGACGAACGGGACCGCCGCCAGCACGGCAACCGCACCGGCCACCACCCGCGGCCCCGCGTCGAAGGGGGTCATGCGCACCCGTCCGCGGACCGATGCGCCGACCGGCACCTCGACGTACTCGGCGATCCTCGCCCAGGTCAAGGACGGCGGTCTGCTCAAGCGCCGGACCGGCTTCTACTGGAGCGTGTTCGCCGTGCTCGTCGCGACCCTCGCCGCGGCGTTCGTCGTCTTCGCCCTGCTCGGCGACACGTGGTACCAGCTCATCATCGCCGGTGTCCTCGGCATCGTGTTCACCCAGTTCGCGTTCCTCTCGCACGAGGCCGCGCACCGCCAGATCTTCGCGTCACGCAAGTGGAACGACCACACCGGTCGCTACCTCGGCACGTTCGTCGCGGGGCTCAGCTACTCGTGGTGGATGAACAAGCACACGCGGCACCACGGCAACCCGAACACCATCGGCAAGGACCCGGACATCGAGCGCGACACGGTGTCCTTCATCGAGGAGGACGCCGCGAAGCAGACCGGCTTCGCCAAGTGGCTGACCGCCCGGCAGGGCTACGCGTTCTTCCCGCTGCTCATGGGTGAGGGCGTGAACCTGCACGTCATCGCGATCAAGTCGCTCATCACCGGACAGAACACCAAGGGCGACCGCAAGGCCCGGATCATCGAGTCCGTGCTGCTGGTCGTGCGCTTCGGGATCTACTTCGGCGCGATCTTCTACTTCCTGCCGTTCGGCATGGCGTGGGCGTTCCTCGGGGTGCAGCTCGCGGTGTTCGGCGTGTACATGGGTGCGTCCTTCGCCCCGAACCACAAGGGCATGCCGATCATCGCCCACGACGCCAAGGTCGACTTCTTCTCCCGCCAGGTCCGCACGTCGCGGAACATCCGTGGCGGTGCGTGGGTCGAGCACCTGATGGGCGGGCTCAACTACCAGGTCGAGCACCACCTGTTCCCGAGCATGGCGCGCCCGAACCTCCGGCACGCACGCAAGCTCGTCCGGGCGCACTGCGACACGCTCGACGTGCCGTACACCGAGACCACGCTCGTGCGCTCCTACGGCATCGTCATCCGGTACCTCAACCGCGTCGGCCTCGCCGCCCGCGACCCGTTCGACTGCCCGCTCGTGTCGGAGCTCCGCATCCACTAGTCGACGGGCTCGGTCACGAGGCGACGGGCTCGGTCCGCAGCACCGCGCCGCGGCCTCCAGTCCGTCGGCCTGCCCGCTCCGGTGGCGGCCGCCCCCGGGTCCCGACCCTGTCGGCGGGCCGCCGCCGAATACACTCGGATCGCGCGGGACACGGCCCGTGCCGATTGGCAGGGGTGACATGACCGGGACCGACACGCAGACCGCGACCACCGGAGAACGACCCCCGGCGGTCGCACGCTGGGTGTTCTGGCCGGCGGCGGTCGTCGTGCTCGGCTTCGTCGCGCTGGCGCTCATCGACCCGGTCGCGACGGAACGGGTGTTCGCGGTCGTCCAGTCCGGCATCGTCCGGAACTTCAGCTGGTACTACGTGCTCGTCGCCGCAGCGTTCGTCGGCTTCGCGGTCTGGGTCGGGTTCAGCCGGTTCGGCGACATCATGCTCGGCAAGGACACCGACGAGCCCGAATTCTCGATGGTCTCCTGGCTGTCGCTGCTCTTCGCCGCGGGCATGGGCATCGGGCTGGTGTTCTACGGCGTCTCCGAGCCACTCAGTCACTTCGGGAGCCCCCGCCCGGGCGTGACCGGGACCCCGTCCACCCTCGCGCAGGCCGCGATGACCCAGACCTTCCTGCACTGGGGTCTGCACGCGTGGGGCATCTACGTCGTCGTCGGACTCGCGCTCGCCTACGCCATCCACCGGCGCGGTCGACCCGTGTCGATCCGCTGGGCACTCGAACCGCTGCTCGGGGACCGCGTCAAGGGCGGCTGGGGCAACACCATCGACGTCGTCGCACTCGTCGGGACCCTGTTCGGCGTCGCGACCTCGCTCGGACTCGGCGTGCTGCAGATCAACGCCGGCCTCGAGTCGATGGGCCTGGTGGAGCAGTCCCGGGTCGTGCAGATCGTGCTCATCGTCGTCGTTACCGGCGCGGCCATCGTCTCGCTCGTCACGGGTGTGGCGAAGGGCATGAAGATCCTGTCGAACGTGAACCTGCTCCTCGCGGCGCTGCTCCTGGTGTTCCTGCTCATCGTCGGTCCGACGCAGTTCCTGCTCCGCGAGTTCGTGCAGACGATCGGCGACTACCTGCAGCACTTCGTCGGGCTCTCGCTCGACGACAGCGCGTTCAGCGGCCGCGCGGGCGAGGTCTGGCAGGGCGCGTGGACCACGTTCTACTGGGGCTGGTGGATGTCCTGGGCGCCGTTCGTCGGCATCTTCATCGCCCGGATCTCGCGTGGCCGCACCGTCCGGCAGTTCGTGTTCGGTGTGCTGCTGGTGCCGACCGCCCTGACGTTCCTCTGGTTCAGCGTGCTGGGCGGGACGGCGATCTCCCAGCAGCTGCACGGCGCGGACCTCGTCGGGACGAACGGCTCCGTCGACGTCGAGGGTGCGCTCTTCCAGGTGCTCGGCGCGCTCCCCGCCGGCACGGTGCTGATCGTCGGCGCGATCGTGCTCATCGCGGTGTTCTTCGTCACCTCGGCCGACTCCGGCGCACTCGTGATGGCGATGCTCGCGACCGGCGGCGTCCTCGAGCCGAAGAACTGGATCCGGATCTTCTTCGCGGTGGTCACCGCACTCGTCGCCATCGCGCTGCTGCTCTCCGGCGGGCTCACGGCACTCAAGACGGCCGCGATCACGACCGCCCTGCCGTTCAGCATCGTGATGATCCTGATGTGCTGGGCGACGATCATCGCGTTCACCCGGGAGCGGCGGGCGTACCAGCAGGCTGAGCGGGCGGTGCTGATGGACGAGCTGGCCGAGCACTACGAGCGCGAGGTGTTCGGGCCGGAGAACCGGCCGCCGCGCACCGGGACGATCGACCGGATCCGGCGTCGGCTGTACCGACGGCCGCCGCGCTGACACGGACCGCGGCGCTGACGCAGGCTGGCGCGCTGACGCAGGCTGACGCTCCGACGCACGCCGACGCTCGCCGCGCCGACGCACGCGCCTGACGGACTGGAGGCGCGGTGCCAGCTGGCACCGCGCCTCCAGTCCGTCAGTTTGTGGGCCGGTCAGGCCGATCCGTCAGGTGAGCCGTCGGGGTCAGGCCTCGACGTCACCGCGCCATCCGGCACCGCCCGTGGCGTGCTCGACGCGCTCCTTGAAGTTCTTGAGGTCCTTCTGCACGGCGTGTCCGCCGACGCCGATCGCGGCGCCGACCTTCTCGAGGAAGCCGGTGGCCTCCCAGTCGAGCTGGACCGTCACGCGGGTCTTCGCGTCGTCGAGCTTGTGGAACGTGACGACCCCGGCGTGGTCCATGTCGCCGTCCTTGCTCGTCCAGGCGACGCGCTCGTCGGGGTGCTGCTCGGTGATGATCGCGCGGAACGCCCGCGTGACCGGTCCCACGCTGATCGTCCAGTCCGTCGTGGTGTCGTCGACCTGTGTGATCGACTGGACCTCGTCGAGGAAGGTCGGGAACTCCTCGAAGCGGGTCCACTGGTCGTAGGCCTGGCGCACGGGGACGTCGACGTCGACCGTCTCGATGATCTGCGGCATGGGTGATGCTCCTCGCTGTCGTGCCGCTCCGAGTCCCGGGCGACGCTTCTGAACGGTAGGCCGTCCGTGCCGCGGGCTGCCCAGGTTGGTGTCCCCCGGCGGCGGGCTGGTCGGGGCCGTCGGGCGGTCGGGCGGCGGTCGGGCGGGCGGCGGATGCGTGGGCACACAGCGACACCATGCAGCGGGTGCGACGTCGTTCTCCCGGCAGGAAGTCGCTCGATGCGCCCGCATACGATGCGTGGGCACACAGCGACAAGATGCAGCGGGTGCGACGTCGTTCTCCGGGCAGGATGTCGCTCGATGTGTTCGCACAGGACGACGAGTGCGGGCGGGGGGGGCCCGGCCGGGCGTCAGCGCGCCGTGGCTCTCGAGCGCCAGAGCAACCAGCTGAAGTACGGCGTGCCGATGACCGCCGTCAGGAGCCCCGCCCCGAGCTGCGCGGGCGCGATGACCGTGCGTCCGAGGACGTCGGCCGCGCACACGAGCACCGCACCGAGGAGCACCGCCGTCGGGACCACCATCGCGTGCCGCAGCCCGACGAGTGCGCGGGCTGCGTGCGGCGCGACGAGTCCGACGAACCCGATCGTCCCGACGGCCGCGACCGCCGCGGCCGTGAGGAGCACCGCGACCACGAGGAACAGCAGACGCGTCGGTGCGAGCGGGACACCGAGGAGCCTCGGGGTGTCGTCGTCGAGTGCGACGAGGTCGAGCTCGCGGTGTCGGACGACCGCGACACCGACGCCGAGCACGAGCACGATCCCGAGGGGTACGAGGTCCGCCCCGGTCCTGCCGTAGGTCGAGCCGGACAGCCAGGTGAGCGCCTTCGCGGCGTTGTACGGATCGGTCGTGACGATGACCAGGCTGATCAGTGCCGTCGTCGCGGCGGACACCCCGACACCGATGAGCACGAGTCGGGTCTGCTGGAACCCGCCGCGCATCGCGAGGCCGAACACGACCGCGGCGGCGAGCAGCGCTCCGACGACGGCCGCGCCCGCGATCCCCCAGGACCCGGCGACCGGGACCGCCGTCACGAGCAGCACCGCGCCGAGGCCAGCGCCGCCGGACACCCCGAGGATGCCGGGCTCCGCGAGCGGGTTCTTCGTCACGGCCTGCACGAACGTCCCGGCGAGGGCGAGTCCGGCGCCGGCGAGGAGTGCTGCGCCGACACGGGGCATCCGCGTGTCGAGGACGAAGGACACGGCCGTGCCGGCACGACCCAGGAGCCAGTTCCCGACGTCGCCGAGCAGGAGCTTGGCGTCGCCGAGGAGGACCCCGGCGATGGTCGTCCCGACGACCACCGCGACGAGGACCAGGAGCGTGACGACGAACTCCGGGCGGGTGGCGACCCGGCGGCCGTCGGTCGGGACCACCGTCCGGGCGTCACGCGAGCGGAACGCCAGGACGACGAGGAACACCGCACCGACGAACGAGGTCACCACGCCCGTCGGGACGGCCACCGCGGTCTCCGCGCCGACCGTCGTCCGGAGCAGCACGTCCGAGCCGAGCACGATGACGGCTCCGACGAGCCCGGCGACGGGCAGGAAGACCCGACTGGCCGCGATCCCCGGCACCCGGTTCGCGAGCAGCCGGACGAGCACCGGGGCGGAGAGCCCCACGAACCCGATGGGTCCGGCGAGCGTCACGGCGGCGGCGGACAGGAGCACGGCCAGCACCACGGCCACCACACGGGTCGACCGGACGTTCACCCCGACACCCCGCGCAGCGTCGTCGCCGAGCGCGAGTGCATCGATGCGACGCCCCACGAGGAGAAGGAGGACCACACCGACGACGACGATCGGCGCCGCCTGCACGACACCGGACACGCCGTTCTGGGCGATGCTCCCCTGCGCCCACTGGTAGAGCCCCTTCGTCTCCTCGGGGAACAGCAGGACGAGCGCGCTCGACACGGACCCGAGGCCGAGCGCGAGCGCACTGCCGGCGAGCACGAGCCGGACCGTCCCTGAACCGAGCCCGGAGAGCGCGAGCACTGCAGCCGCAGCGACCAGCCCGCCGACGAACGCGACGCCCGACGATGCCAGGAAGGGGAACGAGGTACCCGTCACGCCGAGGACGGCGAGGGCGGTGTACGCGCCGGCGTTCACCGCCAGGGTGTCCGGCGACGCGAGCACGTTCCGGCTCACGGTCTGGAGCGCGCCCCCTGCGACTCCGAGGGCGATCCCGACGAGGATCCCGGCGAGCATCCGCGGCAGCCGGGATGCGATCACGACCGAGGCGTCACCACCGGTCGACCGACCGATGACCGCCCGCCAGACCTCGGCGGGTCCGACGGCGGCCGTGCCCTGGGTCACGTCGACCAGCGCGATCACGACGACCACCACGACGGCGCCGATGAGCACCGCCACGCCCGACAGCCGTTCGACGGGGTCGCCGGATCGACGTCGGGGCAGGGCGGCGGCGGAACTCATGGGTCTACTTCGTCAGTGCGGCGACGACGGCCTCGACGTAGGCCTCCATCGACTCCGGCCCGCCGAACATCCAGATGCCGTCGGGCAGCCGGTGCACGTTCCCGGCCTCGACGAGCGGGAGTGACTTCCACACGGCGTTGTCCGCGAGCGCGTCGGCGAACGGGTCCTCGCCGTCGGCCTTGTTCCCGATGTACAGGAACTGCACGTCGTCGCCGAGCTCCGTCAGCCCCTCGACGTCGGTGGAGGCGAGCCCGTACGCCGCGTCACCCTCGAGCTGCCACGCGTTCCGCAGGCCGAGCTCGGTCGTGACGTCGGCGACGAGCGAGCCCTCGACGTACGGGCGGATCGACACCTGGTTCGCGTCGACGTACCCGTCCGCGAACGCGAAGCGGGTGCCGTCGAGGCCCGCCTCCTCGATGGCGGCCCGGCCGTCGGCGATGGTCGACCGGAAGCCCTTCGTGACCGCTGCCGCCTCCGCCCGGGTGCCGGTCGCCTCGGCGATCATGTCGAGGTTCGTGAGCATCTGGTCGATCTGTCCCGAGGCGTCGGCCGAACGGACCTCGAGCACCGGGGCGATCCGACGGAGCTGCTTGACCGCCGACGCCGAGAGGTCCGTCGTCGCGACGATGAGGTCCGGCGACAGCGCGGCGATCGTGTCCATGCTCGGTTCGCCACGGGTGCCGATGTCCTCCGGTTCGTTGGTGAGCGGGACGGCGGCGTCCCAGGCCCGGTACCCGGCGACATCGGCGACACCGACGGGGTCGACCCCGAGCGAGACGAGGTTCTCGACCACGTTCCACTCGGTGCCGACGACTTTCCGCGCCGGACCGTCGAGCGTGACGGTCGCGCCGGTCGCGTCCTTCATGGAGATCGTGGTGCCGGAGGACGACGCGTCGTCGTTCGCGGCTTCGGTCGTCCCGCAGCCGGTCAGGACGAGTGCTGCGGAGGCGGCGACGGCCGCGGTGAGGAGGATACGACGGTGCATGATGCTGCGGGGTTCCTTCGGTTTCGGTGAGGGGTTCGGGACGCGCGGTCAGGCGGGGACGTGCCCGGCGCGGCTGTGGTGGCGGCCGATCGCGCGTGTGCGGAGTCCGCCGGTGGACGGGTCCATGTCGACGTCGATCCGGATGCCGTAGACCTCGGTGAGTCGCGCCGCCGTCAGCACCTCGGTCGGCGTCCCCGAGGCGACGATCCGACCGTCACTGAGGAGCGCGACCCGATCGGCGACGGCGGCGGCTTGGTCGAGGTCGTGGAGCACGACGCCGACCGCGATCCGACGCGAGTCCGCGAGGTCGCGCACGAGGTCGAGGAGCTCCACCTGGTAGCGCAGGTCGAGGTACGTCGTCGGCTCGTCGAGGAGCAGCACGCCGGTCTCCTGCGCGAGGCAGCTCGCGAGCCAGACGCGCTGCAGCTGTCCGCCGGAGAGCTGGTCGACCCCGCGGTCGGCGAGGTCCGCGACACCGGTCACCGCGATCGCACGGTCCACCGCACGGCCGCCGTCCGGGTCGGGCCGACCCCAGCGTCCACGGTGCGGGTAGCGCCCGAACGCCACAACGTCGCGGACCCGGAGCCCGCCGGGTGTCGGCCGTCCCTGGGTCAGCAGGGCGACGTGCCGCGCGAACTCCCGGATCGAGAGCGCGAAGCCGTCGACGGACTCGTCGCTGTCCGGGGTCGCGAGTCGGAGCGTGCCGACCCTGGCGGTCTGGAGTCGTGCGATCGTCCGGAGGAGCGTCGACTTCCCGCTGCCGTTCGGACCCACGAGCGCGGTCACCTGCCCGGGGCGGAGTGCGAGGTCGGCAGCGTGGACGACGTCGACGCCGTCGTACGCGACCGTGACGTGGTCGGCGAGCAACGCGTGCGGCAGGTCCGCCGAGGTGCGATCGGCACCGCTCCCGAAGTTGGTCATGGTTGATTAGGGTAGCCTAACCTTACCGACCACGCGACCGCATGACGATGCGACCGCATGACGACGCGACCGCCGCACGACGCGACCTCGCCACCACGCCGCCTCGCGATCGTCCGGCGCGTCGGCGGCCCGCGGTACCGTGCCGCCATGACATCGCGCTCGCGCCTCGAGACCTGCCGCGGCTCGCGCTCGGACGCTCCGTGCCCCGGGCCCGTCCCGGCGGGCAGCCCCGTGCCGCTCTGCGAGCAGCACCTCGAGATCGCCAGGGACTTCTCGGACCGCGAGCACGGCATGCAGGACACGCTCCCCGCACCCTGCGGCGCGTGCGGTTCGCGCGTCGGCGTCCGGTACCCGAGCGCGTGGGTCTGCGCCGTCTGCGAGTGGCGCTTCGGCACGGTGCCGGACGACGAGCTCCCGCCGCCGCGCGTCGACGTCGTGTACTACATCCGGTTCGACGACCGCATCAAGATCGGCACCACCGCGAACCCCCGCCAGCGGCTCGCGCGGCTCTGGCACCAGGATCTCCTCGCCTTCGAGCGCGGCGATCGGACCCTGGAACACGCCCGACACGTCCGGTTCGCGGCGTACCGGTTCCCCGGGACCGAGTGGTTCGCGGCGAACCCGGAACTCGACGAACACATCCGCATCCTGGCGGCAGGGCACCCCGACCCGTGGGCGCTGCACGCACGCTGGCGGAGCGAGGCGCTCGCTCTCCGCGGCTGATTCGGCGAACCGCCCTCAGCGCAGGTACGCGTCGACGAGGAACGGGCCACGGATGTCCCGGAGTGCGTCGAGCAGCCGGGGGACGGTCTGCCGGGTGAGTCCCGACATCGTCAGGTCGTACGGTCCGAGCGGCTCGAGTCGCCCGGTACGGATCCGCACGACCTCCCAGCCCGCCGCGCGCACCACGCGGTCCTTCCGCCGGTCCGCCTCCTCGCGGCGTCCGACGTGCTCGAGCCCGTGCCGTCCGGTCGAGTCCCACTCCACCGCGACCCGCAGCTCTGGCAACAGGATGTCCGGCCAGGCCTCGACATGGTCGAAGAACGGCCGACCGATGCGCACCGCGGTGTGTCCCTCGGTCGACTCGAGGCGCGCGGCGAGGTCCGCGCGGAGCTGCGCCTCCACCGCCGACGCCGGTGCCGGCGCGCAGGCACTCGCGAACGACTCCCCCACCGGGAGCGCCGGCGTGCGGTCGCAGACCGGACGGGAGGCCCGGGGTTCGGTCCCACGGGACCGCGCGCGTCCGGTGATCGGTCGCGCGGGCACGCCGTCCGGGATCGGGACGGACGAGAGGTCCGGACGCGCGGCCGTCGGGACGGAGGTCGAGGCGGGGGCGTGCGGCGTGACGGAGGTGGGTCGTGCCTCCCGTCCGTCGTCGCGGGACGGCACGCGCGCGCCGAGCGCGGCCCATGCCTCCGCCGCCGCGCGCACCACGGTCGTCGACCCCGGCCTGGCCGTCGCCACGCAGTCCGGACACCACGACGACCGACGTCGCTCCCGCCCGGGGCGCGCACGCTGCTCCCCCGGTGTCGCGACGAACCGGTGACCGGCGTCGCACTCCCACGTCAGGTACACGTCGGCCGCGGGCGGGACCTGCGTGAGCACGATCCAGTGGTTGAGGTCCGGGTGGTACTGGCGCACCAGGATCGGGTACGCGGCCCAGGCGTCCCGGAACTCGCCGACGGCGTAGGGCTCGGCGAGGGCGCGCGACCACTGGCGTCGCGCCCACCACATCTCGATCGGCTCGGGCACGGCGGCAGCGTACGACGGACCACCGTCACCGGGCGGACCGGGGGCATACTGCTGTGGTGGCTCCCCGCAGCGTCCTCGACCGTCTGACCGCCGCAGTGCCGGAGGACCTCGCCGCCGCGCGTCGGGTGGCCCGCTCGGTCGGCACCATCGACGACGCCACCGTCGACGACCTGCTGTGGAGCGAGGCGCACGGACTCCGGCTCGTCGCCGTCCTGGCGCTCGTCCAGCGGTTCCGCGCGGGCGACGACGCGACCCGGGCGGCGGTGCTCGAGCGCTGGCTCGACGCGGCGCGCGCCGAACGCCTCGACAGCCGTGAGCTCGTGGACCTCGGAGCCGAGCAGATCGTCGGCGAGTGGTACGTGGACCGGCCGCGGAACGCGATGTTCGCGCTCGCGAAGAGCGACGTCGTGTGGGTGCGACGAGCCGCCGTGATGGCGACGCTGTCGTTCGTCAAACGCGGTGATGCCTCGACGAGCCTCGACATCGCGGGCCGGCTGGTCCGCGAGCGAGGCGACGACGTGCAGACCGCCGTCGGACTCGTGCTCCGGGAGGTCGGGAAGCGGGCCGATCACGACGCACTGCTGGCGTTCCTCGACCGGTACGCCACGATGATGCGACCGGCGACCCGGACGGCCGCGATCGAGCACCTGGGACCGGTCGAACGGGAGCGCTACGCCATCTGACCGACTCGCACCGTCCGCCCGTCAGAGACTGTCCGGGTCGAGGTTCAGCGTCGTGCCCTCGAGCAGGTACTGCTGCTGCCCGAAGACCTCGACGTCCGCGTTCAGCCACACGAGGTCCTGGACCGAGATCCCGAAGCGCTTCGCGACGACGACCGCGCGGTCGCCGTGCGCCACGAGGTATGACTTCGGGGCTCCGGAGGCCGTCGTGGCGGTCACGACACCGTACGCGTACGGACCGGCAGCACCCTCGACCGGATGGACGTTCGACTGCCGCACCGGGATCGACCACCGGACGGTGTCCACCGCGAGCACCTTGTCCGGACCGATCTCGACCGGGATGCTCGGGTCCGACGACGCCGACGAGTAGGTCACGAGTGTGCCGAGGGACGACGGGTCGTGTCCGACACCCTCGAGCGCCGCGGACGACGGCGCCGCGGCCGTCGTGGTGGGACCGCCGAGCTGGTGGTCGCCGACGCCGTGCGAGGTGAGACCGTCCCCGACCTTCGGGGCGAGGTCGAGGAGCGTGGCGGACACGGGTACCGGCAGCGTCGAGGTGAAGCCGGAGAACTGCGTCGAGAAGGTCGCGTCGCCGTTCGCCACGACCCGGTAGTGGAAGTGCACGCTGCCCTTGGGCGACGCGACGTCCCCCTCGGCGACCACGGTGCCGGCGCTGATCTGCGTCAGTGTCGGGCTCGGCATCGGTGTGCTCTCGGGCTCGGGCACGAGGGGTGTCGGGGTCGCGGATCCGTCGAGCGACCCGGACCCGGGCGCTGAGGCCGACGGCGTCCGTGTCGAGCTCGCGGACGGCGTGCCGGTCGATGCGGACAGCGGCCCGGTGTGCGGCGCGAACAGCGAACAGCCGCCCAGCATCGTGACCAACGCCCCGGCCGCGACGAGTGTCGACCATCGTCGGGCTCGCCGGCCCGCATCTCCCCAGAACATGAAATACCCCCTTGCCGAGATCCTAGTCGTCCGACGGCGCCGCGCCGAGCCCGTCGAGGAGGAGCCCGACCGTGAACACGAACCGCTCGTGGCCGACACCCGCGCCGAGGTCGTCCGCATGGGCGACGGTGTTCGGGAAGCGGTCCGCGGGGAGCTCGCGCAGCCGATCGACGACCGTCCGCTGATCGGGCGCGTCCGTCCGGGTGCGGAACGACAGCTCCGAGCTGTAGGCGCCGACGTAGAGGATCGCGGCGTCGCTCGCCCATGCCGCCGCCCGCGGGGGCACTCCGCCTGCGAGCATGATCGCGAGGAGTCCCTCCCCGAGGCGGAGCACGTCGACTCCGGTGGGCGCGGCCGACAGCGTCGCTCGCGAGATCCCCGGGTACCGGAGGTACTCGTCGCGAACGGCCGCACAGACCTCGAGGACCTGTGCCCGCCACCGGGTCGGGTCGGGTTCCGGCAGTGCGACGCGGGCGCAGAGCGTCCCGATCAGCAGGTCGTCGAGGTCGGCCTTGTTCCGCACGTGCGCGTACAGCGACGCGGGGCCGGTCCCGAGTGCGGACGCCACACGACGCATCGTCAGCGCGTCGTAGCCCTCGGTCGCGATCACGTCGAGCGCCGTGTCGACGATCCGTCGAGCCGTTATCGGTGCGCGCGGTCGCCGGGGCTCCGGCGCGGTCGTCTCGCCGGTCGAGATGCGCTCGGCCCATCGTCCGACGTCCGGACGCTCCTGCTCGGTCATCCGAGAACCGTACCACTTGACGCGAACACCGTTCGTGAGTAGAACAGTGTTCGTTAACGAACAGCGTTCGACACTGCGACGAACTCACCGCCGCGGACGACGACCGACCCGGAACGGACCCCCATGACCACGCCCATCGGCACCACGACCCCGGACCAGACCTCCGCCGCTGACCCTCGCCTCCGCGACTCCTGGATCGCGCTCGCCGGACTCTCCGCGGTGTTCCTCTTCGAGATGCTCGACAACTCGATCCTCACCGTCGCCCTCCCCACCATCGGCCGGGACCTGCACGCCGGGACCCTCGGCCTCCAGTGGGTGACGAACGCCTACGCGGTGGTGTTCGGCGGGCTGATGCTCGTGTTCGGAGCCGTCGCCGACCGGATCGGCCGCCGCCGTGTCATGCTCGCGGGTCTCGTCCTGCTCGGACTCGCCAGCCTCGCGACCGCGTTCGTGACCGACGTCGGACAGCTCGTCGCGGTCCGCGCGGTGATGGGTGTCGCCGCCGCGATGACCACGCCCGGGTCGATCTCCCTGGCGTTCCGCCTGTTCCGGACCGAGGGCCTCCGCGTCCGGGCGATGACGCTCATCTCGACCGTGGGGCTCGTCGGCCTCGCCGTCGGGCCCACGGTCGGCGGCTTCGTGCTGGCCGTCGCACCGTGGCAGGTGCTGCTCCTGGTGAACGTGCCGATCGCGGTCCTCGCGTTCGTCGGCATCCGCACGGGCATCGCCGCCGACGACAGCGCGGACATGCACCGCGATCCCGCGGACATCGGTGGCGGTGTCCTCGGCACGGTCACGATCGTGCTCGCCCTCGTCGCACCGACGCTGTTCGTCGAACGCGGCGTCGGTTCCTGGGTCCCGTGGGTCGTCGCCGTGCTCGCCGCCGCGGCAGGAGCGTTCTTCGTCCGTCGGGAGCGCTCGGCCGCGCACCCGCTGCTCGACCTCACACTCCTCGCGCGGCCACTCGTGGCGAGCGGCCTGGGGTTCAGGGCCGCGTCCGGGCTCGCGACCGCGGGTCTCGGCTACATGGTCACGCTCCAGCTGCAGCTCGACTGGGGCTGGACCCCGGCGCTCGCGGCGATCGGCCTCCTGCCGCAGGTGGTGGTGCTGCTCGGGAGCGGACCGTTCGTCAGCCGCTTCGTCGCGCGGGTCGGCATCGACCGCGCAGCCGCCGTCGCCGCGATGAGCGTCGTGGCCGGGCTCGCGGTCGACGCCGGCCTCGGCCGCTTCGGCTACGGGTGGGTGGTGGTCGCCCTCGTGCTCGTGGCGGCCGGCATGCGCGTCGTCGGCGTCGTCTCGGGCGTGCGGGTGATGACGGGCCTGCCGTCCGACCGTACGTCGATCGGGGCGGCGCTCGTCGACACCGCGTCCGAGGTCACCTCGGCCGTCGGCATCGCGATCGTCGGGACGGTGCTCGCCGTCCTGTTCACCGGTGACATCACCTCCGGGGACTGGACGACCGCCCAGACCGGGGCGTTCCGCGAGGGGATCACCATCGCCGGCTTCGGCCTCACGGCACTCGCCGGAGCGCTCGTCCTCTGGGCGACGACCCGGGCTCGCGCTGCCCGTGTCGAGCACGGCGTCGCCCCGGCCGAGCCGGAGCCGACGACCGTCGACGCATGAGCCGAGCGGGTCGCGAACGTCGCGCCATGCCCGCGGGTGGTGACCGCGCTGCGGACGGGAGGCACGGCTCGGCTGGTGCGCACCGCCTCCAGTCCGGCAGTGGTGACCACGCTGCGGACGGGAGGCGCGGCTCGGCTCGTGCGCACCACCTCCAGTCCGGCAGTGGTGACCGCCTCGTCAGGCCGAGCGGACCGCGCACGCCAGGTCTCCTGGGTCAGTCCGACTGCCCCGTCATCCGCCCCGGGCCGATCGGCAGCAGGCCCGCGCGGTACTCGATGATCTCGGGTCGTGAACCGGCCACACCGATCCGGATGCTCGCCGTGCCGAACCGCCACGCGCGGTTGTACAGGTACACCCCGAGCTCGGTGCCACCGTCGTCGGGCACCGCCCACGTGCCGGTCCCCCACTGCGCCGGCTGTCCGACACCGTCGATCACGACCGTCGGACGGGCGAACCAGGTGACGAGCGGCCGTCGCAGTCTGAGCTCGATGCGTCGCTTGGTCGTCCCCGAGGGCAGCACTGGTTCCACGGGAGCAGCCTAGGCGCTCCCGGCCACGGTTCGAGACGTGCCGAAGTGTCGGGTCGGGGGTTCAGACTCGACACTCCGGCACGTCTCAACGGCCGTCGGGGGCCGGCGGGCAGCAGGCGGTGCGCCGGGGCCGGCGTGCAGGGCGCCGGGTGCTCACCCCTCGGTGGTGCGCTCGTACCGCCGTGCGCCGCCCCGGACCCCGGCGAACCGGAACGGGGCCGTCGTCACGCGCGGGCGCTCGGTGTCGACACTCCCGGTCACCGTCGTCGCGTGCAGCTCGCGGTAGGACCGGACGTCGATGGGCACGCGGTCGTCGAGCATCGCGGCCGTCCGCTCCCGCTCGGCCCGACGGACCTCGCGGTAGCCGGGTGCCACGACACCCGTCATGAGCTCCCCGACGCTGCCCGAACCGTAGCTGAACATCGCCACCCGACGCCCCGCGAGGTCGTCGTCGAGGTCGAGGAGCGCCGCCAGCGCGAAGAACAGCGACGCCGTGTAGGTGTTCCCGGTCCGTCGGTTGTAGGTCATGCCGAGGGCGAGGTCGGCGTCCTCGAAGGCCAGTCCGGTGTGCTTGGCGAACCGTCGCTGGGCCTTGAGCGCCATCTTCGTGAACGGCTGGTGGTGCACGTAGCGGTCGATCTCCGCGATGCCGGGACCCCCGCGCGACACGAGGTCGTCCCAGGCGCCGAGGTAGGCGTCGACGTACGCGGAGACCGAGAGTCGGCCCTCCACGAGGGCGGTCGAGCGGTCGTTCGGACGCCAGAAGTCGTCGACGTCGGCCGAGTACAGCCCGGACACCGACTCGAGCTCCACGAGGTCGGGATCCGCCGCGACGAGCATCGCCACGGCCCCGGCACCCTGCGTCGGCTCCGCGGCCGACTCGAGGTCGTACCGTGCGACGTCGCTCGCGATGACGAGCACCCGCTCACGGGGGTCCCGGGCGACGATGCCGATCGCTGCCTGGAGCGCAGCGGTCCCGCCGTAACAAGCCTGCTTGAACTCCACGACGCGACACGACGAGGGCAGTCCGAGGAGTCCGTGCACGAACATGCCGGCGGACTTCGACTGGTCGACGCCGGTCTCCGTCGCGAAGAACACCGTGCGGATGCCGTCGGTGCCGGTGCGCGCGAGGAGCTCGGCGGCGGCGGTCGCGGCGATGGTCACGACGTCCTCGTCCGCGGCCGGCACACTGAAGGTGTCCTGGCCGATCCCGACGTGGTACTTCGCCGGGTCGACCCCGGAGGCGGCGGCGAGGTCGTCGAGGTCGAGCACGTGATGCCCGGTCGCGATCGCCAGGTCCTGGATGCCGATCCGCGTGGGACCCACGGCGTTCGACCCGCTCATGCGCGACTCCCGTCCGACGCGGCCGGAGCCGTCCCACCCGACCGTTCGAGGCGGACGTGCGCCGCCATCAGCTCGCCGGGGTTGGTCTGCGCGGCGAGGAGCGACAGCTCGCCGCAGAGCACCGCCGCGGCGCCGATCGCGGCGAGTCGCCGTGCGTTCGCGCCCGGTTCCCGGTCCTCGCGGCAGCCCAGTCGCAGCAGGGCGTCCTCGACCACCGGCAGGTCCTTGCCGTTGCCGACCGTGCCGACGATGAGGTGCGGGATGGTGCACGAGAAGTACAGGTCGCCGTCGCGGTCTTCGGCGGTGGTGATGCCCTGCGACCCCTCGACGATGTTCGCCGCGTCCTGACCCGTCGCCAGGTAGAAGCCGAGCAGCATGTTCGCGTAGTGCGCGTTCGCGGAGCGGAGGGCCCCGGCGATGGTGGACCCGATGAGGTTCTTGGCGACGTTCAGCTCGACGATCCGCGCGGTCGTGGTGTGCAACCGCCGCTCGACGAGTTCGCCCGGCACGACGATCTCGGCGACGACGCTCCGCCCGCGCCCGAGGATGCCGTTGACCGCGGTGGCCTTCTTGTCGGAGCAGAAGTTGCCGGACACCGACAGGTACCGGAGCTCGGGCCGCCACTCGAGGATGGTCGCGAGCAGGACGTCCGCCGCCTGCGTCACCATGTTGTGGCCCGACGCGTCACCCGTCGTGAACGCGAACCGGAGGAACAGCAGGTCGCCGACGATCTCGGGGTGGACCTCGATGAGCTCGGCGAACCGGCTCTGCCCGCGGACGACGGCGGCCAGGTCGTCGAACCGCTCGGTGACCGCGCGGGACGCCACGAGGGCCGCCGCCGCACCGGAGGCACGGAGGAGCACCGAGCGGGTCATCCGCTCGTCGACGACCGTCGCGACGATGCCGCCCGGCACCTGCCGCGAGATGAGTGCGCCGCGGCCGACGGACGGCCAGAGCGGTGACTCGTAGGTGGCGAGCGGAACATCGAGCTCGCCCTCGACGGCGTTGCCGCTCAGGCGGATCGGGCCGACCCACCTGGTCGGGATCGGCGTGGTGCCGCGCTTCGGGTTCGCCGGAGCAGCGGCGGTGTCCGCAGTCTCCGCGGGGACGGTGTCGTCAGGGGTCATCGACGGGGACTTTCTGGCAGGGGCACGGCGTCGGTCGACGGGTGCACGGAGACGGTGAGGTGCCGGATGTCGTGGACTTCCCACGCGCGGAGGATCTGCGCGGGGTCGACCTCGTCCGGCACGAGGACGATGCCGCAGTCGCCACCACCGGCACCGGACGGCTTGGCGGCCGCGCCGGCAGCCTCGGCGATGTCGCAGAGGGTGGCCAGGGGCTCGGTCTCGATGGACGAACCGACGTCGGCGCCGAGACGCTGCAGGAGCCCGCGTGCGCGCCGGATCGCGTCGAGCGCGAGCGGGGCGTCGGACTGGAGGCCCGTGACCAGGTCGTCGACGGCGCTCCGGCTGGCCGACAGGAACGCCGGGTAGTCGAGGCCGGTGGCAGCGTCGGCACCGGTCGCAGCGTCGGCACCGGTCGCAGCGTCGGCGTCGGCGTCGGCTCCGGTCCGGAGCTCGGCGTCGGCGCGGTGGCGCTGGACGATGTCGACGAGCCGGGTCGTCGAGGCCGGCGAGCCCGTCCACCCCACGAGCAGCCGCAGGTGCCCCGGAGGGTCCAGGCGCGTGATCGACAGCCCGTCCCAGGCGTCCGCGTGGTCCAGCAGATCGGACACGGTGTGGTCGCGGAGCAGGGTGCGGAGCCGGACGCGGTCGGGAGCGCTATACCGGATCCACCCGCCGTACGTGCTCGCCGCGAGGTCGCCGCCGGACGCGGTCGGGTTGACCTGCACGGTGGCGAGGAGCGCGAGCTGGTAGCGCTCGCGGAGCGTCAGGCCGAGGCCGTGGAACACGTCGAGGGCGGCGACCGTGGCGACGGTGACGGCGGCGGACGAGCCGAGCCCGAACTTCCGACCGCTCGCGTCGTCGAGCTCACTCGCGATCCGGAGGTCGGAGAACCTCGGGGTGATGCCACGCTCGTCACGGAGCCGTTCGGCCACCTCGATGACGGCCATCACGTAGTCGTAGGAGTGCCGCTCGCGGTCGATGCTCAGCCCGTCGGCGTCGCGGGTCCAGACGAGCGGCTGCTGGCCCTGGTCACCGGTGTCGGAGCTGCCCTCGGACAGGACGCTCCCCGCGCCGTGCGCCTCGGTCAACCGCACCGTGATCGAGCGGTCGAGCGCGACGAGGACCGATGGCTGGCCGGGCTCCACGACGGCGTACTCCCCCGCGATGAAGAGCTTGCCGGGCGCACTCACGATGATCGGCGTGGAGTCCGTCGCCCCCGCCGTCATGCGGTGGCCGCCACGGCGTCGGGGAGCAGGTGCGAACCGGGACCGGTGCCCGAGGCGATGACGGTTCCGAGGTCGGCGAGGGCGCCCGTGACGCGGTCCCGGTCCTCCGGACGGGTGAGCACGACCACGTTCGGGCCGGCGTCCGCGGTCGCGTAGGCCTCGACCCCGGACGCACGGAGCGCCGCCACGGCGTCGAACACCGCGACGCTCCGGGCGGTCAGGTACCGGATCGGCGGCTCGGCGCCCTGGATCGTCGCGTGCATGCGGAGTGCGTTGCTCTCGGTGATCTCGCCGACCCGGGTGAAGTCCCCCGCGGCGCACGCTGCGGTCATCGCGTCGAGGGTCGCTGCGGTCGAGGTGACCCACGCCGGGTAGAACGGCGAGGTCGCGATGGTGCGGCGCATCGCCTCGCGGCTCGACACCGCCTTCTCTGCGGCGTCGATGGTCACGACGACCATGGCCATCGGCGGGGCCTCGACCGACTCCGCGAACGAGGTGACGTCGTCGTGACCCGCGTGCCAGACCGCGACACCGCCGGGGATCGACCTGGTGGCGGACCCGGATCCGCGCCGGGCGAGGCGGCTGAGGGCCGCGACGTCGAGGTCGAGTCCGTAGGCGGCGGCCGCAGCGGTCGCGAGGGCGGCGAAGCCCGACGCCGAGGATGCCAGTCCGGCCCCGGTCGGCACGGTGTTCTGCGAGACGACGCTCGCACGGGCGTCCGTGCCGGCGAGCTCGCGGACGAGGTCGAGGAAGCGGGTGACCCGCTCCAGCTGTGCACCGTCGTCGACGCGACCGTCGAGGACGAACCGGTCACGGGCCTCCCGGCCGGCACCGGCTCCGTCGTCGACCGTCACCGTCGTCGTCGTCGGGAACACGTCGAGGGTCATCGAGAGGCTGCCCGTCGCGGGGAGCGCGAGGCGTTCGTCGGCCTTGCCCCAGTACTTCACGAGCGCGATGTTCGGGTGCGCACGAGCAGTGGCGGTCGTCATGCGGGAGCTCCGATCAGCGTGGTCCAGGTGTCGGCGGCACCGGCCCCGAGGAGAGTACCCGCGATCCGCTCGGCGTGGTCGGTGTCCGACGCGAGCACGAGCACGCACCCGCCGCGGCCTCCGCCGGTCAGCTTCGCACCGAGGGCCCCGGCACCCCGCGCGGCGATGACGAGGTTGTCGAGTTCGGGGCTCGAGACGCCGAGCGCACCGAGCATCTCGTGCGCGCTGTCCATCGCGGTGCCGAGCCGTGCGGCGTCACCCGCGGCGAGCAGGTCACGGGCTCCGAGGGCGAGCATGCCGATGCGTCCGACGAGGTCCTCGACGGTCCGCGGATCCCGGTCGTGTCGTTCGCGCACGCGCGCGACGGCTTCGCGGGTGTGGCCTGGCACACCGGTGTCCGCGACGACGAACACGAACGGGCCCGCGACCGGGAGGGGCGTGGTGATGCCGCCCTCGATCCACACCGGACCGTCGGCGACGACCGCTCGGGCGTCGAGACCGCTCGCCGTGCCGTGTGCGATCCGCTCGCACTCCTGCACGAGGGCGAACCGCTCCTCGGTGCTGAGCGAGAGCCCGAGTGCGTCGGCGACCGCGGCGGAGACGGCCCCGGCGACGGCGGCGCTCGACCCGAGACCGCGAGCGGTCGGCACGGTGCTGTCGACCGACACGTGGATGCGTTCGTCGGTGGCGCCGAGGTGCCGGAGCGTCGCGAGCACGGCCGTCACGGTCGGCAGGACCGCAGCGGGAGCGGTGTCGAATGGCCCCGTGTGCACCGTCGAGGTCAGGTGGTGCTCGTCGTGCGCCGCAGTCGCCTCCGCTCGCACCACGAGGTCGGTGACCGGGAGGGCGATCGCGGGTGCTCCGTAGAGCACAGCGTGTTCGCCGAGGAGGATCGCCTTGCCGTGCGTCGAGGACCGACCGGTCCGTGCGGGGCTGCTGTGGAGTGTGTGGTGGTTCGTCATCAGATGTGGAGCGAGCCTAACAACACCCTCCGACGCCGGGGATCAGCCGGCCGAGACCTCCGCGCGCTTCGGCAGGCGCCAGTTCGGACGGACGAAGTGGCAGGTGTAGCCGTGCGGGTGCTTGATCAGGTAGTCCTGGTGCTCCGGCTCGGCCTCCCAGAAGTCCCCGGCCGGCTCGACCTCGGTGACGACCTTGCCCGGCCAGAGTCCGGAGGCGTCCACGTCGGCGATGGTGTCGAGCGCCGTCTGGTGCTGCTCCTCGGACCGGTAGAAGATCGCCGAGCGGTAGGCACGACCGACGTCGTTCCCCTGACGGTCGCGCGTCGACGGGTCGTGGATCTGGAACAGGAACTCGAGGATCTCGCGGTAGGTGATGACGCTCGGGTCGAAGACCACCTCGACGGCTTCGGCGTGGTCGCCGTGGTTCCGGTAGGTCGCGTTCGGGGTGTCGCCGCCGCTGTACCCGACGCGGGTGGAGATGATGCCCGGCCGGCGTCGCAGGAGTTCCTGCGCGCCCCAGAAGCAGCCGCCGGCGAGGATCGCGGTCTCGGACTGGGTGGTGTGGGTGGTGTCGCTCATGCTCTGCTCCTTCGTCACGCGGACTCCCCATCCTCGTCCTCGGACCTGGATGCCGTCCGGGTCGCGAGCACGACGACGTCCTCGGTGCGCACGGTCGTCCCGTCGGGCAGTGTTGCGTCGCGAGGACGTCGCTCGGCGAGGTCCACGCTCCAGGCAGCGGGGTCGAGCTCGAGCTGCACGACGACGTCCTCCGGTCCGGGGAACACTCGACCGGCGTGCACCGGCGCACCACCGGGGACCTCGCCGTGCTTGACGACGAGCAGGTGGCCGCCCGGCGCGACCGCCGTCGTCGCGGTCCGCAGGATCGCCTCCTCGTCGAGCGCGACCGGCGAGTGCAGGAAGTGCGACGTGACGAGGTCGAACGTCTCGTCCGGGACCCACGTGGTCAGGTCGGCCTGCTCCCAGCGGACCATCCCGTCGAGCCCGCGCTCACGCGCTGTGGCGGCACCCCGGTCGAGCGCCACCCGCGAGATGTCGACCGCGCGGACGGTCCAGCCGCGGTCGGCGAGCCAGAGCGCATCCCCGCCCTCGCCGGCACCGAGGTCCAGAGCGCTGCCCGGTGTGAACCGGACTGCCTCCGTGGCGAGCACGGCGTTCGGGCGGAACCGCCACATCGCGTCCTGCTCGCCGTAGCGGGCGTCCCAGTAGGTGGTCGGGTCGTCGGAGTCGGGTCGCGTGTCGTGGTGTCCGTGGTGGGCCATGGGCACAGCCTGCACACCCCCGGTCAGGATCGGCACGCCCCGTTGCCAGACCGGCAAACACCGGACGGGAGGCACGGTGCCGGCCCGCACCGTCCCTCCAGTCCGGTGCGGCGACAGCGCGTGCGGCGCGTCAGTCGGCGGCGCCGCCCTCGGCGAGCCATCCGAGCCGACGGAGCGCCTCCCCGTTCCGGACCTGGACCAGCGCGGACATCACCACGTCCGGCAGGAGGGTCCCCGGACCCTTGACGGCACGCTCCTCCATCCGGACGAGGCAGCCACGCCGGTGCGGCTCGACGTCGATCACGACACGGGCCTCGCCGAGCGGCCACCCCCGCGGTGTGAACACGGCGCGCCGGGGCGGGTCCCACTCGGTCACCGACGTGGTGTCGTCGACGACGAACGGCCAGACGCCGAACGAGTGGTGGATCCGCGAGTCGACGGCGGGCCAGTCCCCCTCGACCCCGCGCATGCGCGACGCTCCCACGACCCAGCTCGGGAACAGCCACCCCTCGGCGAGCACCGCGAACACGGTCTCCGGCGGGGTCTTCACGACACGGCGACGGACGAACTGCATGGTGGCTCCTCAGCGCTGGGCGGTGGTGTGACGGTGCGGGGACGGATCGGGATGCCCGTCGATCGACAGGTCGGGCAGGTCGAGGCCGAACTCGTGGCGGAGCGCACTCCGCGCGGCGTACGCACCCCCGAGGCCGTGCACACTCGGCCCAGGGGGCGTCGACGCGGACCCCAGGTAGACCCCGGGGACGGGTGTCCGCCACGGGTCCGTCGACACGATCGGTCGGGCGGCGAGCTGCACGACGCTCGGCGCCCCGGTGGCGATGTCGCCGCCGACGTAGTTCGGGTTGTGGAACTCGAGGTCCGTCGCGGTCCGCGACGTCGAGGCGAGGATCGTGTCCCGGAACCCCGGCGCGTACCGCTCGATCGCGGCCGTGATCACCTCGGTCTGGTCGATCGTGCTGCCCGCGGGCACGTGGGTGTAGGCCCAGAGCGCGGCCTTGCCGGCCGGGGCGCGCGAGGGATCGACCGCGCCCTGCTGCACGACGAGCACGAACGGGTCACGTGCGTGGCGACCGGCGGCGACGTCGTTCTCGGCGCGGGCGACCTCGGCGCGGGTGCCGCCGAGGTGCACCGTCGGCGAGCGCCGCACGGCCTCGTTCGTCCAGGGCACCGGCTGGGACAGTGCGAAGTCGACCTTCGAGGCGGCGTTGCCGTAGCGGAAGCGTCGGAGCCTCATGGCGTAGCCGCTGGGCAGCCGCTCGCCACCGATGTCCGCCATGGCGCGGGCACTGACGTCGAACACCGAGACCCTGGCTCCCGCGACCTCGTCGAGCGAGGACACCTCGATGCCGGTCTCGATGGTGCCGCCGTGGGCGACGATGTCCGCGGCCATGGCGTCGACGATGCTCTGACTGCCGCCCTCGGGCACCGGCCACCCCCTGGCGTGGGCGTGCACGGCGAGCGCGAGGCCGGCCGCGGACGCCGACGGACTCGGCATCGGGCGGATCGCGTGCGCCATGACGCCGGCGAGCATCGCCGGCGCCTCCTCACCCCGCCACCGGGCGTTCCACCACGGCAGGCCCTGGTCGAGCATCGCCAGACCGAAGCGCACCATCGTGGCCGGGTGCCGCGGGATCTGGAGCAGCGACGAGAGCGAGAACTCGGCGAGCGCGTCGTCGTTCCGCACGAGTCCGCCGACGAGCCGGGCGAACGCCGGCCCGTCGGGGCCGAGCCCGGCGGCGGTCTCGGCGAGCGACCGGTGCGCGATCCCCGCTCGGCCGCCGTCGAGCGGATGCGCGTAGCTGATGTCCGGGGTGATCATCCGGATGCGCCGGTCGAGCTGGAACCGCCGGAAGAAGCCGGACACCGCGCCCATCGGGTGCACGGCCGAGCAGATGTCGTGCCGGAACCCCGGCAGGGTCAGCTCCTCGGTCCGGGCGCCGCCGCCGATGCGGTCATCGCGCTCGAGCACGGTGACGCGGAGCCCGGCACGCGCGAGCACCACCGCCGCCGCGAGACCGTTCGGGCCGGCACCCACGACGATGGCGTCGTCGCCGTCTCCACCCGCACCCGTCCGGGCTGCGTGCGCTGGGCTCATGCGCGCTTCCGGAGGCCCACGAGCAGTGCGCCGACCCCTGCCGCTGCGGCACCGACCGCCGCGGCGTAGGAGACCCGGCGGTGCTGGGTGTACCAGATCTGCGGGCTCGTCTCCTTGGCCTTGTCGCTGAAGATGCCGCGGGACCCGTGGTCACCGGCGACCGGCTCGTAGAGGTTCGTCGGCAGCATCGGCTCGTGCTTGTCCGGGGCCTGCTGGCCCGAGTACCCGGTCTTCGCCAGGTAGTGGTCGAGGATCCCGGCGACGAACCGGTTGCCGATCACGGTCAGCACGGTCGGCTCGCCGATCCAGCTCCGGGCACGGGGGTGTTCGGCCACGTCGGCCACGGCGCGTGCGCAGGTCTCCGGCTCGAAGATCGTCGGCACCGGCTGCGGGTGGTCGGGGAGCTGCGACTTCACCCAGTTGAACTGGATGGTGTTCATGGCGGGCATGTCGACCTGCGAGATCCGGACCGGGCTCTTGTCGTGGATCAGCTCGGTGCGGACCGACTCGGTGAACCCGGTGATGGCGTGCTTCGACGCGCAGTAGGCGGCCTGCAGCGGGATCCCCCGGTGTGCCAGTGCCGACCCGATCTGGATGACGTGGCCACTCCGCCGGGGCACCATGCGCTTCAGGGCTGCACGGGTGCCGTTCACGAAGCCGAGGTAGTTGACGGTCGTGGCACGCTCGAAGTCCTCGGGCTCGGTCGTCAGGAACTCGCCGAAGACCCCGACCATGGCGTCGTTCACCCACAGGTCGATCGGTCCGAGCTCCGCCTCGACACGCGTGGCAGCGGCTTCGACCTCGGCGTTCACGGCGACGTCCGTCGGGACCGCGAGCCCTCGCTGGCCCCGCTCCTCGATGTCGGCGACGGTCCCGGCGAGTCCGTCGGCACCCCGGGCGAGCACGGCGACGTCCCATCCCCGGTCCGCGAGTTCACGCACGATGGCGCGTCCGAGTCCTGCGGTGCCTCCGGTGACGACGGCGATCTTCGACGGCAATGTGTTCCCTTCCCACCCGGGACGTCCGCCACCGGGAGCGTCCGACGGTAGTCCCCCGGATCGGTCCGAGGCTCAGCGACGGCGACGCACTGTCCGGGATGGGACGATGGTGGCATGACCGCCACCCTCGTCGCCAAGGGCCTCGCCGGCGGGTACGCCGCCCGGACGCTGTTCGACTCCCTCGACCTGACCGTCGCCTCCGGGGACGTGGTCGGGGTCGTCGGAGTGAACGGCGCCGGCAAGTCCACGCTCCTCCGTCTCCTCGCCGGCGTCGACGAACCCCTCGCCGGATCCGTGTCGCTCTCTCCGCGCGATGCCTTCGTCGGGTGGCTGCCGCAGGAGCATGAGCGCGTCGAGGGCGAGACGATCGGCTCCTACGTCGCGCGGCGGACCGGATGCGCGTCCGCGACGGCCGACATGGACGCCGCGGCCGAGGCGCTCGGCGACCCGACCGGTGGTGACGCGGCGGCCGATCGGTACTCGGTTGCGTTGGAGCGGTGGCTCGCCTCGGGTGCTGCGGACCTCGATGACCGCGTCCCCGTCGTGCTCGCCGACCTCGGCCTGACGCTCGGTGGCGGCGGCACGGACGGCGGCGGCAGTGACGGCGGCAGCGGCGGTGTCGGCGGCGCTGCCCTCACCGCTGACTCCCTGATGACCTCGCTCTCCGGCGGTCAGGCCGCCAGGGTCGGGCTCGCCGCACTCCTGCTCTCCCGCTTCGACATCGTGCTGCTCGACGAGCCGACGAACGACCTCGACCTGGACGGCCTCCAGCGACTCGAGGACTTCGTGCGCGGACTCCGGGGTGGCGCCGTGCTCGTCAGCCACGACCGCGAGTTCCTCGCCAGGTCCGTCACGAGCGTCCTCGAGCTCGACCTCGCGCAGTCCTCGAACCGGCTGTTCGGCGGTGGGTACGACTCCTACCTCGAGGAGCGCGAGATCGCCCGACAGCACAAGCGCGATGCGTACGAGGACTTCGCGAGCACCAAGGCGGACCTCGTCTCGCGAGCGCGCACGCAGCGGGAGTGGTCGAGCCAGGGCGTCCGCAACGCGATGAAGAAGAGCCCCGACAACGACAAGATCCGCCGCCGGGCGGCCACCGAGTCGAGCGAGAAGCAGGCGCAGAAGGTCCGGCAGATGGAGTCGCGGATCGCCCGGCTCGACGAGGTCGAGGAGCCCCGGAAGGAGTGGCAGCTCGAGTTCACCATCGGGCAGGCGCCACGGTCATCGGCCGTCGTCTCGACGCTCTCCGACGCGACGTTCACACAGGGTGACTTCACCCTCGGGCCCGTGTCGCTGCAGGTCGACGGCGGTGACCGGATCGGGATCACCGGACCGAACGGCGCCGGGAAGTCGACGCTCCTCCGCGCGCTCCTCGGACGTCAGGCACCGACCACGGGCACGGCCGCCCTCGGCTCGAGTGTCGCGGTCGGCGAGGTCGACCAGGCCCGGAGTGTCTTCACCGGGCAGGAGTCGCTCGCGAGCCGGTTCGAGGACCTCGTCCCCGACCTGACGACCGCCGAGGTCCGGACGCTCCTCGCGAAGTTCGGCCTCCGCGCGGACCACGTCGCCCGGGCAGCCGGGGAGCTCTCCCCCGGCGAGCGCACCCGCGCGGGCCTCGCGCTCCTGCAGGCCCGTGGAGTGAACGTCCTGGTCCTCGACGAGCCGACGAACCACCTGGACCTCGCCGCGATCGAGCAGCTCGAACAGGCCCTCGAGTCCTACGACGGCACACTCCTGCTCGTCACACACGACCGCCGGATGCTCGAGACGGTGCGGCTACACCGCCAGTGGGTCGTCGAGGCGGGCCGGGTCACCGAGCGCTGACGCGCCCGCCCGCCGGACGGGAGGGACGGTGCGGCCCCGACCCGCGCCTCCAGTCCGTTGGGTGGTCGCCGAGGCGAGACATCCCCAAAGCGACAGATCGCCGCGATCTGTGCGCGGAGTTCGTCGCTTTCCCCGCAAGTCACTCCCGTGCACACACCGCGTCGAGCAGTGACGCGAGACCGGCCACGACAGGAGCGGTCAGACGCGGCCGCTCGGGCCGTCAGCCAGATGAACGACGTGCACCACGCCCGCCCCCACCAGTGGCACGACGGCGAACCAGGTGATCCAGTGCGGCCACACGTCGGAGCCGGCGTACAACAGCCCGCCCGTCGTCCCGAGGAACGCCGCCGTGACGAGGTGCATCGTGACCATCGACGCCCACATCGCGACGCGCAGGGGGCGTCCGACGCAGAACGTCCACACCGTCATGACGGCACTCGCGAGCGCGATGCTCGCCGGCAGCTGCCACGGCAGCCCGAAGTCCGGCCATCCGGGATGCGCTTGCAGGTCACCGAACGTCCGGTCCGCGTCGGTGGGCAGGTGGTAGCCGATCACCGCCGCGTGGATGTCGGCGAAGATCACGACGCCGAAGAGCAGCAGGACCGAGGCGAGCGCAACCGTCCCCGCGGCCATGCGCAGATGCCAGAACCACCGCAGCTCGCGTGCGTCGAGGGTCGCCTCAGCCCGGGCGTTGTACGCGCGTGCCCGCCGGACACCGGCGCCCCTGGTGGAGCCCACGACCGCCTCAGCGCCGCACGAGCTGGTCGATGGACTGCCGGAAGACCGCAAGGACCTCCCGCATGACGTCGTTCGTCGCGAACATCTCGAGCTGCACCCTCCCGCCCGGCCGATCGACCGGCCGGAACCAGTCGAGATCACCGGCGCGGACGAACTGCTGGCCCATGCGTGTCCGAGGCACCGCGAGCTCGAATCGGGTCCACCGGCCCTCCGGCCACGCGCGTTCGACGGCCCACCCTGCATGATCCGGGATCGGCGGCACGTCGCCCACGGCCGCGACGCGTGCATCGACCTCTGCGCGGTCGTAGTCAGCTGGACCGCCCTCGTCGGTGGCAGCCCATGTGGGTCCGATGCCCATCCACGACAGGAGGAGCCCAAGCGCGAACGTCTCCTGCACCAGCACGAGTGTCAGCCGGTCGTCGGTCGGGAGTTCGTTCGTGGTGAGCTGCGGTCCGGCGACGACGACGACACCGTCCGGACCGAACCAGCCCGACCATGTGCTCCTCCGGCCCCCGCTCCTGCCCTCGGCTCCCATCGAGATCGTGGCACGCTCGCGCACGTCGAGGTACCCGTGGGCCAGGTCGGTCGGCACACCCTTCTCGGTGATGAGATCGAGTCCATGCAGTTCCGCGTAGGTCGGGGCACCCTCGCGGATCCGGAGGAAACGGCCACCACCTCGCGCCTTCCAGAGCGCAGTCCAGGCCTCGTACGACACGCGGATGCCACCGGATAGGTAGCGCTGTTCGGCGGCGACACGGGACAGATCTTCGAGAGGCACACCGCGTCGAGCGCACGCGCCTTCATCGAGTCGAACATCGGTCATGCCTGCTCCTTGAGGGTCATGCCGCCGGCGATCATGTCGAACAGCCGCTCCAAGCGGAATCGGTCTCGAAGCGACGCGCTCATCGTCAGGTCGATGGTGTGCCGACCTGTCGAGACGATGTACCGGGTGACGTTGACGCAGATACCGAGGTCCTCGTACAAGGACTCGACGACGCGCCCACGCAAATCGTCGCTGAACCGCCACGACTGGTCGGCGATCACGTGGGACCATCCCGGGTACGCGAGCGCCTCGGCGATCGCGCGCGCACCGAGGACATGGATCGGCTCGGACGTGGGGCGGACCACGAGCACGCCGTTCGCACGGAACTCCACCTCTTCGGACTCCGGCTCCGCGACCGCGAGGACGGTCGCATGGGAGTCGACCTCCAGCCATGCCTCGGGGACGAGGACGTCCACCAGGGGTGTCGCGATCGAACGCCATCCTGGAACGGTCATCGTGTCTCCTTCCGGCTGCCGGGCAGCACTCTGCGCGTCCTCACCAGTGGAACAGCTCGTCCATGAGGTGCTCCGCACTCTCGCCCATCTTCTCGCCGATCCCGGAGCCGATGATGCCCCCGACGAGACCACCGAGGATCCCACCGACGACTGTGCCCACTCCCGGGAAGATCGATCCGATGGAGGCACCCATCTCGGCGCCCACGATGCCACCCGCGATGCCGCCAGCGGCGGAGACACCGCCGGTGACCGCGGCGTGCTCGGTCGCCTTGCGGTTCTTGTGCGCTTCGGTCCACTCCGGGTGCTCGATGGTGTTCGTGTTGTAGGAGTCGAGGTAGGCGCCCCCGATGGTGGCCACGACTCCGACCGCACCGAGCGCCTTGCCGCCGTACCGCATGGTCTTGGACACGACACCCAGCTCGTCGACGCCGGCGGCGTGTCTCGGGAGTCCCTCGTTGCCTGGTACCACTCCGGGCGTTGACGCACCACGTTCGGTGAAGTTGGTGTCGTCGAGCGTCGACTGCACCGCGACATGCCGCCCCTTGGACTCCAGGAACCCCCAGACCTGCAGCTCGCCGATCAGCGCGTCCTTGAGGTCGTCGTAGTTCTTCATGAGCGAGCCGGCGACACCGATCACTCCCCCTGCCCGCGGTTTGTCGTTGAGAGCATCTGCCACCTCGCCGAGTTCTCGCCGGGTGTGCCGGGCGAGCCTCCGGAGGGTCGCCGCGCAGTCTGCGTCTGCCGCCTCGACCGTCGCGTTGAAGGCCCGGATTCGTCCGTTCAGGCCCTCGGCGGCGGTGGTGTTCCTGCTGAGGTCGGCCTCGGGGTCCTCGGCCGCGGTCGCTGCCGCAGTGTTCGCCGAGCCGATGTCGTCGACGAGTGCAGTGCGCACCACCGCGAGGTCTGCGATGGTCTGCGCATACGTCAGCAGTGCCGACCGGGTGCTCGTGGCGTCCTGACCGATCGCGTCGGCGGCCTGGCGTGGACCGCGCATCGCATCGTGCACGTGCGCCGACTCCGGCGTCTCGTACACCCGTGGCGCGATCAGCCAGCCCCAGGTGGCCTCGAGCGTGTCCATCGCTGCGTCGAGCGTGGTCCGGACCGCGCTGAATCCCTGCGCCGCTGCATCGATCGCCGCGGCGTCCGGCAGCGTCGCGATCCCAGCGGTCGACACACGGGGGACCACCGGCGACGGAGAAGGAGCGGGAGACGGCGTGGGCGTCGAGGTCACCGGGGTGTCGTCGACCATGTCACGACCATGTGCTCGTCGCCCTCGACGTACGCGTCGACAGCATGCGACACGGCTGAGATGTTCGTCCGGAGCCGTGCACGCGTCGCCGCGATCTCGGCTTCGAACAGCTCTGATCCGAGCGACAGCAATGCTGCCCGCGTCCTCGGTCCGGTCACACCGTGCGCCTGCTCGATGCTCTGCGCGGCCGCCTGCATCGTCGCGCGCATGCCCTCGTCCGCGTCGGTCCGAGCCTGCGTCAGGACTGCCCGAGCTGCCCCCGGATCGATCAGCCAACCATCCACGAGTCCTCCCCCTTGTCCCAACCCACCAGTATCGTGTGACATACCATGGTTCAGATGGGGAATGAACGCAACTCGATCGTCCCTCACGAGCGCCCGTAGCGCCTGGAGCGCCTGATCGGTCGCACCCGGCCGACCATCGCCGGGCCGGAGCGACGGTACGGGCTGGCACCGTCCCTCCAGTCCGTCAGTCGGCGGCGTGGGCGTCCGCGAGCTCGAGGATCTGACGCTGGTTGCGCACGATCCACGCCGCGCTCCGCGAGCGCCAGGCGAGGCGCCACTCAACGGAATCGTCCGCGGGCACGGTGTCCGGCGCGACCTCGAGGCGCGTCGCCTCGTAGGCGGCGTCCCGGATGGCGTAGTCGACCATGCCCCTGACAACCGCCGCCCAACCATCGCGGGGCACCCCGTACGCCCTGAGGAAGACCGCGAGCAGTCCGGCCTTGGCCGCCAGGTCCGTCGCGCCCGACGCCACGTCGACCTCGGGGTCGTGGAACCGCAGGTCGAGCCAGCACGTCGCGGCGATCTCGTCGACCCGCACGATCGGCCCGGCGAACTCCCAGTCGATGAGCGAAACGGTCGCCGCCGACGTGGCGATGACGTTCCACGGCCCGGTGTCCCCGTGCCCGATCACGAGGTCGCCGAGGAACGGTGCACCGTCGACCGGCCTCGGCTCCTCGGCGCGGAACTCGAAGGGCTGCCAGACCTCGGACCCGGTCCTGACGACGTCGACGCCGGCGTCGTGCACGGCCCGCAGGAGCCGCGCGAGCGATGCGACCTGATCGGCGTCGAACACGGCGGCGACCAAGGACTCCCCCGGGACGAACGTCGTATCCTCGGTGTCGGGCGAGGTCGGCGGCAGCGGCGCCGGGAGGCCCTCGATGCCCGCTGCCCCGAGATGCGCCAGCAGTCGGTGCGTCGTGTCGGACCACGGTCGACGCGGCCGCGAGACCCGTTCCGCAGTGACGGTCACCGGTTCATCCGCCATCAGTCCCCCGATCCCCACCGCCCCTGCCAGCTCCCGACACCATCAGATCGCCGACGCCGACCGCCACGACCACCGGAGCGCATCCGGCAGGAGCACACCGCCGTGGTTCGGGCTGTGTCCGCCGTCCCCGACCACCAGCCGGAAGTCCCATCCGGCACGCGCGAACGCCGCCGCTGTCTCCAGGCTCTCGGCGAACCAGTTCGCCTGGGGCTCGTTCCAGTGCAGGTCGCGGTGGGCGGCGTGCAGGAACACGCGGGTCGGTCGCCGCGGTCCGGTCGCGATCAGGCCCGGGTAGGGGTTCCCACCCGACATCTGGGCGAAGCTCGCGTTGAACGCGATGACCCGTCCGATGCCGTCGGGACGGAACCACGCCGCGGTCAGCGCTGCGTTGCCCCCGCTGCTCCCGCCGCAGATCCCCCGCATCATCGGGTCGGATGACACCCGGTACCGGTCCTCGACGAGCGGGAGCACCTCGTCGACGAGAAAGCTCCCGTACGTGTCGTCGAACGCGTCGTACTCGGCGTTGCGGTGCTTCGTCGGCACGCCGTCGACGTCGATGATGCCGGGGTCGACGAACACACCGATCATCGGCGGGAGCTCGCCGGTCGACGCCAGGTTGTCGAGGACCGTTCCCGCTCGGACGTCGCCGTCCGGATCGAGGTACCACCAGCCGTCGTTGCAGAACAGGACGGCAGTCTCCTCGGCGGCGTCATGACCGGCGGGGCGGTGGATCCACACCCGACGAGACGTCCCTGGGAAGCGGGTACTGGCGTCCATGCGCAGCTCCTCGATCGTCCCTGGCCGCACGTCCGCTCGGGTCGCCGAATCGGGTCCGAGGACGTACACGACGTCGTCCTGCGACGTCGGGATCGGGGCGAACGGCACGGTCGTGGGCACGTCGCGACTGTACCGAACCGTGCGCCGCGCGACCAGCGACGGACTGGAGGGACGGTGCGGGCCGGAACCGCGCCTCCCGTCCGGTGGTCGGTACCGTCTGCGATGGTCCGCGCTCACATGCGGTCGGGCACCGTGATCCCGAGCAGCCCCATCCCCGAGGTCAGGACGTCGAGCGTGACCACCGCGATCCGCAGACGCGACCGCCGGAGCTCTGGGTCGGCTTGCAGGATGGGCGAGGTCTCGTAGAAGCGGGAGAAGTCCTGTGCGAGCGCGAACAGGTGTGCGCAGAGGACGTGCGGTTCGTACGACCGCCCCACCGCGGCGACGACCGACCCGTAGCCCAGGAGGTCGAGGACGAGCGCGCGCTCCGACTCGTTCGTGACGAGGACCGGCGACCCCTCGAGCAGCGCATCCTCGTCGGACGGTGCGTTCGCGACGAGCGACCGGATCCGCGTCGCGGCGTACTGCAGGTACGGCCCGGTGTTCCCCGTGGTGGCGACCATCCGGTCCGCGTCGAAGACGTAGTCGGTGTCGTGCGCGACCGAGAGGTCGGCGTACTTGACGGCGGCGATGCCGACCGACTCGGCGATCGCATCGCGAGCCCCGTCGGACAGGTCCGGGCGTTCCGAGAGTGCGTCGCGAACCCGGTCGACGGCGTCGTCCAGGAGCGACAGGAGCCGCACGGAGTCACCGGACCTCGTTCGGAGGATCTTGTGGTCGGCACCGAGGACGCTCCCGATCCGCACGTGCACCGTCGGCACCGAGTCCGGGAGCCAGCCGGCCAGCCGCGCCGTCTCCCACACCATCTCGAGGTGCTGGCTCTGTGTCGTCCCGATGACGTAGACCAGTCGGTCGGCGCCGAGGTCGCGGACGCGGTGCCGGACCGTCGCGAGGTCGGTGGTCGCGTACCCGTAGCCGCCGTCGGACTTGCGGATGATCAGCGGCGAGGGCTGGCCGTCTCGCCCGGTCCGGCCGGGGAGGAACACGCACAGCGCGCCGTTGCTCACGGTCGCGATGCCGGCCGCCTCGAGCTCATCGCAGATCGCCGCGAGGTCGTCGTTGTAGGTCGACTCCCCCGCGAGGTCGTCGTCGGTGAGCGTCACGTCGAGCCGGCGGTACACCCGGTTGAAGTAGTCCTTCGACCGACCGACGAGTTCCTGCCAGATGCGGAGCGTCTCGGTGTCGAGCGCCTGGAGCAGGACCACACGGTTCCGCGCACGCTCGGCGAACGCCGGATCGCCGTCGAACGCCCGACGAGCGGCCTGGTAGAAGGCGTTCGGGTCCGATCGGAGCAGTGCTGCCTCGTCGGAGTCGGCGCCGACGTCGAGCAGGTGTTCGATGAGCATCCCGAACGGCGTCCCCCAGTCGCCGATGTGGTTCTGCCGGACCACCCGGTGGCCGAGTGCGTCGAGCGTGCGCGCGATGCTGTCGCCGACGATCGTCGTCCGCAGGTGTCCGACGTGCATCTCCTTGGCGACGTTCGGCGCGGAGTAGTCGATCGGGATCGTCTCGGGTTCGACCGACGGGACACCGAGCCGTGCGTCACCGGCCAGCTCCACCAGTCGGGCACTCAGCCAGGCGTCCGTGAAGGTGAAGTTCAGGTAGCCGGGTCCGCTGGTCTCGACGCTCGCCACGCCCTCGAGCCCGACGGCCCGGAGCGCCTCGGCGAGGTCCCCGGCGATGTCCCTCGGCAATCGTCGCAGGTCCCGGGCGAGCGCGAGTGCGCAGTTCGACTGGGCGTCCGCGAACTGGCTCGGTCGGAGTGCCGGGTCGACTCCCGCGCGGTCGGCGCCGAACGCGTGCACGACCGCAGCGTTGACGAGATGCTCGAGGACTTCCAGGGGCGATGCCATCCGGCAACGCTACCGGGCGCGACCGCGCTCCCGGACGGGAGGGACGGTGCGGGCCGGCACCGTCCCTCCCGTCCGTCGGACGGTCGCGTCGGTCACGCGACCCGGTCGGCGTCCGGTCAGCGCGCGGTCAGCGTCCGGTCAGCGTGCGTAGCGGAGCGGCTCGCCCTGCGTGGTCGACGGGTACGCCGCAGCGATCCGCTGCACCGCCTCCCGCAGCGTGTCGGGCGAGCAGGCGAGGTTGAGCCGCGCGAACCCGCGCCCCTCACGGCCGAACCCGAGTCCGGAGTTGAGTGCGACGTACGCGTGTTCCCGGAGCTGCACGGCCGGATCGTCCCCGAGACCCATGCCGCGGAAGTCGAGCCACGCCAGGTACCCCGCCCGCGGGCGGTGGTAGACGACGCCCGGCAGGTGTTCGCCGAGCAGGGCGGCGAGCAGCCGGTCGTTCGCGACCACGCGGGCGACGGCGTCGTCGAGCCACGCGGTCTCGGCGAAAGCGGCGACGTTCGCGTGCAGTCCCAGGATGCTCGTGCGGCAGGCGACCTCGTCGTTCAGGGTGTCGAGGAGTGCCGCCGAGCGGTCGTCGCCCGCCACGACCACCGAGCACTTGACCCCCGCGAGGTTCCACCCCTTGCTCGCGGACGTCACCGTGACCGATCGGGCCCCGTGCGCCTCGGCGATCGGCGCGAAGGGTGAGAACGTCACACCCGGGTGCGTCAGTGGCCCGTGGATCTCGTCGCTGACCACGAGGACGTCGTGCTCCGCAGCCAGGTCGGCGAGCGCCTCGAGGGTCGCACGCGGGTGCACGAGACCGACCGGGTTGTGCGGGTTGCACAGCAGGAACACCCGGACACCGTCGCGGAACGCCGCCTCGAGCCCGGGGAGGTCGAGCGTCCAGTCGCCCCATCGATCCCGGAGCGGTACCTCGTGGACCGTACATCGGGCCTCCTCGACGAGCTCGAAGAACGGCGGGTAGACCGGCGGGGTGATCGCGACCGGGCCGCCGTCCGGCAGGGCGATGCGGAGCGTCTCGACGATGCCGACGCTGACGTCGGTGGCGATGTGCACGCGTGCGGGGTCGAGGTCCCAGCCCCAGCGGTCCGCGACGAAGCGGGCGAACGCCGGGGCGAGGGGGCCGGGGCCGTCGAGGTAGCCGAGGTCCGACGAGCGGACCCGCTCCACGAGGGCGTCCGCGATGCCGGGTGCGATGCCGAAGTCCATCTCGGCGACGAACAGCGGGAGCACGTCCGGCTGGTACCGCGTCCACTTGATGCTCGTCCGGACGCCGCGGATGTGCTCGACGGGGTCCTGCTCATCGATGCGGCTCATGCGGCCATGGTGCTCCGATGTGGGTCGCGGGGCGAACCGGGGCGTCATGGATCGTCGTGATGGGCGCGGAGCGGGCCGCCGCCTGCCTCGCCGGGCGGCCGCCGATTCCGGACTGGAGGCACGGTGCGGGTCCGGCACCGCGCCTCCAGTCCGGCGGTCAGCCGGTGGGCCCGGCCGGGCTCGAACCGACGACATCCACGGTGTAAACGTGGCGCTCTACCAACTGAGCTACAGGCCCCTGCTCCCGCACGGCGGGCGATCCAGAGTCTAGCGGCGCGGCGGAGGTCGACCTCGTCCAGGGCGGAGGTCGACCTCGTCCAGGGTGCCCTCGCTGTGCACAGGGACCGAGTTGTCCACATCCGACGGCGAGCCCGCCCGCACCGCAGTGAGTCCTTGTAGCGTCGGTGGCAACGCGCGACGACGAAGACGACGAACGGTGGCAGGCATGACGACGGCACAGGACAGCACACGGAGCGAGCAGGAACAGCAGGACGGGCGGGGCGGTCGCAGGGCACTCGTCGTCCGCGGCGGGTGGGACGGTCACGCGCCGGTCGAGGGCACGGACCGGTTCCTCGACTTCCTCCGGGGCAGCGGGTTCGACGTCCGGGTCGAGGACTCCCCCGCGGTCTACGCCGACGCTTCGGTGATGGCCGACGTCGACCTCGTCCTGCAGAGCGTGACGATGTCCAGCGCGACCGACGAGCAGGTCGCTGGACTCCGGGCCGCAGTCGAACGCGGCACGGGGCTGGTCGGCTGGCACGGCGGCATCGCCGACTCCTTCCGCGCGAGCGCCGAGTACCTGCAGCTCATCGGCGGGCAGTTCGTCGCGCATCCGGACGCTCCGGTGCAGCACTCGATCGACATGACCGACCTCGGGCATGAGCACCCGATCACGGCGGGACTCGACGACTTCACGCTCGACACCGAGCAGTACTGGGTGCTCAGCGACGACCTGAACGACGTCCTCGCGACGACGACCCACACCGCCCGCGGGCAGTGGGCACGCGCCGTGACGGTCCCGGCCGTCTGGACCCGCGCCTGGGGTGCGGGTCGCATCGTCGTGGTCACCCCGGGCCACGACGTGCAGATCCTCGACCACCCGAGTGTCCGGTCGATGATCGAACGCGGCGTCCTCTGGGCCACCGAGGACCGTCCGGCAACGGCGACGGACGACACCGCGGCGGTCGCCCGATGAGCGAGCAGCACGGCATCGGCATCGTGGGCCTCGGCGTCATCGCCCAGGCCTACCTCGACACGCTCCGCGACCACCCCCGGGTCCGCATCGCCGCCGTGGCCGACCTCGACACCGCTCGGGCCGAGGCCGTCGCAGCGACGCTCCCCGGCACGGACGCCGTGTCCGTGGACGAGCTCTACCAGCACCCCGGGGTCCAGACGGTCCTCAACCTGACGATCCCCGCAGCCCACACCGAGGTTGCCCTCGCAGCGATCGCCGCCGGCAGGTCGGTGTACGGCGAGAAGCCCCTCGCCGTCACCATGGCCGATGCTGACCGGATCATCGACGCCGCCACCGCGGACGGCACCGCCCGCGTCGGTTCCGCACCCGACACGATCCTCGGCACCGGGACGCAGACCGCCCGAGCCGCGATCGACGACGGACTGATCGGCCGCCCGATGGCGGCTGTCGCGACGATGGTCACCCCGGGGCACGAGGCCTGGCACCCGAACCCGGACTTCTACTACCGCGACGGAGGCGGCCCGCTCCTCGACATGGGCCCGTACTACGTCACCGCGCTCGTGCACCTCCTCGGGCCGGTCCGTTCCGTGATCGGTGCGGCGAGCGCGCTGCGGAGCGTGCGGACGATCGGCAGCGGTCCCCGGACGGGCGAGGAGATCCCGGTCGAGACGATGACCCACGTCACGGGCATCCTCGAGCACACGAACGGGGCACTGTCGACGATCGTCACGAGCTTCGATGCCGTCGCGACCACGGCACCGCCGATCGAGGTGCACGGCGAGCTCGCGACGCTCCAGGTCCCGGACCCGAACGGCTTCTCGGGCGACGTCCGGCTCCGCGAGCTCGGTTCCGAGGACTGGCGCACGCTCGACCCGTCGGCGGGCTACGTCGACGGCGCACGTGGTGTCGGACTCCTCGACTTCCTCGACGCGGGAACGGCTGGCGGGGCGAACGCCGCGGGCCGAGCGAACGGCCCACTCGCGCGCCACGTCCTCGAGGTCATGACGGGCGTCCTCCGCTCCGCCGACACGGGCGCCCGGGTCGAGATGGTCACCACGACCGACCGCCCTGCGCCGGTCCCGCTCACTCCGGCCGCGGAGTGGCGCGCGTGACACCCCGACGCGTGAGTCTGCGGGTCAGCATGGCACCCCCGACCCCTCCGATGAACCGGACTGGAGGCCCGACATGCGTCCGACCCGCCGCCGCACGCTGACCGCACTGGTCGCCGTCGCCCTCGCTGTCCTCACCCTGACGGGGTGCGCGGCCCCGGGCAGCGCCGCGCACACGGCGTTCGGGTCGTCCGGCGTCGGCTCGTCCGGCGTCGGCTCGTCCGGCGTCGGCTCATCCGGCGTCGGCTCGTCCGACACCGTGCCGGTCTGGCCAGCGCCGACCGGTCTGTCCGAGTTGCAGCGTCATGCCGATGCGGCAGACCTCCACGACGTCTGGGGTCGGAAGCTCGCCGAGCACATCCACGCACACCTCTCCATCACCGACGACGGCGTCCCGATCACCGTGCCGGGGAACATCGGCCACAGCGACCGCTCGAAGTTCGCCGCCGAGATCCACACCCACGACACCTCGGGCATCGTGCACGTCGAGACCCCGACGAAGCAGGACTTCACGCTCGGGCAGTTCTTCACCGAGTGGGGTGTCGACCTCGGGCGTGGCCGGATCGGCGAACTCGTCGGCCTCGGCCACGGCGGGTCGCTCACCGTGTGGGTGGACGGGCACCGGTACTACGGGGACCCGGCGGACATCGAGCTCGGGGACCTCCAGCAGATCGATCTCGCGATCACCCACGTCGGTCACGTCGCCCGGCAGGCCCCGTCCTTCGACTGGCCGCCGCAGTACCACTGACCCGCCCGACGCTGCCTCCGCACCCGCTCACCCCGAGCCTCAGTCCCCGCCAGCCGTCGAAACGTGCACAACTGTCGGGTGACCACCCCCGACCCGACACTTCGGCACTTCTCAACACTCGCAGCGCGCCACCCGACCCGCCACGTGCCACCCGATCCGAGCCTCCGGTCCCGCCAGCCGCCGAAACGTGCACAACTGTCGGGTCACCACCCCCGACCCGACACTTGGCCACCTCTCAACGGCCGCCACGTGCCACCCGCCCCAAGCCTCCGTCCCCACAAGTGGTCGAGACGTGCGTAAGTGTCGGGTCACCACCCTCGACCCGACACTTCGGCACTTCTCAGTCGATGCCCGAGCTGACCCGAATCTGGCCGACCCGACCCGACCCGAGCCTCCGGTCCCGCCAGCCGTCGAAACGTGCACAACTGTCGGGTCACCACCCCCGACCCGACACTTAGCCACCTCTCAACGCCCGCCGCGTGCCACCCGCCCCAAGCCTCCGTCCCCACCAGCCGCCGAAACGTGCACAACTGTCGGATCACCACCCCCGACCCGACACTTAGCCACTTCTCAACGCCCGCCGCGCCCGCCCCGACCCGCCGGCCGCCGCGTCCGCCCCGACCCGCCGCCCGCCGCGTCCGCCCCGACCCGGGCGCCGGCCTCACCCCAGGTGCCGCTCCCCGGGGCCGTCGTACTCGGACAGCGGCCGGATGAGCGAGTTCGACGCCCGCTGCTCCATCACGTGCGCCGTCCACCCGACCACCCGCGCCGCCACGAAGATCGGCGTGAACAGGTCGGTGTCGAACCCCATCAGGTCGTACGCCGGCCCGGACGGGTAGTCGAGGTTCGGCTCGATCCCCTTCGCCAGCGACATCGCGTCCGCCAATGCGTCGTAGAGCACCAGCACGTCGGGCCGGCCCACGGACGTCGCGACGCGCACGAGCGCCTCGTGCATCGTCGGCACGCGTGAGTCGCCGCGCTTGTAGACCCGGTGCCCGAAGCCCATGATCTTCCGCTTCGATGCGAGGGCGTCCTCGAGCCAGGCGTTCGCCCGCGCTCCGACCTCATCTGCGGAGCCGTCGGTCCCGATCTCCGCGAACACCCCGAGCACTGCCTCGTTCGCGCCGCCGTGCAGGGGACCCTTGAGCGCGCCGATCGCCGCGGTGACCGCCGAGTGCATGTCCGACAGCGTGGACGTGACGACCCGGGCCGTGAACGTCGAGGCATTGAAGGAGTGCTCCGCGTACAGCACGAGCGAGACCCGGAACGCGTCGATCATCACCTCCAAGGGCAGCGACCCGAACGTCATCCAGAGGAAGTTCTCCGCGTACCCGAGGTCGTCGCGCGGCGGCACGATCGACTCACCGCGACGACGACGTTGCGCGTACGCGACGACCGCCGGGAGCACGGAGAACAGCGACTCCGCCTTCGCCTGCTCGGCTGCGGGCGACGAGTCCTCGGCCGCCGGGTCCGCCGCTCCCAGCGCGGAGACCGCCGTCCGGACCACGTCCATCGGGTGTGCGGACATCGGCAGTGCGTCGATGACGTCGACGACGAGCGGGGGCAGCGACCTGAGCCCGACGGACCGCGCGAGGAACCCCGCGAGCTCGTCGTCGGTCGGCATCGACCCGTGCCAGAGCAACCACGCGACCTGCTCGAACGAACAGGCCGCGGCGAGCTCCTGCACCGGGTACCCGCGGTACAGCAACGAGTTCGTGTCGGGGTTGACCTTCGAGACGGCCGTCGTGTCGACGACGACCCCGGCGAGCCCCTTGTGGATCTCCGTCATGATCGCTCCTTCGCGAGTGCGGGTGGTGCAGCGAGAACAGGTGGTGCGGATGATGCGGTCGGTGACCGGTGACGGACTGGAGGGACGGTGCGGCCTGGCACCGTCCCTCCAGTCCGTCACGTCGTCGGGTCCGCGGTGCGGTTGGTCTCCAGGGTGAAGTCGTACACCCCGCCGTCGAAGGCTGCGTAGCCGGCGTAGTCGACGAGCTCGTAGAGGTCGGCGCGGGTCTGCATGCCCGGCACCTCGGCGACGAGCGAACCGTCGGCCAGCAGGGTGTCGAGCGCCCGGTCGATCGCACCCATCGCGACCCGGAGGAGCGACACCGGGTGGATCACCACAGCGACCCCGACGTCCTCCAGCTGCTGCCGGGTGAAGAGGTCGCTCTTGCCGAACTCGGTCATGTTGGCGAGCACCGGGACGTCGAGCGCCGAGCACACGGCCTGGAACTCCGCCAGGGACGCCATCGCCTCCGGGAACACCGCGTCGGCCCCGGCGTCGACGAGCCGCTTCGCCCGGTCGATCGCCGCGGGCAGGCCGTCGATCCCGCGGACGTCGGTCCTCGCCATCACCACGAGCGACGGGTCGCGCCGAGCCGCGACGGCGGCGCGGATGCGGCCGACGGCGGTGCCCTGGTCGACGACCTGCTTGCCGTCGAGGTGCCCGCACCGCTTCGGGTTCACCTGGTCCTCGATGTGCAGGCCCGCGACCCCGGCGTCCTCGAGGGTCTGGACGGTCCTGGCGACGTTCATCGGCTCGCCGAACCCCGTGTCAGCATCGACGAGCACCGGCAGGTCGGTGTTCCGGCCGACCTGGGCTGCCCGCGTCGCGACCTCGGTGAGCGTCGTCAGACCGATGTCGGGCAGGCCGAGCTCGTTCGCCATCACCGCGCCGGACAGGTACACGCCGTCGAAGCCCTTGCGCTCGACGAGCCGGGCGGTGAGCGGGGTGAACGCGCCGGGGAACACCGCGATGCCGGGCGCCGCCAGCAGCGACCGGAAGGCAGCACGCTTCTCCGACGGTGTGACGCTCGACGACAGCATCAGAACAGTCCCCTCGTGGCGGCGGCCTGGTCGACGTCGTCCAGGTACCCGTCCGGAGCGACGACCTGGAGCTGCCGGACCCCCTCGGCGTCGAGTGTCGGCAGGGAGTCCGCGAGGGTCAGGAACCGGTCGATCTCGGTGTCGGGCAGGATCCCGGACGCGAGGGTCCGGAGCTTCTGCGCGTACTCCGCGCGACCGAACGGTGCGGCGCCGAGCGGGTGGGCATCCGCGACCGCGATCGAGTCCTCGATGATGGTCCCGTCGGTGAGGGTGATGACGATGCGGCCGCCGAACGCCTGCTCGGCGGGGTCGAGTGAGTGGTACCGCGCGGTCCACCCCGGGTCCTCGACGGTGGTGATCCGGTTCCAGAGCGCGACGGTGTCCGGCCGGCTCGCGCGCTCCGGCGTGTAGGAGGCCTCGTGGTGCCAGGTCCCGTCCTGCAGGGCGACCGCGACGATGTACGGCACCGAGTGGTCGAGCGTCTCGCGGCTCGCGGTCGGGTCGTACTTCTGCGGGTCGTTCGCTCCGGAGCCGATCACCATGTGCGTGTGGTGGCTCGTGTGGATCACGATCGACACGACGCGGTCCGGGTCCCCGGTCTCGGGACGCGTCCGGTGGAGTCGCCGTGCGAGGTCGATGAGCGCCTGCGCCTGGTACTCCGCGGAGTGCTCCTTCGTGTAGGTGTCGAGGATCGCGCGTTTCGGCGTCCCCGGAGTCGGAAGCGCGACGTCGTACGACCCCGACGGACCGTCGAGGAGCCAGGCGATGACGCCGTCCTCGCCCTCGTAGATCGGGTTCGGGCTCGTCTCGCCGCGCATCGCCCGGTCGACCGCCTCGATCGCGACCTTGCCGGCGAACGCCGGGGCGTACGCCTTCCAGCTCGAGATGAGTCCCTTCCGGGACTGCCTGGTGGCCGTGGTGGTGTGCAGCGCCTGGCCGACCGCGTGGTAGACGGTCGTCGTGTCGAGGCCGAGCATCGTCCCGATCCCGGCGGCGACGCTCGGCCCGAGGTGGGCCACGTGGTCGATCTTGTGCGCGTGCAGACTGATCGACCGGGCGAGGTCGACCTGCACCTCGTAGCCCGTGAGGATGCCCCGGAGGAGTGCGGCCCCGTCGAGCCCTCGGTGCTGGGCGACGGCGAGGAGCGGCGGGATGTTGTCGCCGGGGTGCGAGTACTCGGCGGCGAGGAACGTGTCGTGGAAGTCGAGCTCCCGCACCGCGACGCCGTTCGCCCACGCGGCCCACTCCGGGGAGACCGTCAGGTCCGTCGGCAGCCCGGTCACGGCGGCTCCGGCGCCGCCGATGGACGCGGGGTGCGCGAGTGCCTGTGCCCGCGCGGTCACGACGGGCCCACGGCGGAGCGAGGCCGTGCTCACGGCGGCGTTGTCGACGATCCGGTTCGAGACCATGAGCGCCGCGTCGATGTCGACCGGGGCACCGTCGGTCGCGATCTCGGCGAGGCGCCAGGCGAGCTCCTGCTCCCGGGGGAACCCCTCGTCGCTCGGGTGCGTACGGACTGCATCGGTCGTCATCGACATCCCCCTTGTCTACACGACGCGACCGAGCCTCCGGTGCAGGTGCCTGCGCGGAGCAACCGCACGGAGCAACTGCGCGCCCTGACGACGAACGCACCGTCGGACGACCGCGCAGTCATCGTCCGCAGTTCGGCCCCCGGGTCACCCGGGCCGCGCCGGGCCGGGCAACGCCGCGCCGCGCCGCGCCGGGCCGCCCCGTCATCCGCGCAGGTCCGGCCCGTCGAGCGCCGCGATCGTCTGGAACGGCCGCTCCACGTGCGCGAAGTGCCCGCAGTCGCGCAGGAGGATGGTGCGGGCCCCGGGGACCATCGCCGCGAGACGCCCGAGGTCCGCCACGTCGGCGAAGATGTCGTCGGCACCCGCCACGGCGACGACCGGGCACCGGATGCCCGCCCACCGCCGGGTGTCGTACGCCGCCCCGGCGCGCGCCGCGGACACGAACCCCACGGGGCGGATCTCGGCCAGGAACGTCCTGGTCACGGAGGGGTCGAGACGCAGCACGTGGCTGAACACCGGCGCCGAGAGCAGCGGGAGCAACCCGATCCGGGCGAGACCGTGCAGGATGCGCGTCGCCCGGTGCGGCAGCACCGTGAACCCGGCGCGGAGCAGCACGAACGCGGGCAACCGGACGAGTCCGTGCAGTGGGCGGCGGGCGGCGTCGATCGCGGCGAAGGTCGTGCCGGAGACGATCGCGACGCGTGTCACCCGCGACGGCAGCGTCACCCCGAGGTGCAGCGCGATGAACGCACCCATCGAGTGCCCGACGACACCGAAGCGGTCGATCCCGAGCGCAGCCGTCACCGCGACGACGACGGACACCGCGTCGTCGAGGCCGAGCGGTCCGGTGGCCGGCAGGGGGGAACTGCCCCAGCCGGGGAGGTCGATGAGCACGACGGCTCCGCGAGGGCGTCCGAGGACGTCGGCGGCCGAGAGCATCGGCGTCCACGTCGTCCACGAGCCGGCCACGCCGTGCAGCATCACGTCGACGTCGACGTCGCGCTCGTCCGTGCCACGGTGATGCACGACGACGTCGCCCAGCACGGTGCGGACGACGAGCCGCGTCAGCCCCAGAGCTCGAGCGTCATCGGTGATGGGGAGCGGCGCGTACCGGACACACGTCGGCGGATGCACGTCGATCAGACGGGCCGATCGCTCGGACGGACAGCTCGCTCAGCCGGACAGTCGGCTCAGACGTGCGCGGGGGCGATGCGGTCGAGCGCCTCGCGGTACTCGGTGACGTCGCGCGCGAGACCCGGCTCGGTGATGACGGAGGCCCGGATGCGGCCGTCGACGTCGATCACGAACGTCGCACGGTTCGCGAAGCCCTTCTTCTCGAGGAACACGCCGTACTCCTTGGACACCGCTCCGTGCGGCCAGAAGTCCGCGAGCAGCGTGAAGTCGTACCCGTTCACCTCGGCGAAGGACCGCAGCGTGGCCTTCGAGTCGACGGAGATCCCGATCAGCTCGACGCGGTGGTCGGCGAACATCTCGATGTTGTCGCGCAGCGTGCAGAGCTCCGACGTGCAGGTGGACGAGAACGCCAGCGGGAAGAACACCAGCGCGACGGGACGGACGCCCCGGAAGTCGCTGAGGACGACGTGCTCCCCGAACTGGTTCGGGAGGTCGAAGTCCGGAGCGAGCGAGCCGATCTCCAGTGCCATGGTCTGTGTCTCTTCCCCGGGTGTCGGTCCTGATCGGACCCGACCCGTGCAGCGCGTCGCGCACGCCGATGGGCGCACACACGAGACGCGATCCTACGCCCGTGACACGCGATTGCAAGGACGTGTCCGCCTGCCGTTCAGGAGCGGGTGCAGCAGGCGGGACCGCGGGGACGGACTGGAGGCTCGGTGCGGGTGACCGACGCGCGTCACCCGCACCGTGCCTCCAGGGTGACTGCACGCGCGCCGCACGCGCGGACGCGCCGCGACGCACGTCCCCCGACGTCCAGTTGCGCGTCGGTGGCGGGAACTAGAGTGGGTGCCGCCCGTTCTCCGGTCGTGACCCGACCGCCTGACGGGCCGACATGTCCACCACGAAACGAACGAGGTCAAGGGTGACGGTGAACGACCAGGACCCATATTCGGCAGACCACAGGGACCAGGACCCGGAGGAGACCGCCGAATGGCGTGAGTCCCTCGACGGCCTGGTCGCGGCGAACGGTCACGAGCGTGGGCGGGACGTCATGCTCAGCCTGCTCAAGCGGTCCAAGGAACTCCACCTCAACGTGCCGATGGTCCCGACCACCGACTACGTCAACACGATCGCTCCGGAGAACGAGCCGGAGTTCCCGGGCGACGAAGAGCTCGAGCGCAACTACCGTCGTTGGATCCGCTGGAACGCCGCGATCACGGTGCACCGCGCGCAGCGACCGGGCATCGCCGTCGGTGGACACATCTCGACCTACGCGTCGAGTGCCGCGCTCTACGAGGTCGGCTACAACCACTTCTTCCGCGCACAGGACCACGCGTCCGGCGGCGACCAGGTGTTCTTCCAGGGCCACGCCTCACCCGGCATGTACGCCCGCGCGTACCTCGAGGGTCGTCTCGGCGAGGACCAGCTCGACGGCTTCCGCCAGGAGCAGTCGCACGCCGGCGGCGGTCTGTCGTCGTACCCGCACCCTCGCCTCATGCCGCACTTCTGGCAGTTCCCGACCGTGTCGATGGGCATCGGCCCGATCAACGCGATCTACCAGGCGCAGCAGGCCAAGTACCTCACCAACCGCGGCATCAAGGACGCCTCCGACCAGCAGGTCTGGGCGTTCCTCGGGGACGGCGAGATGGACGAGGTCGAGTCCCGCGGACAGCTGCAGGTCGCCGCGAACGACGGCCTCGACAACCTGAACTTCGTGATCAACTGCAACCTGCAGCGGCTCGACGGACCGGTCCGCGGCAACGGCAAGATCATCCAGGAGCTCGAGGCGTTCTTCCGCGGTGCCGGCTGGAACGTCATCAAGGTCGTGTGGGGCCGCGAGTGGGACGACCTGCTCGCCAAGGACTCCGAGGGCGCGCTCCTCAACCTCATGAACCGGACGCCCGACGGCGACTACCAGACGTACAAGGCCGAGAACGGCGCCTACGTCCGCGAGAACTTCTTCGGGCGCGACCCCAAGACGCTCGCGATGGTCGAGGACTACAGCGACGACCAGATCTGGAACCTCAAGCGCGGTGGGCACGACTACCGCAAGGTCTACGCGGCGTTCAAGGCGGCGGCCGAGCACAAGGGCCAGCCGACCGTCATCCTCGCCAAGACCGTCAAGGGCTACGGCCTCGGCCCGAGCTTCGAGGGACGCAACGCGACCCACCAGATGAAGAAGCTCACCCTCGACAACCTCAAGCAGTTCCGCGACGAGATGCGCATCCCGGTCTCCGACGCGCAACTCGAGGAGAACCCGTACACCCCGCCGTACTACCACCCGGGGAACGACGACGAGGCGATCCAGTACATGCACGAGCGTCGTCGCGAGCTCGGCGGCTACGTGCCGGAGCGGCGGACGAAGTACGCGCAGGTCTCCCTGCCGGACGACTCCCGCTACGCCATCGCCAAGAAGGGCTCCGGCAAGCAGCAGATCGCCACCACGATGGCCTTCGCGCGCCTGCTGAAGGACCTTCTCCGCGCGCCGGACTTCGGCAACCGCGTGGTGCCGATCATCCCGGACGAGGCACGCACGTTCGGCATGGACGCGTACTTCCCGACCGCCAAGATCTACAACCCCAACGGCCAGCACTACACGTCGGTCGACCGCGAACTCCTCCTGGCCTACAAGGAGAGCCCGCAGGGTCAGATCATCCACGTCGGCATCAATGAGGCCGGCGCGATGGCGGCCTACACCGCCGTCGGCACCTCGTACTCGACGCAGGGCGAGCCGCTCATCCCGGTCTACGTGTTCTACTCGATGTTCGGGTTCCAGCGCACCGGTGACGCCCTCTGGGCCGCCGGCGACCAGATGGCCCGCGGGTTCGTCATCGGCGCGACTGCCGGTCGCACCACGCTGACCGGCGAGGGCCTCCAGCACGCCGACGGCCACTCGCTGCTCCTCGCGGCGACGAACCCCGCCGTGGTCTCCTACGACCCCGCCTACGGCTACGAGATCGGCCGCATCGTGCAGTCCGGCCTCGACCGGATGTACGGCGTCGACGACAACGGCGACCCGAAGCACAGCGACCCGAACGTCTCGTACTACCTCACGGTGTACAACGAGCCGATCGTGCAGCCGGTCGAGCCGGAGGACGTCGACGTCGACGGGATCGTCAAGGGCATGTACCTGCTCAAGCCGAGCGAGCACGACGGACCGAAGGCCCAGCTGCTCGCCTCAGGTGTCGCCGTGCCGTGGATCCTCGAGGCGCAGCAGCTCCTCGCCGAGGACTGGGGCGTGTCGGCCGACGTCTGGAGCGTCACGAGCTGGGGCGAGCTCCGCCGCGACGGCCTCGCCGCGGACGAGCACGCGTTCCTCAACCCGAACGAGCAGCCCCGGACGCCGTACGTCACCGAGAAGCTGCAGTCCACCGACGGCCCGGTGGTCGCCGTGACGGACTTCATGCACGCCGTGCCCGACCAGATCCGTCAGTTCGTGCCGCGCGACTTCGCGACGCTCGGTGCCGACGGCTTCGGGTTCTCGGACACCCGTGCCGCCGCGCGTCGCTTCTTCAAGATCGACGGTCCGTCGGTCGTGGTGCGGACGCTCCAGCAGCTCGCACGGCAGCAGAAGGTCGACCCGTCGGTCGTGCAGGCCGCGATCGACAAGTACCGGCTGCACGACGTCACCGCCGGCACGACCGGCAGCGCGGACAGCGAGAGCTGATCCGCAGGTGGTGACGCTGCGCGCAGACGCCGCGGGCCGGGAGCGTGACCGGGAACGGACACTCGCCTGGCTCCGCGGTGTCTCCGGCGAACTCGCCAGCGCGACGATCAAGCGGCTCGAGGAGACCCTGCCCTGGTACGGCGAGATGCCCCCAGGGCGCCGTTCCGCCGTCGGCATGGTCGCGCAGGCAGGCATCTCGTCCTTCATCTCCTGGTTCGAGGACCCCCGGGCAACGCCGTGGGTCGCAGCGGACGTCTTCGGCGCAGCGCCCCGCGAGCTCCTCCGCTCGGTGAGCCTGCAGCAGACCCTGCAGCTCATCCGCGTCGTGGTCGAGGTCGTCGAGGACCGGGCGAAGGACGGCGACGACGTCCTGCAGGAGGCGATCCTGATGTACTCGCGCGAGGTCGCGTTCGCCTCGGCCGACGTCTACGCCCGCGCGGCCGAGGCCCGTGGGCTCTGGGATGCCCGTCTCGAGGCGCTCGTGGTGGACTCGATCCTCTCCGGCGAGTACGACGACGAGCTCCCCTCGCGCATCGCCGCCCTCGGCTGGCACGGACACGGCGAGGTCGCGGTCCTCGTCGGCACGGCCCCCCGGCAACTCGAGGTCGACACGCTCCGGCGCACCGCCAGGCACATGGACGCCGACGTGCTGATCGGCGTCCAGGGCTCGCGGCTCGTCGTCGTGATCGGGCGGGCGACGCCGCGGGACGACACCCCGGACGGCGAGGAACCCGTGTCCTTCATGACCATCGCGACGGCGCTCGAGCCGTCGTTCGGCGAGGGACACCTGGTGCTCGGCAACGAGGTCCCCGGGGTCGTCGACGCCTCCACCAGCGCGAAGGCCGCCCTCGCGGGGTTCGCCGTCGCCCGGGCCTGGCGCGGAGCACCCCGACCGGCACTCGCGGACGACCTGCTGCCGGAGCGGGCCTTCGCCGGGGACCCACTGGCCCGGACGGCCCTCGTGCAGCGGATCTACACGCCGCTCAAGGACTCGTCGACGGAGCTGCTCCAGACGCTCTGGTGCTACCTGGACACCGGCCGGTCGCTCGAGGCGACGGCCCGCGAGCTCTTCGTCCACCCCAACACCGTCCGGTACCGGCTCCGGCGCGTGGCGGACATCATCGGCTGGGACGCCACCCACGCCCGTGATGCCCTCATCGTGCAGTCCGCGCTCATCATCGGCGCGATGTCGGAGTCCGCGGCGACCCGTCGTCGCCCCACCCGCCGATGACCGCCCTCGCCCTTCCGCAAGACACCAACTCCGCCGCATCGCGCACGGACATGTCTCTGCGTGACGCGGCCAAGGTGGCGTTTTGCGGTCCGCGCTTGTCGAGTCCTGCCAATGTCTGAGGAGATTCTTGTGCTGATGCGCACACATGTCGGCCGTACCGCAGCGGGGAGGATTGAGCAGTGATCGTCATCGTCGCGCCCGGACAGGGCTCCCAGACTCCCGGGTTCCTCGCCCCATGGCTCGAGGACTCCACCGTGCGTGAGCGCGTCGGGTCCTGGTCCGAGGCGATCGGCGTCGACCTCGCAGCCCACGGCACCACGTCCGACGCGGACACCATCCGCGACACCGCGCTCGCGCAGCCCCTCATCGTCGCGGCGGGACTGGTCACCGCCGACGCGCTCCTCGCCGACGGCCGCCGATCGCTCGTCGGGGGTGTCGCCGGACACTCGGTCGGCGAGTTCACCGCCGCCGCGGTCGCCGGGATCCTCCAGCCGACCGACGCCGTCGCACTCGTCGCAGAGCGCGGGCGCGCCATGGCCGACGCCGCAGCCCTCGAGCCGACCGGCATGAGCGCCGTCCTCGGCGGCGACCAGGACGCGCTCCCCGCGGCACTCGAAGCCGCGGGTCTCGTGCCCGCCAACCACAACGGCGGCGGCCAGACGGTCGCAGCCGGCAGCCTGGAGGCACTGGCCGCGTTGTCCGAGAACCCGCCGGCCAAGACGCGGGTCGTCCCGCTCAGCGTCGCCGGAGCGTTCCACACCCGGTACATGGCGCCGGCGGTCGAGCGCATGGCCCCGGTCGCGGCCGCCGCGACGGTCACCGACCCGACCCTGCCGATCTGGACCAACGCTGACGGTTCCCGGGTCGAGGGCGGCCGCCACTTCGTCGACCTCATGGTGCAGCAGATCGCGAACCCCGTGCACTGGGACGCGGTGATGGCCTCCTTCGCTGCGGCGGGGGTCACGGGCATCATCGAGCTCGCACCGTCCGGTGCCCTCACCGGACTGGCCAAGCGAGGACTGCGCGGAACGCCCGCCGTCGGTGTCGCCACCCCGGACGACCTCGCGGCTGCGATCACCATGCTCCGGGACTCCGCCGACGCCGATGCGGCGGTGACCGCATGACCACCGGGACCGACCTGCCGGACGCAGCTCCGGGCCTCCCGACCGAACCCGGCACGGGTGGCGCACCGGTCCTGCTGCAGCAGCGCGGCCACGAGTACAGCCGCATCCTCGCCCTCGGTGCGGCCCGCGGCGAGATCGTCGTGCCGAACGAGGAGCTCGTCGGGCCGATCGACTCGTCCGACGAGTGGATCCGCCAGCGCACCGGCATCGTCACGCGGAAGCGTGCCGGAGCGGACGTCGGCGCGATCGACCTCGCCGAGACCGCGGCGCGCGAAGCGATCCAGAAGGCCGGGATCACTGCCGACCAGATCGGTGTCGTGCTCGTCTCCACCGTGACGAACACCGTCGCGACACCGTCGATGGCGTCACTCCTCGCCGAACGCCTCGGCGCGGCACCCGCGGCCGCGTACGACATCAGCGCCGCATGTGCCGGGTACGCGTACGGCATCGCCCAGGCCGACTCGTTCGTCAAGAGCGGTGTCGCGGACCACGTGCTCGTCGTCGGCGCCGAGAAGCTCAGCGACATCGTCGACCCGACCGACCGCTCGATCTCGTTCCTCCTCGGGGACGGCGCGGGTGCCGCGGTGGTGGGTCCGAGCGACACGCCCGGCATCGCACCGACGATCTGGGGTTCCGACGGCTCCAAGTGGGACGCGATCCGGATGACCTCGACCTACGCGGAGTGGCGTGCCGGGGGCGAGCAGCCGACCATCCGCCAAGAGGGTCAGACGGTCTTCCGATGGGCGGTGTGGGAGATGGTCAAGGTCGCCAAGCAGGCCCTCGAGGTCGCCGGTGTCACGGCCGACCAGCTCGCGGCGTTCGTGCCGCACCAGGCCAACATGCGCATCATCGACGAGTTCGCCAAGCAGCTCGGCCTGCCGTCGTCGGTCGTCATCGGCCGCGACATCACCGACACCGGCAACACGTCCGCGGCGAGCATCCCGCTCGCGACCCACCGTCTGCTCGAGGAGAACCCGTCGCTGCACGGCGGACTCGCCCTGCAGATCGGTTTCGGCGCCGGCCTGGTGTTCGGCGCACAGGTCGTCGTCCTCCCCTAGCTCTGTTTCCGTCCCCATCCACCGAACCCGTCGCCCGTGCGTGCCCTAGGCTTGTCCACGGTCAACGACACCCCCATCAAGGAGAAGAACATGGCAGCGTCCTCTGACGAAGTCCTCGCCGGCCTGGCCGAGCTCATCAACGACGAGACCGGTATCGCCACCGACACGGTCGAGCGCGACAAGTCGTTCACCGACGACCTCGACATCGACTCGATCTCGATGATGACCATCGTGGTCAACGCCGAGGAGAAGTTCGACGTCAAGATCCCCGACGAAGAGGTCAAGAACCTCAAGACCGTCGGCGACGCCGTGGACTTCATCACGAAGGCACAGGGCTGATCCCAGGCTCCACGGGCGCCGTGGCACGTTCGACCCCCGGTCCGACGAGCCACGGCGCTCTCCTGTACCCGCACCACCAACGCTGACCCCAGAAGGATCGTCGTCATGACCACCACCCACACCGTCGTCGTCACCGGCGTCGGCTCCATCTCCCCGCTCGGCGCCACCGCCACGGAGTCGTGGGAGGCGCTCCTCGCGGGCAAGTCCGGGATCAGCACCATCGAGGAGGACTGGGTCGAGCGCTACGACCTCCCCGTGCACTTCGCGGGGCAGGCACGGAAGTTCCTCGGCGACCAGCTCACCCGCCAAGAGGTCAAGCGCCTCGACCCGGGGTCGCAGCTCTCCCTCGTCGCCGCCCGTGAGGCCTGGGCGGACGCCGGCATCGACGACGCCGCGATCGACCCGGAGCGGCTCATCGTGGACTGGGCGACCGGCATCGGCGGCCTCAACTCACTGCTCGACGGCTGGGACACCCTGCGTGAGCGCGGTCCGCGCCGCATGCTCCCGATGACCGTGCCGATGCTCATGGCGAACGGCCCCGCGGCCGCCATCGAGATGGCGTTCGGTGCCCGCGGTGGAGCCCGGACCTACATCTCGGCCTGTGCGTCGAGCACCGAGTCCCTCGCCGAGGCCTACCGGCACGTCTCGACCGGAGTCGCCGACGTGGTGATCGCCGGCGGGTGCGAGGCAGCGCTGCACCCGATGCCCCTGGCGGCGTTCTCCGCCATGCAGGCGCTCTCCCGTCGGAACGACGACCCGGAGGGCGCCTCGCGCCCCTACGACGTCACCCGCGACGGCTTCGTGCTCGGCGACGGTGCCGCGGCACTCATCCTCGAGACGAAGGAGCACGCGCTCGCCCGTGGTGCCCGCATCTACGCGGAGATCGCCGGTGGCGGGATCACGTCCGACGCGTTCCACATCACCGCGCCGGACCCGGAGGGCAGTGCTGCCGCCCGTGCGGTGTTGCAGGCACTCGGGCAGGCCGATGCCTCGCCCTCCGACGTCGTGCACGTCAACGCGCACGCGACATCCACCTCGGTCGGGGACATCGCCGAGTACCACGCGATGCGCCGGGTCTTCGGTGACGGCCTCGACGACGTCGTCGTGTCCGCGACCAAGGCGTCGACCGGACACCTGCTCGGGGGCGCCGGTGCCATCGAGGCGATGTTCACCGTCCTGGCCCTGCACCACCGGGTGGCACCGCCGACGATCAACCTCACGGACCAGGAGCCGGAGATCGTGATGGACGTCGCGCGCGAGCCCCGGAAGCTCGCCGACGGGGACCTGCTGGCGATCAGCAACTCGTTCGGCTTCGGCGGCCACAACGCCGTCGTCGCGATCCGGACGGCGTAGCCCCACCCCTCCCCGGCCCGGCCCCGGCCCGGCCCGGCCCCGCCCGGGCCCGCGCTGTCGTGCGAAACACCGCCCTGAAGCCGAGGCACCGCCTTCGAAGGCGGTGTGTCGGCCACAGGGCGGTGTTGTGCGCCTGATGACGGAGGGTCGGGTCAGCCGACCCGGTGCAGCCAGACGACGGGGTTGCCCTCGCCGGCCTGCCGGAACGGCTCGAGCTCCTCGTCCCACGACTGCCCGAGCGCGAGCCGGAGCTCGCGGTGCAGCTCGAGGGCGTTGCTGCCCGCGACCTCCATCGCGTAGCGCACCCGGTCCTCGGGCACGACCATGTTCCCGGCGACGTCGGTCTGCGCGTAGAACACGCCGAGGTCGGGCGTGTGCATCCATCGACCGCCGTCCGAACGATCCGTCGGGTCCTCGGTGACCTCGTAGCGCAGGTGCTCCCAACCGCGCAGCGCCGAGGCGATCGACGCACCGGTCCCGACCGGGCCGGTCCAGGTGAACTCGGTCCGCCGGGCGCCGTCCTGCGCCGGCTGGTCCATCCACGAGAAGTTCACGGCACGACTCATCGCGCGACCTGCTGCCCATTCGACATGGGGGCAGAGCGCGCGAGGGGAGGAGTGCACGTAGAGAACTCCTCGCGCCACTCCTGGCCCGGCCAGGCCGGACCCCACCCCGTGCTGCGTTCCTTGTTCGGTCACGATTCCTCCGCTCATCAGGTGCGACTTCCCCATCGACCTGGCAGAGGCTCGTCCTCGCGTGGAACTGCGCGTGGCGGCATTCGATATGTGATTGTGATGTCCGTGGACAGGCCCATTATGCAGGGTCCCGGCTGGGAAGGGCAACCATCGCCCCTGGACTCAGTGGATCGCCTGGCCGTCGACGTCGTACCCGCGGGTCTCCCCGGCCGTCACCGCGACGGCCAGCCGGTTCTCCGCGGGCGGGATCGGGCACGCGTACTGGTACGAGAACGCGCACGGGGGCAGCACCGCACGGTTGAAGTCGAGGTCGATCGGCCCGGCGGTACCCGGATCGTCGAGGAACAGGAACCGGCCCATCGAGTAGGTCGTCTCCCCCGACGTCGCGTCCTGGAAGATCAGCTGCAACCGCGGGTGTCCATGGAAGGTCGCAGCCCGCACGACGATCAGGTCCGCCGCGGCCGACTCCCCCGGGATCACGACGCGGATGCGCCCGGTGACCGTCAGCGGGACGCCGGCTGCGTCGGTGACGTCGCCCCGTGCCTCCAGTCCGTCCGTCGGTGCGTACGTGCCGGACAGGACCCATGCGTCGGACGCAGGGAACGTCCCGATGCGCGCGAACCGCGAGATCGGCTCTGCAGTCGGGTCCCAGACGCGGAGGGACCAGCCGTCCCCGACCCGGCCCACCGAACCGGCCATGCCCGTCGGGAACGCGACCGTCGACGGCACGACCGCGTCGTCCCCGGCGACGAGCACGGTGCCGTCGACGACGTCGTCATCGACCACGACGCCGTCGTCCGCCGACGCGGTCACGGTGAGTCCGCCGGGCGTCGCCGCCCACGTGCCCGGCACCGGCCAGACCGTCTGCGGTCCGGTCACCTGCTGGGCGTTGACGAGTGCGAGCGGGCCCCGCGCGGCACGGATCGACCGTTCGCGCGCGGCGTGGAACGCCTCGAGATCGCCGTCGTCGCTCACAGCTGGTCCTGCCGGGGGTAGATGACCTGCTGGACGATGATGATCACCGACGCCGCGACGGGCACGGCGACGACCGCACCGAGGACGCCGCCGATCGTGCCACCGGCCACCGCGGCGATGACGACGAGGGCACCGGGGACCTGGACTGCCCGGGACATGATGCGCGGGGCGATGACGTAGGCCTCCACCTGCATGTAGATGAGGTAGTAGATCGCCGCGACGAGCGCCGTCAGCGGCGACGCGAAGAGGCACACGAGGCAGATCACGGCGGCGGCGGCGACCGTTCCGACGAGCGGGACGAGCGCACCGAGGAACGCGAAGGTCGCGAGCAGGACCGGGAGCGGCGCACCGATGCTCCAGAGGAAGACCAGACTCAGCACGCCATTCAGGACCGCCTCGGCGATCTGCCCGACGACGTACCGTCCGACCGACCCGGTGATCTGCTCGGTCACCTCGGCGAAGTTCTCACGGCGTGACGCCGGCACGAACCGGTACGTCATCCGCTTGATCCCGCGGAGCGACGCCAGGAAGTACAGCATCAGGATCAGGACGATGAGTGCCCCGGACAGCCCCGACGCGATCCCCGCGCCGACCGCGAGGACGCCGCCACCGATGTTCAACAGGTTCGCCGGGTCCTCGAGGAAGCTCTGCGCCGACTGCAGCGCGTGGTCGAGGTCGAACGTGTTGCCGAGCTGTTTCGAGAGGTCCTGCACCCACTCCTGGTTCGACAGGTTCCGCACGAAGTCGGGGATGTTCTGGACGAGGTTCGAGCCCTGCGACACGAGCACCGGCACGATCGCGAACAGGATGCCGACGAACGCGCCGATCACCCCGAGGACGACGACCAGGATCGCGACCCAGCGTGGGATGAACCGCTCGAGCCAGGTGACGACGGGGTCGAGGCCGAGCGCGATGAAGACCGCGACGCCGATGTAGACGAGGACCGTCGACAGCTCGCGGACGAGCAGCCCGGCGAGGAGTGCGACGAGGACCCCGATGCCGCCCATGAACCCGAGGCGGAACGCGTTGACGCGGACGCCGGTCGAGCCCTTCTGGTGATCGACGGTCACGTTGGGCACGGGCGCTGGTGCGCGATGCGCGTCCGCGCCCCGTTTCTTCATGGATCGACTGTATCCGGCGGCCGGAGGCCGCGGTGCCACGACTGGCCGTCGGACGGGAGGCACGGTGCGCGTCCGGCGGACTAGTGGCGTCGCGTAGGGCGGGCGGGACTTGAACCCGCGAATCGTTCGGTGCTGTGTGTGACGGCACCGGGCCTCATGGGCTCTGCACCAGTAGGGCGGGCGGGACTTGAACCCGCGAATCGTTCGGTTATGAGCCGACTGCCTTGACCAGCTTGGCTACCGCCCCGCTTCGGGGCCAGCGGCCACCGGCTCCCCACGATACAGCGCCTCGAACGTGCTGAGGGTGCGGTCGATGTCGTGCGGCGCGATCATCTCGAGGCTGCGGTGCTTCATCCGCAGGTACTCGTCGTCGTCGGCGGTGAGCACGGCGGTGAGCTTCTCGGCGAGGTCGCGCTCGTCGCCGGGCTCGAACAGGTACCCGTTCCCGTCGACGAGGTGCGGGAGCGCCATGGAGTTCGCGGCGACGATCGGCAGGCCGGATGCCATCGCCTCGAGCGAGGCGATGCTCTGCAGCTCGGCCGTCGAGGGCATCGCGAAGACCGTGCCGTTCGTCAGTGCGGCGCGGAGCACCTCGTCCGAGCTGAACCCGGTGAGCGTGACGCGGTCCCCGAGGCCGAGCTCCGAGACGAGCTTCTCGATCACCGGCATGTGGTCGCCCCCGCCGACGACCGTCAGGGTCGTCCGGAGCGCCGGGTCGAGCAGGGTCATCGCGCGGAGCAGGACCTCGATCTGCTTCTCGGCGGCGATCCGCCCGACGAAGACGATGTGGTTGTCCGCGGGCCGGAGGTCCCGCGAGGTGTACAGACCCGCCTGGATGCCGCACGACACCGCCAGCACGTCGTGCACGTCGACGGCTGCCTCGAGGTACTCGGCGGCCCTCCTGGTGGGTGCCGTGATCCGGTCGACCAACCGGTAGGTCTTCGCGGCGTCGCGCCAGGCGATCCGGATCGCGAGCGGGATGATCCACTGCGGGAGCGGTGCCTGGTCGAGCACGTTCTCCGGCATGAAGTGGTTCGTGGCGATGACCGGGATCCCGCGCTCGATCGCCGTGCGGGCCAGTCCGCGGCCGATGACGATGTGCGACTGCAGGTGCACGACGTCCGGGTGGAAGGCGTCCAGGATCTTCGCGGTGTTCCGGCGCGCGGTCCACGGCCAGGCGAAGCGCAGCCAGTGACCCGGCCACCGGAGGGAGAACAGCCGGTGCACCGTGAGCGTGACGGTCCCGTGCTGTTCGACGAAGGTGCCGTTCTTCCGGAGACCCGTCGCCGGTGCCACGATGTGCACGTCGTGCCCACGTTCGACGAGGCCGACCGCGAGTCGCTCGCAGAAGTTCGCAGCGCCGTTGACGTCCGGAGGGAAGGTGTCGGCGGCGAGCAGGATGCGAAGGCGTTCGTTCTTCCGAGCAGATCCGTCCACGCTGGAACGGTAGCGCACAGCCCCGGTGCGTCTCCTCCGCCTCGCGGAGGACATCGGGTCAGCGTCGGGACTGCGGGTGGTGCTTCGCGAGCTGGAACACCCCGGTGATCGCGATGACGGCGGCCACGAGGAACCCGACGACCGCGATGCCCGGTGCGCCGGACGCCTCACCGAGCACGATGATGCCGATGCCGACCGCCACGATCGGGTCGATCACCGTGAGTCCCGCGATCACGAGGTCCGCCGGCCCCGATGCGTAGGCGTTCTGGACGAAGTAGCCCCCGAGCGCGGACGCCACCACGACGCCGACCACTGCGAACACCGTCACCCAGTCGAACGTGTGGTTGACGAACCGGTTCAGCGACACCTTGGCGAGCGTCGCCACGAACCCGTAGAGCACGCCGGCGCCGATGATGTAGTACAGCGCGCTCTTGTGCCGCTGGACGACCTTGAACGACAGCAGCACGAGCGCCAGGACGATCGCCAGGACGACGAGCACGGTGACGAGCTGCGGCCGCGTGATCGCCGACTCGTGACCGACGAGCGCCGCGATGCCGACGAAGATCGCGACGCCGATGATGCAGGTCCACACCGCTCGGCGCGACCGTTGCCCGAGTGGGACGCCGGACGCCCTGGTCGAGAACCACGTCGTGATGACGAGGGCCACGGCACCGAGTGGTTGCACCACGATGAGCGGCGCGAACGTGATGCTGATCAGCTGCAGGACGACCGCGAGGCCGAGCATGAGCGTGCCGAGCACCCAGTTGCCGCTCCCGATGAGCGCGAGCATGTGCCGGACGCTCAGCCCGCTCGTCTGCTTGCCGAGTCTCGCCTCGACGCGCTTGACACCGCGGCTCTGGAACTGGGCTCCGAGGGAGAGGAACACGGCGCCGACGAGGGCCACCGGGATCATGAGCGCCTGGAAGGGGGTCAGGTTGATGTTGACCGCGTCCGTGAGGTCGGTGAGGTCAGAGGTCACGCGACGAGGTTATCCTCCGCGGGGCCGATAACCTGGACGAATGGCCGTACTTCCGATCCGCATCACCGGCGAGCCCGTGCTCCACACCCCGGCAGAGGAGGTCACCGAGTTCGACGACGCGCTCCGCACCCTCGTCGCGGACATGCTCGAGACGACCGACGCGGCTCCCGGCGTCGGTCTCGCAGGCCCGCAGGTCGGCGTCGGCAAGCGTCTGTTCGTGTACTCGTGGACCGGCGACGACGATGTGCTCTGGCGCGGCGCGGCCATCAACCCCGTGCTCTGGATCACACCGGCGGTCCCGGAGTCGGTCGACGAGCTCGACGAGGACGACGAGTCCGAGGGCTGCCTGTCCCTGCCGGGCGAGCGGTTCCCCCTCCGCCGCGCCGAGGGTGCGCTCCTCCGCGCGTTCGACGAGCACGGCGAGCCCTTCGAGATCGAGGCGCACGGGTGGCTCGCGCGGATCTTCCAGCACGAGTACGACCACCTCGACGGACTGCTCTACGCGGACCGGCTGTCGCACCCGTTCGGCAAGCAGGCCGTCAAGGCGGTCAAGAAGCAGAGCTGGGGCGTCCCTGGCAAGAGCTGGCTCCCGGGTCACGACCACCCGGAGGGCTGACGTCGGCGGACGCCCCACGCCGACCACGAACAAGGCCCCCGTCGCAGTGACGGGGGCCTCCTTCTTGCGGGAGCTGCTTGCTCCCCGAGTTGGACTCGAACCAACAACCTGCCGGTTAACAGCCGGCTGCTCTGCCAATTGAGCTATCGAGGATCACTGTCTGGGCTTCAACAGCGGTGTCAACCATAGCAGGACGCCCGGCCGCTGATCACCATCCGCCACGCCACCCGGGCGAGTCGCGTGACCGTCGTCGCCGGGGACGCCGCTCAGTAGCCGGCGACCGGGTCCACCACGCCGATGAAGCCCTCGCCCGACCCGTCGAGGAACGCCGCGGTGTTGACGCGGATCCGCTCGGCGAGCAGCGGCGCCACCATCTCCGGGGTGTCGGCCTGGTGCGGCGTGATGACGGCCCCGGGTTCGTCCCACAGCGGATGCTCGTCGGGGAGCGGCTCCGGGTCGGTCACGTCGAGACCCGCCGCGGCGATCTCGCCGGTGCGGAGCGCCTCGACGAGGGCGTCGGTGTCGACGAGCCCGCCACGGGCGATGTTGACGAGCCGCGCCGACGGCTTCATCAGACGGAACTGGGCGGCGCCGAGGAGCTTCGCGGTGCCGGAGGTCATCGCGGCGGCGACCATGACGACGTCCGCGGACGGCAGGACCTCGTCGAGGTGGTCGACGGTGACCGTCCGGTCGGCACCGTCCACCGGATCACTCGACCGTCGGACGACCGTGACGTGCACGTCGAACGGCGCGAGCAGGCGGAGGTACTCGATCGCGATGCCGCCGGCGCCGATCACGACGACGTCCCGCCCGTAGAGCGAGACACCCTCCGGTTCGGTCGCCCACGAGCGTGCCCGAGCCCGCTTCTGCAGGACTCGGAGCGTGCCGAGCGTCAGGGCCAGGGCATGCTCCGCGACCGGCTCGGCGTAGGCGCCCTTGGCGCTCGTGAAGAGCACCCGCTCACCGTGGTCGGCGATGATGTGGGCGAACGCGTCCACCCCGGCGAACGGGAGCTGGACCCAGGTGGCCGCGGGAGATGCCTCCAGTGCGGCCGCCAGGCCATCCGGATCGCGCGCGTCGAGCCAGACGATCCCGCGCGTGTCCGGCGAGGCCGGTGCCACGGTGCCGCCCGCCGACTCGACGGCGGCGACGTGGAGATCGCGTTCGGACGGGAGGATCGCCACCGGTCCCGCGGTCGGCACCGGTCCGGCGAGTGGCCGGCCCACGTCGGTCACCACCGCGCGGTGCCCGCGCGCTCGACGGTCGGACACGGGGGTGGATGCGTCGTTCACTGGACTCCTTCGGTCGGCGCCGCGCCGGCGCTGGGCGATTCCGCAGGCGCCACCCCGGCGCGTGGTGCTGACGAGCGACGAGCCGTCGGGGCGGCGCGCTTGGTCGCGCGTGCCGAGGTGGCGGCGAGGATCTTGACGTAGGGGTCGAGCGGCGCGTCGAAGACCTCGTCGAACGTGCCGATGCCGACCAGTCGCCCCTCGTTCAGGATCGCGACGCGATCGGCGAGGGCACGCGCCTCTCGCACGTCGCTCGACACGACCACGGCGGAGAACCCGATCGTGCGCTGCAGTTTCACGAGCGCCTCGAGCACGGACTGCCGCACCAGGACGTCGACGCCCCGGGCGGGTTCGTCCGCGACCAGGAGCTCCGGCTCGAGGACGAGGGACCGGGCGAGTGCGACACGCTGCCGCTGTCCGCTGGAGAGCTCCCACGTCGGCGCGCGCATGATGCCGAGCGGCAGGTGCACCGCGTCGACGAGCCGCGCGACCATCAGGCCGGCCTCCTTGCGGTCGAATCGTCGGTCCCTGGCGTAGATCGGTTCGGCGATGGCCTCGCCCACGGTCAGGTCGGGGCTCAGGCGGTCGGCGGCGTCCTGGGCGAGGTACCCGATCGTGCCGAGCAGCCGGGTGCGCCGTCGCGAGTGCGCCCTGAGGTGCCTGACCCGCTGCCCGAGGACCGTCAGCTCCCCGCCGACGATCCGCCGTCTGCTCGACGCCTCGCCGTCCTGGCCGTTGCCGAGCTGCCCCGCGACCGCCGCAGCGAACGTCGACTTGCCCGAACCGGACTGGCCGAGCAGCGCGATGATCTCCCCCTGCCGGACCTCCAGGCTCACGCCGTCGACCGCTCGGATCGGACGACTCGACGCCGTCCCCCGGTACTCGATCGAGACGTCGTCCGCCACGACGGCCGGGCCGTTCACCGCGATCATGCGCCCTCTTCCGTGCTCGTCGTCACGCGGCCTGATCGCTCGCGCGCCCCACCCGGTCCCCCGGCGCCGCCGTCATGCCGTCGCCGCGCTGTCGAGCTGTGCCAGCGTACGCCGTCGCTCGGCCTGTTCGGCGGGGTCGGGGACCGGGAGCGACGCCAGGAGACGCTGCGTGTACGGGTGCTGCGGGGCGCCGAGCACCTCGGCCGCGGTGCCCTCCTCGACGAGGTCGCCGCGGTAGAGCACGGCGATCCGGTCCGAGAGCGCACCGACGACGGCGAGGTCGTGGCTGATGAACAGGGACGCGAACCCGAGGTCCTGCTGCAGCTCGAGGAAGAGCTCCAGGACCTTCGCCTGCACCGACACGTCGAGGGCGCTGGTCGGCTCGTCCGCGATGAGCAGCGTGGGCTCGAGCGCCAGCGACCGTGCGAGCGACGCGCGCTGCCGCTGACCACCGGAGAGCTCGTGCGGGTACCGGTCGCCGTAGGCCTTCGGGAGCTGCACCGCCTCGAGGAGCTCGTCGACACGGGTCCTTGCCTGCCGCGGGGACTTCGCCACCCCGTGGACCACGAGGGGCTCGGCGACCGCGTCCGCGATCGTCAGCAGGGGGTTGAAGCTCGACGCCGGGTCCTGGAAGACGAAGCCGATGTCCTTCCGGAGGCGCTTGAAGTCGCGCTCCCGGTACCCGAGCATCTCCGTGCCGAGGACCTCGAGCGAGCCGCCGGTGACCCTCGTCAGGCCGGCGATCGCCCGGCCGATGGTGGTCTTGCCCGATCCGGACTCCCCCACGAGGCCGAGGACCTCGCCGGGGCGGATCGTCAGGTCGACGCCCTTGACCGCGCGGAACGCCGGGCTGCCGAGGCGTCCGGGGTACTCGATCTCGAGACCCCGTGCCCGCACGACGGGCGCGACCGACTCGTCGACGAGCGCCCGCCTGTCGGAGGTGGTCGCCGCCTCCAGTCTGGGCACCGCGGCCAGGAGGCGCTTGGTGTACTCCGCCTCGGGGCTCGCGAACAGCGTGCGGACGTCCGCCTGCTCGACGACCTCGCCCTGGTACATGACGGCGACGCGGTCCGCCAGGTCCGCGACGACGCCCATGTTGTGGGTGATCAGGACGATCGCGGCACCGAACTCGTCGCGGCAGCGGCGGAGCAGGTCGAGGATCTCGGCCTGCACCGTGACGTCGAGCGCCGTCGTCGGTTCGTCGGCGATGATGACGCTCGGTTCGAGCACCAGTGCCATCGCGATGACGACGCGCTGCTTCTGGCCGCCGGAGAACTGGTGCGGGTAGTGGTCGACCCGGGTCTCCGGGTCGGGGATGCCGACCCGACGGAGGTACTCGATCGCCCGCTCCCGAGCCTCCTTCTTGGAGACGCCACCGTGCGCGCGGATGCCCTCCGCGATCTGCCACCCCACCGTGTAGACGGGGTTGAGGGCGGTCGACGGCTCCTGGAACACCATCGCGCCGGCGGTCCCCCGGAGCTCGCGGAGGCGCTGCCGGGAGACCCGGACGACGTCGTCCCCGCCGATCACGACCGCACCGGACACCGTCGCGGTCTCCGGGAGCAGCCGCAGCATGCTCCTGGCGGTCACGGACTTGCCCGAGCCGGACTCGCCGACGAGGGCCAGGACCTCACCCGGGCGGACGTCGACCGAGACGTGGTCAACCGCGTACACGGCCCCGTTGTCGGTCGCGAACGTGACGGAGAGGTCGTCGACCGTCACGACGGCGTCGCGGTCCTCCACGGCCCGGTTCGCCATGTCGCGGTCCGCGGCCTGTCGGCGTTCGATGTCGCTCATGCGCCTGCTCCTCCCGGCGCGTCGACGACGCGCTGCTTCGCCCGACGACGTGCGCGGAGGCGCGGGTCGGAGATGTCGTTGAGGCTCTCGCCGATGAACGTGACGCCGAGCACCAGGAGGACGATCGCGACCCCCGGGTAGACGCCCGTCCACCAGATCCCGCTCGCGGTGTCGGACAGCGCGCGGTTGAGGTCGTAGCCCCACTCCGAGCCCGCGGTCGGACCGATGCCGAAGCCCAGGAAGCCGAGGCTCGCGAGCGTCAGGATCGCGTCGGACGCGTTGAGGGTGAGGATGAGCGGCAGCGACCTCGTGGAGTTGCGGAGCACGTGGCGGGTCATGATCCGCCACGGGTTCGTCCCGACGACGCGCGCGGACTCCACGAACGCCTCGCCCTTCAGCCGCACGGCCTCGGCGCGGACGACCCGGAAGTACTGCGGCACGTACACGACGGTGATCGAGATGCCGGCGGAGATGATGCCGCCCGCGTAGCTCGACTGACCGCCGGAGATCACGATCGACACGACGATCGCGAGCAGCAGGGACGGGAACGCGTAGACGGCGTCGGCGATGACCACGAGGATCCGGTCGAGCCAACCGCCGAGGTAGCCGGAGACGAGACCGAGCAGGACACCGACGATGATCGAGACGACCACCGCGACGATGACGACGAGGACCGCGGTCCGTGCACCGAAGACGACGCGGCTGAACACGTCGTACCCGCCGACGGTCGTGCCCCAGATGTGCTCGGCACTCGGGGCCCCGGTCCGGGGGAACGACTGACCCGATCCGTCCTGCAGCTGGGCGAACCCGTACGGGGCGATGAGCGGTGCGAACACCGCGATGAGGATGAAGGCGGCGCAGATCACGACGCCGGTGGTGAGCATGGCGCGCTGCCATCCCACGCTGCGGCGGAGCTGCACCACGACGGGCAGCCGCTTCCACCAGGACTCGTGACGGTCGACGAGGCTCGTGTCGGCCATGTCAGTACCTCACTCTCGGGTCGATGAGCGCCGCGACGACGTCGACGATGAAGTTCGTGACCGCGACGATGACGGCGAGGACGGCGACGATGCCCTGCACGGCGACGAAGTCGCGCGCGGACAGGTACTGCTGGAGCTGGAACCCGAGCCCGCGCCATCCGAAGGTGGTCTCGGTGAGGACGGAGCCGCCGAGGAGCATGGCGATCTGCAGCCCCATCACGGTGATGATCGGCACGAGTGCCGGGCGGAACGCGTGGCTCCGGACCAGACGACCCTCGCGGACGCCGCGTGACCGTGCCGCGTCGACGTACTCGGACCCGAGCGTGCCGATCATGTTCGCCCGCACCAGCCGCAGGAAGATGCCCGCGGTGAGGAGTCCCAGCGTGAACGCCGGCAGGATCGCGTGCAGCAGGACGTCGCCGATGATCTGGCCATTGCCGGTGCGGAGCGCGTCGATGATGTAGATCCCGGTCGCGCCGGGCACCTGGTTCAGCGCGAGCTCGATGCGCGTGGACGCCCGGTCGCCGAGCGGCAGCACGTTCAGCCAGATCGAGAACACGAGCTTCAGGAGGAGCCCGCCGAAGAACACCGGGGTCGCGTAGGTCAGGATCGCGAGCGCCCGGAGCAGCACGTCCGGCCAGCGGTCGCGGCAGTAGGCGGCGACCATGCCGAGGGGGATGCCGAGCACGAGCGCGATGACGAGCGCGTAGAACACGAGCTCGACCGTCGCGCCGCCGTACTGCAGGATGATCCCGCTGATCGGCCGGTTGTCGGTGACGGTCGTGCCGAAGTTGCCGCGGACGATCTGCCCGAGGTACTCGAGGTACTGCACGATCACCGGACGGTCGTACCCCGCGGCGTGCAGACGCTCCTGCAGCTGGTCCGGGGTGAGCCGTCCGCCCACCGAGGCGACGATCGGGTTCCCGATGACGCGCATCAGGAAGAACACGAGCGTCACGAGGATGAAGACGGTCGGGAAGATGAGGAGGAACCGGATGAGGACGTACCGTCCGAGCCCGCCGCCGCCCGACCGCTTCGCTGCGGTGGGTTTGGTCGGATCCGACTCGACGATGTCCGCGTTGGTCACGGTCACGAGAGGGGGTGCCTTTCTGTCACACGAGAGGGGGTGCCTCGTGGCGAGGCACCCCCTGACGGTGTGGGACTACTTGGAGAGCGTGCCGTAGCGGAACTTGAACGAGGCGTCGAGCACGAGCCCCTTGACGTCCTTGTTCGCGACCGCGACCGACTTGCCCTGCAGGAGCGGGAGGGTCGAAATCTGCTCGGCCTCACGCTGCTGCGCCTCGCCGATGAGATCGGCGCGCTTGGACTTGTCGGACTCGGCCTGCTCGTCGGCGATCAGCTTCTGGATGGTCGCGTCGTCGTAGTGGTTCTGCACGAAGTTCTCCTTCGTGAAGAACGGCGACAGGTAGTTGTCCGCGTCCGAGAAGTCCGGGAACCAGCCGAGCTGGTACTCGGGGTACTGGTCGTCGGTGCGCTCCTTGGCGTACGTCGTGTAGAGCGTCGACTGGATGTTGACCGTGAAGAGCCCGGTGTTCTCGAGCTGCGTCTTGAGGAGCGCGTACTCGTCATCGCTCGACGACCCGTAGTGGTCCGGCGCGTACTGGATGTTCAGCTCGACCTTGCCGTTGATGCCGGCATCGGACAGCGTCTTCTTCGCCTTGTCGACGTCCGCGCCACCGCTGCCGTCGCCGTACAGCGACTTGAACGGCGTCGTCGCGCCCGTCAGCCCGTCCGGCACCATCGAGTACAGGGGCTGGTAGGTGTTGTCGTAGACCTCCTTCGCGATCGCCGCGCGGTCGACCGAGTCGGCGACGGCCTGGCGGACCGCGAGGGCCTTGTCGGTGCTCGCCTCGGAGGTCGTCGCACCGAAGGGCTGCGTGTTGAAGTTGAAGACGAGGTAGCGGATCTCACCACCGGGACCGTCGGTGACCGTGAGGTTCGACTTCTTCGACAGGCTCGCGAGGTCGGTCGGCGTCAGCGAGCGGTACGCCACGTCGACGTCGCCCTTCTGCACGGCGAGCTTGAGGTCGGTCTCCTTGGTGAAGTACTGGGCCGTGACCTCGTCGGTCTTCGCCTTGTTCAGGACACCGTCGTACTTGTCGTTGACCTTGTACTGGATCAGGTCGTTCTCCTTGTACGAGGAGATCATGTACTGACCGGCGAACGCCTTGCCCGACACGATCGCCGCGGAGCTCGTGAGCTTCGTCGGCGAGAAGACCTGCTCGTCCACGATCGGACCAGCCGGGCTCGAGAGCACCTGCGGCCAGGTCTGGTCGGCGTGGTCGAGGTGGAAGACCACGGTCGTCGCGTTCGGCGTCGTGATGTTCTTCATGTTCGCGAGCAGCGACTGCGGCCCGTTCGGGTTGTTGATCTTGATCTCGCGGTCGAACGAGAACTTGACGTCGCTCGAGGTGAGCTTGTGCCCGTTCGCGAACTCGAGACCCTTCTTGAGGGTCACGGTGTACGTCGTCGGGTCGGTGAAGACGCCCTTCGTCGCGATGTCCGGCTTGACGTCCGGGCTCCCCGACGGGGTGTTCATCAGGAACGGGAAGACCTGGTTCTGGACGGCGAACGAGCCGTTGTCGTACGAGCCGGCCGGGTCGAGCGACGTGATCTTGTCGGTGGTGCCGACGATCAGACCGTTCAGGTCGGTGGTCGAGCTCCCGCCGCCGGCACAGCCGGTGAGCGCGAGCGTCACTGCCGCGGTCCCTCCGGCGAGCACGAGCGCGCGCTTGCTCCACTTGGTCACGGATGCCATGGCCGATGTGCCTCTCTGTCATGAATGCGCAGGATGTGTCCCGTGCAGGGTCCCGGGCAGCCGGAATCGATCTGCTGTGACCGCCCGAGGACAACTATTGCTAACACCAGGGGTCCCCACGCAACGAATCGCCGCGGGTTTGTTTACATCGTCGAAACGCAGTTGACCCGACGCTTGTCTTTTGCAAGTATGAGCGCGTCCGATCCCGGACCGTTCGAGGGAGAACACGATGACCATGATGTTCGTCAGCCTGCCGGTGACCGACCTGGAGCGCGCGAAGTCGTTCTACACGGCGATCGGCTTCACGATCAACCCGCTGTTCACCGACCACAATGCTGCCTGCGTCGTGGTCGAGGAGGACCACAGCGCGTTCATGATCCTCGTCCGCGAGTACTTCCAGACCTTCACTGCGCTCCCGATCGGCGACCCGGCTGTCGCGCCGTCCGTCACGAGGGCGATCTTCCTCGACAGCAGGGAGGCAGTCGACACTGCCGTGACAGCCGGGCTCGCCGCCGGTGGGTCGGAGGCGCAGGCCGCGTCCGACTACGGCTTCATGTACCAGCGACAGCTCACCGACCCCGACGGCAACATCCTCGAGTTCGGCTGGATGGACCCGACCGCCGCGGCGCAGGGTCCGGACGCCGCCGCGGCACACGGCTCGGACGCGACGGCGGCACACGGCTCGGACGCGGCCGCTGCACCCGAGCAGGACTGAGGCCGATGGCGGCACGGAGCTACGGCCAGTACTCAGGGGTCACGCGCGCGGTCGAGCTGATCGGCGAACGGTGGGCGCTGCTCATCGTCCGCGACCTCCTCGTCGGACCGCGTCGCTACGGCGAGCTCGCGGAGGGACTCCCCCGCATCCCGAGCAACATCCTCGCGACCCGGCTCAAGGAGCTGCAGGCAGCGGGGGTCATCCGTCGAGCCCCGCGGTCCCGGGTCGTCGTGTACGAGCTCACCCCGTACGGCCGGGAGCTCGAACCGGTGGTGCTGGCACTCGGCGCCTGGGGCTTCAAGGCGCTCGGTCCACCGGAGGACGAGCAGACCGTCAGTGGCGAGTCGATGATCTTCGACCTGCGGACAGCCTTCCGCCCCGAGGCCGCCGCGGCGCTCCCGACCACGGCGTACGCGACGACGGTCGGTTCCGCCGATCTGCTCATCCGCGTCGACGGTGACGTCCTCGACGTGCGACGCGGCGGTGGGCCGGTCGACCTCGCGTTCGACGCCGGGCGGAACGTCCACCGTCTCCTGGCCGGGGACCTCGACCCGGAGCGCGCGATCGCGCAGGGCGACGTCACGGTGCTCCATGGTCGCGGCGAGCTCCTCGGGCGGTTCGTCCGGACGTTCCACCTCGCCGCCTGAGCCGCCTCGGACCGGTTCTGTCCCAGGGGGCGTCAACTACGCCAGGGACCCCCTCGGCCAGTTGACGCTCCCTGGGGCAGAACCCGTCGGCAGCGACCGGCCTGGGGCAGAACCCGTCGGCAGCGACCGGCCTGGGGCAGAACCCGTCGGCAGCGACCGGCCTGGGGCAGAACCCGTCGGGACGGCGCGGTCAGGACTGCTCGGCGTCCGCGCGGAGCCGCATCCGCTGCGCGTCGATGTCGACGAGCTGCCGCTGGAGCTCGGCCCGCCGGTCCGCCTGCTCGTGCGGGTCCGCGCGCTGCAGCTGGCCGATGAGCGATGCCTTCCGCGCAAGGAGGTCCCGCTCGACGAGCGCGACGACGATGCCCCGCGCGAAGATCGTCAGGTCCTCGTCCGTCCGGGTGGGCAGCGGGGAGACGGCGAGCTCCTGCACGACGTTCCGGACGGGGTCGGGCACGTCGGCGAGCACGCGGTCGAGCCAGTCCGCGCTGCTGGCCTGGTCGACGTTCGCCACGACGGCGTCACGGACCACCGCGAGCATCGGCGCGCTGAACGTCGCGACCGCCGTCAGGGTGATGAGCGGCATCCCGACGCGCATCGGCTGCTGCACCATCGCCATCACGGCGTCCCGCTCCATCCGGGTGATCGGGTCGTTCGGGAGCGACCGGATCGTCGCGAGGGGTTCGGCCATCGACTCGCCGGCTCCGCTCGACCCGCCGCCGGGGTACGTGGAGCCGGTGCCACCGCGACCTCCCTGCGGACCGCCGCCGGCGGACCGGGCTGCACCCGTGCCTCCAGTCCGGCCGCCGCGGTCGTGACCGCCGTCGCTCCCCAGCGCCCGTCGCGCGTTCTCGACCGCGCGGCCGACGTCGCCGATCTCCATGCCGAGCCAGCCGGCGAGGTTCCGGACGTACCCCTGGTTCAGCGAACGGTCGCGGATGCCGGCGACGACCGGCGCGGCGGCACGGAGTGCGCTGACGCGACCCTCGACGGTCTCGAGGTCGTGTCCGTCGAGTTCGCGGCGGACCATGAACTCGAACATCGGCCGGCGGGTCGACACGAGGCGGCGGATGGCGTCGTCGCCCCGCGCCAGTCGGAGGTCGCACGGGTCGAGCCCCCCGGGTGCGATCGCGACGAAGGTGCTCGAGGCGAACCGCTGCTCCTCGGCGAAGGCCCGCGACGCCGCGCGCTGCCCGGCCTCGTCCGGGTCGAACGTGAACACGATGTCGCCGAGCTGGGAGAGGTCGCGGTCCGCGGAGTCGCCGAGCATCGGGCGGAGCACCTTGATGTGGTCGACGCCGAAGGACGTGCCGCACGTGGCGACCGCGGTCGTGACCCCGGCGAGGTGGCAGGCCATGACATCGGTGTAGCCCTCGACGATGACGACCTGCTTGCCCTTCGAGATGTCCCTGCGGGCGAGGTCGAGCCCGTAGAGCACCTGGCTCTTGTGGTACACCGGCGTCTCGGGGGTGTTGAGGTACTTCGGGCCCTTGTCGTCGTCGAGCAACCGCCGGGCGCCGAAGCCGATCGTGGCTCCGGTGACGTCGCGGATGGGCCACATCAGTCGCCCGCGGAACCGGTCGTACGGCGAGCGGTCCCCCTGGCTGACGAGCCCCGCGTTGACGATCTCGTCCATCGAGAACCCGGCGCCGCGCAGGTGGTCGCGGAGGGCGTCGAAGGACTTCGGCGCGTACCCGATGCCGAAGTGTGCCGCTGCCGCGGGGTCGAAGCCGCGCTCCCCGAGGAACCGCCGTGCCGGATCGGCCCCCGGGGTCACGAGCTGCGACACGAAGAAGTCCGCCGCTGCGGAGTTCGCCGCGAGGAGGCGCGCACGGGTGTTGTGATCGGTGCGGGGCCCGTCGCCGTCCTCGTAGTGCAGGGTGAGGCCGATCTTGGCGGCCATGCGCTCGACGGCCTCCTGGAAGGTGGTGTGGTCCATCTTCATGAGGAAGCTGAAGACGTCCCCGTCCTCACCGCAGCCGAAGCAGTGGTAGCGCCCGACCTGGGGGCGCACGTGGAAGGACGGACTGCGCTCGTCGTGGAACGGGCACAGCCCCTTAAGGCTCCCCACACCGGCCGACTTCAGGGTGACGAAGTCGCCGACGACGTCGGCGATGTTCACGCGAGCGCGCACCTCGTCGATGTCGTTCCGCACGATCAGTCCCGCCACGACACCGATCCTAGTTCGCCGACCGGACGTTCCCGGACCCGCTCAGACCGCGATGTGGACGGTCTCTGCGACACCACTCACCAGCCGTCGGTGCCACGCGAGCGCGCCCTGGTCGGTGAGCGTCGCGACCTGGTCGATCACGGCGCGCTTCCGGCCCTGGTCGTCCGTCGCAGCCCGCCAGTCGGCCGCGAATCCGGGCTCCAGGTCGCTCGCCCCACCGGCGTCGAGCGCGTCGAGGAGCTCGGTCAGCACCGTCCGCTGGTCCTGGTACACGGGCTGTCGATCGCCGTGGGTCATCACGAACGCCGCGACGATGCCCTTGAGCACGGCGATCTCGCCGATGATCTCCGGCGGGACGACGACGCTCGCTGCGAACCGGACGAGGCTGCCGGAGGCGTAGGACTCCCGGGTCGCGCTCGTCGCCGTCCTCGCGAATCGACCGATGAGCTGGCTCGTCAGGTTCTTCAGGCGCGCCTGGTCCCGCCGGGTCCCGTCGTAGCTGCTCATCCACAACGAGAGTCCGCGGAGTCGTTCGAAGGCCTCGATGAGCTCGTCGCGGCTGAGGTCGTCGCCGACCCACGCGTGCATGGCCGACACGATGTCGTTCTCGCCGACGCGGTCGTCGAGCGCCGCCATGTCGATGAAGCCCGCGACGATGGCGTCCTCGAAGTCGTGCACCGAGTACGCGATGTCGTCGGACAGGTCCATCACCTGCGCCTCGATGCAGCGCTGCCGGCGAGGGGCGCCCTTCCGGAGCCACGCGAACGCCGGGGTGTCGTCATCGTAGAACCCGAACTTCCGGCGCCCCGACGGGTCCGCGACCCCCTGTGCGGCCGGCCACGGGTACTTGCAGCTCGCGTCGAGACTCGCCCGGGTCAGGTTGAGGCCGTACACCTGTCCGTCGTCGCCGAACATCTTCGGTTCGATGCGGGTCAGCAGCCGGAGCGTCTGGGCGTTGCCCTCGAACCCGCCGACGTCCGCGGCCCAGGCGTTCAGCGCGGTCTCGCCGTTGTGTCCGAAGGGCGGGTGGCCGATGTCGTGCGCGAGGCAGGCGGTGTCGACGACGTCCGGGTCGAGACCCAGGCTGTCGGCGAGCTCGCGACCGACCTGCGCCACCTCGAGCGAGTGGGTCAGTCGGTTCCGGGCGAAGTCGAGGCCTGTCGTCGGACTGAGCACCTGGGTCTTCGCGGCCAGTCGGCGGAGTGCGCTCGAGTGCAGCAGGCGCGCACGGTCCCGCGCGAAGTCGCTGCGCCGACTCGAGTGCTCCTCGGGCAGCCACCGCTCGGTGTCGGCCGGACCGTAGCTGCCGAACGCGGCACCGCCGAGGCTGTCGGGACCGCTCATCCAGCCGTCGTTCATCCGCCGGAGTGGTGCAGCTCGGCCGCCGCGAGCACCTTGCGGAAGGCGTCGTCGAGGTCGCGGCTCTCGAGCCACTTGTCCGGGAGCGACGGCCTCTTGGGGTGGCCGGCTCGTCCGCGGGGCCCCTCGGCGTCGGCGCCCGGGTACGGCTCGGATCCGTCGAGTGTGCCGAGCAGGTCGTCGATCTCCTGCAGAGTGCTCGACAGCGCGAGCCCGGACCGGACGTCGCTGCCGACCGGGTACCCCTTGAAGTACCAGGCCACGTGCTTGCGGATGTCGCGGCAGCCGCGGCCCTCGTCGTCGTGGAACTCCACCAGGAGGGCCGCGTGCCGTCGGAACGCAGCCGCGACGTCACCGAGGCTCGGCATCGCCTTGACGTCCTCGCCGCGGAAGGCCGCCGCGAGGTCGCCGAAGAGCCATGGACGCCCGAGGCAGCCCCGACCGACGACGACGCCGTCGCAGCCGGTCTCGTCGACCATCCGCAGGGCGTCGGCCGCACTCCAGATGTCGCCGTTGCCGAGCACCGGGACGCTCGTGACGGTCTCCTTGAGGGTGGCGATCGCCGACCAGTCCGCCTGCCCCGAGTAGAACTCGCTCGCGGTCCTGGCGTGCAGGGCGATGCTCGCCACCCCGGCGCCCTCAGCGGCACGACCGGCCTCGAGGTACGTCAGGTGGTCGCGGTCGATGCCCTTCCGCATCTTGATCGTCAGAGGGACGTCACCGGCGGCCTTGACCGCGCGCTCGACGATCTCGCGGAACAGCCCGAGCTTCCAGGGGAGGGCCGCTCCCCCACCCTTCCGTGTGACCTTGGGCACCGGGCACCCGAAGTTCAGGTCGATGTGGTCGGCGCGGTCCTCGGCCACCAGCATCGTGACGGCCTCGGCCACGGTGTTCGGCTCGACGCCGTAGAGCTGGATCGACCGCGGGGTCTCCGACTCGTGGTGCTGGATGAGCCGCATCGACTCCGGGGTCCGCTCGACGAGGGCACGACTCGTGATCATCTCGGAGACGTAGAGTCCGGCGCCGTACTCGCGGCAGAGGCGGCGGTACGCGGTGTTCGTGATCCCCGCCATCGGCGCGAGCACGACGGGGACGTCGACCTCGATGGGGCCGATCCGCAGCGGAGCTGCTGGTGTGGTGGTGAGTGTCATCGTTCCTCATTCTCCCATCGATCGCGCTGGTACGGTCACGGCATGACGACCCCTGTGGACAACTCCGCTCCCGACTCCGACGGACCCGATCGCTTCGCAGCCGATGCGGCCGCTCGCGGGCTCGCCGTCGAGGTCGTCGAACGCCCGGCGGCGAACTCCCTGCACGAGGCCGCGGACCTGCTCGGGATCGAGCCGGGCGACATCGTCAAGACCCTCGTCGTCAAGCGCCACGACGGCTTCCTGCTCGCCCTGATCCCGGGCGGCCGGAGCATCGCGTGGAAGAAGCTCCGGTCGGTCGTCGGCGTCAACAAGCTCTCGATGCCCGATGCGTCGGTCGCGCTCGCGGCCACCGGCTACGAGCGGGGCACGATCACCCCGATCGGCACCCTCACCCCGCTGCCGGTCTTCGCCGACGAACGGATCCTGGGGCGCCGGATCGCGCTCGGAGCCGGTCGACACGGGGCGAGCGCGTTCGTCGATGCCGATGCCCTCGTGGCCGCCTACGGCGCGGTCGTGGCGGACATCACCGACGAGGAGCAGCCCCGCGGGTAGTCCGCCGCCGGGCCGGCGTTGCGTGTTCCGAACACGCTCGTCCACCCGGAACCCTCGTATCCGCGTGTTCGAGCTGGACGCACGTGTTCAGAACACCTTCGCCGCAGGGCTCAGTCGGGGACTTCAAAGAAGCACGTGTCGCCCTCGCAGACCGGCGCACCGCCGGACGGGACGAGCGCGACGAGCGCGGGTCGTGCCTCCCGTCCGTCCACGACGCTCGACGCGACGCTCGCCTCGGACGCGACCCGCGTCTCGGACGCGACCGACGTCTCGGACGCGACCGACGTCTCGGACGTGACCGACGTCTCGGACGTGACCGACGCCTCGGACGTGACCGACGCCTCGGACTGGAGGCTCGGCTCCCCCTCCACGGACACGGTCACGTTCGTCATCGGGTCGCCTCCTCGGCCACCGCGTCGTCGGCAACCGCGTCGTCGGCGGCGCGTGCCACCCCCTCGGGGTCGGCCTCCCGGAGCGCGACGACCTGCTCGAGCACCTGCGTGAACGTCGCGGGGTCCTGGGCGCCGGAGACGCCGTACTTGCCGTCGATGACGAAGAAGGGCACGCCGTTGATCCCGAACGCCTGCGCCTCGGCCTGGTCCTCGCGGACCGCGGCGAGCTGGCCGTCCGTGGCGAGTGTCGTCCGCACTTCGTCCGGGTCGAGCCCGATCTCCGCACCGAGCGCCGCGAGGTCGTCCTCGTCGCCGACGTGCCGTCCCTCGACGAAGTACGCCGCGAACAAGCGCTCGACCATCGCGAGCTGGAGCCCCTTCGTCTTGGCGAGGTGGATGACCTGGTGCGCCTTGACGGTGTTCGTGTGGTGCAGGTCGTCCCACGCGTAGTCGAGGCCGACGCTCTCCGCGATCGAACCGACCTGGTCGAGCATCTGCTGCGCCTGGTCGACCGGCATGCCCTTGTGGCGCGAGAGGAACTCGGCCTCGGTGCCCTCGAAGTCGACCGGGGTGTCGGGGCTCAGCTCGAAGGAGTGGTACTCGACCTCGACGGTGCCGCCCGCAGCGCCGAACGCGGCCGCTCCCGCCTCGAACTTGCGTTTGCCGATGTAGCACCAGGGGCAGGCGATGTCGCTCCAGATGTCGACCTTGACGGGATCGTTGCTCATGGTGTGCGGCAACGGGCGCCGCGGGCGCGGCATTCCCGGCGGGCGGGTCGCGTGTTCTGAACACGCCCGTCCGACGCGAACACCCGGATCCACGTGTTCGACGTGGACCCGGGTGTTCAGAACACGCGCGGAGCGAGCCGCAACGGCTACGCCCCGAGCAGCCTCGTCGCGAGGTACCCCTGCAGCTGGTCGAGCGCGACCCGCTCCTGGCTCATGGTGTCGCGCTCGCGCACCGTGACCGCCTGGTCCTCGAGCGTGTCGAAGTCCACCGTGATGCAGAACGGCGTCCCGATCTCGTCGTTGCGGCGGTAGCGGCGGCCGATCGCGCCGGCGTCGTCGAACTCGACGTTCCAGAACTGCCGGAGGTCGTCGGCGAGCTTCCGGGCGACGGGCGAGAGCTGCTCGTTGCGGGAGAGCGGGAGCACGGCGGCCTTGACGGGGGCGAGTCGCGGGTCGAGCCGCAGCACGGTCCGCTTGTCGATGCCGCCCTTGGCGTTCGGGGCCTCGTCCTCGTGGTAACTGTCGAGGAGGAACGCCATGAGCGCCCGGGTCAGGCCGAACGACGGCTCAATGACGTACGGCACGTAGCGGTCGCCGGACGCCTGCTCGAAGTACCGGAGGTCCTGGCCGGACTCCCGGATGTGGTTGTTCAGGTCGAAGTCGGTGCGGTTCGCGACACCCATGAGCTCGCCCCACTCGCTCGACACGAACCCGAACTTGTACTCGATGTCCGCCGTGGCGTCCGAGTAGTGCGCCCGCTCGCCGTCCGGCACGTCGAAGCGGCGGAGGTTCTCCGGGTCGATGCCGAGGTCGGTGAACCACGACACCGCGTCCTCGATCCACCGCTCGTACCACTCGCCGGCCTCGGCCGGGGGCACGAAGAACTCGATCTCCATCTGCTCGAACTCGCGCGTCCGGAAGATGAAGTTGCCGGGGGTGATCTCGTTGCGGAACGCCTTGCCGACCTGGCCGATGCCGAACGGGGGCTTCATGCGGGACGTCGTGACGACCTGGGCGAAGTCGACGAAGATGCCCTGCGCGGTCTCGGGGCGGAGGAAGTTCAGCCCCTCCTCGTTGTCCACCGGGCCGAGGTAGGTCTTCAGCATCCCGGAGAAGTTCTGCGGCTCGGTCCACTCGCCACGCGTGCCGCAGTTCGAGCAGGCGATCTCCGCCATGCCCCCCTCGGGCTCCCGGTTCTTCTTGGCCACGAACGCCTCGATGAGGTGGTCCTGGCGGAACCGGTGGTGGCAGTGCAGGCACTCCACGAGGGGGTCGGTGAAGGTGGCGATGTGCCCGGACGCCTCCCACACCTTCCGGGGCAGGATCACGGCGGAGTCGAGCCCCACCATGTCACCGCGGCTGCGCACGAACCGCTGCCACCACTGCCGCTTGATGTTCTCCTTGAGCTCGACACCGAGGGGGCCGTAGTCCCAGGCGGAGCGGGAACCCCCGTAGATCTCGCCGGACTGGAACACGAAGCCGCGACGCTTCGCGAGGGCGATGACGGCGTCGAGACGGGTGGGCTGGGCCAAGGAGAGCTCCTCCAGGTCGCCGAGCTGGATGCCCGGTGCGGAAACGTACCGGGCAATCGTAGCGGGCGGGCTGGGTCGAGCCGGCCGGTGCGGTCCGGCGGACCTCGTGCACCGGCCTGGAGGCACGACACGCCTCGGACTTGACAGTGACGTTTCAGACACAGAATCTTTAACGCCACTGCTCCGGTGGGAAGCAGCTAGGGAAAGGAATCCTCGATGAAGAAGATCACCACGCTCACGACCGGCTTGCTGCTCGCCGCGGGGCTGGCCATCACTCCGGCAATCACCGCGTCCGCGTCACAGACGGACCGGCTCGGGTTCGGGCCGGAGTCCGGCGGGGCTGTCGCGACGACGGAGACGCAGTCGCGCACGACCCCGTCGGACACCAGCGCCCGGAGCGGGGGTGGGACATGGATCTGGGGCATCAACTCGGTTGTCTTCTCGAATTATCTCCATGGTTCGCGCTGCCACGGCTCAAGTGTGCAGGGCAAGACCTTCGTCCGGAGCAAGAACGTTGGGTCTGGGAAGTGGTCGTACGCGAACGCCGTGCCTCGGTTCAACGCAGTCGACGAGGCCTACTACCGCCTCTGCTGACCAACCCGGGTGAGCGCCCGCCGTGATGCACGGCGGGCGCTCACCTCATGAAAGGCGGTTGCATGCTCCCCCGAACGCTTCGCTGGGCCTACGTCGTCCCGATCCTGGTCGCGCAGCTCTTCGCGTTCTTCACGATGTTCGAGACCGACCAGGACCGATTCATCGGGCCGACGTCGATCATCAAGGTCTCCGAGACTGCCGACAGCGCCCCCGCCGCAGACGTCACCGCCATGGTCCGCCGCGTCAGCCGTGAGACGGGGGCGGGGATCGCCCGAGAGGTGACCGATGCGAGCGACCCGAACCGGCACCGCACCCTCGTGGTCACGGCGAGCGACACGACGTCGCTCCCCGGCCGTTGGACGGTCGACGGGTATCGCGACTTCGACCCATCGATGCGCACCTCCGTGGTGGCCATGGACGAGTCGAACTCGGCGGACCCGCGCGGCTACTACTACACGTTCGCGGGCCACGGCTCCGAGGGCGTGTTCGTGGACGGCTTCCGGAGCCTCGGCTACGAGGTGCGCGCCGCGCCGTACGAAACCATCCTCGACATGTCGCTGTGGACAGTCGGCGGGTCCGGACTCGCAGCCGCAGGATCCCTTGTGCTATTGGTGGTCGTGCTCGCGGCCGGTGGTTGCCTCGGAGCACCACGGCGTGGCGCGCTCCGCCGGATGTCCGGCGCGAGTGCTGTCGCTGTCTGCCTCCGCGAGGCGTGGGACGTCACCCGACGGGCGGCACCGTGGTTCGCCACGCTGATCGTCGGCGCAGCGCTGCTCGGCGTGTACAACGGTCTCGCGCAGCACACGACCTACCTGCTCGTGTTCGGCGTGCTCTGGGTGGTCTTCACCGTTCCCGTCGTCCTGACGCATGTCATCTGCACCCTGGTGCTGCGCCGCCAGCAGATCGCGAGCGCCATCCGCGGCAACCGGCCCGCTCGTTCGTCGATCGCGCTCGCTGGCGCATCGAGAGTGGTCGCGACCCTGATCCTCGTCCCCTCGGTGTTCGCGTCCGTGCAGAGCACTGCTGCGACGGCGTCCATCCAGGCAGCGCGTGCCGACCGAGCAGCTGCCGGAACTGCGGCGCAGCTCTGGGGCAGCGGCAGCCTCGGTGCACCATCGCGACGAGACGCATTCTGGGATCGGCTCGGACGGTTCGCCCGTGACGCGCAATCGCGGCGGGAAGCATTCCTGGTCCACGGGGATGAGCTGTCGGTTGCGGATCGTCCAGACCTCGGGGCACTTCCGGTGCTCGTGGTCGACAGGGGATACCTCGAACGTCAGACCGTGCGAGGAGCTGACGGCGCACGCGTCGAAGTGCCTCCCGGGGGGCAAATCGGCGGGGTCCCTGAGGTCATGATCCCCGAGCGCCTTCGGGCAGAGGCGTCTGCGGTCACGGACGCCGTCCGCGACCAGGTGCTGCGAGATCCTCGGGGCGGACCAGCACCCGACGTGAGGACGGGATTGATCAAGGACGCCCAACGGCTCTACACCTACTCGACGGACCAGATACGGATGCCCTCGTGGGTCGTCGATCCGGTCGTCGTCGTCGAGCCTCCTGGCAGCGCCACCTTCAGCGACGACACCTACGGGAGCTGGATCACGAGTGGCGAGGTGCTGTTCACCGACACTGATGTCGCTGCCACCGCGATCGCCCGCCATCACCTCGATCGGGTGTTCCTCGCGGTGTTCCCGGTCGCACGGGAGGCGGCGGACGAAGAGCACCGGCTCACTGCGGCGCGCCGGGTCGCCCTCCTCTCCGGGATCGGTGCGATCGCCGTCGCCGTGTTCGCCGCGGCAGGAACCGTGGGTCTGGTGCGGCGTCGACAGGCAACGGAGAACTTCGCGCGGTTCGCCAGCGGCTGGTCGTACGCACGAGCGAATCGCGCGCTACTGGCTCTCGAGTGTGCGGTCTTCCTTCTCGGAACCCTTGCCTGCGCGAACGCGTTCTGGTCGGCCCGTACCAGCGTTCGCGGACCGCTCCAGGCACTCGATCCATCGGCGGCGAGCGCACCAGCAGCTCTGTCCGGGTCGATGGCAGCCGTCTGCTTCGTGAGCGCAGTGTCGATCGGGGTCGGACTGGTCAGCAGCGCACGGTCGATCAGGTCCAGGTCGTCCGAGTCATGAACACACCACGAAGGGAAGATCCGATGATCGAGGTACGAGGTGCCACGAAGCGCCGGGGCAAACGGACCATCTGGGCCGACGTCGACCTGACCGTCGCCCGCGGTGAACTGCTCGCGCTGACGGGAGCGAGCGGCTCGGGGAAGTCGACCCTGCTCGACTGCATCGGACTCATCGACGCGCTCGACGGCGGCACGGTGGTGCTCGACGGGCGGGACACGGGGCCGATGCACGCTCGGGGACGACGACTCGCGCGGCGCGACCTCCTCGGCTACCTGTTCCAGAACTACGCACTGGTGGAGGACGCCACCGTCGAGGCGAACCTCGACGTCGTCCGAGCCGGAGCAACCCGGCGCAGGACCCGCCGCGAGGAGAACGAGGAGGCGCTCGACCGGGTCGGTCTCGTCGGCCGCTCGAAGGACGTCGTCCACGAGCTGAGCGGTGGGGAACAACAACGGGTCGCACTCGCACGGCTCCTGGTGAAGCGTCCCCGCATCGTCCTCGCCGACGAACCGACGGGTGCCCTCGACTCCGTCAACGCCGACATGGTGATGACGGTCCTCCGCGAGTTCGCCGACGCGGGTGCAGCTGTCCTCGTCGCGACGCACACCGATTCCGTCCGCGAGGCGTGCGACCGGGAGTTCTCGCTCGACGACCTCGCAGCCCCGACGACGGCACCGGTCCCGATCCGAACGGGAGCAGAAGCAGCGGGACGCTCCGCCTGACCTCAGCGCCCGAGCGCCGCCACCACGCTGTCCACGTCGGACTCGTCGTTCCAGAGGTGGAAGGCCACGCGCACCCGACCGGCGCGCCCGGACACCGTGAGACCGGCGTCCTGCAGGCGGGCGAGATCGGCACCGGACGGGTCGGACCACGTCACGATCGCCTGACCCTGCGGTGCCAGCCCGAGCCGGCCGGACAGCCGATCGGCGAGACCGGTGGCGTGCCTCCAGACCGATGCCATGTCGAGCGACGCGAAGAACCGCAGCGCCGGGACCGCGCCGGCCCATGCCTGCCACGCCGGCGACACGTCGAACCGGCGGGCGTCGTCGGCGAGCGTGATCGCCGGGCCGTAGCAGGACGACCACACGTCGGCACCCGCGTACCAGCCGGCCTGCACCGGGCGGAGCTCCGCGAGCGCGCGGTCGGACACCGTCATGAACGCGACCCCGCGCGGGCAGCACAACCACTTGTAGGCGTGGGTCACGGTCACGTCGTACCGGGTCGCATCGACGGGGAGCACCCCGGCGGCCTGGGTCAGGTCGCAGACGGTGAGTGCCCCGACAGCAGCGGCAGCGGCGCGGATCACGGCGTCGTCGGCCAGCGCACCGGTCGCGGACTGCACGGCCGACCACGCGACGACGGCGGTGTCCGGTGTGACGGCGGCGGCGAGCGTGTCCAGCGGGACCGAGCGGACGCGGACGCCGCGGTGCGCCTGCGCGAGGAACGGGAACACCACGGAGCTGAAGTCGCCGTCGACGACGAGGACCTCGGCGCCGTCGGGGACCGAGCACGCCACGACACTCACGAACACCGACGTCTGCGATCCGATCGCGACCCGGTCGACCGGCGCTCCGACGATCGCCGCGAACGCCGCACGTCCCGCATCGGCGACGGCGCCGGACGCCACCGGGTCGACGATGCCCCGCTCCCACCGCTCCGTGTCGGCGCGCATCGCGTCCGCGGCCGCTCGCGTCGGGAGCCCGCCGGTGCACGCTGCGAGGTACCCCCGGCCCGCGGAGAACGCCCGGGCGGCGTCGGCGATGGTCGTCGCGGACGCAGACGCAGACGCAGACGCAGACGCAGACGCAGTCGCAGACGCGGACACGGTCGTGGAGTGGGACATGTCCCCATGCTCGCGGGCACTGATCCATCACAGAAGAGGGAATCCACGAGGGCTGCCATAACATCGCATGATGGACGATCTCGAGCCGCAGACCCTCCGTGTCCTCCGCGCCCTCGCCGACGTCGGCTCGATCACGGGAGCTGCGACCGCGCTCGGGATCAGTCAGCCCGCCGTCAGTCAGCACCTGCAGCGCGCCGAGGCCCGGCTCGGCCAGCCGCTCGCTCTCCGCGGTCCGCGAGGCATCACCCTGACGGACGCAGGGCGCATCCTCGCGGGGCACGCCGTCCACGTGGACGCCGCCCTCGCCGCCGCGCGTCAGGACCTGGACGCACTCGGCGGTCTCATCCGCGGTCGGGTCCGGCTCGCCGGCTTCCCGTCGGCGTCGTCCACCCTCGTGCCGGACGTCCTCGCGCGGCTCGCGCGATCCGCCCCGGGACTCGACGTCAGCTACGTCGAGGTCGAGCCGCCCGAGGCCGTCGCGATGCTCCGCGAGGGCGAGGTCGACCTCGCGCTGACCTTCACCTACGTCGGCGAGGAGCAGCGGCCCGAGCCGTCGCTCCGCTCCCGGCCGATCGGTACCGACCCGCTCGTCCTGGTCACGCCGGCCGACGGCGCGCAGACGGTCGACGAGAACCGGACGGGAGGCAGGGTGCCGGACCCGACGGACCGCACCCCTGCCACGGGGCGCGCGGGGACGGCTGGTACCGGAGGTCCGGTCGACCTCGCGGACCATCGGGACTCCCGCTGGATCGGTGGGTGTCCGCGGTGCCGGGGCCACCTGCTTGCCTCGTGCCGGGCGTCGGGGTTCACCCCCGACATCGTCCTCGAGACGGACAACGCCGCCGCCGTGCTCGGTCTCGTCGGCGCCGGCCTCGGGGTCGCACTGCTGCCACGGCTGGCACTCGCGAGCTCGATCGTCCCGCCGACCGTCCGGATCGACCCCGTGGACGACCTGTTGGCCCGGCGCATCGAGGTCGCCGTCATCCGGGGCACCGCCCGCGTGCCGAGCATCCGCGCCGCGCTCGACGCCGTGGTGGCCCTGGACACGGTCGCCGTCGGGCTCGCTGTCTGACCGGCCGGGCGCGCCGACCGGCAGCGGCGCGGTCGGGTCGTCAGAGCATCGGGGCGTCAGAGCGTCGGGGCGTCAGAGCGTCGGGGCGTCCACGGCTCCGCCGAACCGCCGGTCGCGCGACGCGTACAGCTGGATCGCATCCCAGAGGTCCTGCCGCCGGAAGTCCGGCCAGAGCCGGTCGAGGAACACCATTTCGGCGTAGGCGGACTGCCAGAGCAGGAAGTTGCTCGTCCGCTGCTCGCCGGAGCTCCGGACGAACAGGTCGACGTCGGGCATCTCCGGCGTGTACAGCCGCCGGGCGATCGTCTTCTCGCTGACCTGTGACGGCTTCATCCTGCCGGCAGCGACGTCGTCGGCGATCCCCCGGACGGCATCGGCGATCTCGGTCCGGCCGCCGTAGTTCACGCACATGGTCAGGGTCAGGACGTCGTTGTGCGCCGTCATCCGCTCGGCGACCTGCAGTTCGTCGATGACGCTCCGCCAGAGCCTCGGCCGACGCCCCGCCCAGCGGACCCGAACGCCCCAGTCGTTCAGCTGATCACGCCGCCGGTGGATGACGTCGCGGTTGAACCCCATGAGGAACCGGACCTCTTCCGGGGAGCGCTTCCAGTTCTCCGTCGAGAAGGCGTAGGCCGAGATGTGCTTGACGCCGACCTGGATGCCCCCGGCGACGACGTCGAGCAGCGAGGCCTCCCCTGCGCGGTGACCCTCGATCCGCGTGAGCCCCTTGCCGTTCGCCCAGCGGCCGTTGCCGTCCATCACGATGGCGACGTGCTCGGGGACGGCGCCGGCCGGGAACCGCGGCGGTGTCTCCCCGGTCCAGTCGATCGGCCGGAACGGCTCGGGTTCGCTCTGTCGGCGGGGGCTCATGCGGCGTGCCTCATGCGGTGGGGGTTCCTTCCGGAGATGTGGCGGACGGAGATGTGGCGGACGGGGCAGTGGCGGACGGGATGTTGTCTGCCGGGAGCGGGTCGTGCCTCCCGTCCGTGGGCAGACGTGTCGGGCGCTCCGTGCGGTCGACGTGCGGGAGCGACCGCAACGATCGTTCCAGATGCCACTGGGCGTACGCGGCGACGACCCCCGAGGCACGCGATCGGGTGCGCTCGTCCGTGGCCTCGGCCGCGGTCCAGTCGCCCGCGAGCAGGGCGCCGAGGAGCGCGAGCGTCCCCGGATCGAGCCGCGGCGTCCCCGGGGGTGCCGCACGGTCGGCGACGACCCCGCCGAGCTGGACGACGAACGCGGTGTGCGGCCCCGGGTCCCCGGTGACCGCGCACGTGCTGAAGCTCGGCGCCCACCCGGCGATGCTCATGGCCCGGAGCAGGTACGAATCCAGGGTGAGTGTCGACGCGTGCTCCTGCTTGGACAGGGACCGGAGCGCACCGACGAGGAGCAGGTACTGCTGCAGGCCGACATCGGCGTCACTCAGCCGGTCGGCGGTCTCGACCATGGCGCTCGCGGCGGTGTAGCTGCCGTAGTCGGCGGCGATCTGCGCGCCGTAGGACCCGAGTGACTCGGCCTGGGTCACGATGTCGAGCGAGCGACCCTCGTAGAACTGCGCGTCGACGACCATGAACGGTTCGAGCCGCGACCCAAACTTGCTCGCGGTGCGCCGGACACCCTTCGCCACGGCACGGATCTTGCCGTGCTGTCGGCTCAGCATGGTGACGATCCGGTCGGCCTCCCCCAGCTTGTGGGTGCGGAGGACGACGCACTCGTCGCGGTACAGGGGCACGGGTCCAGTATCCCCCGTGCCCCCGACGCAGCCCGCCCTTCGCAAGACACGAAGATGGCCGCATCGCGCAGAGTCATTTCCCTGCGCGACGCGGCCAACCTGGTGTCCTGCGGGAAGACCTACGCCCCGACGAGCTCCGGCGCCCCGGCGGCCGAGCCGGCCCCGGCACGGACGGCACGGTTGACGGCCGACACGATCGCCTTGAGCGACGCCGTCGAGATGTCCGCGTCGATGCCGACACCCCAGAGTCGGACGCCGTCCACGTCGAGCTCGACGTAGGCCGCAGCCTTCGCGTCGCCCGAGGCACTCATCGTGTGCTCGTTGTAGTCGTACAGCGTGACGGTCACCCCGTGGTCGCGGAGCACCGAGAGGAACGCGTCGATCGGCCCCGTACCCTCGGCCGAGGCGTCGACCGATCCGTCGTCGACCCGCATCGAGACCGACAGGTGCGTCGTCCCACCGAAGTCGCTCGACGTCGCCGTCTTGGTGAGCTCGTACCGACCCCACTTGTCGTCGGACTCCCGCGCGGGCAGGTACTCGTCGCTGAACAGGTCCCAGATCGCCTCCGAGGTGAACTCGCCACCCTCGGCGTCGGTCCGGCGCTGCACCACCCCGGAGAACTCGATCTGCAGCTTGCGAGGCAGGTCGATCGCGTGGTCCTGCTTGAGCAGGTACGCCACGCCGCCCTTGCCGGACTGCGAGTTCACCCGGATGACCGCCTCGTACGAACGGCCGATGTCCTTCGGGTCCACCGGCAGGTACGGCACCGCCCAGACCATGTCGTCGACGGTCTTACCCGCCGCCTCCGCACTCGCGGCGAGCGCCTCGAGCCCCTTCTTGATCGCGTCCTGGTGCGACCCGGAGAACGCCGTGTAGACGAGGTCCCCGGCCCACGGCTGGCGCTCGGGCACCGGCAGCTGGTTGCAGTACTCGACGGTGCGCTTGACCTGGTCGATGTCGGAGAAGTCGATCATCGGGTCGATCCCCTGCGTGAACAGGTTCATGCCGAGCGCGACGAGGTCGACGTTGCCGGTCCGCTCGCCGTTGCCGAACAGGCACCCCTCGATGCGGTCGGCGCCGGCCATGTAGCCGAGCTCCGCTGCGGCGACCGCGGTGCCCCGGTCGTTGTGCGGGTGCAGGGAGATGATGACGTTCTCCCGGTGGTTCAGGTTCCGGGACATCCACTCGATCGAGTCGGCGTAGACGTTCGGCGTCGCCATCTCCACCGTCGCGGGCAGGTTCAGGATCACCTTCCGCTCCGGGGTCGGCTCGAGGACCTCGAGGACCTCGTTGCAGATGCGCAGCGCGACCTCGAGCTCGGTCCCGGTGTAGGACTCCGGCGAGTACTCGTAGTACACCGTCGTCCCGTGCTGCAGGTTCGCCTCTGCTGCACGGCACAGGCGGGCACCCTCGAGCGCGATGTCGACGACGCCCTGCACGTCGGTCCGGAAGACGACGTCGCGCTGCACGATGCTCGTGGAGTTGTACAGGTGCACGATGGCCTGCTTCGCGCCGTCGATCGACTCGTACGTCCGGTTGATGAGGTGCTCGCGCGCCTGCGTCAGGACCTGGATCGTGACGTCGTCCGGGATCGCGTCGGTCTCGATGAGCGACCGGACGAAGTCGAAGTCCGTCTGCGACGCGCTCGGGAACCCGACCTCGATCTCCTTGTAGCCCATCCGGACGAGCAGGTCGAACATGGCGCGCTTGCGCTCGGCGTCCATCGGGTCGATGAGTGCCTGGTTGCCGTCGCGCAGGTCGACGGCGCACCACCGGGGGGCTTCGGTGATCCGCGTGGTCGGCCAGGTGCGGTCCGGCAGGTCGACGGTGATCTGCTGGTCGTACGGGACGTACTTGTGGATCGGCATCCCCGAGGGGGTCTGTGTGTTCTGCATCGCGCTGTCCTTCGTGTGTGGGGTGGACGGCCCACGGCGCATGGTCAGCGCTGACTCCGCGACGAGGAGGGCCGGTGTCAGGCCTCGTCGCGGCGGCGAAGGAGGAGCAGCGTGGAGAACATCGAGACAAACGTAGCACCGTGCGATCGCACGTGACACACGGACTGGAGGGACGGTGCCAGCTGGCACCGTCCCTCCAGTCCGGCCGTGGTCGCGACCGCCTCCTCGACGGCCAGCGCTTCCCTTCTGGATCCGTAGCGACCCGCACGACCTCCTCGACGGCCAGCGCTTCCCTTCTGGATCCGTAGCGACCCGCACGACCCGCACGACCTCCTCGACGGCCAGCGCTTCCCTTCTGGATCCGTAGCGACCCGCACGACCTACTCGACGGCCAGCGCTTCTGTCGGAGCGACCCGCATCACGTTCCGCACCGGCGCGACCGACGCGGCGACCGCGAGGACGACCGCGCCGAGGACGACGACCACCACGGTGGTGATCGGCAGCACCGGGGCGATGCCGCCGCTGACCTGCGACCCGAACAGCGCCACGGCCCCGGCCCACCCGTACAGGGTGCCGAGCACGAGACCCATCACGAGCGCCGTGACGACCATCTGCAGCGCCTCGACGACGATCATCGCGCGGACCTGGGCCCCGGTGAACCCGAGGGCGCGGAGCAGCCCGATCTCGCGGCGGCGCTGCAGGACGCCGAGCGCCAGGGCGTTGACGACGCCGACGGCCGCGATGACACCGGAGAACCCGGTCAGGACGCTCACGACGGTGTTCAGCGTCGCGAACGTCGCCGAGAGAGCCTGGCGTGTCTGCGCGTCCCCGCCGAGCTGCTGCTCGATCTGGTGCTGGAACGTGCCGAGCGCGACGGCGAACGTGACGAGCAGGGTGACCCCGATCACCAGGCCGATCGTGGCCCTCGACGCCCGACCGGGAGCGCGGAGTGCGTTCCGACCGGACAGCAGGACCGCCGGGTTCCGCGCGCCGATCCGACCGACGAGTGCGAGCACCGGCGGGACGAAGAGCGTCGCGCCGACGGCGATCCCGGTGAACGACACGAACCCGCCGAGCGCCGCGATGAGCACGCCGTAGGGCGACGACCCGCCGAGGAGCAGCCCGAGCACGAGGAGCGCGGCACCGACGAGCACGAGGAGCACGGCGACCACGATGCGCCCGGTCGACGAGCGGAGGTCCTCTCGGCGCGGCTCGATGCTCGAGGACAGCGCCTCGAGCGGTCGTACTGCAAGCACCCGGCGCGAGCCGGTCGCGAACGCACCCCAGGTCGTGAGCACGACGGCGACGAGCGGCACCAGGAGCGTCGGGAGGACGAACCTGTAGCTCGTGTCCGGCAGGGTGCCGGTCGCGACGAGGATGCGGACCGCGACGATCGCGAGCACCACGGCGAGCACCGTGCCGACGACCGCGCCGACGATGCCCACGAGGACGCCCTTCCGCGCGATCTGGCCGCGGAGCGTCGCACCCGACGCACCGATGAGTCGCTGGAGCGCGATGACCCTGGTCTGCCCGGCGATGACCGTCGAGCAGGTGTTCGCCGTGACGACCGCGGAGACGTACAGCGCGATCGCGAGGAACAGGTACCCGACGACGTCGAGCAGCGTCGTGACGATCTGCACGTCCCCGAGGCCCTGCACCGAGGCGATGACGGACCCGATCGTGCTCGACGCGATGAGCATGACGGCACCGAAGAGCGCACCGAGTGCCGCGACGACGACGGTGGACGAGAACTCCCGGACCGTCCTCATGCGACGGACTCCATGCCGAGCATGATCTCGGAGATCTCGGATGCGGTCAGGCCCGTCCGGTCGTCGCGGATGCGGCCGTCGCTGAGGAACACGATGCGGTCGGCGGCGGCCGCGGCCATCGGGTCGTGGGTGACCATGACGACGCTCTGCCCCTCGCTCCGGGTCGCGTCGCGGAGGATCCCGAGGACGTCGCGACTCGTCCGGGTGTCGAGCGCCCCGGTGGGCTCGTCGGCGAAGACCACCGACGGCCTCGTGGCGAGTGCGCGGGCGATCGCGACCCGCTGCTGCTGGCCACCGGAGAGTTCGTTCGGCCGGTGCCGGAGGCGGTCCCCGAGGCCGAGCCGCGCGATGAGGGCATCGATGCGCTGCTGCTCCTCGACACTCGGTCGCCGGCCGTCGAGGATGATCGGCAGCCGGACGTTCTCGGCGACGTCGAGTGTCGGGACGAGGTTGAACGACTGGAACACGAACCCGATCCGGCGTCGACGGAGCTCGGTGAGCTCCCGGTCCTGCAGGTGGGTGATGTCGGTCCCGTCGACGACGATCCGGCCGTCGGTCACCGAGTCGAGCCCGGCGGCGACGTGCATCAGCGTCGACTTGCCGGAACCGCTCGGGCCCATGATGGCGGTGAACTCACCGGCTCCGATGTCGAGGCTGACGCCGTCGAGCGCGGTCACGGCGCGGCCGTACCGTTTGGTGACGGACTCCAGGTGGATGATCGGTTCAGCGTTCATGTCCCCACTGTCGCGGACGGGAGGCACGGGTCGCGTCGGCCGCTCGGCTCGCGTCCGTCACTCGCTGGGATGACACGTGTCCAGGGGCGGATGCCTCCCTGTCGGAGCCGGTCGGTAGCGTTCCACCCATGAGCGAACCCGCACGCACCCCGGTGTCCTTCCCGCTGTCGATCGACCCCGCGGCCGTCGCGGACCTGCGGGCACGCCTCCGTGCGACGCGCTGGCCCGACGAACCGGAGGACGCCGGCTGGTCGATGGGAGCCGATGTCGCGTCCCTGCGATCGCTCGTCGCGTACTGGGCGGACGAGTTCGACTTCGAGGCTCGGCTCGGTGAGCTCTGGGACGCGCCGCACTTCCGCACCTCGCTCGACGGGCTCGGCATCCACTTCGTCCATGCCCGGGCTGCCGACCGTTCGGTCCGGTCGATGCCGATCCTGCTCGCGCACGGCTGGCCGGACTCGGCATGGCGGTACTCCGAGGTCATCGGGCTCCTCACCGACCCCGGCGCGCACGGCGCGGACCCGGCCGATGCCTTCGACGTCGTCGTGCCGGACATGCCCGGCTACGGCTGGTCGGACGCACCGGCGGGAGCACCGCTCGACACGGTCGCCGTCGCGGGGCTCTGGGCGAGGCTCATGACCGACCTCGGGTACGACCGCTTCGGCGCCGCCGGCGGTGACATCGGCAGCGGGGTCGTCCGGTTCCTCGCGCTCGACCACGCGGACCGGATCGCAGCAGTGCACCGGATGGACGCCGGTGTGCCGAACAGCGCGTCCGCACCGCAGACGCTGACCCGCGAGGAGCGCGCGTTCGTCGACCGCGCCGCCCGGTGGAACGCCGATGAGGGCGGGTACATGCACATGCACCGGACGAAGCCGCAGACCGCGGCGTTCGGACTGACCGACTCCCCCGTCGGGCTCCTCGCGTGGATCGTCGAGAAGCTCCGCGCGTGGAGCGACTGCGACGGGGACGTCGAGCAGGCGTTCACCCGCGACCAGATCCTGACGAACGTCTCGATCTACTGGCTCACCGGGACGATCGCGTCCGCGATGCGGATGTACCGCGCGAACGCCGCGATCGCTCCGGAGCAGCTCGCGCGGCGTGTCGAGGTGCCGTCCGGGTTCGCGCTGTACCCGGCGGATCTCGTCCGCCCGCCCCGGGCGTGGCTCGAGCGGACGACGAACCTCGTGCGGGTGACCGAGCCCGCGCGCGGCGGGCACTTCGCACCGATCGAGGACCCGGCCGGGTACGCCGCGGAGCTCCGGGAGTTCTTCCGGCCGTACCGCGCCTGAGCGCCGCCCGCGGACAACTGCGCGTCCGGACGACATGTGCGCCGTCTGACGACCGAGCACTCGTCGCCGGGGCGAGCGCTCCGTGCCGAGCAGCTACGCCCCGGCGGCGTCGCGACCGACGAGACCGTGCTCGTGCGCGAACACGACCAGACGCACCCGGTCGCGGAGCCCGAGCTTCGTGAGCACCCGGGAGATGTGCGTCTTGACGGTCGCCTCGCTGACGAACTCGTGCCCGGCGATCTCCGCGTTGCTCAGTCCTTTCGCCGCGAGGTCGAAGATCTCCCGCTCCCGGGGCGTCAGGTCGGCGAACGCGGGTGGGACCGTCGGAGCATCCGCACGGTCCTCGAACCGCCGGAGGAGGTCGCGGGTCGCAGCGGCCGCGAACACCGTCGTCCCGGCGTTCACCGTCCGGATCGCGGCGAGCAGGAACTCCGGGTCGGCGTCCTTCAGGACGAACCCGCTCGCGCCCGCACGGATCGCCTTGGCGGCGGCCTCGTCGAAGTCGAACGTGGTGAGGACCAGCACCGACGGCCCGCCCTCGTCCGCCTGCTCGTCGACGATCCTCGACGTCGCGGTGATGCCGTCCATCACCGGCATCCGGACGTCCATGAGCACGACGTCGGGGCGCGTCCGCCGGACGAGGTCGATCCCGGCGGCACCGTCCCCGGCCTCTCCCACGAACTGCAGGTCCGGCTGCGACTCGATGAGCATGCGGACGCCCGTGCGGAACAGCGCCTGGTCGTCGACGAGTGCGACGCGGATCCGCTCGGCCGGCTCGGCTGGCGTGGTGGTCGTCATGGCGTGGTGCGCTCCGCTGTCTCGGTGTGGTCGACGGGCGGCCGGTCGGCGGCACCCGCGTGGTCGGTGTGCCCGGCGCCGGGCTGCTGCGTCGGGATGCGCACCTCGACCCGGAAGTCATCGCCACGGACGCCGGCGGACATCGACCCGCCGGACAGGGCCGCACGCTCCCGCATCCCGACGAGACCGTGCCCGGTCCCGAGCCCACGCATCCCTCGGGCGATCATCCCCCGGTCGAACTGGCCGGTGCCCGCGCGTCGGTTCACGACGAGGATGTCGACGCTGTCCGGGCGGTAGTCGAGCTCGAGCCGGACCGGAACGCCGGCATCGCCGTGCTTCAGGGCGTTCGTCAGGCACTCCTGGACGATCCGGTAGACCGCGAGCTGCGAGGTCGTCGGCAAGTGTCCGTGGGCACCGTTCCGCTCGAACCGGACGTCGAGGCCGACCCCGCGCATCTCGTCGACGAGCATCTCGAGACGATCGATGTCCGGTGTCGGCGCCGTCCCCTGCTCGTGCCGGAGGGCGCTCAGCAGGTCGCGGACGTCCGACAGGGCTCGCCGCGCCGTCGTGCCGATCGTCGTGAGCGCCGTGTCCGCGCTCTCCGGCGAGGCCCGGAGCGCGTACCGGGCGCCGTCCGCCTGCGCGATGACGACCGCGAGTGAGTGCGCCACGATGTCGTGCATGTCGCGGGCGATCCGGACGCGCTCCTGCTCCACGGCGACGGCGCGGTCGGACCGGGCGGCGTCGCGCTCCGCGAGCAGCTGCGCCTCGCGACTCCGCCGCGCCACACCGCGGGTGCGCACCACGAGTCCCGCGAGCCACGGGAGCAGCAGCAGCGCGAGCAGGACGAGGAAGAGCCCCACGCCCGTGATCACGACGTTCAGGGCGTCGCTCGCGCCCATGGTGAGGGAGCTTCCGTACCGGAAGTACGTCTGGAACGCCAAGAGGTAGATGGACCCGACGAACGTCCCGACGATCGCCGAGACCAACCCGAGCCGACGGAGCAGGTCGCTGCCGTACGCGCTGCTGGCGTAGACGATGGCCGGGATGAACAGGTCGGCCAACCGGTAGGGCGAGGTCCACCCCAGCGCGAAGAGCATCTGCGCCACCGCAGCGACCCACGCGACGGCCAGCGCGAGCGACGGCGACCACCGGCGGAGTGCGAGTCCGATGCCGAGCACGATCGTGACGACGATGCCCTCGGTCTCGGCTCCGAGCAGCAGGACCAGCGCGGTGAGGACGAACGCGAGCGCGACGTCGAACACCAGCTGGCTGCGCAGGAGGGTCCGGAACACAGGCCTACCGTACGGCCCCCGACGGGTGTCCGCAGCACGGATCGGCGCATCTCCGTCCACAACGGGACGGCGCGTCATCCGAGCGGATGACGCGCGGTGGTCGGAACGGTCTGGAGGCCCGGTGCCGGTCCCTGGGACCGGTGCCGGGCCTCCAGACCGTCACGTCGCGTCGTGCGTCGACTCAGAAACCCAGGCGCCCCAGCTGCTTCGGGTCGCGCTGCCACTCCTTGGCGACCTTGACGCGGATGTTCAGGTACACGTGCCGTCCGAGGAGGTGTTCGATCTCGGCGCGCGACCGGGAGCCGACGTCGCGGAGTCGCTCTCCGCGGTGCCCGATGACGATCGACTTCTGGCTGTCGCGTTCGACGTACAGGTTCACGTAGACGTCGAGGGTGTCGTCGGCCTCGTCGTCGCGCTCGACCATGTCCTCGACCGAGACCGCCAGCGAGTGTGGGAGCTCGTCGCGGACACCCTCGAGCGCCGCCTCGCGGATGAGCTCGGCCACCCGGTCGGTCGAGGTCTCCTCGGTCACCGCATCGGCACCGTAGAGGGGCGGTGACACGGGCATGAGCTTGATGATCTCGCCGAGGAGGTCCTCGAGCTGCAGGCTCTTCGTGCCGGACGTCGGGACGATCGCGGCCCAGTCCTCGCGGAGCTGCGAGACCGCGAGCAGCTGCTCGCCGACCTGCTGCTTCGACACCCGGTCGATCTTGGTGACGATCGCGACCTTCTTGGCGCGCGGGTAGTCGTCGAGCTGCGTGTTGATGAACCGGTCGCCGGGGCCGATCGCCTCGTTCGCGGGCACGCAGAACCCGATGACGTCGACATCGCCGAGCGTCGCCTGCACGAGGTCGTTGAGCCGCTCGCCGAGCAGGGTGCGCGGCCGGTGGATGCCGGGGGTGTCGACGACGATGACCTGCCCGTGCTCGCGATGCACGACGCCACGGATGGCCCGACGGGTCGTCTGCGGCTTCGAGGAGGTGATCGCGACCTTCTCGCCGACCACCGCGTTCGTCAGGGTGGACTTGCCGACGTTCGGCCGACCGACGAAGGAGACGAAGCCGGCACGGAAGGGGGTGGAGGCGTCGCCGTCAGGGGTGCTCATGCGGTGCGGTGTCCAGTGCTCGAGGTGGTTCGGTCCTCGTCGACGGTGCGGTCGGCGGCGTCCGCGGCCGATCGTTCGACGAGCATGGTGATCAGGTGACGTCGCTTGCCTTCGACCCGCTCGGCGGTGAGTTCGACACCGTCGACGACCACCGTCTCGCCGCGGACCGGCAGGTGACCGAGCCCCTTCGTGAGGAGACCGCCTGCGCTGTCGACGTCGTCGTCCTCGAGCTCGAGGCCGAACAGGTCGCCGAGGTCGTCGATGGGCATGCGTGCCGAGATGCGCCAGACGCCCGGACGGATCTCGACGCGGTCGACGACCGTGCGGTCGTACTCGTCCGAGATGTCGCCGACGAGTTCCTCGATGAGGTCCTCCATCGTCACGAGGCCGGCCACCCCGCCGTACTCGTCGACGACGAGCAGCAGGTGGTTCGTCTTGGCCTGCATGAGGCGGAGGGTCTCGTCGGCCGCCTTGGACTCCGGCACGAACTCCGCGGGACGCGCGCGGTTCCGGACGTGTTTGGTCGCCGAGTCCGGGCGTTCGTACAGCAGCCGGGCGACGTCGCGCAGGTACACCACGCCGACGACGTCGTCGCTGTCGCGGCCGATCACGGGCATCCGCGAGACGCCGGTCTCGAGGAACTGCTCCATCACGGCGGCGAGGGTGGCGTCCGCGTCGACGGTGGTCATGTCGGTGCGCGGCACCATCACCTCGCGCACCAGGGTGTCGCTGAACTCGAAGACCGAGTGGATGAGCTCGCGGTCGTCCGCCTCGAGGACGCTCCGCTCGGCAGCCTCGTCGACCAGGCTGAGCAGCTGCTCCTCGCTCGAGACGTTCGAGCCACCGCCACGGCCGGGGGTGACCCGGTCACCGAGCGCCACGAGGAGCCCGGCGAGCGGTCCGAGCACGATCCGGATCCCCCGGACCAGACCACCGGTCCAGACGAGGAGCCCGTCGGCGTGCGCCCGCCCGACGCTGCGGGGGCTCGAACCGACGAGCACGAACGACACGGCGGTCATGATGCCGGCCGCGACGAGGAGCGCCACCCACCAGACGTCGAGGAGCTGCACGAGGGCGACGGTCACCAGCACCGCAGCGGCCGTCTCGGCGAGCACCCGGAAGAAGTTCAGCGCGTTGACGTGCGCCCCGACGTCGTCGGAGATCGCCTGGAGCTGGCGGCGGTAGCGGCTGCGGTCGGCGATCTCGTCGAGGTCCGCACGGGACATCACGCCGAGCGCGGCGTCCGTCGCGGCGAGCAGTCCCCCGAGCACGACGAGCACCAGCGCGGCCGCGAGCAGGACGATCGCGAGGACCACCGGCGTCACCGGCTGCCGGACTGCGCGGCGAAGGCGGTGAGGATCTCGCCCTGGATCCCGAACATCTCGGCCTTCTCGTCCGGCTCGGCGTGGTCGAAGCCGAGCAGGTGCAGGACGCCGTGGCAGGTGAGGAGGAGGAGCTCGTCGATCGTCGGGTGTCCGGCCGTCGTGGCCTGCTCCGCTGCGACCTGCGGGCAGAGCACGATGTCGCCGAGGAGCCCGGCGGGTGTCGGGTCGTCCTCGGTCCCCGGGCGGAGCTCGTCCATCGGGAAGCTCAGCACGTCGGTGGGGCCCGGCTCGTCCATCCACTGGACGTGGAGCTGCTCCATGGCGCCCTCGTCGACGAGCACGATCGCGAGCTCGGCGTCAGCGTGCACGTGCATCGTGTCGAGCGCGAACGCCGCGAGCCGCTGGATGGCCCCCTCGTCGACCTCGACGCCCGACTCGTTGTTCAGTTCGATGCTCACCGGCTGCCTCCTGTGGCGGTCGTGGGGCGCTGCGCTGCCGGACGGTGCTGCTCGGCCAGGCGGTGCTGTTCGGCGAGCTTCTGCTCGTCGTAGACGGAGTACGCGTCGACGATCCGTCCGACGAGCGAGTGCCGGACGACGTCGTCGCTCGTGAGCCGCGCGAAGTGGATGTCGTCGACCTCGTCGAGGATGCCCGTCACGAGACGGAGACCGCTCGCCTGCGCCGGCAGGTCGACCTGGGTGATGTCGCCCGTCACGACCATCTTCGAGCCGAAGCCCAGTCGGGTCAGGAACATCTTCATCTGCTCCGGCGTGGTGTTCTGCGCCTCGTCGAGGACGACGAACGAGTCGTTGAGCGTCCGGCCGCGCATGTACGCGAGCGGGGCGACCTCGACCGTGCCGGCCGCCAGGAGCTTCGGGACGATCTCCGGGTCCATCATCTCGTTGAGCGCGTCGTAGAGCGGCCGCAGGTACGGGTCGATCTTGTCGGTGAGGGTGCCGGGCAGGAACCCGAGCTTCTCGCCCGCCTCGACCGCCGGCCGTGTCAGGATGATCCGGACGACCTCGCGACGCTGGAGCGCCTGCACGGCCTTCGCCATCGCGAGGTAGGTCTTGCCGGTCCCGGCGGGGCCGATGCCGAACGTGATCGTGTTCTCGTCGATCGCGTCGACGTAGGCACGCTGCCCGTCCGTCTTGGGTCGGACGGACTTGCCGCGGCTCGACACGATCGGGGTACCGAAGAGATCGGTGGGCCGACGGTCGTCGTCGAGGACCCGCGCCGAGGTCGAGACGTCCGCCTGGCCGAGTTCCTGACCGCGGCGGACCATCGTGACGAGCTCGTCGACGAGTGCTCGCGCACGGGCGACGTCCCGCTCGGCACCGGTGAGCGTCACACGGTTGCCGCGGACGAGCACCCGCACGTCGGGGTACTGGCGTTCGACGGTCTTGAGGAGCCGGTCCTGCGGGCCGAGCAGCTGCACCATCGCGATGCCGTCGACGGAGAGCTCCGACGTCGACTCCGGCGCGGTGGCTGGCTGCTCGTCGGGGTGCTGGGATGACCCAGTGGTGCTACGCGGCAAGGGTGCCTTCCTGGAGGTCGCCCGCGAGGACGTGGGCGTGGACGTGGAACACGGTCTGGCCGGCGGACTCGCCGGTGTTGAACACGAGGCGGAACTGGCCGTCGGCACGGTCGGCGGCGATCCCCTCGGCCATGGCGACCAGCTCGGCGAGGAGACCGGGGTCCCCCGCCGCCAGCTCGACGACGTTCGCGTACGCCTCGGTCTTCGGGATCACGAGCACGTGCACCGGTGCCTTCGGCGCGATGTCCTCGATGGCGATGAGGCGTTCGGTCTCGGCGACGATCGTCGCGGGGATCTCGCGCGCGACGATCCGCGAGAAGACGCTCGGTTCGGCAGTGCTCATGGGTCCATCGTAGAACGCGGCGGTGACACGCTCCCATTCCCGCCCGGAACCCGCAGCACACTCCTCCCACCCCGTCCACCGGTTCGGGACAGACGACCGACGAACGACCGCCGCCCGATGTCCCGAACCGGTCTCTTCGCGCGGGTCGCCGCACCAGCACCCCGTCCTCCACAGCCAGGAAGCCGTCCACAGGCAGACCTCCGGGCTCACGGAGAGGTCGCCGGCACCGCCAGCATCGCAGCATGGTCGTCATCGCCTCGACAGTCGAGGGACTGCTCCTCCGCCGCGCAGTCCAACCCACGGACTCGCGCGCCCGGCAGCTGAGCCGCGAAGCAGCCCGCGGCACACTGGAACGCGTCGCACGCGGTGTGTACGTCGACGCCGCGATCTGGTCCCGCGCCCGCCCCGTCGAACGTCACCTCCTGCTCGTGCACGCGGCGGCGACGAGGCCGGACTTCAGGGCGACCGTGTCGCACCAGTCCGCAGCCGCGATGCTCGGGTGGCCACGGATCGGTCCGTACCCACGCCTCGTCCAGGCGACCGATCCCCAGCGGGCGACCTCCCGCACGGGCGCCCTCGTGCGGTGGCACGTCGCAGCACTCGACGCAGCCGACGTCATCGAGATCGATGGTGTACGGGTCACCGCGCCCCTGCGCACCCTCCGCGACGTGCTGATGACGTCCGAGCGTCGGGACGCCGTCGCCGTCGCCGACTTCGCGATCGGGCACGCCTTCGTGCGGGAGGCGGATGCGGTCCGGACGCTCGACCTCCTCACACCCGTCCGCGGGAGCCGTCGCGCTCGCGACGCGCTGGCGTTCGCGGACCCGGACGCGGACTCCCCGGGAGAGTCCTACAGTCGCGTCGTCATCGATGAGCTCGGCTTCCCGCCCCCGCGCACGCAGGTCGAGTTCCGCCTCGACGACAGGTTCCTCGGCCGGGTGGACTTCTGGTGGCCGGAGTTCGGCGTGATCGGCGAGTTCGACGGGCACGTCAAGTACACGCGCGGAGGCATGGACGGCGCCCGCGTGCTGACGAACGAGAAGCGCCGCGAGGACGGCCTGCGCAGACACGCGAAGGTCCGAGGGGTCGCGCGCTGGACCTGGGACGCACTCGAGCATCCGGAACGACTCGCGCAGATCCTGCTGCGCGCGGGTGTCCGGCGTTCCTGATCGCCGCCGCCGCCACCCGACCGTTTCGGGACACCAGCTCCACGAACGAGCACGGTCGCCTGTCCCGAACCGGTGTCGGGCCGCAACCCTGCCGACTCCAGCCGCGCCGCACCGCACACCGCACCTCGCCTCGCTTTCCCGCCGCACCTCGCCTCGCACACCGGTTCGGGACAACAGCCCCACGAACGAGCCCGGTCCGATGTCCCGAACCGGTGTCCGGACCACCGCACACGGCACGGCACGGCACCGCACACGGCACGGCACCGACCGCGCGTGCTCCGGGAAACGGACTGGAGGGACAGCGCGGCTACCAGCGACCGAGTCGCGCCTGCAGGATCGCCAGTGCGGCCGGGCCGGCGGTCGACGTGCGGAGGACGGACGCACCCAGCCGGGCACGCACCGCCCCGGCGGACTCCAACCGCTCGAGCTCGGCCTCGCTGATCCCGCCCTCGGGACCGACGACCAGGGCGATTGCTGCGGCGTCCGTCGGCGGGTCCCAGGTGCTCAGCCGCTGGTCCGCGGTCGGGTCGAGCAGGACCAGGGTGGTGCGTTCCTCCAGTCCGGCGGCTGCGGCGCCACCGGCGGCCAGCGCGAGCGACGCGGTCGTGGCGAGCGGACCCGTCTCGGGGACGCGGGCCCGCAGCGACTGCTTGGCCGCCTCGTGCACGATCGCCGTCCAGCGGGCCCGACCCTTCTCGATCTTCGGACCATCCCACCGGGAGACGCTCCGCGACGCCGACCACGGCACGATCGCGTCCGCGCCGATCTCGGTCGCAGCCTGCACCGCCATCTCGTCGCGGCCGCCCTTGGCGAGGGCCTGCACGAGCACCAGCGCCGGCAGCGGTCGTGGCTCGACGTCCACGGAGGACACCGTCAGGGTCAACGTGTCCTTGCCGAGCGACGCCACCGTCCCGGTGACGACCGTGCCGCGACCGTCCGCGATGCGCAGGGTCTCCCCGGCGCGCACCCGCGTGACGGTCACGGCATGTCGACCCTCCGGACCGTCGAGCACGACGACCGAGCCGATCGAGACGTCCTCGAGGGAGTCGACGAGGTACTGCGATGCCATCTGCCGCGCGCTCCGCCGGTCTAGAAGGTGAAGAAGCGGTCGCGGAGCTTGCCGAACAGGCCCTGTTGGAACCGTGCGAGCTGGGGCTGCGGTCCCTTGCGTGCCTTGGCGAGCGACTCGATGAGCTCACGCTCCCGGTGGGACAGCTTGGTGGGCGTGACGACCTGGATGCCGATCTTCAGGTCCCCGCGGCCACTGCCGCGGAGCTTCGTGATGCCGCGGTCCTTGATCGTCAGCACGTCAGCGCTCTGCACACCGGCGCGGATCTCGAGCTCGACGCTGCCGTCGAGTCCGTCGATCTTCGTGGTGGTGCCGAGGATCGCGTCGGTCATCTGGACCTCGAGCGTCGCGAGGAGGTCGTCGCCGTCGCGGCTGTAGACGTCGTGGTGCCGCACCTTCATCTCGAGGTACAGGTCGCCCGCGGGTCCGCCGGCCTGGCCGACCTCGCCCTGGCCCGGCATCTGCAGCCGGAGCCCGGTGTCGACGCCGGCGGGGATGTCGACCTCGATGTTGCGGCGTGCGCGGACGCGGCCCTGTCCCTGGCACGTCGGGCAGGGGTTCGGGATGACGGTGCCGTACCCGCGGCAGGTACCGCAGGGTGCGCTCGTCACCACGTTGCCGAGGAGCGAACGGACGGTGCGCTGGATGTGACCGGAGCCACCGCAGATGTCGCAGGTCCGCGGCCCGGTGCCCGGCGCGCAGCACGAGCCGTCACAGGTCTCGCAGAGCACGGCCGTGTCGACCTCGAGATCCTTGCGCGCACCGAAGACGACCTCGTCGAGGTCGACCTCCACACGGAGCAGGGCGTCCTGACCACGCTCGGCCCGCGAGCGCGGTCCGGAGCCGCGGCCACCACCGCCGCCGCCGAAGAACGCGTCGAAGATGTCGCCGAACCCGCCAGCGGCGGCCCCGCCACCGAACGGGCTCTCGCCCTGCGGGCCCATGTCGTAGCGCCGACGCTGGGAGGGGTCGCTCAGGACGTCGTACGCGTGCGTGACGTCCTTGAACCGCTCGGCCGCCTCCGGCGCGGAGTTCACGTCCGGGTGGAGTTCGCGCGCGAGGCGTCGGTACGCCTTCTTGATGTCGGCCTCGGACGCGTCACGGGTGACGCCGAGAACGTCGTAGTGGTCTGCCACAGCACCTCAGTCGGTCGGGATGGTTCTGGTCAAGGGACGCTGCCGGAGCAGCGGGAGTGCTGCAGGAGCAGCGGGGGTGCTGCCGGAGCAGCGGGGTGCTGCCGGAGCAGCGGGTTCAGGGGCCGGCGGTCGGGCCGGGTGTCAATTCTCACCCAGGAGCCCGGAGAGGTACCTGGCGACGGCGCGGACGGCGGCGATGTTCGAGCCGTAGTCCATCCTCGTCGGTCCGAGCACGCCGAGGCGAGCCACCTCGCCCCCGGCGGCCGTGTAGCCACCGGCGACGACGCTCGTCGCGTCGAGTCCCGCAGCGCCACCGAGGTACGCGCTGTTCTCGCGCCCGATGCTCGCCGCCACCGCGACGGCGTCGAGCTGCATCTCGCCGAACAGCCGGAGCAGTGTCACCTGCTCCTCGATCGCCTCGAGCACCGGGAAGAGCCCGCCGGCGAAGTCGTCCTCGCTCTTCGCGAGGTTCGCAGCGCCCGCCATCACGAGCCGGTCCTGCCGGTTCGCGCCGATCTGTTCGACGAGCGCCGCGACGACGAGCCCCGCGAGCGCCTGCAGTTCCGGGTGGACGCGCTCCGGGATGCCGAGGAGCACTGCCCGGACGTCCTGCAGCAGGAGGCCACCGGCGGCGGCGTTCACCACGCCCCGGAGTTCGGCGAGCGCCTCGTCGCCGATGCCGACGTCGGTCTCGAGGATGCGCTGCTCGACCCGGGCGGTGTCGGTGATCAGCACCGTCATGAGCCGCGTGTCGCTCAGGCGGACGAGCTCGATGTGCCTGATGCGCGCGCGGATCATCGACGGGTACTGCACCAGGGCGACCTGGTTCGTGAGCTGGCTGAGCAGTCGGACGGTGCGGCCGAGGGTCTCGTCGAGGTCGTTCGAGGGCCGGAGGAAGGTCTCGATGGCGTGCCGCTGGGCGCTCGAGAGCGGGCGAGCCTCGGCCAGGTGGTTCACGAAGACGCGGTAGCCCTTGTCCGTCGGCACCCGTCCGGAGGAGGTGTGCGGGGCGACGATGAGCTGCTCCTCCTCGAGGAGGGCCATGTCGTTCCGGATCGTCGCCGCCGAGACGCCGAACGCGTGGCGCTCGACGATGGACTTCGACCCGACGGGTTCGCGGGAGTCGACGTAGTCACGGACGATCGCCTTGAGGACCTCGAGACTCCGGTCGTTGACCATGTCCCTCCCCGTCCTGGCTCCGCCGTGCTGGCACTCCTGCTGGCACTCGTCGATGCCGAGTGCTCATCCTACGCCCGGCGGATGCGGCGGCCGAGTGCCGCCCGATACGCTCTCGGCATGACCGCGACACCGCCGAACGACAACGGACAGCCCGACCAGCCCGACGACGGGTACGGCCAGCACGGGCAGGGCCAGCAGGCACCCGGGTACGGCCAGCCGCAGGGCCAGCAGGCACCCGGGTACGGCCAGCCGCAGGGCCAGGGCTACGGACAGAGCTACCAGCAGCCGCCGAGCCAGGGGTACGGTCCGCCGTCCTACGAGCAGCAGCCGGGGTACGCGCAGGGCTTCCAGCAGGGCTACGGCTACGCGCCACCGCAGCCGCTCCGGCCGGAGGACCAGCGCCTCTGGTCGACGCTGACGCACATCAGCGGGATCCTCTTCACCTTCATCGGGCCGCTCATCGCGTACCTCGTGCTGCGCGACCGCGGTCCGTTCGTCCGCGAGCACACCCGCGTCGCGCTCAACTTCCACATCACGATGGCCATCGCGTACTTCGTCGGCGTCATCACGTCGTGGCTCGGGATCGGTGTGCTCATCGGGCTCGCGGTCTGGGTCGTGTCCGTGGTCTTCGGCATCATCGCGGCCGTCAAGGCGAACGCGGGCGAGTTCTACCGCTACCCGCTGTCGATCGAGTTCATCAAGCAGTAGCCCCCTCCCGCGAAACACCAGGTTGGCCGCTTCTCGCAGGGAAATTTCCCTGCGAGAAGCGGCCAACGGTGCGTTGTGCGGACTCCGCAGCGCCGGACTGGAGGGACGGTGCCAGGCCGACCCGTCCCTCCAGTCCGACAGTCCTGCGGTCCGTCAGTCGAGCAGCTCCCGCACCACGGCGTCCGCCAGCAGGCGGCCGGTGAGCGTCAGGTCGATGCGACCGGCGAGCGCAGCGCGCCCGTCGACGAGCCCGCGTGCGATGAGCCCGGCGACCCGGCCACGGGCCTCCGGTCGGAGCTCGTCGGTCCGGAGCTCGCCACGCACCCGGGCGGCGAGGAGCACCCGCTCGACGTACCGCGTCTCGGTGTCGAGGACCTCGCGCCCGGCCGCGGGTGACACGTCGCCGAGCACCCGGTCGGCGTACGCGGCGGGGTGCTTGACGTTCCACCAGCGGGTGCCGGCGACGCTCGAGTGCGCACCGGGCCCGACGCCCCACCAGTCGTGGCCCTTCCAGTAGGACAGGTTGTGTCGGCTCGCGTGCTCATCACCGCGCGCCCAGTTCGAGACCTCGTACCAGCCGTAGCCCGCCGCCCCGAGGCGGGCGTCGGCCTCCTCGTACATGTCCGCCGCGACGTCGTCGTCGGGTGCCGGCAGCAGTCCCTTGGCGACGGACCGACCCATCGCGGTGCCCTCCTCGACGATGAGCGAGTACGCGGACACGTGGTCGGGCTCGCAGGCGATCGCCGCGTCGAGGGAGGTGCGCCAGTCGTCGAGGGTCTCCCCCGGCGTGGAGTAGATGAGGTCGAGGCTGACGTCGAGCCCCTCGCGGCGCGCGGCGTCGACCACGAGCGGGACACGGTCGGGGTCGTGCGTCCGGTCGAGGGTCGCGAGGACGCTCGGCACGGCGGACTGCATGCCGAAGCTCACCCGGTTGAACCCGCCGCGGTGCAGGGTCGCGAGGCTCTCGGCGTCGACGGAGTCGGGGTTCGCCTCCGTCGTCACCTCGGCACCCGGGAGGATCCCCCAGGTGTCGTCGATCGCGCGGAGGATCGACACGAGGTCGTCGGCGGGGAGCATCGTCGGGGTGCCGCCGCCGAAGAACACGGTCGACACCGGACGCGGTGCCACGCCGGAGCGCTCGAGGACCTCGCGCGCGAAGGCGATCTCGCGGAGGGCGTGCCCGGCGTAGTCGTCCCGACGGACTCCGCGGAGTTCGGACGCGGTGTAGGTGTTGAAGTCGCAGTACCCGCAGCGGACCCGGCAGAACGGTACGTGGACGTAGACCCCGAAGGGAACGGCATCGACCCCGAGGGGCTGTTCGTCGGGCCCTCCGGCGGGATCGATGAGTCCGTCGGCGGGGGCCGGGTCGGCGATCGGCAGGGCGCTGGGCATGGGCTCCATTGTCCCATCGCGCGAGGCGAGGCCGGTCCGCCATGATGGTCCGTATGACGAACCCAGTGGAGACCGTCGTGCTCTGGGACATCGACGGCACGCTCGTGTACAACGCCTCCTCGCCGGGCAACCTCTACCACCTGGCGCTCGAGCGGACCGTTGGGCACGACCTGGAGCAGCTCGTCGGGCACCAGCACGGGCGGACAGACGCCGGGATCATCGCGGACCACCTCGAGGCACACGGCCTCGACGGCGGTCTCCGCGGCACCGTGAGCGGGCATCTGCAGGACCTGTCCGCCGAGCGGAGTCGCGCCGGGGACCACCGGACGGCCGCTGCCGGGGTCGTCGCCCTCGTCGCGCGGATGGCCGAGCGGGGCTGGCACTCGGGGCTCCTGACGGGCAACTCCGCGTTCCGCGCCGAGGTGAAGCTGCGCGGCGCGGGGCTCGACGTCCGGGCGTTCGACTGGGAGCACTCCTACTTCGGCGAGCAGGACGTTGCGCGATCGGACATCACGCGCCGGGCGGCATCGGCGCTCAGCGGCCGGCGAGCCGTCATCGTCGGGGACACCCCGCGCGACGGCGAGGCGGCCGACGCCGTCGGCATCCCGTTCCTCGCGGTCGCGACCGGGGTCTTCGACGTCGAGGCGCTCCGGGCGACCGGAGCGGTCACGGTGGCGCGGGACTGCGTGGTGGACGCGGATCTCATCCTCGACGCGATCGCCGCGCTGCCGCCGCTCGCCTGACGGCGGTGTGCGGGCGCGCGGTCCCCCGGCCGTCCTGAACACCGTCGTCCAGCCGGAACACGCGTTCCCGGGTGTTCACGATGGACGGGGGTGTTCAGAACACCCTGATGCCACGCGGGACGCGCGGGACGCGTGGGTCCGTCAGTCGGCCGGGCCGGTGAGGCGGTCCGGTCCGTCGGCCGGGCCCGGCTGGACCTCGGTGCCGACCAAGGCCTGGAGGTACGCCTCGGCCATGCGACGCTGCTCCCGCTTCAGGAGCGGTGCGGCGAGCGCCCACTTCCGGCTGGCGGGCTGGGAGAACTGGCGGATCTGCAGCCACACCGAGCCGTCCGTGGTGCGCTCGACGACGAAGGACTCCTCGCCGGAGACCGGGTGCCCGTCGAGCGTGCCGTAGGCGAAGCCCTTGCGGTCCGGCTCGTCGTACACGGCGACGACGCGCACCGGCGCCTGGACGGTGCGCCCGTACGCGTGCATCGTGAGCGTCGCGACGGTGCCTGCTCGGAGGAGCGGGGTGCCGTCCGGGGCGAACCGGGCGGTCGTCTCGGTGCCGACCGACGCGGCGGAGACCGGCTTGCCCTCGTCGTCGAAGGAGACCGGGGTGTACCCGACCTCGTCCTCCGGCGGCACGCTGTCCACGTGCACGCTGATCCCGCTGCGCTCCTGGATCTGCCACGTCAGCGTCTGGATCCATGCCGTCTCGAAGCGCTGGTCACCGTGGCCGATGCGCGTGCGGTCCTCCGTCGGGACGAAGCCCTCCGGCGGGAACGTCATCAGGTCGGGGGCCTGGGTCGCACCGACGGCGCCGTAGCTCAGGTCGGTCGGCCGGTGGGTGCCGCGGGTGCTCATGCCTGACATCGTACCGATCGCGGGCTGATGGGCTGCGCGGCGGTGTCGACGCGGGCGGGTCCGGGCCGCGCGCGGTTCCGAGGGCTCGCCGTGCAGGGTTGCTCGGCCGTGAGCCTCGCGTGCTGGGTCGGGCTCAGCGCGGGGTGACGGCGATGTTCCGCCAGCTGGCCGTCGCACCGAGGGTCCGGATGCCGATCGACCCCGCCGACTGCGGACATCCGGCGCCGTAGTCGAAGGAGTTCTGCACCGCCGGGCCGCCGAGGGACGGGGAGGCCGTCGCGGTGACCTTGCACCCGACGACCTCGACCGTCAGGTGCCACCACTCCCCCTGGGTGACGGTCCGGCCGAGTGGTGTCGGGCCCCTGCCCGAGTAGCCGTTGTTCTGCGCCCCGAGGATGAGGCCGGTCTTGCCGAGGCCCACGTAGAACGCGGTCAGCGAGTCGGTGCCGCGAGTGGGGTTCGACACCCGGACGATGAACCCGATGTCCCGGTTGTCGAGCGTCCCGTCGAACCGAGCGTCCCCGGTCAGGGTCATGTCACCCCACGAGGTGTTCTCGACGTACTTGTCACCGCTCCCGCCGGCGGTGTTCGAGATCGTCTCGGCCTGCTGGTCGAAGGTGTAGGTCCCGCCGTACGCGGTCGCGTTCGGGAAGGACCCACCGCGGATGGCGACGTTCAACGGGGAGACACTCGTCGAGGTCGTGCCCCCCGCGGTCGCGGTCAGGAACCGCCAGGACGCCTTCGACCCCTGGTCGCGGACACCGATCGCACCCGCGGTCTGGGTGCAGCCGGTGTCCGTGTAGGTGAACGCCGTCCAGGTGTTCGCCCCGGTGGTCGTCTGGGACACCGTGAACGTGCAGCCGACCGCCTGGACGACGATGTGGTACCAGGTGTTCAGGGCGATGCTGCTCGCGATCGGCGTGCTCTGCAGCTGGGTGTAGCCGCCAGAACCGTCCATCTTGCCGAGGAACAGCTCGTTCGCGGTGTTGACCGCCGCGTAGTACCCGGTGAACGCGTCCGTGCCGATGCTCGGGTTCGTGACGCGGAAGACGAGGCCCGCCTGCGACCCGGCGTCGATCTTGACGTCGGTCTGCACGGTGTAGTCGGTCCAGCCCGTCGATCCGGTGATCGACTTGTTGCCGCCGTTGCCGCCCGCAGAGTCGGCGTACATGCCGAAGCCGCTGACGGTGCTGGTCTGCCACGAACCGCCGTAGGTCGTCCAGCCGGCATCGCTCCCGGCGAAGTTCGAGCGGTAGGGCAGTGTGCCGGGGTTGAAGCTCGTGGCGGTCGACATCGTGTTCTGCGAGTTCGCGACCTTGGCCACGAAGGCACCCTCGGTCGCCGGGACCGTCAGCCCGAGCACCACGAGGACCGCGACGACCACGGCCGTCAGTGCCGTCGTCGGTCGCGCGAACAGCCCGAGGAGCACGCCCCCGGTCCGGCGCGGTGTCCGGTGAGCGGACCGCCGGCGGCTCATGCCGTCCCGCCGATCGCGTCATCGGTGCGCGCCGTGTCGCCGAGCGGGTGGGGCCGGGGCAGCCCGACGACGAGGCACCAGAGCAGTGGCAGGGCGGCGACGGCGAGACAGACGGCCCAGCCGATCGGGTCGAGGTCGATCCCGACCATCAGGTGGTGCGCGCTCCCCCCGGACGGCGCGAGCGGGAGTCGACCGACCTCGCCGGCGTGCAGGTGCACCGAGGGGCCGCCCTCGACCGACACGGTCGTGGGCAGGAGGCCCGTCGACACCACGACCGCGACGGGACGGTCGGTGTTCGTGGTCGTCTCGACGAGCGTCGCCGCCACGAACGGCCGGATGACCGCGCCCGTGACCGCGACGACCAGCGAGACACCGAGCACGCGCGCCGCGGACCGGTGGTCCGGCCGACGGAGCAGCGACGAGCCGGCCCACACGGCGAGTGCGCCGATCACGAGGAGCGGCAGCGCACGGAACACCCACCCGACCCCGGGCATGATCAGGGCGGCTCGGCCGACGACGTCCGACTGGTGCAGGGTCCAGGGGTCCTCGGCACCGTTGATGTCACCGCGTGTCCGCACGGTGTCGGGCGTCGGGTGCTCGACGACCCGGTGCGTGTAGGTCTCGCCGCGCTCGGTCGGCGGTGTGAAGCTCACCACGTCCCCGACTCGCAGCCGCTCGATCGCGACGGGGCGGGTGACGACGAGGCTCCCGACCGGCGCCGCGGTGCCCATCGAGGGCGTCTGCACGTCGAACCACCGCGCGCCGGACGACGCCGCCCCTGCGAGCGCGGCGAGGAGGACCGCGAGGACCACCACGAGGAACACCACGAGCGGCAGGAGCGGCCGTCGGTGCACGCGGGTCGGCGCCGACTCCACGGCCGCCGACCACTGCTCCCGAGCTGGAGTGCCGCTCGACGAACGGGAGCCACCGAGCGCGCGCGGACGACCGGTACCGGCCGTGGTGGCCGGTCCGGTGACCGCTGCGTGGCTCCCGCTCATCGTCGAGGTGTCATCTCAGCTGGAGAACGTCCAGGTCAGGGGCATCGACGCGGTCAGACCCTGGTAGGTGTTCGCGGCACTCGAGTCGAGGGTCACGGTGAGCACGAGCGGGACCGTCGTGTTCGCCGCGGCACCGCCGGGGATCGTGACGGTCGTGCCGGCGAGGGCTGCGAGGGTCGTCAGCCCGGTCACGGCCGTGCCGTTCGCGGTGAGGCTGACGTTGAGCTTGCTGCACAGGTCCGTGGCGCCGCCGTTCGCGCTGCTCACGGTGCCCTGCGCGCAGGTCCCGCCGAGGAGCGTGAACGTGCTGGCCTTCGCCGAACCGCTGTTCTTGAACGACAGGTTCGTCGTGATCGTCTGGTTCGGGACCACACCGGTCGTCCCGCCGAACTTGTTGATCGTCGAACAGGTGAACGTGTTCGTCGCGACGGAGGCGCTCGTCCCGTCGTTGCTGTTGCACGTGGTCGAGCCCGAGGTCTCCTGCATGGTGATGGTGCCGGTGGAAAGCGTGTTCGTGTCGTTCCTGATGCTCGCCGTGAACGCGGACATCGTGCCCGTGAGCGAGAGCGAGAGCGCGAGCGCCGCCGCGAGGCCGGTCGCGATCGCGATCGGGGTGAACCGGAGGCGCCCAACGCGGAGTGGTGAGACGGCGTGCTTCGACATGGGAACGGTACCTTCGCTGACGTCCGGGGTCGGGTTCCGCGGGCGCGGACGTCGTGGTTCCCCCGGGGATCACCGCGACGCTGGTGCGAGCCGGATCAGCAGCTCGAAGCCGAGAGTATGCACAGCTGTACCCCGTTGAGTCCCCCACTCCGCGGGTACACCGACCGCTCTACCCGCGTTCACGGGGCGGAACCGGGGCCGCATCGCGCACCGCACGGCATCTCGCCCCTCGAACTGGGGACCCCGGATGGCCGCCCAGTAGTGGGGCACGCGGACGCTTCTGGTGCGACGTACTGTCGATCGCATGACCACGGACGGTGCTGCAGCTCCCGTGCGGCTCCGTACCCTCGACCTCGTCCTGCTCGGGAGCACCGCGGCCGCCATGTTCGTCGCCGTCGTGCTGCGGTTCGTCGCCGCGATCGAACACGGTTCGCTCTTCGGGCACCACGTCCTGTTCGGACTCCGCCTCGTCGCCCGTTCCGCCACGGGGTCCGGGTCGCGCGCCCTCGCCGATCGACCGGACCTGGACGACGTCGGCCTCGCGAACTGGGCGTCGGGTGCGGCCGGCATCGGGGTGCTGCTCCTCGCGACCACCCTCGTCGTGATCGCGGTCGGACCGTGGGGGCGGCCGTTCGCGATGCTCGTCGGCGGTACGGCGGTGGTGATCAGCCTCGCGGCCGTCGCGCTCGCGGTGCTCTCGACGCACGCCGTCGATCCCGACGTGGCCTTCCGACTCGGGACCTGGCGGACCGGACTGGCGGCGATCGCCGGGGCGTGCCTCCCGGCCGTGTTCGCCGCCGCGGTGCGGGCGTCAGCCGCTCGTCAGCGTTCCTGACCGCGATCCGGCGCGAGCACCCGCAGGTACTCCTCGGTGGTCCGGAGCGACTTCCGCTGCACGAACGGCCAGAGCGCACGCCAGAGCAGGTTCGCCGGCCGCGAGAACGACCGGATCACCAGCTCGACGGCATCGTCGCTCCGGAGCTCGACGATGAACGAGACCTCGCCCGACTCCGGGTGCCCGGGCAGCGTCCCGTAGGAGAACCCCCGCCGGGCCGGCTCGTCGAGCACCGTCACGACTCGGATCGGTGCGACCGTCGTCGTGCCGTAGGCCCGGATGTGCAGCATCGCGAGGTCGCCCTCGCGGAGCGGATCGTGCTCGTACGGCCGATGTCCACGGCGGCGGGGCTCAGCGCTCTGGTCGTGGTCGGGCACCACGACGATCCCGACCCGCTCCTGGATCGCCCACCGGAGCGTCGCGTCGGCGGCCGCCGTGAAGCCCTGCGTGCCGTGCCCGATCACCGCGCGGCTCTCGCGCGAGCGGTACCCGGGCGGCGGCGACGCGAGCAGGTCGGCGGCGAGCGAGCCACCGACCGGCGCGTAGGTCATCGCCAGCGGATCGCGCACTACTTCTTCTTGGCGTCCTTGTTCTCGGTGTCCCCGGAGAGCGCGGCGATGAAGGCCTCCTGCGGCACCTCGACCCGACCGATCGTCTTCATGCGCTTCTTGCCCTCCTTCTGCTTCTCGAGGAGCTTGCGCTTCCGGGTGATGTCGCCGCCGTAGCACTTCGCGAGGACGTCCTTGCGCATCGCGCGGATCGACTCACGGGCGATGATGCGCGCACCGATGGCCGCCTGGATCGGGACCTCGAACTGCTGCCGCGGGATGAGCTCGCGGAGCCGCCCGGTCATGAGCACCCCGTACGCGTACGCCTTGTCGCGGTGCACGATCGCGCTGAACGCGTCGACCTGGTCGCCCTGCAGCAGGATGTCGACCTTGACGAGGTCGGCCTCCTGGTCACCCATCGGCTCGTAGTCGAGCGATGCGTACCCCTGGGTCTTGCTCTTCAGCTGGTCGAAGAAGTCGAACACGATCTCGCCGAGGGGCATCGAGTAGCGGAGCTCGACGCGGTCCTCGCCGAGGTACTCCATGCCGAGCAGGGAGCCCCGGCGCTGCTGGCAGAGCTCCATGATCGAGCCGACGTAGTCCTTCGGGGCGAGGATCGCGGCGCGGACCACGGGCTCCTTGACGCTCATGATCTTGCCCCCGGGGAACTCCGACGGGTTCGTGACCTCCACCGACTGCTTGTCCTCGGTCGTGACCTCGTAGACGACGCTCGGCGCCGTCGTGATGAGGTCGAGGTCGAACTCGCGGGAGAGCCGCTCGGTGATGATCTCGAGGTGCAGCAGCCCGAGGAAGCCGCAGCGGAAGCCGAAGCCGAGCGCCACGGACGTCTCGGGCTCGTAGACCAGCGCGGCGTCGGACAGCTTGAGCTTGTCGAGGGCTTCCCTGAGGTCCGGGTAGTCGCTGCCGTCGATCGGGTAGAGGCCCGAGTAGACCATCGGCTTGGGGTCCGTGTAGCCGGCGAGCGCCTGCGTGGCGGGCTTCTGCGCGCTCGTCACGGTGTCGCCGACCTTGGACTGGCGGACGTCCTTGACGCCGGTGATCAGGTACCCGACCTCGCCCACCGCGAGCCCGTTCGACGGGGTCGGCTCCGGGCTCGACACGCCGATCTCGAGGATCTCGTGCGTCGACCTGGTCGACATCATCTGGACCTTCTCGCGAGGCGAGATGCGGCCGTCGATCATCCGGACGTACGTGACGACACCGCGGTAGCTGTCGTAGACCGAGTCGAAGATCATCGCGCGGGGCGGGGCCTCCAGGTCGCCGGTCGGCGCCGGGATCGTCCGGACGACGCGGTCGAGGAGCTCCTGCACGCCGACACCGGTCTTGCCGCTGACGCGGAGGACGTCGTCCGGCGACCCGCCGATGAGCTGGGCGAGTTCGGCAGCGTACTTGTCGGGCTCGGCGGCGGGCAGGTCGATCTTGTTGAGCACCGGGATGATCTCGAGGTCGTTCTCGAGTGCCAGGTACAGGTTCGCGAGCGTCTGCGCCTCGATGCCCTGGGCTGCGTCGACGAGCAGGATCGCGCCCTCGCACGCGGCCAGGGAACGCGACACCTCGTACGAGAAGTCGACGTGCCCCGGCGTGTCGATCATGTTGAGCGCGAACGTCTCGCCGTCGAGCTCCCACGGCATCCGGACCGCCTGCGACTTGATCGTGATGCCGCGCTCGCGCTCGATGTCCATCCGGTCGAGGTACTGCGCACGCATGGCACGCGCCTCCACCACACCCGTGATCTGGAGCATGCGGTCGGCCAGGGTCGACTTGCCGTGGTCGATGTGCGCGATGATGCAGAAGTTGCGGATCGCGGCAGCGTCGGTCGACGCCGGCTCGAGCGGCTTGGATGCGAGTGGGCTCACGGTTCCTCGGTTGCTGGGTACTGACCCGACTCAGGGAACCTGATCGGACGGTCCGTCGATTCTCCCATGCCGATGCGCGGACGCGCGCAGCGCGGACGTCTCCTGTGGAGAACCGGGACGAGACGGACGGGAGGCGCGGTGCGGCCTGGCACCGTCCCTCCAGTCCGTCATGTGGAGCGTCTCCGAGACGACGGCCGACCGTCCGTCAGACGGCGAGCGTCCGTCAGGCGGCGAGCGTCCGTCAGGCGGTCACCGCGGTCGGTCGGTCCGCCGGCCGCGGGAGCGCCTCGAGTCCTCGCCGGACGTCCTCGGGGTCGGCGGCGAGGCAGATGCGGATCCACCCCTCACCGGTGCGGCCGAAGGCGCTCCCCGGCGCGACGGCGACCCGGCGCTCGACGAGGAACCGCTCCGCCCACGCCGCGACGTCCCCGTCGGTCGCGTGAGCGACGTCGATCCAGAGGTAGAAGGCGCCACGGGGGTCGAGGTACCGGATCCCCGCAGCGTCGAGGACCTCGCGCGCGACGCCGAGGTTCGACCGGTAGTGCTCCCTGGCGTCCCGCACCGTCGAGTGATCGCCGACGATCGCCGCGAGGGCCGCGAACTGGTCGGGTTCGGCGACACAGCTGATCGTCGCCTCCTGCATCGTGCGCATCGTCGCCCCCATGCCCGTCGGCGTCACCAGGTACCCGACGCGGACGCCGGTCATGGCGTAGGTCTTGCTCAGCGAGAACACCGAGAACACCCGGTCGTCCTCGTCGAGCGCCGCGAGGCTGGTGTGGCGGACACCGTGGGTGAAGTACTCGTAGACCTCGTCGCTGATCACCCAGAGGTCGTGCCGCTCCGCGAGGTCGAGGAGCCGGCGGAGCGTGCCCTCGCCGAAGACCGAACCGAGCGGGTTCGACGGCGAGTTCACGATGATCGCGCGTGTGCGGTCGGTCACGCTGGCCTCGAGTGCGTCGAGGTCGGGCTCGAACCCGTGCGCCGGCGACAGGTGGTAGGGCACCGGGACCGCCCCGAGGATGTGGGCGTTCATCGTGAAGGTCGTGTACCCGGGATCGGGGACGAGGACCTCGTCGCCGGGTGTCAGGACGAGCGTCATCGCCTGGAACAGCGCCTGCGTGGCGCCGATCGTGACCCAGATCTGCTCGAGGTCGGCGTCGATGCGGTTCTCCCGCGCGAGCTTGTCCCTGATGGCGACCCGGAGCGGGGCGATGCCGCCGTTCGGCGTGTAGCCCGTGCGGTCCTCGGTCCACGCGCGGCGGGCGGCCTCGCCGATGTGCGGCGCGACGGGGACGTCTGGCTCACCGACGACGAGCATGGTCACGTCGTCGAGCAGGGCGGCCTGCTCGAAGATCCGGCGGATCCCGGACGGGGGGACGGTCTCGATCCTGGGCGCGAGCGAGGGCATGTCACAACGCTATCCCCCGGGTGTCCGCCGTCGGTGGCGTGGGTCCCCACTGGTCCGGCCTGTCGTGGCGTGGTGCTGCGCGTTGCTGCGTGTTCGTGTGTTCGTGTGCGTTCGTGCGCGTTCCACCGTGTTCGAGCGTGTTCCTGCGTTGAGAGCGACGTCCGATCCTGGTAACGTTGCTGGCTGGCTTGCGTGTTCCATCTCCCACAAGGTGGAACGCGATCCGCGATCGGACCCTCTAATCCACGTGATCGCGTTCACCCGTCCGAGACACCTCGTGTCCGTTACACAGAAGAAGGAACATCGCATGGCGAACATCAAGTCGCAGATGAAGCGCATCAAGACCAACCTCAAGGCCCAGGAGCGCAACAAGGCCTACAAGTCCGAGCTCAAGACCTGGATCCGCACCGCGAACACTGCGATCGCCGCCGGTGACAAGGACAAGGCCCTCGCCGCCGTCGCCACCGCGTCCAAGAAGCTCGACAAGGCCGTGAGCAAGGGTGTCATCCACCGCAACCAGGCCGCGAACCGCAAGTCGTCGATCGCCAAGAAGGTCGCATCGCTCTGAGCTCGTCGGTCTGAGCTCGTCAGTCTGAGCTCGAACGCCCCCGGTACCTCGGTACCGGGGGCGTTCTGCGTCTGTCGACGCCGCGCGTGTCGCGGCGGCGCCGCCCGGACCCGTGCGTGTTCAGAACACCGCTGTCCAACCGGAACACCCGGCTCCGCGTGTTCCGCTCGGACACGCGTGTTCAGAACACCACGATCGCGCGGGACCCGCCCGACGACGGCACGCCGCGCCACCGGACTGGAGGCACGCCCCACCCCCACGAGACCGGCACCGGCCGACCGGTGGTCCAGCCCGGAGCTCGCGTCAGCAGTCCTCGCGACAGCGGAGCTCGCGTCAGCGGGCCTTGCGTCAGCGGAGATCGCGTCAGCAGTCCTCGCGACAGCGGAGCGTGCGTCAGCGGTCCTCGCCACGTCGTGCGATCACCCGGACCATCACCTCGAGGGCGTAGTGCGCGTCGCGGGACCCGCCCTTCACGGCCGTGTCCGCCGCGGCGATGCTCGTGATCGCGTTCGCGAGCCCGGCCTCGCTCCAGCCCTGGACGTCCCGTTGGGCCCGCTGCACCTGCCACGGCGCCATGCCGAGCTGCGATGCCGCCTGACCCTGCGATCCGCGGAATGAGCTCACCTTCGCCATGGTCCGGATCTTGCTCGCGAACGCCGCGACGATCGGGACGGGTGCCTCCCCGGTCGCGAGCGCATGCCGCAGCTGCACGATCGCCGGCGCCGACCGCCCGGCGAGCGCGATGTCCGCGACCTTGAACGCGTTCGTCTCGACCCGCCCGCCGTAGTACCGGTCGACCGTCTTGTCGGTGATCTCCTGGTCGTCGTCCGCCAGGAGCTGCCGACATGCTGCGGCGAGCTCGGCGAGGTCCTCGGCGAACGCGGACACCAGGGTTCTCACGGCCGATGGAGCGATCTTCCGACGCGCCGCGCGGAACTCCGCCTGCACGAAGTCGATCCGGTCGGTGTCCTTCTTGAGCTCGTCGCAGAGCACCTCGATGCCACCCCCGACACCGCTCCGGATGGTGTCGAGGAGTTTCTTCCCCCGGACACCGCCCCCGTGCCGGAGCACGTAGGTGACGTCGTCAGCCGGGGCCTGGAGGTACGAGATGCTCTCGGTGATGAACGCGTCCGTGCACTTCTCGACGTTCGTGACGCGGAGCAGACGGGGTTCACCGAAGAGCGAGGGACTCGCCAGCGTCGCGAGCATGCCGGGCGAGTACTGGTCGGCCTCGATGTCGTGGACCTCGAGCGCGGGGTCCTCGGCGACGAGCAGGTCGCGGAGAGCACCCGTGGCGCGTTCCGCGAGGAACGTCTCCGGCCCGGTCACCAGGACGACCGGTGCCGGTCGGATGCCGGACCACGGCACCTGATCGATCTTCGCCGCCGCTCGCGGGGTCTTCTTGACCGCCATCTGTTCCTCTCCGTGCCGGGGCCTGCGGTGCTCCGTGCTGCGCCGCTCTCCGTGCCGGGGTCGGCGGCGGTCCGTGCCGCGCCGCCCCCGGGAACGAGTGTACGGGCGACCACGGACGCAGAACCGTCGTCGCCGTGGTCCGGCCGTTCGCGCCAGACGGAGATCGCTCCCCCCGGCCCTCCCGCCAGCGCCACGGTGCCGGAGCGATCGGTCCGGAGCACCTCCGTCCCGACCTCGCGGAGCATCTCGAGCGCCGAGGCAGTGGGATGGCCGTAGGTGTTGTCCGCACCGACGCTCACGATCCCGGTCCGCGCCGCGACCCGACGGTAGAGATCGGGATCCTGGTCTGCCGAGCCGTGGTGCGCGACCTTCACGACGTCGACCGCGCCGAACCCGCCGTCGTCTCCTGCCACACCTGCTTCGTCCAGGTCACCCGCACCGCCGACCCCCGCGCCCCGGTCGACCGCTCCTCTGCTGCCCGTCACTCCCTCGCCGCCCACTGCTCGGAGGAGCCGCCGCTGGGCGGTCGCCCCGAGGTCACCGAGGAACACGCTCGACAGGCACCCTCCGCACTCGGCGGACGGCGAGACCGCGAGCACCACACTCGCGTCGTTCCCCCCTCGGGCCGTGGTCGACTCCGGCCAGAGCACCCGCCAGTCGAGCGCTCCGAGTGTGCCCGAGGTACCGACCGACCCCCGCCGGACGACGGCGCCACCGGCGCGCAGGGTCTCGACGACCCGAGCATCCTCCGGGCGTCCCTCCGGCCCGACGAGCGCCGTGTCGACCATCCGGGCGACGGCACCGACCGCACCGATGTGGTCGCGGTCGAAGTGCGACGCGACGAGCAGGTCGATCCGATCGATGCCGACCAGGTCGAGACACGCGACGATGAGGTCCTCGTCGTCGCCCGTGTCGACGAGCGCCACCGCACCGACGTTCCGCACGAGCACCGCATCGCCCTGTCCGACGTCGCACGCCACGATCCCCCAGTCCGACGGCAGGCTCGCCCGGACGACCGTCACCGGGACGACGACCGCGGCCACCCCGACCACCGCGATCACGGCCGACGCCGCCGCCGCGATGGCTCGGACGGCACTGTGGCGCAACAGCACCACGACGACGATCCCGAGGCACATGAGGACGGCGACCAGGACGCCGAGGACACCATCCGGCCACGGGACACTCGCCAGGGGCAGCGCTGCGAACCCACGCGCGAGCCAGGCGATGCCGGCGGCGGGGACCCAGGCGGCGGCGGCGACGACCGCGGCACCCGCGGGCCAGACCGGCGCGATGACGCACGCGACGAGGCCGAGCACGGTGCCGATCGGTGCCAGCACCTCGGCGAGCAGGTTCGCCGGGACGGCGTAGGTCGGGATGGCGGGCGAGAGCGCCACCGTGACCGGCCAGCACGCCACCTGCGCGGCGATCGGCACCGACACGATGGTGGCGAGCGCGGTGGGGATCCGGTGTCCGAGGACTGACCAGCCGGCGATGATCCGGCTCATCGGTGGGACCAGGACGAGGATCCCGGCGGTCGCGAGCACGGACAGCACGAAGGCGAAGGAGCGCGAGAACCAGGGGTCGGCGACCATCATCGCGATGGCCGCGAGCGCCACGAGCGGGGCACCCCGAGCGGGTCGTCCGACGAGGTGCACCGCCAGGACGACCGTCGCCATGATCGTCGCGCGGACGATGCTCGGGTCGGCGCCGACGAGCCCGACGAACCCGAGTAGCACCATGGCCGCGACGACGGTCCGCAGCGTCCTCGGCACCCGGAGCACACGCCCGCCGAAGAGCACCAGCGCGACGAGCACCGCGCAGTTCGATCCCGACACCGCCGTCAGGTGGGTCAACGACGTCGTCTCCATGGCGGTCGTCGTGACCTCGTCGATCCCCGATCGGTCTCCGATGGCGAGACCACGGAGGAGGCCGGCCCCGGGCGACGGCAACCCCGCCGTGGCGGTCGCGAAGTCCCTCCGTGCGGCGCGCGTCATGGCCGGCCACCCAGAGGGCTCCGCGATGACCGAGGCCTCTCCCCGGGCGAACAGGACGAACGCGGCGGTTCCCCCGGCCGGCTCCTGCTGCAGCTGTCCCACGACGACCACCGACGCCCCGGCAGCGAGGTCCGACCGCACGCCATCCCGCCAACCGCTCCCCCGCTCGCTCGACGAGCCGCTCCCGGGACCACTCGACGAGCCGCTCACGGGCCTGCGCCGGTCTGCCGTGAGCGGTGGTCCGTGCACGTCGGGCACGACCCGGATCGGCACCCGGAGACCCGTGACCTCCACCGCGCTGCCATCCGACACCCGGATGCGCTCGAGATGCGCAGCGTACGACCGCGCCGCGGCATCGACATCGCGATCGACGTCGATCGTCGCCGTGACCCGCTCGTGTCCGGAGAGCGCCGTCAGCGGTGCCGGAGCACGGGCGGCACTGCCGACCGCGACCGCGACCGCGACGAGGGCCACCGCCGCGGCGGACAGCGCACCGAGCCCGAGCAGCCCGCCGAGCCCGCCACGCCCGCCACGCCCGCCACGCCCGACGAGCCCGCCACGCCCGCCACGCCCGACGAGCCCGCCACGCCTGCCGAGCCCGCCACGCCTGCCAAGCCCGCCACGCCTGCCGAGCCCACCCCGCCCGCCACGCCCGCCGAGCCCGCCGAGCCCGCCGTCGGCCCCCCGGTCGCCTCGCCCCGGCATGGACCGGCCCGGCATCGACCGGCCCGGACGTCGAGCCATCGTGACGAGCAGTGCTGCCGCCACCGCTCCGGCGACGACCATGGCGACCCAGGCCGCCGCGGGGACACCGACGAGGACCGCGGCACCCGCCCACGCCACGGCCACCGGTACGACCAGCCGCAGGTCGTCCGCCCCGGCACGGCGGAGCTCCTGTGCGACGCCCCACGGCCGCTCCGACCCCGCAACACCTCCCGGTGCTGCGCCGACACCCGCCTCGGAGCCCGCGGCAGAGCCCTCACCGGAGCCCGCGTCCGAACCGAGTCGCGAACCCGCACCCGCACCCGCACCCGCCGGCACGGTCACACCCGGACCAGCGGCTCGATGTCGGCGAACCGGGTCTCACCGATCCCGGAGACCTCGAGCAGGTCGTCCGGGCTCTGGAACCGCCCGTGTTCCTCCCGCCAGGCGAGGATCCGCATGGCGAGCGCCGGACCGATCCCGGGCAGTGTCTCGAGCGTCGTCTGGTCCGCGGTGTTGAGGTCGACAGGCACTCCCGCCGCCCCACCGGCACCCGGACCGACGGCCCCACCGCTCCCGGCACCCGAGGCAGCGCCGCCCACAGCCGCGCCCGTCGCAGGCCCGAGCACCTGCGGGAGATCGACCTCGCCCACCCGTGGCACGTAGAGCCGCTCGCCGTCCACGAGCACCCGAGCCAGGTTCAGCCGCGCGAGGTCGGCGTCCGCCCCGGCACCGCCCGCAGCCTCGAGCGCGTCCTGCACCCGATCGCCGGCCGCCAGCGAGTAGACACCCGCGGCGCCGACCGCCCCGGCGACGTCGACGACCACCGGGACCGGCGTGGCGGGGGCGGGCGGGCCTCCAGTCCGGGTTCCGGGCGACGCGTCCGCCGACGGCCCGACGTCGGAGTCCCCATCCACCGGGACCGTCGGTGCACCCGTGACGGTCGACACGGCCGCACCACGATCCGACTGCGCACCGAACAGCACGACGCCGAGCGCGACGAGCGCGATCACCCCGGCGGCGATGAACACCGCACGCGCGCTGAGCACCGAGCGGAGCGCCGTCGGCCGCTGGTCCGTGTCGTCGAGGTCGTCGAGGTCGTCGTCCATCACCCGACGGTAGGAGGCCCGGACACGAGCGCGGCCCCGGGGCGACCGTCCTGTGGAGGACGGCGACCCGGGGCCGGCTGGGGAGGGGCGACTACCCCTTGATCGCGATGTTCACGAGCCGCGGGGCGCGCACGATGACCTTGACGATCTCACGCTCCCCGATGAACCGCTGCACGGACTTCGATCCGCGGGCGAGCTCCTCGAGTGCGTCGGCCTCGATCGTCGGAGGGACGTCGAAGGAGTCTCGGACCTTGCCGTTCACCTGCACCACCGCCGTGACGGACTCCTGCACGAGGAGCGTCGGGTCGGCCTTCCGCCACCCGTACGTGGCGACGGACGCGTCGTAGCCGAGGCGTTCCCACATCTCCTCGCCCGTGTAGGGCGCGAACACGCTGAGGCCGAGAGCGACGGTCTCCGTCGCCTCGCGGACGGCGGGGTCAGCGGGTCCGGCACCGGTGTCGATCGCCTTGCGGGTGACGTTCACGAGGTCCATGAGCCTGGCGATGACGACGTTGAACTTGAACGACTCCATGAGCCCGGGCGCGTCGGCGAGGAACCGGTGCGTGACCTGACGGAGCGCACGGTCGCCGTCGGCCCAGACCGCATCCGGCGTCGAGGAGACATCGACGGCGAGGCGGTACGCACGCGCCAGGAAGCGCGCCGACGCGGCGGGCGAGACGTCCTCCCAGTTGATGTCGTCCTCCGGCGGACCGGCGAAGCCCATCACCAGGCGGATCGCATCGACACCGTGCGCGTCGAGCTCGTCACCGAGGCTCACGCCACCCTTGCTCTTGGACATCTTCGAGCCGCCCGAGAGCACCATGCCCTGGTTGAGCAGGGCGTTGAAGGGCTCGGTGAAGTCGACGTACCCGAGGTCGAAGAGCACCTTCGTCACGAAGCGCGCGTAGAGCAGGTGCAGGATCGCGTGCTCGACACCACCGATGTACTGGTCGACCGGCGCCCACTTGCGCGCCTCGGCCGGGTCGAACGCCTGGGTGTCGTCGTTCGGGCTCAGGAAGCGCAGCGGGTACCAGGACGAGTCCACGAAGGTGTCCATGGTGTCCGTGTCACGGAGCGCGGGGGTGCCGTCGACCGGGTTCGGGACGTTCACCCAGTCCGTCGCACCACCGAGCGGCGACGTGCCCCGCGGCTTCAGGTCGAGGCCCTCGGTCGACGGCAGCCGGACGGGGAGCTGGTCCTCGGGCACCGGGTACTCGGTGCCGTCCGCGCCGTGGATGATCGGGATGGGCGTGCCCCAGAACCGCTGACGGGAGATCAGCCAGTCGCGGAGCCGGTAGGTCTTGGCGGCACGACCGGTGCCGGCCGAGGTCAGCGCGGTGATCGCGGACGTGATCGCGTGCTGCTTGCTCATGCCGTCGAGCGACCCGGAGTTGATCATCCGACCGGTGCCGGTCAGCGCGACGCCGGTGGCCGCCGGGTCGAGTGGCGGCAGGTCGAAGTCCTCGATCGTCGCGCCCTCCGGGATGACCGGGATCGCACCCGTGACGGCCGCGTTGGTGTCCACGACGACCTTGATCGGCAGGTCGAACTGCCGCGCGAAGTCGAGGTCGCGCTGGTCGTGTGCGGGGACGGCCATGACCGCGCCGTGCCCGTAGTCCGCGAGCACGTAGTCCGCGCTCCAGATCGGCAGGCGCTCACCCGTGAGCGGATGGATCGCAACGCGCCCGAGGGGCACACCGGTCTTCGGGCGGTCCGCGTTCTGGCGGTCGATCTCGCTCGTCTTCTGGGTGGCGGTCAGGTACGCGTCGAACGCATCGCGCACCGGGGCGTCGGCCGTGGCGACCAGCTCGGCGGCGAGGTCCGAGTCCGGCGCCACCACGAGGAACGTGACACCGTGGATGGTGTCCGGGCGCGTGGTGAAGACCGTGACGGGCTCGTCACGACCCTCGATCACGAAGTCGACGTCCGCTCCGACGGACCGGCCGATCCAGTTGCGCTGCATCGCGAGGACCTTGGACGGCCAGCGGCCCTCGAGTTGGTTGAGGTCGTCGAGCAGCCGGTCGGCGTACTTCGTGATGCCGAAGTACCACTGCGTCAGCTTCTTCTTGACGACCACGGCGCCCGAGCGGTCGGACGTGCCGTCCGGCAGGACCTGCTCGTTCGCGAGGACGGTCTGGTCCACCGGGTCCCAGTTGACCCAGCTGTCCTTGCGGTAGGCGAGGCCCTTCTCGTACATCTTGAGGAACAGCCACTGGTTCCACTTGTAGTACTCGGGGTCCGAGGTGTGGATCTCGCGAGTCCAGTCGAACGACGGGGCGTACCGCTTGAACGACGCCTTCTGCTGCTCGATGTTCGCGTAGGTCCACTCCGCGGGGTCCACGCCGCGCTTGATGGCGGCGTTCTCCGCCGGCAGACCGAAGGAGTCCCAGCCGATCGGGTGCAGCACGTTGAAGCCCTGCTGCCGCCAGTACCGCGCGACGAAGTCCCCGAGCGCCCAGTTCTCGGCGTGCCCCATGTGCAGGTCGCCGGACGGGTAGGGGAACATCTCGAGGATGTACTTGCGCGGACGACGGTCGTCCGGATCGATCGTGAAGAGCCCGAGCTGTTCCCAGACGCCCTGCCACTTGTCCTGGATGCGTCGGAAGTCGTAGGCGTGCGGGTCCTCGACGGGCTGCTCGGACGGCTGCTCGGTGCTCACGGAACTCTCAATCGATCTGGAGGGCGGACCGGCTGACTGGCACCAGGCCCGGTCACCAAGGATATAAGGACGCGGCCGCGGGTCGGTTCCGTGCGTCGCGCACGCCCCCGTCCCGCACCACGTGTTCAGAACGCGTGGTGTTCAGAACACGGGCGTCCGGCGGGAACACGCGGACAGGGGTGTTCCGGGTGGACGGCCGTGTTCAGAACACGTCGCGACGCGCCGGACGCGCCGGACGCGCCGGACGCGCCGGACGCGCGGCAACGACGGACGGGAGGCACGGTGCCAGCTGGCACCGTGCCTCCCGTCCGGACGGAACGCCGTCAGGCGACTACAGGAGTCCCTTGTCGGTGAGGAACTTCTTGGCGATGGTGGATGCCTTGTCCTTGTCGACGGTGCTCTCCGTGTTGAGCTGGATGAGCGCGTCGGTCGTCAGGACCTTGTCGACCTTGTTGATGTCGGCGGCGGCCTTCGAGTCGACCTTCTTCGACACGATGGGCGTGACGTTCTGCGGCAGGATCAGGTTCTCCGGGTCCTTCAGCGTGACGAACCCGTTGGCCTTGATGCTCGGGTCGGCGCTGTAGATGTCGGCGAGCTGGATCGTGCCGTCCTTGAGCGCCTTGACCGTCAGCGGTCCGCCGGAGTCCTGGATCGTCGTGGACTCCACCGTGGCGCCATAGACCGACTTCAGGCCCTCGGGCCCGTACGGACGCTTGGCGAACTCCGCGTTGCCGCCGACGGTCAGGGTCTTCGAGACGTTCTTCAGGTCGGCGAGGCTCGTCACGTCGTTGTCCTCGGAGAACTGCTTCGTGACGGTGTAGCTGTCCTGGTCGGTGGCGGATGCCGCCGGCAGCGCCCGGATGCCGCTCGGGAGCGCCGTCTTCAGGCCGGATGCGATCTCGGAGGCCGTCTTCGCCGTCGAGTTCTTGTCGTAGTACTGCAGCAGGTTGCCGCTGTACTCGGGCAGGACGTCGACCTTGCCCTTCTTCATCTGCGGGAGGTACACGTCACGCTGCCCGATGTTGTAGTTCCGGTCGACCGTGAAGCCGTCCTTCTCGAGCACCTGCGCGTAGAGCTCGGCGATGATCTCGTTCGAGTAGTACTGCTGCGACCCGATGACGATGGTCTTCGAGTCGGACGAGCCGCCGCCACTCGACGTCGGGTCGGACGAGGAGCAGCCGGTCAGGGCGGCTGCGACGCCGACGGCGAGCGCTGCGGCGATCCCGACCTTGAGCTTGGTTGCTGTGATCACGAGGGGTTTCCTTCCGGGAGGGGGGTGCGGACGCGTTCTGCTGCGTCCTGGCGTCGCCGACTGGTGCGGCCGGAGACACCGGCTGGGACCACCGAACGCTCGAGGACCGCGAAGACGATCTCGAACACGATGGCGAGGATGATGACGATGAGCGAGGAACCGAGCATCTGGCCGTAGTCCTGCAGGTTGATGCCTGCGAAGAGGTAGCCGCCGAGTCCGCCGGCACCGACGTAGGCGGCGAGCGTCGCGGTGGCGACGACCTGGAGCACGGCCGCACGGATGCCGCCGATGAGGAGCGGGAGCCCGAGCGGGACCTCGACCTTCCAGAGGATCTGCCACTCGGTCATGCCCATCGCCCGGGCGGCGTCCACCGCGCCGCGGTCGACCGACTCGACGCCCGCGTAGGCGCCGGCGAGCACCGACGGGATCGCGAGGATCACGAGGGCGACGAGGGGCGCGGTCAGGCCGATGCCGAACACGAGGCCGACGAGGGTCAGCACACCGAGCGTCGGCAGGGCACGCACACCGCCGGACAGCGAGATGGTGAAGGACCGGACCCGACCGGTGTGTCCGATGGCGAACCCGATCGGGATGGCCACGACGGTCGCGATCGCGACCGCGAGCAGCGTGATCCACACGTGCTCCCACAGGCGTGTCGGGATGCCGTTCGAGCCCGGGTAGTTCGCGGGGTCGAACAGCCACGCGAAGGCTTCCTGGATGATCACGAGGTCGCCTCCGTGGTCTGGAGCGCCCGACGCGCCCGACGTTCCGCCCCGGCCGAGGGCGACACCGACCACGGCAGCACGACCCGGCCGAGGAGGACGAGCAGGCCGTCGAGCACGAACACGATCACGAGCACCGCGACGATGCCGGAGATGATCTCCGCCGGGATGTCACGGGCGATGCCGTCGGTGAAGAGCGACCCGAGGTTCTCGACCCCGAGCACTGCGCCCACCGTGGTCAGCGAGATCGTCGAGACGGCGACGACGCGGAGACCGGCGAGGAGCACGGGGCCGGACAGCGGCAGCTCGACGCGGAAGAACCGCTGCACCGGCGAGTAGCCCATGGCCACCGCCGCCGCGACCGTGCCCCTGTCGACCGAGCTCAGCGCGTCGGCCGTCGACCGGACCATGAGCGCCATGCCGTACAGCGTCATGCCCACGACGATGTTCACCGGGCTCTGCAGGTCGGTGCCGATCACGCCGGGGATGACGATGAGCAGCGGCAGCGACGGGATGGCGTAGAGCAGGCTCGCGACCGCCACGAGGGCGCCACCCGTGCCGTGGGAGACGTTCTTCGCGGTGGTGTTCTCCGACGTCGAGCCGCGGAGCCGTGCCACGAGCCACCCGACCGGGATCGACAGCACGAACGCCAGGACGATCGCGGGGAGGGCGATCGCCAGGTGTGCCAGCAGCGCGGACCAGATCGTGTCGAAGTTCGACAGCACCCAGCTCACGACGGTCCCCCACCCTGCGCCGGAGCACCCGCGGCGCCTGGCGCCGCAGCCTCGTCGGTGGATCGCGTCGGGAACCCGGTGGGCACGGGCCCGGTCAGCACGCCCGCGGCACGCCCGTCGCCGTCGATGACGATCGGGCCCGTCGGCGTCTGCTCGATGCGCAGCGCGCGGCGCCCGCGGCCGGCCCCGATGAAGTTCGCGACGAAGTCGTTCGCGGGCTCGGCGAGGATCTCGGAGGGCGTGCCCTGCTGGGCGATCGCGCCGCCCTTCTGCAGGATGACGACCTGGTCACCGAGACGGAAGGCCTCGTCGATGTCGTGGGTGACGAACACGACCGTCTTGCCGAGTTCGCGCTGCAGCCGGATCAGCTCGTCCTGCAGGTCCGCGCGGACGAGCGGGTCCACCGCGCCGAACGGCTCGTCCATGAGGAGGATGTTCGGGTCGACGGCGAGCCCACGAGCCACGCCGACGCGCTGCTGCTGGCCACCGGAGAGCTGCGACGGGTACCGGTCGGCGAAGGCGCGGTCGAGGCCGACGGTGTCCATCAGCTCGAGCGCGCGGTCCCTGGCGTCCTTCTTCGAGACACCGGTGAGCAGCGGAACGGTCGCGATGTTGTCGACGACCTTGCGGTGCGGGAGCAGGCCGGAGTTCTGCATCACGTAGCCGATGCTCCGGCGGAGACCGACCGGACTGACCTTCGCAACGTCCTCGCCGTCGATCGAGACGGTCCCGGAGGTCGGGTCGACCATGCGGTTGATCATCCGGAGCAGCGTGGTCTTGCCACAGCCGCTGGAACCGACGAAGACGGTGGTCGAGCGGGACGGGATCACCAGATCGAACTGCTCGACCGCGGTGGTGCCGTCCGGGTACTGCTTGCGAACGGAACTGAACTCGATCATCGGATCGGCGCCGTCCGTCGGGACGCGGATGGCGTCGGGTCGGAGGTCGCTGGGGAGGTGGTCATGAGGGGCTCATTCCTCGTGCAGAGCACGGATCGACACAGGCCATGTGCGCCAGGGGTGCCCGGCTCCGGATGAGCGTACCCGCCAGGTCCGACACTCGTTCGACCGGTGACGATCCGTGACACGACCGTGACGAGACTCCCCCGCCGGATCAGACCTCGGCGAGCACCGTTCGCATGTAGGTCCTGGTCATCGTGCGGTACTCCGTGATCAGGGCCTCGTCCGTCGCCCCGCGGCGACGGTGCGCCCGGGCGAGCACGGCATGTCCCGCCTCGGCGAGGACCTCCCATGCGGTCGCGAGCCGCGCCGAGTCCGGGAACCCGAACCGCTCGCGGAAGATCGTCGCCACGCTGCCGCCGAGCAGAGCCATCCGGTCGGAGTCCGGCGCGTCCGTGCCGTCGTCGACGTCGCCGAAGCGGATCGCCCGGAAGCCGGGCTCCGTGCGGTACATCTCGATGGTCATGTCGACGAGGGCATCGGCACCCTGCTCCCACGTCGTCGCGCCACTGGCCTCGATCGACTCGACGAACCGGGCACCGAGACGCTGCGTGCAGCGTGCCGCGAGCGCCTCGACGACGGCGATGCGGTCCGGGAAGTAGCGGTAGACGGTGCCGATGGAGGCGCCCGCGCGCTCGGCGACCATGGCGGTCGTCAGCCGTTCGAAGCCGATCTCGTCGATGACGGCAGCGGCCGCGTCGAGCAGCCCGGCGAGCCGAGCGGAGCTCCGGGCCTGCACCGGCTCGTTCCGGAGCAGCGACGATCCACCCGGAAGTGCGTTCGAGGTGTCGGTGACCAGCACGTGTTCTCCTTCTCGCGCGTGAGACGCGCTTCTCGCGCATGAGACGCGGAATTCGCAGAGCGGAGCCCGGAGTGGAGGGCGGTGCGGCGATCGGACAGACGCTCCATGACGAGGCACGACCGACACCCACCACCATCCGACGGTGTGGGGGCCCCGTCGGCATTCGGTGTGTACGGCCTCACTCTCGCAGACGGCACCTGGAATATCGCTGCGACTCGCGCCGTGTCCCCGATGCCCTCCCCATCCGGAGGCCCCGCCATGGGATGATGGGGCGATGCCCGCTCGGAAGCCCACGGACCCCGCGCTCGTCGAGCCGATCCTCCACCGAGCGGCCCGCATCGAGGACGCCGTCCAGGCGTTCCGCGAGCGACGGGCGCGTGCCCGAGGCCTCGTCCCCACCGTCATCCCCTACTCCGGCTACGGCGCACCCGGATGGGTCCGCGTGCTCTGCCGAGTGCTCCTGACGCGCCGCGGGCTCGCGTCCGACGTCAGCTACGAGGGCGTCCGCGGATGGCGGACCTTCACGAGCGTCGCGGTGGACGATGTCGACGTCACGATCTCCGGCGGCGGGGTCACCCGCACGGTGCAGGCGGATCGGGGTGGCGTGGTCGACGCCATCGTGCCGATCGACCTCGAGCCGGGCTGGCGCACCATCACGATCACCGCCGGCGGCTCGCAGCCGGTGGAGGCACGCGTGTTCGTGGTCCACCCCGACACGCGCTTCGGCCTGCTCTCCGACGTCGACGACACCGTCATGGTCACCAACCTGCCGCGCCCGTTCCTCGCCGCCTGGAACTCCTTCGTGCACACCGAGCACGCGCGTCGCCCCGTCCCCGGCATGTCCGTGCTGTACGAGCGCATCCTCGAGCAGCACCCGGGCTCGCCCGTGGTCTACCTCTCGACCGGGGCGTGGAACGTCGCGCCGACCCTCGAGCGGTTCCTCACCAGGAACATGTACCCGTCCGGCACCATGCTGCTCACGGACTGGGGTGCGACCCACGACCGGATCTTCCGGAGCGGGCGTCTGCACAAGCAGGAGAACCTCGAGCGGCTTGCCCGAGACTTCCCGAACGTGCAGTGGCTCCTCGTCGGCGACGACGGCCAGCACGACGAGGAGCTCTACAACGAGTTCGCCGCGCAGCACGAGCGGAACGTCGCCGGCGTGGCGATCCGGCAGCTCTCCACGAGCGAGGCGGTGCTCGCCGGTGGCCGCTCCCGGGCGCAGGAACGCAGCCGGACGTCGCCGGCTCCCTGGGTGTACGCCCCGGACGGCGCGGGGCTCTGGGACGAGCTGCGGCGGGTCGGCCTCACGGACTGACCGCTCCTGCGCGCATCCTCAGCCAACCCCCGTCAGGAGCGGCGAGATCCGCCCTCCCGATGGTTGTCTTGACCCATGACCATGGGCATCGAGGACTACGCACTCATCGGCGACTGCCACACGGCGGCGCTCGTCGGCCGGAACGGCAGCATCGACTGGTTGTGTCTGCCCCGGTTCGACAGCGCCTCGACGTTCGCGGCGCTGCTCGGCGACGACGAGGACGGCCGTTGGATCGTGCACCCGAGCGATGCCGGTGCCACTGCGACCCGCGCCTACGCCGACGACTCGCTCGTGCTCGTCACGACGTGGACGACCGGGTCCGGGGTCGTCGAGGTCACCGACTTCATGCCGGTCGGCGATCGACGCGCCGACGTCGTCCGTCGGGTCCGCGGGATCTCGGGCAGCGTCGGGATGCGCCAGGAGATCCGGATCCGCTTCGACTACGCGACCGCACTCCCCTGGGTCCGCCAGGTCGGACACGACGACGAGCCGGTGCTCGTGGCGACCGCCGGTCCGGACTCCGTGGTCGTCCGTGGCCTCGAACTCACCGCGACGCACCACCGGCACGAGAGCCACTTCACGGTCGCGGCCGGCGAGAGCGTCGACCTCTCGATGACCTGGTACCCGTCGCACCGTGAGCCGCCCGCCGCGCCGGACGTCGACCAGACCCTCGCCACGACGACGAAGTGGTGGCAGGACTGGGCATCGAACTGCGTCACGGGCGAGGCGTACCGGACCGCGACACGGCGGTCGCTGCTCATGCTCCGTGCCCTGACCCACGACGACACGGCCGGCATCGTCGCCGCCGCCACCACGAGCCTCCCCGAGGGCCTCGGCGGAGAGCGCAACTGGGACTACCGCTACGTCTGGCTCCGCGACGCGTCCCTCACACTCGCCGCCCTCATCGCGCACGGCTACGGCGAGGAGGCGAAGGCCTGGCGCGGATGGCTCCTCCGGGCGATCGCCGGAGACCCCGCAGACATCCAGATCATGTACGGCATCGCCGGCGAGCGGTACCTGCCGGAACGTTCCCTGGACCAGTTCTCCGGCTACGCCGACTCCACGCCCGTGCGCGTCGGCAACGGGGCGTACACGCAGTACCAGGGCGACGTGTTCGGCGAGGTCCTCGCGGCGCTCCACGATGCCCGTGAGCTCGGCGTGGAGGAGAACGCCGACTCCTGGGCCCTGCAGCGCGCGCTCCTCGGCTTCGTCGAGCAGCACTGGAAGGACGCCGACAACGGCATCTGGGAGATGCGCGGACCGCGTCGCCACTTCACCCACTCGCGCGCGATGATCTGGGCTGCGTTCGACCGCGGTGTCGCGGCCGTCGAGGAGTTCGGCCTCGAGGGCCGGGTGTCCCGATGGCGGAAGCTCCGCGACGAGGTCCGTGCCGAGATCGAGGAACACGGCTACGACGCCGAGCGGAACTCCTTCCGCCAGCACTACGACACCGACGAGGTGGACGCGTCGCTGCTCGTCCTGCCGCAGATCGGGTTCTGCAAGGCGGACGACCCGCGGATGCTCGGGACGGTGCAGGCCATCGAGGAGGACCTCCGCGTCGGGGAGGACGGCCTCGTGCTCCGCTACCGGACGTCCTCCGGGTTCGACGGCCTCACCGGGACGGAACACCCGTTCCTCGCCTGCTCGTTCTGGCTCGTCGAGCAGTACGCCGCATCCGGCCGCCTCGAGGACGCCGAGCGGCTCATGGACGTGCTCGTCGGCTACGCGAACGACGTCGGGATGCTCTCCGAGGAGATCGACATCAGCACCGGTGCGCACATCGGCAACACACCGCAGGCGCTCTCGCACCTCACGCTCGTGAGTGCGGCGGACGCGATCGAGGTCGCCAGAGGCCGCGCACGGACCTCCATGCGGACGCGCGTGGCGCAGTCCGACGGGTCCACCCGCAGCCTGACGGGCGAGGGGACGAAGGCGGGCGGCACCGCCTGACCGGTCGCGTTCCGGACGCGACGATGGACGGACGGGAGGCCCGGTGCCAGCTGGCACCGGGCCTCCCGTCCGTCATCCGACAGGTCGGAGAGTGTCAGACTGCGGAGGACTCCCAGTCCGCCGGTCCGCGCGAGCCGGCGCGGTAGTCCTCGAGCGGGACCTCTCCGGCCTTCCATGCGTCGACGACCGGCCCGACGATCTCCCAGCAGCGCTCCGCGACGTCGCCGCGGATCGACAGCAGCGGGTCGTCGTGGAAGATGCCGTTGAGGACCTCGCCGTACGGGGTGAGCTCGCCGTCGCTGAAGGAGGACTTCAGCGTGATCTGGCCCATCTCGAACGGGTTGCCACCGCCGTTCGCCGACACCGACAGCTCGATCTCGTCCGGGTTCAGCACGATGCGGAGCGTGTCGGCCTTCGGGCGCCCCGCGAGCCCGGACGGCAGGCGCGTGACCGGCTTGAAGGTGATCAGGACCTCCTTGCGGCTGGCGCCGAGGGCCTTGCCGGAGCGCAGCGTGAACGGGACGCCGGCCCAGCGGGCGGTGTCGACCTCGACGCTGATCTCGGCGAGGGTCTCGGTCTGGCGCTGCTCGACGACGCCGTCCTCGTCGGCGTAGGACGGGAGGTCCTTGCCGTCGATCGAACCGGCCGTGTAGCGGGCACGACGCGACGCGATGAGGGGGTCGTCGCCCTTCAGCCGTGTCGAACGGAGGGCGCGTGCGAGGCTCGACCGGAACTCCACGGCATCGATCGCGGACGGCGCGTCCATCGTGACGAGGCCGAGGATCTGGAGCAGGTGGCTCTGGATCATGTCGACGAGAGCACCCGCCTCGTCGTAGTACTGCGCACGGTTCTCGAGCCCGAGGGTCTCGTCGTAGAAGATGTCGACCTTCTCGATGTTCTCCGCGTTCCAGATGGGCTCGAAGAGACGGTTCGCGAAGCGGAGGCCGATGATGTTCAGGACGGTGGTGCGACCGAGGAAGTGGTCGGTGCGGTGCACGCGCTCCTCGGGGACGATCTTGAGCACGGTCTCGTTGAGCGCCTCGGCACTCGCGACGTCGGTGCCGAACGGCTTCTCGAAGGCGAGCGTCGTGCCCTCGGGGAGCTTGACATGCTGCAGCGCGTCGCAGATGTCGGACGCGATCTGCGGGGGCAGGGCGAAGTAGAGGACGGGTTCGCCCTCGGCGGCGTCGAGCATCTCCTGGAGGTGCTTCGGGTCCTTCGGGTCGCCCTGCATGAAGACGGTGGAGGCGAGGGTCGCATCGACCTCGGGGCCCTTGACGTCCTGCGAGGCGAAGGAGCTCGTGACGGTGTCGACCCACTGCTTGTGCGACCGGGCACTGCGACCGGTGCCGATGAGCTGGACCGGGACGGCACGCCCGCTCTGCAGGAAGGTGCCGAGACCGGGGAGCAGGAGCCGGGCGGAGAGGTCCCCCGTCGCTCCGAAGACGATGAGGGTGCGCTTGTCTGTCACCGGGTGTGGTTCCTTTCGGGTGATGTGGGGGTCCAGCTGGTCCGGGAGGGCAGTGCAGTCCAAGCGGATGGAGGGCCGAAGGGCACCCCGCGGACGGAGTCCGTCGGGGAGGTCTGGCCGGTCCGACCTGCGGTCCGGACACACGATCGGGCGGCACCGTGTGGTGCCGCCCGTCGATCCCGAGGGATCCGCGCGTCAGGACCGATGTGGTTGGACCCGGAGGGCGTCAGTGCCCGAAGTTGCCGCGGTAGTACTCGTAGGTCCAGCCCACGAGCGACACCGCGAGGAACGCTGCGCCGATCGCGCACATCCAGAACCCGGCTGCGACACCGAGGAAGATGATCGAGACCGCCGCGGCCATGAAGATCGGCCACCACGACCACGGGCTGAAGTGCCCGAGCTCGGCGTCGCCGTCCTCGATGTTCGCGTCGCCGCGGTCCTCGGGCAGGTCGCCGCCCTGTGCAGCGGTGACGCGGCCGAGGTAGAACGCGATGAAGACCGACATCACGCCGACGAGCGCGATGCCCATCGTGCCGACCGGCTCCCACTTGCCGTAGTTGATCAGGCTCCAGATCGTGTACGCGGCACCCGCGACGAAGAAGAAGATGCCGAGGATCCAGAACAGGTTGGTGTTCGCGCGCATGTGCTACTTGACCTCGCCCTTCGCGGCGTCGTAGGTGGGTGCGTCCGGGGCGTCCTTCGCGGGACCGACACCGATCGGCACGCCGGCCTCGGGGTGGTTCAGGTCGAACGCCGGGGACTCGGAACGGATCCGGGGGATCGACGTGAAGTTGTGTCGCGGCGGCGGGCAGGACGTCGCCCACTCGAGCGAGCGGCCGTAGCCCCACGGGTCGTTGACGGCGACCTTCGGAGCGTTCCGCGCAGTGACGTACACGTTGTAGATGAAGGGCAGGAACGAGATGCCGAGGATCATCGAGCCGACGGTCGACAGCTGGTTCATCCAGGTGAAGCCGTCCTGCGGCAGGTAGGTCGCGTACCGACGGGGCATCCCGATGACGCCGAGCCAGTGCTGGATCAGGAACGTCGTGTGGAACCCGATGAACAGCAGCCAGAAGTGGATCTTGCCGAGTCGCTCGTTGAGCATCTTGCCGGTCCACTTCGGCCACCAGAAGTAGAACCCGGAGAACATCGCGAAGACCACGGTGCCGAAGACGACGTAATGGAAGTGCGCGACGACGAAGTACGAGTCCGACACGTGGAAGTCGAGCGGCGGCGACGCCAGGATCACGCCGGTGAGTCCACCGAACGTGAAGGTGATCAGGAAGCCCAGGGCCCAGAGCAGCGGGGTCTCGAACGTCACCGAACCGCGCCACATCGTGCCGATCCAGTTGAAGATCTTCACGCCGGTCGGGACCGCGATGAGCATGGTCATGAGCGAGAACCACGGCAGCAGCACCGAGCCGGTGACGTACATGTGGTGCGCCCAGACCGTGATCGACAGGGCCGCGATCGAGATGGTCGCGTAGACGAGGGTCTTGTACCCGAAGATCGGCTTGCGGCTGAACACCGGGAAGACCTCGGAGACGATGCCGAAGAACGGCAGCGCGATGATGTAGACCTCGGGGTGCCCGAAGAACCAGAACATGTGCTGCCAGAGCAGCGCCCCGCCGTTCGCTGGGTTGAAGATCTGTGCGTCGAACACCCGGTCGAGTCCGAGCCCGAACAGCGCGGCCGCGAGCACCGGGAAGGCCATGAGCACGAGCAGCGCCGTGATCAGGGTGTTCCAGGTGAAGATCGACATACGGAACATCGTCATGCCCGGCGCCCGCATGGTGATGATCGTGGTGATGAAGTTCACCGCGCCGAGGATCGTCGAGAACCCGGTCAGCCCGAGCCCGAACACCCAGAGGGTGCCTCCCAACCCTGGCGTGAACGTCGTGTCCGACAGTGGCGCGTAGGCGAACCACCCGAACGAGGCCGCACCCTGCGGGGTGAGGAAGCCACCGACGGCGATCAGTCCGCCGAAGAGGTAGAGCCAGAACGCGAAGCCGTTCAGTCGCGGGAACGCGACGTCAGGGGCGCCGATCTGGAGCGGCATGATCGCGTTCGCGAACCCCGAGAACAGCGGCGTCGCGAACAGCAGCAGCATGATCGTGCCGTGCATCGTGAAGAGCTGGTTGTACTGCTCCTTCGTCGCGACGACGTTGAGGCCCGGCTCGAACAGCTGCGCCCGGATGACGAGCGCCATGACACCGGCGAGCAGGAAGTACAGGAACGAGGTGATCAGGTACATGTACCCGATGGTCTTGTGGTCCGTGGAGGTGATCCACTGGACGATGATGTTGCCCTTGCGTCCGACCCGCGACGCCTGGAAGTCCGGGGTCGACGTGACGGTCGACTGGCCGACGAATGAAGTGGTCATGGAGCGCGAGCCTTACTTCTCGGTACCGGCGGCGTCGGCGGGCGCCACGTTGTTCGGCTGGTTCGTGTTCGTGCTGTACTCGTTGCCGAGCAGCCCGACCTTGCCCTGGTCCTTCAGCGAGTCGAGGTAGTCCTGGTACTTGGCCGGCGACACGACCTTCACCTGGAAGAGCATGAGCGAGTGGTACTCACCGCACAGTTCCGCGCACTTGCCCTGGTAGGTGCCGACCTTCTCCGGGATGAAGTACTCGTAGTTCGTCTTGCCGGGGAGCATGTCCTTCTTGTAGAGGAAGTCCACGATCCAGAACGAGTGGTCGACGTCACGCGACGACAGCTCGATCTTGACCTTCTTTCCGACGGGCAGGTACAGCGTCGGGAGCTCACTGGTGTTGATCGCACCCGTGCCGTTGTCTTCTTCCTGGGCCTGGATGCCCTGGTAGTAGACGCTCTGCTTGACGTTCGCCTGGTCGATGTAGTTGAAGTCCCACGCCCAGCGCTTGCCGTAGACGTGGACGGTGACGTCGGGCTGCGCGAAGGGCTTCTCGATGGCCGACTGGTCCTTGGCCGTGAAGGCGAAGAACCCGAGCACGAGGATGAGCGGGACGATCGTGTAGAAGATCTCGATCGGCATGTTGTAGCGCATCTGCACCGGGAGACCCGTCTGGCCCTTGCGGCGGCGGTACACCACCGCGGCCCAGATGATCAGGCCCCACGTGATGAGACCGACGGCGAGGAGCACGATCCAGGAGGTCACCCAGAGGCCCATCACGCGGTCGACGTGGTTCGTCGTGCCGGGCGTCGTCGGGAGCCAACCCTGGAGCTGCTGCTGCGAGCAACCTGCCAGTGCGATGACCAGACCGACGGCCACCGGGATGGCCGCCCAACGTATACGGCGATTCGAACGCACTGTTACCTCTCGGAAAGACTGGGGCCCGCACAGGACTCATGCGGACCCGGGGCGAACCGGGTCCGGAAGGACCGGAGCACGGCTCGTCACAGTTGGGTTGGAGCACTCCTAGCTTACTCGCAGCTCAGGAGGCGTCTTGCACCTCCGACACACCTGGGGTCCCTTTCGAGAGCCCACAGGTGTCGTCGAACGGCAGGGCGGACGATCAGTGGAAGCTGTCCCCGCAGGCGCAGCTGCCCTGGGCGTTTGGGTTGTCGATCGTGAAGCCCTGCTTCTGGATGGTGTCTTCGAAGTCGATCGATGCGCCGTCGAGGTACGGGACGCTCATCTTGTCGACGACGACCTCGACCCCGCCGAAGTCCGCCGTGGCGTCACCGTCGAGGAGTCGCTCGTCGAAGTAGAGCTGGTAGATGAGTCCCGAGCAGCCACCCGGCTGGACGGCCAGGCGCAGACGGAGGTCGTCGCGGCCCTCTTGCTCGAGGAGGCTCGACACCTTGGCAGCGGCGGCGTCCGACAGGAGGACGCCGTGCGATGCCGCAGCGGGGGCGTCGGCGATGGTCGTGGTGGTGTCGGTCATTGCCGTCTCCCTCCGCGCGGTGGCGTTCACCGCGTCATGTCGATTGTAGGCACGCCCACGGACAATCCGCTGGCGCCTGTGGACAAGTGTCCGCCCCCCGCGGCGCACACCGCCGGCCGCTCAGCCGCGCGCGTCGAGGCGTGCCAGCAGGATCGTCTCGGCCGTGACCGCCCGGTGCAGGACGCCCAGGTGCTGCGACTCGTTCGGGCTGTGTGCGCGCGTGTCGGGGTCCTCGACACCGGTCACGAGGATCTGCGCCTCCGGGAACTCCGCGACGAGGTCGGAGACGAACGGGATGGACCCGCCGATCCCCTGCTCCACCGGGTCGGCGCCCCAGCCCTCGGCCATCGCGGTCCTGACCTCCTGCATGGCCCACCCGCTGGTGTCGACCAGGAACCCGTCGCCCATGTCCGGCTCCTCGATCTCGACCCTGGCGCCGAACGGCGTGTTCGCGCGGATGTGCCGCTCGACGGCGGCGTACGCCTCGGTGGCGGACTGTCCGGGTGCGACGCGGATGGAGACCCTCGCGGACACGGTCGGCAGGAGTGTGTTCGACGCGTTCGCCACGCTCGGGACGTCCATGCCGGTCACCGACACCGACGGCTGCGACCACATGCGGGCGAGCAGCGGCCCCGTGCCGATCGGGCGGACGTCGTCGACGAGCGCGGCCTCGCGGACGAGCTGCGACTCCTCGCGCTCCGGCACCGGGCCGTCGTACGAGGTGAGCCCCTCGATCGCCACGGAGCCGTCGTCGGCGTGCAGTGACGACAGCAGCCGGACCATGGGCATCATGGCGTCCGGGACCGCGCCGCCGTACATGCCGCTGTGCGACGCGTGCTCGAGCGTGGTGACGGTGAGCTTGAAGGTGACGTTGCCGCGGAGGCTGACGGTGATCGCGGGGACGTCGGTCGACCAGTTGTCACTGTCCGCGACGACGATCACGTCGGCGGCGAGGTGCTCTTTCTGCTCGCGGAGGAACGTGGTGAACGAGCGGGAGCCGAACTCCTCCTCGCCCTCGACGAAGAGCACGATGCCGACGTCGAGGTCGTCACCGCGGAGTGCGTGCAGGGCCCGGAGCGAGGCGATGTGGGTCATCACGCCCGCCTTGTCGTCCGAGGCACCGCGCCCGTAGAGCCGCTCACCGCGCAGGGTCGGCTCGAACGGCGGGGTCTCCCACAGCGCATCGTCGCCCTGCGGCTGCACGTCGTGGTGCGCGTAGAGCATGACGGTCGGCCGACCGTTCCGGGCCGGTCGCACCGCGAGCACGGCCGGCTGTCCCAGGGTGGCGTCCGGTGCGGAGCTGTCCGCCGTGCCGTCGTCGCCGGCGATGGCGGAACGGACGATCCGGACGTCGTCGAAGACACCGGTCCCCCGGGCGAGGTCGGCGACGGCCTCGGCACTCGCCCGCACGTTCGCGGGGTCGAAGGCGGACCACGACACCGACGGCAGCCGCACGAGGGCGGAGAGGTCGGCGATGGTGGTCGGCAGTCCGCCGGTCACCTGTTCGCGGACGGCGTCGAGGAGTGCGGGATCGGATGCGGGTGCGTACTGTGCCGAGTCGGTCATGCAGGTAATCTTAAAAGCCCCAGCAGTGATCGAGGACCCCGTGGCGAAGGCAGCACCCAAGACAGACGTATCGGTGAACCCGAGCGACGAGAGCATGCTCAACGGCGTGCCCGTCGGCAAGGGCCGTCCGACCCCTACCCGCAAGGAGCGCGAGGCTGCGAACCGCCGTCCGCTCGTCGGGAACAGCCCGCAGGACCGGAAGGCCGCGCGCTCACGCCTGACGAACGAGCGTGAGAAAGCCCGCGTCGGCATGGCCGCCGGCGAGGAGAAGTACCTGCCGGTCAAGGACAAGGGTGAGCAGCGCCGCTACATCCGCGACTTCATCGACGCCCGGTGGAACGTCGGCGAGATCCTCGTCCCGATCATGGTCATCGTCGTCGTGCTGAGCTTCCTGCAGAACACCGCGACCCAGAGCGCGAGCCTCCTCGTGATCTGGGCGTTCTTCCTCGTGCTCATCATCGACTGCCTGGTCGCAGGCTTCATGGTGAACCGTCGGATCAAGAAGAAGTGGGGCGAGGACGCCCCACAGCGCGGCAACCTCTGGTACGTCGCGGTCCGCGCCGCACAGATGCGCTTCCTGCGCCTGCCGAAGCCGCAGGTCCGGCGCGGGCAGTACCCCGCCTGACCCACGGATGGAACGGACTGGAGGCCCGGTGCACGCAACGTGCACCGGGCCTCCAGTCCGTCTGGTCGCGTCAGCGACGGCTCCGTGTTCGGAACACTGACGTCCAGCGTGAACACGCGGCTCCACGTGTTCACGCTGGACCCGCGTGTTCAGCGGCACGACCATGCACCGCGCAGCCGCAGACTCAGGCGCGCTTCGCCGCCCGGCGGAGGCGACGCTTGCGGAGTCGGTTGATCCGCATCGCCCACGTCGGCCCCTCGTAGAGGAACGCCGTGTAGCCCTGCACGAGCGTCGCACCGGCCGCGATGCGTGCCTCGACGTCGGCTTCGGTCGTGACCCCGCCGACGGCGATGACGCACATCGCCGTCGGAACGGTGCGGCGGACGCGGCGGAGCACGGCGAGGGACCGCTCCCCCACCGGCGCACCGGACAGCCCGCCGGCACCCATGGCCTCGACCTCGCTCGCAGACGTCGTCAGCCCGGAGCGCTCGATCGTCGTGTTCGTCGCGATGACACCGGCCAGTTCGAGCTCGACGGCGAGACCGGCGATCGCGTCGATCTGGTCGTCGGTGAGGTCCGGGGCGATCTTCACGAGCACGGGCACCCTGCCGGCGGCCTGCCGGACGCCGCGCAGGAGCGGTCGGAGCTGGTCGATCTCCTGGAGTCCACGGAGCCCCGGTGTGTTCGGCGAGCTGACGTTCACGGCCAGGTAGTCGGCGAACGGTGCGAGCATCCTCGTCGAGTCGAGGTAGTCCTCGACCGCGTCCTCCACGGCGACGACACGGCTCTTGCCGATGTTGACGCCGATCACCGGACGGCCCGGGAACCGACGGGCTCGCTCGAGGCGTCGTGCGGCACGCGCAGCGCCGGAGTTGTTGAAGCCCATCCGGTTGATGAGTGCACGGTCCTGGATGAGCCGGAACAAGCGCGGCCGGTCGTTGCCCGGCTGCGGCTTCGCGGTGAGCGTGCCGACCTCGACGTGCCCGAACCCCAGGAGCCCCAGTCCGATGACCGCCTTGGCGTCCTTGTCGAACCCGGCTGCGAGGCCGAACCGCGACGGGAAGTGGATGCCCATCGTCGTGACGCCGTCGGCTGCCGTCGGCCGGCCGTACCGCTCGGCGGCACCGCGGAGGAGCGGGATCTGCGGGAGCATCCGGATCGCACCGAAGGCCAGGTGGTGCGCGCGCTCCGGGTCCATGTTGGCGAACACCGTGCGGAAGACGACGCGGTAGCCGTTCCGGATGATGATCTCGGCGAAGTTCGTCATCCGTCGCTCGAGACGGTGTCTGCGGCGTCCCCACGCGCTGCGGCGGCGCTGTGGTGGTCGATCCGGAGCTGCCCGATGGCGTCCTCGAAGTCCTCGAGCGAGTCGAACGCCTGGTAGACGCTGGCGTAGCGCAGGTAGGCGACCTCGTCGAGGTCGCGGAGCGGCGACAGGATCGCGAGACCGATGTCGTTCGCCTCGATCTGACTCGCCCCGGACGAGCGGACGATCTCCTCGACGCGCTGGGCGAGCACCGCGAGGTCGCCGTCGGTGACCGGACGACCCTGGCAGGCCTTGCGGACGCCGGAGATGATCTTGTCGCGGCTGAACGGCTCGAGGACGCCGTTGCGCTTCACGACGCTGAGACTCGCGGTCTCGGTGGTGGAGAAGCGGCGGCCGCAGTTCGGGCACTGACGACGCCGTCGGATCGATGTGCCGTCGTCGCTCGTGCGGGAGTCGACGACGCGGGAGTCCGGATGACGGCAGAAGGGGCAGAACATGTCGGTCCGAGCTTATCGGCTGGCACGCTGCCGGACCTCCTGCCGGGTCCGGCCCCCGAGGAGTCGCATCTGCGACCCCTCGGCACGCGAGACGTCTCGGATGGGACCCCTCGGGACCGTGATGCCGGTCAGCGCCGCTCGAGGCGAGCCGTCACGGCGGCACCGTGCGCGGGGAGCTGCTCCTCCTCGGCCAGGGCGACGATGCGGGGACCGACCTCGGCCAGCGCGTCCGCGGTGTACCGGATGACCTGCTGGGGCCGGAGGAACGTCGACGCGGCGAGTCCCGACCCGAAACGCGCCTGGCCACCGGTCGGCAGGACGTGGTTCGACCCGGCGAGGTAGTCGCCGAGACTCACCGGCGTCGACGGTCCGACGAACACGGCCCCGGCCGAATCGATCTCCGCGAGGACCGCGTCGTCGTCGGCCGTCTGGATCTCCAGGTGCTCCGGCCCGTACGCGTTGCTGACGGTCGCCGCATCGGCGAGGGACGCGACGAGGACGATCGCGGACTGCGGGCCGTCGAGTGCGGTCTGGAGGCGCGCAGCCGTCCGGAGCGACGCCGTCCGTCCGGGGATGGCGGCTTCGACCGCGTCCGCGAGGACTTCCGAGGTGGTGACGAGCACGCTCCCCGCCTGCTCGTCGTGCTCGGCCTGGCTGACCAGGTCGGCGGCCACGAACTCGGGGTCGGCGGTCTCGTCGGCGATCACCAGGATCTCCGTCGCTCCGGCCTCGGCGTCGATGCCGACGACACCGCGCACCAGGCGCTTGGCGGCGGCGACGTAGTTGTTCCCCGGGCCGGTGATCAGGTCGACCGGCTCGAGGTCGGTGCCACGTCCGTCGATGTCCTGGACGCCGTGGGCCAGGGCACCGACCGCACCGGCACCGCCCATCGCGTAGACCTCGGTGATCCCGAGGAGTCCGGCGGCCCCGAGGATCGTCGGGTGCACGCGGTTGTCGTGGTCGCGCTGCGGGGGCGACACCAGCGCGATCGAGGGCACGCCGGCGATCTGCGCCGGGACCACGTTCATCACCACGCTCGACGGGTAGACCGCCTTGCCGCCGGGCACGTAGAGGCCGACACGGCGCATCGGCTGCCAGCGCTGGTGGACCTCCGCGCCGTCGGCGAGGGTCGTCACCGCGGGGGGCGGGACCTGCGCAGCGCTCGCGATGCGGACCCGGCGGATCGCCTCCTCGAGCGCCGAACGGACGTCGGGGGCCAGCCCCTCCACGGCGGCGTCGATCTCGGCGGCCGACACGCGGAGCGACGCCGGTGCTCCCCCGTCGAACCGCTCGGCCTGCTCGCGGAGTGCGGCCGCGCCCCGCTCGCGGACGTCGTCGACGAGCGTGCGTGCGGCGGCGGTCGCACTTGCGACGTCGCCCGTCGAACGCGGCATCAGGCGGAGGAGGTCGGCGCGGGCGGGGAGGCCGTCGCGGAGGTCGATTCGTTGCATCATGGCGCGGCCAGCCTACCGATCCGGTGCTGCGCGCCGGACGTGCACCGCGCCTCCAGTCCGTGTGCTGCGCGCCGGGGCGGCGGCTCCCGCCTAGACGAGGCAGCTCGGCCCGAGCAGGCTCTTCAGCTCGCCGAACAGGTCCGGCGTCAGGTTCACCGGGAACGGGATCTCGAAGGTCCGGGCGAAGTCGTCCTTGAGCAGCCGGAGCCGGACCTCGGTCTCGCCCCGGTGCCGCCCGAGGACCGCCGCGAGCTCCGTCACGGTGTCGGTCGTCGCGCGACGCTCCGGCAGCGACAGCGTCAGCGGGCCGGAGCCCATGACGTCACCCACGTTCGGCGAGAACATGCTCACCGCATGCAGTGCCTTGCCGTCGTCGCGGACGTTCACCCGGCCGCGGAGCACCACGATCTGGTCCTGCACGAGGCTCGGCCCGAACTCCTGGTACGTCTTGCCGAGGAACATCACCCCGATCTCGCCGGCGAAGTCCTCGATCTGCACGATGCCGTACGGGTTGCCGGAGTTCTTGGCCACCCGGTGCTGCACGCTCGTGAGGAGGCCCGCGACCGTGACGGTCTCGCCCTCGATCGAGTCCTCGGCGCCGAGGACGTCGGTGATCGTCGTCGACGCGTGCTTCGCGAGCTCGATCTCGAGGCCGGCCAGCGGGTGGTCGGACACGTAGAGCCCGAGCATGTCGCGCTCGAACGCGAGCTTGTCGCGCTTGGACCACTCCGGACGCTCCGGAACCTGCGAGACGGGGGCCTCGTCCTGCACGTCGTCGAACAGGCTGTCGAAGTCGAACCCGACGTTGCCGTGCGCCTCGTCCCGCTTCACCTTCACCGCGGCCTCGACGGCACCCTCGTGGATCTCCACGAGTGCACGTCGGCTGTCGCCGGTGGAGTCGAACGCACCGGCCTTGATGAGCGACTCGACCGTCCGCTTGTTCGTCGCCGTGATCGGGATCTTGCGCAGGAAGTCGTGGAAGCTCTCGAACGACCCCTTGCTGGTCCGCGCCTCGACGATCGCGTCGACGACGTTGAATCCGACGTTCCGGATCGCGCCCATGCCGAAGCGGATGTCCTCGCCGACGGCCGCGAAGAACCCGATCGACTCGTTGACGTCCGGTGGCATGACCCTGATGCCCATCCGGCGGCACTCGTTCAGGTACAGCGCGAGCTTGTCGCGGGCGTCGCCGACACTCGTCAGGAGCGCGGCCATGTACTCGGCCGGGTAGTGCGCCTTGAGGTACGCGGTCCAGTAGGACACCACGCCGTAGGCGGCGGAGTGCGCCTTGTTGAACGCGTAGTCGGAGAACGGCAGCAGGATGTCCCAGACGGTCTTGATCGCCGCGTCGGAGTACCCGTTGTCCTTCATGCCCTGCTGGAAGCCCGCGTACTGCTTGTCGAGCTCGGACTTCTTCTTCTTGCCCATCGCGCGCCGCAGGATGTCCGCCTGACCGAGCGAGAAGCCGGCGAGCTTCTGCGCGATCGCCATGACCTGCTCCTGGTAGATGATCAGGCCGTAGGTCCCACCGAGGATGTCCGCCAGGGGCTCCTCGAGCTCCGGGTGGATCGGCACGACGTCCTGCTCGCCGTTCTTCCGGAGGGCGTAGTTCGTGTGCGAGTTCGCGCCCATGGGCCCCGGACGGTACAGGGCGATGAGCGCCGAGATGTCCTCGAAGTTGTCGGGGCGCATGAGACGGAGCAGTCCACGCATCGGACCGCCGTCGAGCTGGAACACGCCGAGGGTGTCCCCCCGCCCGAGCAGCGCGTACGCGTCGGGGTCGTCGAGCTCGAGGGCCTCGAGGTCGAGGTCGGTGCCGCGGTTCGTCTTGATGTTCTCGATCGCGTCGCTGATGATCGTGAGGTTCCGGAGCCCCAGGAAGTCCATCTTGATCAGGCCGAGCGACTCCGACGCGGGGTAGTCGAACTGCGTGACGATCTGGCCGTCCTGCTCCCGCTTCATGATCGGGATGATGTCGATGAGCGGGTCGCTCGACATGATGACGCCGGCGGCGTGCACACCCCACTGGCGCTTCAGCCCCTCGAGCCCCAGCGCCGTGTCGAAGACCGTCCGGGCCTCCGGGTCGGACTCCACGACGGCGCGGACGTCCGTCGCCTCCTTGTAGCGCGGGTGGTCGCGGTCGAAGATCCCGGTGAGCGGGATGTCCTTGCCCATCACGGGCGGCGGCATGGCCTTGGTGAGCTTCTCGCCCATGCCGAACGGGAACCCGAGCACCCGGCTGGAGTCCTTGAGCGCCTGCTTCGCCTTGATGGTGCCGTAGGTGACGATCTGGGCGACGCGCTCCGACCCGTACTTCTCGGTGACGTACTTGATCGCCTCACCGCGGCGCCGGTCGTCGAAGTCGACGTCGAAGTCGGGCATCGAGACGCGGTCCGGGTTGAGGAACCGCTCGAAGATGAGCCCGTGCTGGAGCGGATCGAGGTCCGTGATGCGCATGGCGTACGCGGCCATGGAGCCGGCACCGGAACCACGACCGGGCCCGACGCGGATCCCGTTGTCCTTGGACCAGTTGATGAAGTCGGCGACGACGAGGAAGTACCCCGGGAAGCCCATCTGGCTGATGATGCCGGTCTCGTAGTCGGCCCGGGCACGGACGTCGGACGGGATGCCTGCCGGGTACCGGTAGTGCAGGCCCGCCTCGACCTCCTTCACGAACCAGGACTCCTCGTTCTCGCCCTCGGGAACGGGGAACCGCGGCATGTAGTTCGCCGCGGTGTTGAACTGCACGTCGCAGCGCTCGGCGATCGCCAGGGTGTTGTCGCAGGCGTCCGGGTGGTCGCGGAAGAGGTGCCGCATCTGCTGCGGGGTCTTCAGGTAGAACTCGTCGGCGTCGAACTTGAAGCGGTTCGGGTCATTCAGGGTCGAGCCGGACTGGACGCAGAGCAGCGCGGCGTGGCTCGTGGCGTCGCCGGCGTGCGTGTAGTGCAGGTCGTTCGTCGCGACCATCGGGAGCCCGAGGTCCTTCGCGAGTCGGATGAGGTCGGACATGATCCGACGCTCGATCCCGAGACCGTGGTCCATGATCTCGCAGAAGTAGTTCTCGGCCCCGAAGATGTCTCGGAAGTCCGCGGCGGCCTTGATCGCCTCGTCGTACTGGCCGAGCCGGAGGCGCGTCTGCACCTCGCCGGACGGGCACCCCGTCGTCGCGATGAGGCCCTTGCTGTACTCGGACAGGATCTCGCGGTCCATCCGGGGCTTGAAGTAGTAGCCCTCGATCGACGCGCGGGACGACAGCCGGAAGAGGTTGTGCATGCCCTCCGTCGTCTCGGCGAGCAGGGTCATGTGCGTGTAGGAACCGGCCCCGGAGACGTCGTCCCCGCCGCCGTCGCCCCACTTGACGCGGGTCTTGTCGCTCCGGTGGGTGCCCGGCGTGATGTACGCCTCGGTCCCGATGATCGGCTTGACCCCCGCGGCGGTCGCGGTCTTCCAGAAGTCGAACGCGCCGAACATGTTGCCGTGGTCCGTCACCGCGACGGCCGGCATGCCCTGGGCGGCGGTCTCCTCGACGAGCTGTCCGATCCTGGCGGCACCGTCGAGCATCGAGTACTCGCTGTGCACGTGCAGGTGGACGAAGGAGTCGGAATCCGCCACGGAGCCTCCGTTGATCGAGCTGCTGACCGGACGACGGAGCGGGTGCCGACCGGGTGTCAGGTCAGCCTAACGGGCAGCCTCCGACACTCCGAACGGACCCTCGGGCACCGAACTGCACGAACGTGCGGGACGGCACACGCGGAACTCCCCGAACGTGCGGGACGGCGGGCTACGCGGCGCGGATGACGTCGAGCGCGTGCTGCAGGTCGTCCGGGTACTCGGCCCGGAACTCCACCCACGCACCCGTCCGAGGGTGTTCGAACCCGAGTCGGACGGCGTCGAGCCACTGCCGTGTGAGCCCGAGTTCGGCAGCGAGCCCCGGGTCCGCGCCGTACATCGTGTCGCCCACGCAGGGGTGCCGCGTCGCGGCCATGTGCACGCGGATCTGGTGCGTCCGCCCGGTCTCCAGGTGCACCTCGAGCAGGGTCGCCGCCCGGAACGCCTCGAGCGTGGCGTAGTGCGTCACGCTCGGCTTGCCCTCGGCCGTGACCGCGAACCGCCAGTCGCTCGACGGGTGTCGTCCGATCGGCGCGTCGATGGTGCCGGAGGTCGGGTCGGGGTGGCCCTGGACGAGCGCGTGGTAGACCTTCTCGACCGTCCGCTCCTTGAACGCGCGCTTGAGGTGCGTGTACGCGAGCTCGGACTTGGCGACGACCATGAGCCCGCTCGTCCCGGCGTCGAGCCGGTGCACGATCCCCGCACGCTCGGCGGCACCGGACGTCGCGATGGTGAACCCCGCGGCGGCGAGACCACCCGGGACCGTCGGGCCGGTCCACCCGGGTGACGGATGGGCCGCGACACCGACGGGCTTGTCGACGACGACGATGTCGTCGTCGTCGTACACGACGGTCATGCCGGGGACCTCGACCGGGACGATGCGTGGCGGTTCCTTCGGCGCCCACTCGACCTCGAGCCAGGTGTCCGCGTGCAGTCGGTCGGACTTGTCCACGACGGCACCGTCGACGCGGACCCCGCCGGCGGCGACCACGTCGGCCGCGAACGACCGGCTGAACCCGAGGAGCTTCGCGACGGCCGCGTCGACGCGCTCCCCCGCGAGCCCGTCCGGGACAGGCAGACTCCTGGACTCGGTCATGCGTGGGACCCCGGCTGCGACGGGCTCACGTGGCGTCGTGCCCGAGCCGGTCCGGCCTGGAGGCACGGCTCGGCTCCGCGACGTCGGCCGACGTCCCGGACATGGTGCCGGACGCAGGTTCGTCCGCGACGACGGCCGACTCGGCGGACCCGACCCGGGCCTCCCGTCCGGCGTCCGCGGCAGCAGCCGCGTCCAGCTCGGCCTGCTTCCGCTTGCTCACCGCGCGGGACCCGTCGAGGTTCACACCGAGGATCGTCAGGACCACGAAGACGGCCATGCTGATGCAGATGAACGAGTCCGCGATGTTGTAGATCGCGGGCATCATCCACGGCGTGTGGATGAAGTCGACGACCTGGCCGCGCCCGAAACCCGGCTCGCGGATCAGGCGGTCGGTCAGGTTGCCGAGTGCGCCGCCGAGCAGCATGCCGAAGAGCAGTGCCCACCAGAGCGACCTGATCCGCCGCGCGAGCACGATGATCACCACGACGACCACGGCGGCGACGATCGAGAAGATCCACGTCTGCCCGGTCGCGAACGAGAACGCGGCCCCGGGGTTGGTGACGTAGTGCAACTGGAGGAAGCGACCGAGGACCGGCACGGTCTCGCCGAGGGTGAGGTTCCGGACGACGAGCGCCTTGACGCCCTGGTCGAGCGCGTACACGCACACAGCGGCGAAGGCCAGTGCCGCGATCGCGCGGGCACTGACCTTCGCCGGTCGTCCGGCCGCCCCGGAGGAGCGTTCGTCGGACTGTGGGGTGTTCGTCAACGTCAGTTGGAGCCGAAGCCCTGCGCCGACGCCGGTGCGGACTGGAACCCGCTGGTCTGCTGCTCGGACCCCGAGGTGTCGAGTTCGTTCAGCTGACCCTGGATGTAGCTCTTGAGCTGCGAGCGGTAGTCACGCTCGAAGGTACGGAGCTCTTCGATCCGGCCCTCGAGCTGGTTGCGCTCCTGCTCGAGCACACCGACGCGCTGACGCTGCTGCGCTTCGGCCTCCTGCACGATCTGGCGCTGCTGGGCCTCGGCCTCGGAGACGAGACGGGCTGCCGTGGCGTGCCCCTCGGCGATGAGCGAGTCACGCTTCTCCGCACCCTCACGCACGTGCTCCTCGTGGAGACGACGTGCGAGCTGGAGGAGGTTCGAGGTGCCCTCGGTGTCCGAGTCGGGGTCGACGGCGGGCGTCGCGGCCGCAACCGGTGCCGCGACGGGCTCCGGAGTGGCTGCGACAGGCGCCGGAGCCGCGACCGGCTCGGGGACCGATGCCGGCGCCGGGGCCGATGCGGGAGCCGCGTCGGCCTGCTGGGGAGCCGACTCCGCGGTCGTGAGGCGCTGGCGCAGCTCCTCGTTCTCCGCGCCGAGACGCCGGAGCTCGACGACGACCTCGTCGAGGAAGTCGTCCACCTCGTCCTGGTCGTAGCCCTCGCGGAACTTCGTCGGCTGGAACCGCTTGTTGACTACGTCTTCCGGCGTCAAAGCCATTGCCGTCACCTCAATAGAACTGCTGATCGTGTGGAACCGAACGGTCGCGACTGAACCTACCAGTCACCACGGTCGGCGCGGATACGTGCACATCGCCCGCATCATGGTCCCGACAACCGTACACCGACAGTGTCCGGGAGCCCGAACCCGATGGGCGTGGCGTACGGAAAACGAGCGTGCGGAGCCGTCAGGCGAACGCCTGGATCGCCCGCATGACGCTCATCAGGATGATGACGACGAGCATCACGATGGTCCAGCCGAAGTCGAGTGCGACCACGCCCATGCGGAGCGGCGGGAGCACACGTCGTACCGCGCGGATCGGCGGATCGGTGACCACGAAGACGAACTCCGCCCCGACGAGCAACGCTCCCGTCGGCCGCCACCGCTGGTTGAAGTTCCGCACCAGGTCGAGCACGAACCTGGCCCACATCACGAAGAAGTAGATCAGGAGCAGGTAGTAGACGATCGCGGCAAGGGCGGACACCATCGGGGCTGATCAACTCGCTCGTTCAGGGGCGGGGACCGGTACGGCGAAGTGCCGACGCGGGGGGACCGACCGGGGCCGGTCCGGGCGAGGACTCGCGGACGAGTCCGTCAGGACTGGGCGAAGAAGGACGCCTCGATGTCGGACTCTACCTCAGCGGGCTCACCGCTCACCGCGACGTGTGCCGGCGACAGCAGGAAGACCTTGTTCGTGACGCGCTCGATCTTGCCGAACAGCCCGAGGGACAGGCCACTCGCGAAGTCGATCATCCGGCGAGCGTCGTTCTCGGTCATCTGCGAGAGGTTGATGATCACCGGGATGCCGTCGCGGAAGCTCTCGGCGATGGACTGGGCGTCCTTGTACTCGCGGGGGTGGACGGTGAGGATCTCGTTCATTTCCTGGACCGGGGTCGCCTTCTGTGCGTGGTTGCGGCGGAGCGGGGTGACCTGCGCGCGCTGCTGGGTCGGAGCCGCGACGGGCGCGACGGGTGCAGGTGCGGCCGCGGGGACCGCCTGAGCGACCGGGGCGGCCGCGGGGGCGCTCTCGGAGCTCCTGGAGGTGGTGGTGTGCTGGCGCGACGTGTCGTCGGCCTGCTCGTCGTACTCGAGGTCCTCGTCGGCGAGGCCCAGGTAGACCATCGTCTTGCGCAGCGGATTGGCCATGGTCGTTCCTCCGGTGGATTCGGTGCTCGTGGTTGCCCTCTTGGAGGTTAACGAGCCGGGGGTCGGTTTCCCGTGATTGCCGAGCCGATCCGTAGGTGTGTCGCGCCCTCGGCGATGGCCTCGGCGTAGTCGCCGCTCATGCCCGCGGAGATGTCGCCGGCATCGGGTGCGATCGTCCGGACACGCTCGGAGATCCCGCGGAGCCTGGCGAACGCCGGTCGGGGGTCCTCGTCGAGCGGCGCGACCGCCATCACGCCGCGGAGCCGGATCGTGCCGGTCAGCAGGATGCGCTCCACGAGCGCGTCCACGTCGTCCGGCTGCACCCCGCCGCGAGACGCATACGGCGTGAGGTTGACCTGGACGAACCCGTCGATCACCGGCGGCGTCGGCTCGGTCTCGGTCGGGGCGAACGCGTCCACCACCGACGCTCGGTCGAGGGACTGCACGACGTGCGCGTACCGACGGGCCTGTCGTGCCTTCTTGCTCTGCAGCTGTCCGACGAAGTGCCACGTGAGTGCCAGGTCGGCGAGCTCGGCCGCCTTCGCCTCGGCCTCCTGATGGCGGTTCTCCCCCACGTCGGTGACGCCGAGCACAGCGAGTTCGCGCACGAGGGAGGCCGGATGGAACTTCGTCACGACGACGAGGGTGAGCTCGTCGGGACTCCGATGCGCGGCGTGCGCCGCGTCGGCGATGCCGTGCCTGACGGACGCGAGACGTGCCTCCAGTCCGGTGTCGGCCTGGAGGCCCGGGGTCGCGTCCGCCGGATCCGTCACTTCAGGAAGTCGGGGACGTCGAGCTCGTCGTCGTCGTCGAACGCCGGGTCGGCGGCGCGCTGCGCCGGCGGCTGGTGCTCCTGCGACGCCCACGACGAGGTCGGGGCACCGGAGCCGGAGTCCTCGATGGCTCCGGTGGCGGCGGCGGCCGACGAGCCGCTGTCCGGGTCGACGTAGCTCGCCCGACGGTCCTTCTGCGGGGTCGTCGGCTCGCCACCGTCGAAGCCGGCCGCGATGACCGTGACGCGGACCTCGTCGCCGAGGGTGTCGTCGATGACGGCACCGAAGATGATGTTCGCCTCGGGGTGCACGGCCTCCTGCACCAGACGCGCGGCGTCGTTGATCTCGAAGATGCCGAGGTTCGAACCGCCCTGGATCGAGAGCAGCACGCCGTGCGCTCCGTCGATCGACGCCTCGAGGAGCGGCGACGCGACGGCCAGCTCGGCCGCCTTGATCGCCCGGTCGGCCCCGCGCGAGGACCCGATGCCCATGAGCGCCGACCCGGCGCCCTGCATGACGCTCTTGACGTCGGCGAAGTCGAGGTTGATGAGCCCGGGGGTGGTGATGAGGTCGGTGATGCCCTGGACACCGGCGAGGAGCACCTGGTCGGCGGTCGCGAAGGCCTCGACCATGCTGATGCCGCGGTCGCTGATCTCGAGCAGTCGGTCGTTCGGGACGACGATGAGGGTGTCGACCTCGTCCTTCAGCGTCGCGACGCCGTTCTCGGCCTGCGACTGACGGCGCTTGCCCTCGAAGCCGAACGGCTTCGTGACGACACCGATGGTCAGCGCACCGATGGACTTGGCGATGCGGGCGACGACGGGAGCGCCACCGGTCCCGGTCCCACCACCCTCACCGGCCGTGACGAAGACCATGTCGGCCCCGGCGAGGGCCTCCTCGATCTCCTCGGCGTGGTCCTCGGCGGCACGACGGCCGACCTCGGGGTCCGCGCCGGCACCGAGGCCACGGGTGATCTCACGACCGACGTCGAGCTTGACGTCGGCATCGCTCAGCAGGAGCGCCTGGGCGTCCGTGTTGATCGCGATGAACTCGACGCCGCGGAGGCCGAGCTCGATCATGCGGTTGACGGCGTTGACGCCGCCGCCGCCGACACCGACGACCTTGATGACGGCGAGGTAGTTGTGGTTCGTGGTCACGTCAGTCAGGCCTCCGGTGGGAACCTTGAACCTCTAGTTGAAGTTCAAGGACTTTGCTGGTATGTGGGGTGCTCAGCTCGACGCTACGGGGGTGCGCGGTGCGCTGGACACCCGCCACGCCGAACGGTTCAGGACTGGGTGCGGATGATGCCGTTGTCCGGCGCGGACACGTCGTACTCGACAGCCGTGGACGGGTCCCTGGCCTCGTGGTCCTTGACGAGCGCCGCGAGGAGCGCGGCCTTGGCATCCGAGTCGTCGGGGCTCCCCCACACGACCTTCGCACCCGAGTTCAACGTGAGTGTGACGTCGTCGGACGTCGTCGCGGTGACGTCGGTGACGGTCGACCGGACCGACGCGGGGAGCGCCAGCACGACGCTCGCCATCGTCCGGTAGGCCGCACCGCCGATCTGCGAGGGTGTGACGTCCGCGAGGGGCATGCCGTCCGGCCGGTTCGGGTCGGACTCCACGACGATGCCCGCCGGGTCGACGAGGTCGAAGCCGGAGGCGGTCTGCACGGCTACGATCGGCTCGCGCTCGGTGACCGTGATCACGAGGGTGTGCGGCGGCGCTTCCTCGGTCACGTAGCTCTCGATGAGGGGGAACCCGGCGAGCTGGTGCTTGAGCTCGCCGAAGTCGATGCGCGCGAGGGGTGTGCCGAGCTGGCCGTCGACGGCCGAGAGCAACTGCGACCGGTCGATGCGGTCGGTGCCCTTGATCTCGATCTTCGTGAGGGCCATGAGCGGCGAGAACACCGCGACGACGATGGAGAGCACCAGCACGACGAGGACGGCACCGCTCGTGATCCAGATCGATCGGCGGTGGCGGCTCCGACGGGTGAACCGACGGACCTCCTGCCGCTCGACGAGACGACGGCGCTTCCGGGCGGCCCGCGCTTCGCGAGCCGTCTCCGCGGCGCGCGCGCCGGCATCCGGGATGTGGTCGTCGTCGTCGCTGCTCGGCGTGGACCGGACCGGAGCGTTCGGGTCGACGTAGTCCTCGTCGGGGCTCAGCTCCTGGAACCGCCCGCGCACCGATGCGAGACCGGCGCCGAACCGCTTGCCGGCGACCCCCGCCAGCCGGGAGGCGCGGCTGGCGTCCGACGGGTCCGCTGCGGGCTCCGAGACGGCATGTTCGGCCGGTGGCGCGTCGTCGGACGCGCGCCGTGCCTCCAGTCCGTCGTCCGGAGCGTCCTGGGCGGCGACCTCGTCCTGTCGGCCGCGTCCGAACCGGCGACCGAGACCGCCGAGGAATCCGTCACCCTGCGACGAGGCTCCGCCGTCCCGGGACTCCTGCTGCGCCGCGGGCTGGTGCCGGCGCTCGTCCGCGTCGGTCCGGTGGTCGAACCCCTCGGGCCGCTTCACCGGGCCGGTGCCTCGGCGGGGCGGCCGTCGGCCGGGACACCGTCGTGCAGTGCCGCGAGGACCTGCGGGATGATCCGGTACACGTCGCCGCAGCTCAGCGTCATGATGATGTCGCCCGGTTCGGCGATCTCCGCGGCGCGCGCCGACGCCTCGGCCCAGTCCGGCAGGTAGTCGACGCGTGCCTGGTCCGCGAACCGCTCCTGCACCATCGCCCCGGTGACACCCGGCTCCGGGTCCTCACGGGCACCGTAGACGTCGAGCACGACGGTGTGGTCGGCGAGCTCCTCGTACACGTGCGCGAAGTCCCCCGCCATGAGCCGGGTGCGCGAGTACAGGTGCGGCTGGTGGATCGCGATGAGCCGGTGCCCGTCGAGGACGGTCCGAGCGGCGTGCAGCGCTGCCGCGACCTCGGTCGGGTGGTGTGCGTAGTCGTCGTAGACGCTCACGCCGCGCTCGACGCCGTGCAGCTCGAACCGGCGCTCGGTGCCGCCGAACGCCTCGAGGCCGCGGACCGCGTCCGCCGGGTCGACGCCGAGACCGACCAGCACCGCGAAGGCTCCTGCGGCGTTCACGGCGTTGTGTCGCCCGGGCACCCTGAGGCTGACACGGTGGGTCTGCCCCGCGTACACGATGTCCGCACCGACGCCGGCGAGTTCGTCGATGCCGGTGACCCGTACGTCCGCGTCCTCGGCCTCGCCGAACGTGACGACGGTGCTCGCCGAGCCGTCCGACCGCGCACGGAGTCCGGCCGTGACGCGCTGGGCGCCGGCGTCGTCACTCGAGATGACCACACGCTCGGTGGCCTTCGCGGCGAACGTGACGAAGGCGTCCATGAACGCCTCCTCGCTGCCGTAGTGGTCGAGGTGGTCGGCGTCGACGTTCGTGATGAGCGCGATCGCCGTGTCGTAGAGCAGGAACGAGCCGTCGGACTCGTCGGCCTCCACCACGAAGTGCTCGCTCGCGCCGCTCCCGGAGCTCACGCCGAGGGACTGGATGACACCGCCGTTGACGAAGTTCGGCTCGAGGCCGAGCTCGACGAGCGCCGTGACGATCATGCCCGTGGACGTCGTCTTGCCGTGCGCGCCGGCGACGCTGACGAGACGGCGTCCGGCGATGAGTGCGGCGAGGGCCTGCGACCGGTGCAGGATCGGGAGCCCACGACGCCTGGCCTCGAGGAGCTCGGGGTTGTCCGGCCAGAGGGCGCTCGTCACGACCACGGTGTCGGCGTCGCCCACGTTGCCGGCGTCGTGCCCGATGCGGACGTCGGCGCCGAGCTCGCGCACACGGCCCGTCGTCGCGGACTCGCGCGAGTCGGACCCGGTGACGCGGTGACCGTCGTTCAGGAACATCCTGGCGATGCCGCTCATGCCGGACCCGCCGATGCCGATGAAGTGCAGCGTCCCGAGGTCGTCGGGGATCGGCTGGGAGAAGTCGGGCTTGATGGTCATGGTTCGGTGCTCCTGCTCTGCTGCTGCGCGCCCCGCCGGTCGTGTCCGGCGTCGACGACCAGGTCGGTCATCCGGTCCGCGCCGTCGCGGTGTCCGACACTGCCGGACCTGACCGCCATGTCGGCGACCAGCGCGCGGTCCTGCAGGATGCCGAGCAGTTCACGGGTGACCCATTCGGGCGCGAAGTCCGCGTCGTCCACCACGACGGCACCACCGGCGGCGACGACGTCACGGGCGTTGTGGCGTTGCTCGCCGTTCCCGACAGGGTACGGCACCATCACGCTCGGCAGGCCGACGGCGGTCAGCTCGCACACCATGCCGGCACCGGCACGTGAGACCACGAAGTCCGACGCCGCGTAGGCGAGGTCCATCCGGTCGCAGTAGCGGAGCACCCGGTACCCGTCGAGGGTGCTGTCTGCGATCTCGGACTTGCCACCGACCACGTGCACCACCTGCCACCCGGCACCGACGATGGTCGCGGCCGACCGGTTGATCGTCTCGTTGATGCGACGCGCGCCGGACGACCCGCCGGTGACGAGCAGCACCGGACGGTCCGCGTCGAGGCCGAACTCGGCGAGCCCCTCGGCGCGGGATCCTCGGCGGTCGAGCTGCTCGATCTCACGGCGGAGCGGCATCCCGACGAGGCGGGCGTGCGGGAGCCTGGTGTTCGAGAACGTCGTGCCGACGTGCTGCGTGAAGAGCGCCGCGAGCCGGTTCGCCAGCCCGGGTCTCGCGTTCGCCTCGTGCACCGCGATCGGCGTCCGGGTCCGGCGCGCCGCGATGTACGCGGGTGCCGCAGCGTAGCCGCCGACCCCCATCACGACGTCGACACCGCGGTCGCGGATGATCTGCTCCACCGCGCGGACCGCCCCGCGGAACGCTCCGGGGAACCGCAGCGCCGCCGCGTTCGGCCTGCGCGGGAACGGCAGCCGCGGGATCGTCACGAGCTCGTACCCGCGCATCGGGACGAGCCGGGCCTCGAGCCCCTCCGCCGTGCCGAGCACGAGGATCTCGGCGTCGGGCTCACGCTCGCGGAGACGGTCCGCGACGGCCAGCAGCGGGTTGACGTGCCCCGCGGTCCCGCCGCCGGCGAACAGGTAGCGGCTCATCGGCGCGACCCTGCGCTCCGCTGGGCGGCCCGGTCTGCCGCGCGCTGTGCCGCGCCCGCCGCGGACCGCTGCGTGGGTGCGGTCGCCGCACGCTGCGCCGCCGCGCGCGCCGACCGGTCGGCCGCGGTGCCGCGGAGGTCGCCGGAGAGCCGGGTCTCAGCCGCCGCCGGGGCCTCCCGAGCGAAGGACAGGACGACGCCGATCGCGACGAGGGTCATGATGAGCGCGGATCCACCGGCGGAGATGAGTGGCAGGGGGACGCCGAGCACCGGGAGGAGCCCGAGCACGACGGCGATGTTCACGAAGGCCTGCCCGATGATCCAGGCGAGGACACCGCCCGTCACGGTCCGGACGAACGGGTCACGGCTCGTGCGGATCACCTTGATGAACCCGATGGCGAGCACGACGAAGAGCGCGAGGACGACGATCGCGCCGATGAGGCCGAGTTCCTCGCCGATGATCGCGAAGATGTAGTCGTTGTCCGCCTCGGGCAGCCACGACCACTTGGCCTTGGAGTTGCCGAGTCCGACGCCGAAGATCCCGCCGGACGACAGCGCCCACATGCCGTGGGTCGGCTGCCAGCAGAGGTCCTGGTACTGGCTCGCGTTCGTGCAGCCGGAGAGCCAGGCGCCGATGCGGTCCCCGCGCGAGCTGGAGGACGCCGTGACGAACGGGACGATGACGGCCAGGGCGAGGACCCCGACGCCGAGGTGTCGGAGGCGAGCGCCACCGACGAACAGGGCACCGAACACGAGGATCATCATGATCATCGCCGTCCCCTGGTCGCCGCCGACGAGGACCAGACCGATCGACGCGAGACTCGCGAGGCCGATCGGGACGAATACCTCGCGCCAGTCGTGCAGCTTGTCGCGCTTGGCGTAGATGATCGCGCCGATGCCGAGGACGAGTGCCAGCTTCAGGATCTCGGACGGCTGGGCGGTGAACGAGCCGAGCCGGATCCAGTTCCGGTTCCCCTGGATGGAGTACCCGAGCGGGGTGAGCACCACGAGCGCCTGGACGAACAGCCCGACGAGGACGATCCGCATCGCCCACTTCCGCCAGAACCGTACGGGGAGCCGGGACGCGATGAGCATCAGCGGCACGCCGATGATCGCGTAGAGGCCCTGCCGGGTGAACGCGCCGAAGAAGTCGTGGGTCGCGGCGTACTGCTCGACGCTCGACGACGACAGGACCATCACGACGCCGAACACGACGAGGAAGAGGGTCACCCCGAGGATCGTGTAGAACGCCCCGGTCTCCGCGACGAAGAGCTGCTTGACGGCCACGACCGCACCACGTCCGGTGCGCTGGCCGACGTTCTCACGCCGGTTCGTCGCGGTGCCCCGCCGGAGGCTCGTCGGTGGATTCGCCATCGGCGTTCCCCTCCAGGTGTTCGTGGTCCGACAGTTCGCGGCCCGGGTGTTCGTGGTCCGACAGTTCGCGGTCCGGGTGTTCGTCGTGCGGGTGTTCGTGGTCTGCGTGGTCGGGGTCCAGCAGGTCGGGGTCCGGCAGGTCGCGCACGGCGGCTGCGAACCGTCGTCCCCGGTCGCCGTAGGACTCGAACTGGTCGAAGGACGCCGCGGCCGGGGCGAGGAGGACCGTGTCACCGGATCGAGCAACACCGGCGGCGAATCGGACCGCCTCTGGCATGACCTGATCAGTGTCGATCCCGGTGACCTCGAGGAGGGTGACATCGGGCGCGTGTCGCGCGAATGCCTCGACGACGGGGGTCCGGTCCTCGCCGATCACGACGACGGCCCGGACGCTGCTCCCGGAGCGCGCGACGAGCTCGGCGACGTCGACGCCCTTGAACAGGCCGCCCACGATCCACACCACGTGCTCGTAGGCCGACAGGGACGCGCTCGCGGCGTGCGGGTTCGTCGCCTTCGAGTCGTCGACCCATGTGACGCCGTCCCGCACCGTGACGAGTTCGGTCCGGTGGTGGTCGGCCCGGAAGCCGCGGACCGCGTCGCGGATCGCGAGCGGTTCGACACCCCCGGCCCTCGCGAGTGCGGCCGCCGCCAGGACGTTCGCGAGCATGTGTGGCGATGCGAGTCCGGCGACGGCCAGGTCCTCGTGCGTCGCGAGTTCGAGCGCGGCGTTCCGACGGTCGTCGAGGAACGCGCGGTCGCAGAGGACCTCCTCCACCACCCCGACGTCGCCCGGTGCGGGGATGCCCGGCGTGAACCCGACCGCCCGACACCCCTCCACCACGTCCGCGTCCTCGACCATCGTCCTGGTGGCGGTGTCCGCGACGTTGTACACGCACGCGAGCACGGTGTTCGCGTAGACCTTGGCCTTCGCCGCTCGGTAGGCATCGGCGGATCCGTGCCACTCGAGGTGGTCGTCCGCCAGGTTCAGACAGGTCGACGCGAGCGGCACCACGGCACCGGGGCCGTCGGTCGGCATGGTGTGCAGCTGGTGGCTCGACAGCTCGACGACGAGGACGTCGTACCCTTCCGGGTCGCGGACGACGTCGAGCACCGGGACGCCGATGTTGCCGCACGCCGCGACGCGGTGTCCGGCCTCGGCGTACATCGCGGTGGTGAGCTGCACGGTCGTCGTCTTGCCGTTGGTGCCCGTGACGAGCACCCACGGCGCGATGCCGTCCGGCCGGACGACCTTGTCGCGGACCCGCCACGCAAGCTCGATGTCACCCCAGACGGTGCTGTGCCCGGTGCTCCAGAGGATCGACGCGTTCGACGGCGGGAGCCCCGGGGACGCGATCACGAGGTCGGGAGCGAAGGCGACGAGGGCGTCGGGGGTCGTGTCGAGCGGTGTCTGGACGAACTCCGCCCCGATCACGTGGAGGAGCTCGACGCGGTCCTCGGGAGCGTCCGACGACAGCACGAGCACCGCGGCGCCGAGCTCGACGAGCGTGTCGGCGACGGAGAACCCGGTGGCGCCGAGACCGAGGACCGCGACGCGGAGACCGCGCCACCGCTCGGAGTACCAGGAGGTCAGGCCCGACAGGCGGTCCGGATCCGGCCTGGAGGGACGGCTCGCGTCCGCCCCGTCCGTCCGGCCCGGCACGTCAGGCACGTCAGGCACGTCAGGCACGTCAGGCATTGGCCATCGTGATCCACTCGAGGTAGAACACCCCGACCCCCGCGGCGACGCAGAGTCCCGCGATGATCCAGAACCGCACGACGACGGTCACCTCCGCCCAGCCCTTCAGCTCGAAGTGGTGGTGCAGCGGGCTCATCAGGAAGATCCGCTTGCCGTGGGTGATCTTGAAGTACGCCCGCTGCAGGATGACCGAGCCGGTGACGATGAAGAAGAGCCCGCCGATGAGGATGAGCAGGAGCTCCGTGCGGCTGAGGATGGCGAGTGCGGCGAGTGCCCCGCCGAGGCCGAGCGATCCGGTGTCGCCGAGGAAGATCTGTGCGGGCGAGGTGTTGTACCAGAGGAACCCGATGAGCCCACCGCAGATCGACGCCGCGACGACGGCGAGGTCGAGCGGGTTCGTCACCCGGTAGCACGCGTGCACCACCGAGTCGTCGAGCCGGGCACCGCCGCACTGCTGGTTGTACTGCCAGAACCCGATGAAGATGTACGAGCCGATCGCGAGGATGCTCGTGCCCGTCGCGAGCCCGTCGAGTCCGTCCGCGACGTTGACGCCGTTCGACGTCGACACGGTGAGCAGGACGATCCACGCCAGGTACAGCACGGTCCCGATGACGGTCCCGACGAACATGAAGTTGAGCCAGTCGATGTCGCGGACCGCCGAGATCATCTTCGACGCCGGGTACTGGCCGTTCGCGGAGGGCACCACGAGCGCCACCGTCGCGAAGATCACGCCGACGATGACCTGCCCGAGGACCTTCGCCCAGCCGCCGAGACCGAGGCTCCGCTGCCGACGGACCTTGAGGAAGTCGTCGAGGAACCCGACGAACCCGAGCCCGACCATCATGAACAGCACGAGCATTCCGGACAGCGTCACGTGGTCGCGGCCCGCGATGTGACCGATGAAGTACCCGATCACGGTCCCGATGATCAGGACGATGCCGCCCATGGTCGCGGTCCCGCGCTTGGTGTGGTGCGACTGCGGACCGTCGTCGCGGATGAACTGCCCCCAGCCGAGGCGGTGGAACAGCTTGATGAACAGCGGCGTGAGCAGGAGCGTGAACGCCAGCGACACGGCGCCGGCGATGAGCAGGGCGATCATGCGGGGACACCTCCCAGGCGGTCCCCGAGGAAGCGGAGACCGGCGGACTTCGAGGACTTGACGAGGACGACGTCGCCGGGGCGGACCATCTCCTCGATGGCACGGACGGCGTCGTCGACGTCCTCGATGTAGACCGACTCGCCGTCCCAGGATCCCTCGAGGGAGGCGGCCTGGTGGATGGGCATCGCCCCGCGGCCGACGACCACGAGCTGCCCGATCCCGAGGCGGACCACGAGCCGGCCGATGCGGTCGTGCTCCTCGACGGAGTACTCGCCGAGCTCGGCCATCTCGCCGAGGACCGCGACGGTCCGCTCCCCCGGCTGCACGATCTGGGCGAGCGTCCGCAGGGCTGCGGCCATCGAGTCGGGGCTCGCGTTGTACGCGTCGTTCACGACCGTCACACCGACGGGTCCGGCCTGGAGGAGCTCCATGCGCCAGCGTTCGGCGCGCGTCATCGACGCGAGGGCCTCGGCGCCGTCGGCGAGCGGGACACCCCACGCGTGGGCGACCACGAGCGCGGCGGTGGCGTTCATGGCGTGGTGCTCACCGAGGATGGCCAGCTGGACCGTCTGCGTGTCCGCGGCCTGCGGGTCCTCGTCAGCCGTGCCTCCCGGCTGTCCGGCGGAGCCGTGCGTCAGCACGAACCGCGTGCCGGTCCGGTCCGTCGTGAGATCGGTGATCCGGTACTCGGCCGACGCGTCGGTGCCGAACGTCACCACGTGCGCATCGGTGGTCCCCGCCATCGCCATCACCCGGTCGTCGTCGGCGTTGAGCACCGCGGTGGCGGTCGCCGGCAGGTCGGTGACCATCTCCGACTTCGCCTTCTGGGTCATCTCGATCCCGCCGAACTCCCCGGCGTGGGCGAGCCCGACCTTGAGCACGACGCCGACGTCCGGCTCGGCGATGCGGACGAGCTTGGCGATCTCGCCCATGCCGCTGGCGCCCATCTCGACGACGAGGAAGCGCGAGTCGTGCGTCAGTCGCAGCATCGAGATCGGTGCGCCGACGTGGTTGTTGAACGAACCCTCCGGCGCGATCGTCTCGCCGTGGCGGGACAGGATCGTGCGGAGCATGTTCTTGGTGCTCGTCTTGCCGTTCGAGCCGGTGATGCCGACGACCCGCAGCGGGCCCTCCGGACGGTCCGCGGTACTCGCTCGGACGCGGGCGACGACCTCGTGCGCGAGTGCGGCGAGGGCGGTGTACCCGTCGGCGACGACGATCTGCGCCGCGGTCGTCTCGACCGCGTGCTCGGTGACCACGAGGGACGCACCGGCGGCGGTCGCGTTCGGCACGAACCGGTGGCCGTCGGTCTCCTCGCCGAGCAGGGCGAAGAAGACGCTGTCGGGTCCGACGAGTCGGGAGTCCGTCTCGACCGAGCCCGCGACGACCGTGTCCGGCGCACCCTGGACGAGCTCGCCGCCGACCGCGCTGGCGATCTCGGCGAGGGTCAGGTCGATCATCGGTGCGCCTCGGCCGGGGTCCATCCGGCCTCACGGAGCGCCGAACGGGCCTCGTCGCGCGCCGAGTACTCGGTGCGGACGCCCTGGATGTCCCGGTAGTCCTGGTGTCCGGGGCCCGCCCAGAGGATCGCGTCGCCCTCGCCGACGAGCTCGACGGCGCGACGGATGGCGGCCTCCGGCGGGACGACCTCGTACAGCTCGCGGTCCGGGTAGGCCTCGCGGGCGGCGTCGACGAGGACCTTCCGGATGCTGGCCGGGTCCTCGAACCGCGGGTGGTGGTCGGTGATCACGAGGACGTCGCTGCCCGCTGCGGCGACCCTGGCCATCTCGGCGCGCTTCGTCGTGTCGCGGTCGCCGTCGACGCCGAACAGCATGAGGACCTTGCCGGGCGTCGCCTGCCGGACGGCCGCGAGCGTCGTGAGGAACGCATCGGGGCTGTGTCCGAAGTCGACGTAGACCGTCGGGCCGTCGTCGCCCGAGACACGCTCGGTGCGGCCCGGCAGGTAGGTGTCGATGCCGCTCGTGCCGTCGTCGGCCTCGAGCGCCTGGGCGATCGCGCCGAGCTCGTACCCGCCCTCGACGAGCATCACGATCGCGAGTGCCGCGTTGGCGGCCATGTGCCACCCGATGAGCGGCACCCGGGTGGTGAGCTCGCGACCCTCGGGCCCGGTCAGGCGGAACTCGGTGTACGCGGCGGCTGCCTCGGTGATGTCGACGTGCCACTCGGCCTCGACGTCCGGGTGCACCGTGATCGTCGTCAGCGGGATGCGGGAGTCCTCGACGACGCGCTGGCCCCACTCCGAGTCCAGGGACACCACACCACGACGCCCGTGCTCCGGCTGGAACAGCGGGAGCTTCGCCTGGAAGTACTCCTCCATGTCGGCGTAGTCGTCGAGGTGGTCGTGGCTCAGGTTCGTGAAGGCGACCACGTCGAACACGATGCCGTCGACGCGGTGCCGGCTGAGGGCCTGCGCGCTGACCTCGACGGCCACGGCGCGCACCTCGCTCTCGCGCATGCGTGCGAGGAGTGCGTGCATCTCGGACGCCTCGGGCGTGGTGAGACGGCTCGTGACGCTGAGCGACCCGATGTGGCGTTCGGCCGTCGAGCTGAGACCGGTGACGAGCCCGAGCTGGACGAGGATGCCCTCGAGGATGTACGCGGTGCTCGTCTTGCCGTTCGTCCCGGTGACCGCGAAGAGCTGCGGGAGGTCATCGGTGTCGGCGTCGGTGCGGTAGATCCAGGCAGAGACGTCGCCGAGCGCGGCCCGGGGATCGTCGACCACGAGGACCGGCAGTCCGGACGGGGCGGCGATCGTGGCACCGTCGCTGTCCGTCATCACCGCGACGGCACCGCGCTCGGCGGCCTCCGTCGCGAAGTCCGCGCCGTGACGGTGTACGCCGTGCACGCCGACGAAGACGTCGCCCGGCTGCACCTCGGCGGCGCTCAGGGTGACGCCGGTGGCCTCGACCCCGTCGACGGAGCCGACGACGCGCAGGCCGAACGCGTTGGCGAGTTCGGCGAGCGGCCGCGGGGCCGGGTGTTCCGGGCGGAGGACCGGGGGGATCCGAGCGGTCAAGTGCTCCTTCTTCCTCACCACGTCGTCGGGTACGTCTTGACGGTGGTCGTGGAGGGGGTGACGCGGTACTTCTCGAGCACCTGGGACATGAGGGTGTGGAACGCCGGGGCTGCGGAGCTGGAGAACCGGTGTCCGGGTCCGGGCTTCGTGAACGTCACCGTGACAACATACTGGGGGTCCTCCGCAGGTGCCATTCCGGCCACCGAGATGATGCGCTGGCTGCCGTACCCGCCCCCGTTCGCCTCGGCGACCTCGGCGGTACCGGTCTTCGCCGCGACGTTGTACCCGGAGATCGGGCCCATCGCGTGCAGCGTGCCGGCCGTCGAGGTGATCGTGCTCTGCAGCATGTCGACGGTCTGGGTCGCGGCCGTCTCGGAGACCACGCGCGTCGGCGTGAGGTCGGGCTGGTCGGTGACGGTGCCGTCGGCCTGCTTGCACCCGCTCACGAAGTGGAGCGGGATGCGCTCGCCCTTGTTCGCGAGGGTCTGGTAGATGCCCGCCACCTGGAGCGCGGTCGTCGAGATGCCCTGCCCGAACATCGAGTTGATGTTGGTCTGCTGGTCCCAGTTCGGACTCGAGGCATCCGGCCACGTCGGCTGCCCGGGGAACTGGAGCGCCGGATCGGAGGTGAACAGGCCGAACTTCTTCATGTAGTCGTACCGCTGCTGGGCCGTGAGGGCCTCGCCGACCTCGGAGATCCCCACGTTCGACGACTGGGCGAGGATGCCCGTGAGTGTCAGGTTCTCGCGGCCGTGCGCCTCGGCGTCGGTGATCCGGCCGCCCCACGGGAAGGTCCGCGAGTAGTCGACGGACTTCTGCGTGGTCGGGGTCGCCTTGCCGCTGTCGATGAGCGCGGCCGCGATCGCCGCCTTGATCGTCGAGCCGGGCTCGTAGGCCGAGGTGATCGACCGGGCTCCGAAGTCGTTCGGGTCCTTCGTGGCGTTGATGTCGTTCGGGTCGACGCTCGGACTGTCCGCGAGCGCGAGGATCTCACCCGTCTTGGCGTTCGTCACCACCGCGGTCGCCGACTCAGCGCCGAGGGCCTCCCGCTGCTGGGAGATGTCCTGCTGCGTCATGTACTGCAGGTCCTCGTCGATCGTCGTCTGGACCGTGCCGCCGTTCTTGGCCTGCTTCGTCGTCACGGTGCTGCCCGGCAGCTGCACGCCGTCCTCGCCGCGCTCGTAGACCTGGGAGCCGTTCGTCGCCGCGAGGCACTTGTCGTAGGCGTACTCGAGCCCGGCCTGCGCGCCGTCGGTACCCATGAAGCCGGTCAGGTTCCCTGCGGCGGCACCGTTCGGGTAGACCCGGGCCGACTGCTTCTCCGGGTAGAGCCACGGGATGCCGAGGTCGGTGACCGCGCGGTACTGCGCGACGTCGAGACCCTTCACGAGGTAGGCGAAGTCGGACTTCGGGTTCGCCGCGATCGCCTTCCGCATGGTGGCGACGTCGGTCTTGCCGCCCGACGCCTCCGCGAGGGCGGTCAGCGCCTGTGCGACGGTGACGTCCTTGACCCTGGTCCCGCCGAACTTGCCCGAGAAGCCCGCGACGATCCGCGGCGCCGTCGTGATGTTGTACCGCGTCACGCTGTTCGCCAGGTCGGTGCCGTTCCGGTCGACGATCGCGCCGCGCGTGCCGTAGAGCGTGACGGGGATGCTCCGTTTCGCCGCTGCGGCCTTGTTGAGCTCGGCGGCCTGCACGACCTGGATGTCGACGAGACGGACCACGAACACCGCGACGAGGGCGATGACCGCGAGCATCACGACGCTGTACCGGAGCCGACGGTTCTGGAGGGTCTTCTTCACCTGGTGTCCTTCCAGTACCCCGCTGCGGCACAGCCCGGGGGTCGAACGCCGACCGGGGCCGGGTGCTGGGTGTCACGACGCCGTCCGCGCCGCATGTCGACGCCTGGTGTCGGCGCCGGGGTCTCAGGACCGTGCGTCAGGCGACGGGGTCACCGTGTCGATGGCGCCTGGAGCTGATCCGCGTCAGACGATACGGAGGACTCGGACGAACCCCCGGCCGACTCGCTGGCCGCTCCGGTCTTCTCAGGATCGGCGGCCGCGGACCCCGTTGCGGCAGCGCCCGTGGCGGCCTGAGCGGCCGTTCCGGCCGGCTGCTCCGCGCTCGCGGCGGTGTCACCCTGCTTCGTGACGACCTTCGTGGTGTCGAGCAGGGAGTTCGGGACCTGGTTGTCGGTGGTGGCGGCAGCGGCGTCGGTCGCAGCGGCGGCGGTGGGGGTCCCGAACACCGCACCCGTCTTCGGGTCGAGGTACACCGGGGTGGAGTTCGCGATCATGCCGAGGGCCTGTGCGTTCCGCGCCAGGTTCTGCGGGGAGCGGAGGACCGACAGCTGCTCGTCGAGCTGCTGCTGCGACCGGCTCAACTCGGTCTGCTGCGCCTGCAGCGAGCTCAGCGTGTACGCCCCGCTCGAGAGCACCATGCTGATGCCGAGCTGCGCGAGCAGGAGGATGCCGAGCGCTCCCATCGCGATGATCGCGTAGACGATCCGCGGGCGGGCACGGCGCTGGGCACGGGTCGGGGTGACCTCGACGAGCTCCGGGCGACTCCGGTGTTCGCGGTGCGGGACACCGGGTGCGGCGGGCAGAGGCGTGGCCAGGGCCAGGTTCGTGGTCATGTCACTTCCGGGTTCGCTCGGCCGCGCGGAGACGCACGGGTGTTGCACGGGGGTTGGCGGCGCGCTCGGCCTCGTCGGCCTGCTCGGCGCCCTTGACGACTGCGGTGAAGGTGGGAGCGTGCTCGGGGAGCTCGACCGGCAGGCCGGCCGGGGCGGTCGACGACGTCCGCTCGACGATCGCGCGCTTGACGATGCGGTCCTCGAGCGACTGGTACGCCTCCACCACGAGTCGACCGCCGACGGACAGGGCGTCCATCGCGGCCGGGATCGCGCGCTCGAGGACGCTCAGCTCTTGGTTGACCTCGATGCGCAGGGCCTGGAACACGCGCTTGGCCGGGTGCCCCTGCCGCTGGATCGCCACCGGCGTCGCGGCCTGGAGGACCTCGACGAGGTCGCCCGAGCGCTCGAAGGCCCGTTCGACGCGGCGTGCGACGATCGCGCGGGCGTACCGCTGCGCGAGCTTCTCCTCGCCGTAGTTGCGGAAGATCCTGACCAGGTCGCGCTCGCCGTACGTGGCGAGGACCTCGGCGGCAGTGGTCTCCGCCGTCTGGTCCATGCGCATGTCGAGCGGGGCGTCCTTGCTGTACGCGAAGCCGCGTTCGGCCCGGTCGAGCTGCAGCGAGGAGACGCCGAGGTCGAAGAGGACGCCGTCGACGCGGTGGAAGCCCTCGCCGGCGATCGCGTCGGGCAGTTCGTCGTAGACCGTGTGCACGAGGCGGACCCGGTCGCCGAATCGCGCGAGCCGCTCCCCCGCGATCCCGAGCGCGTCGGTGTCGCGGTCGAGGCCGATGAGCGTGACCTCGGGGAACCGCTCGAGCAGTCCCTCGGCGTGCCCGCCCATGCCGAGCGTGGCGTCGACGACGACCTTGCCCGGACCGTCGAGGGTCGGGGTGAAGAGCTCGACGATGCGCTCGAGCATCACCGGGGTGTGCGGGAAGGGAGCGCCAGCCGTGGCGTCGGGAGTGGTGTCGGCCATGTCAGCCCCTGCTCTCCTGGTCCGTGGGCCCGGATCCCCATCCATCCCGACCTGGCACCGGGGAAGGTGCACCAGGGCGGACGGCTGGGAGTCCGGGTCAACGGATCAGAAGATGCCCGGGATCACCTCCTCCTCGTTGTCGGCGAAGTCCGCCTCGCTGCTCGCGTAGTAGGCCTCCCACGCGTCGGTGGCCCAGATCTCGGCACGGTCGCCGGCGCCGATCACCGTGAGGTCGCGGTCGAGACCGGCGTACTCGCGGAGGTTCTGCGGGATGGTGACGCGGTTCTGCTTGTCGGGCTGCTCGGCGCTCGCTCCGGACAGGAACAGGCGCATGTAGTCGCGCGTGCGCTTGTTCGTCATCGGCGCCTGGCGGATGCGGTCGTGCAGGGTCTCGAACTCGCGGGTGCTGAAGACCACGACGCACCGCTCCTGCCCACGGGTCATGACGAGTCCGCCGGAGAGCTCGTCGCGGAACTTGGCGGGGAGGATGACGCGGCCCTTCTCGTCGAGCTTCGGGGCATGGGTTCCGAGCAACATGTCCGAACCCCCCTTCGCTCCAACGATCACCCTGTTCCTCCACTTTACTCCACCACGCCCCACAACACCACGGGACGAGGCGGCCGACGGGGGCTGACGCCCCGAAATGGGGGCAGCAAGCACCGGTCGGGAGGCACGGATCACCGCATCGAGGCCCGGAACGACGCGGAACGGCGGGCTGGGCGACGCGGTGGAGGAAAATGGAGGGAATTGCGCGTGTTCCGAACACGCGCGTCCACGACGAACACCCCGGTCCGCGTGTTCGGCGTGGACCGGGGTGTTCAGAACACGGCTTAAACGACTGACGGGGCCGACCCGGAGGTCGACCCCGTCAGGGAGTCATGCTTAGAACGCTGTTCAGCGGTCCTGGCTGCGCTTGTCCCAGCGGTCGTTCATGCGGTCCATGAAGGACCCGCCGCCCTTGCCGGACGAGCCGCCCTTGCGGGGGCCGGACGCACCCGGTCCGGACGTACCGCCCTGGGCCCCGCCGCTCCGGGCTGCCCGGAACCCGGGCCGCAGCGCGAACAGCACGCCCGCGAGCATCAGGACGAACCCGACGACACCGATGAGCGGCTGCCGGATCACGAGCCCGAGGATGATGACGGCAACGCCGGCGAGGGCCCCCAGGACACCGAGCGTGATCGACGTGTACGTCGGTCGGCCCTGTCGTTTGGTGACGCGCGCCACGAAGTCGGAGTCGTTCTGATAGAGGCTGCGCTCCATTTCTTCGAGGAGTCGCTGCTCTTGCTCCGAGAGTGGCATCTGGAGTCCCTCATCCCTGGGATCGACGCGTGGATCTAGTGGACCGATTGTATGTCTCGGCCACGCACTAGGCTAGAGAACGTGGCTGAGAGTACGCGATTAGTGGACCTCGTTTCGAGCCGTGTCGACCGGGCACTCACGGAGCAGCAGGAACGACTCGACGGGATCAGTCCGGACCTGGCTCCGCTCAGCGTGTTCTCGCGGGACCTGCTGTCCGGGGGCAAGCGGTTCCGAGCCCTGTTCTGCTACTGGGGATGGCAGGCCGTCGCCGGTCGTTCCGGGTCCTTCGACCCCCTCGCCGAGGGCTCCCGCCAGACCACCGCCGAGGCCGTCGTCACCGCCGCCGCCGCGCTCGAGGTGTTCCACGCCGCGGCGCTCGTGCACGACGACATCATGGACCGCTCGGACACCCGTCGCGGGATGCCGGCGGCGCATCGGCGGTTCGAGTCCATGCATGCGGATTCCGGATGGATCGGCGACCGCGCGCTCTACGGCACGAACTCCGCGCTGCTCATGGGCGACCTGCTGCTCTCGCTCTCGGACAGCGTCTTCGACGAGGCCCTCGCGCTGCTCGAGCCGGCGCGGGCGCGCATCGTCCGCCAGGAGTTCCACGCGATGCGGCTCGACGTGACGGCGGGGCAGTACCTCGACGTCCACGAGGAGATCGCCTGGCCGACCGTGGACGAGGCCGAGCTGCTGCTCCGTGCGCAGCGGGTCATCGTCTTCAAGTCGGCCAAGTACTCGATCGAGGCCCCGCTCGCCATCGGGGGGCTCATCGCCGGCGCCTCCGAGGCCCAGCTCGACGGTCTCCGCGCCTTCGGACTCCCCCTCGGTGTCGCGTACCAGCTGCGCGATGACCTGCTCGGCGTCTTCGGTGACCCGGGGCGCACCGGCAAGCCCGCCGGGGACGACCTCCGGGAAGGCAAGCGCACCGTGCTCATCGCCACGGCACGGAAGGCCCTCGGGCCGGGGGCCCGGCAGCTCGTCGACGAGCTGCTCGGCGACCCGGACCTCGATGAGGACCAGATCACGATGCTCCGCGCGACCATCACCGAGTCCGGTGCGGTCGCCGCCGTCGAGCGGTCGATCGAGCGGCACGTCGTCCGAGCCAAGGCGGCCCTCGACGCCGCCCCGCTGAGTCCGTCGGCGCGCGAACAGCTCGCCACCCTCGCCGACACCGTCTCGCGCCGGTCCGCCTAGCGGCTCCCTCGTCCCGCTGGACACCAGGTTCGCCGCATCGCGGAGAGACATGACCCTGCGCCATGCGGCCGAGGTGGCGTTCCGTGGACCGGGACTCGCGGACTGGAGGGACGGTGCGGGGACGACCCGTCCCTCCAGTCCGGCAGCTGGTCGCGCCGGACGCGACGCGCTCGCTGCAGCAGGGTCTGCTCGCTAAAGCAAGGTCTGGGCGACGCGGCGCACCTCGGCCTTGCGGCCGGCGCGCAACGCGGCGATCGGCGAGACGCCGATGGACTCCTCGACGGTGAGCATCCATCGCACGGCCTCGTCATCGGTGAAGTGGTTGTCGCCGAGCACGACGAGCGTGCCCTTCAGCTCGGGGAGCGGCTCGGTGTCGCCGAGGAACTCGACCGGGACCCGCAGCACACCGTCGACCCGTGCGGGCAGCAGGGTCCGCTCTTCGAAGAGCCGGTGGATGCGGCCGGGGCTCACCTGCAGGAGCTCCATCAGGTCGGGGACCGTCAGCCAGCGCTCGGACAGGTCGGCGTCGTTCGATGCATCACTCACGTGTCCATGGTGCCAGACGTGGGGCGGTCCGGCCCTCTGTCGTCTTGACGAGTGGATATCTGTCACTCGCGTCACTCGCGTCATTCCGACCCCAGGAGACACGCTGTTCTCAGCAGCCTCCCTGATTGACTCCAGCACTGTTTCATGCCACCGTGTTCCGAACCGTGGCAACCCCCATGTCACGGACCAGGGGAGAGTGATCGCACGTGGACACCGCCGACGACGCAGCCCGCAGGGCCCGCGCAGCACGGTTCGCGACCGTACCCATCGTCCTGGCCGGCACCATCGCCGTCGCCGCGGGACTCACCGGCCCGGTCGGGGCGGTGCACGCAGACGAGCGCCACCGGGACGAGCAGCGCGATCACCACCGCCGCACCATGGACGAGAACGTCGGTGGTGGCCCGGTCTTCGGGGCCGCGGTCGAGCGCAACGTGTCCGCCGTCGTCGCGACCCCGGTCGCAGCGGTCACCCGGACGGCTCCCGCCTCGTACACCGTCGTGCAGGGCGACACCGTGAGCGCGATCGCCGCCAGGTACGGCCTCGGCACCCGCGACGTTCTCGCCGCCAACGGGCTCAGCTGGAACGCGATCATCCACCCGGGCCAGACCCTCCGCCTGGCGACGACCCCGGCACCCGCGACCGCCGTCGCCGCGGTCAGCACCTCGTCCACCTCGGGCAGCTACCACGTCGTCTCCGGCGACACCGCGAGCGCGATCGCCGCGAAGGTCGGCGTGTCGACGTCGTCCCTGCTGTCCGCGAACCAGCTGTCCTCCACGAGCACGATCTACCCCGGCCAGACGCTCCGCGTCCCGTCGGCTGGTGCAGCAACACCCGCGGTCGCCGTGGTCGCGGCCTCCCCCGCGCCGTCCGCGTCCGCCGCCGCGAAGTCGGTGACGATCGCATCGGGCGACACGCTCGCGACGATCGCCGCCGCGCACCAGATCAGCGTCAGCGACCTCCTGGCCGCGAACGGGCTGACCTACACGTCCACCATCTACGCCGGCGGAACGCTCGTCGTGCCGGCGCCGAGCGGTGTCGTCCTCACGAACGAGATGCGCGCGAACGCCGCCACCATCGTCGCCGTCGGACGCTCGCTCGGGGTGCCGAACCGCGGGCTCGTCATCGCCCTCGCGGCTGCCATGCAGGAGTCCGGGCTCCGGAACGTCGACCACGGCGACCGCGACTCGGTCGGGGTGTTCCAGCAGCGGCCGAGTCAGGGCTGGGGAACGCGCGCGCAGCTCATGGACGTCGGACACGCGGCACGCCTGTTCTTCGGCGGGCGGTCGAACCCGAACGCCGGCGTGACGCGCGGACTCCTCGACGTCGCCAACTGGCAGGGCATGTCGGTCACGCAGGCCGCGCAGAACGTGCAGTTCTCGGCCTACCCCACCGCGTACGCGCAGTGGGAGAAGCCGGCCACCGCGTGGCTCGCGACGCTCTGACGTCGTTCCTCCCGGCATCCTGACTCCGCGGCACGCCGGGGGCTCCACACGGTGCGTCTCGGCCGGTCCGCGTGGTGCGTCCCGACTGCCCCGCGTGGTGCGTCCCGACTGGTCCGCGCGGTGCATTCCGACCGCACCGCCTGCTGCGTCGTGACGGCGCGGCACGCGCCGGAGTCATCCTCAAGATCGAGATTGGGTCACGGACGGTGCGCCTGCCCGTCGTGCCCAGGTCGGGATTCGTAGAATGCCGACCGTGACGATGAACGCTGCGACGGACCCAATGATCGGTCGCATGATCGATCAGCGGTACCGTGTCCGCTCGCGCATCGCCCGCGGCGGCATGGCGACCGTCTACCTGGCGACCGACGTGCGCCTCGAACGCCGTGTCGCGATCAAGATCATGCACGGCCACCTGGCCGACGACGTCGCGTTCCGGAACCGGTTCATCCAGGAGGCCCGGTCCGCGGCGAGGCTCTCGCACCCGAGCGTCGTCGGCGTGTACGACCAGGGCGCCGAGGACGACGCCGCGTACATCGTCATGGAGTACATCCCCGGGATCACCCTGCGGGACCTGCTCCAGGAGCACACCGCACTGACGAGCGAACAGGCCCTCGACATCCTGCGTGCCGTGCTCGGCGGACTCGCCTCGGCGCACCGGGCCGGGATCGTGCACCGCGACCTCAAGCCGGAGAACGTCCTCCTCGCCGACGACGGTCGGATCAAGCTCGGTGACTTCGGACTCGCCCGCGCCGCGTCCGCCAACACCGCCACGGGCGCGGCTCTCCTCGGCACGATCGCCTACCTCTCCCCCGAACTCGTCACCCGCGGCGTCGCGGACACGAGGAGCGACATCTACGCCGTCGGCATCATGCTGTACGAGATGCTCACCGGCGAGCAGCCGTACAAGGGCGACCAGCCGATGCAGATCGCCTACCAGCACGCGAACGACACGGTGCCCGCGCCCGGCCTCGCGAACCCGTCGGTCCCCCGGGAGCTCGACGAACTCGTGCTCTGGGCGACCGCGCGGAACCCGGACGACCGGCCTCGCGACGCCAAGACCATGCTCGACGCGCTGGCCGGCGTCGAGGGGCGCATCGCGGACCCGAACAGTCGGACCGCGGTGATCCGGCCGCTGAACACCACGTCGGTGCTTCCCCGGGACGACGCCTCCGGTCGGAACACGACGTCCGCGCGGCCGCCCACGCCCGGTCGGAACGACGGGTCCGGACGGAACGACGGGCCCGATCGGAACGGCGGGCCCGACCGAGGTGACTCCGACGACACGACCGTGCTCGGAGACCGCCGCTCCGGAGTCCACCCGCAGCCGAGCGGCGGCCGCGGAGCGTTCTCCGGAAGCCAAGCAGTCGGCGGCGGTGGGGCGGTCGCACCCGGTGCCGATCGTCACGGCCAGCGTCCCACGGGTCCGAACGGGCGTCGCCACTCCGGCCAGGCCCTCAGTCCGGCCGCGGAGCGACTCGCGGACAAGTCCGGCCGGCGCCGGAAGCGCGGGTGGATCGCCCTCGCCATCATCGTCGTGCTCGTCCTGGTGGCCGGCGGCGTCGCGTGGTACCTCGGGCCGGGCCCGGGCGGCAACGTGCGGATCCCGGCCGTGACCGGCAAGAGCGTGTCCGAGGCGCGGCAGCTGCTCGAGGCCCGCGGACTCCACACCGACCGCGCGACGTCGAGCCGCCACGACGCGGACATCGACGAGGGCGAGGTGTCCGCGACCCGTCCGAGCGCCACCGCCACGGTCCGCAAGGGCACCTCGGTGCGCCTCGTGGTGTCGTCCGGCCCGCGACTCATCAGCCTGCCCGCGATCGTCGGACAGCCGCTGTCCACCGTGACGGCGGCGCTCGACGACGACTTCTCGCTCGAGAAGCCCTCGTACCGCTTCGACCCCGACGCCGCCAAGGACACCGTGCTCGCGGTCGAGGGCGTCAACGAGGACGGTTCGGGTCTCGACCTCACGACGGTCCAGACGTACCCGGAGCGTCAGCCGATCCGGCTCACCGTCTCACTCGGTGCCGTGCCGGACGTGGTCGGGAAGACCGCCGCCGACGCGACCACGACGCTGCAGGGGGTCGGGCTCACGGTCTCCGACCAGCAGACCGGCAAGTACAGCGACGACGTCCCCACCGGCCAGGTCATCGCGACGACCATCCAGGACGATCCCGTGGTCGAGGGCTCCCAGGTGGTGCTGACGGTGTCGAAGGGCCCGGCTCCCATCTCGCTGCCCGACGTCACCGGCAAGACGATCAGCCAGGCAGCGTCGACGCTCGAGGCGCTGGGGCTCAAGGTGTCCTACCCGGACTGCACGAACATCCTGTGCTCGTTCTACGACTGGAAGTCCTCGCTCCCCGTGTCCGGCATGGACCCCGGTGCGAACGCCACGGTGCACAAGGGCGACACGGTCACCCTCTCCTACAAGCAGTAGTCGGAGCCGGGCGGTCCGAGCACGGCGGTGTGCGCAGTTCGCGTCGGCTGCTGCGGACGCATCGAGCGACATCCGGGCCCATTCGCGACGTCGTATTCTCACGAGGACGTCGCCGCATGCGCACACATCGGATGCGAACGCATGCGGCGACATCGTGCCCGAGGAACGACGTCGCAATCGGGGGAGGATGCCGCTCGATGCGATCACATGAGGCGACCCGGCAACCTCCGGCAGCAGGCGCGCGCACCAGGGTACGCATGGACGGACTGGAGGCGCGGCACCAGCTGGCACCGCGCCTCCCGTCCCTCTGTGGCTCGTCCGCTAGGGGCGCACCGGTGCGTTGCTCAGTTCCTCGGCGACCAGGAACGACAGCTCGAGCGACTGCATGTGGTTGAGGCGCGGGTCGCAGAGCGACTCGTACCGGGTCGCGAGGGTGGCCTCGTCGATGTGCTCCGAGCCGCCGAGGCACTCCGTGACGTCGTCACCGGTGAGCTCGACGTGGATGCCGCCCGGGTAGGTCCCGACGGCCTTGTGCGCCTCGAAGAACCCGCGGACCTCGTCCATGATGTCGTCGAAACGACGCGTCTTGTAGCCCGTCGGCGTCGTCAGACCGTTGCCGTGCATGGGGTCCGTCACCCAGAGCGGGTTCGCGTCCATGCCCTTGATCGCCTCGAGCAGGGGCGGCAGGGCATCGCGGACCTTGCCGGCACCCATCCGGGTGATGAAGGTCAGGCGTCCCGGCTCCCGCTCGGGGTCGAGCTTGTCGATGAGGCGCTCCATGGCGTCGATCGAGGTGGTCGGGCCGAGCTTGACGCCGAGCGGGTTCCGCACCCGCGACAGGAAGTCCACGTGCGCGCCGTCGATGTCCCTGGTCCGCTCACCGATCCAGATGAAGTGCCCCGAGGTGTCGTACGGCAGCCCGGAGCGGGAGTCGATCCGCGTCATCGGACGCTCGTAGTCCATCAGCAGGCCCTCGTGCGAGGCGTAGAACTCGACGTGCTTCAGCTCGTCGAAGTCCGCGCCGGCAGCCTCCATGAACTTGATCGCGCGGTCGATCTCGCGTGCGAGGTGCTCGTACTGCGCGTTCGCCGGGTTCGCCGCGAAGCCCTTGTTCCAGGAGTGCACCTGCCGGAGGTCCGCGAACCCGCCCTGGGTGAACGCCCGGACGAGGTTCAGCGTGGATGCCGCCGTGTGGTACCCCTGCACGAGCCGACGGGGATCGGCGGTCCGGGACTCCAGCGTGAAGTCGTACCCGTTCACGATGTCGCCGCGGTAGGCGGGCAGCGTCACGTCGCCACGGGTCTCGAGGTCGCTCGACCGGGGCTTGGCGAACTGGCCCGCCATCCGGCCCATCTTGACGATCGGCATCGACGCGCCGTACGTCAGGACGACTGCCATCTGCAGGATCGTCTTGACGCGGTCGCGGATCGAGTCCGCGGTCGCACCGGCGAAGGTCTCGGCGCAGTCACCGCCCTGGAGCAGGAACGCCCGGCCGGACGCCGCTGCTGCGAGCCTGGTGCGGAGCTGGTCGACCTCGCCCGCGAACACGAGCGGGGGGAACGTGGCGATCTCCGCCGACGCCGCCTCGGCCGCGGCGGGGTCCGGCCAGGTCGGCTGCTGCTTGATGGGGAGCGTCCGCCAGGAGTCGAGACCCTCGATGACGTCCGGATCCTGCAGGGCGACGGTGTCGGTGGGGTCGAACAACGGTGGTACCTCGAGGTTCTCGTCAGTGCTCACCCCGCGGACTCCGCACTCGGGTGCGCGGAGGTGGCGGGGATCCCCGCCGTCGGGGGACGGTCAGAGCCTAACGTGGAAGCGCGGCCCGCTGCTCCTTCATGCTCGAGGCGTAGATGTCCGCGTACTCCTGCCGGCTGACCCCGCGGAGCTCGTGCATGATCTCGTCGGTGACGCTCCGCAGGATGAAGCGGTCGGACTCCAGACCCTCGAACCGCGAGAAGTCGAGCGGCTTGCCGAACACGACACCGACGCGCTTGATGGACGGGACGTGCTGGCCGATCTTCATCACCTCGCGCGTACCGACCATCGCGACGGGGACGACGGTCACCCGGCCCTCGAGCACCATCCGGGCGACACCGGTCCGTCCGCGGTAGAGCCGGCCGTCCGGGCTCCTGGTGCCCTCCGGGTAGATGCCGAGCTGTTCTCCGCGCGCGAGGACCCCGAGGCCCGTGCGGAGCGACGCCTCGCTGGCCTTGCCGCCCGAACGGTCGATCGGGAGCTGTCCGAGCGCACCGAACGCCGTCTTGGTCGCCCAGCCCTTGAGTCCACGCCCGGTGAAGTAGTCGCTCTTGGCCAGGAACGAGATCCGCCGGTCGAGCACCACCGGCAGGATGACGGAGTCGATGAACGAGACGTGGTTGCTCGCGAAGATCACCGGGCCCGACGTCGGCACGTTCTCGCGACCGACGACCCACGGCCGGAAGACCGCGGTCAGGACGGGCCCGACGATCAGGTTCTTGAGTACCCAGTAGAGCATCGATGCGTCCTCGGTGTGCGGTCGTTCGCCGGCGGCCAGGAGGCCGTCAGGCGGTCCTGGCGTGGATCCGGGCGAGGTCGGCTGCGCCGACCACCCCCGCGTCGTTGCCGAGCTCCGCGATCACGAAGTCGGGCTCCGGGTGGTATCCCCTGGCCGGCAGGTTGTTGAGGTACGCCTGACGGATCGGCTCGAGGAGCCGTTCGCCCGCACTCGCGACGCCGCCGCCGAACACGAAGAGCTGCGGGTCGAGGACGGCGGAGAGTGATGCGCAGGCCTCGCCGAGGTGCCGTCCGAGTCGTCGGAGCGCTGCGAGCGCGCCGGGGTCGTCGGCCAGGATCAGGTCGCCCACGATGGCCCCGTCGAGCGTGCCGCCGTTGCCGTCCCGCGCCTGTGCGAGCGCGACCCCGATGCCGCCGGCGTCCGCGACGTCGTTCGCCATCCGCTGCAGCGCGCGTCCGGAGCCGTACTGCTCGATGCAGCCGCGGGCACCGCACCCGCAGGGCAGACCGTTCGGGACGATGCGGAGGTGTCCGATCTCGCCACCGGTGCCGAAGCCGCCGCGGAACAGCCGGTCCTCGGTGACGATCGCGCCACCGACACCGGTGCCGATCGTGAGCATGGTCATGTCGCTGACGAGCCGACCGGCACCGAAGCGGAACTCGGCCCACCCGGCGGCGTTCGCGTCGTTGTCGACGGTGATGTGCAGCGAGCCGAGACGCTCCTGCAGTTTCTGGCGGAGCGGCTCGTTCCGCCAGCGGATGTTCGGCGTGTAGTAGACGATCGACTGTGACGCGTCGATGAACCCCGGAGCGGCGACCCCGACCGCGCCGACGTCCGGCTCCTGGGTCCGGAGGCGCTCCACCATCGCGACGACGTCGTCGAGCATGGCGGCCGGGTCTGCCGCGTTCGTGGGGACGCGGTCCTCCGCGATGATCTCCCCGAGCTCCGTGACGACCGCGCCGGCGATCTTGGTGCCCCCGATGTCGATTCCGATGGCGTGCACGAGGGTCGATCCTACCGGTTCCTCCGCATCGACCGTTCGCGCCGCGTCGCGTCCTATGCTTCAGGCACGGACTCGACGATGAGTCCGGCTCGATTCGACGGTCGACGAAGGAGTTCACCGTGTCAGGACCCCGCATGGACCCCCGCACTGCCCGCGACGCCGGCTCCGCCGCACGGATCCTCACGAACCGAGCCGCCGAGACCCCTGACCGGGCGATCCTCGCCGAGCGGCACGGCGACGCGTGGACGCCGATCCCCGCCCGTGACGTGCTCGTCCGCGTCCGCGGGATCGCCAGAGGCCTCGTGGCCGCGGGACTCGAGCCCGGCGCGCACGTCGCGATCCTGTCGAGGACGCGACTCGAGTGGACGCTCGTGGACTTCGCCATCTGGCAGGCCGGCCTCGTCTCGGTGCCCGTCTACGAGACCAGCTCCCCCGACCAGGTCCGGCACATCCTCCGCGACTCCGAGGCCGTCGCGGTCATCGTCGAGTCCGAGGAGCACGCACGCCGGGTGGCCTCCGTCGCGGCGGACCTGCCGCTCCTCGGCCAGCACTGGACCATCGACGGCGGCGGACTCGAGGACCTCACCCGACTCGGCGAGGGTGTCACCGACGCCGACCTCGAGGAGCGCGTCGCGGCGGTCACCGGGCACGACGACGCCACGATCATCTACACGTCGGGGAGCACCGGACGGCCGAAGGGCTGCGTGCTCCGGCACGACAACTTCACCGCGCTGATCGACGGCGCCGCAGAGGCGATGCCCGAGGTCGTCGAGGACGGCGCATCGACCCTCCTGTTCATCCCGATGGCGCACGTGTTCGCACGGTTCATCGCGGTCATGTCCGTCGGCACCGGTGTCCTCGTCGGGCACGAACCGGACACGAAGGACCTCATGCACGCCGTGTCGACCTTCCGGCCGACGTTCCTGCTCGCCGTCCCCCGGGTGTTCGAGAAGATCTACAACGCCGCCGAGCAGAAAGCGACGATCGCCGGCCGCGGGCGGGTGTTCCGGATGGCGGCGACGACGGCCGTCGCGCACTCCGAGGCACTCGCCCGCGGACGTGTCGGACTCGGGCTCCGCGCACGGTTCCGCCTGTTCGACCGGCTCGTCTACGTGAAGCTCCGCGACGCCATGGGTGGCCGGGTGTCCTTCGCGATCAGCGGATCGGCGCCGCTCTCACCGCGGCTCGCACACTTCTTCCGCTCGGTCGGGGTCCTCATCCTCGAGGGGTACGGCCTGACCGAGACGACGGCACCCGCGACCGTCAACCGCGCCGCCGAGGTCCGGATCGGCTCGGTGGGCCGTGCGCTCCCCGGCGTCGAGGTCCGGATCGACGACGACGGCGAGATCCTGGTCCGCGGTGTGGACGTGTTCGACCGGTACTGGAACGACCCGGACGCCACGGCCGCCGCGTTCGTTGACGGTTGGTTCCGGACGGGCGACATCGGTGCGCTCGACGGCGCCGGCATCCTCACCGTCACCGGGCGCGCCAAGGAGCTCATCGTCACGGCGAGCGGCAAGAACGTCGCACCGGCACCGCTGGAGGACGGCATCCGCGAGCACCCGCTGATCGCACAGGTCGTCGTGGTCGGTGAGGGCCGGCCGTTCATCGCGGCGCTCGTCACACTCGACCGCGAGATGCTCCCCGGCTGGTGCGCCGCGAACGGGATCGCACCCGCGCTCTCCCCCGGGGCCGCGGCGTACGACGAACGGGTGCACGCCGCGGTGCAGGACGCGATCGACGCCGCGAACGGACGGGTCTCCCGCGCCGAGTCGGTGCGGTCGTTCACCGTCATCGACGCAGACCTCTCCGAGGCGTCGGGCCACCTCACCCCGAAGCTCACCGTCAAGCGGCAGCGCGTGCTCGAGGAGTTCGCGGCCGACGTCGACCACATCTACTCGGGGTCGGCGGTGCAGACGACGGCAGTGCCGGTGGTGGAACACCGGCACCGCAGGTCCTGAGCACGTCGGCCGACGCCCGCCGGACGCGCACCATGACGGACTGGAGGGACGGTGCCAGCTGGCACCGTCCCTCCAGTCCGTCACACGGTTCGGCAGACCGCGGTCAGAACCAGTCCTGCTCGCGGATGTCGCGGAGCGCCTGACGGCGGGTCTCCGCGTCGAGCGTCATGACGTAGACGGTGCCCCTGAGGTGGTCCGTCTCGTGTTGGAGGGCCTGTGCCATGAGGCCGGTGCCCTCGACGACGACGGTGTTGCCGTCGACGTCGACGCCGCGCACCCTGGCGTACGGGTACCGCCTCGTCGGATAGGCGAGCCCGGGCACGGACAGGCAGCCCTCGTCCACCAGCTCGGCCTCGCCGGAGACCTCGACGACCTCGGGGTTGATCACGTAGCCGACGTCGCCGTCGACGTTGTAGCTGAACGCGGTGAGCCCGACGCCGATCTGGCACGCGGCAACGCCCGCGCGGCCGGGTTCGCGCACCGTGTCGAGCAGGTCCTGCACGAGGTCGCGGACCCCGTCGGGGACCCCCTCAGGCCCGACGCGGACCAGGTCGGAGGGGGAACGGAGCACCGGGTCGCCGAAGAGGCGGATGGGACGGACGGTCATCGTGCCTGCAGCACCACCAGGAGATCGCCGGCGTCGACCTGCTGGGTCGCCGGGATCGCGAGACGCACCACCGTGCCGCCGACCGGAGCCGTGATCGCTGCCTCCATCTTCATCGCCTCGATGCTCGCGACCGCCTGCCCGGCCTCGACGACGTCGCCGACCGCGACCTTGAGGGTGACGACCCCGGAGAACGGGGCCGCGACCTGCTGCGGGTCGGTCCGGTCGGCCTTCTCGGCGGCCTTCGTCTCGACCTCGATCGAACGGTCGCGGATGTACACCGGCCGCATCTGGCCGTTCATGGTCGTCATCACGGTCCGGATGCCACGCTCGTCGGCCTCGCCGATCGCCTCGAGCCCGAGGTAGAGGTTCACGCCCCTGCCGATCGAGACGACGTGCTCGTGCCCCTGCCGGAGACCGTAGAGGTAGTCGGCCGTCCCGACCACGGACAGGTCGCCGTACTGCTCCCGGACCTGCTCGAACTGCTTCGTGGGTTCCGCGAACAGCAGCCGGTTGAGGGTCTGCTGGCGCTTCCGCCCCGGCGTCCCCAGGGCTGCCGCGTCCGCGTCGTCGATGGGGGTGATCGTCAGGTCGACCGTCCGTCCCGCGAGGACCTTCGTGCGGAAGGGCTCCGGCCAGCCACCGGGGAGGTCGCCGAGCTCGCCGGCCATGAACCCGATCACGGAGTCCGGGATGTCGTAGTTCTGCGGGTTCTCCTCGAAGTCCGCGGGGTCCGCGTCCGCCGCGGCGAGCTGCAGCGCGAGGTCGCCGACGACCTTGGAGGACGGCGTCACCTTGGTCGGCCGCCCGAGGATGCGGTTCGCCGCGGCGTACCAGTCCTCGACCTGCTCGAACCGGTCGCCGAGTCCGAGGGCGATGGCCTGCTGGCGGAGGTTCGAGAGCTGACCGCCCGGGATCTCGTGCTTGTAGACGCGACCGGTCGGCCCGGGGAGCCCCGACTCGAACGGCCGGTAGACCTGGCGGACCGCCTCCCAGTAGGGCTCGAGGTCGCTCACGGCCGCGAGCGAGATGCCGGTGTCGCGCTCGGTGTGGGCCAGGGCGGCCACGAGCGCGGACATGCTCGGCTGGCTCGTGGTGCCGGCCATCGGGGCTGCCGCGACGTCGACGGCGTCCGCTCCGGCACGACTCGCGGCGAGGAGCGTCGCGAGCTGCCCGCCGGCGGTGTCGTGGGTGTGCACGTGCACCGGCTGGTCGAACCGCTCGCGGAGGGCCGTGACGAGCTTGTCCGCGGCACCGGCGCGGAGGAGCCCCGCCATGTCCTTGATGCCGATGACGTGCGCACCGGCCTCGACCATCTGCTCCGCGAGGCGCAGGTAGTAGTCGAGGGTGTAGAGGTCCTCGGCCGGGTCCAGGAGGTCCGCGGTGTAGCAGAGCGCGGCCTCGGCCACCGCGGTCCCCGTCGCGAGGACGGCGTCGAGCGCCGGACGCATCTGCGAGACGTCGTTCAGGGCGTCGAACACGCGGAAGACGTCCACGCCGGTCGCGGCCGCCTCGGCGACGAAGCCCGCAGTGACCTCGGTCGGGTAGGGGGTGTAGCCGACGGTGTTCCGGCCGCGGAGGAGCATCTGGATCGGGATGTTCGGCATCGCCTCGCGGAGGGACGCCAGACGTTCCCACGGGTCCTCGCCGAGGAACCGGAGGGCGACGTCGTAGGTCGCACCGCCCCACGCCTCCATGCTGAGGAGCTCGGGGGTGAGCCGCGCGACGTGCGGTGCGACGGCGATGAGGTCCGTCGACCGGACACGGGTCGCGAGGAGCGACTGGTGGGCGTCCCGCATCGTCGTCTCGGTGACGGCGAGGGCGGTCTGCTCGCGGAGCGCCTTCGCCCAGGCCGCGGGGCCGACGGCCTGCAGGAGCGCGCGCTGGCCGGCGGGCGGCTCGGTGGTCAGGTCGACCGTCGGCAGTTTCACGCTCGGGTCGACGGCGCCGAACGACGGCCCGTTCGGCTGGTTCACCGTGACGTCGGCGAGCCACCCGAGGATCTTCGTGCCGCGGTCCCGCGACACGTGTCCGGTGAAGAGCTGCGGGCGCTCCTCGATGAAGGACGTGCTGACGTCGCCCCGCGCGAAGTCGGGGTCCTCGAGCACCGCCTGGAGGAACGGGATGTTCGTGGAGACACCGCGGATCCGGAACTCCGCCAGGGCACGACGCGCACGGGCCACCGCCGACGGGAAGTCCCGGCCACGGCAGGTCATCTTGACGAGCATCGAGTCGAAGTGCGGGCTGATCTGCGCGCCGGTGGCGACCGTGCCGCCGTCGAGCCGGACCCCGGAGCCGCCCGGGCTCCGGTACGTGGTGATCCGCCCGGTGTCGGGTCGGAAGCCCTGGTTCGGGTCCTCGGTCGTGATGCGGCACTGGAGCGCGGCACCGTGCACGGCGACCGTGTCCTGGGAGAGCCCGAGGTCGGCGAGCGTCTGGCCGGCGGCGATCCGCATCTGGGACTGCACGAGGTCGACGTCGGTGACCTCCTCGGTCACGGTGTGCTCGACCTGGATGCGCGGGTTCATCTCGATGAAGACGTGCTGACCGGCGCGCTCCCCCACCGTGTCGAGCAGGAACTCGACGGTGCCGGCGTTGACGTACCCGATGCTCCTGGCGAACGCGATGGCGTCGCGGTGCAGTGCGGCCGCGACGGCGGGGTCGAGGTTCGGGGCCGGCGCGATCTCGACGACCTTCTGGTTCCGGCGCTGGACGGAGCAGTCGCGCTCGAACAGGTGGATCGTGCCGGCGTCGGTGCCGGTCGCGTCGGCGAGGATCTGCACCTCGATGTGGCGCGGGCGGAGCACGGCCTGCTCGAGGAACATCGTCGGGTCGCCGAAGGCGCTGTCGGCCTCGCGCATGGCCTCTTCGAGCGCTGCGCGGAGGTCCTCCTTGCGCTCGACACGCCGCATCCCACGACCGCCGCCTCCAGCCACGGCCTTGGCGAAGATCGGGAACCCGACGGCGTCCGCGCCCGCGATGAGCGCATCGATGTCGCGGCTCGCCGGGGTGCTCGCGAGGACGGGGACCCCCGCCGCGATCGCGTGCTCCTTGGCGGTGACCTTGTTGCCGGCCATCTCGAGGACGTGTTCGCCCGGCCCGATGAACGTGATGCCGGCCGCCGCGGCCGCTGCGGCGAGCTCCGGGTTCTCGGACAGGAAGCCGTAGCCCGGGTAGATCGCGTCGGCGCCGGACTCCACGGCCACGCGGACGATCTCCGCGACGTCGAGGTAGGCGCGCACCGGGTGCCCGACCTCGCCGATCTGGTACGCCTCGTCGGCCTTCAGACGGTGCTGGGAGTTCCGGTCCTCGTACGGGTAGACCGCGACGGTGCGGGCCCCGAGTTCGTAGGCGGCGCGGAACGCACGGATCGCGATCTCGCCTCGGTTCGCGACCAGGATCTTGCTGAACACTCGGAGCCCTTCGAGCGGTTCGGGGCGACTCGGGCCCGAACGGATGTGCGACCCGGCGGAGTGCCGGAAGGCTCCGGTTCGGCGGATCTTGAGGTGGTTCAACCCTAGTGCGGCTATCGTTGCTCGACGTGCATGTACTCAGCGTCAGCTCCCTCAAGGGAGGCGTCGGAAAGACGACCGTGACACTCGGCCTGACGTCGGCCGCGTTCGCGAAGGGTCTGCGGACCCTGGTCGTCGATCTGGACCCCCAGTCCGATGTCTCGACCGGCCTCGACATCTCGCTCGCCGGCCACCTCAACGTGGCGGACGTCCTCGAGTCCCCGAAGGAGAAGATCGTCCGTCAGGCGATCGCCCCCTCCGGCTGGACCAAGGGACGCACCGGCAAGATCGACGTCATGGTCGGCTCCCCCTCCGCCATCAACTTCGACGGGCCGCACCCGTCGATCCGCGACATCTGGAAGCTCGAGGAGGCCCTGGCGAACGTCGAGGCCGACTACGACCTCGTGCTCATCGACTGCGCGCCGTCACTGAACGCCCTGACCCGGACGGCGTGGGCGGCATCCGACCGTGTGACCGTCGTCACCGAGCCCGGACTGTTCTCCGTCGCGGCCGCCGACCGGGCGCTCCGTGCGATCGAGGAGATCCGTCGGGGCCTCTCCCCCCGGCTCCAGCCACTCGGGATCATCGTGAACCGCGCCCGCGTGCAGTCGCTCGAGCACCAGTTCCGCATCAAGGAGCTCCGCGACATGTTCGGGCCCCTGGTGCTCAGCCCGCAGCTGCCCGAGCGCACCTCGCTGCAGCAGGCTCAGGGTGCCGCGAAGCCCCTGCACGTCTGGCCGGGCGAGTCCGCGCAGGAGATGGCACGGAACTTCGACCAGCTGCTTGAGCGGATCATGCGCACGGGCAAGATCGGCGAGTACGCCGACCAGGCGTAGCCCCCCCCCGGCCCCCGGCCCCCGCAAAACACCGCTCTTCGGCCAAGACACCGCCCATCGGGGCGGTGTCCTGTTCTCAGGGCGGTGTCTTGCTGTCTGGGCCGACGGGGGCGGCCGGGTTGGCGGGGCCGGTGTCTGGGCCGGGGGGCGGATGTCTGGGCTGGCGGGGCGGGCCGGTGCCGTTCCTCCAGGCCGGTGCGGCGCACATGCCGGACTGGAGGCGCGGCGGAGGTCCGGCACGTCGCGTCACCGTGCCGAAACACCACTCTCATGACGAAACACCGCCCTGCGGGGCGGTGTTTCGTACGGAAGGCGGTGTTTTGCGGAGGCGGGGGGGGTCAGCTCGCTCGCGTCGCCCGTCGCGCGGCGAGCTCGTCGGCCGGGTCGGCCGCCGCGGTCGCGTCGAGCTCCACGAGGCTGGTCTCGACCTCGCGGAGGACCTTGCCGACCGCGATACCGAACACGCCCTGCCCGCGGGACACCAGGTCGATGACCTCGTCGTTCGAGGTGCAGAGGTACACCGAGGCACCGTCGGACATCAGCGTCGTCTGGGCGAGGTCGTTCACGCCGGACTCGCGGAGCTGGTTCACGGCCGTACGGATCTGCTGCAGGGAGATGCCGGTGTCGAGGAGGCGCTTGACGAGCTTGAGCACCAGGATGTCGCGGAAGCCGTAGAGCCGCTGCGAGCCGGAGCCCGCCGCCCCGCGGATGGTGGGCTCGACGAGGCCCGTGCGAGCCCAGTAGTCGAGCTGGCGGTAGCTGATCCCCGCGGCCCGGGCGGCGACGGTGCCGCGGTAGCCGTTGGACTCGTCGCGCTCGGGCATGCCATCGGTGAAGAGCAGGCCGAGGTCGTACCGGGACGCCTCGACGGACGCACCGTCAGCGTGGGAACCGTCGCCGTCCGCAGGGGTCAGCGGGGTACCGGTCGTGCCGGGGGTGTCGTTCCCGCTCATGCGTTCCCACTCATTCGGATTGCCTTCCGCGACGTCCTGACTCCCTTCCGAACGTTCAACATTCGGTTGAGAGTTATGCCGAGGTCCACGCTAGCGAGTCGGAGTCGAACGTCGCGGGACATCCGGCTCGGCACGTCCGGCGTGTCGAGGATATGCCGCCGAAGCGTGACCTGTAAATGCCCGGGCGCATCGAGGGAGCCGACGATCACGGGAGTTCCCTCGTCACGCGTCGAGCTGGCCGATCGCCGCGCGGATGAGCGACGAGCGGACGACCTCGAGGTGTCCGGCGATCTCGCGCGCGAGTTCTGCCGCCTTGGCTCGCGAGGTCCCGTCACCACGACGACGGACGGGCATGAGGGCCGACTCGATCAGTCCGAGCTCGCGCTCGGCCGTTGCGCGGAAGGTCCTGAGGTGCCGCGGCTCGATGCCCGAGCGCTGCAGGTCGACGAGCGCCTTCATGACCGTGAGGGCGTCCTCGCCGTAGTGCTCCGCTGCGGGCAGGAGCGAGGCGGACACGGCGTCCGAGACGAGCATCGGCGTCGAACCGGACGCCCGGACGAGCTCGTCGCGGGTGTACCGACGCTCCGTCCCGAGGATCGACGGCCGGGGACCGTCGATCCCGCCGGGGAGCACGGGCTCGCGCCCGGCATCGATGTCGGCGAGGTACTCCTTGATGACCTTGAGTGGCAGGTAGTGGTCGCGCTGCAGACCCAGCACGATCCGGAGACGTTCGACGTCGGCGGCGGAGAACTTGCGGTAGCCGCTCTGCGTCCGGACCGGCGTGACCAGCTCGCGCTCCTCGAGGAAGCGGAGCTTGGAGCTCGACAGGTCCGGGAACTCGGGCTTCAGGCGCGCGAGCACCTGGCCGATCGTGAGCAGGTCGTGCCCGACGGCGCCGCGGGCCGCAGGTGCGGACCCGGTGCGAGCAGAGGCGGCAGCTCGCGCCGCCGACTGCGCCGGCACTACGCGGTCGCCAGGCGCGCGAGGTCGACGCGGGACGCGTAGAAGGTCAGACGGAACTTGCCGACCTGGACCTCCGCGCCGTCGGCGAGGAGTGCCTCGTCGATGCGGACGCCGTCGAAGTAGGTGCCGTTGAGCGAACCGTTGTCCTTGACGCTGAACGACGAGCCGTGGCGGAGGAACTGCGCGTGCCGGCGCGAGACGGTGACGTCGTCGAGGAAGATCTCGGCGTCGGGGTGCCGTCCGGCGGTCGTGACGTCGGAATCGAGCAGGAATCGCGCCCCGATGTTCGGACCGCGGCGGACGACGAGCAGCGCCGACCCCGACGGGAGCGCACCGATCGCCTCGGACTCCTCGCCCGAGACACCGGCCTCCGGCGTGAGCGTCGCGGCCAGGTCGAGGCTGAAGGTCAGCGTGGTGTCGACGCGACCCGTCACTGCGTTCTCCGTCGCCTGTGCGTCGTTCGGGGACTGCTGGGCGGCCGGCGTCGACTGCTGACCGGCGTGCGGCTGCTGGGGCGTGTCCGCACCCGTTGGATCTACCATCGTGGACCTCCTTCTGGCGGACCAGCGTATCGGAAATCCCGACCGGTTCGGGAGCCGCTTTCGAGGGTCGACACCGAATCCGCGGCGGGTGACCAGGATCCACCCGCCGCGGAGATCGGACGGCCTCAGCCGGCCGCGGGGGCCGAGGACGAACGGGACCCCGACGACGGCGTCGCCTCGCCCGTCGGCGCAGCACTCCCGGCGGTGACCCCCGCGGCGATCTGGGCGATCTCGGCGTCCTTGAGCTTCACCCACGGCGAGCCGTCGGGGTCGGACGTGGAGGCCTCGGGGCTGTTCCCGGTGTTCCACCACTTGGCCTGGTAGGGCACGCCGCCGAAGAGCACGCGGTCCGCCGTGTCGTACGTCGCCGTGCCGGACCACGCGGGGTAGGTGCCGGCCGGCAGGGTGACGGCCTTCACCGGCTTCTCGCCCGGGAGCACCGGCCCGACGAGCGACCACGGTGTCTCGTAGGAGCTCAGCACCGGGTCGTCCGGCAGGTCGCCGGACGTCCACCACTTGGCCACGTAGACGTCGTGGTGCCAGACGACCTTGGTGCCCTCGAGGTACGACCCGTCGGCGTCCCAGATCTGGTACGGACTCGTCGACGGGTCGTCGGTCGGCACCGTGGTCGCGCTGGGTTCGGCGGTCGTGACCGTCGTGGCCGCGTCCACGAGCTTGCCGGAGAACCCCTTGCCGAGGACGTTCGCGTACAGGAGCGCCCCCTGGTCGACGCCGCTGCAGGAGTCGGAGACCCGCGAGAGGTTGACGTAGTTCGAGCCGCACGTCGTGTCGCGGTTGAGCGACCACATCGACATCCGACCGATGCCCTGCTGGCGGGTCCACGCGTTGAACTTCGCGGCGTCGGCGAGGCTGAACACCTCGGCCTGCACGTCGTTCTGGCCGATCATCGGGGTCGCTCCGACCTTGCGCCAGAGCGTCGCGGACGTCAGCGGCGTGCCGGCGCGGCTGTAGAGGATGCCGAGCTGCCGGTGGGTCTGCTGCAGGGCCTCGACCGACGCCGAGTACATCGTCTGCCCGGACCCCTTGCTCTGGCCGTAGTCCATCGTCATCGCGTTGACACCCGCCAGGTCGACGCCCGCCTTGAGCATCTGCGTCACGGCGGTCGTGCCGTCGGTCGTCAGCCCGTCCGTCGACGCCGGGAGCGTCAGCCACACGGCCAGGGGGTGTCCGGACGCACGGCGCTCGTCCTGCAGTGCCGCGACGGCCTCGGCACGACGGACACCCGCGGCGTGGTCCGCGAGGTCGTCGCCCTCGACGTCGAGGTCGATCGTCGACAGGTCGTACCGCGCGACGACGGACCGGTAGGCGCCCGTCAGCTTCGACACCGTGGTGCAGGTCGTCGCGAGCTCGTCGTTCGCGAGCCCCCCGAACGACGCGCCCACGGCGCCCTTCTGCTGCTCGAGCCGCGCGATCCGGCGGTCGAGGTCCAGGGTGTCCGCCGCGCCGTCGAGCGTGTAGGCGGTGCCCCACGTCGGCGTGCAGGCCCGGTCCGGGTCGGCGACGATGAACGACAGCATGACGTCGCGGCCGGCCGTGGACTTGACGTCCTCGAACGAGAACGTCGGCGTGGCGGTGACGTCGGTGTACGCGGCGAAGAACGGGTGCTCGGTCTCCGAGGCCTGCGCGGACTGCCACCACGAGAAGCCGACGAGCCCGCCGCCGGCGACGGCGACGACCACCGCGACGGCGGTGAGGACGCGGACCCAGGAGAGCCTGGGACCCGTGGGGGGTGTGCGGGGAACGGGCGCTGGTGCGCCGGCGATGGAACTCACGGGAGTGCTCCTGGGATGTGTTCGGGTCACGGTGCCGACGTGCGTCGTCGACGGACTGGAGGCGCGGCGCGGCTCGCGCAGGGAGGCGCGGCCCGGCCGCCGGCCGGGCTGGGTGGGCCCGGACAGAGGTGTGTCGGTGGTGTGTCGGGGAGGCACGGTGTCCGCGGGAACGGCACCGTGCCTCCCGGCCTGTGCGGCCGAGCGCCTAGGCGGCGGAGCGTTCTCGCGCTGCCGGTGACACGTCGGAGGTGGGGGTGTCCACGTGGCGCGGGAGGGGCCTCCCGGCATGGCCGAAGTACAGGACCGCGCGCCAGTCGACGGGCTCGGCCACGGGGACCGGTGCCGGTTCGCCCGCGCGGCGACGGCGCTTCGCCTCACGTGCGGCCAGGACCGCGCTCACACGTGCCTCGCGGCGCGCGTCGCGCTTCGCCTGGTCGACGTACATCCAGCGCGTCGCCGCGATCCAGACGTCCACCACCGAGGCCCAGACGCCGATGTAGGCGACGATGGCGTACGACGCGAGCACGGCGTTGAAGGCCGCGAACGCCGCGTTCCCCCAGTTGCCGACCGCGGCGTCCCGGACGAGCGTGAACAGGCTGAACGCGACGATCACGTACGGCGCGAGGACGTACAGCGCCGGCGACGCCGTGCGGTTCCGGACCTTCGGGGTGCGGGCGAACGGGATCTTCTTGTTCGTCAGCGCCTGCTCGAGGCTCTTCAACACCCCGGCGACGTTCACCGGCATGAGGATGATGTTGAACCCGTAGATCCGGAGGATGTCGCTCCGTCGGTACCCGGCGTAGGCCAGGTCGGACGCGAACAGCATGAAGTACGGCAGGGCCGCGAGGAGCACCATCGGGCTGAGGAGCCTGGAGTCGTACGGGTACGCCAGCAGGAAGACCAGGCCGAAGCTCCCCCACGAGATGCTCGCCATGTAGTTGATCCGGAGGGCCATCTCGGTGAGGGTCACCCGCTCGCCGCGCTGACGTCGCTCGCGGACCTGCCGGAGGTACTTCGGCAGGATCAGGAGCCCACCGTTCGCCCAGCGTCGCCGCTGCACGATCAGGGAGCCGAAGTCCGGGGGCGTCGCGCTGTAGCTCAGGCGCTCCGGGTAGTTGACGAGGGTCCAGCCGTGCATGCCGAGGTCGACGCTCGACTCGGTGTCCTCGATGACCGTACGGTCCTGCACGTAGCGCTTCACCTCGAAGCCGCCGACGGTCTCGACCTCCTCGATGTCCTGGAGCGCACGCACCCGGATGACCGCGTTCGCGCCGACCCAGAACGTCGCCCCGTGGTACGACATGCCCTGGTGCAGGATGTGCTGGATGTCCGTCGTGGCACCGGCGAGACGCTCGATGCGGGTGTCGGCGCCGCGGAACGACGAGTACGGGGTCTGGGTGACGGCGACCCTGGCGTTCTCCGGCTGCTCCAGGAAGTAGACGAGGCGGAGGCAGTAGTCCCGCAGCAGGATCGAGTCGGCGTCGAGCGTGAGGACGTAGTCCGATGCGGGGACGACGAGGTCGGTGTGCTCCGCGGCGTCGGTCGCCTGCCGGAGGATGGTGCCCTCGGCGCTCTCCTCGTGCACGTACGAGCCACCGAGCAGCCCGATGTACGAGTTGAGGTTCATGGCCTTGTTCGCCTCGTGCGACAGGTTCGCGTAGCGCTTGCGTTCGAAGGTCGTGAGTTCGGCCGAGAACGTCCACGCGAGGCGGCGCTGCAGCTCCACCGCGCGGGTGCTGGGGATGCTCGAGTCCGTGGTCGTGGCGGTGCTGGTGCTGGTGCTGGTGCTGGTGCTGGTGCTGGTGCTGGTGCTGGTGCTGGTGCCCAGGGTGTCCGCGATCGCGGCGTCGAGGGCGTCGGCGGCGAGTCGGAGCTCCTCGGCGAGGGCGAGGAGCACCTGGTCGTGGAAGAACGTGTCGACGTGGTCGACGACCTCCTGCTCACGCGCGTGCCGCTCCAACCATGCGATCGCGTAGCGGTGGTGGCCGACGAGGGTCCGGAGGGACGCGACGGTCGCGAACGGTGCGTGCGCGGCCTCGACCTCGGCGACGAGCAGGGCTTCCTGGAACCGCTGCGCCGGTGCGGCGAGTTGGGTCTGGATGTCCCCGGCGATGCGGCGGGTGGCCTCGAGGCGCGCCGCGACCTCCGGATCGGTCGGGAAGGGCGGGTCGTCGAGGAGCAGCACGACGCGGAGCGCGGGGTACTCCTGCAGCGCCGCCGACCAGAGTGTCGCAGCGACGACGTCCGGTTCCTCGGCGTAGCTCGGCACGAGGACCGTGAGGGGCTCCTGGTGTCCGGTGCCGAAGTGGCGGTCGAGCTCCGCGCGGGGGACGCGGACGTGGGTCGCGAAGCGCTCGAGTGCACCCTGCCTCGCGACGAGGTGCATGAGCGCGGAGAACGTCAGGAACGTGACGACCACGACGTAGGAGACGGCCTCGGTGGTGAAGCGGAAACTCTCGGTGCCGTAGTCGAGGAACTGACGGATCACGGTGTAGACGACGTAGGCCGACCAGAAGGCCACGGTCGCGATGATCGCGAGGCGGCCCAGGACGAGCTTCCGGTCGGATGGGCGGGCGTGCAGGGTGTCGAGCGGCTGGGTACGACGCTCGGAACCCCACTGACGACGACGCTTCTGGGCGCCGTCCAGCGTTCGGGGCATGGGTGTCCTTCGGTGCCGGTCTCAGGCCCCGTCGGGTCGGGGTTCTGTCGGGAAGACCAGCGGTGGACAGACTATGCGTCCTGTCCCCCGGTCTGGCATCCCTCGAACGGGGGTGAAACGGGGGTGCCGTCACACTGGTCACACGGGCCACTCGGGCCCCGTGTGCGGGTGTCGCTCGGGCGGTCGCGGGTGTCGGTCGGGCGGGGTCGGGCGTCCGCGTCCTCGTGTTCAGAACACGTGCGTCCGGGCCGAACACCGGGATCCGCGTGTTCGGGATGGACGCGGGTGTTCTGAACACGCGCGGTCTTGGGGGGCGGGGGCGGGAGTGGCGGGAGCGGGAGTGGCGGCGGGGGCGTCAGCGCTGGCGTGCGATGAGCCACAGCAGGTAGGGCGCCCCGACGATGCCCGTCACGACACCGACCGGGAACTGCACCCCGGGGACCGCGAACTGCGCGATGAGGTCGCTCGCCACGACGACCGTCGCCCCGGTCGCCGCCGATGCCGCGAGGGCGACCCTGCCCCGGCCGACCAGCCGCCGCGCGATGGGCGCGGACATCAGCGCGACGAACGACACCGGTCCCGCCGCCGCCACGGCACCCGCGGTCAGGCACACCGCGGTGAGCACGAGGAGCAGCTTCGCCCGGTTCGGCGGGAGTCCGAGCGACGCGGCGAGGTCGTCGCCGAACGCCAGCACGCCGAGCCGCGAGGACTGCAGGAGCGCGAGGACGAACAGCACGACGAACGCCACACCGAGGATCCCGAGCACCGACCCGTCGACGTTGTTGAGACTGCCGGTCAGCCAGAGCAGTGCCACCGCGGCGTCCTGCACGTCCCCGCGGGTCAGCATCCACCCGGTGACGCTCACCCCGAGGGCCGCGACCCCGATGCCGACGAGCACGAGTCGGTTCCCGCCGATGCCGCGACGCCAGCTGAGACCGATCATCACGACCGCCACGAGCAGGGCACCGGCCACCACGACACCGAACAGCGCGAGCCCCGACGCTGCGAACAGCGTGATCGCCGTCAGGCCCGATGCGCTCGCCCCCGCGGTGATGCCGATGACGTCGGGGCTCGCGATGGGGTTCCGCACGACGCTCTGCACGATGGCACCACCGACACCGAGGCTCGCACCGACGAGCACTGCCGCCAGGAGCCTCGGCCCGCGGAGCTCGGTGATGACGAAGCTCGTGACACGGTCCGCCCGGCCGGTCAACGCGGCGAGGATCTCCCCCGGACTGAGCGCGATCTCGCCGACGGAGAGCGCGACCACGGCGAGCGCGAGGCAGACGGCCACGAGGACCGCGAGCACGAGGAGCTCCCGACGGAGACCCCCGTCACCTGTCGAGCCGTCACCTGCCGAGCCGTCGCGGGCCGAGCCGTCACCCGCCGAGGCGTCGCGGGCCGTCGTCCCTCGTCCGCCGATCCGCTCCCTCACAGCGCCCGCGCCGTCCTGCCGCGCACGAGGGCGATGAACACGGGCGCGCCGATGAACGCCGTGACGATGCCGACCGGGACCTCGCCGGGGAACGCGATGACCCGTCCGATGACGTCGGCGACGAGCAGGAGGGACGGTGCGACGATCGCCGAGAGCGGCAGCACCCAGCGGTTGTCCGGGCCCGTGAAGCGCCGGACGGCGTGCGGGACCGCCAGTCCGACGAACCCGATCGGCCCGACGGCGGCCGTCGCGGCGCCGGCGAGGAGCACGGACGCGAGTGCCCCGAGACCCCGCGTCAGCATGACGTGCTGCCCGAGTGACGCGGCGAGCTCGTCCCCGAGCGCCAGCGTGTTCAGGGACCGCCCGAGTGCGAGTGCGAGCGCGAGACCGATCGCGATCGGGACCGCGACCACGCCGACGACCCCGAGACCGCGCCCGTCGAGTCCGCCGACCTGCCAGAAGCGCAACTGGTCGAGCACCGAAGCGTCGAGCAGCTGGACCGCGGTCGTCACCGACGCGAGTGCGGCCGCGACCACGGCGCCGGACAGGGCCAGGCCCACCGGGGTCGGGCCGCGCCTCCCGGCAGACGCGATGCCGTAGACGACGATCGCCGCGACCGCGGCGCCCGCGAATGCGAACGGCAGGTACGCCCCCGTCGAACCGATCCCGAACACGACGATCCCGACGACCACCGCGAGCGCCGCACCCGCGTTGATCCCGAGGATCCCCGGGTCCGCGAGCGGGTTGCGTGTGACGCCCTGCATGACCGCACCGGCGACTCCGAGGGCCGCGCCGGCGACGATGCCGACGAGCGTCCTCGGGACACGGCCGTCGAGGACGATGAGCGAGAGCTCGTCGGTCCCGCCCGGGTGCAGCAGGATCCGGAGGACGGTGCCGGGGTCGATGGCCCGTGCGCCGACCACGATGCTGAGCGCGGCGACGACGACGAGCACACCGACCGAGAGCGCGGCGACGCCGACGAGACGGGCGACCGGCGCCGGGCGGGCTCGCCGCGCGGGTGGGGTCTGCACGCTGGAGGCCATCCCGGTAAGGCTACCCTCAGCTCGATCAGCGGGCGATCGCGCTCGACCACCGGGCGATCGCGCTCGACCACCGGCCGATCGCACTCGACCACCGGGCGGTTGCCGAGGGAGCCCGGAGCGAACGTACTGTCCGCTCATAGGTTCCTCATCGGAAGCAGGCCTGTACTGAGTTCATCGACGCCCTCCCGGCAGTCGCACGAGCCACCGGAGACAGTGATGAACGAGTACCCAACCTCCCCCGCAGACGACGAGCAGCAGCGCCAGGACGGCGCCCCGGCTCCCGCACACGCCCCGGCCCCCGCATCTGCGCAGGCGCCGCACGTGGACCCGTCGACCCTCCGCAGCGCCTACGCGTTCGACGGCTCGGGCCCCTACCTGTACGGGCCGGACGGATCCGGGCCGTACAGCTACACCCACGACGGCCACGGCCCGTTCCTGGTCGGCAGCCACGCCGCCACGGGCGCGCACCACCTGGACGCCGCACGTCCGAAGCGTCGCCGGATCGGCCTCATGGTCGGCTCCGGGATCGCGGCACTCGCGATCGTCGGCGCCGCCGGCGGCACGGCGTTCGGGCTCGCCACGCAGTCGTCCGAGCGGACGACGTCGAGCCAGACGCAGACCGGCACCCAGGGCAGCTTCGGCGGCACCCAGGGCGGGACCGGCACAGGTACTCAGGGCGGGACCGGCACGGGCACCCAGGGCGGCACCGGCACCCAGGGCGGCACGGGCACCCAGGGCGGTACGGGGTCGACACAGTCGCAGGCCACCGCGGCCACGGACTCCCAGAAGGCCGGTGTCGTGACCATCGTCTCGACGCTGAACTACGACACCTCGTCCGAGGCGGCCGGCACCGGCATGATCATCTCCTCCGACGGCGAGGTCCTGACGAACAACCACGTCATCGACGGCGCCACGAGCATCACGGTGACCGACGAGTCGACCGGCAGGGAGTACACCGCCGACGTGGTCGGCACCGACTCCACCGACGACGTGGCGGTCCTGAAGCTCCGGGACGCATCCGGTCTGACCACCGCGACGCTCGACACGTCGGGCAACCTCGCCGCCGGCGACACCATCACCGACGTCGGCAACGCCGAGGGCACGGGCGACCTCGTGTCCGCCACCGGGACCGTGACCGCCCTGAACCAGAGCATCACGGTGCAGAGCGAGTCCGGCTCGGGCAGCGAGTCGTTGAAGGGCCTCATCGAGGTCGACGCGGACGTGGTGTCCGGCGACTCCGGCGGCCCGATCCTCGACACCGACGGCGAGGTCGTCGGCATGACGACGGCCGCCTCCTCGGGCACCGCGGACGTCACCGGCTACGCGATCCCGATCACGACGGCGAAGACCATCGCCGACCAGATCCTGGCGGGCAAGGCGTCGTCGACGGTCACGATCGGCCTGCCGGCGTTCCTCGGTCTCGAGCTGTCCACCGCGTCGAGCGGATCGACCGGCACGACGACCTCCGGGGTCACCCTCGGCGGCGTGGTGTCCGGCTCCCCCGCCGAGAAGGCCGGGCTCGCCGCGGGCGACGTCGTGACCAGCATCGACGGCACGACGGTCACGGGTTCCGCGCAGCTGAGCGACCTCATCAAGACGCACGCCATCGGTGACACGATCACGGTCGGGTACACCGCGGCGGACGGCACCACGGGGACGGTCACGGCGACGCTCGTCTCCGGCCCCGCGGACTGACGCGGCCGGCGCGGCCGCACACGGCGGTCCGTGCCGCTGCACCACCGGATCCACCCCGCGCGACGCGACCACGTCGCGCGGGGTGGATCTCGTCGCGCGGGGTGGAGCACGCGGGCAAGAGCGCTCGAGCAGGCGCAAGCGGACGGGAGCGCGCGGGCGCGCAGCCGCACGGAGCAGCGGCCGGGAGGCCCGGGTCAGGACCCGAGGACGCTCTCGACGAGCAGGCGGTACAGGTTCGCGGGCGCCTCGACGCGGAACGCCGTCTCGTCGCCGGTCACCGCCCCGACCCGCGCGAACCCGACCTCGTCGGCACGGACGATCGTCAGCGGACGGGGACGCCCCGGTCGGCGCAGGTACGACACGGTCCACGGCGCCGCCCAGAGCCTGGCGAGCACGGGGTCGGCATCACGGATCGCCGTCGGGAGGGCGGCCGCGTCGGCATCGCCCCCGAGCCGCCGTTCGACGAGCCCGGTCGGGAGGCGGGGCGTGAGCGTCGGGACGGTCCATGCCGGAGCGATACCGATCCTCCCGGCCAGCAGCGCCACCAGCGCGTCCAGCGTGAGCGTGCCCACCGCCGACTCGTCGGCGTCGGGTGCGGTGCTGACGAGCACCGTCGCGGTGTCCACGCCGGTCCATGCGCGGACACGCGAGGTCGTCGCGTCCGGGTGGTGCTGTTCGAGCGTCAACGGCTGGGCGTCGTCGGCCCACGGCGCGAGGATCGCCGTGGTCGACGCCGGGATCGTGCCGAACCGTCCGACGAGGCCCCGCTCGACGAGGGTGCGACCGGCGGGAGAGCGGAGCGCAGAGGGGTTCCAGCGCCGACCGGCCATGCCCTGGAGTGCGGCGAGCGCGGCGTCGTCGATCGCCGGGCCGACGGCGGGTTCCGCGGGGTGCGCCGCCGGGACGAGGTCCTCGAGCGGCGCGTTCGGTGACATCGCGTCGAGGAACGCCGCCGGGACGGTGGACGTCACGCGGACGGACTCGAGCACGGCGAAGACGACCTCGTCCGTCGACCGCACGTCCGCCTGGGCTCGTTCTGCGACGACGTCGATGCGGTGCCGGCCCGTGGTGAGGAGCAGGTGCGCGACGAACCGGTCGCCCGCGGCGTCCGACGTCGCGCGGTCGTCGTGCTGGTGGCGGTCGTGCCGGTGGCCGTCGTGCCGGTGGCCGTCGTGCCGGTGGCCGTCATCGTGCTGGTGGCCGTCGTCGGGGCGCCGGCCGGTGTCCGCGGCGGCGGGAGCAGGAGCAGGAACGGGAGCCGGCGATGGTGCCTGCGCGCCTGCTGCTCCGGCTCCGGCTGCGACGTCGGGAGCGGCCGCGGACATGTCGACGGTGCTCGGCTTCCGGTACTCGACGAGTCGTCCGGGTGCGTCGGCGGCGGACCACGGGTCACACCCGACGACGAGGACGCCGTCGACCTGGCCGGGAAGCCTTGCGAGGAGACCCCGCGCTTCGTCGGCGATGGTGTTGTCGCTCGGTCGGGACCGGACCGTCACGACGACGCCGTCGCCGCTGATCCGGAGGTCGGTGCCGGACGGGACCTCGCTCCGCCAGTGCACGGGTCGCGTCAGGGTGATCCGCGCGGTCCGCTCGACGATCCCCGCGCTGGTGGGTGCCGGACCGGGACGAGCGGGGACGACCATGGTCACACGGTACGTGGGAGCGCGGAACGGGCGGCCGAGGCGCGCGGGCGGGCCAGACGCCCGACGGGTCAGACACCGGGTCAGACGCCGGGTCAGGCGCCCGACGGGTCAGGACGCCCGGCGGGTCAGGACGCCCGGCGGCGGGGTCGCGGCGCCGGCGGCGGCGGGACCTGCTTCGCGGCGACGACCGCGTCGAGGTCGACCTCGACCTCGTCGCGCTTCGTCCGCACGGTGCACGTCGTCTCGGTCCGTCCGACGAGGTCGCCGAGCGCGTCCCGGGCACCGCCGCCGTCGAGCATCCGCACCACGACACGCGTTCCGAGCGGGACGACCCGCAGCAGGGTCAGGGCGCGGCGGCGGAGTGCCGCGGCATGCTCGTCCTCGTCCACGCCGCAACCCTACGACCGGTGCCGACTCCCCTGGACCGCAGGTCCCGTGGACCGCGGACGGAACGCGCCTAGGCTGACGCTCATGGAACGCGCCAGGGTCGACAGCTGGATCTGGGCGGTGCGGCTCGCGAAGACCCGCTCCGCCGCGACCGCCGCCTGTCGCGCCGGACACGTGCGGGTGAACGGCGAGCGGGCGAAGGCGGCGCAGGTCGTCGGCCCCGGGGACGAGGTCCGGGTCCGTGCGAACGGGTTCGACCGGATCGTGGTCGTCAAGGGCGTGATCGTGAAGCGTGTCGGCGCCGCGGTGGCGGGCGAGTACCTCGACGACCGGACGCCCCCGCCGCCGAGCCCCGAGGAGGCCGGCTTCGTCCCGACGCGTGAGCGGGGTGCCGGTCGTCCGAGCAAACGCGAACGCCGGGACCTCGAGAAGCTCCGGGGCCACTAGCCCAACCGGTCGTCCCCGTCAGCGGGACGCGGCCGCGTGCTACACGAAGCGGACGGTCTCCTGCAGGCGCGCACGGACCTCGAACACGTCGACCGCACCGCGATCGGGGCCGTACCCGCCGTTCAGCACGATCGCGAGGCTCCGCCGCTTGACGATGAGCGCGACGGGCTTCTTCGGGTTGCCGACGACCTGGACGTCGTCCTCGATCGCGGTGTCCGGCACGACGAGGATCCGGCCGGTGAACCGCACCCGGGTCTGCTTCGTGACGACCCGTGCCGCGCGGACGAGCTCCTTGACGGGGCGCTCCCCCGGCAGCAGTGTCTGCCCGGTGATCTCGCCGCGCTCGAGTTCGACCGGTCCGCCCCAGTCGATGGACTCGAGCGCCCAGAGACCGGACGGCGCGAGCACCGCGTGGTCGAGCTTGCCCTCGGGCCCGGCGTCGATGTCGTGCCAGACCGTGACGCCGATCCCCATGTCGCCGACGATCAGCGCCGTCGCCTCCTCCGCCAGGGCCTCGCCGAGGAGCCGACGGATCGCCCGCGGTGCGCTGCGGACGAGCGCTGGGTCGTACGGGTCCTCGATGGGATCGCCGAGGCCCACCCACTCGCGCTCGGCGGCCAGGAACACCTCGCGCGACCGGCCCCCCGGATGTCCGAACGACCGGGCCCGCGGTCGGGAGTCGCGGCGTCCGGCGGGCGGTGCGTACGCGGAGCGGCCGGCGTCGGATCGCCACACCGACGAGCCCGACGGGGCGAACGCCGACTCGGTCGACCTGGCCGCCCCGGTGTCGTACGCGCGACGCGCACCCGGCGTCCCGACGCGTTCCCAGGCGGTCTGCAGCGCACGGAACCGCTGCGGGTCGCCGCCGAGGTCCGGATGGGTCTCGCGGGCGGCTCGGCGGTAGGCGCGGCGGAGTTCGTCGTCATCGACGGTCGCGGCGACCCCGAGGACCTCGTACGGGGTCGCGTCTGCAGGGCTGTCGGTCATGGCAGGGGAACAGTACCGAACCTGCGTGGGCGACCGCGTCGGAGCGCCTGGGCCTTTCCTGCAAGAACTCCGGATCGGGGCCGGCGAGCCGGGAAGGCACGGGCCGGTGGTTCCGAACCGGTCTGGAGGCGCGGAGAACCCCCGCCACTCAGGTGACGGTCACCGACACGGGCACCTCGGCGAAGCGTCCCCAGCGCGCCGCAGCGGCGTCGATCGCCCGTCGGTCGGCGGCCCCGACCTGCCGGAGGAGATCGCCCGCATGCGCGAGACGCGACCGCCCGCCGGACTGGAGGGACGGCACAGGCCCGCACCGTCCCTCCAGTCCGGCGGTTCCACACCGGTTCGGGACACACGCACCACGAACGACCCACGCCCGATGTCCCGAACCCGTCCGGGTGGCGGGCCAAGTGCGGGTCCGCGCGGAGCGACCGCGTCAGCGCACTGCGTCTGCGATCGCGGCGGCGTGCGTCTCGATGTACGCGACGTCGGCGCGGTAGAGGTCGACATGCCCCTCGGCGAGGTCCTCGGCGAACTTCTCCACGCCCGCCGCGGCCTGCGTCTCGATCGTCGTGACGAGCGCGACGATCCCCGCGACCATGGCGTCGACGAGCTGTGCGCGGCTCGTGACGTCGAGGTCGTAGGCGCGGCAGAACTCCTCCGCCCGCGCGAGTCGGGTCTCGAGCGCCGGGATCGGACCACCCTCGACCGTGCCCGTGGTGAACGGGGCGAAGCGGTACACCGCCGACGCGACGTCCCAGACGCGCGGCCCGGGGTGTGCCGTGTCGAAGTCGATGATCCCGACCGCGTTCCGACCATCGAACACGCAGTTGTACGGCGCGAAGTCCCCGTGGCAGATCGTCTGGACGGGCGCGCGGTCGGCCTGGGACCAGAGGTCGGAGTCCGACCGCGGGTAGGTCGCGGCCTCGTCGTGGTAGTTCCGGAGGAGCCTGGCGGCGGTGACGAGCGCCGCCTCCGATGCGACGTCGGCGGTCCAGGGGTACTCCCCCGCGTGTCCGGGGAGGAACGAGACCGTCTCGAGGGACTCGCCCAGGGCGATGGGCTCCGGTGCCTCGACGAACCCCCGCTCGTGGAGGTGGGCGAGCAGTCGGTGGACGGTCGGTGTCCACGGCCCGGCCGGGCGGTGGACCCGGTCCTCGGCTCTTTCGATCCGTTCCATGGTGGAACCTCCAAGCGAGAGGCGTCTCCGTCGACGCCGTTCGTTCGAGGGTAGCGGGAACGCACCCGGTCGTGTGCCGTCCGTCGACAACCGCCTGGGAATCGTCACACCGTGGAAACGCGCTCGACGCACGAGCTCCGGACGCGGTGTCTGCCGTGCCGGACGCGGTGTCTGCCGTGCCGGACGTACCCTGGGGGCGTGACCACGATCCTCCTGACCGGATTCGAACCGTTCGCAGGCGCGGTGCGCAACCCGTCCTGGGACGCCGTGTCGCGCATCGCGGCCGAGTGGCAGGGTGACGAGCGGGTCGAGGCGGTGCTGCTGCCGGTGTCGTTCGTCCGCTCGGTCGAGGTCCTCGCCGAGGCGCTCGACCGGCTGACGCCGGACGTCGTCGTCGCGGTCGGGCTCGCGGAGGGCCGCTCCGGCATCACCCCGGAACGGATCGCGGTGAACCTCGACGACGCGCGGATCCCCGATGCGGACGGCGCGCAGCCCGTCGACGCCCCCGTCCTGCCTGGAGGCCCGGCCGCGTTCTTCACGACGCTGCCGGTCAAGCGCATGGTCGCCGCCGCACGCGACGCCGGCGCCCCAGCCTCGCTCTCGGCGACCGCTGGCGCGTACGTCTGCAACCACGTGTTCACCGCGCTGCAGTCCCTGCTCGCCGGTCGCCCGGGTGTCCGGAGCGGGTTCGTGCACGTCGGCGCGACCCCGGAGACGCGGGACTCGGAGCGCCAGGACCCGACCTCGGTCCCGCTCGAGACGATCGTCGCCGGGCTGACGGCGGCCGTGCGCGCGGCGATCGACCCCCGACCGGACCTCGACGTGCCCGAGGGCGCGGTCGCGTAGCGGAGTCCGCCGGGTCAGGAGGGGTCGCGGAGCCAGGACGGACCGCGCACGACCGCGCCGACGGCCTCCGCGCGCTCCCGCAGCTCGCGATCGGCGGTCACGACCACCACGGGCGACGCGCCGGAGCCGACCACGCGGGATGCCTCGGCGACGATCGCGTCGTCGCCGCTCGCCGGAGCGCGGACCACGGACAGCGAGGCACCGACGGACCCAGCGGGCCCCTGCGCCGGCCCGGGATCGGCGGCCGCGCGGGCATCACCCTCGAGGACGACCGTCCACGACGGCCACCAGGTGGTGAACGGCAGATCCAGTGCGTCGGACGACAGTCCACCGGTCGCGAGTGCGGACACCCGTGTGAGCAGTCGGTCGGCCGCCGCGGCACGATCCCGCCACCAGCCGTCGGGCACGCTCCCCACGACGTTCGCGGCGTCGACGACCACGACGGGCCGGGCGTCGAGGACCGCACGGAGCCCCGGCCAGCTCCGACCGAAGCCCGGGTGCAGCAGGAGGTCCTCGACGGCGTCCGCGGGGACCCACTCGAGCGACAGGCTCTCGCGATCGCCGATCTCCGGCGCGAACGCGGTGGCAGCGCGGGCGACGACGGTGGTGTAGCTCCAGTACCCGAGGTCGACGACCGACGTGTGGCGGAGCTGCAGTGCGGCGGCAGGGACGGCAGCCTCCTCCGCGGACTCCCGGAGGGCACCGGTGACGGCGTCCTCGCCGACGTGTCTGGCACCGCCGGGGATGCCCCACGTCCCGCCGTAGTGACTCCACTCGACGCGGTGCTGCAGGAGGACCCGACCGGCGTCGTCGGCCACGAGCAACCCGGCTGCCCCGACCGTGCCCCACGCCTTCTGGCCGTCGGGGCCGTACGCCCAGCCGTCGCCGGGGTCGCGCGGACCCGGCGGTGGACCGGTCGGTCGGCCCGCTGGGACCTCGGGATGCTCGACCGGCTCGTGACCCATTCCCCTAGCGTATGCGCCGACCGCTGGTCGTGGCGGTCCTCGCGGCAGCCGGTCGTCAGCTCCGCGGCACCCGGTCGTCAGCTCCGCGGCACCCGGTGCAGCTCGACCGTGAAGACACCCGCGTCGGCGACCGCGGTCATCCACGTGCAGAACGGCTGCCGACGTCGATCCGTGGGCGACCCGGGGTTGACGAGCCGGAGCCCGGTGTCGGCGACGGTGTCCCAGGGGATGTGTGAGTGCCCGAACACCAGGACGTCCGTGTCCGGGTACCGCTCGGCCATGCGGGCCTCACGCCCGGTCGCGGGGCCGGTCTCGTGCACGACGGCGAACTGGACGCCGTCGAGGACCGTACCGGCCTCGAGCGGCAGGCGCTCGTCGAACTCCGGACCGTCGTTGTTCCCCCGCACGGCGACGAGACGCCGGGATCGTGCCGCGATGAGGTCGAGGGTCGCGAGGTCGACCCAGTCGCCGGCGTGCACCACGACGTCGCTCTCCTCGATCGCCGTCCAGAGTGCCGCCGGCAGGTCCTTGGCGCGCTTCGGGAGATGGGTGTCGGAGAGCAGGGTGATCCGGGTCGCCATGGGTCAGTCCTCGCGCGCTCGGGCGCTCTCGGGCACCGGCGCGGCCTCGCCGGACACGGGCGCAGCCTCGTCCGCAGCGTCCGCCGCGCCGAGCCGCTCGAGGAGTCCCGCGAGGAGCGCCACGTCGTCGTCGGACCAGTCCGCGAGCCGGGCGTCGAGGCTGTCCCGGTGCACGCGGACGCTCCGGACGAGCGCGGCACGCCCGGTCTCGGTGACGCCGAGGGGCTTCGCGTTCCCCGAACCCCCGTCCGTCGTCTCGATGAGCCCGGCCCGCACGAGCCCGGCGAGCTGTCGCGAGATCGTCGACCGGTTGAGGCGCAGGAACCGCGCGATGTCGATCGCCATGCAGCCGGGATGCTGCGCCACGAAGTCGACGAGCGAGTGGTCCACGATGCTGAGCGCTGCCTCGGGTCCCCTGGCCCGGACGGCCGCACGACGGGTGATCCGGGAGAGCTCCGCGTAGGCGCGCGTGACGTCCGCCTCCCGGAGTCGGTCGGTGGTCTCGGACATCGTCACTCCTCGCGTCGTTCCTCGAGCAACGGTAGCGGCCTCGGCCCGTGGTGGCGGTTCGGCCGTGTAAGTTGTAAAGTGCAACACATGTCCGATGTTGCAGAACACAACCTACTGCCCGTCCGCCGCCTCCCGCAGACGGACGTCCCGCAGACGGACGCCCCGCACCCGGACACCCCGCCGACGCACACCCGGCGCTCGGTCGACCTGCACCCGGAGACCGGGCGGACCGAGCCGGACCGGCAGCACGCCGCTCCGCGCACCCCCTCCGTCGCACACCCCGAGGGGCTCGGCAGAGCCCTCCTCACCTTCGCGACACACATCCTCGTCCCGCTGTTCCTCGCTGCCGGGATGGGCCTCGCCTACCTCGGGGCCTTCCACGCGCCCCAGCCGAAGGACCTGCCGGTCGGCATCGTCGGCCAGGGATCTGCGAGCCAGGTGTTCGCGCAGACGGTGACGGACGAGTCCGACGGTGCCCTCGTCGCGCACGTGGTGGCGAGCTCAGCGGACGCGAGGACGAGCATCCGCGACCGCGACCTCGCCGCGGTCTACGAACCCGGTGCGACGAGTGCGACCCTCTACGTGTCGAGCGCGGCCTCGGACACGACGGCGACCGTCGCCGGCAAGGTGTTCGCACCGATCGCCTTCGCGCAGAAGCTCCCCCTCCGCACCGTCGACGTCGTGGCCGCCGGGGCGGACGACTCCACCGGACAGGGCCTCTTCTTCCTGCTCGTCGCCCTGAGCGTCGGCGGGTACTCGAGCGCCATCGCCGTGGCCGCCTTCGCCGCACGCCTCCGTCTGCTCTGGACCGCGGTCGTCGGCCTGGCGACCGCCGGTGTCGTCGCCGGCATCGGGATCGTCATCGCCGGACCGGTCTACGGCGTGGTGACGCACCACGAGTGGCAGATCTTCCTGTTCGCGTGGATGTACGACGCCGCGATCATCGGCCTCGGCGTCGGTCTCCACCCGATGCTCGGCCGGTGGACGACGCCGGTGCTCACGATGCTGTTCGTGATGCTCAACTTCACCTCCTCCGGCGGCATCTTCCAGCCCGCGCTGCAGCCGGGGTTCTTCGCCGGCCTGAACACCTTCTGGAGCGGTGCCGCCTGGCTCGGTGCGGCGCAGGACCTGCAGTACTTCCCGGGGGCGTCCCTCGGGAGGAGCGCGCTCGTGCTCTCGCTGTGGCTGGCGGCCGCGGTGCTCCTCGTCGGGATCGTGCACGGCCTGGTGGCCCGTCGCACCCGGATCGCCCGGGAGCGCGCCGTGACCCCGCTCGAGGAGGAAGAGGTCGTCGCCGCCTGACCGGCACCGTCGACGGACCGGAGGGACGGTGCCAGGCCGGACCGCGCCTCCCGTCCGGCTCGCGCCGTTGACGGACCGGAGGGACGGTGCGAGGCCGGACCGCGCCTCCCGTCCGGCACCTGGCCGCATCGCGGACCGTCAGCCGAAGCGAGCGCGGTCGTCGGCCGGCGATGCCCCTCGGTCGCACCACTCCTGCCGCATCGCCCCACCATCCACCGCTGGTGCGATGCGCGGCCCGTGGTGCGATGAGCAGGTGATGGTGCGATGCGCAGATCATGGTGCGATGCGCGGGCATTGGTGCGATGCGCGAGGAACGGCCGGCGGCCGTGGCGTACCGGACTGGAGGCACGGCTGGCGTCACCGACGTCGGGTGCGCTGGGTGGGCCTCCAGTCCGGCTGTCCGCGACCGTCGTTCGTTCAGTGACCGTCGTTCGTTCAGTGACCGTCGTTCGTTCAGCGACCGTCGGCGGCGGCTTCGAGCGCCGCGATGTCGAGCTTCACCATGTCCATCATCGCGGTCATCGTCCTCGCGGCCCGTTCGGGGTCCGGGTCGGACAGCAGTTCGGACATCCGCGTCGGGGTGATCTGCCACGCCACGCCCCAGCGGTCCCGGAGCCAGCCGCACGCGACCTCCTCGCCGCCGTCGGTGAGGGCGTCCCAGTACCGGTCGAGTTCCTGCTGGTCGTCGACGTCGACCTGGAACGAGACGGCGTCGTTGTGCGGGTGCCCGGGGCCGCCGTTCATGGCGCGCCACCGCTGCCCGGCGAGGGTGAACTCGACGACCGTCGTGGTGGTCGCGTCCCCGTCGCTCATCCGGTTGACGGTGTCGATCCTCGAGTCCGGGAAGAGGCTCGTGTAGAGGGTGGCGGCCTCTTCGGCCTGGCCGTCGAACCAGAGGAACGGGACGATGCGCTGCATGATGAGCTCCTGTGCTCGGGTGCTTCCTGGTGTTCCGTGCGGGCTGCGCCGTGGGTCTGTCCCGTGGCGCCGTGGGTCTGTCCTGCTCCGGCGTTCAGCGGCTCAGCAGCGCCGCCTTCTCGGGGTGCTCGTCGAACCACTGGCCGACGAACCAGCACATCGGGACGATGCGCATCGTCGAGGTCTGCTCCACGTCGTCGATCGCCGCCGTGACGAGCTCCCCGCCGTACCCGTGCCCGCGGTGCTTCGGGACCGTGTAGGTGTGTGGGAACGCGATGGCGTCGCCGTTGACGCTGTAGTCGAGCACGCTCACGAGGTCGCCGTCGACGCTCAGCGTGTAGCGGTTCTGGTCGGTCTCGTTCCGGAACTCGTGCGCCATGCCGTCATCATGCACCCTTCGGAGCCGCTCCGAACTGGGTGGTCCCTGGAATTCGAGCGCGTCGGCGGCGTTGTCTTGCTGCATGACCACGATCGGATTCATCGGCTCAGGCAACATCGGTTCCCAGCTCGCTCGGCTGGCCGTCGCACACGGCTACGACGTCGTGATGAGCAACTCGCGCGGCCCGGAGACGCTCTCGGACCTCGTCGCGGAGCTCGGCGAGCGCGCGACGGCGGGCACGCGGGACGAGGCCGCGGCCAAGGGGGACCTGGTCGTCGTGACCGTGCCGCTCGCCGCGATCTCGACGATCCCCGTCGAGCCGCTCGTCGGCAAGGTCGTCGTCGACACGAACAACTACTACCCGCAGCGCGACGGACAGATCAGCGAACTCGACGCCGAGACCACGACGGTGTCGGAGATCCTGCAGGACCGGCTCCCGGAGTCGCACGTCGTCAAGGCGTTCAACCACATCGCAGCCGCCGACCTGACGACCGCCGGGAGCCCGTCCGGCACCGCTGGCCGACGCGCGCTCATCGTCGCGGGCAACGACCCCGAGGCACGGAAGGCCGTCGGGGACCTGATCGACGAGTTCGGCTTCGAGCCGGTCGACATCGGCGTGCTCAGCGAGGGATGGCGCATCCAGCGCGACACCCCCGGGTACGTCGCACCGTTCGACGCGATCGGCCTCGAGCTCGCGGTGGCGGACGCCAAGCGCTACGCCGACATGTAGCACGCGAGGCCGCCGCGGCGGTCGCTCGTCCCTGCATTGAGAAGTGCCCATCTGTCGGGTCTGGTTCGACACTCGACAGATGGGCACTTCTCATGCGCTCGACGGCCCCGCGCTGGGCCGCGCGCGGGGCCTCGTCAGGCGTCGAAGAGCACCGTCAGTTCGGCGAGCTCGTCCTCGTCCGGCGTCCACGCGGTCCCGGCGTCGACGTTCTGGGTGATCTGCTCGGGCTTCGTGGCACCCGCGATGACGCTCGTCAGCCCGGGCTGCGCGAGCAACCACGCGAACGTCGCCTGCAGCATCGTGATCCCCCGGGCGTCGCAGAAGTCCTGGTACCCACGGAGCACGCCCCACGGCGCGTCCTCGAGCAGCTCGGGCTTGAGCTTCGAGATCCGGCCGTCCGCCGGGCCGCCGTCGGCGGTGTACTTGCCCGTCAGCAGCCCGTTGTACAGCGGGAAGTACGGCAGGAACCCCAGTGCGTAGGCGCGGACCGCCGGCAGGACCTCATGCTCGACGCCGCGGGCGAGCGGGCTGTACTCGTTCTGTGCGGACACGAACGACGCGGTCCCGGCGATCGCAGCGGTCAGTTCGGCCTCCGCGATCTGCCACCCGGCGAAGTTCGAGTGCCCGATGTACCGGATCTTGCCCTCGCGGACCAGGTCGTCGAGCACCGACAGCGTCTCCTCGATCGGCGTGATCGGGTCCGGCGTGTGCATCTGGTAGAGATCGATCCAGTCGGTGTCGAGTCGGCGGAGCGAGGCCTCGACCGCGAGCCGCACGTACCGCCGTGAGCCCCTGGCACCCCAGTCCGGGCCGTTCGCGCCGCGCATGTCCGCGCCGAACTTGGTCGCGAGGACGATCTCGTCGCGACGGCCGGCGAGCGCCGCGCCCATCATCGACTCCGAGCGTCCGGGCTCCCCGCCGTAGATGTCGGCGGTGTCGAACAGGGTCACCCCCGCGTCGATCGCGGCCGAGATCACCGCGTTCGTGCCCTCCTGGGACTCGGTGGCTGTCCCCGGCCTGCCGAAGTTGTTGCACCCGAGGCCGACCGTCGAGACGACGAGGCCGGAGGGTCCGAGTGGGCGGTGTTCGATGTCTGCCATGCCTCGACCGTACCGGCGTCGCCCGAACTGGGGCATGAGTCCTGCTCGGACAACCGGTACAACTTGGACAACACATCTGCAGGATCGAGGAGTCAACCGTGGGGTCACATCGTCTGCCGGGTCGGCCCGACCGACCGTCGTCCCCCGACGCACCGGTCCCCGAGCAGCCGGCGCGTCGCCGCCTCGCCTCGGCGTTCGACGCGATCTCGAGTGTCCCCGACGAGCTGGCCGCCGTCGTGCTGCCGGTCGACGACGCCACCTCGGACCACCTGCCCGCCGTCATCGCCCCCGCAGCGACCGCGTCGGCCGTGCCGGGCGAGAGCGCGCGGTCGCATGCTGCCGCTCCGTCGCCCCGGCCGAAGCGCCCGCTCCCGGCGTGGGTCACGGCGCCGCCCGTGCCGATGGCGTCCGACGCGGCATCGCCGTCGCTGCCCGCTGCTCCCGTCTCCCCCGTGGTCGCGCCGGGTGCGGCGGTCCCGCGGACCGTCCGGCCGGAGGCGACCGGGAACGGGACGCCCGACCCCTCGAACGTCCACGGCGCGCTGCCGCACGATCCCGCCGCGCACCGGGCCGACCCGTCGCTGACGGGACACGATGCAGCGCACGACGAGCGCGAACCGACGGACGGACTGGAGGGACGGCGCACCCCCGCAACGCCGGCCCTCGACCCGAACGCCACGGCACCCGACTTCCCGCCGCAGGCCGGGACACTGCCGCCGGCGCCGACCTCACCGACGGTCGACACCACCCCCGTGATGCGACAGCCGGACGGGAGCGTCGCGGTCCCCCCGGCCGGATCGTGGTTCACCACGCCGCCGGTCGTCGCAGCCGATGCCGTCGCCGCGGAGCAGGATGCTCAGCAGGGTGCAGTGCCCAACGGCGCTCTGCCCGGAGCAGCACGGCCCGACGGCGCACTGCCCGGAGCAGCACGGCCCGACGGCGCACTGCCCGGAGCAGCACGGTCCGACGGTGGCGCGAGCCCGAGTGCAGCGTCGATCCAACGGCCGCACGACAGCACAGCGATTGCCCCGCACACCGCGCCGCACACCGCGCCGCCCGCCGGCGGTCAGCCGTTCGCGGGAGGTCAGCCGTCCGCCGACCGGTCCACGCCGCCCGCTCCCGGTCGGGCGGCTCCCCTCGTCCACGACGCCACGACGACGGCGCAGGCCGCCCAGTCCGCGCAGGCCGAGCACGAACGTCGTGCGCTCCTCGATCCGAACGCCGGGCAGCCGAGGTTCTCGGTCCCGGGGCTCGAGCACCTCATCGTGCCGGGGAGCGAGACGCCCGGTGCGGGACAGGCGGCAGCGCAGGTCGCCCCGGCCGCGCACTGGACGGCTCCGCAGCAGCCGGCCGCAGCGCCGTCGATCCCGCAGCGGTCCGCCCCGCCGCAGTTCGTCCCCCAGCAGTTCGTTCCGCAGCCGCAGTCCGTTCCGCAGCAGGCGGCCGTCGGGCACTCCGGTGTGCGCAGCCAGGGCCAGCAGCAGTCCATTCCGCAGCCGCAGCCGCAGCCGCAGCCGCAGTCCGTTCCGCTGCAGCAGCCCCTCGCGCGGCAACTCCCGCAGCCCTCCGTCCCGCAGCCGCCCGTCCAGGAGCCGTCGTTCGCGCAGGTCGTGTTCCCGCAGCAGACCGCGGGTGACCAGCCGCTCTCATCGGCGTCCTCGTCCACCGGTGTCGCGGGCGTCACCGATCCCGTGTCGGCGACCGCCGCGGCTGCACGAGCCGGCCACGCTGTCCAGGGCGGGACGAGCGTCGGAGGCGATCCGTCCCTCCAGACCGAGACTGCACCCGCAGCGCCCGGTTCCCGCACGTCATCCGGTGCGCGCAGGACGTCGAAGGCGGCGGCGCGCCGTTCGGCCGCTGCCGCACGCTCGACGGCGAAGGTCGAGGCGGCCGCTGCGCGGCAGCAGGCCGGCGCCGGGCGCACGGAACGCTCTGGCATGCCGAGGGGCGCTGCGGCCGAGCGACGGACCACGACACCGACCGCGACGAGGGCGTCGCGTCCCGCACGTTCTTCCGCCGAGTCCGGTGCTCCCGCGCGGCCCGTCATCGCGCCGTCGACGGCGGCGTTCCTCGCGGCCGTGCTCGGTGTCGTCGTCCTGGCGCTCGGGGCGCTCGGCGTCCTGTCGGGCGGGCAGGTGCACGCCGCCGGAGTCGTCGTCGGCGTGCTCGCGATCCTGCTCGCGACGCTGGTGCTCCGCGGGGGAACGGCTTCGACGTGGCGACTGATCGCGCTGGTCGGACTGGTGCTCGGTGTCGTCGGCACCGCACTCACGCTCTACGAGGTCGCGGTCGTCGCTGGACCGGCCATGGGCATCCACGTCCCCGCGATCCCCGGTGGGCCGGGGCTCACCGGCCTCGGCCTGTAGCCACCGGCCACGCGGCGGAGGCCTGCCGCCACCGGCCACGCGGCGGAAGCCCGTCGCCACCGGCCACGCGGCGGAGGCCTGCCGCCACCGGCCACGCGGCGGAGGCCTGCCGCCACCGGCCACGCGGCGGAGGCCTGTCGCCACCGGCCACGCGGCGGGGGGCCGCCACTGCTCCCGGTCACACGTGCCCGACGCGCCGGGGGCGACCGCCTCAGACCGCGCGGATCACCCCGCGGCTGAGGATCGCGTTCGTCAGCGCGTCGACCGGCTCCCTGGCCACCGTCGGGTTCGCCATGAGCACGTAGTCGACGCTCGGCAAATCGGGGAGACCGAGTCGCTGGGACACCTTGACGAGGTCCGCGGGGATCAGCGAGTGCGGGAACACGGCGACGCCGATCCCGGCCCGGACGGCGGCGAGGACCCCGTTGACGTCACGGGTGTTGCAGGTGATCCGCCAGGTGCGGCCCGCTGCCTCGAGGGCGTCGATCGCCATCTGCCGACTGATGCTCGGTGCCTGGTAGGCGATCAGCGGTACCGTCTCGTGCCGCTCGACCGCGATGCCGTCCTGCGCCATCCACACCATCTGGTCGGTCGCCACACGGGTGCCGTCGGCGGACTCCCCCGCGGTCTGCTTGATGAACACCAGGTCGAGCTGCCCGGCCCGCAGTCGGCGGAGGAGCGGGGTCGACTGGTTGATCGTCAGCTCGAGGTTGATCTGGGGGTGCAGCCGTCGGAAGTCCCGGAGGATCCGCGGCAGCTGGGTGATCGCGAGGTCGTCGGCGGCACCGAAACGGAGGCGCCCGCGGGTCGCCGTCCCGGAGAAGTACGAGTCGGCCTGCGCGTGCGCGGCGAGGATCGACCGGGCGAACCCGGCCATCGCGTCGCCGTTGTCGGTGAGCGAGACACCCCGGGTGTCCCGCGCGACGAGGGTCCGCCCCGCCGCGTCCTCGAGCCGTCGGACATGCTGCGACACCGTCGGCTGGCTGATCCCGAGCCGGGCCGCCGCCTGGGTGAAGCTCGCGGTCTCGGCGACGGCCAGGAACGTCTGGAGGAGGACGGGATCGAGCACGGTGCCCTCCTGGTGCGGTCGTTCGGCCTCGGTCATTGCGGAACCCAATGGGTTGATAGCCACCATACGGGGATCGAATGGGTCGCGGGCAACTAGTTTCGAAGGTGAATCACCAGCACCATCCATCACCGATCGTCGGAGCATCTGTCGTGACCGCGCCACCGTCCCTGTCCACCCGCACGTCGTCGACGCCGTCCGCCACGGCCTTCCCCCCGACGGAGCCACTGCCGATCCAGGGCGAGCGACCACCGTGGCGGCACACGCTCATCGCCCTCTCGGTGCCGAACTTCCGCCTGTTCACGGCGACGAACCTCGTCGCGATGACCGCCGGCTGGATGCAGCGGATCGCGCAGGACTGGCTCGTCCTCGAACTGACGCACTCGGTCGCCGCCGTCGGCGTCACCGTCGCGATGCAGTTCGCCCCGATGCTCCTGTTCGGACTGCTCGGCGGCGTCATCGTCGACCGGTACCCCAAGCGGATGCTGATGATGCTCACGCAGGGTGGCTTCGCGCTGCTCAGCGCGCTGCTCGCCGTGCTGACCCTGACCGGCGTGGTCGAGGCATGGCACATCTGGGCGATCGCGTTCGTCGTCGGGCTCGTCACCGTGATCGACAACCCGGCTCGCCAGGTGTTCGTCAGCGAGATCGTCGGCCAGAAGCACCTGCGGAACGCGATCAGCCTCAACTCGTCGGTGTTCCAGCTCGGCGGGATGATCGGTCCGGCGCTCTCCGGGCTCCTGCTCGTGGCGGTCGGCGCGGGCTGGTCGTTCGGCGTCAACGCGATCGCGTGCGCGGCCGTCGTCGTCACGCTCGGCTTCCTGAACGCCTCTGAGCTCCACCGGATGCCGTCGATGCCGCGTCGGAAGGGCCAGCTCGTCGAGGGTCTGCGGTACGCGATCGGCAAGCCGACGATCATCGTGCCGGTGATCCTCGTCGCGTTCTTCTCGGTGTTCGCGCTGACGATGCCGGTGCTGCTGTCGGCCTTCGCGTCGAACGTCTACCACGTCGGTGCCGGGGGCTACGGCCTGTTCAACTCGATGATCGCGATCGGAGCACTCACCGGGGCGCTGCTCTCGACCCGCCGGGCGACCGTCCGGCTCCGGACGATCGTCGGCGGTGTGTTCAGCACGGGGGTGCTCCTCGTGCTGGCGGGGTCGATCCCGGTGATCGCGCCCTTCGCGATCGTGCTCGTGGCGGTCGGGATGTCGCAGCTGCTCTTCCAGACGGCGTCGAACTCCCTCGTGCAGATGTCCTCGAACATCGCGATCCGTGGGCGCGTGATGAGCCTGTACGTGCTCGTGCTGCTCGGCGGCCAGGCGATCGGCGGCCCGCTCATGGGGCAGATCGTCGACCACTTCGGTCCGCACGTCGGCATGGTCGTCGCCGGCGGGGTGCCGGCCCTCGCGGCAGCCGTCATCGGCGTGCTGCTCGCGCGTCGGGGTGGCTTCCACGTCGAGATGCACCTCCGCCACCACATGCCCCTGCCGCACATCGTCGGGCAGCGCTGAGCGGCGGCGTTCCGCGCCGTCGGCCCGCGGCTCCGTGTTCTGAACACCTCCGTCCGACCGGAACACCCGGATGCCGGTGTTCTCGGCGGACGCGCGTGTTCAGAACACGCGTGGTCGCGCTGCGGCCAGGGCGCTTGCGCATCGTGTCCGCTCGGAATCCCCCGGAGGCCGCGGGTGTTGGCTGGAGGCATGCGATCCATCGTCTACACACGCACAGGTGACCCGTCCGTCCTCGAACTCGTGGAGCGCCCCGTGGCGGATCCGGGGGCCGGAGAGGTCCGGGTGCGCATCGTCGCCTCCGGCGTGAACCCCACCGACTGGAAGGCCCGCGCGGGCGGCACGTACGGCGAGGGCCTGCCGTTCCCGGAGATCACCCCGAACCAGGACGGCTCCGGCGTGGTGGATGCCGTCGGACCCGACGTCGACGGGCTCGCCGTCGGTGACCGGGTGTGGCTGTTCATGGCCGCCGCGTCGCGCCCGACCGGGACCGCACAGGAGTTCACCGTCGTCCCGGCCGAGCGTGTCGTCCCGCTGCCCGACGGCGTCTCGTTCGACGTCGGCGCGTCGCTCGGTGTCCCCGCGATGACCGCGCACCGAGCCCTCACGGTGCACGAGGACGGACCCTCGCGGCTCGCTCCGGGCAGCCTCGCGGGGCGCACCGTCCTCGTCGCGGGTGGTGCTGGCGCAGTCGGACACGCCGCGATCCAGCTCGCCGTCTGGGCCGGCGCAACGGTGATCTCGACGGTGAGCAGCGACGCCAAGGCCGCCCTCGCGACGTCCGCCGGCGCTCACCACACGGTGAACTACCGGTCCGACGACGCCGCGGCGCAGATCAAGGAGATCGCACCCGACGGCGTGGACATCGTCGTCGAGGTGTCGATCCCGCAGAACGCCGACCTCGTCGCCGAGGTGCTGGCGAACCACGGCGTCGTGTCGATCTACGCGAACAACGGCGGCGACGCGGCGACACTGCCGATCCGGCCGAACATGACCGTGAACGCGCGCTACCAGTTCCTGCTGCTGTACACGATCGGTGATGCCGCGCTCCAGGCCGCCGCCGAGGACGTCACCGCCGCACTCCGCGACGACGCCCTGCCCGTCGGCGAGGAGCACGGCCTCCCGCTCACCCGGTTCCCGCTCGAGGACACGGCCGGGGCGCACGCCGCGGTCGAGGCCGACACGGTCGGCAAGGTGCTGGTCGAGGTGGCGGCCGAGTAGCGCTGGCGTGGCTCCGGGGCCGGTTCCGGGCCTGGCTCCAGGGCCGGTCCCGGGTCGGGCTCCCAGGCCGGTTGCAGGCCCGGCTCCAGGCCCGGCCCCGGCCCGCGATCAGGACCCGGCAGGCTCGGTCTCCGCCGGGGGCACCGGGTCGGCTGCCAGCGCCTTGCGGCGTCGGTACACCTCCACCCCGATCGCCACGGGGATCGCCGCGAGCGCCAGTCCCCGCATCCACGGCCGGTCGAACACGTGACCGGTCGCGTGGTCGATCGACACCGGACCGGCGCCCCCGAGCGCGAACATCGACGCCGCGAAGCCCAGGAAAGCCGGGAACTCCAGGCCGCCGTCGGAGTTGAAGAACCCGTTCGGCACGTGGATGCTCGACGCCACCCCCATGGTCGTCGCGGCACCGGCACCCGCGAGCGGCGTGCCGATCCCGAGCGCCAGGGCAGCCCCCGCCCCGGCCTCCCCGAGTCCGGCGAGCACCGCGTGCTGCTTGCCGGGTCGGAACCCCATGCCGTGCATCGCCTGCGCGGTGCCCTCGACACCGCCCCCGCCGAACAGCCCGAAGAGCTTCTGCGACCCGTGCGCGACGAGGACGGCGCCGAGTCCGATGCGGAGGATGGTCTTGGCAGCGACGGCTGCGGAGGAGGAGTGCGTCATCGTCAGGACGGTACGCCGAGGTCGCTCGGACCGCCCGCGTCGGACACGGGGCGGACAGCGTTCGCGAGCAGCCAGCGCGCCACGCCGTCGTCGGCGTTCGACGCGATGACCGCCGTCGCGGCGCGGCGCACCTCGGCCACGGCGTTCCCGACGGCGTAGGCCTCGTCCGCGATCGCGAACATCGGCAGGTCGTTGAGGTTGTCCCCGAACACCACGATCCGATCGGCCCCGAGCCGGTCGGCCAGGGCACGGACCGCGACCGCCTTCGAGGTGCCGGCGGGAGCGACCTCGAGCCAGATCTCCTCCGGGTGGTAGGTGTCCGGGTGCGCGTTCACGACGGCACGGTCCCCCACGACCGCTCGGATCGACGCGGCGAGCGCCTGCATCTCGCCCGACCCGCCGATGCACTGCACGATGAACACACCGGACGTCGGCAGGTCGCCCCAGTCGCCGAGCGGGTCGTTCCGCGGGTCTGCGGGCCGGTCGTCCCAGAAGCTCTCGACGCCGGCGTTCCGGGCGGCGCGGACCCACGACACACGCTCCTGGCCGTCGTCGTCCACGCGGAACACCAGCGGCGGGCAGCCCTGTGCGCGACAGACCTCGATCGCGGCACGCACCACGTCGTCGGGGAGTGCATGCCGATCGAGCGTCGTGCCGTCGACCGCGTCGTACGTGAGGATCCCGTTGTAGAGCACGACGGGCACCCCGAACCGGAGGTCCCCGAGGATCCTCGAGGTCGAGAGCCACGACCGGGCGGTCGCACAGGTGATCAGGACACCCGCCCTCTGCAGCGTGGCGACCGCATCCGCGGTGAACGGGCTGACGTCGCCGGTGGGTGCGAGGAGGGTCCCGTCGAGGTCGGTCACGTACATCGTCGGCACACCCCCACCCTGCCAGAGCCAGGGTGCGGAATGCTGCCGGCGCCACGGGGACCGGGTCGCGGGTGTGCGGGTCACGGCCGGCAGGCTGCCGGACCCGGACACGGACGGGAGGCGCGGTGCGGGTCGGACGCGCACCGCGCCTCCCGTCCGGTGGTCGCGTCCGCGGCGTCTGTCGGACGGAACCGGTAAGCATGGGACATGACCTCTCCTGCACAGCACCGAACCGCGATCGTCTTCGGCGGAGGAGGTGTCGCCGGCATCGCCTGGGAACTCGGGCTCGTGCAGGGCCTGCTCGAGGCGGGTGTCCCGCTCGACGACGCGGACCTGGTCGTCGGGACGAGCGCCGGCAGCGTCGTGGGCGGGCTCCTGCGGTTCGGGAGCGTTCCGCAGAGCTACCGGGAACAGCTCGCGCCGACGCCGTCGTCCTACGAGGCACCGCTCACGCCGGACTGGGCGGGGATCGGCGGGCAGCTCGCCCAGGCCCTCCGCGGGGTCCGGACCGACGACGGCGGCCAGGAGGCCCGCGCGCGGGTCGGTCGGCTGTCGATGGCGGTCACCGCAGGCCAGACAGCGGACGAGCGGGAGACCACGTTCGCGGAGTCCTTCCCCTCGGGCACCTGGCCGGCGGCACCCCTGGCCGTGTGCGCGGTGGACGCGGTCGACGGGTCGTTCCGCGTGTTCACCGAGGCGGACGGCGTGCCGCTCACCCGCGCGATCGCCGCGAGCTGCTCGGTGCCGCTCGTGTGGAGCCCGGTCGAGATCGGAGGCACGCCCTACATCGACGGCGGCGCACGCTCCGTCACGAACGCGGACGTCGCAGACGGGTACGACCGTGTGCTCGTGATCGCCTGCCGACAGGAGGACCCGTCGCCGACCGGACCGTGGCTCGACGTCGCGGTTTCGGGGTTGGCCGCCGCCGGTGCGCGGGTCGAGGTGGTCGTCGCGGACGAGGCATCCCAGGCCGCGTACGGCGACGACGTGCTCGCCGTCGCGAGTCGTGCGCCGTCGGCGAGGGCCGGACGGGCGCAGGCCGAGGGTCTCGCGGAGCGGCTCACGGCGTTCTGGCGGGGCTAGGACAGCCGCCACTCAGGAGTTCTCCACAGATCCTCCGCAGCCCTGCCGCCGATCCGTGCCGCTCGCTAGCGTGGGAGCATGCCACACGACGACACGACGCCCTTCTCCGATCTCGACGCCTTCATCGCCCTGCCACGGGTGGACGGCATCGCGCTCGCGCCCGATGGTTCGCGTGTCGCACTGACGGTGAGCACCCTGAAGCCCGACGCGACGGGGTACACCCGCTCGATCTGGGCGGTCCCGACGTCGGGTGCCGGTGATCCTGTCCGTCTGACGCGGTCCGCCAAGGGCGAGGGCGGTGTGGCGTTCAGCCGACACGGGGACGTCCTGTTCACCTCGGCGCGACCCGACGCGGACGCCGATGCGGACACCGAGGCGTCGCAGCTCTGGCTGCTGCCGGCTGCCGGCGGGGAGGCCCGTGCGGTCACCCGTCTCGCTGGTGGCGTCGGCGGGGTGCTCGCCACCGCACTCGCGTCCGACACCGTGGTCGTCGGGGCGGATCTCCTGCCCGCGGCGAACGCGACACCGGACCGACTGCTCGAGCGCGACGCCGAGCTCCGGGCGTCGCGGAAGGACGCATCCGTGACCGCGATCCTGCACGAGACGTACCCCGTGCGGTACTGGGACCACGACCTGGGCCCCGACGAACCACATCTGCTCGCGCTCGACCTCGCCGGGTCGACGGACAGTGCGGTCGCTGCTGCTCGGAGTGGAGCGGCGGCGGGTGCCGGGTCTGGTGCGGGTGCTGGTGCGGGTGCCGGGTCTGGAGCGGTTGCTGGTGCGGGTGCCGGGTCTGGTGCGGGTTCGGGGCGCGAGACGCCGACGACCCCGTACCCATCGACGCTCCCCCGGCCCCGGACGCTCACCCCGAGCCCGGGCCGGAGCGCGGACACGGCAGGGCAGGCACTGAGCCCGGACGGCAGCACACTCATCGCCGCGCTGAAGGTGCCCGAGCAGCGGAACGGCAGGACGCGCCTCGTCGCGATCGATGTCCGGACCGGTGCCCACACGGTGCTCTTCGACGAACAGGACGTCTTCTTCGAGATGCCTGCGGTGAGCCACGACGGCCGATCGATCGCGTACCTCCGTGCGGTGCGGGACACCCCGGCCGGCCCGAACGACCACGAGATCTGGGTCGCCGACATCGACGGCGGCAACGCCAGGCGGATCGCGACGACCTGGGACCGCTGGGCGAACGAGTTCGTGTTCGACGCCGATGATCGCGCACTCGTCGCGACCGCGGACCAGGACGGCCGGGGCCCGGTCTTCCGACTGCCGATCGACGGCGGCGCAGTCGAGCAGGTCACCACCGATGACTTCGCGTACACCGGCATCGCGGTGGACGCCTCGAGCGGTGTGATCGTGGCGCTGCGGTCCTCGTGGACGACACCGCCGCACCCCGTGCGGATCGATCCCGACGGTTCGGTCACCGCGCTGCCGACGCCCGCGCCGCTCCCAGCCGTGCCGGGCCGGATGTCCGACGTGTCGACGACCACCGAGGACGGCGTCCGCGTCCGCGGGTGGCTCATCACCCCGCCGGACGCGACCGCGGAGACCCCGGCGCCGCTCCTGCTCTGGATCCACGGCGGTCCGCTCAACTCGTGGAACGCCTGGAGCTGGCGCTGGACCCCGATGCTCGCCGTGGCCCAGGGCTACGCGGTCCTCCTGCCGGACCCGGCGCTGTCCACCGGGTACGGCCTCGACTTCATCGCCCGCGGATGGGACGCCTGGGGCCAGGCGCCGTACACGGACCTCATGCGCATCACCGACGAGGTCGTCGCCCGCCCGGACATCGACCAGTCCCGGACGGCGGCGATGGGCGGTTCGTTCGGCGGCTACATGGCGAACTGGGTGGCCGGGCACACCGATCGGTTCGACGCCGTCGTCACGCACGCCTCGCTCTGGGCGCTCGAGCAGTTCAACGGGACGACCGACTCGTCGGACTACTGGCAGTCGATCTTCTCGCCCGAGGGCATGGCGGCGAACGACCCGCATCGCTTCGTCACGGACATCGTCTCGCCGATGCTCGTGATCCACGGCGATCACGACTACCGGGTGCCGATCGGCGAGGGCCTCCGGCTGTGGTCCGAACTGGCCGAGCACCACGCGGGTGCCGACGGGTCGATGCCGCACCGGTTCCTGTACTTCCCGGACGAGAACCACTGGGTGCTGAAGCCCCAGCACGCCAAGGTCTGGTACCAGACGGTCTTCGCGTTCCTCGGGCAGCACGTGCTCGGCACGGACTGGGAGCGGCCCGCACTGCTCGGGTGATGGTCCGAGGTCCGGCTCGATGCAACGGTTCGGAACGATGCAACGGTCCGAGGTGGTGTTGCGTGGTGCAACACCACCCGGATCCGGCGTAGGCTCGGAGTGTCGACGGCGACGGTGCCGTCCACGGACGGAGGCGGCATGCGCATCACGGGAGCAGTGCTCCGCGAGATCGGCAGTGCACCGCCGTACGCGTCGACCCGCCCGATCGAGGTCACGGATCTCGAACTCGACGACCCCGGTCCCGGTGAGCTCCTGGTCCGCATCGAGGCCGCCGGGATCTGCCACTCGGACCTGTCGGTCGTCGACGGGAACCGTCCGCGGCCGGTGCCGATGCTCCTCGGGCACGAGGCGGCCGGCATCGTCGAACGCATCGGCGAGGACGCCCCGGAGCTCGACGGCGTGCGGGTGGGCGACCGCGTCGTCCTGACCTTCCTCCCCCGCTGCGGACACTGCGCCGCGTGCGGCACGGACGGGCGGCTCCCCTGCGAGGTCGGATCCGCCGCGAACGCCGCCGGGACGCTCGTGGGCGGCGCGGTCCGTATCCGCGACACGTCCGGCGCGCCGATCGCCCACCACCTCGGTGCATCCGCCTTCGCCACACACGCTGTCGTCAACCGCACGTCGGTCGTCCGCGTCGATGCCGACGTCCCACCCGGGGTCGCGGCACTGCTCGGTTGCGCCGTGCTCACCGGCGGTGGAGCGGTCCTGAACGCGTCCGGAGCCGCACCGGACGACACGATCATGGTTGTCGGACTCGGCGGCGTCGGGATGGCAGCGCTCCTCGTCGCCGTCGCGCTCGGGCACCGCGTGGTCGCCGTCGACGCGATCGAGGCGAAGCTCGACGCCGCGAGGGATGCCGGTGCCGCCGAGACCCGCACACCCGTGGACCTCGCCGAGTCCGGTGTGACCGCACCCGTCGTCATCGAGGCGGCCGGACACCCGACGGCCTTCGAGACGGCGGTCGCGGCCACCGCAGCCGGCGGGACCACGGTGACCGTGGGCCTCCCGTCCGCCGACGCGCGAGCGTCCATCGCGCCACTGGCGCTCACGAGCGGCGCCCGGTCGATCGTCGGCAGCTACCTCGGCTCGTCCGTGCCGTCGCGGGACATCCCGCGGTACGCACAGCTCTGGCGCGAGGGCCGGCTGCCGGTCGAGCGCCTCATCTCCGGACGCGTCGCACTCGCGGACGTGAACGAGGCGATGGACGCGCTCGCATCGGGGCAGGCGCTCCGCCAGCTCATCACCTTCGACGCCACACCCACCACGGCCGACCCGACCGCGGACCACTCTCGAGAGGACCTTCCATGACCGACACCGAGTCCCCCAGCACGCAGCGCATCGCGATCGTCACCGGCGGTGCACGCGGCATCGGTGCTGCCACAGCGAAACGCCTCGCTGCAGACGGGCTCGCGGTCGCCGTGATCGACCTCGTCGAGAGCTCGACGAGCGACACGGTCGAGGCGATCACCTCCGCGGGCGGCCGCGCGATCGGCGTCGGGGCCGACGTCTCCGTCACCGCCGACGTCCAGGCCGCGGTCGCCCGCATCGCCGACGAGCTCGGCGCACCGACCGTGCTCGTCAACAACGCCGGGGTGCTCCGCGACAACCTGGTCTTCAAGATGACCGACGACGACTGGGACACCGTCGTGAACGTGCACCTCCGCGGCTCGTTCCTGATGAGCCGCGAGGTCCAGAAGCACCAGGTCGAGGCCGGGTGGGGGCGGATCGTGTCGATGTCCTCGACGTCGGCCCTCGGCAACCGCGGCCAGGCGAACTACTCCGCGGTGAAGGCCGGGCTGCAGGGGCTCACGAAGACCCTCGCGATCGAACTCGGCCGGTACGGCGTGACGGCCAACGCGATCGCCCCGGGGTTCATCGCGACGGACATGACCCGGGCCACCGCCGAGCGGATGCAGGTGTCGTTCGAGGACTTCCTCGAGGGCGCGGCGAAGGAGATCCCGGTCGGCCGCGCAGGCCAGCCGGAGGACATCGCGAACGCCGTGTCGTTCTTCGTCTCCGAGGCGTCGTCGTTCGTCTCCGGACAGGTGCTGTACGTCGCGGGCGGGCCGAAGGCGTGATGCGCTTCAACTCCCCCGCGGCGCTCGTCGACGCCGGCAGCCTCGACCTCGGCGAGTCGTCGTGGCTCGAGGTCACCCAGGACATGGTCGACGGGTTCGCCGACGCCACGGGCGACCACCAGTGGATCCACGTCGACCCGGTCCGTGCGGTAGACGGACCCTTCGGGGGCACGATCGCGCACGGGTACCTGACACTCGCGCTCGTCCCGCGGTTCGTCGGCGAGGTCCTGGAGGTCGGACACCTGGCACTCGCGATCAACGCCGGGTCCGACCGCGTCCGGTTCGTGCAGCCGGTCCCGGTCGGCGTCCGGGTCAGGGCCGGGGTGCGGCTCGTGGCCGCGGAGCCGTCCGGGCCGGGGATCCGCGCCACGGTGCGGGTGACGGTCGAGATCGAGGGCGAGTCGAAGCCGGCCCTCGTCGCCGACACCCTGACGATCTACGTGTCCGAGGACTGACCCCACCGCCGACGCACATCGTCTCGCGCCCGTAGCGGCCATCGGTCGAGCGCAGGCCGTTCAGCAGCGTGGCCGCAACCCGGGCCCCGCGCGCAACGGGCTCACCCGGCCGACGCACCCGATGTCGGGATCGTCGGGGTGTCGTGTTCGAGGTCGAAGGCGTAACAGGCGCTGACGACACCGGTGATCACGATGCCGTCGGCGGTGTTGAAGTCCGCGAACCGGCTGTCGGGTCCGAGCCCCACCACCCTCGTCGAGTCGCGGATCTCCGCGTCGTATCCGCGTGCGTGGAACAGGGCCAGGACGGTGCTCGCGACCTCCTGTCCGTCCGCCACAGCGGTACCGCGAGCGGTCCGTGCGATCTGGATGCCCGCCTCACCACGACTCGTGGTGCAGGTCATGAACCGATCCAGCGACGGTTCCTCCCAAGCTCCTGGAACCGCTCGTGTGATCGCTTCGATGAGGTCCAGCGATTCAGCGTTCGCGGACTCGACGGTGACCGCGGGCGGGTTCGTCATGGCACTCCTCGTGTGTTGTGGTTTCCCGGATGAGCGTGCTCCAGAACAGCCGGTGCACGCACCCAGCAGCACTGCTGCGATGACGACCACCACTGTCGTGCGGATGGTCTTCGAAACCTCACCCGTCATAGTTGCTCCGCGTCACGTGGTTTCCCTGTCCGACCGTGATCTTCGCGACACTGTCGAGCGAGTGGCTGCCGGGCGACAGGTATCCGTCGCCGTCACTCACCCAGTGTCCGTCGGACAGGAGCACCCCCGGATTCGAGTCGTGCGTGTGGCTGCCCAGCAGCAAGCCGTCCGGGCCGACGTCGAAGAGCTTCGTCCCGAACGCGGCGGTCGGCTTGGTCCGATGCTGGGACGGCCCGCGCCCCAGGTCGGCCCACCGATCACCCCGAGCCTCCGCCGAGTACATCTCGCCCGCCGGGACCTGGAGGTCGCTGCGTCGCTCGACCGCCAGACCCGCTGACGCGAGGGTGACGAATCGATCGGCGCGCGTCTGCTCGAGCGCGACGGACGAGACCGTCGTCCCGTAGGAATGGCCGACCACGTTGATCGTCGGATCGCCGTGGCGTGTCGCCCGGACTCCGTTCAACTCTCCGGCGAGGTAGGTTCCGCCCACTTTCGCCTGACGCACCGAGGGCTCCGTGAGCAGCGACGGGGCGTCGTACCCGATCCACGCCACGACCGCGTGCGTCGATCCCGGGTCGTACGTCATCTGGGTCCTGCGAAGCCGATCGGCCGAGTCCACCCACTGCGGGACAGCGTCCTCGCCGGCCGTCCAGGTCAGCATGCCCGGCACCAGGTAGGTGACATCGTCTGCGATGTCGAGGTCGCCGATGGTCAGTGCCGCCCTTGGCACGCCTCGCGGGTCGAGCGTCGTGATCTGCAGCGGAGTTCCCGTCGCGTCAGCGAGTGCCATCTGCTGACGGATCTTCGCGATGGTCCTGTCCAGGGCGGTGTTCCGCCCGGACGATCGATACGCGCGGACAGCGGTCCGGTTCGCGAGGTCCCGCGCCGAGAAGAACACACCCTGGAGGTTCCCGATCAGCACCGGCAGCGCCGTTGCCAGTGCCTGCTGCACTGCCGACAGCGTGTGCGGATCGTTCCCCAGACCCCGCCACCACGCGTCCACGGCCGTCGGATCGGGCGGCTGGTCGATGAACGCCTCGTACGCCGTCGCGTGCCGCTTCCGCCACCGTTCCAGCTCCGGGACGGTCATCACGCCGAGCCGCTCGAGCAGTTCCAGCTGACGATCGGTGATCCGCTTGTCGAACGCGGCAGCCGCACCGACGAAGTCGAATCCGTACCGGGTCTCGGGGACCGAGTGCTGACCGACGAACAGTCCGTCGTCCGTGTCGGTGTTGCGGAGGCGCCGGAGCGCGTCCGCGCAGTCGGCCTGGGCGGCGGTCCAGTCCCGCCGGAGTCGCTGGACGCGATCCTCGAGCTCGGCGTTCGCGTCGACGAGGTCCCCGATGCCACGCCAAGTCAGGGGTTCATCACCGACATCGAGGTCGTCGTTCCGCCGCCCCACCACCGCGGCAGCGTGCGCCCTGAACGCCGCGATGTCCTCCTCGAGCCGCCGCTGACGAGATCGGAGCGTCGTGACGGCGGCACAGAAGTCGTGAAGCGCCGCACTCGCACCGCCGGTGTCGGTGCTCAGGTCCACCCCAGCCGCGGCCGACGGGGCCATCGCGCCGTACAGACGCTCGACCGCACCGGGCACGGCCAGTCCGGATGGGAGCGCTCCCGTCCATCGGAACGAGATCTCGACAGCTGCGCGGCCGATCTCCCCACCCGCACTCCGCAGCACGCCCGACGCCGATTCGAGCGTTGCGACGTCGATCGCGATCCTCGGGAGATCGGACACGTCGACCATCCCGGCGATGGCGACGGCCGTCGTCATCGTGCGGCTCCGACGAGGTCAGCCACCGTCGGATGCGCCGCCGCTCGGAGGGCGTTCGCTGCCATCTCGTCATCGCCGAGCACGATCGCCGCGACGACATCACCGGTCGCCCCGAGCACAGCACCGATGTGCGCCTCGATACGCCCTGCCGCCGCATCATGCCGCCGGGCAAACAGCGACATCGCCGTCCGGACGTCCTCCGACGCGGCGACGGCGTCCACGGCATCCCGCAACCCGTCACCGAGCTGACGCCCCGCTCCGGCGATCTGCTCGGCCGCGCTTGCTTCCTGCACAACCACGTCACGAACCCCCGCAACGTCAACGCTCCACGTCGTCATCGATCCCCCGCTCCTCGGTCGGGATTGACGATAGCCACTCTGTGTTTCAGTGGCAAATACGTCGTGTTTCACATGCACAGAGCGTCGCTCAGTGCCCGCGTTGCTCCGTGTGGCCGGTCGGCGTGCGCAGCGAAACACCGCTCTCCCAGCACAACACCGCGCTCGATGGCGGTGTCCCAGCAGGAGAGCGGTGTCCCGCGGTGGTGGACGGACGTACGCTGACGCCATGGAGTCCGATGCCCGCGAGGACTGGGGTGCTGCCGACGAACGGGTGCAGCAGGTGATCGAGGGCCGCTACCCCGTCGTCGGGATGTCGAGCCAGGCACTGTCGACGGTGATGGCCGGCGTGTTCGCGGCCATCACCGTCGTCACCGCCGGCGGATCGATCGTCGACCCGAGCAACGCGGTCGTCTCCCTCCCACTCGCGGTCATCAAGCTCGCGCTGGCCCTCGTCGGTGTCGCGCTCGCCGTCGTCGGGTGGCAGCTCGCGAGACGGCGGAACGAACTCGCCCCGGCGGGGAGCGGGTACTCGCCGGTCCGGACGCTGACGTCGTCACAGCGCCGCGTGGTCCGGCGTCAGACCCGGGGACGAGACACCCTGACCGCCGAGGCTGCCCCGATCGTGGCAGCACTGCTCCGAGAGCGGCTCGCCCCAGCTCGAACGGTCCTGATGACCGTCGCCGGGTTGGAGCTGACCCTCCTCGGCAACGCGCTCCCGACCGTCTGGCTCTCGATCCTCACGGCGATAGTCATCGTGTCCATCGGTGCAGCCGTGGTGGTCTCGCACCGGATCGACACCCGCCGACTCGCCGCGGTGGAGCGCGCGTTCCCGTCCGTCTGACCCACGGCGACAACGGTCACCGCGACGCCGGACGCGGTGACCGCGACGGTGACGACCGTGACGGAGTGGAGCCGCGCCTCCCGTCCGGATCGCGAGCGGCCTCGCCGCGGGAACACCGTCCACCGAACACGACACCGCACTCAACCGCGGTGTCGTGGCGGGAGCGCGGCGTTCAGCAGGCCGGCTCCGCGACCCGGGCGAGGACGAAGCCCTGCGGGTCGCGCTCGTGCGCCGCGGCCGGCGGCCGCACCCCGCTGTCGACCACCGTGAAGCCGGACGCGACGAGCGCGTCGGTGACCTCCGTGACGGACTGGAGGCGCGCCTCCAGTCCGAATCCCTGTCTCGCCGCCCAGGCGAGCGGGCGCGTCCCCGCTCCCTCCTGGAACGCGAGGAGCACGTGTCCAGCAGGGGCGAGGACCCGGCGCCACTCGGCGAACACGCGCGGCAGCGCCTCCGGCGGCGTGTGGATGACGGAGTACCAGGCCAGGACACCACCGACGGAGCCGTCCGCCCAGGGCTGAGCGTCGAGCGGGGCGACCTCGAAGCGGACCCCGGGGTGTGCGGCCTTCGCGATCGCGATCATCGCCGGCGACAGGTCGGACCCGACGACGTCGACCCCGCGTGCGGAGAGAACGGGTGTCATCCGGCCGTGGCCGCACCCGACGTCGGCGACGACCGACACCGGGCTTCGTGCGACGACGTCTGCGAACGCCGAGATCCACGTCTGGTCGCTCGTCGTCTCCGCGCGGAGATCGGGCAGCGCGGCGGCGTAGGCAGCAGCTCCGGCGTCGTACGCAGCGCGGAGGAGGTCGTCCATGCGTCGACGGTACCGCCTGGCTCGAGAAGTCCTCGGGCGACGACGGCGGCTCCCGATCTCGCGGCCGTCGCGGACGCCACTGTCCGCAAGACACGAAGTCGGCGGCACCGCGCAGAGACATACCTCTGCGCGACGCCGCCAACGTGGTGTTTTGCGGATGGGGGGCCGGCTACAGCCGCTCCAGCACCATCGCCATGCCCTGGCCGCCACCGACGCACATCGTCTCGAGCCCGTAGCGGCCGCCGGTCGAACGCAGGCCGTTCAGCAGCGTGGCCGTGATCCTGGCCCCGGTCATGCCGAACGGGTGCCCGAGTGCGATCGCGCCGCCGTGCACGTTGAGCTTGTCGGGGTCGACGTCGAGTTCCCGAGCCGAGGGGATCACCTGGGCGGCGAACGCCTCGTTGATCTCGACGAGGTCCATGTCGTCGATCGTGAGGCCAGCGCGCGACAGCGCTTGCCGCGACGCCTCGACCGGTCCGAGGCCCATGATCTCCGGCGACAACCCGGTGACGCCCGTCGAGACGATCCGGGCGAGCGGGGTGATGCCGAGGGACGACGCCATCGTGTCGGACATGATGACCATCGCCGCCGCGCCGTCGTTGAGCGGGCAGGCGTTGCCGGCGGTCACGGTGCCGTCCGGGCGGAAGACGGGCTTGAGCCCGGCCAACCCGTCGGTCGTGGTGCCCGGTCGAGGTCCGTCGTCGGCCGATACCGCGGTCCCGTCGGCGAGCGTCAGCGGTGTGATCTCGTCGTCGAAGAACCCGGCGTCCCGAGCGGCGACCGCACGCTGCTGCGACCGCGCGGCGTACTCGTCCTGTTCGTCGCGGGTGACCCCGTGGACGGAGGCGACGTTCTCGGCAGTCTGCCCCATCGCGATGTAGGCGTCGGGCAGCTCCCCCGACGACCGAGGGTCGGTCCACGCGGACGCCCCGCCCGTCGATCGGGCAGCGGTCCGCGCCTCGGCATCGGCGAACACGAGGTTCGTGAGCGTCGCACCGGGGATGAAGTCCGACGACCCGACCGCCGTCCGCGACACGCTCTCGACCCCGGCGGAGATGAACACGTCGCCCTCACCGGCCTTGATCGCGTGCAGCGCCATGCGGGTCGTCTGCACCGACGAGGAGCAGTACCGCGTGATGGTGGTGCCGGGGAGGTGGTCGTAGCCGAGCAGCACGGCGACGATCCGGGCCATGTTGAAGCCCTGCTCACCGCCCGGCATCCCACACCCGAGCATGAGGTCGTCGATCCGTGCGGGGTCGAGCTGCGGCACCTGGTCGAGTGCGGCACGGACCATCTGCGCGGTCATGTCGTCGGCGCGGAGCGAGGTGAGCGACCCCTTGAACGCACGGCCGATCGGCGACCGGGCGACGGAGACGATGACGGCCTGCGGCGAACCGGCCATCAGACGAACGCCGCGATCCCGGTCACGGCGCGACCGACGATGAGCGTGTTCATCTCGCGGGTCCCCTCGTACGAGTAGATCGCCTCGGCGTCGGCGAAGAACCGCGCGACGCCCTTCTCGAGCACGATGCCGTTGCCGCCGAGCACCTCGCGGCACCAGGCCACGGTCTCGCGCATCTTCGACGTCGCGAAGGCCTTCGCCATCGCGGAGTGCTCGTCGCGCTGGACGCCCTCGTCCTGCATCCGGGACGCCTGCAGGCAGAGCCCGATCGACGCGGTGATGTTCGAGAGCGACTTGACGAGCAGGTCCTGCACCAGCTGGTGCGACGCGATGGGCTTGCCGAACTGCTCGCGTTCCTTCGTGTAGCGGAGGGCAGCCTCGTACGCACCGACGGCGATCCCGACGGCCTGCCACGCGACCTCGCAGCGGGTCAGACGGAGCACGGTCGCGGTGTCGCGGAACGAGTTCGCGTTCTGCAGCCGGCGGCTCTCCGGCACAACGACGCCGGACATCACGATGTCGGCGTTCTGCACCATCCGCAGGGCGATCTTGTCCTCGATCTTCGTCGCGGTGAACCCGGGGGTGTCCGTGGTCACGAGGAAGCCCTTGACCTGCCCGTCCGCGGTGTCCTTCGCCCAGATGACGACGACGTCCGCGAAGGTCGCGTTCCCGATCCAGCGCTTCTCGCCGTCGAGGATCCAGTTGTCCCCGTCCCGCCGCGCGGTGGTCCGGAGACCGCGGGCGGAGTCAGAACCGGAGAGGGGCTCGGTGAGCCCGAACGCGCCGAGCACCTCTCCGGTGGCCATGCGCGGCAGCCACTCCTGCCGCTGTTCCTCGGAGCCGCCGACGGCGATCGAGTTCATCGCGAGTCCGGACTGCACGCCGACGAACGTCGCGACGCTCGCGTCGACGCGGGCCGTCTCGAGGGCGGCCCAACCGCGGAAGACGGCGGTGTTCTCGAACTGCCGGACGCTCGGGATCGCAGAGCCGAACGACCCGGTCTCGGCGAGGGGCTTGATGAGGTGCATCGGGAACTCGGCCTTCGCCCAGTACTCGTTCGCGATCGGCGCGACCTGCTCGTCGAGGAACGCACGGAGCCGCAGCGCATGCGCGCGCTCGTCGTCGGTGAGCACGTCCATGTACCGGTAGAAGTCGGCCTCGAGGTAGTCCGAGGCGGGTGCGACCGGAGTCGCGGGGGCCGGGATCGCAGTGGCCGGAGCCGTGGTCGTCGTTGACATGCCTCCACTGTGCATCGTTCTGGAGAATGTTGCAACATCGGGGTTAGGATGCTCAGCATGGTCACGACATCGAGGTCGGGGACGGCGGTCGCCGTCGACGACGACACCGCTGCCGTCGGCGCGGTGGACGACGCCGGGCGGATGGTCGGCGACCGCGGGACGGCGCTCGTCCCGAGCGTGCTCTCCGACAGACTGGAGGCCCATCCCGACGCCCTGCGCGCGTTCCGTTCCGCACGCCACCGGTTCATCGACGGGGACAGGATCGACATGAGCCGGCTCGCCACCGAGCTCGGCGTGGACCGGACGAGCCTCTTCCGCTGGGTCGGGAACCGCGACCAGCTCCTCTCCGAGGTCCTCTGGTCGCTCGCCGTCCCGACGCTCGACGGCGCGGATCGGGCTGTCGATGCCCTGGGACCGGCCCGGATCATCGGGGTCCTGTCGCACTTCGTCGCCGACCTCATCGACGCGTCCTACTTCCGGGTGTTCCTCATGCGGGAGCCGTCGCGGGCACTCCGACTCCTCACCACGACCGACAGTGACGTCCAGCGTCGGTTCATCGCCGTCGTCACCGCACTCATCGACGACGAGGTCGTCGCCGGACGTTTCGACCCGGCACCCCTGTCGACCCACGAGCTCGCATCGCTGCTCGTGCGGATCTCCGAGTCCTTCACCTACGCCGACCTGATCAGCGGTGAGCCGCCGAGCGCGGATCGCGCCCGGGCCGCATTCGAGTACATCCTCCGACCGACCACGACGTCGACCACGACCACGACGACCACGGCCGCCTGACCAGGCCCGTTCACCGACCAAGAACCACCGACCAGGAAGCACGGATGCCCGACAACGACGTCGCCACCATCGACCGCACCGACCCCGAGGCACACCAGCAGCCCGATCCGTTCGGGACCGTCGAGGCGTTCCCCCACCGCCGCGCGTTCGACACCCGGTGGAACGACAACGACGTGTTCGGCCACGTCAACAACACCATCTACTACGCCGCGATGGACACCGCGATCACGAGCTGGTTCGTCAGCGAGTACCACCTCGACCCCACCGGCAGCGAGTGGATCGCGGTGATCGTCGCCTCGTCGTGCCGGTTCGTCAAGTCGGCGGTGTTCCCGGACGTCATCGAGGTCGGGGTGCGTGCCGAGCGCATCGGCCGCTCGAGCATCGTCTGGCGCTTCGGGCTGTTCCGGCAGTCCGACGGGGCGCTCCTCGCGACGGGCGAGTTCGTGCACGTCGTCGTCGCCCGCGACGGCGACCGCCGACCGGTCCCCGTGCCGGACGACCTCCGCGCGCTCGTCGAACGCACCATGCTCCGACCGGAGGCCGACGCTCCCAGCGCACACCGAGCCTCCAGTCCGAATCCCTCCTGACCATCCCGATCACGCAACCCGCACCTCGATCACGCAACCGAAAGGAACCGGAATGAACGACGATGTCCTGACCGGACCCGGCCTCGCCACCCTGAGCGTCGCCGCCATCCTCGCCGAGTCCGCCCACCGCCACCCCGACAAGACCGCGGTCATCTGGGCCGGCAACGACGGGCCGGAGCACGAGGTCAGCTACCGCGACCTGTGGGACCAGGCGCGCGCGACCGCCGGCGTGCTGCGGGACATGGGGATCGGGAAGGGCGACCGCGTCGCGATGATCATCCCGAACGTCCCCGCGTTCCCCCGCGTCTACTACGCGATCCTCGCGCTCGGCGCCGTCGCCGTCCCGGTGCACCTGCTGTTCAAGCACGACGAGATCGAGCACGTCCTCCGGGACAGCGGGGCGAAGGTCGCCGTCGTCGCCGCGCCCATGCTCGGCGAGGCACTCCCCGCGGCCGCGGCCGTCAGCATCCCGGTGCTCTCGGTGATGGTGCCGGACGAGATGGTGCCGCAGGTGCCCGTCCCCCGCCTCGAGGACCTCGCCGCCGACGCGACCCCGATCGACCGGTACGTCTCCACGAGCCCGATCGACGCCGCGACGCTGCTCTACACGTCGGGGACGACCGGGACGCCGAAGGGCGCCGTCGGATCGCACGTCGCGCTCGTCGAGCAGGTGCACGTGTCGCTTCTCGACGTGTTCGACCTGACGCACGACGACGTCATCTTCGGCGGGCTCCCGCTCTTCCACACGTTCGGCCAGACCGCCGTGCTGAACACCGCGTTCCGCCGCGGGTGCACCATCGTGATGCTCCCGAAGTTCGACGCGGTGCAGGCGCTCGAGGCGTGCGTCGAGTACGGCGTCACGGCGTTCGACGGCGTGCCGACGATGTTCATCGCGCTCCTCCAGGCCGCCGGGGTCACCGACGCGCGACCGCCGCTGCGGTTCTGCGTGTCCGGCGGCGCCTCACTGCCCGTCGCCGTGCTCGAGCAGTTCCAGGAGACGTTCGGGGCACCGGTGCACGAGGGGTACGGGCTCACCGAGACCTCGCCGATCGTCGCCGTCAACCCGATCGGCATCCCGACGCAGCCCGGGACCGTCGGGATCCCGCTGTGGGGTGTCGACGTGGTCATCGCCGACGCCGAGGTCGAGGACCGCATCGTGCCGCTCCCGCTCGGCGAGCTCGGCGAGATCGTCGTCCGCGGACATCTGCTGTTCAAGGGGTACCTCGGGCGTGCGGAGGCCACGGCGGAGGCGGTCGTCGACGGGTTCTTCCGCACCGGCGACCTCGGCACGATGAGCGAGGACGACCACATCACGATCGTCGACCGCAAGAAGGACATGATCGTGCGGAACGGCTACAACGTGTACCCGTCCGAGGTCGAGGCGATCATGCACCACCACGAGGCCGTCGGGAACATCGCCGTGTTCGGGGTGCCGCACGACACCCACGGGCAGGAGGTGCACGCGGCCGTGGTCGCTGCGCCCGGCGTGACGCTCGACGCCGAGGTCGCCGACGAGCTCATCGCGTACGCGAAGGAGCACATGGCGGCGTACAAGTTCCCGCGCGTCGTCCATGTGATGGACGCGCTGCCGCTGGGGCCGTCGGGCAAGGTGTTGAAGCGGCAGCTCGTGGCGGAGTTCGCGGACGCCGCGCCCGCGGCGGTGGCGCCCCCGACGAGCAGCATCGGGGTGGTCGGCGCGTAGGGGGCGCGGCGCGGCGCTCGGGCGGGGCGGGTGTTCTGAACACGCGCGTCCACGGCGAACACCCGGATGCGGGTGTTCGCCATGGATGGCGGTGTTCCGAACACCCGGAGCCGGAACGGCCGCCCCGCCCCGCCCCTCCGCTACAGCAGCCCCGCGGACAGCGCGTTCGGCGTCCCGAACCGGTGCGCCGTGATCGACACCGCCTGCTCCCGGAGGAACGGCAGCATCTCGACGCGGCCGGACTCCGTCACGGGGCCGTCGTACACCGCGAGGTCCGGTCGCCCGTCGGTCGCGGCAGCGAGCGCCGCGAACGACCCACCGATGAGCCGGACCCGACCACCGTCCATCCGGACGACCGACTCGTGGAACGAAGACGACGACGCGATCGACAGTGACGTGACAGCGGGCACGGTCCGCAGCGCGTTCGACACGACCGCGGGCAGTGACACCGACGGGTCGACCGACACCGCCACCGAGGCACCGGCCACCGAGGCCGCCGCGACGACCCGGACCAGGTCCCCGATCGACCCGTCGGCGGCGAGCCGCACGAGCACCGGCGACGGCCACGGCAGGTACCGCGCGACGTTCCGCTCGGCCTCGATCGCGGAGACGTCATCCGCCGTACCGAACAGCGTCGACCACGCGAGCGCGTCGGACGCCACGGCGCGATCCAGGGACGCTCGCGCAGCCGGAGACAGGGCGGGCCCGGCATCGGCCTGGAGGCGCGTCACGGCCCGGTCGGTCACGGCACCGCCCGCAGATGCCTGCGTCGGCACCCACGACCCGAGCCCCATCAGGTACGACAGTCCACCGGCCTTCGTGCCCGGACCGACGGCCGACTTCTTCCACCCGCCGAACGGCTGCCGCCGGACGATCGCCCCGGTGATGCCCCGGTTGATGTACAGGTTGCCCGCCTCGATGCGCTCGAGCCACGTCCTGAGCTCGCGGGGATCGAGCGAGTGCAGCCCCGAGGTGAGGCCGTAGTCGACCTCGTTGACGATGTCGATCGCCTCGTCGAGGGACGACGCGGTCATCACCCCGAGGATCGGCCCGAAGTACTCCGTGAGGTGGTAGTCCGATCCGCGCCGGACCCCGCCACGAACACCGGGCGACCAGAGCGAACCGGCCTCGTCGAGCTGCTTCGGTCGCAGCATCCACGACTCCCCCGGCCCGAGCGTCGTCAGCCCGGTGAGGAGCTTGCCCGCCGCCGGTTCGATGATCGGGCCCATCTGCGTCGTCGGGTCGGACGGCAGCCCGACGGTGAGCGACGACACCGCGTCGAGCAGCTGGTTCTTGAACCGCTTCGACCGGGCCACGCTCCCGACGAGCACCACGAGCGACGCCGCCGAGCACTTCTGCCCCGCGTGCCCGAACGCCGACGCGACGACGTCCTTGACCGCGAGGTCGAGGTCGGCCGACGGCGTGACGATGATCGCGTTCTTGCCCGAGGTCTCGGCGAGCAGCGGCAGGTCCTGGCGGAACGACCGGAACAGCGAAGCGGTCTCGTACGCGCCGGTGAGGATCACCCGGTCGACGAGGGGCGACGCCACGAGCGACTCACCCAACGAGTCCTCGGCAACCTGCACGAGCGTCAGCACGTCAGCGGGAGCCCCCGCGGATGCCAGCGCCGCTCGCAGCACCGACGCGAGCACGGCACCGCAGCGCTCCGCGGGTCCGGCGGGCTTCAGCACGACACCGGACCCGGCGGCGAGCGCGGCCAGAGTGGACCCGGCCGGGATCGCGACGGGGAAGTTCCACGGCGGCGTGACGAGCGTCAGCGCAGCGGGAACGAACGAGGCACCATCGACGGAGGACAGACCGACGGCGAGCTCCCCGTAGAAGTGCGCGAAGTCGACGGCCTCGGAGACCTCGACGTCGGCCTGGTCGATCGTCTTGCCGGCCTCGGCGCCCATCACCTCGACGAGCTCGGTGCGGTGCGCCTCGAGGGCGTCGCCGAGCGCGTGCAGGACGGCACCCCGCTGCACTCCGGTCCACGCGCCCCACTCGACGCCCGCCGAACGGACCCGGTCGAGTGTCGACGTGAGCAATCCGGGGTCCGTCACCCGCGCCGAGTCGATGTCGTCGACCCCCAGCGTCGACGAGGTGACCCGCTCCGTGATCGCGCGCGCCCACGCGCGGTTGGCGGCGATCGACGGATCCGTGTCGGGCGTGTTGGAGAACGCTCCGACGGTCGGGGCGACGACAGCCGCGAACCGGTCCGCCGACCGGTGTGGCGCCGGGGCCTCGAGCGCCCCGGGAGCCCCCAGAGCGGCGAGCGATGCCCGGAACCGCGACTCCTCCCGTGCGAACAGGGACGGGGACGAGGACAGCTCGAACACGGCGGACATGAAGTTGTCCTGCGACGCACCCTCTTCCAGCCGACGGATCAGGTACGCGATCGCGACGTCGAACTCGGCCGGGTGCACGACCGGCGTGTAGAGGAGGAGCGAGCCCACGGTGTTCTGCACGGCGGCGGCCTGCCCCTGCGCCATGCCGAGGAGCATCTCGAAGTCGATGCCGTCGCGGACACCGCGCTGCCCGGCGAGGAGCCAGGCGTGCGCGACGTCGAACAGGTTGTGGCCGGCGACACCGACCCGGACGTTCTCGACGCGCGAGGGGGTGAGCGCCCAGTCGAGCACGCGCTTGTAGTTCGTGTCGGAGTCCTGCTTGGTGTGCCACGTCGCGAGCGGCCAGCCGTGCACGGACGCCTCGACCTGCTCCATCGGCAGGTTCGCGCCCTTGACGAGCCGGACCTTGATGTCCGCGCCGCCGCGGGCACGACGGGCGGCGGACCACTCCTGCAGGTGCTGCATCGCGCCGAGGGCGTCGGGCAGGTAGGCCTGCAGGACGATCCCCGCCTCGAGCCCGAGGAACGCCGGCTCGTCGAGGAGCGCCGTGAAGACCGCGATGGTCAGGTCGAGGTCCTTGTACTCCTCCATGTCGAGGTTGATGAACTTCTGCGGCGACGCGGCGGCGGCGCGCTCGAAGAGGGGTCGGAGCTGTCCGACGATGTCGAGCACGGCCTCGTCGAACGCCCACGGCGAGTGCGGGTGCACGGTCGAGGAGACCTTGATCGACACGTAGTCGACGTCGTCGCGTGCAAGGAGCGCCATCGTCCCCGCGAGTCGCCTGGCCGCCTCCTGCTCGCCGAGGACCGCCTCGCCGAGCAGGTTCATGTTGAGTCGGATCCCGGGCTTCTTGATCTTCCGAATCGCCGGACCGAGCTTCGCGTCGGTCGCGTCGATGATCAGGTGGCCCACCATCTCGCGCAGCACACGGCGCGCGAGGGGCACAACGACACCCGGGAGGACCGGTGCGAGTCCGCCACCGAGGCGCACCAGACCGCGCATGGCGGCCGGGAGGAACGTGGGGACGTCCGGTGCGATGGTCCGGAGCGTGCGCCCCGCGACCGACAGGTCCTCCGGACGGACGACACCGTCGACGAAGCCGACCGTGAACGCCAGGCCCTTCGGGTCCTTGAGGACGCCGGCGAGCTGCGCGGCGCTGCCGTCGACCGGGTACCCGGATGCCTCGTCGAGCCAGCGGCGGACGAGCGCGACGGTCTCGGCGGCGAGCGCGTCGTCGGCGGGCGCGGCTGATGCGGCAGGAACGGCAGCGGTGTCGGTCATGTGACCAGTGTGGAGCGCGGGGACACTGTAGGGAAAGCGATGATTCGTGATGCATCATGTTCAGTACAGCTACCGAGTGGAGGAGCCGACCGATGCTCGACGTCCGACGCCTCGTGATCCTCCGAGAGCTCAGTGTCCGCGGGACCATCGCCGCGGTCGCCGACGCGATGAACTTCACGCCCTCCGCGGTGTCGCAGCAGCTCGCGACGCTCGAGCGCGAGGCCGGCGTGCCGCTCCTCCGGAAGGCCGGCCGCCGCGTGCAGCTCACCCCCCAGGCGGAGGTCCTCGTGGCGGCTGCCGGCGAGGTCCTCGACACGCTCGATGCCGCACAGGCCGCCCTCGAGTCGACCCTGACGACGGTGCAGGGCCGGGTCCGTGTCGCCGTGTTCCAGTCGGCCGCCCTCGCCCTCATGCCGTTCGCACTCCGGGCCATGGCGGAAGAACACCCCGACGTCCGCGTCGAGATGGTCCAGCGTGAACCGGAGTCGGCGCTGTACGAGACGTGGGCACGCGACTTCGACATGGTGATCGCCGAGCAGTACCCGGCACATGCCGCTCCCCGACACCCGGGGCTCGACCGGCGCGACCTGACGACCGACGCCGTCCGACTGGCACTCCCACCGGTCGACGTCGCGCTGCGCCCTGTGTCGACGCTCGCGGAGGCGGCAGCGATGCCGTGGGTGATGGAGCCGCGCGGGACCGCGTCCCGGCACTTCGCGGAGCAGCTCTGCCGGTCGACGGGGTTCGAGCCCGACGTGCGCTTCGAGACCGCCGACCTGCAGACCCAGATCCGCCTCGTGGAGTCGGGCAACGCGGTGTGCCTCATCCCGGACCTCGTCTGGGCCGGACGGCCGACACCGGCGCGGCTCGTCGAGCTGCCGGGGTCGCCGCGGCGGACGATCTTCACGTCGGAGCGGGAGTCCGGACGGCGTTCTCCGGCCGTCCGGGCGTTCCGCGAGACGCTCGAGCGGGCCGCGGTGGCGCAGCGGGCGCACCCGGACGGGGTCGCCCCCGCACGATGACCCTGCTCGACGCCGCGGTCCGCCCGTCCCCCAGTTCGTGGGGCTTTCGGCGGACCGTCTCGCACAGTGTCTCCTGAACCCCCTACGATCTGGGCACAGCCAGATTCATGGCTGATTCACATACTCGACATGTGAACACATGTCGGGTCTCGGACACACAGGGGATCTCCGTGGACCACAGCACCACTCCGTTCCGCCGCGCGTGCGCGGTCGGGGCGACCGTCACCATCGTCGGCCTCGCCGCCGGACTCGGCGGGCTCGGCGTCAGCGCCGCGTCCGCCGCGGAGCCGACCAGCGCGACGTCGCAGAGCAGCGACACGTCGAGCCCGGCGAGCGGTGACGCATCGACGCCGACCTCCGCACCCGCGGACAGCGGCACGAGCACCGCCGACACGAGCACGACGGCGCCCGGCACCACGGCTCCGAGCACGTCCGCCGGATCCACCGCGACGACACCGGACGCCGGCACGGACCCGAGCGGGACGGGCACCACGCCCGCGGCCACGACCCCGACGAGCGCGACGCCGACCGACACGACGCCGACCGCGACCGCCCCGGCCGACGCCACGCCCGCGGACACGACCCCCGCGACGAACGCACCGTCGTCGAGCACGCCCACGACGGTCACGCCCGCGGCCGCCGACCCCGAGGAGTCCTTCTTCGCCGGCAACGCGGTCGTGGACGGGAACGCCCGCGTCGGCGACACCCTCACCGCCAGCCTCGAGGGCAGCACCGATGTCGGCACCACCACCTACCAGTGGTTCCGCGACGGGAACGCCGTGCTCGGAGCGACCACCGCGACCTACGCGCTGACGGCCGCCGACCTCGCGACCCGCATCACCGTGCAGATCACCGCGACGAGCACGGACGGCACGCAGCAGACCACCCGCACCGGGGCCGCGCAGCGCTTCGTGCAGCCGGCGGGAGCCCCGGGCTTCGCCGAGACCAGCGTCGAGGTCCACGTGACCGCCGGCGAGGAGCTGAGCTACCTGTCGACCGCGACCGGTGACCCCGGCATCGACTACTCGATCGACACCACGCAGAACCCCCTCGTCGACGGCGTGACCTTCACGAACGGCCTGTTCTCCGGGACGCCCTTCTTCGCCGAGTCCGGCGTCTACACGGTCACCGCGACGAACGCCGCCGGTTCGGCCTCGCAGAGCGTGTCGCTCGTCGTCGACCCGGCTGCCACGGCCGGCCTGTTCGGGTACCTCCTGCCGACGGACGAGAACTCGGACGACGTCTGGTTCGCGGACAGCCTCGACGGCTCCTCGGACCCGGTCACCGTCACCGACGGCACCGCCCTGGCCGTCAACGCGTTCTTCGAGGACGAGTTCGGCAACGAGTCGGCGTCGGCGTTCGAGCTCGGCACGCTGACGTCGAGCAACGCGGCGGACACGATCACGGCCGAGTCCGAGGACGTCCCCGCCGGGGTCGTGTTCCACGGTTCGGGCGCCCGGACCCTGACGTACCGCGCCGGCGCGTACACGATCTCCTGGTCGGTCACCGTGACCGGTGCCGCGGTGACCACGCCGGTCGCCACCACGCCCGTCGTCGCACCGGTCGGCTCGACGATCGTCGTCCCGGCCGCCGCCCCGACGCGCGCCGTCGCGACCGCGCACCGCTCGGGTCTCGCGCACACCGGCTCCGACGACGCCGGGCTCCTCGCCTGGGCGCTCGGGCTCATCGCCGCGGGTGCCGCGGTGACCGTCCTGCGGTTCCGTCGCCGACGCACCCAGCGCTGACCGTCCCTCCAGTCCGCATCGTCACCGTCCCGTGGGCGGTCACCGATGACCGGACGGGAGGAACGGATCCCCTGACCGGAGCCCGTCACCCCACCGGGGTGGCGGGCTCCCGCCATGCCCGGCTGCGGATCGGTACCGTTGGCACATGCCGAACCTCCTGCACCTCGACTCCTCCGCCGACCTCGCACACTCCCGCTCCCGCGCCCTGACCGCCGCGTTCGCCGAGGCGTGGACCGCCCGCGGACCGGAGTACACCGTGACCCGCCGCGACCTGCACGTCGACCAGCTCCCGCACCTCGAGGCGTCCGCACTGCACTGGCCGGAGTCCGCCCGGCAGCCGGGTGCCTCGATCCCCGACGGGGCCGAAGCCCTGCAGCAGGAGGTCATCGACGAGCTCCTCGGGGCGGACGTGCTGCTCGTCGGTTCGCCCCTCTACAACTACACGGTGGCGTCGACCCTCAAGGCGTGGATCGACCGCGTGCACGTCCCCGGGGTCCTGGCACCCGCCGAGCCCGGTGACGTGCAGCCCCTCGCCGGGCGTCCCGCGGTGACCGTCGTGTCCCGTGGTGGGTCGTACGACGCGGGCACGCCGTCCGAGCACTGGGACCACGGGAGCCCCGTCCTGCAGCTCATCCTCGGCACCGCACTCGGCATGGACGTGCACCCCGTGACGACGAGCCTGACCCTCGCGGACGTGCTGCCGGGGCTCGCGGAGTTCTCCGAGCGGTCGCACGACGAGTTCGAGGCCGCGCGTGCGGAGCTCGTCGGCCTGGCGCGGACGCTGTAGCCCCGAACGGTTCTGCCCCGAACGGTTCTGCCCCGAACGGTTCTGCCCCGAACGGTTCTGTCGCAGGGAGCGTCAACTGGCCGAGGGACTCCCTGGCACAGTTGACGCCCGCTGGGGCAGAACCGGTTCCGCGCGCGCGGCCGGGAGGGACGACACGCGTCGCGCAGGTCGGCCGCGTCGGTAGGGTGGCCGGGTGACGAACCCGGCTGCCCCCGCTGGTCCCGCAGGCACCGCTGGCGCTCCGACCCCGCGCCCGCCGAGCCCGCCCGCCCCGATCTCCGCCGTGCAGGCCGAGGCCCTCCGCTCGGGGCAGCTGCCGCCGCTCGAGCAGGTCCGCGACGGCGTCTGGACGATGTCGATCCCGTTCCGGGCCGGCATCCCCGACTCCACGCTGACCTACGTCGTCGAGGGCTCCGACGGCTCCCTCACACTCATCGACCCCGGGTGGGGTGTGGACGCGACGCTCGACCTCCTCGACGACGGACTCCGGATGATCGGGCACTCGCTCGACGACGTCGCGCTCGTCGCCGTCACGCACCTGCACATCGACCACGTCGGTGCCGCCGCCGCGGTCCGTGCCCGGTCGGGGGCGCGCGTGGCGATGCACCCCGCCGAGGCGTTCGCGATCGATCACCAGCTCGAGGACCGTGCCCTCGACGACGAGGACATCACCGGGTGGGGTGTCCCGTCCGCGCTCCTGCCCGAGCTGCATGAGAAGTGGGGGTCCGGTCGGCGCATCCCCTCGGTCGACATCCCGTCGGTGTCGCCCGACCTGGTCGTCGAGGACGGTGACCTCCTCCCGGTACCCGGGCGGACGATCCGGGCGCTGTGGACCCCGGGGCACACGACGGGCCACCTGTGCTTCGTCGACGAGCCGGACGGGCTGCTGTTCACGGGCGACCACGTGCTCCCGCGCATCAACTCCGGACTCGGGCTCGGCGGTCGGTCGACGACGAACCCGCTCGACGACTACCTGGCCTCCCTCGACCGGGTGTCCGCGATCGACCGGTCGTCCGGACGCGCCCCGCTCGAGGTCTGCCCGGGGCACGAGTACCGGTTCGCCGACGTCGGCACGCGTGCTGCGGTGCTCGCGGACCACCGCAGCGAGCGGCAGGAGGCCGTCGCGGCGGCGCTCGACGACTTCGCCGCGCGGGGCGAGCGTCCGACGATGTGGGAGGTCGCCTCGCGGGTGCCCTTCCGCGGCGGGATCGACTCGATGACCGGGTACCTGCTGGCCTCCGCGCTCACCCAGACGGGGTTCCACGTGCGCGCGCTCGGCCGCCAGGACGAGGTCCGGGCGGCCTCGCGCAGCTGATCCCACCCCGGTACGGCTTGTCGCTGTGCCCGGAAAGCGACGAGATCGCCCGGGATTCGGCCGCGATCGGTCGCTCTGCCCGAAAACCGACAGGCGCACGGTCCGACCGAGCGGTCGAGCGCACGGTCCGCCCGAGCGCCCGAGCGTGCCCGCTCAGTACGGCGCGGTCTGCACCTGCACACCCGCGGCGGCCGCGACCTCGCGGACCCGGGCGTCGAGCTCGGCACCGCGCAGGGTCTTCGGGAACCCGATGACCGTCCGGTAGACCGGCAGGTCGATCGCCGTCCACTGTCCGTTGCTCACGACGACCCGCAGTGCGTCGACCCGGCCGAACTGATAGCGGCCGCCGGCGGTGGTCTCCCCGGACCCGACGGACTGCACGAACTGCCGCGGGATCCCGAGGACGAGCGTCGGGGTGCTGCCGCCGGTGTAGACGCCGATGCCGTTGTGGTCGGCCACGAGCGTGGCGTACCCGCGACGGGGTGGTCGGCCCACGAGCGTCGTGCCGAGCATGGAGGCCGCGTTCTCGATCTCCTTCGCGAGGTCGCGCTTCATCGTCACCGCAGCCAGGTGCGCACCGGGGTGCTGGGTCGCGAGGGCCCGCTCCCGGCTGCGGGTGCGGGCGTGGGAGACGGCGAAGACGATCTCGATGACGACGAACACGGCGAGCGCGATGAGCACGAGCGAGATGACGATCCCGCCGGTGGACATGCCCTCTTCGTGCTCGCGCCAGGCCAGCAGCCCGAAGCGCAGCACGATGTAGGCCGCGACCACCGCGATCCCGATGATGCCGCCGCGTCGACGACCCGCCCCGTTGTCGTTCCCCATGGGAGACAACTCTAGGGCGGCGATAGTCTCGTCCACGTGAACGATCCCGCAGGAACCTCCGCGTCCGACTCCGCCGCCGAGAGCCCCGTCCGCGTCGAACGGCCGGCTCCGGGCGTGCTCGTCGCGACCCTCGACAGCCCGGGCACCGGGAACGCGCTCGACACCGAGATGGTCCAGGCGCTCGAGGACCTCGCCGACAGCGTGCACGGAGACGTCGACGTCCGCGTGGTCGTCCTCCGGGCCACGGGCGAGCACTTCTCGCTCGGCTACGACGTCGCGGAGCTCGCTGACCGGGAGCGTGACAGCATCCCGGGAGACCTCGACCGCCAGGAGCGCACCGCCGACGTCCTCGCGGCCATCCGGTCGCTCCGCGTGCCCGTCGTCGCGGCGATCGACGGCAGCACGAGCGGCACGGGGCTCGCCCTCGCTCTCGTCGCGGACATCCGGATCGCCGGGCCGTCGGCGGTCTTCCAGGCGACGTTCACACCGCTCGGCACCGCGGCGGGCGAGCTCGGCGTCTCGTGGTTGCTCCCCCGGCTCGTCGGTCCGTCGATCGCCGCGGACATCGTGTTCACGGGCCGCGTCGTCGACGCCGACGAGGCCGCCCGGGTCCGCCTCGTGAACCGTGTCGCCGAGGACGTCGACGCCGCGGCACTCGACCTCGCGACGACCATCGCGGCGAACTCCCCGGCGGGCGTGCGGCTCTCGAAGCGCGCACTGCAGGCCGCGCAGGAGATCCCGTCGTACGACGCCCACCTGGAGCTCGAGAACCGCGGGCAGACCCTCCTCACGCGCACGTCCGACATGGCCGAGGCGCTCGAGGCCTTCCTCGAGAAGCGCCAGCCGTCGTTCGGGAACGCGTGATGGCCGCGCGCGCCGAGGCATGGCAGGGCATCACCGTCGAGCACCTCGGCGACGGGGTCAGCCGGCTCAGCATCGACAACCCGACGAAGATGAACGCCGTCGACGCCGCGGTGTTCGCCGAGATCGGTGCCGCCGCGCGGGAGCTCCGCCGCGACGGCACCCGCGCGCTCGTGCTGACCGGCGCCGGCGACCGGGCGTTCTGCGCCGGGTACGACCTCGCCGCGATCCCGGGACTCCGGGCGACGACGATCCCGGAGTTCCTCGACATCGAGGACACCGCGAGCGAGGCGCTCCAGGCCGTCCACGACCTGCCGTTCCCGGTCGTCGCGGCCGTGAACGGTGCCGCGGCCGGCGGCGGCCTGTCCATCGCACTCGCGGCCGACATCCGGATCGGTGTGCCGAGGACGAGCTTCACGGCGTCGTTCGTCAAGGTCGGGTTCTCCGTCGGCGAGCTCGGCACCTCGTGGATGCTCCCCCGTGTCGTCGGCCCGGGCGTCGCCGCGGAGCTCTCGTTCACCGGCCGGACCGTCCGGGCACCCGAGGCCCTGGACATCGGCCTGCTCGACCGCGTCGTCGACGCCGGCTCGGACGCCGAGGCCGCCGCGCACGTCGCGCTCCTGCAGGAGCAGGCGGTCGCACTCGCGCGCACCATGGCGGATCCCGCGCGTCGCGGCACCAGGATCGGCAAGCGATCGCTCGGGAGGGCCGTGGAGACCCCGTCGTACGAGGTCTCGGTCCGCCAGGCCCTCGGTGACCGCGCATGAGCGCGACCGACGGGAACGACGCGAGCACCGCCTCCAGACCGACAGGCGAACCGGCGGGAGGACGGACGGGAGGCACGGTGCCGGTCGCGCGCACCGGCGTGCGTCCGGAGGACGACCGGCGTCACCGTCCGGAACCGGGCGGCCGGATGCGGGACAGCCTGTTCTTCCAGACCGTGCTCGCCGAGGAGCAGGTCGCGCTGCAGGTGTACCTCTTCGTCACGGGGACCGGCGCGGCCGGCTACAACGTCGTCGTGTGGGGGGGACCCGGCGTCCCTCTCGTCCGGCAGTTCGACGGCGGACGCGTCCCCGACGACATGGACTTCGACGACTTCTCGGTCGGGTCCCTGACGATCCGGAACCTCGAGCCGCTCCGCACCGCGACGGTCTCGGTCCGTTCGGAGCACCTCGACCTCGACCTGTCGTTCCGGGCGATCCAGGACGCGTTCTCGTACCACGACAACCCCGACGGACTGCCGTCGTGGTTCGCGCTCGACCGGATCGAGCAGACCGGCCGGGTCGAGGGTGTTCTCCGCGCGGGCGACCGATCGTACGAGCTCGGACCGATGGGCCACCGCGACCACTCGTGGGGCATGCGCGACTGGCGCGCCCCGCAGCACTGGAAGTGGTTCGTGGCCTACACGCCGTCGGGTGCCGCGGTGAACGGCTGGATCTGGGTCGCCCGGGGCACGTGGGGGTTCGCGGGCTCGGTGCTCCGCGACGGTGTCACGGTCCCGGTTCGGACGATCGAGCACGCCGCGACGTACGACGATCGGTTCCAGCAGCAGACCCTGCGTGCCGTGCTGCACGACGTCGACGGCGGGGCGACATCGCTCGAGCTCGACGTCTTCGGGGTGGTGCACCTCGGTGACGAACGCACCGGGACCACCATCCTCGAGGGTGCGTGCACCGCGCGCATCGACGGCGAGGAGGGCGTCGGACAGTTCGAGACCGAGTGGCCGACGCCGTACTTCGAGCACCTCGGCGGTTCGGACCCCAGCGGGGCGGACGCCCGCGGCACGGATCGCCGCGGCGAGCAGGGACCGAGCGCGCCGGCATGAGCGACCCGATGCAGCCCGACGCCGCCACGACCGGGGCGCTCGGGACGTGGCTCGCGCGGCACGACCTGGTGTCCGAGCCCGTCACGGTCCGTCCGATCGGGGACGGTCACGCGAACATCACCTACCTCGTCACCGGGGCGGACTCGCGACGCGTCGTGGTCCGTCGTCCGCCGCCGCCGCCCACCCCGCCGGGCGCGAACGACGTCCTCCGCGAAGCGCGGATCATCGCGGCCGTGCACGCCCATGCCGACGACGATGGTCCGAACGCGGTGCCCGTCCCCGGCGTGCTCGCGGTGGCCGAGGCCGGCGACGTGCTCGACGTCCCGTGCTTCGCGATGTCGTACGTCGCCGGTCCGGTCGTCACCACGACGCTCCCGGACACCCTCGCCACGGCCGACGACCGGACGGCACTGGCGTTCGACCTCGTCGACACGCTCGCGGCCCTGCACCGCATCCCGTGGGACTCGCTCGGGCTCCGCGGTCGGCCGCAGGGCGCGAACCTCCGGCAGCGCGACCGGCTCGCGATGCTCGTGGCCGACCAGGACGGCGCGCCACCGGCCGCGTTCGCCGACGTCGACGCATGGCTCGTGCGGCATGCACCCGCGGAGTCCGGCGCCGCGCTCGTGCACAACGACTTCCGGCTCGGCAACGTGCTGCTCGCCCCGGACGCTCCTCGTGTCGCCGCCGTCCTCGACTGGGAGCTCGCGGCGATCGGCGATCCGCTCGTCGACCTCGGCTACCTGATCGCGGCGTGGTCCGGCCCGGGCGGACCCCGGAACCCCGTGCAGGAGCTCGGATCGGCGACGAGTGCGGCAGGGTTCCCGGACCCGGCCATGCTCGCGACGCACTACGCGGAGACGACGGGGGCGTCCCTCCAGTCCATGTCCTGGTACGTGACGCTCGCGAACTGGAAGCTCGCGGTCCTCTACGAGTACAGCCGCAGGCGGTACGAGCGCGGCGACGGCGATCCGTACTACGCGGGCACCGACAAGGTGGCTGCGTTCTTGGAGGCTGCCGACAAGTCACGACACGACTTCTCGTCGGACAGGTAGCGGAACGGTGAACGATCGTCGCTGTTAGCCTGGGAATCGGCCGAAGACGAGTCCAACCACACGCAGCGCGCCGCCGTTCCCGGAGACCAGACCGGGGTCGCCGCGGGCCACGTGCGGCGCCCGGACCAACCGGGAACCGTCCCGTCTCCGAACCAGCAGAGTCGGAACAGGAGCACGAATGACGAACACGATCGGTCACTACAGCCCGGAACAGGTCGAGCAGTACTACGCGAGCGGCGACTGGCAGGACCGGGTCCTCATCGACATCGTCCGCGAGCGCGCCGACCAGCACCCCGATCGGACCTTCGTCACCGACGGCACGCTCAGCCTCACGTACGGACGGCTCCGCGACGACGCGATCCGCCTCGCCGCCGGGCTCAAGGGCCTCGGGGTCGGCCGGGGCGACCGTGTCGTCGTGCAGATGCCGAACTGGGCCGAGTTCGCCGTGATCGTCACCGCGATCTCCCGTCTCGGCGCGATCCTGGTGCCGACGATGCCGATCTTCCGCCACGACGAGGTCGGGTACGTGCTCCGGCACTCCGAGGCGCGGGTCGTCATCGGCCCGCACGTGTTCCACCGCTTCGACCACCTCGACATGTACACCTCGCTCCGCGACGACATCGAGACGCTCGAGCACGTCGTGATCGCGCGCGCCGAGTACCCGGGCAACCTCGCCGACCTCGGCGGGACCGACCTGGCGTCACTGTTCGTGCAGGGCGACCTCGACGAGATCGACGCGTCGCTCGGCGAGACGGCCGCCCCCGACGACGGGTTCCTCGTCGTGTACACCTCCGGCACCACGAGCCGTCCGAAGGGCTGCTACCACACGTTCAACACCGTGTACGCCGCGGCGGTGGTGCTCAACGAGCGGCTGCACGTCGACGAGCACGACGTGTTCTTCAACCCGTCACCCGTGTCGCACTCGACGGGGCTCATCACCGGCCTCCTCGAGCCCCTGCTCGCCGGGGGCGGCACCCACTTCATGCCGGTGTGGCAGCCGGACGAGGGCATCGACCGCATCCGGGACTTCGGCTGCACCATCACCGTCACGAGCACCACCTTCCTGACGACCGTGATGGAGTCCTACGACCCCGAGCGGCACGACATGTCGTCCATGCGGTACTGGGTCTGTGCCGGTGCGCCGATCCCCGGGGCGACCGTGCAGGCCGCTCGGGCGATGTTCCCGTCGTGCCAGATCCTGTCGCTCTACGGTCGGAGCGAGAACATGACCACGTCGCTGTGCGCGCCGGAGGACCCGGCCGAGAAGTCCGTGCTGTCCGACGGCCGTGCGCTCAAGGACTCGGCGATCATGGTCGTCGACGAGGACGGGCACGAGGTCGCACTCGGCGAGTCCGGCGACATCGCGTACCGCGGCCCGTCGCACATGCTCGGGTACTACCGCGACCCCGAGCAGACCGACGAGCTGTTCACACCCGAGGGCTTCTCCCGCTCGGGGGACCTCGGCCACATGGACCCCGACGGGTTCGTCCGGGTCAGCGGCCGGATCAAGGACATCATCATCCGGGGCGGGATCAACATCTCGTCCCGCGAGGTCGAGGACATGCTGTCGGAGCACCCCGCGGTGCGCTCGGTGGCCGTCGTGGCGATGCCGGATGCCCGCCTCGGTGAGCGGTCCTGCGCCTTCGTGGTCGTCGCTCCCGGGCAGGACGAGCCGTCGCTCGGGGACCTGACGGACTTCCTGCGCGCCAAGCAGATCGCGGTGCAGAAGCTCCCCGAGCGGGTGGTCGTGATCGATACGCTGCCGATGACCCCGGTCGGCAAGGTGCGGAAGAACGTGCTGCGCGACCAGATCGCCGCGACCATCGAGGCGGAGCTGCACGGGGTGTCGAGCTCGCGCGACTGAGCATCGGGCACAGGTCGCGGTGCGCGGCAGTCGTCGCGCATCGCACCACGGCTGCCGCATGGCACCACTCCCGCTGCAAGGCGCCACTCCCGCTGCATCGCCCCTCTCCCGCTGCATGGCGCCACTCCCGCCGCATCGCCCCACTCCCGCCGCATCGCCCCACTCCCGCTGCATCGCCCCACTCCCGCTGCAAGGCGCCACTCCCGCCGCATCGCCCCACGGGTGACCCCGGGTGCGATGCGCCGTTCGTGGTGCGATGCACGGTCCGCGGTGCCTGCACTCCCACCACCCGCCACACCGCTTCTCACCCATCGCACCACTCCCGGCGCAAGGCACCACTGATCACCCCGGGTGCGATGCGCCGTTCGTGGTGTGATGCGCCAATCGGGGCTCCACGCGCGGTCCGCGGTGCCGCGGCGCGGGGTGGGAGCAGGATGGTCCCATGACCCTGCCGTCCGCGGAGAACCCCGTCCAGCCCATGCTCGCCAAGGCGGTCACAAGCGTCCCCGAGCCCGACTCCGTCGAAGGCGGACTCCGCTACGAGCCCAAGTGGGACGGGTTCCGCGGGCTGGTCTACTTCGACGGCACGGACGTCGAGATCGGCAGCCGTGGCTCGAAGATGCTGACGCGGTACTTCCCGGAGCTCGTCGCCGCCTTCGCGGAACAGCTCCCCGGGCCGTGCGTGCTCGACGGCGAGATCATCGTCCGCCGGCCGACGGACGACACCGGCGACAACGCTCCCGGAGAGCGGCTCGACTGGGAAGCCCTGTCCCAGCGCATCCACCCCGCGGCCTCCCGAGTCGAGCAGCTCAGCGTGGCGACACCGGCCGCGTTCGTCGCCTTCGACCTGCTCCGCTTCGAGGACCGCGACCTGACCGACCTGCCCTTCGACGATCGTCGCGCCGCGCTCGAGACGCTGGCCGAGTCCCTCGCCGACCCGCTGTTCCTGTCCCAGACCACACTCGACGTCGACGAGGCCCGTCGCTGGCTCGAGCAGTTCGAGGGTGCCGGCCTCGACGGGGTCGTCGCGAAGCCCCGCACCGCGCCGTACGCACCGGGCAAGCGGACGATGCTCAAGGCGAAGCACCACCGGACGGCCGACGTCGTCGCGATCGGGTACCGGGTGCACAAGAGCGGCTCGGGCGTCGGGTCCCTGCTCCTCGGTCTGTTCGACGGGGACGAGGTCCGGCAGGTCGGCGGCGTCTCGGCGTTCTCGGACGTCCGTCGGCAGGAGCTCGTCGCGGAGCTGGAGCCCCTCGTGGTGCGCGATGCGGACGGGAGGCCCGTGGTCGGCCAGGGCGAGCGCAGCCGGTTCTCGTCGGGTCGCGACACGACCTTCGTCCCGCTCCGGCCGGAGCGGGTGCTCGAGGTCCGGTACGACCAGATGGAGGGCGACCGGTTCCGGCACACGGTGCAGTTCGAACGCTGGAGGCCGGACCGGTTCGCGTCGTCGTGCACGTTCGACCAGCTCGAGGTCCCGGCGGCGTACGACCTCGGCAGGGTGCTTCAGTGAGCATCACTCACTGGCAGGTCGTCCCCCGATCGGGGAGTGACGCGCGGGCCGATCCCGATGTCCTCGTCACCCTTGTCCCCCGAAAAGCCTCTGTCGAATGTCCATCCTGCGCGATGTCGTCCCCGTGATGCGACGAACCGGCGACTTCGTGTCACGATGATTCCATCAGCATCCGGGACCCCGGTGACCTGCGGTCACATGAGCACGAGGAACAGCCATGAGCACACAGCTCCTCCCCCGGCGGACGTCGCAGCGAACCCCCTTCACCGAGGTCCGTCAGTCACGGCAGCTCCGCGCACTCATCGCGAGCGCGACCATCACCGGCATCGTCAGCGTCACCGTGGCGAGCCTCGCCGCCGTCACGATCTGGCTCGGCGCGTGACCGGCCAGCACCCGGTCGACGGGATCTCCGAGGCGCACCGCACCACATGGTCGCGACTGTCGCGGTTCCGGACCGCGAGCATCGCCGCGCCCCCGTACACGCTGCGCGACGACGAGCCCGACCAGGGCATCGAGACGACGATCTGACCGAGCGGGCAGGCGCCCGCTAGTCCTTCCGTGCCCGCGAGGGCTGCACGCGCGACGGCTCCCCCGGCATCTTCGGGAAGTCCGGCGGGAACGGCATCTCGCCGAGACCGTCCTCCAGGTCACGCTCCCACCAGCCGAGCAGCCCCTCGAGCCGCCCGGGTGACGCGTGCATGTCCTCCCACGGGTCACCGGCGCGCTTCAGCCGTCCGGGTGTGGTCGCGATCGTCAGGGTGGTCGGATCGGTGTGCTCGAGCTCGTCCCACTCGAGCGGCGTGGAGACGGACGCGTGCGGCAGCGCCCGAGGGCTGTAGGCGCCGGCCATCGTGCGGTCGCGGTTCGCCTGGTTGTAGTCCACGAAGATGCGCTGTCCGCGCTCCTCCTTCCACCACGCCGTCGTGACCTGGTCGGGCATCCGGCGTTCGAGCTCCCGGGCGGCGGCGATCACGGCATGGCGGACGTCGAGGAACTCCCACTCGGGGTCGATCGGGGCGAACACGTGCAGTCCGCGGTTGCCCGAGGTCTTGATCCACGCGCCGAGACCGACCTCGTCGAGGACCGTCCGGAGCTCCTGCGCCGCGGGGATCGCATCGCGGAAGTCGGTGCCGGGCTGCGGGTCGAGGTCGATCCGCAGCTGGTCGGGGAAGTCCGGGCGGTCCGCACGCGAGGCCCACGGGTGGAACACGACGGTGTTCATCTGCGCGGCCCACACGGCGACCGCAGGTTCGTCGATGACGAGCTGCGGGTGGCTCCGGCCGCTCGGGTAGGTCACCTCGACGGAGCGGACGTACTCCGGGGCGCCCTTCGGCGGGTTCTTCGAGAAGAACTGCTCGCCGTCGACACCACCCGGGAACCGCTGCAGCGAGATCGGCCGCCCGCCGTTCGCACGGACGAAGGCGTCGCCGACCTCGACGAGGTAGTTCGCGAGGTCGAGCTTCGTCAGCCCCGCGTCCGGCCAGAGCACTCGGCCGGGGCTCGAGACGCGAACTTCCCGGTCGCCGTCGGGACCGGGCACCGTCACGGTCGTCGCTTCGCTCACCATCCCTGAACGGTACTCATGCACCCCGCGCACCAGCGGTGAGCCGGTCACCCAGGATGCGTCCGCATGCAGCGACATCGTCCTGCGGAACCGACGTCGCATCTGCCCCGCAATGTCGCTCGATGCGCAAACATGCAGCGACCAGCCCCACGAGCCGCTCCGGCCGGAGCCACGACCGGGCAGACTCGACACGTGACGGATGCGGCGTACCTCGGGGTGGACCTGGCCTGGGGCGAGGGCTCCCCCACGCGGCCGGCCAACGAGACGGGGCTCGCTGCACTCGCTCGCGACGGCACCGTGCTCGACGCCGGCTGGGCCCGCGGGCTCGACGCCGTCGAGACGTGGATCGCCGACCGGCTCGGACCTCGGACCCTCGTCGCGGTCGACGCCTCGCTCGTGGTGACGAACCCGGCGCGGACGATGCGTGCCGGGGAGCGGCAGGTCGCTTCGCGCTACGGCCGGTGGCGCGTCGCCGCGAACCCGACGAACCTCGGCACCCCGCACCAGGCCGGCGCACGACTGCTCGACCGGTTGGCGTCGCACGACGTCGGGTACGTGTCGGACACGGCGTCGATGCGGGAGCGGACCGGCCCAGCGGTGTTCGAGTGCTACCCGTACACGACCATCGTCGGGGTCGAGGAGCTCGGCTACGACGACGAGCGCCCGCGGTACAAGCGCCTCGACACGAGCATCCCCCGGCCGGAGGCCCGCGCGCGTCGCGCAGTCGCCTTCGACGAGCTCGTCCGGCGGATCGGCACGCTCGCCGACCCACCGCTCCGGCTCGAGACCCACCCGACGACCGCCGAGCTCGTCACCGAGCCGTCGGGCATCGTCGATCGCGCGTACAAGCACCGCGAGGACCTGCTCGACGGCGCCCTCTGCGCATGGACCGCAGCGTACTGGGAGCGGCACGGCGACGAACGCGTGCAGGTCCTCGGCACCGACGGGCTGGTCCCCGAGGACGCCCCGGACGCACTCGGCCGCCGGCCGGGCATCGTCGCGCCCGCTCGCCCCGAGCAGCGCCGGCCGCGTCCGTGAGCGGCGCCGGAGCGGTACGCCGGACTGGAGGGACGGTGCGGGCCCGCCCCGCGCCTCCCGGCTAGGGTTGGTCCGTGACCGACGCGCGCACCGACCGACTGCGCATCGCGCTGGTCTCCCTCCACACCTCCCCCGGCGACGAGCCGGGATCCGGCGAGGTCGGGGGCATGAACGTCGTGGTCCGACACCAGGCCGAGGCGCTCGCGGACCTCGGACACGCGGTCGAGGTGATCACCCGGCGATCCTCGCCGGACCAGCCCGACGTCGTCGAGCTCGTCGAGGGCGTCTGCCTCCGCTTCCTGTCCGCGGGGCCTGCCGAGGCGGTCCCGAAGGGCGAACACGACGCGTTCATCGAGCCGTTCCGCGACGGCCTCGCCGCACTCGACCGCGAGTTCGACGTGTTCCACTCGCACCACTGGTTCTCCGGCATGGCCGCCCTCCCCGTCGCCCGCGACCGCGGCGTCCCGCACGTGCAGTCCTTCCACTCGATCGCCGCCGACGCCACCACGCCGCTGTCCGAGGGCGAGCGCCCCGAGTCCGCCGGACGGATGGCGGGCGAGACGTTCCTCGCGCGGTCGTCGGACGCCGTCGTCGCGATCAGCGAGGCCGAGGCGACGACGATCCGCACCCGGCTCGGCGCACCCGCGGACCGCGTGGTGATCGTGCCTCCCGGTGTCGACGGGTCCGTGTTCCGCCCCGCGACCGGCGGCATGCGAGCACGACGGCCCTACGCCGTGGCCGCGGCCCGGGTCCAACCGCTCAAGGGCCTCGACCTCGCGATCGCCGCGATCGCCGCCGTGCCCGAGGACGTCCGCCCGGACCTCGTCATCGCTGGTGACGCGTCGAGCGAGGCCGGTGGCTACGTCGAGGAGCTGCGCGCGATGGCCGCAGACCTCGGGATCGCCGACAGGGTGCACTTCGTCGGACCGCAGTCCCGGCCCGACCTGGCGATGCTCTTCCGCGGATCGAGCCTCGTGCTCGTGCCCTCGCACTCCGAGACGTACGGCCTCGTCGCGCTCGAGGGTTCGGCCTCCGGCGTCCCCGTCGTCGCGGCGGCCACCGGCGGACTCCGCGAGGCGGTCGTGCACGGTGAGACCGGTGTCGTACTCGAGTCCCGCGAGGCCACCGACTGGGCCGCCGCGATCACCCGGATCCTCACCGACCCGGAGCACGCACGGCAGCTCGCGACAGCGGGCCGGGAGCACGCCGAACGCCTCAGCTGGGAGCAGTCGGCCGCCGGGCTCGTGGACGTCTACCGCCGGGTCCGTCGGGTCCCCGGCGTCTGAACTCCGTGACGCTCGACCTCGCGCGGTTCTGGTCGCTGCTCGACGCGCTGCCGGTCGAGGCGGACGCCGAGTTCCTGTACGACGCCGGGACCCCGGACGGCGCGCTCCGTCGCGCGAACCTCGACCGGTACCTGTCGCTGCTGCACGACGCGGGCTCCCGGGTCCTCATGCTCGCCGAGGCGCCCGGCTGGCGCGGCATGACGAACACCGGGGTGCCGTTCACGAGCGTCCGGGAACTCGATGCCCGGCCCGGCCTCGTGACGGGCGACGAGGCCGGCGACGGGTTCCGCGTCCCACCGGAACCGACGGCCCCGTGGGAGGCCTCGTCGCGCATCGTCTGGTCAGCGCTCCGGGACTGGTCCGTCCCGCTGCCCGTGGCATGGGGTGTGTTCCCGCACCACCCGTTCGTCGCTGGAGACCGCCTCACGAATCGCACCCCGCGTCCCGCCGAGGTCCGGGCCGGTGCGCCGATCGCGCTCGAACTGGCGTCGGCGATGGGGATCGAGCACGTCGTCGCCGTCGGGAGGAAGGCACAGGGTGCACTGGCGGACGCGGGCGTCGACGCCGTTGCGGTGCGGCACCCGGCGCAGGGCGGAGCTCGGCAGTTCACCGAGCAGCTGGCCGCGTTCGCGGCAGCACACTGAGGCCACCGCGGCACCGCGGCACCGCGACGCACCCGCCGGTCAGCTCACTCCGTCTCGATCGTCACGCCCTTCGCCCGCAGCTCCGCGTCGACGTGCGCCGGGAGCGGTGCGACGGTCCACACGGCCTCGAGCGCCGGCAGGTCGACGATGTCCGACCACGTCTGCGGGTCGTAGCGGTCGTCGTCACCGTCCCAGTCCGGGTGCACGTCCTGGTAGATCTCGAGCGTGCCGTCGATGGTCAGCGTCGTGACGAGCTCGAGCTGGGCGGGCATCACGTCGAGCGATGCGTAGTACTCCCGGGCGAGCGCGTCCTGTCCCTCGACGGCGTCGCCCTCCTCGTCGCCGTCCTCCGCCCCGCCGGTGTACGGCACGAGCACGTCGAGGTCGTAGCACAGCGCCTCGAGCACGAGCAGTTTGGCGTTGAAGTCGGCGAAGTCGTAGGGCTCTTCGGTTCCGTTCGAGGCAGCGTCCATGGCGAGGATCGTAGACCGGCCGCCTGACGGACGCGCGGAACGGACCGGACGGGAGGCGCGCCTCCAGTCCGGTCCGCAGCGGACGCCATCAGGCGGTCGCCACCCGACCGGTGTCAGGACGCGGGGACGTCCTCGTCGATCGCCGCGCGGAGCACGGCTGCCAGCTCGGTGACGTGCGGCTCCCGCAGCAGCGAGGAGTGCTCGCTCTCGAGCCGCGGCCAGCGCATGTCACCGGTCAGGAACTCCGCCCACGCCTCGCGGCCGTCGGGGTTGTTGTCCGCCTGCACGAACGTCACGCGGCCGTCGTACTGCGGCACCCTGTAGCGCTTCGACATGAGCGACGCCTGGTCGAACAGCGCGTCGAACTGCTTCTGCCCCGAGTACTGGAACACACCCGCTCCGTACGCGCGGATCCGGCGGCCGACGCGGCGGAACTGCGCCGCGCCTCCCGGCAGGACACGGCGGACCTGCTTGTCGACCGTCCGGAGGACCGCCGCGATCGCGGGGTTGGCGTTCTCGCGGTCGGGGAGCCTCGCGAACTCGAGGGCACCCTGCTCAGCGGTGGTGCGCGGGAGGTAGGTGTCGAGGAGCACGACGTGCTCGACGACCTCGCCCGCGGTGGTCAGCATCCTCGAGATCTGAAGGGCGACGAGCCCACCGAGCGAGTGTCCGACGATGAGGTACGGACCGTGGGGCTGGACGACCCGCATGAGCTCGAGGTACCGCTTGGCGGACGCCTCGATGCTCCAGTCCGGGAACGTCCGGCGCTCGAGACCGTGCTGCTGGAAGGCGTACACGTCATGCCCGGCGAGGTGCCGGGACAGCGGCAGGAACGTCAGCGCGAGCGCGCCGGCACCCGTGATGCAGAAGACCGGCGAGCCGCTCCCGCCACTCGTCAGCTTGACGACGTCCGGGTGGCTCGGGATCGCGGCGGCCCCGGAGCGGACCCGGCGCGCGAACTCGCGGACGGTCGGGTTCTCGAGGATCTCCGACGACCGGAGGTCCACGCCGATGCGCTCCTGCACCGTGGCGAGCATCTCCTCGGCGGACAGCGAGTCGCCACCGAGCTCGGCGAAGTCGTCGTCGAGTCCCACCGACGGGAGACCGAGGACCTCGGCCCAGATCTGGCCGACCACGAGCTCCCACTGGTCGAAGGTCGTCTCGGACATCTCGGTGCCGGTGGACTCGGCGGCACCGACGACCACCTGCGCGGCGTCGACCTCGGAGTCCGTCGCGGTGACGGTCGGTGCCGTGACCGGCGTCGTCGCGCCGGGGGCCGGGACCGCGGGCAGCTGTGCACGGTCGACCTTGCCGCGCTCGTTCCGCGGGAGCACGATCATCGGCACGATCGCACCGGGGACCATGTAGTCCGGCAGCTGGTCGCGGAGTGCCCGACGGATCGCCGCGGGCGACGCGGTCCGCCGGCCGGAGCGCTGCACGACGTAGGCCACGAGGCGCGTCGGTGCCGGTGGGTTCTTGACGGCGAGCACGATGGCGTCCTGGACACCGTCGAGCGCACGGATGGCGGCCTCGACCTCGCTCGGCTCGACGAGGTAGCCACGGACCTTGACCGCGTCGTCCGCGCGACCGAGGAGCGTGATGCGCCCCTCGGCGTCGAACCGGCCGAGGTCGCCCTGCTTCCACGTCGGGGTGCCGTCGTCGTCGACGCCGGCTCGCGCCGCCGTCTGCTCCGGGGCGCCCCAGTACCCGGCCGTCATGGCGTCGGAGACGACCTGGATGTCGCCGGTCTCGCCGACGTCGGCCAGCGATCCGTCCGCGCGGAGGATCCTGACCTCCTTGCCGAACGCGATCCGGCCGGAGGGGACGGGACCGTCGGGGATCGGGTCCCCCGGGGCGATCTCGTTGAAGGCGATCACGTTCGTCTCGCTCGAGCCGGTCCAGTTGAAGAAGGACGCGTCCTCGTGCATGAACGGCCGGAGCGCGGCGATGTCCGGACCGGTGATCGCTTCGCCGACCGTCGCGAACATCCGGACGCCGTGCAGCCGCGACTCGTCGGCGTCGAGGGCTGCGACGACCGAGCGCACGAGGTGCGGTGTGCAGTGGAACGTCGTGACCCGCTGGTCCACGATCCACGCCATGAGCTTCTCGATCCCGGTGTCGCGGGGATCGACGATGTGGACGCTCGCGCCGGCGAGCAGCCCGGTGACGACGAGCGAGAACCCTGCGGCGAACCCGTGCGGCAGGACCGAGGAGACCCGGTCATTAGCACCGATCCGGAAGGCGATCCGCTCACTCGCGGCGTCGACGAGCACCTGTCGGTGCGTCATGACGACGCCCTTCGGCGCCCCGGTCGAGCCGGAGGTGAAGATGATGGTGATACCGTCACGACCACCGCGCTCGAGGCCTGCCGGAACGAGGGGGATCGCGTCGTCGCCCGCCGCGACGGCAGCGGCGTCACCGAGCATGGACGACAGCGCGTGCACTCGGTCGGCACCGTCGACGAGCGGCAGCGAGTACTCGTGGTTCGCGTCGTCGGCGATGACCTCGCGGATGCCGGCGAGCCGGATCACGTGCTCGAGACGCGCCTGCGGGAGGTGTGGATCGAGCGCGACGAACAGCCGCCCGGCCTTGACGAGCCCGAGCATCGCGAGGACACCGTCGGTGCCGTGCGCGGTCATCAGTCCGACCGGGACGGTGTCGCCACCGAGGGTCGGTCCGACACCGGGGCCGGTGTGGTCGTCCGGCGCGAGTCGGTCGTCCAACAGCACGGCGAGCGCGCCCGTGAGTCGATCGGTCTCGCGGTAGGTGAGCGAACGGCTGGCGTCGGTGAGTGCCGAGCCGTCGGGGTTGGTGGCTGCGGAGATCGCGAGTCCCTCGATGAGGGACCCGACGGGCTCCGAGTCGATCTGCGCCTGGGAGTGGGCGTGGGTCAACAAGGGTGAAACCTCCCGTTTCGGGTTCGGGGGTCAGTCAGTGGTTGGGTGTCACGGTACCCGCCGGTCCACAGCTCGTCCATAGATGAGCGTCGATCATGCGGGGTCCCGCCTCATTGCCCGCGTCGGTCGGGATGTGGTCGACGCAAGCTGGAGTGGCTGTCCGATGGTTGTTCGGAACCGGTGGACAGGTGGTTCGGTCCTCCCCGCGCGAACGGCGTGTTGCAGGCAGCGGAGAGGTTGCTGTGAGGACGGACAGGTTCCGGGGAACCGCGTCAGGCTGAGGCATGGCAACCACGACTCCCACCGCGGCCCCGGACGGCGACACCGAGCTGAAACGCGTCATCGGCCCGAAGCTCCTGCTGTTGTTCATCGTCGGCGACATCCTCGGGACGGGTGTCTACGCCCTCACCGGACAGGTCGCCGCGGAGGTCGGGGGCGCCGCGTGGGTGCCCTTCCTCGTGGCGTTCGGCGTGGCGCTCCTCACCGCGTTCTCCTACCTGGAGCTCGTGACGAAGTACCCGCAGACGGCGGGTGCCGCGCTCTACGTGCACAAGGCGTTCGGCATCCACTTCGTCACGTTCATCGTGACGTTCGTGGTGATGTGCTCCGGGATCACGTCGGCGTCGACGGCGTCCAGGGCGTTCGCCGCGAACCTCGGCGTCGGGTTCGGCCTCGAGCTGCCGAACGGCGTGGTGATGCTCATCGCGATGCTCTTCATGCTGCTCGTGATGGCGGTGAACTTCCGCGGGGTCAGCGAGAGCGTCAAGACGAACGTCGTGCTCACCCTCGTCGAGCTGTCCGGCCTCGTGATGGTGATCCTCATCGGGTTCTGGGCGATCGCCGGTGGGAACGCGGACTTCTCGCGGGTCGTGCTCTTCGAGAGCCCGTCGGACAAGTCCCTGCTGCTGTCCATCTCGGCGGCGACCTCGCTGGCGTTCTTCGCGATGGTGGGGTTCGAGGACTCGGTGAACATGGCCGAGGAGACCAAGGACCCGTCGCGGATCTTCCCGAAGGTCATGCTCACGGGACTCTCGATCACGGCGGTCATCTACGTGCTCGTCGGCATCGTCGCCGTCGCGATCGTTCCGGTCGGTCAGCTCGCCGACAACGAGACCCCCCTCGTCACCGTCGTGAACACCGCCGCACCCGGGTTCCCGATCGGGGCGCTGCTGCCCTTCATCTCGATGTTCGCCGTCGCGAACAGCGCGCTGATCAACATGATGATGGCGTCGCGTCTGCTCTACGGGATGAGCAAGCAGGGGGTCCTCCCGGGCTTCCTGTCGAAGGTCAGCCCGACCCGCAGGACCCCGTCGGCCGCGATCGTCTTCACCACACTGCTGTCCCTGGCGCTCATCGGCTGGGTGTCGCTCTCGCCGGAGTCCCCCATCGTGGCCGTGCTCGGTGGCACGACGTCGCTCCTGCTCCTCGCGGTGTTCGCGGTCGTGAACGTCGTGGTGCTCGTGCTCCGGAAGGACCGGGTGGAGCACAAGCACTTCCGGGCCGGGGTCGTGGTGCCGCTCATCGGGGTCGTGGCGTGCGTGTGGCTCGTGCTCCCGGTGTCCTCGGGCCGTGCGGTCGAGCAGTACCAGATCGCCGGGGGCCTGCTCGCGATCGGGATCGTCCTCTGGGCGGTGACGTGGTTCTCGCGGCGGCGTCGCGGGTCCGCCGAGGTCGGCTCGTCCGGATCGGCGGAGACGGCGTCGGAGTCTGCGTCTGCGGAGGCGTCGCCGGAGCGCTGACTGTGCCGGGGTGCCGCGCTGCCGCGGTGCCGTGACGCTGAGACGTGTGGAACTGTCGGGTCGCGTTCCTGGACCCGACAGTTCGGCACGTCTCGTCTGCGGTCACCTGCCGGGTCTGCCGCCTGCCGGCTCTGCCGACGATGCGGACGGGAGGCCCGTCATGCGACGCGTGCGACCGCCCGGTCCGCCTGCTTCCGCAGCCAGTCGATCCGCTTGCCCGGCCATCCGTGGACGAGTGTCGTCCAGCGCGCCGGGAGGGCATCCGCGCCGAACCGGGCGCCGGCGAGACCCCCGGCGATCGCCGCGACGGTGTCGGTGTCCGCGCCGCCCCTGACGGCCAGCTCGAGCACGTCGACGACGTCCTCGCCGCGTGTGACCGCGGACACGGCGGCCTGGAGTGCCGCGACCACCCATCCGTTCCGGTCCGTGAAGTCGACGGGGTTCGACTGCTCGGCCTCGTCGAGCAGGTCGAGCCACCGGGCACGCCGCGGCCTGGGCAGGAGTGGGATGCCCTTCCGGACGTCGAGCGAGCCCTTCTGGACGGTGTGGCGGATCGCGACGGTCCAGAGCACACAGGCGTCGCCGGCGTCCTCCTCGTGGTGGGTCAGATCACTCACCCGGCGGGCGGCGAGCGCCAGCTGCTTCTTCTGGCCGTCACCGAGGAACCCGAGCGCGAGGGGCGCCGTGCGCATCAGCGAGCCGTTCCCCGCGGACCGACCCGTCTCGTCGTGCACGCTCGCCGCGGCCGCCCGTGCCGCATCCTCGGTGTTGGCGGCGAGGCGTCCGAACACCGCTCGCGTCTGTGCTCCCACGTCGGCGGCGTCCTGTGCCCAGTCCGACCACTCCGCGACGATCCGCCCGAGGGTCCGCGGGTCGTCGAACCGGTCGCCGCGCGCGACGGCTTCGAGGATCGGGATCGCCATGCTCGTGTCGTCGGTCCACTCGCCGGGGCTCCAGCCGAACGGGCCGCCACCCCGCATCTCGACGAGGGTGTCCTCACCGAGCGGCGGACCGAACTCGTAGCCGGCCCCGAGTGCATCGCCACAGGCCGTGGCCAGTACCGCACCGACGGCCCGGTCTCGCATCGTGTCGTCCATGGTCCCCTCTCCGGTCGTCCACGCTATCGGGTCTGCTGACCGGGTGGCAGGACGATGTCGGCGTGACGGTCGGCCTCGGTGTGCCCGGCCCGCCCGGCCCACTCGGCGTGCTCGTCGCGCCCGGTGTGCTCGGCCGGCTCGGCGCGCCCGGTGCGCCTCACCCGGGCGGCTCGGATCCGGATGCGGACACGCCTGACCGACGCCCGGATCCGTTCTCGGAGGAACCAGGCCACCGCGAGCCCGAGGATGACGAGCGGGATGAGCTCGGGAGCGGCGAGGGACACTCCGAGGATCATCTCGAACGCCTCGAACCCGACGAGGGACCCCACGGCGACCCATGTCTAGCCGGAGAACATCATCAGCCGCTCGTGGATGCGATCCCGGTGCCGACGTCGCGACACCGCCTGGTCGTGCTGGTCGTGCTGGTCGTGCTGATCGTGCTGATCGTGCTGATCGTGCTGATCGTGCTGATCGTGCTGATCGTGCTGGGGCATGGTCGCACTCCTCGGGTCGAGATGGGTCGTCGAACTGCCGACCCGTCCCGTGAGCGCTGCCTACCGAGTGGTGAGCAGCCGCCAGGAGGGTCGTCGGACCACTGACCCGGGTGCACGGGGTCCGCGCGCACCGACCGGCCGCGGCACCGCTCCGATCGGCGCCGACACGTCCGCGGAACGGCATCGTCGGCGCCCTGCGCGAGCAGACCGTGTGCCGTCCCGCCCCGCCAGGACGAGGACCGCGCGCAACCGTGCCGCGACGATCTCGGCGTGCGCGACCGCGGCGGCGACGACGCCGGTCGCGAGGATGCCCGCCACGGCGAGTCCGACCACGACGGCGAGGACGTGCTGATCGATCCCGTGCCCACCGAGCCGCAGCCAGACCTCGGTGTCCACGAGGCTCTGCAGCAGCACGAGCTCCAGGGCGGCCGCGAGTGCGATCACACGATCGCGTGCAGCCGTCCGCGCATGTGCATCCACCCGCGCGTGTGCAGCCCCGCGTGCGTGTGCCACTCCGCGCAGAGGCATCCGTGGACGACCGCGGTGCGCATCGGAGACGATCGGTCGTCGGTCGTGCATCGAGGCCCTCCCCCCGTCGATCCGCCCAGGCAGTGGGCGCCCGTCCATCCGACGTCCGCCCATCCGACGTCCGTCCACGCTACCCCTGGCCGGGCGGACGCATGTCGCAGCGTCGAACTTCCAGGGTCCTCACCTACTGTCGTCCCGTGCAGCGCGCAGCCATCGTCATCGCCTCCGTGTTCGGCGCCGGTGTCGTCGCCGCGGTCGTCGGTGTCGTCGTGCTCGTGGTGCTCGCGGTGAACTCCCTGCACGGCCTCGGCTCGAGCGCGGCCACGCCCGCCGCGGTCACCTGCCCGGCCGCGGCCTCGAAGACCGTCGGCGGGATCGTCGTCCCTGCAGGACCCGTTGCCGGCTACTGCCAGGACCGCCTCGTGAACGCCGCCTACGTGATCGAGGCAGCCCGGGCCCAGGGGATCGGCCCGCACACCCAGGCGGTCGGTGTGATGACCGCCATCGGCGAATCCGGACTCGTGAACCTCGACCACGGCGACACCGTCGGACCGGACAGCCGAGGTCTCTTCCAGCAGCGGGACAACGGCGCCTGGGGCACCTACGAGCAGCGCATGGACCCGTACACGGCCGCGACGATGTTCTTCACCAAGCTCGTCAAGACGCCGGGGTGGAAGACCATGACCCCGACCGAGGCAGCGCACTCCGTCCAGGTGAACGCCGACCCCGACCACTACGCCAAGTTCTGGACCCAGGCGACCGAGGTCGTCGAGGGGCTCACCGGCGCGGACGTCCCCGAGGTCGCACCCCAGTAGCGCACCAGGGCGGGCGACAGAGCCCACCGGGGCCGCAACTCCCCGCACCGGTGCACGCCCATCACCACCCGAGCGTGCCCGGCTCACCCTTGAAGGGGCCCACGATCCGCCGCGTGATCCACCCGCCGTAGAAGTCACCCGCCTGGGCGAGGACCCGCTCGCCGTCGACCTCGCAGGAGTCCATCTCGGACGGGTAGATCGCCACCCGGTCCACGAGGTCCCCGAACCCGCTCTCCGGCGTCGGGTAGTACCAGCCCGCATGGACAGCGGTCCGGCCCCCACCGTGGACGTCGACGTACCCCGCCCTCCCCTTGAACTCGCACATGCTCGACCCGCCCGTCGAGGTGAGCGCCCCCGGCCCGAACGCCGACCGCGGCAGGTAGTACACCGGCGGATGGCTCGTCTCGAGCACGCGCACGCTGTCGGTCGTGTCGGCGATCACCGTCCCACCGAGCCGCACGACGACCCGTTCGCTCGACCGTTCGACCCTGGGCGGTCTCGGGTAGTCCCACACCGATTCCTGTCCCGGGCCCGGCTCGATCGGTGCCGGGTGTCCCGGCCCCTGACGTGGCGTGCCGCGCCCGAGGAACCGGCGTGCAGCGTTCGGGCGTTCGGACTTCGGCGTGACCATGCACCAGGTCTACGCGGCGGACATGTCGGCCGCCCGAGGAGTTCCGCGCCGATGAGCCCGGCTCCGGCAGCGGCCCCGTCACGCGGTCCGCCGGACGTCGAGACCGGATGCGGCGGACACGACGCCCTCGGCTCCGCGCTCGCCATCGCTGGTCCCGACGTCCAGCCACGCCACCCCGTCGTCGTGCACGAGCAACTGCGCGCGGATCACGACACCCGCGTCGGCGAAGGCCCCCTCGATCGCGTGCACCCACTCCCACTCCGCGAGGCTCGGGCACGCCGACCCCGGGCGCTCCCACGCGATGACGACGAACAGCGTGCGGAGCTGCCGGGTCACCTCCGCGATGGTCTCCGCGGTGTGGTCGACCTCGTCGTCGTCCGGGTGTTCCGGCAGGTCGGTGATCGGGAGGACGAGGTCGATCGTCCGTCGGTCCTCCGCGACGAACAGGAGCCAACACTGTTGGCGGATGGCCGCGTGGACGAGGTCGTCGACGAGGCCGATCACATCGGTGTCGGTGCGGATGGTGCTGGATGAACGTCGTGTGCTGTCTGGCATGCCGACGAGCCTGGCCGAGCCGCGCCTCCCGTCCGATGGGTCAGGCGGCCGCTGTGGAGAACGCGACCACGGGAGCCAGCTGGGGAGGACGAGCAGGACGTGCACGCCTCCGGGCTGCGGTCTACAGCCCCAGCCCCCGCCCGATGATCTCGCGCTGCACCTCGTTCGCCCCGCCGTAGATCGTCGGCGCGATCGCGGTGCGGAGCTGTGCCTCCATGCCGAACTCGGATCCGTACCCGTAGCCGCCCATGAGCTGCACGGCCTCGAGCGCGGTGTGCTTGTAGACCTCCGACGCCTTGAGCTTGGCCATCGACGCCTCGGTGTTGAGCTCGTCCTCGAGCCCGTCGTCGATGCGCCCGGCGAGGTCGTACAGGAACGCCCGGCAGTGCACGATCTCGGTCGCGAGGTCCGCGATCCGGTGCCGCACCGCCTGCTTCCTGCCGAGCGGAGCGCCGAACTGCTCACGGGTCGTGACGTGGCCGATGAGCTGGTCGAGCGCACGCTGGGCGCCCCCGACGCTCATCGCGGCGATGATCACCCGTTCGACGGCGAGTCCGCGACCGATGTGCCGCCACGCCTCGCCCTCCTCACCGACGAGCGCGGAGCCTGCACCGGACGCGTCGGACACGTCCGCCACGTCGGACGCCGCCGGTACACGGACACCCTCGAGGTACACGTCGTTCACCATCCGGGCCCCCATGGTCCGGATCGGCTCGATGCGGACGCCCGGTGTCGAGGTCGGCACCATGAGCAGCGACAGCCCGTCGTGCCGCACGCCGGTGTCGGCGGTCCGCGCGAGCACGAGCAGGTGCGACGCGAGGTGCGCGAACGAGATCCAGGTCTTCCGGCCGGTGATGACCCACTCGTCACCGTCCCGCACGGCCTTCGTGGTCACCGACGCCAGGTCGGAACCCGCCGAGGGTTCGGTGAAGGTGACGGACTCGACACGGCCGGCCACGATCCCCTCGACGACCGTCCGTCGCTGGGCCGCATCGCCCCACTTCAGGTAGCTCTGCGCCGCGGTGAGCGCCGTCGAGTAGGCGAACACCGGCACCCCGGTCCTGGCGGTCTCCTCGAGCAGCAGGCACTCCTCGGTGAACGTGCGCCCGCCACCGCCGTCGGCCTCGGGCAGGGACACGCCGAGCAGTCCCAGTTCGGCGAGTGCGGCGAAGGCTGCGTCCGCGTTGAGGTCGGCGTCGTCGTTCGTCAGCCGGAGCCGGGTGGCTTCGTCGGGGACGATCTCGGCGCACGCGCGGCGGACGTCGGCGAGGTAGGACTGCTGCTGCTCGGTGAGGCGCATGGTCCCCGACCGTACTCCGACCGTGCCCGGCACCCGGACAGGCCGAGCATGCACGAACTCGTGGTCAGCGTGCCGGACCCCGGGTTCCTGCATCCTCGACGGGGCCCTGCACCTCGACGGGGGCCTGCACCTCCGATGGGCCTGCACCTTCGACGGGTCAGGCCCCGAGCCGCGACCCCAGGAACTCCACCATCGTCGACACCAGCGCACGCCGGGAGTCGAGCCGCCGGTACTCGTGCCCCTCACCCGCGAGCTCGAGGTACGACACGTCGTGCGACCGGTCGTGCAGCGCGTCGACGACCTGCGTCGCCTCGCCGATCGGCACGTTGGTGTCGAGCTCCCCGTGCACGACGAGGAGCGGCGCACTGATGTCCGCCACGGCTCGCATCGGCGACAGCGACGCCAGGAGCGCGGCGTCGTCGACCGGGTGCCCGTACTTCGTCGACGCAGCGGCGCCGATCCACGGCTCGGTGTCCCGGTAGAACGTCGCGAAGTCGCTCATCCCGCACACCGACACCCCCGCCGCGAACACGTCCGGGGTGAACGCCACCGAGGCGAGTGTCGCGTACCCGCCGTACGAACGCCCCTCGACCGCGATGCGATCCGGGTCCGCGACGCCGATCGTGACCAGGTACCCCGCGCAGTCCACCACGTCCGCCAGGGCGTCCCACCGGAGCGCGAGGTCGTCGGCGTGCACGAAGGTCCTGCCGAACCCGGACGACCCCCGGATGTTCGGCGCGAACACCGTGATCCCGGCGGCGACGAGCGCCTGGTGCTGTGCCGAGAACGCCGGACGCTCCTGCGACTCCGGTCCGCCGTGCAGGTGCAGCATCGCGGGACCGCCGCTCGGACTGCCGGGAGGGACGGTGCCGGTGGAGCCGTCGGCGGACGGCCCCGCAGACGGTGCGGCCCGGTACAGCCACCCCGACAGCTCGAGCCCGTCCCGCGCCCGGAACCGTTCGAGCGTCGGCTCGACGAGCGGGACGTCCGGCAGTGTCGGGACGTCGGTCACCCGTGACCACGTGCGTTCGTTCGTGTCGAGCCGCCAGAGCTCCCGCGGATGCGTCGGGCTCTCGGCGGCGAGCAGCACCGAGCGCCCGTCCCGCGAGAGCACCGGGTCGGTGACGACGAGCCCCGGCACGTCCGGCACCGGTGTCCGCGACGCACTGTGCGTGTTGACGAGTTCGAGCTCGCTCCGCCCGGCGACGTTCCACACGAGCAGCAGCGTGCGCCCCGCGTCGTCGGCGTCGAGGTACTCGAGGTCGGCGTCGTCGCGTCCGACGAGCACGCGCGAGGTCCCCCGCCACCCGTGCGGCCCGAGCGGCTGCGCGACGAGCTGCCGGCGCGGGAGGCCCGCCTCGGTCGCCATGTACGCCACGAGGGGCGAGGTCTCCGACGCCGGGGAGGGTCGGATGAACGCGATCTCGGCCGAGCCACCTCGGGGCACCTCGAGGAGCGGGTGGTCCTCGTCGGTGAGCCGGTCGACGACCACGACGAACTCGTGCCCACGCTGGCCGTCACGGAGCACGACAAGGCGCTCCTCGACCGACACGTCGAGGATGTGGATCAGCTCCCCCACGGCGAGGTCGTCGCGGACGCCGGTGTCCGGGTCGACCATGAACGCGCGGGCCGGCTGCTCGGGCTCCGTCGAGGGCAGGGTGATGACGACGCGGTGTCCGCTGCGGCTCCACGGCCCGAGCTCGGCGTGCTGGATTCGTGAGCCCGCGATCTGCTGCGCGTCGGAGCCGTCGGGCCGGACGACCCAGACCTGTTGCCGGACGCCGCCGTCGGTGGCCAGGGCGACCGCGAGCCACTCGCTGTCGGCCGACCACGACACCGCCACGACCGGGTCGTCGGACAGCCGGATGCGGGCGGGATCGGGGAGCGGGCCGCCGACGACGACGTCCTGGACGAAGACCTCAGGGGTGCCGAACCGGTCGCTGACGAACGCCACGCGGCGGGCGCTCCGGGTCATCGTCGGTCCCCAGGACCCCCACGCCGTGACCAGCTCGTCGCCGAGCGCGACCGCCTGACGGACGCGGGCCGACGAACTGCCGTCAGCCGCGCCTCCAGTCCGAGCGTCGGAGGACGAGACGGACGCGACCGACGCGACCGACGCGACCGACGGCGACGCCGCCATCAGCGGACGCCCTGCGCCTGCAACCACATCTCGATGAGGCCGAGCTGCCAGAGGGCGTTCGACCCGAGCTGGGTGCGGGTCTCGTTGGGTGCGTCGAGCATCCGCGACACGGTACGCGAGTCGAACAGTCCGCGCGAGCGAGCCGCCGGATCGGTGAGCGCAGCACGGACCCGGTCGAGGACCGGACCCTCCATCTGCCGGATCGCGGGCACCGGGAAGTACCCCTTGGTGCGGTCGATCACGGCGTCGGGGACGATCCCCCGGGCGGCCCGCTTCATGACGCCCTTGCCCCCGTCGGCGAGCTTGAGCGACGGCGGGATCTGTCCGGCGAGCTCGACGAACTCATGGTCGAGGAACGGCACGCGCGCCTCGAGTCCCCACGCCATCGTCATGTTGTCCACGCGCTTCACCGGGTCGTCGACGAGCATCACCGTCGTGTCGAGCCGGAGTGCCGCGTCGACGCTCGTGTCGGCACCGGGGACCGCGAACCGCTGCCGGACGAACTCCATCGGGGTGTCCGTGTCACCGAGCCACTCGGCGCTGAGCAGTCCCGACATGGCCGACCAGCGACGGTCCATGAACACGCCCGCGTACGCCTCGGCGGCCTCGTCGCGCGGGACCCCGGCGAGTGGCGGGTACCAGTCGTAGCCGCCGAGGACCTCGTCGGCGCCCTGCCCGGACTGCACGACCTTGATCGACTGCGAGACCTCCTCCGCGAGCAGGTAGAACGCGATGCAGTCGTGGCTGACCATCGGCTCGCTCATCGCCCGGACCGCGCCGTCGAGCCCGGCGAGGAGCCGGTCCGTCGGGATCGGGATGCGGTGGTGGTCGGTGCCGAACTCCTTCGCGACGATCGAGGAGTACTCGAACTCGTCGCCGGACTCGCCACCGTGCGACTCGAACCCGATGCTGAACGTCGCGAGGTCCCGTTGGCCGAGCTCGGCGAGGAGCGCGACGACGAGTGAGGAATCGATGCCGCCGGAGAGCAGCACCCCGACCGGCACGTCAGACACCATCCGGCGCTCGACGGCGGTGCGGAGGCTGTCGATGAACGCGCGCTCCCAGTCCGTGCTGGTCCAGTCGGCCTTTGCGGGGTCGCGGGTGAACGACGGCGCCCAGTACGTGGTGTCGACGAGGTCGCCCGTCGGTTCGTACACCCGGACGGTCGCCGGCGGGAGCTTCTCGACGCCCGACAGGATCGTGCGGGGTGCCGGGACGATGGAGTGGAAGGTCATGTAGGACGCCAGCGCGGTCCGGTCGATCGACGTGTCGACGTCGTTCCCGGCTGCGCGCGAACCGTCGAGGAGCGCGGGCAGGGTGGACGCGAACCGGACGCCGCCAGGGACCGGCGACACGTACAGCGGCTTGATGCCGAGCCGATCACGGGCCAGCACCAGCCGGCCCGTGCGGTGCTCCCAGATGGCGATCGCGAACATGCCGAGGAACTTGTCGACGAAGCCCCTGCCCCACTCGGCGTAGGCCTTCAGCACGACCTCGGTGTCCGATGTGCTCTGGAAGGTGTGGCCGAGTCCGTGCAGCTCGTCGCGGAGGGCCTCGTAGTTGTAGACCATCCCGTTGAAGGCGATCGTCAGACCGAGGGCTGCGTCGACCATGGGCTGCGCGCCGGCCGTCGTGAGGTCGATGATCGCGAGGCGGCGGTGGCCGAGTGCGACGGGTCCACGCGCCCAGAGTCCGTCGCCGTCCGGACCGCGGTGCACCATGCACCCGGTCATCGTCGCCACGACGCCCACGTCGGCCGCTGCCCCGTCGAACCGGAGCTCCCCGGCGAGTCCGCACATCAGTTGCCTCCGAGTGGCGTCGCTGCCGCGGCTGCGGCCCCGATGATCCAGGTGTCCTTCGCGCCGCCACCCCGCGAGGAGTTGACGACCATGCTGCCCTCCGGCGCCACCCGGGTCAGGCCGAAGTCCGCGAGCGTGCTCTGCCCGGGCTCGGTGCCCGTCAGGTACACGAACGCGCGCAGGTCGACGTGCCGCGGCTCGAGCCCCGTCGGTGTGAGCGTCGGGTGCGACGACAGCTGCACGACCTCCTGCGCTACCCACCGGTGCGGGTCGGTGGCGATCTCGTGCCGACGCTCGGCGACCTCCGGCGCACTCGCCGCCGGTCCGATGAGGACGCCGCGGCCGCCTTCGCCGTCGACGGGCTTCGTGACGAGCTCACCGACGCGGTCGAGCACGGCGAGCCGCTCACCCTCGTCGCTCGTGCGGTAGGTGGGCACGGACTCGAGCAGGGGCTTCTCCTCGAGGTAGTACCAGATGAGGTCCGGCACTGCGACGTACATCGCCTTGTCGTCGACGAGCGCGTTGCCGGGGGCGTTGGCCAGGAAGACGTCCCCGGCCTCCGCCACGTCGAGGATGTGCGCGCCGAGGTCCGGGTCGTCGTCGGTGCCGATCTCGACGATGTTGCCGTCGGAGCGGAGGTAGAGGGCGTCGAGCCGCTGCCCGGTCCGGGAGTCCACCACCAGGTCGTCCTGGACGGCGAGGTCCGCCGTGGTCAGGAGGACGAGCCCCGCCCCGTCGGCGAGCGCCCGGTGCTCGTACCACGCGCCGGCGGTCGGGCCGTCGCTGACGAGGGCGGCGACGGGGTCCGTGACACCGCGCGCCACGGCCGGCGCGAGCAGCGTGTCGCGGAGCAGCGGGAGCGCCGACGACGGGTCGAGGAGGCCGTCGGGTCTGGGGGCGTCCGGGATGACGTCGTCGATGAGCCGGCGGACCGCCATGGCGAACGCCGCGCCGCTCGGCGAGCGGACGTTGTCCTCGAGCACCCGCCAGCCGCCGAACTCGTTCCGGACGAGGTCGAAGCCCTGGATCGGCGCGTGCACGGTCCCGGCCGGCAGCCGCTCGGCCTCGTCACGCCAGCCGGCCGCACCGACGATCTGGGACTCGGCGAGCACACCGTCGCGGACGACCCGGCGTTCGCCGTACGCGTCCTGGAGGAACGCCTCGATCGCGCGGGCCCGTTGCGTCAGTCCCGCCGCCAGCTGGGACCACTCGTACGCGCTGACGATCCGCGGGACGAGGTCGCACCCGAACGGCTGCCGCGTGCCGTCGACCACGAAGCCGAGCTCGTTCGTGCTGCTCCAGGCGTCGCGGACCCCGCACCGGTCGATCGTGTCGGCGGCGGTCCACCGCGCGAAGTAGGTCGCGAGGTCCCGGAACGCCGGCCGAGGGAACGCACCGGAGCCGACGGCCTCGTCGCCGCGGCGTACGCGGTACCCGGGGATCGCGACCCCGCGGTCGGCGGCCGATCCCGCGGTCGGGCCGGACGTCTCCTCGAGCACCTGGGTGACGACGTCGTCGAGCTCGCCGCGCTCGGCGTACGCGATGCGCTGACGGTCGGCGGAGTTCCCGCGGGCCAGGGTCTGCTCGACGAGGTCGGTGACGGTGCCCCAGTCCCCGAGGTCCTCGAGCTGGGGTCGGAGCCGGTCGACGAGCTGCCGGACGGCGAGGTGCGCCTGGACCCGCTCGGGGTGGGCTCCGAGCGCCAGGAGCTCGCCACCGAGACCGGCACGGGCGGCCTGCCACATCGCCGCGCGGTGCAGGGGCTCCTTGCGCGCGAGCGGGGGCGCTCCGGCGACGATGTCGTCCTCGGCGCGCTTCACCGCCGCGCGGAACAGCCCCGCGATGACCACGGCGTCGTCCACGACCGGGGTGGCATCGCACACGCGGAGCTCCAGGGTCGGAGCGTGGCTCGACGGACGGACGTCGAAGTACGCCATCTTCGAGTCCGCGATGACCCCGGACTCGATGAGGTCGGCGAGCAGCTGGTCGTACTCCGCCGCCGTCTCGATCCGCCCGAAGGACCCGGCGCTCGGCCACCGCTGCCAGATGATGCTCCTGATCGACGCGTACCCGGTGTCCTGGCCGTTCCAGTACGGGCTGCTGGCGCTCAGCGCGAGGAGTACCGGGAGGGCCGGGGCGACGCGCTGGGCGATCTGCACCGCGAGGTCGCGGTCGCTCACCCCGACGTGCACCTGCAGTCCGCAGATGAGCTGCTCGTCGACGAGCATCCGGTACTGCTCCTGCATCCGTCCGTAGCGGCCGGTCGTGGTCAGCTCGAAGTCCGCGAACTCGGAGCGGGGTGCCGTCCCGGCACTCGCGATCGCCAGACCGGACGGCGCGATCGCGGCGGTGAGGTCCCGGCGGAGCGCGAGGATCTCGGTGCGGAGGTCCGTCAGCGTCGTGACCACGGGCACGTTCGTCTCGATGGTCGTCCGCTGGAGCTCCGCCCCGTACCGGTCGCCCGGCAGCTTCGACAACAGCTGCGGCGCCTTGGCGGAGAGTCGCTTGGTCTCGAGGTCGATGAGGTGGAGCTCTTCCTCGGCGCCCAGCGTCAGCTCTGCCTTCATGGGTGCACCGTACGCGGAACCGTGTGACGAGCGCATTGCGGGCGTGTTTCCGGTTCGGGGCGGCACCGGCCCCGCCCCCGGCTCCGGTCGACGAGACGGTCCCCGGAGCACAAGTCGCCAGCGCGCCCTCGGCGCACAATCAGAATGACCGGAGCAGTATTGATCCGGTGTCAACGATCACAACCCGAGAGTCTGCGCGCGTCGCCGCGCAGGAGCACACTCCGTCCCCAGCTCCCGACGCCGGGAGCGCGACGCCGCAGCAGGCGCGCGCGACCCCGCCGGAGCCCGAGACCCCGGCCGGCAACGCCACGACCCGACACCGCAACGTCGCACTCCTCGCCGTGACGACCGCCATGGCAGACCGCGTGACCACCTCCGCGGACATCGAGGAGCGCCTCCACACCGTCCTCCGCCGCCTCCGACTCCCGAAGCGTCTGCTGGAACGCGTCGCCGGGGTCGTCGAGCGCCGCAACTGGGCTGACGGGCAGTCCTTCGACATCGCTGCGATCGACGCCGGCAAGCGCGCCCTCGCGCAGGCAGGGATCCGACCGGACCAGGTCGGACTCCTCATCAACACGTCCGTGACCCGGCCGCACCTCGAGCCCTCCGTCGCCGTGCGCCTGCACCACGGGATGGGACTGCCGACGTCGGCGATCAACTTCGACGTGGCGAACGCCTGCCTCGGGTTCGTGAACGCCATGAGCATCGCGGCCGGCATGATCGACTCCGGCCAGATCAAGTACGCCGTGATCATCGACGGTGAGGACGCCGACCAGGTCCAGCTCAACACCATCGACCGGCTCAACCAGGGCGGCCGCAACCGCGACGACTTCATGAGCGAGTTCGCGAGCCTGACCCTCGGGTCCGGTGCCGCGGCCGCCGTGCTCGGCCCCGCGGATCTGCACGCCGAGGGACACCGGCTGCTCGGCGGCGTCTCCCGCGCGGCGACGCAGTGGTACGGCCTCTGCGTCGGGAGCGTCGACGGCATGTTCACCGACGCCAAGGCGCTGCTCAAGGGCGGCATGGAGCTGGTCGTGGACGCGTGGAACGAGGCGCAGCGGGAGTGGAGCTGGTCCGGCATGGACCGGTACATCCTGCACCAGGTGTCCGACGTGCACACCGACGCGTTCGTGAAGGCCGTCGGGCTCGACCGCGACCGGGTCCCCACGACCTACCAGAAGTACGGCAACGTCGGCCCGGCGTCGATCCCGATCACCCTCGCAGAAGAGGTCGAGGCCGGTCACGTCAAGCGTGGTGACCGTGTGCTGCTCGCCGGTGTCGGCTCGGGGCTCAACACCTCGATGCTGGAACTCGCCTGGTGAGAGCCGTCCGCCCGGTCCGTGCTCTCCCGCGGATCGCGGCGACGACCGCGCCCGCTGCGCTGCCGCCGGCGCTCGCCGGTCTCGACCCGGCGTGGTCGCGTCTGGTCACGGTGAACGGCGACGGCCGGCCGGGAGGCACGGATCGCCTCCCCCGCACATGGCACGTCCTCGACACGGCCGGGTCCCTGGCCGCGCGCGGGACCACCCCCGTCGGCACGATCCTCTGCGTGCACGGCAACCCGACGTGGTCCTACCTTTGGCGCAGCGTCCTCACGGCCTCCCTCGCCGCGGCCGACGCCGGAGCACCCGCGTGGCGGGTCGTGGCCGTCGACCAGCTCGACATGGGCTTCTCCGAGCGGACCGGGACCACCAGGACGCTCCCCGACCGCGTCCGCGACCTCGGCGCCCTGACCGACGAGCTCGGACTCAGCGGCCCCACTGCGGGCGGACTCGGCGCGAGCGGACTCGGCGCGAGCGGCCCCGTCGTCACGCTCGGCCATGACTGGGGCGGTGTCGTGTCGATGGGCTGGGCGGTCGACCACCCGGAGGTCCTCGCGGCCGTGATGCTCTGCAACACCGCGATCCACCAGCCGTCCGACTCCCCGATCCCGGCGCCGCTCCGGCTCGCACTCGGTCCGGGGATGCTCGGCCGGTCGACGGTGATCACGCCCGCGTTCATCGAGACCACCCTCGCGATCGCCCATCCGCCCCTCGCCGCCGAGGTGAAGGACGGCTACCGAGCCCCCTACCGCGGTGCTGCCCGGCGGGGTGGTGTCGGCGGCTTCGTGGCGGACATCCCCGTGGACGACCGGCACCCGAGCACGCCGGAGCTCGACCGGATCGCCGAGGGGATCCGCACGCTCGACGTGCCGACCCTGATGCTCTGGGGGCCGCGCGACCCGATCTTCAGCGACCGGTACCTCGACGACCTGCGGGAGCGGATGCCGCACGCCGACGTGCACCGGTTCGAGGGCGCCGGGCACATGCTCACCGAGGACGTCGACGTCGCGGGGAACGTCATGGCGTGGCTCGGCGACCGGTTCGGAGCGAGCGAACCGCCCCGTCCCCCGGCACCAGCAGCAGCAGCAGCAGCAACAGCGCCCCCAGCCCCGGCAGCCGCCCCGGCGGCGCGGCCCTTCCGTCCGCTCTGGGCCGCCCTCGACGCCCTCGCCGACTCCCCCGACACCGCCCTCATCGAGATGGCCCCGACCCGGACCGCCCCGCGACACCGCTCTTCGGCCACGGCACCGCCCAGGACGGCGGTGTCGCATGCAGAGCGCGGTGCGTCAGCCGGTGCGGACCCACGCACCGTCTCGTGGCAGCTCCTCGTCAGGCGGGTCAGCGAGCTCGCCGTCGGGTTCTCCGACCTCGGCATGCGGAAGGGTGACCGCGTCTCGCTCCTCGTCACGCCGGGCGCCGACCTCACCGCCGTCCTGTACGCCGCGATCCGCATCGGCGCGATCGTCGTCGTCGCGGACGCCGGGCTCGGACTCCGGGGGCTCACGCGTGCGGTCCGCGGCGCACGCCCGGACTGGATCGTCGGAGCCCGCCCCGGCCTCGTCGCCTCCCGGGCGCTCGGCTGGCCAGGACGCCGGATCTCCACCGTGCGGCTCGCTCCCCCGGCCGCCCGGGCCCTCGGCGTCGAGCAGTCCCTGGGGAGTGTCGCCGCCCGCGGCGCCGACCTCCTGACGCACGGCACCGCGCTCCCCGAGCCCCCGGCAGCCGAGGACACCGCCGCGGTGCTGTTCACGAGCGGCTCGACCGGTCCCGCGAAGGGCGTCGTCTACACGCACGCCCAGCTCGCCGGTGTCCGCGACGTCCTGGCCGCGCAGTACGGCGTCGGCATCGGGACGGGGCTCGTCGCGGGCTTCGCGCCGTTCGCGCTCCTCGGTCCCGCGCTCGGGGCCCGCTCGGTCACCCCGGACATGGACGTCACGGCTCCAGGCACCCTCACCGCGACGGCCCTCGCGGCGGCGGTCGCGGCAGCCGAGGGCACCGTCGTCTTCCTCTCGCCCGCGGCGCTGGCGAACGTCGTGGCGACCTCGGGCACGCTGACGGACACGGACCGCGATGCCCTCGGTGGCGTCCGGCTGTTCCTGTCCGCCGGAGCCCCAGTCCCCGAACCGCTCCTCGCCGAGGCCGCCCGGCTCATGCCCGGCGCGGGTGCGCACACCCCCTACGGCATGACCGAGGGGCTGCTCATGACGGACATCGACCTCCCCGGGATCCGCGAGGCGGCGCGGTCCGGGCAGGACGGCGTCTGCGTCGGTCGCCCTGCCGCGGGGGTGACCGTCCGGATCAGCGCGCTCGACGACCTCGGTCGCGCAGTCGGCACCCCGGACGACGCGCGGGGTGTCACCGGCGAGATCGTGGTCAGCGCACCCCACGTCAAGGACCACTACGACGCGCTCTGGCGGACGACCCGCGACGCCGAGCGCGACACGACCACCGCCGACCGCTGGCACCGGACGGGCGACGTCGGCCACCTCGACGACGACGGCCGGCTCTGGGTCGAGGGGAGACTCCCCCACGTCATCACCACCGAGCACGGTGTCGTCACACCGGTCGGCCTCGAGCAGCGCGCCGAACGGGTGCGGCAGGTCCGGCGGGCGGCCGTCGTCGGGGTCGGACCCGCGGGCGACCAGCAGCTCGTCGCGATCGTCGAGACCGTCGCACCGACCGCCCACCCCGGGCTCGCCGCGGCGGCACTCACGACGTCGGTCCGGCACGCGGTGACGGACGGGACCGCCTCGATCACGCTGGCGGCGGTGTTCGCCGTGCCGCGCCTCCCGACCGATGTCCGACACAACTCCAAGATCGACCGGACGGGTCTGGCGGACTGGGCGTCCCGCATGCTCGCGGGTGCGCGCATGGTGCAGCCGTGAGGGTCCTCGTCACCGGAGCCAGCGGCTTCCTGGGTCGCGCGGTCGCGACCGCGGTGCGCGACGCCGGCCACGAGGTCCGGACCTTCCAGCGGCGACCGTCCGGACTCGTCCCGCGGGACGGACTGGAGGACCGGCTCGGCTCCGTGACGTCGCCGTCTGACGTGCAGGCGGCCGTGTCCGGCATGGACGCGGTGGTGCACCTCGCGGCGAAGGTGTCCCTGGCGGGCGATCCGCGCGAGTTCGATCGCGTGAACGTGCTCGGCACCCGGCTGCTCCTCGACGCTGCTCGGTCGGCGGGGGTCACGCGGACGGTGTTCGTCTCGTCCCCGTCGGTCGCACACGCGGGTGCGTCGATCGTCGGGGACGACGCCCTCCCTGCCTCGCCCTCCACAGCCCGCGGCGACTACGCCCGGACCAAGGCGGTCGCGGAACTCGCCGCCCTCGGCATGGACACCGACGACTTCCGGGTGGTCGCTGTCCGCCCGCACCTCGTGTGGGGTCCCGGTGACACGCAGCTCGTCGCCCGGATCGTGGACCGTGCCCGACGTCGACGGCTGCCGCTCCTCGGGGACGGTGCCGCGCTCATCGACACCACCTACGTCGACAACGCCGCGTCCGCGATGGTCGCTGCGCTCGACCGCGTGGACGACGTGCACGGCAACGCCTACGTCGTCACGAACGGCGAGCCGCGGCCGGTGGCGGAGCTCCTCGCGGGGATCTGTGGCGCTGCCCGGGTCCCCGCCCCGTCGGTCCGCGTGCCCGCGGGGCTGGCGCGGTTCGCCGGTTCGGTGCTCGAGCGGGTGTGGGCGGTCCGCCCTGGGGAGGACGAGCCGCCGATGACGCGGTTCCTCGCCGAGCAGCTCTCGACCGCGCACTGGTTCGACCAGCGGCGGACGCGGCGGGACCTCCGGTGGAGTCCGTCGGTGTCGCTCGATGAGGGCTTCCGCCGCCTGGCCGAGTCCTACCGGTAGTCGGCTCGCCCGGGCCCGGCCGCGGACTCGGTCGCAGGTCCGCTCAGCCTGGTCTCGACCTGCCCCGCCCCGCCCCGCCCTGCCCTGCCCCGCCCTGCCCTGCCCCGGTCCCGGGTCCCGTCCGCCCCGGTCCCGGTCCGCCCCACCCCGCCCCGCCCCGCCGCTCCCGACGCCGTGGCCACGTGACGCTTCATGAGCACGCATACGGCGACATCACTCCCGGATCGCGACGCCGCTTTCCGCGCGGATTGTCGCCCGATGCGCTCGCACCGGATGCGTGCACATGGAGCGACATCGTGCCCTGGAAACGACCGCGCTTTCCCGCGGACCGGTCGCCGCATGCGCGTGCATCCAGCGACGGACCCGGCCACGCCGCGCGCCTGGCCACGCCGCGCGCCCGGCTCACGCCCGCTCGGACGCCGTCACCGCCCGGAACCGCTCCGCCGCGGCCGTCGGGACCCGCGACAGCGAACCGTCGGGCTCCTCCTCGAGCCGGATGAGCCCCATCCGCCGGAGGAACGGGGTCTTCGCGCCGGAGCCGGACACAGCCTGCCGCCGGGCGTCCACCACGGCGGCATCGACCCCGAACTCCTCGACGTTCCGACCGCCCGACGCATACGACCAGTCCACGAAGTCGAACACGGGCCACCAGGTGTACCCGCGGACGTCGACCCCCTCGTCGACGAGCTCCCGCACGGTCTCCGCGGAGTCGAGCACCCAGTCGGATCGCACCTGGTCCGACCCCTCGATGCTCGTCTCCGTGATGACGATGGGCAGGCCGTACCGGTCCGCGAAGGCCCGGAGCGCCGTGCGGAGTCCGTCGGTCCAGCGGTTCGTCGCGACCTGGACGACCTCGGGCGCCGAGGTCCCGCCGTCCGACCACCCGAGCGTCCGCGGCGTCAGGTCCGGGTAGTAGTTCACGCCGAGCACGTCGAGCCGCGCGGGCGCATGCCGGAGCCGGTCGAGCCGCGCCGGGTCCGCACCGTGGTCGACGAGCCAGGAACGCATGGGGTGCTCGGACCCGACGAGACCGAGCACGAGGTCGGTCGCCACCCACCCGAGGTCGGTCAGGAGTGCCGCGTGCTCGACGAGCGCCTCGTCCGACGGGTCTGACGGGGTCGCGATGGTGCTCGCCTCGACGTGCACGATGACCGCGCCGGGGTTCGCGGCACGGATCGCCTCGACGCTCGCGACGATCCCCTCGGCGAGGGCCAGAGTGACGGTCGTCCACCCCTCCCACCCGGTGAGCGCCGGTGGCCACACCCCGCGGAGACCCGCGAACGACGCTGTCGTCAGGGGCTCGTTGAGCGGCGTGACGTGGTCGACGACCCCGCGGTACCTCGCCGCGAACGCGGCCGAGAACTCCGCGATCGCGTCGACGTACCGGGGGTCTGCGAACGAGTCGTCGAGCCACGTCGGCGTCCCGTAGTGCACGAGGTCGGCGATCACCGTCAGCCCGAGCGAGGTCGCGTACGCCAGCCGTTCGTCGAGTTCCGCCCAGTCGAACAGCCCGGGTGCCAGGTGCACGAGCGGCCACCGGACGCCGTACCGGAGCGCCGTGACCCCGAGGTCGCGGACGGCGTCGAGGTCGGCTCGCCACCGGGTCGTGTGCTCGGTGAGGTCGTGCTCGTCGAGCGGGGCCATGTCGAACCGGGCCGGCGGGACGACGGAGGTGTCCTCGATCCCGGCGATCCAGGCGAACCGCCCGGCGCCGAACTGACCGCCCATGCCGAGCCGCCCGTCGGTCGTGTCGCCCATCACTTCAGTCCACTCGTCGCGACGCCCGCCACGAAGTACTTCTGCGCGAAGAAGAACGCGACGGCGATCGGGATGAGGGAGATCGTCGCCCCGGCGAGCAGGATCGCGTGGTCGGTGACGTGCGCCCCGCCGAACAGGGTGAGCCCGGCCGGCAGGGTCAGCATGTCGCTCGAGGTCGACACCACGAGCGGCCAGAGCAGGTCGTTCCAGAGGTTCATGAAGTTCAGCACTGCGACGGTCGCGATCGCCGGTTTGGCGAGCGGCAGGATGACCTGCCAGTAGATCCGCCAGTGCCCGGCGCCGTCGATGCGCGCGGCCTCGTCGAGCTCCGTCGGGATGCTGATGAAGAACTGCCGGAACAGGAAGATGCCGAACGCGCTCGTGGCCCGCGGGATGATGAGCCCCTGGTAGGTGTTCAGCCAGCCGAGGTGGAACAGCTCGATGAACACCGGGATGAGCGTCACCTGGAACGGCACCATGAGCGTCGCCAGGACGATGAGGAACGCGATGTTCCGGCCGCGGAACTGCAGTCGCGCGAGGGCGTAGGCGCACATGGAGTCGAACAGCAGGGTCGCGGCCGTCGTCACCCCCGCGAACACGAACGTGTTGAGGACGAGGCGGAGGAACGGCAGCTGCTGCCAGATCCCGATGTACCCGTGCAGGGTGACGCTCGTCGGGAACAGGCTCGCGGGGTTGCCGAACAGGTCGCTCTCGCTCCGGAACGACCCGGACACCATCCAGATGAACGGCACGATCGCGAACACGACGCCGATCCCCAGGTAGACCCACTTGAGCACGTTCCCGACACTCGCACGGGGTCGGTCGCGGCGGTTCTGCGGGCGACCGCGTCCGTCACCGCGCTCGCGTCCGACGCGTCCGATCGGCCGGGAGGGACGGGGCAGCTGATCGGGATCGCCGGCGGACCGGGGGTGGTCACCGCCGGCACCGCGCGCGTCGCGCACCGAGGTGTCAGTCGACATCGTTGTACCTGAACAATCTGAGCTGGAGGAGCGCGATGAGCATGATGATCGCGAAGAGGACCCACGAGATCGCCGAGGCGTACCCGGTCTGGTAGTTCACGAAGCCGTCGCGGTAGAGGAGGTTGACGAGCGTGTCCGTGTGGAACACCGGGCCGCCACCGGTCATCACGTAGACGAGGTCGAACACCTGGAACGACTGGATCGTCAGGATGAGCGAGGTGAACAGCAGCGTCGGCCGGATGCTCGGCAGCGTGATGAACCAGACGAGCTTGAACCGGGCGGCACCGTCGAGTTCCGCGGCCTCGAACCGCTCCTGCGGGATGCCCTTGAGCCCCGCCACGAAGAGGATCATCGCGAAGCCGACGCTCTTCCAGACCGATACGAAGATCACGGTCGGCAGCGCGAGCGAGGTCGACTGCAGCCACGCGACGGACGGGAGTCCGAGCGCCGCGGTGAGGCCGCCGACGAGGCCGATCTGCGGGTCGAGCAGGAACTTCCAGACGAGGCCGATCGTGACGAGCGACACGATCGTGGGGAAGAAGAAGACCGACCGGACGATGCGGGTCGGGAGCCCCTCGCCCTGGAGTGCCAGTGCGGAGAGGAACCCGAAGACCAGGAGCAGCACGACCGACACGACCGTGAACTCGAGCGTGATGCCGAGGGCGTTCCGGAACTGCGGGTCCGCGAAGAGCTGCGTGTAGTTGCCGATGCCGACGAAGGTCTGCGACGACGCCCCGACGGTCCAGTCGAAGAAGCTGTAGTACAGGGACCGGACGATCGGGAACAGCACGAACACGCCGAGGATGAGCAGGCTCGGGGCCATGAAGAGCCAGGCGGGCTGGAAGCGGCGCCGGCGTGCGCGGGGCGGGCGTGCCTCCAGGCCGGTGCCGGACGTGCCGGAACCGCCGGACGTGCCGGAACCGCCGGACGTGCCGGAACCGCCGGTGGGGCCGGAACCGCCCGAGCCGGGGCGGCCCCCGCCGCGCGCACGGCGCGACGGGGACCGGTCGGTGAGCTGACTCATGACTTACTTGCTGCAGCCGGTGAGGCCGTCGATGGTCTGCCCGGCCTCCTTGGTGGCGTCCGCGACGGACGTGCCGCGCGTGATCTTGCCGAGGAGCGGCACGTAGGCGTCGGAGTCGACCTTCGTGGCGTTGTCGAGGTGCGGCAGGTACAGGCGCGAGTCCGGCACCTGGCTGGCGAACACCGACACCGTCGGGTCGGCCTTCAGCTTGCTGTCGTTCGACAGGTCCGTGCGGAGCGGCGGGAACCCGGTGGTCAGCGAGAACTTCTGCTGCACCGACTTCGAGGTCCAGTACGCCAGGAACTCCTTGGACTGCTCGGGGTACTTGGTCTTCGCCGAGATCGCGAGCGGAGCGGTCGAGCCGAGCGTGACGGACTTGCCGTCGACGCCGACCGGGATCTTCGCGATGCCGAGGTCGATGCCGGCCGACTTGTACCCGGGGGCCGCCCACGGACCGTTCATCTCCATAGCGGCCTTGCCGGCGGAGAACACCGAGTCCGCCTCGGCACCCGTCAGTCCGACCGGGCTGATCTTGTCGTTCTGGACGAGGTCGCTCCAGGTCGACAGGCCCTTCTGCGACGCGGAGGTCTGGAGCACGCTGCAGCCCTTGCTGTTGACGATGTCACCGCCCTCGAGCCACTGCAGGATCGGCCACATCTGGATCGTCTGGTTGTCGGCGAGCACGAGCCCGGAGACCCCGTTGCCGGTGAGCTTCTTGGCGTCGGTGGCCATCTCGGCGACCGTCGTCGGCGGGTTCTCGATGCCGGCGTCCGCAAAGAGCTTCTTGTTGTAGTAGAGGCTCAGCGTCGCGAAGTTCGCCGGGATCGCGTAGAGCTTGCCGTCGTAGGTGAACTCCTTGACCGTTCCTGGAGCGAGCTTCGAAGTGTTGATGTCGTCCTTGCCCGACCCGGTGTTCGTGAGCGCCATCACCGAGTTCGTCTTGACGTACTGGGCGATCGCGTTCGGGTCGGAGCTCGGCGCCGCGATGTCCGGGCCCTGGCCGGTGAGCCACGCCGACGGCAGCTTCTGCTGGATGGTGTCCCAGGGCTGCACCGTCATCTGGACCTTGATGTCGGGGTGGGACTTCTCGAAGTCCTTCACGATCTGGGTGTAGCCCGGACGGTCGCCGCCGGTGAACCCGGTCCAGACCTTGAGGGTGACGGGACCGCTCGACGAGGCCGATGACGAGGCCGAACAGCCGGACAGTGCCAGAGCCACGGTGGCTGCTCCGGCGAGGACGGCGAGTGTTGCGTGCCGCTTCTTCATGGTGAACGCTCCTTTGCGCTGCAGGTGCTTCAGGGGGTGGGGAAGGTGCTGCGGGGTGGGGAAGGTGCTACGGGGGGGTCAGTGGGGTGCGGTGCATCCGCAAGACTCGCGGACGACCAGGTCGACGTCGAGCTCGTGCCGGGACCAGCCGTCCACGCCGTCCACGAGGTCGAAGAGCCGCTCGGTCGCGATGCGGGCCATCTCCTCGGCCGGGACGCGGATGGTGGTGATCCCGGGGGTGGTCACGCGGGCGAAACCGAAGTCATCGAACCCGACGATCGACACGTCGCCCGGCACGTCGACCCCGCGCTGCTGCAGGACACGGAGTCCGCCGAGCGCCATGTCGTCGTTCGCGAACACGACCCCGTCGAAGCCCGCGCCCTCGTCGAGCAGCGCCGTCATCGCGTCGGCACCGGACTGCTCGCCGAGGTCTCCCTCGACGATGCGCGCGTCCGCGTCGAGACCGCGCGACCGGACCGCGTCGAGGAAGCCCGCGCGACGGTCGATGCCGGTCTGGTGGTCGAGCGTGCCGGTGACGTGCACGAGGCGCTGTCGACCGTGCTGGTCGAGCAGGTGCTCGGTGATATGGCGGGTCGCCGCGACGTCGTCGATGCCGACGCTGATGCCGTCGGCGAGGTACGGGAAGTTGCCGAGCAGCACCACGGGCAGCCCGGAGGCGACGAGCCGCTCGACGTTGGTGTCGTCGATCGCGGCGCTCGTGACGATCGCGCCGTCAGCAGTCCGGGAGCGCATCACCCGCTCGTAGGCGACCACACCGCGCTCGGCGTCGGCGTTCGTCGACACGATGACCTGCGCGTCGTGGGCGTTCGCGGCCTCGGACACGCCGTCGAGCACGTGCATGAAGTACAGGTGGCCGAAGACGTGCTGCGCGCTGTTCGGGACGACGAGGGCGACCGCACCGGCCTTCTGGTTGCGGAGCGCCCGGCCCGCTGAGCTCGGCACGTACCCGAGCTCGTCGGCGGCGCGTCGGACGGCAGCCCGCGTGGTGTCGCTGATGCGGTCGTGCCCGGACAGCGCCATCGACGCAGCGGCAGCGGTGACCCCGACGCGCTGCGCGACGTCCTTGAGGGTGACGGACTTGGTCACGGGGTCTCCTGCCGGATGAACGGGCGCCGGGTCGGCGACCGCCCGATGGGCGAGCGCCGGGTTGGCGAGCATCGACTGCTTTATCGATTAACTGGCATGAGCGTACCGCTGCTTTATCGATTCAGCAAGCATGGCGTGTCCCCATTCTCGGGGACACGCCATGCAGTGCGGTTGTCGGACGTACCGACGGGTCAGTTGATCGTGAACACCTGCGGCGACTGCCCGTTGCAGTCGTAGAGCTGGAGCGCCGTCTGGTTCGCCGTGTTCCCCGACGGGTCGTCGAGGCAGCGCCCGGACTGCGGGTTCAGGATCGACCCGTTCGCCTGCGGGATCCACTGCTGCCCGCCGACACCGTTGCACTGGTAGAGCTCGACGTGCGTCCCGTTCGCGGTGCCGTTGCCGTCCGCGTCGAGGCACCGTCCGAGCGACCGGATGGTGTGGTCGGACGCGGTGACGGTCCACTGCTGGTCGAGGGCCGCGGGCTGCGCGGTCTCGATCGTCAGGCAGTCGTAGAGCTGGACCTGCGACCCGTTCTGCTGCAGGTCGTCACCGGCGACGTCGACGCACTTGCCGCCGGGTCCGATGATCGGGACCGCGACGGTGAACTGCTGCGCCGCGTTGCCGTTGCAGTCGTAGAGCTGCAGGGCCGTCCCGTTCGCGGTGTTCCCCGAGGGGTCGTCGATGCAGCGGCCGGACTGCGGGTTCTTGATCGACCCGTTGCCCTGCACGATCCACTGCTGCGCGGCGTTGCCGTTGCAGTCGTAGAGCTCGAGCTTCGTGCCGTTCGCCGTGCCACCGCCGACCGCGTCGAGGCAGCGCCCGAGGGTACCCAGGGTGCCGGTGCCGTACGCGCTCCCGGACCAGTGCTGGTCCGCGGCGAGCGCCTGGCAGTCGTAGAGCTGGACCGAGGCGGTGTTCCCGCCGAGGTCGTCGCCGTACACGTCGACGCACTTGCCGCCCGGTCCGACGATCTGCGAACCCGGTCCGCCGCCGGTGCTGACGCCCTGGTAGTTCTGGGCGACGATGTTCGACTGCACGGCGTTGTCGGCCGCATCGGTCGAGTAGCCGCTCGTCATGACGCCCTCGAAGAACGACTGCGTGCCGCGGTTGGAGTTGTCACCGCCGGCTCCGAGGACGATCGAGCCCTCGAGTTTCATCGGCGTGTAGTCGCCGGCCGGCTCGGCACCCTCGTACCAGGTCGTCAGCGAGCCGGTCTGGCTGTTGCCACCCTTCAGCGCGAACCTGTTGGTGCCGTTGTTCTTGAGTTCCGCCGTGACGAACTTGCTGCTGTTGCCCTTGTTCGGCGTGTAGGTCGCCGTCCCGCCCTGGAACACCCCGTTCTCGAGGTCGGCCTGCACCCACGGGCCCTTGCCGGTGCTGCCGGGCGCGTTGAGCGTCGACAGGTTGAGGGCGTCCATGTGCCCCTGCCCGGTGTCCTTCTCCTGGGTCTCGACGTTGCCGAAGTCCGAGCAGCAGCCGTTGTTGCTGTTCGTCCCGCTCGCGACCTCGTACATCGACTCGGGGCTGGCGCCACGTGCGGTGCCCTTGGCGAGCGTGCTCGAGATCCGGTAGGCGACCTGCGGCGGCATGTACACCCCGTAGGCCTTGTGCCCGGCGACCGTGATCGGGCGCGCCGTGGCGTTCGCCGCGTGGTTCGCGCCGCCCGCGTCACCCGCGGGGGCGACGGTGATGTCGTTGTGGTTGCTGGTCTGGTCGTAGATCTTCGGGATCGTGCAGGTCGTGCCGGAGCAGAACGAGTCCTGGGCTGCGGCATTCGCGTACCCGCCGGCGGCGAGCAGTCCGATGTTCGTGGTCGCCCCGTCCGAGGCGCGCTGCACCTGGTACAGCGGACCGTTGTAGCTCGCGAACAGCGCCCGGGTGGAGCTGTACGCGGCGACGCAGGGGGTGTTCGCGCCGCCGTAGATGTCGCACGACGAGTTCGTCGCGGCGCTGGCCGTCTGCACGCCGACGGTGGCTGCGAACAGCGAACCGACGGCGAGCGCGAGTGCCCCGACCGTGGCGAGGAGTCTCCCCCGCCGTCTGGATGATGTGCCTTGCATGGTGTTCCTCTCGAGCGTCATTGCTGGAGTGGCTGATCTGCAGCGTCGGGAGTGCGGCATGGGGTCGCCGCTGCTTAATCGATTAACCGGAATCAGTCTACCTCGGGTGCCCAGATCGTGCTGGCGTCGTCGTGAACAGGACAGGGCCACCAGGAGCGCACGAGCAGGATGGACCGATGGAACCCGTCGACGCCCTGCACGAGATCGCCTTCTGGCTCGAACGCGACCTCGCGCCCACCTTCAAGGTCCAGGCGTTCCGGAAGGCGGCCGCCGCCATCGACGGGGTCGACCGATCCGGACTGGAGGCACGGCTCGCCTCCGGCGCGCTCGCCCGGACCAAGGGGGTCGGGTCGCGCAGCCTCGAGGTGATCGGCCAGGCGCTCGGGGGTGCCGTCCCGGACTACCTGCAGGCGCTGCGGGACACCGAGCGGGAGACGCTGAACGACGCGGGCGAGGCTCTGCTCGGACAGCTGCGGGGCGACCTCCATGCGCACAGCGACTGGTCGGACGGCGGCTCCCCCGTCGAGCTCATGGTCGAGACGGCGGCGCTGCTCGGGCGGGAGTACCTCGCGATCACGGACCACTCCCCGTCGCTCCGGGTCGCGCACGGGCTCGACGCCGACCGCCTGACGGAGCAGCTGGACCTGCTCGAGGCGATCCGTGCCTCCCGTCAGGCCACCGCCGGAGGCAACGCAGGAGGCAAATCCGGACGCAGCGGCACCGCCGCGATCCGGGTGCTCTCCGGGATCGAGGTGGACATCCTCGAGGACGGGACCCTCGACCAGACCCCCGAGATGCTCGACCGCCTCGACGTCGTCGTCGCGAGCGTGCACTCGAAGCTCCGCGCCGACAGCCGGACCATGACCGCACGGATGCTCGGCGGGATCCGCGACTCGCACACGAACGTCCTCGGACACTGCACCGGACGGCTCGTCCAGGGTGGTCGCGGCGAGCGTCCGCAGTCGACGTTCGACGCCCGGGCTGTGTTCGACGCGTGCGCAGCGGAGGGTGTGGCCGTCGAGATCAACGCGCGGCCGGAGCGGCAGGACCCGCCGGACGACCTCATCTCCCTAGCGCTCGAGGCCGGCTGCCTGTTCAGCATCGACACCGACGCGCACGCTCCGGGGCAGCTCGACTTCCTGCGGCTCGGCGCCGAACGGGCGGCGACGAACGGGGTCCCGGCGGAGCGGATCATCACGACGTGGCCGGTCGAGCGGCTGCTGGAGTGGACGTCCTCGCGGCGCTGACCCGGGCGGTCCCGGCGGTCCGGGCGGCCTCGGCGACCGCGGCGCTGACCCCGGCGGTCCCGGCGGTCCCGGCGGTCACGGCGGTCACGGCGGTCCGGGCGGTCCCGGCGGTCCCGTGCGCGGGCTCCGGCCGTCCCGGGCGCTGAACGGTTCTGCCCCAGCGGGCGTCAACGCGCCGAAGGACTCCCTGCCGCAATTGACGCTCGCTGGCACAGAACCGTTCCACCCGGATGGTCCTCACCGCCCTCGCCCGGAGGCCCAGGTTCGATCGCTGTGCGCGGTATGCGGCCATCGTGGGCGCGTCTCGGCGGGAATCGACCATGACCGGGCGATCTCCATGCCGCCGGGGTGACGGGCGAGCATGGTGGGCCGCGTGCCGCAGGGAGCGATCGACGTTCGCGCGGCGGCCACAGGGAAGGAAACGTCATGAGCACGTACCCACCAGAGAACGACAGCCCCCAGGACACCCCGATCTACTCCAGGGCGGTCCCGGAACCCTCCGTCGGCGGCGAGGAGCTCGACGACCTCGACCGTGACGACTTCGATCGCGACGTGCTCGACCGCGACGAGCTCGACGTGCTCGACGCGGACACCCCGAGATCGTTCCCGGGCGTGCACATCCCGGCGTTCGGGTCGGACCCCTCGGAGACGCAGGGTAGCTCCGCGGCCGCGGGCCGCTCCGGGGCAGTCGACCCCGTCGGCGCTCCCGACGCGATCGTCCCCGAGTTCGGCGAGGGTCTCGCCTCGAACCCGCTGCCGCCGATGCCGTCCGGCTCGGACGCCGACGGCTCGTTGTCGACCACCGGGTCCGGCTCGGCCGACACCTCCTCGCAGACCTCAGCCAAGGCCGACGCGGCCAAGGGCGCTGCGGCGGACGTCGCCGGGGACGCCAAGAGCGCCGCCTCCGACGTCGCCGGCACCACGAAGGACCAGGCGAAGCGTGTCGCGTCCGAGGCGACCGACCACGCGAAGCAGCTCTACGGACAGGCGTCCGCGGGGATCAAGGAGCAGGCGGGTCAGCAGCAGGAGCGTGCCGCTGGTGGGCTCCGGACCCTCAGCGACCAGCTGTCGTCGATGGCGGACAAGTCCGACGACGACGGCATCGCGCAGAAGGTCGTCCGCGACCTCTCGCACCGGGCCGGCTCGTTCGCCGGCTTCCTCGAGGGCCGCGACCCCGGGTCGCTCCTCGACGAGGTGAAGTCGTTCGCCGCGCGGAAGCCCGGCACGTTCATCGCCATCGCGGCCGGCGCCGGCATCCTGGCCGGTCGGCTCACGAAGGCCCTCGCCGCGGAGACCAAGCACGAGCACGAGCAGGACGGCGGGCCCACCGCATGAGCGACGAGACCCCGAGCCCGCAGGACCGTGCGGCCACGACACCCCTCGGGGAGCTGCTGACCGACGTCACGAAGGACATCTCGACGCTCTTCCGCCAGGAGGTCGCGCTCGCGAAGGCCGAGGTCGCCGAGTCCGCGAAGAAGGCCGGCAAGGGTGCAGGGATGCTCGGCGGCGCGGGGGTCACTGGCCTCTACGTGCTGTTCTTCATCTCCATCGCCGCGTGGTGGGCCCTCGGGTACCTCGTCGGCAACGCCTGGTCCGCGCTGATCATCGCGGGTGTCTACCTCATCGTCACCGCGATCCTGGCCATCCAGGGCCGCAAGCAGCTCAAGCAGATCACAGGGCTCCCCCAGACGGCCGACACCGTCAAGGAGATTCCGGACGCCCTGAAGCCGAACAGCACGAAGAACAGCGCGACGCCGACCGGCTCGACGCCGAACACGAGGAGCAACGCATGAGCACCCCAGACGAGATCCGCGCCGAGATCGAGGCGACCAGGGGCAACCTCGGGTCCGACGTCGACGCGCTGGCCGACAAGGTCAACCCGTCGTCCATCGCCCACCGCCAGACCGAGAAGGTCAAGGGCCGGTTCGAGTCCGTCCGCGAGAGCGTGATGAACAGCTGCGCCCGGATGACGAGCGCCATGACACCGGCGAGCAGGAAGTACAGGAACGAGNCGGGGCAACCTCGGGTCCGACGTCGACGCGCTGGCCGACAAGGTCAACCCGTCGTCCATCGCCCACCGCCAGACCGAGAAGGTCAAGGGCCGGTTCGAGTCCGTCCGCGAGAGCGTGATGGGCGCCGCCAGTTCCGCGAAGTCCAGCGTCCAGGCCGGGACCAGCAGCGCGTCCGGCTCGGCCGGTTCCGCGGCCGACTCGGCCAAGGACGCCGCGAACCGCGCCGTGGGCAAGGCCAAGGGCAACCCGCTCGCGGTCGGTCTCATCGCGTTCGGAGCCGGTTGGCTCGCATCCGCGCTCATCCCCTCGTCCGACCGGGAGGAGCATCTCGCCGGCGACCTCAAGGAGAAGGCGGCGCCGCTCGTCGACCAGGTGAAGGAGTCGGCACAGACCGTCGGCTCGGACCTGAAGGACTCGGCCCAGCAGCACGCGAGCGACCTCAAGGACACGGCGCAGGACGCCGCGCAGACGGTGAAGGACGACGCGCAGTCGTCCGCCGCCGACGTCAAGGACAGCGCCCAGCACGCCAAGGACGACGTGCAGGGAGCCTGACCAGCGCACCCGGCCTGGAGGCGCGACCCGCGTGATCGACGCGGGTCGCTGCCTCTGGCGGGCGGATGTCGCGCGCCGGACCGGTCCATTCGCCGGGCGGCGGAACGGTTCTGCCCCAGCGGGCGTCAACGCGCCGAGGGACTCCCTGCCGCAAATGACGCTCCCTGGCACAGAACCGGTCCCCCCGACCACGCACCCGGCACCCCGCACCCCACCCCTTCCCGCGTGACGGGAGGACCCGACGTGCGGCGGACGCTGTGAGCGGGCAGGATGTCGGGCATGACGACGCCGTCGAGATCCACCCGTGCCCTGCTGTTCCGCCGCAAGCCGATCTCGCAGATCGACGACGACCCGAGCGGCGAGTCGAACGGACTCTCCCGGCACCTCGGGCTCTGGCAGCTCACCGCGATCGGTGTCGGCGGGATCATCGGCGCCGGTATCTTCACCCTCGCCGGCCAGGTCGCGAACCAGATCGCCGGGCCGGCCGTGCTCCTGTCGTTCCTCGTCGCCGGCATCGCCAGCGCCGCCGCAGCCCTGAGCTACGCCGAGTTCGCCGGGATGATCCCGAAGGCCGGGAGCGCCTACACCTACGGCTACGCGGTGCTCGGCGAGATCGTCGGCTGGTTCATCGGCTGGGACCTGCTGCTCGAGTACACCGCGATCGTGGCGGTGGTCGCCATCGGCATCTCCGGGTACGTGCAGTTCCTCGCCGGACAGTTCGGGCTCGACCTGCCGCACTGGATGCTCGGCGCTCCGGGCACCGGAGACGGGCACGTGGTCGACGTGTTCGCGATCCTCCTCTGCCTGCTGACCGCGTTCGTGCTGTCGCGGGGCATCCGGAGTGCGGCACGCTTCGAGTTCGTGGCCGTCGGGATCAAGGTCGCGCTCGTCGTCCTCATCGTGGTGCTCGGGGTCTTCCACATCGACAGCGGCAACTACCACCCGTACTTCCCCTACGGCTTCGGCGGGGTGATGACCGGTGCGGCGACGGTGTTCTTCGCGGTGTTCGGGTACGACGCGATGAGCACCGCGGCCGAGGAGTCGAAGGACGCCAGGAAGCACATGCCGAAGGCGATCCTGCTGTCCCTGGCGATCGCAATGGTGCTGTACGTCCTCGCGACCCTCGTGCTGACCGGCATGCAGAAGTACTCGGACATCGCCCCGACGTCGGGGTTCGCCTCGGCGTTCGCGTCGGTCGGGCTCGGCGGGATCGCGAACGTCATCGCCATCGGGGCCATCGTCGGCATCATCACGGTGCTCCTGACGTTCCTGCTCGGCGTCTCGCGCGTGTGGTTCTCGATGAGCCGCGACGGCCTCCTGCCCAAGTGGTTCGCGAAGGTGCACCCCGTCCGGAAGGTCCCGACGCGCGTGACCTGGATCGCGGGAGGTGCGGCTGCGGTGCTCGCGGGGCTCCTGCCGATCGGCACGGTGGCGGAGCTCACGAACATCGGCATCCTGCTCGCGTTCGTCGTCGTCTGCTCCGCCGTGATCGTCCTGCGGTACAAGCGGCCCGAGCTCGACCGGCAGTTCCGCCTGCCGTTCATGCCGGTCATCCCGGTGATCGGGGTGATCGCGTCGCTCTGGCTCGTCACGTTCCTGCAGTGGGAGACGTGGGTGCGGTTCGCGGTGTGGTTCGCAATCGGCCTCGGCGTGTACTTCGGGTACTCGCGGCGGCACAGCGAGCTGGCCAAGGAGGGCGCGGAGCAGGCGTAGGCGGCCGGCCGGCGTGCCTGCGTGCCTGCCTGCCTGCCTGCCCCACCGCCGCCTGCCGCGCCGCCGCCTGCCCCACCGCCGCCTGCCGCGCCGCCGCCTGCCGCGAATCGGTCGCTGTGCCCCCAAACCGACCGATCCGCCCGAGGTTTCCGCCGATCCTGTCGCTTCCGCCGGAAACCGCTCGGGGCTCGACCCGGCTCGCGCGGGGACCCGGTCGCGGGAGGTCGGCGGTCCCTGACACCATGGACCCATGCCCGCAGCCCCGCTCGTCGATGCCGTCGACGTCATCCGGCTGGTCGGGCCGAAGGCGTTCGACCGGGCCAAGAACGAGCTGCTCGGCGGTCAGGTCACCGCGGTCGCGTGGGACGAGGACGACCGCACGGTCCGCGCCCGCGTCCAGGGCAGTTCCACGACCCCGTACGAGGTCGGCATCGACATGGTCCCGGCACGTGGAGACTTCATCCGTCCGGCCCGGAGCTCCTGCACGTGCCCGCTCGGCGGTGACTGCAAGCACGTCGCCGCGGCGCTCCTGCAGCTGAACACGGCCGGACTCGCCGCTGCGGCACCGATCGCTCCGCCGCCCACACCCGGCGCCGACCAGGAGTGGAAGCGCACCCTCGGTCGGATCGCGGGGATCGACGGACCGGAGTCGGACAGGTCGGCCGCCATGGGCCTCCAGTTCGAACTGCGCGACCTGGTGCCCGGCCGGCTCGCCGCACGCGCTGCGGCCGGTGGCGTGGGACGCGCGAGCGCGACGGCGGGTGTGGACGGTTCGGCCGGGCGTGCGGCCGCCGGTCGCAGGGGCCTTCCGGGATCGGACGGGAGGCCCGGGGCCGGGCAACGAGTCCGCCTCGGTGTGCGGCCGGTCACCCTGAGCAGGGCCGGGAACTGGGTCCGAGGGGACCTCAGCTGGACCTCGCTGCCGTACTCGATGAACCGTCTGTCGATCGACCCGGACCAGCACGCGTGGTTCGGCCAGTTCGCGGCGCTCCACCGCTCGGCGCGGAGTGCGTACACGCCGGGCGAGACCGACTGGCTGTTCCTCGACGACTTCGCCTCGCCGCTCCTCTGGCCGCTGCTCACGGAGGCCGCCCGGCTCGGGATCGCGCTCGTGGCAGCCGGTGCGAAGGGCGGGCGCGGGGCTTCGCGCGGGGCGGGTTCGTCCGGTCCTTCCGGGCCGTCCGGGCTGTCCGGGCCGTCCGGGCCGTCCGGGCCGTCCGGGCCGTCTGCCGCGTCGATCTCGATCGCGGAGCAGGCCCGGGTCACGCTCGACGCCACGCGCGACGAGGACGCCGCCCTGGCACTGACGGCGGGCGTGGTCATCGACGGCCGTCCGATCGCACCCGGCGCCTCGGGGGTGATCGGGACACACGGCGTGTACGCGTTCCGGCGAGCGCCCTCCCTCCACATCACCCTCGCCCCGACGAGTTCTCCACTGGACGAGGAGCAGCGCCGACTCCTCACCCGCGGAGAACGCATCATCGTCCCCATGGACGACATCGACGAGTTCGTGGCGGGGTACGCCACACAGCTGCGCGGGGCGGTCGACCTCGTGAGCTCCGACGGCGCGCTCGAGCTGCCCGACCGCACACCGCCGACGCTCGTGCTCACGGCGACGTTCGAGCCGGACGACCGACTGCAGCTCGTGTGGCGGTGGCACGTCGACGGCCGACGGGACATGCCGTCGATGCACGGGCCGCTCCCGGACCTCTCGGCGCTCGAGCCTCCGTCGCAGCCGGACGGGACGCCCCTGTCGTGGTTCGAGGACCTGACACTCGACGGCGCCGAGACCGCTGCGTTCGCCGCGACGACCCTGCCGGCACTGCAGGACCGGCCGGACGTACGGGTGCGCGTCGTCGGCAAGCACCCCGACTACCGCGAACTCACCGAGCCGCCGCTGCTGACGGTCACCACGATGGAGTCCGAGGACCGCGACTGGTTCGACCTCGGGATCCTCGTCACGGTCGACGGGCGGACCGTGCCGTTCACACCGCTCATCACCGCACTCGCCAAGCGGCACAAGAAGCTGAAGCTCGTCGACAACACCTACATGTCGTTGGCGCACCCGGCGTTCGACGCGCTCAAGGACCTGATCGAGCAGGCCGGCGAGCTTGACGAGTGGGAACCGGGGCGGCTCCGGATCAGTCCCTACCAGGCGGGGCTCTGGAGTGAGTTCGACCAGATCGCCGACGAGACCGTGCAGGACGACCGGTGGCGGCGGACCGTCGGGGGGCTCCTGCGGTTCCAGGACGCCACGGCGGAGAGCTCCGCGGTCGCTGAGGTCCCCGTGCCGGACACGGTGCACGCCGAGCTCCGGCCCTACCAGCGAGAGGGCTTCGCCTGGCTGACGTTCCTGCACGAGCACGGGCTCGGCGGGGTGCTCGCCGACGACATGGGGCTCGGCAAGACCCTGCAGACGCTGGCGTTCATCGAGCACGTGCGGCTCGCGGCAGCGAATGTCGGCGGTGTCGGCGCTGATGGGGCGGGCGCTGATGGGGCGGGCGCTGACGGGGTGGGCGCTGGGTGGGCCTCCCGACCGTTCCTCGTCGTGGCGCCGACGTCGGTGGTGTCGAACTGGGCCGCGGAGGCGGCACGGTTCACGCCTGACCTCACCGTCCGGACCGTCACCGCGACGAGCACGAAGCGCCGCGGCCAGATCGCCCGGGCGGCGACCGACGCCGACATCGTCGTGACGTCGTACGCGCTCTTCCGCCTCGACTTCGCGGCCTACCAGCGCGAGGACTGGGCCGGCCTGATCCTCGACGAGGCCCAGTTCGTCAAGAACGCGTCCTCGCAGGCGCATCGGTGTGCGTCCGAGCTCCGGACACCGTTCAAGCTCGCCATCACCGGGACACCGCTCGAGAACGGGCTGATGGACCTCTGGTCGCTGTTCCACGTCGTCGCACCCGGGCTGTTGTCGAGCTCGACACGCTTCACCGACGACTACGTCAAGCCCGCGGACTCTCCCGACGTCGCCGGCGAGGCCCGCACCGCGCTCATCGATCGGCTGCGGCGCCGCATCCGTCCGCTCATGCTCCGGCGGACCAAGGAGCTCGTCGCTGCAGACCTCCCCGCCAAGCAGGAGCAGGTCCTCCGCGTCGACCTCGAGCCCGCGCACCGGGCGCAGTACGACCTCGTGCTGCAGCGGGAGCGGCTGAAACTCCTCGACCTGCTCGACGACATCGACCGCCACCGGATGATCGTGTTCCGCTCCCTGACGCTGCTCCGGATGCTCGCGCTGTCACCGGCGCTCGTCGCGCGGCCGGAGTTCGACCCGGACGACCCGGTGCCGTCCGGGTCAGGTGCCGGGGCTGGGGTCGGTTCTGGGGCCGGTTCTCGGTCTGAGACCGGTTCTGGAGACGGAGCGCCGGTCGTCTCGGTGAAGCTCGACCTGCTCGTCTCCGAACTCGAGGAGCTGCATGCCGAGGGCCGTCGAGCGCTCGTGTTCAGCCAGTTCACCTCGTTCCTGCGGCTCGTCGCCGCACGCCTCGACGATTCCGGAGTCGCGTACGAGTACCTCGACGGCTCCACGACGAACCGCGCGGACGTCATCGACCGCTTCCGGACCGGCGACGCTCCCGCGTTCCTGATCTCGCTGAAGGCCGGCGGCTTCGGGCTGAACCTCACCGAGGCCGACACGGTGTTCATCCTCGATCCGTGGTGGAACCCTGCGGCAGAGGAACAGGCCATCGACCGCACGCACCGCATCGGCCAGCAGAAGCCGGTGAACGTGTACCGGCTCATCGCGAACGACACCATCGAGGAGAAGGTCCTCGCGCTCGCGGAACGGAAGGGCGAGCTCTTCGACGCGATGATCGACGACGACGCGACGTTCTCCGGAGCGCTCGCCGCCGAGGACGTCCGCGGGCTCCTCGCCGACTGACGCCGGTATTCACGAGGGACACGAGACAGTCGGGTCCGCGGACGCGGCGTTGCTACCGTCGCCGGATGACGACGAAACTCACCATCGGCAACAGCGCACCACCGCGGACACAGCCCGCTCGGCTGGCCGTCCGCAACGCCGATGACGGGCCCGTCTGGAGCGTTCCTCGCCCACCCGGCGCACTCGACCCCGAGTCCGCTCGGGCCCGCATGGAGGCCGTCCAGAGCTGCGCAGGAATTGCCACAGGCCTCTACGAAGACGGCTTCCTCCGGATGCTCCGGAACGAATGGCCAGAATGATCGTGCTCGATGCGAGCGTCCTCATCGCGCTGTGCGATTGGAACGACGTGCACCACCGGCGCGCCCTCGCGATCTTCCGTGACCATCGATCCGAGGGGATGACGATGAGCGCGTTGACCGTTGCGGAATCCCTTGTGCGCCCCGCTCGGGAGGGAACACATCACCGCGTCCTGGAGCTGCTCGGCGCCATGAGGGTGCACGTGCGACCTCTCACGGCCGACGACACGGTGCTCCTCGCGAAGCTGCGGGGGCGGTGGGGGCTCCGGATGCCTGACGCCGTCGTCCTCCATGCATCGCTCTGTACCGGCGCCGAGTTGGCGACCTTCGACGAAGCGCTCCTCGCGACGGCACGCTCCATCGGCGTGCAGACCGTGCAGGTCACCTCTGCCGAACCGGCCACCGTGTGACCGTCGCGTTCGGGGTCAGTCGATCCGTGACGAGAGCGGCTCGCCACCCCGCACGTGCTGATCGACGAACGCGAGGACCGTGTCGTTCCACACGCGGGCGTTCGATGGACTGAGCACCCAGTGGTTCTCGCTCGTGAACTGCAGGAACCGGTGTGGCATGTCCTCGGGCGGACCGTCGAAGCCCGACACCAGGTCCCACCACGCCCGGAGCGCCTCCGAGATCGGCACCCGGTAGTCCCGGTTGCCGTGCACCAGGAGCATCGGTGTCGAGATGTCCCCCGCCGTGCGGTCCGGGGAGTTCTGGGCGTACCAGTCGGGGTGCTCCGACTCGGTGTCGAAGAGCCCGTTCTTGTTCTCCGCGGCGTCGGTGGTGTCGTGCTGCTGATCGAGCGACCAGAGCCCGGCATGCGTGACGATGCAGTCGAAGCGGTCGGTGTGCCCGGCGATCCAGTTCGTCATGTACCCGCCGAAGCTCGCGCCGAGGAGCGCTGTCCGCTCGCCATCGAGTCCGAAGGAGGTGTCGGCGAGGACGGCGTCGAGCAGTGCTTCGACCTCGTTCCAGACGATGCCGGCACGGTGCGGCCAGGCCCTCGCGATCGCCTGGTACCCGTACCCGGTCGAGAGCGCAGGATCGGGCAGCAGGACCGCGTACCCGCGCTCGACCGCGAGCCACGGGTTCCAGCGCCAGCTCCACGCGTTCCAGCTCGAGAACGGCCCGCCGTGGATCCAGACCATCAGCGGAACCGGACCGGTGTCGTGACCGGCACCGGGCCTCCCGTCCGTCCCTTCGGCGCCGTGCGGCAGGCAGAGCCAGCCGGGGACCATGACGCCGTCCACCTCGGTCGCGACGCGGCGGAGCGTCCCCGGGAGTTCGGCCACGTCCCCGGGCGCGGCGAGGAACTCGGGGTCCTGGTCCTCGAGCTCGAGCTCGAGGCGAACCGGTGTGGCGGGACGGTCGATCGAGGACCGCAGTGCGAAGAGCGAGTGCCCGTCCGGGGTCGGCTGCAGGTTCGAGTAGGCCGCGTCCGACGCGAGGCGTCGGAGGATCCGCCCCGTCCACGGGTCGATCGTGAGGACCGCCCCGGCGCCGTCGAGATCGCCGCTGACGAACAGGACCGCGCCGTCCGCGGACCACACGACGTCAGTCGCGTCGACGTCGCGGAGGTCGACGGCGATCGGGTCGGGAGGGACGTCCCCCGCCGCAACGAGCGACCGGATCTCGAGACCCTCGGTATGCGGCGTGTCGTACGTGCCACGAGTCCGGCGTGCGACGACGTAGCGGGAGCCGTCCGGAGCGATCCTCGGATGCGAGAAGTCGTCGCCCGGTTCGTCGGCGATCACCGTGCGGGTCGCCGCACCGTCCACAGTGTCGCCCGCGGTCTCGATCCGGACGATCACGGTGTGCGAACGTCCGGCAGGTACGCGCTCTATCGACGCCGCGAGGACGAAGGTGCCGTCGGCGGCGAGGTCCGCGTCGGTGTTGCGGAGTGACTGTCCTGCGTCCGGCGCGAGGTCGCGGACGGCTCCGTCCGGACCGACGAGGAACAGGCGTGCCGAGGTGTCGTCGAGTTCGTGGTCCCAGTACCGGATCGGCATGCCGTCGTGCAGGATCGCCGAGATGCCGTGGTCCTTGCGCGCTGCGCGGCGTTCCTGGTCCTCGTCGGCGTCGGCGGACCCGACGAGTCGTGACCCGGAGACCAGGACGGTCGGCCGGTGCACCGCTGTGTCCGTGTCCTCGTCGGTTGCTGCTTCCGTGCCCGCGTGGCCGTTCCGCGTGGCGACAGGTGCGGAGAGACCGCCGGGTGACGAGGCGATGACGCACGCCTCTCCGACGAGCGGCAGGCGCCAGAGTGCCTTCTCGGTCGGGTCGTCAGGGTGTTGCGGATCGGGCCGGCCGGAGACGAAGAGCAGCGAGCCGTCCGCAGCGAACGCAGGTTGGGACTCGCCCTCGGTCGAGAAGGTGATGCGCACGGGCGCCCGGACGCCCGCCGGGTCGATCTCCCACAGCGCGTCGACGTACTTCGACATCGCCCGGTCGGGCGTCGACACGGTCGCGACGAGCCTCGAGCCGTCCGGGCTCAGGACGAGTCCGGTGACGCGAGGCGTGTGGAGGAACCGGTCGAGGCTGGAGAACGTGGAGTCGGACACCGAACGAGCCTATGCCGCCGTCCTGAGGGCGGGCGTCGGGCGTCGGGCGGCGGGCTTGCTGGCCGCGGGGGGCGGGCGGCGGGCGGCGGTCGCCGGGCGGCGGGCTTGCTGGCCGCGTGTCCCGGTGAGAGGTGCCTGTCTGTCGGGTCCAGCGCGCCAGCCGACACTTCGGCACCTCTCACACCGGATCGGGGTCAGGAACCCAGGGCGTCGATCGAAGCGACCTCGTCATCGGAGAGCACGACCGTCGCGCCGAGGGCGTTCGACCGGATCCGTTCGGGCTGCGACGACTTGGGGATCACCACGAACTCGTGGGCGACGTGCCACGCGACGATGACCTGCGCGGTGTCGATGCCGTGCTCCGCGGCGACGGACACCAGGGTCGGGTCCTGCAGGTTGCTCGCCTTGAAGGGGCTGTAGCCCTCGAGGACGACCCCGCGCTCGGCGAGCCCGGCGGCGAACGACGAGTCGTACTCAGCCGGGCTCCACTTGACCTGGTTCACGGCGGGTGTGACGCCGGTCGCCGCGGTGAGCTCGTCGATCTGCTGGAGGGAGTAGTTGCTCACACCGAGGTTCGCGACGAGGCCCTCCTGCTGCGCCTGGATGAACGCCTCCCACACCGAGGGGGACGCCTCGCCGTTCGGCGGCCAGTGGATGAGCCAGAGGTCGAGCTGGTCGATGCCGAGCTTCTCGAGGCTCTCGTCGAGGGTCTGGCGCTCGCGTCCCGCGTGGTCCGGCGGGAGCTTCGTCGTGACGAAGAGGTCGGAGCGTTCGACGCCGGAGGATGCGATCGCCGCACCGACCCCGCGCTCGTTCGAGTAGCCGGTCGCGGTGTCGATGTGTCGGTAGCCGGACTCGAGGGCTGCGCCGACCGCGGCGGGGGCCTCGTCGTCGGGGATCTGCCACGTGCCGAACCCGAGGAGGGGCATGCTCCCGTGCTGCACGGTGACGGCTGGTTCGCGATAGGTGTCTGCCATGAACCCTGTCTACTCGCCACCCGGACATCAGATGCGGAGGAAATGCGCCTCGATCACCAGCCGGCGAGCGCCCACACCTGCAGGGCGAGATCCTCTGGCGACGCCGACCCCACCTCGAGGACCGTGTCGTCGACCCCCGCTGACGCCAGGATGTCCGCGAGCTCACCCACCCGGTGCAGATGCCATCCGAGCTCGGCCGGCTGTCCCTCGTGCCGCCGGTGCAGTCGATGTCGGAGCGTCGCGTCGTCGGCCACGAGCCGGACGATGAGCAACCCGGTCGATGCGTGATCGGACGCGGGGTCCGCACCGAGACCGAGCGCGCTGCGGAACGACCGGACCTCGGCGGGGTCCTCGAGCACACCCGCGAGGATGAACCGCGATGCCCCAGCCGTCCGGAAGTTCCGCACCATGTCGCGGAGGTTCGCCAGGAGCATCGCGCTGTTGAACCGGTCGCCCTCCGGCGACGGCCAGCCCCGTCGGATGTGGTCGAGGTCGATCACCGCGTGCGCCACACCCCGCTCCTGCGCCAGGGTGGCGAGCGCGTCCGCGACGGTGGACTTGCCGGAGCCGACCGTCCCGTTGAGGAGGACGACCTCGACACCCGTGTCGTGCCTCCCGTCCGATCCCGCCGGACCCGCGCCGATGTCGCTCACTGCGCCGCCGACGTCCCCGGCAGGTTCAGGATGTTGTTGCTCCCCTGCGGCACGACGATGAGCGACCCGTGCTCACCCGCGCTCTTGAGCGCTTCGATCTCCCGCTGCTTGAGCGCCGCGTCGGAGAGCGGGTGCCCGTTCAGGACGTCGTTCGCGTCGGCCTGCCCCTGCGCCTCGGCGACCTGCTGCTGCGCCTGGACCTTCTTGGCGTCGAGGAGCGCCTGCTCCTTCGTGACCTGGATCTGCGCCTGCTGGGCCGCCGCGTACGAGGCCGTGACGGATTTCGGCGGCGTGATCTCCTGCAGTGAGAAGTTGTCGACGTGCACGCCGGATCCCTTCCAGCGTCGCTCGAGGGCGGTGATCATCGCCTTCTCGACCGAGCCGCGCTTGGTGATGAGCTGGATCGTCGTGAAGTCGTTCGGGACCTGCCGCACGACGCTCCGCACCGAGTTGCCGATGAACTGCGTCTTGAAGTTGTCCTCGGTCTTGTAGGAGCGGTAGATGTTCGTGACGGAACGGGCGTCGATGCTGTACTGCAGGTTGAGGCTGACGTTCGACGAGACCCCGTCCTTGTCCTGCACCGTGATGTACGGCCCCGAGCGCGTGTTGCCGTTGTTGTCCGAGTCGGACCCGCCCGTCGCGTTGATGTACGTGACGGTCTGGTTCCGGATGTTGAACGTGTGCAGCGTCGCCCACGGCGCCTTGAAGTGGAACCCGGACTCGGTGGTCTGCCCGACGATGTTCCCGGAGATGTCGACCTGCACCTTCGATTCACCGGTGTCCTGTGCGTAGACGGTGCTCGCGAGCCCGAAGCCGATGAACAGGATCCCGAATGCGATCGCGACCCAGAGCGCGACCGTGTTCGGGCGGGTGTTGACCGCTGCAGGCCGCCCCGGGTTGTTCAGGGTCGCCGGCGTGGCGGGCGTCCGGTACTCACGAGACCGGAAGTAGACCGCGACGAGCGCGAGGATCAGGAAGACAGCAGCAGCGACGAACATCGGTTCCCCCAAGGAAGGTTGGTGGGACGATTCTGCCCGAACTCGCGGTTCGCAGCGGCCGCGGCGGCCGACCTGTGGACAACTCCGGCGCGCGACGGCGCGGACACAGGCGTGCTCCGGTTGACTGTACGGACCCGCAGATCAGCGACCCCCGGCAACACCAGGAGCCCCCATGCGCGCAGCCGTCGTGTACAACCCCGTCAAGATCGACCTCGAAGCCGTTCGCGCCATCGTCCAGAAGGAGGAGTCCGCAGCCGGCTGGGACGAGACCCTCTGGTGCGAGACGAGCAAGGAGGACCCGGGCCGCGGGGCGACGCAGGAGGCGATCGACGCCGGGGTGGACCTCGTGATCGCGGCCGGCGGCGACGGCACCGTCCGGATCGTGGCGGAGACCCTCGCCGACCACGACATCACCCTCGCGCTGCTGCCGTCCGGCACCGGCAACCTCCTCGCGCGGAACATGAACCTGACGCTGGACGACGTCGAGCACTCCATCCACACCGCGTTCACGGGCGACGAGCGGGCGATCGACCTCGGGCGGATCGAGGTGCGCGAAGGATCCGGTTCGTCGTCGTCATCCGTCCGCAAGCACGCGTTCCTCGTGATGGCAGGGGTCGGACTCGACGCCAAGATGCTCGCCGCCACCGACGAGGACCTCAAGGCGAAGATCGGCTGGCTCGCCTACGTCAAGGCGATCTTCACCGCCCTCCGCGACAAGAACCAGCTGCACGTCCGCTACCAGCTCGACGACGGCGAGCCATCCTCCATCCGGGCGCACACGCTCATCGTCGGCAATTGCGGGACCCTCCAGGGCAACATCCTCCTGTTGCCCGATGCCTCGGTCGACGACGGCCTGTTCGACATCCTGCTGCTCAAGCCGAACGGCATCGGTAACTGGATCCAGATCATCACCAAGGTCGTGTTCGAGAACGGGATCATCCGCCGGACTCCGCTCGGCAAGTTCTTCAAGAACACCGAGATCGACGCGCTCAACTACGTCAAGGGCAAGCAGCTCACCGTCCGGTTCCGCCACCCGCAGGAGCTCGAGCTCGACGGGGATCCGTTCGGCGAGGCGCGCGGGTACCGCATCCGGATGGACGAGGGTGCGCTGCGGGTGAAGGTGCCGGCGGGGGCGTAGGGCTGGGCGCGGCTGGCTGCGGTCTGGCTCGGGCTAGGGCTCGGGCTCGGCGTCGCGCTCGGGCTCGGGCTCGGCGCCGAGAAGTGCCGAAGTGTCGGGTGCGCGTGGCTACCCGACACTTCGGCACGTCTCGATGTGCGCCGGGTCACCCGGGCGTCGCCGAGAGACCCGGTGACGCTCACCAGACGAGGACGAACCGCCCCCGCACGCCACCGGCTGCGAGCCGCGTGTGCGCATCCGCTGCGGATCCGGGCTCCGACGCGGGCAGGACCTCGGCGACCCGGGGCGTCAGGACGCCGTCCTCGACGTCCTGCCGGAGACGGTCGAGCTTGGCCTGCGAGTGGTACTCGTCGAACACCGCGGCCTGTTCGAACCGGATCCCGCGCTCCCCGTTGCCCTGCCAACCGCGCACCGCGAGGAACACCCCACCGTCGCGGAGGACCGGAACTGCGTCCTCGTGCAGCAGGGCCGTGTCCGCCACTGCGTCGACACCGTGCGGCGCGATGGCCTGCACGGCTGCGACGAACTCGTCCCCACGCGGCACGACGTGGTCGGCGCCAAGGGACTCCACGAGCGCCCGGTCCTTGTCCGCAGCGTCCGCGATGACGACGATGCCCTGCTGTTCGGCGAGCTGCACGACGTAGTTCCCGAGGAGCCCGGCGGCACCCGTCACGACGAGGGTCTGCCCCTGCGACAGTCCGGCCTTCTCGAGGATCTGCACCGCCGTGAGGCCGTTCATCGGGACGGTGCTGGCCTCCTCGAACGAGGTACCCGCCGGGATGCGCGCGATGGAGTCGACGGGTGCGACGAGCTGCTCGACGTAGGCGCCGCCGTGTCCCCGGAGCGGGAGTGCGATCGCCATGACCTCGTCCCCGGTGCTCCACTCGGTGACGCCTTCGCCAACCTCGTCCACGATGCCGGCAGCGTCCATGCCCGGCACGTACGGAGGCTCTCCGGCCTGGCTGAGGTCCCGCCCGCCCTCGCGGACGCCCGTGTCCGTCGGGCTCACAGCGAATGCCCTGACCTGGATGCGGACCTCGCCCGGGCCGGCGTGCGGCTCCGGGACGTCGTGGATGGCGAGGGCGTCAGGCCCTCCGAACTCGGTGACTCCGATGACCTTCATCGGTCCGGTCTACGCGGGTGGGCTGATCATGCGCTCCGGTGGTCCCTGTGGTGCGGTCGGTCTCGTGCTTGCCCCGACGTGTCGGACTGGAGGCGCGGCTGCAGTCCGGTTCGCCCCTCGCGTCGAGCGCACGAGAAGTGCCCATCTGTCGGGTGGAGACGTCAACCCGACAGTTCGGCACATCTCATTGCAGCGCGACGAGGCCGATGAACCTCGACAACAGGGACAGGCCGGCGATCGACGTCGGGAGGGACGTCGTCAGCCCGGGCGAATGCACCACGAACGCTGCCCACTTCGCCCGGGAGATCGCCACGTTCAACCGGTTGGGCATCAGCAGGAAGTCGAGCCCCCGCGGGATGTCCGCCGCGGACGAGGCCGCCAGGGACACGATCGACACGACGGCCTCGCGCCCCTGGAACAGATCTACCGTCCCGACCTGCGTCCCGCGGTAGCCGGCAGCATCGAGGGCCTCTCGGATCAGCGCCCCCTGCGCGTTGTACGGCGCGACGACGATCACGTCCTCGTCCGTGAGCGGCCGCGTCACTCCGTCGGCCGTCCACGGCAGCCCGATGACCGACGCCACGGTGGACACCACGACCGCGGCCTCCTCTGGCGACGACGTCGTGTTGCCGACGTGCGACACCGGCACCGGGTGCAGCCCCGGCGACAGCCCGTCGAGAGAACGAGCGGGCGCCCGGGACTCCAACGCCCCGTCGTACGACAGCGCCGACACGGGAGCCGTCAGCGCGGGATGCATCCGGTACGTCTGCGCCAGGAAGTACCCGAGCGACGGCGGCAACACATCGTGCCCGTCCGCCAGCCACCCGAGCGCAGACTGGTCCACCGGCTCCGGGTGCGACCCCTGACTCACCTGCGGCAACTGCTGCGGATCCCCGAGCAGCAGCAATCGCGTCGCAGCGACCGAGGACGCGATCGTCGGTGCGAGCGAGAACTGTCCCGCCTCGTCGATCACGAGCAGGTCGAGGGAACGGCGCTCGACGGCGTTGGCGTTCGCGAACGTCCACGCCGTCCCGCCGACGACTCCCCCGGTCGCGCCCGGCCCAGCGAGGAACGCGGCCAGCGCACCGTTGTTCTTGAGCGGCGTCCACGGCGCAGCCGCAACGGCCTCGGACGATGCGCCGGACTGCGGGATCTTCGCCACGCGGTCAGCCGGAACGCCCTTGCCGACGACCGCCGACAAGAAGTTCTCGACGACGGCATGCGACTGCCCGACGACACCGACCTTCCACCCGAACTCGTTCACGAGCCGTGCGACGACGTTCGACCCGACGTACGTCTTGCCCGTCCCGGGAGGCCCCTGGATCGCGAGGTACGACATGTCGAGCCCGCGCAGCGTCGCCACGACCGCAGACACCGTGTCACCGTCGACGATCGGAACCACCGGCCCGCGCGGTGGCACCCGACGGAGCAGATCGAGCGCAGGGTCCGCAGGCAATGCGGGGCCCGCCGAGAGAATGCCACGCCCCCACTCCGAGATCGCCTCCGGCTGCGGCTTCGCCCGCGGCGGCGACTGTGGCGTCAGCGCGACCGGCCGGTCCTCGTGCCCGTCCTGCCCCTGGCCGACCGTCTCGACGAGGAGCACCTCGACGCTGTCGCCGTTGGTCCCGACCTCGAGGACGGTCGACTTGCTCGACGCCCCACGCATCCCCGGCCCGAACGCGGTGATGGACATCGGAAGCGGCTCGTCGTAGACGAGGTGGGGCGCGCCTCCAGGCCGAAGCCGACTGCCGGGGGCGAGCGCGCCCAGCAACCGCAACTCCCTGGAGAACGTGCGCTTGCCGGGCAGCTTGGCCCAGTCGCGTTCGATGTGCGCCTGCTCGACCACGAACACATCGCGGGTGTCAGCCCACTCGTCGATCGGGTTGCGGAGCCGGTCGAAGTGCTCCTGCCAGAACTTCTTGCCCTCTCGGCGGTGGTAGTCGATCGCGGCGGCGGCCAGCGCGATCGCGGTCTGGTCTGGCGTGCGGTCGAGGGCGTCAATCCCGGCGATCCGGGCCTCGAGCTCGACGGCGACGGGGTCGGGCTCGCGGACGATCTCGGGGATCTCGACGTCGAGCTGGTCATCTTCGCGCACCGGGACCGGGGCAGGCGCGAACGTCAGCATCCAGTCACGCAACCGCAGGGTCGACCGGCAGTCGTACTCGTTGTAGTCGGCGACGTCGTCGAGCATCCGCTGCCCTTCGACGGCATCACCGGTCCGCAGCTCGTCGATCGCCCGGACGTAGGCGGTGATGCTGTCCGCCGCGTTCGTGACGTCGGCCTCGCGCAGGTCCTCGCCCATGTAGAGCGGCTCCAGCTTCTTGATCGAGTAGCTCTTGCTGCCGATGAGCAGCGCCTTCCGCACGATCGGGTACAGGTCGATCAGGACGTTGTCGCGGAGGAGGTCGTCGACGTCCTCCTCACCGATGCCGTGCCGCGCGGCGAGCGACAGGAGATGCGTCCGCTCGTACGCTGCGTAGTGGTAGATGTGCAGGCCGGGATGCTGCGCACGGCGCTCCCGGATGAACGCGAGGAACTGCTCGAGTGCATTCCGTTCCTCGCGGATCGTGTGCGCCCAGAACGCGGTGAACTCGGCATGCACATCGACGAGGCCGAACAGGTAGTCGATCCCCCAGTCGTGCCCGTTCTCGGTGTAGAGCGGGTCGCCCTCGAAGTCGAAGAAGACATCGCCCGCGTTGGGCTGAGGGATCGCTCGCAGCGCGCCAGCGTCGAGGACCTCGATCCGGGGTCGCTTGGTCGATCCAGGCGCGTCCCCGAGATGGTCGCGTTCCGATTCGGTCTGGAGGCGCGCCTGACGGACGAGCTTGTGGAGTGACGCCGCGCTGATGCCCGGGATCGCGCTCGCCTTGTTGGTGTTGTCCTTTGCTGCAAGTGCGTCGATGGTCGGAATGCCGGCGGCGATGAGGCGTGCGCGCTGGTCGAGGCGCATGCCGGCGACGAGGACGAGGTCGCGGTGTTCCTCGACCTGTGTCTGGCAGATCGAGCATCGGCCGCAGCTCGTGTAGCGGGGGTCGCCCCACTCCAGCGGCGCGGTCTCAGCGAGGCGCTCGGCGATGACGCGGCGGAGTTGCGCCTGCTGCGTGCGGTACACCGGGGTGATGTCGGCGAGCTCGTGGGTCGTCGTCGTGCCGTCGCCGAGGATGAGATGGACCTGCGCACCGACGGGGATGCCGCGGTCGGCGATCTTGTCGGCGTAGGCGGCGACCTGGAGCAGCGCGGAGATCTTGGCGTGGCGGGCGAGCTTGGTGTCGTAGACCTCGTACTCCCCGCGGTCGTTGCGGATGAGGAAGTCTGAGAAGCCGATGAAGTCGTCGTCGTGGAAGGTCGCCTGGTAGAGGACCTCGCGCCCGGCCAGCATCGCATCGACGGCTGCCTGCGCTGCCGCGTCGTACTGATCGGGTGTCGGTCGCTCGAACTCGACGACGTCCCTGGTCCGCCTGAGCTCGTCGAGGAACCGGCGCTCGTGTTCATCGCCGAGCCGGGCTGTGCGATCGAGCATGTCGTCCGCCACCTCGGCGATGGGCTCCGCCCGGCCCAGCTTGACGTCGAGGCGGCGGAGAAACGCCCACTCGCAGGTCGCCCAGGTGCTCAGGTCGGACGGACTCGTGACGGCGTGACCGTCGGTGTCGATGTACATGGCGCTCCCCCTCCGGCCGCTCTCGGACCCGACGATGACGGTAGCGCCAGGCGGTGACACGCAAGTGCAGCCGCAGCGCAATCTGCTTTCACCCCTAGCGAACTCGAGTGCAATGCGCTTTCATGGTCTGCATGGCACCGTCGCCCACCACACGCCCCGACCGCGCTGACGCCTTCGCCCTCGTCCGCACGCAGTCCGTCACGATGCCGACGAGCATGCGCGCGATCGCCGACAGGATGCTCGACGACCCGCACGCCACCGCGAACGGCAGCGCCGCCGAACTCGCAGCCCGCGCGGCCGTCAGCGCCGCAACGGTCTCCCGCTTCGCCCGGCACCTCGGTTTCGCGAGCTACGCCGAGCTCCAGCGCAGCATGACCCGCGCCGTCGAGCGCGGCATCCACGAGCACGCCGAGATCCACGCGGGCGTGCACGTCGACGACGACGTCGCCACCGTCATCGCGAAGGTCACCGAGGACGTCCGCGCCGTGATGACCGACACCCGCGCAGCCCTCGACCCCGCGGCCCTCGCGAGCACTGCCGACGCGATCGAACACGCCCGCCGCGTCGTCCTCTACGGCGTCGGTGCGAGCGGTCTCGTCGCGCGGGACCTGCACCTGAAACTCGAGCGCATCGGCATCGCGAGCTCGATCGCCGACGACCCGCACAACGCCCTGACCCTCGCGAGCGTCGTCGGGAGCGAGGACGTCGTCATCCTCGTCAGCCACTCCGGCACCACCACCGAGGTCCTCGAGGTCGCCCGTCAGGCCGCCGCCCAGGACGCCACGGTGGTCGCGATCACCGGCCACGCGAACGCCCCGCTCGCAAAGCAGGCCGTGCGCGTCCTCCTCGGGGTCGCCGGCGCCGAGAGCGACCTCCGCCCCGCAGCGATGGGCAGTCGGATGAGCCAGCTCGCCATCGTCGACGCCCTGTTCGTCGTCGTCGCCCAGCGCACCGACGCCCGATCCCGTCCCCTCCTGGCGCGCAGCCGCGACGCCGTCCGCACCCACCACCGGAACTGAGCCCCATGAGCCACGACCTCCGCGAGGAACTCGCGACCCTGACCACCGAGGCGACGGACGCGAGCCTCGACGACATCGATCTCGTCTCGACGCTCGAGGCCGCCCGACGCATGAACGCTGCGGACCGCAGCGTGCCTGCAGCAGTCGAGCCGTGCCTCCCGGCCATCGCCGCAGCGGCAGACCGCATCGCCGACGCCTTCAGGGCGGGCGGGCGACTCGTCTACGTCGGGGCCGGCACGCCGGGCCGACTCGGCATCCTCGATGCCAGCGAGTGCCCGCCCACCTTCGGGACCGATCCCGGCATGGTGGTCGGCGTGATCGCCGGCGGCACACCTGCCATCACGACCGCCGTCGAGGGCGCCGAGGACGACGAAGCGGCCGCGGTCCGCGACCTCGACGCACTTGGCCTGACCGACCGCGACGTCGTCGTCGGGATCAGCGCGTCCGGCCGGACGCCCTACGTGCTCGCAGCGATCCGGGAGGCACGGCGCCGCTCCGCAACGTCCGTCTCCGTCGCGTGCAATGCGGGTTCGGCCGCGGGGCAGATCGCCGACATCGCGATCGACGTCGTCGTGGGCCCCGAGTTCATCGCCGGGTCGACCAGGCTCAAGGCGGGAACGGCGCAGAAGCTCGTCCTCAACATGCTCACGACGCTCGCGATGCTCCGTCGGCACAAGACGTTCGGCAACCGCATGGTCGACGTCCGGGCGACGAACGCCAAGCTCGCTGCCCGGTCGTTCTCGCTCGTGCAGGACGTCACCGGCGCTGCGGACGCCGATGTCGACGCCGCCCTCCGCGACGCATCCGGCGAGGTGAAGACGGCCATCGCCGTGCTCCTCACCGGCCTCTCCGCGGCAGCAGCCCGCGACCGCCTAGACGCCGCCGACGGGTCCCTCCGCGCCGTCCTCTCCTGACCGTTCATCCCTCCCGAGGAGTCCCCGAATGACCGATGCCCAGCAGCTTGCACAGCAGATCCTCGACACCGTCGGCGGGTCCGCGAACATCGCCGACGTCGAGAACTGCATGACCCGACTCCGCGTCGAGGTGGTGTCCGACGAGGCCGTCGACCTGCCGTCGCTGCGGGGCACCGACGGGGTAATCGCGGCGATCGCCGCGGGATCCAACCTGCAGATCGTGCTCGGTCCGGGTCTCGTGGACCGGGTCGCCGACAGCCTGGAGGGACTGCGCACCGCCGCCCCGTCGCTCGCGACCGCAGGTGGCGGGGCGGGCGCGGGGCGTGCCTCCAGTCCGGATGGTGACGGTGGGTCTGGCGGCGCAGCTGGCGGCGGTCCTCGTGCTGCTGGCGGTGCTGGCGGTTCCCCGGCCGGGGCGACGCCCGAGGAGCTCGCGGCGCGCGGTGCCGCGATGAAGGCGTCCGCGCGTCGTCGGTCGGACGGCCGCACCATGCGCGCCGTCCGGAAGATCTCCGCGATCTTCATCCCCCTCATCCCCGCGCTCATCGCGTGCGGACTCATCGCCGGGATCAACGGCATCCTGACGAACCTCGGGTGGCTGCCCGGGATCACGCCGTTCCTCGGGGTGCTGTCGAGCGGGTTCCTGTCGCTGCTTGCGGTGTTCGTCGGGATGAACGCCGCCAAGGAGTTCGGTGGGACGCCGATCCTCGGTGGTGCCGTCGGCGGCATCATCGTGGCGGCCGGCGTCGCCAACGTCAGCGTGTTCGGCGAGACGCTCGCACCGGGGCAGGGCGGGGTGCTCGCGGCGATGGCCGGCGGGATCATCGCCGCGTACGTCGAGCGTTTCATGCGCCGGCACACGCCCGACGTCATCGCGCTCATCGTCGTGCCGCTCGTGACCGTCCTCGTGGCCGGGTCCGTGACGCTCGGCGTCCTCATGTCCGTCGCCGGTGTCGTCTCCGTCGCGATCGGTGCTGCGGCGACGTGGCTCCTCGCGAACGGCGGGGCGTTCGCCGGGTTCCTGCTCGGCGGGCTGTTCCTGCCGCTCGTGATGACCGGCATGCACCAGGCCCTCACGCCGATCCACACGACGCTCATCGACCAGACGGGGTGGACCGTGCTGCTGCCGGTACTCGCGATGGGTGGTGCCGGGCAGATCGGTGCCGCCGTCGCGCTCTGGCTGCGGTTCCGGTCGAACGCTGCCCTGACCCGGACGATCCGTGGTGCGCTGCCGGCCGGGCTCCTCGGGGTCGGCGAGCCGCTCATCTACGGTGTGACGCTCCCCCTCGGCCGGCCGTTCATCACGGCGTGCATCGGCGGGGCGTTCGGTGGTGGGGTCGTCGGGCTGTTCGACCAGCTCGGGCACTCGGTCGGGGCGATCGCCATCGGCGCGTCGGACCTGTCGCTCCTGCCCTTACTCAACGGCTCTTCGGGATACGGCTGGGCGATCCTCGGGTACGGCTCGGGGCTCGTGACCGCGTACGTGGTCGGGTTCCTGGCGACGCTGCTGTTCGGAGTGTCGGCGTCGGTGCGGGCTGACCTCGAGGCGCAGTCGGCTCCGGGGGCGCCGCTCGATGTGGTGTCGTCGGCTGTGCCGGCGGATGCCACTGAGGCGTCGGCGGGGGCGGTGGCTGGGGCTGCTGCTTCTACCGGTGCTGGTGGCTCGGCTTCCGCCGCTGGTGCCGGTGTTGCTGGCTCGGCGGCGGCTGGCGTTGCTGCTGGGTCGGCGTCTGCTGGCGCTGCCGCTGGGTCGTCGTCTGCTGGCGCTGCCGCTGGGTCGTCGTCTGCTGGTTCGTCGCGCTGATGCGGCTCGGGGCGAGCGGGTACCTGGCGCACGCCGACCTGGCAGCGTCGACGTTCTCGGCGGCCGCGGAGGCCGGGGCGACGCTCGCGTTCACCTCGTTGCACATCCCCGAGGACGATCCCGAGTCGGCGCGTGCCGTCGCCACGGCGGTGGTGGGTGCGGCGGCGGCATCGGGCCTGGCCGTGGTGGCGGACGTCTCGCCGAACACGGCGCGGCTGCTCGGTGATTCGCCGTGGGAGTTCCTGCGCTCGATCGGCATCGCTCGGGTGCGGATCGACTTCGGGTTCTCGGTCGAATCCATCCGGGCGATTGCTACGGTGCTGCCGATCGCCCTGAATGCGAGCACCCTTCGCGCTGCCGACTTTGCGCCGTTCGCTGACCTGGACATCGAACTCATCCACAACTTCTACCCACGGGAGTGGACCGGGTTGGCGCTGTCGTCGGTCGCGTCGTCGGTGGCCGTCGCCCGCTCGTTCGGATGGCGCGTCGGTGCGTTCGTCGCTGGTGACTCCGTCCGTCGAGGTCCGCTCGGCGAGGGGCTGCCGACCGTCGAGGCACATCGGAGCGCGTCTCCGTTGGCCCAGGCGGTCGCGCTCGTCGACGCCGGCGTGGACGACGTGTACGTGGGTGATCCGGCGCTGAGCTCGCACTCGTGGTCGCGGCTGGGGTCGTTCGTGAGCTCCGGTCTCATCGTGCTGGACGGCCTGGCCGCTCCGGGGCTTGATCCCCTGGTGCTGGAGGCTCTGGCGCTTCCCGATCGGAACCGGGTCGATGCTGCCGAGGCACTGATCCGGTTCGAGCAGTCACGCTCCCGGTTCGCGGGGCTGCCGTTGCCTGTCGTCGGGGGTCAGGCTCGGCCGCGCGGGTCCGTCACGATGCAGTCGGCATCGGCGGGGAGGTACTGCGGGGAGGTGGCTGTGGTGCTGCGGGATCTGCCTGGGGATGAGCGGGTAGCTGTGGTGGGGCGAGTTGACGAGGTGGTCGAGGTTTCGGGTGGCGTTGGGGTGGCGTTGCAGCTTTGATGACTGCGAGATTCGGGCCGGCCCTGGACAATGACTCGAACGCGCGGAGACCAGCCCGCATCGTGAGCGTCGGTCCGGCGCGAACGGGACGACCTGCCGTCAGACTCAGGCCGGGTGATGTCCCCATGATGGGGTGAGCCTCACCCTCTTCCAACATGACACTCACTCATGCAAGGATCGAGCCGGAACAGCAGGAAGCCGTGGGACGACCTGCCGTCTCGCTCCTCGCCGATGTCACCTCGGTCGATCGCGCCGATGTCAGACCGTCTCCATGTCCTGATCGTCTCGCTGACCATCGACCGAGAGACAGAAATGATCACGACGCAGGCAGAATTCGAGCTTCTCGAACAGGAGTGGAGGGCGCGGCTCACCGGACGTTCACTCGTCATCGAAGCCGACATCGATCCGGACGAGGCCCGCGAAGTATTCGAGATCATCGGCCGCAGCTATCCGTGGAATGATACCCCGCAGCGTCGGGCGTCATTCTTGTTTGAATTTCGTGCCACATTCGTCGCCGGTATGTGCAGCACCGCCTTCGACTACTACCTCGGCGGTATGTGGCCGTTCGTGGAGAAAGCGCTCGGGCACCGGTTGGCGCAGCCCGACCAGCAGATCTTCTCCGATGCATTTCGGAAGGCCCTCGACTCGTTCGGGCTGTCCCGCTTCAGGTTCCCTCGGCGGAACGTGGACGAGATACTGATGCACGTCGGGATTCCTGGGCAGCGGATGGACGAGTTCATCGATTTACTCTGGCGCCGTTCTGGTATGAGCGACGGACTCGATGGGCGCCAGTTCTGTCAGTGGCTTGCGCGGCTCAGTTCCAGTACGGCGACCCTGGTTCACGGACTCGACGTGCCCTCCTACCGGTTCCTCACAGAGGGTCGCGAGATCGCAGAGGACCTCGTGGACCGATGCCTAGAACTCCTCGAGGATTGGCACCACGGAGGTGCCTCCCACCTTGAGGTGAGCACCTTCCCGCGCGTCATGCAGCGCGACCTCCTCCGAAGCCTCGAGGAACTCGGGGAGAAGCGCATCGCATCGCCGAAGGCGCGAACACGTCAGGTCGACGTGGTCCCGCGTGTGCTCTTCCATGCGCTTGAGGGCGTACACATCCGGCTTCCCTCCCTGGAAGTCATCGCAGAGGAAACGATCTCGTGGACCGTCCGAAGTGATGATCTCGCGATCCGCCGCCGCGTGGACCCGCCGTGGCCGGGTGACGCCGTCACCCCCGAAACCGTCGCCGTGACCAAAGCAGTGCGAGACATCATCGTGCAAGCATCCCCCGGAGACCGTACCTGGGAACTGGCGCTGGTCGACCCCCGCGACCCACTGCTCGTGTTCGATGGCAGGACCGGAGAATTGGTGCCGCCGCGCAACACGCTCCCGAAGACCGACGTCTGGATTGCAGCGCCGAACCCGGACGGCAGGTCCATGACGGATCTCATCGAGGTCGAAGGGGGGTCCCTCCGCGACGAACCCGTCGAGAGCATACTCGGCTGGTGGAACTGGGCATTTGCGCGGATCGACCTGCGCGACCTTCGTCGTTTCCGATTTCGCGGATCAGATCAGTGGCGCTACGTGTCGACAGTCACGCGGCCGACCATCGAGTTCGAGAACATGGTTCCGAACGCGACATCAGCTGAGGGCGGTCACGTCTTCAGCACGCTGCCGCTCGTCACCATTCCTCCGGATCTCAGCCAACCGCAGGATGCCCCGCCAACCGTCGAGTGGCGCACGACAGTTCGGGACGTGAACACCCGCGCCGCCGTCGTGGAGTCGAGTATCTGGGCGAAAGCAGAACCCCAGGGCCTAGACCTTGGCGCCGTCTGCGCTGAATCACTCGCCGGCACGTTCGAAGTGGATGTGTCCGGACCACTCGGCCGAGGTGTCCGTCGGCGTTTCTCGGTCGTGAGCGGGCTGAAGCTCGATCCTGACCTACGGTTCCGGCGGATGCTCCCGAACGACGGCGGACTCGAGCCGGCGAGCATCCAGGTAGAAAGCGCGTCAGGAGTGACAGTCCCCCCGTCGATCATGCTGTCTCGCCGCCGAGCACTGGAGACACTGGAGGCCATCGATCAGACCGGCCGCACGGTGCAGATCACCGTCGCGATCCCGTCAATGTCAGTCGCGCTTGCGGGAGAAGGCTTCGAGGCGGTTCCGAGCCACGCGCCGGTGCAGGTCAACGCGGAGGACATCGGGACCCTTCGTCTCAAGGTGAACCACGGCAATCCCGACACATCTCCGCCAATCGTGGCAATGCACGGGGATTCGGCGGTACAGACGCTGATCGCCAAAGGGCGTCGCCACGGCGGCGCGTCCGAGTACAACCTCGGTGAACTTTCGGACACCCTGCAGCAGCATCACTCACTCACTCTGCACGTCAGCGTCGATGGCAGCAGGATACCCGTCGCGCGCATCCGTCCGAGAACACTTGCCGAGGCCGTGCAGCTCGTCGGAAGCCAGATTGTGGTCGTTGGGACGCGCACCGACGAGCCTCTCGAGGTCGGCATTTATCGGCGGTACGCGCCGTGGCGGCCGGCAAGCGTGTTCACGACCACCGACGGCGTGGTCGACCTCGGATCCGAACTCCTCGACGAGGGAGAACTCTGCGTCGTCATTCGGGTCGAGGACCCATGGGTGCCGTTTCGCTGGCCTACGGAGTACCCGTCCCGCGGCGTGAACGTCTTCGACGTTCAGGTGCGGCCGCTCGTCGAAACGTCCGACGAGACGGAAGCGGGTATCCGCTCCTGGCTGGCTCGCGCGGCACCGCTTCATGCCACCCGCGATTTGCTCCCGCTGGTGATGAGTCTCTACTCCGGAAACACGCTCGACAAGTTTCGCGTGCCGGGCGCACGCCTCCGGGAAGAATTGACCGATGCCGTCCGAGCGCTCCGCAGGTTTGTGCCGGTAGAGATGGATTCAGGAAAAGCGTTTGATGCGCCACTTGGGCTGCTCGTGGCCTCGGACGTCGTCACGTTGCCAGCCGGTCAGTATCGATCATCCCCAAGTATGTGGGACTTCGCGCCCGCACTGGCTTACCTGACCTCGCCGGTCGACGCCACTAGCGAGTCAACCTCCGCTGAGAGCGACGCCAGAGACCGTGCGCTCGGGGCAGCGTTCCAAGACTTCGTCGTGAACGGCGACGATCCGGAAGCGAGTGTCGGGCGGTTCAACGACACGACCCGCGCTCTGTCTCGGATGCCCGCAGCTCGCGTGGCCGAGATCTGGCGCGTCGCCAACTGCGTACCGAGTGCACTGCTCGACACCGACAGTCGCGCCGTCGCGGGGAAGGAACTCTTCGACCATCGAGTCGAAGCTTCGTACGACATCCGCGGAACTCTCCGGAAACTCGAGCTCGCGGAGCAGGTGTTGGAACGGACGTTCGGGCGTGCTGCGCTGTCTCCGATCCACAAGCGCCTCGGCGCGGATGACTGGACGAGCCTTCCCGCAGCGTCGATCGCGTTCGCGCTCATCGCACGAGCGGCCGCCCGCGGGCATGAGAACGCGACGAAGCTCCATGCGCACACCCGTCCGTCCCTCGAAACCATCGCGCGAGCGGCACCCCGCATCGTCGAACAAGACCTCGTCCTAGCGGACATCTGGACCGAACGTTGGAGTAGAGCATGACCGGCATGATCGACCCGCTGAGCGTCAGTGAAGCCGTCGCCAGCACGTACACGCGCTACCTCGGCTCACTGATCGAACCATCGGATGAGCGTTTGAACAGCGCACTGCACGGCGCGATCGAGCGCGAATCAGACGCGGGACTCACAAAAGGGCCTTACCTCCACGTGCAGGCCCCGTACGTGGCCGGTGCCTCCCCGGAACAACTGATCGATGAGGGCACACTCTCTCGGCGATTCGAACGATTCGGGGGCCGGCTCCCGCTCTCGAGACCGCTCTACCGTCACCAGGAAGACGCGATCCGAAAGGTCGCGGCCGGACGCAACGTGGTGGTCGCCACCGGCACCGGCTCCGGAAAGACGGAGAGCTTCCTGCTCCCGATTCTCGACGCCATCCAACGCGAGGCAGTAGGCGGTCGTATTGGCGCGGGCGTGCGAGCCCTTTTGCTGTACCCGATGAATGCACTCGCGAACGACCAGCTCAAGCGTCTCCGCGAGCTCCTCGCCGACACGCCAGAGGTGACGTTCGGCCGGTACACGGGCGAGACGCAGGAGACCGAGGCCCGCGCGGCCGAGCAGTTCGCCCGGCAACACCCGGGCGAGCGACACCTTCAGAACGAGATCATCAGCAGAGAGCGGATGCGGGCGAACCCACCACACCTGCTGCTGACCAATTACGCCATGCTCGAGTACCTGCTCTTGCGTCCAGCTGACATCGAACTCTTCGAGACGGAGGACGCTGCCGGTACTTGGCGGTTCATCGTGGTGGATGAAGCCCACGTCTACGACGGCGCGACCGGCGCCGAAGTCGGATTCCTGCTGCGCCGACTCCGCGAGCGTGTCGCGAAGAACCGTCCTGTTCAGTGCATCGCGACCAGCGCCACCGTCGGCTCCGATCACACGCGCGCCGCTCAGTTCGCTTCGGACCTGTTCGGCTCCGACTTCGCGTTCGATGCGGCGGTCCCCGACCATCAGGACGTCGTCACAGCTACCCGTGAGGTGTTCCCGTCACAGGTGAGCGAGAACGATGACCACGTCGCGGCGATCAGACGACTCGCGTCGGAACACCCCCGCACGCTCGACGAACTCGTGTCGCTCCTCGGGCCGTCCGTACCCGACCGGCGTGCTCTGATCGACATCGTCGCGGCGGCCAGTGCGGCGCGAGACGACAGCGCTGCCCCACCGCTGAGCGCGAAGTACCACCTGTTCGCCCGCGCCACTGAGGGTGCGTTCACCTGTTTGACGGGTGCTGGCCCGCATGTCGAGCTCGTTCGTCGTGAGCGGTGCGAGGCGTGCGCCGGCGCGATGTTCGAGTTCGCGGCCTGTCGGAACTGCGGTGGCACGTATCTGTGCGGTTCGGAGCGTGTCGCCGATGGGCAGCGTTGGTTCACCCCCAAGTCAGCAGCATCGGACAAGCTCGTTTGGCTGAGCCTCGTCGCGTCTGAACCGGAGGTCTACGACGAAGATGAAGTCCTCCTGGACGAAGCCGACGATGCGACTACAAGCCCCGTCACTGTGCGTCTCTGCCCGCGATGTGGGTGGCTCACGCAGAAGGACGAGCGATCCTGCCCTCACGATGGTTGTCATGGCGAGGCGCTCGTTGCAGCCGAACGCATCCGGACCGCCCGTCCCGGGAAGTGCCTGCACTGTGGTTCCGCGCGCCCGAACGTGATCCGGCGGTTCGAGAGCGGCAACAACGCGGCCGTCGGTGTCTTGACATCGTCGCTCTACGAGGAACTCCCACCGGCGCAGTCAGCAGACGAGGCCGTTCTCCCTGGCGGTGGCAGAAAGCTGCTGGTGTTCAGCGACAGTCGTCAGCAAGCCGCGTACTTCGCTCCGTACCTCGAAGATTCACATGAACGGTTCATTCGGCGGCGCCTCGTCCTGGCAGGTACGAAATCCGCGACTTTCGAAGACGAGCCTCCGCGGACGACGGACATCGCGTCGATCGTGCGGAAGTCCGCTTCCGATCACGGCGTGTTCGCGGTCGGTGAGACCGCGCTCGAGCGCCAAACGGTCGCTGAGACATGGGTGCAGGCGGAGTTGCTCAGCCTCGATGATCGAATGTCGTTGGAAGGTACGGGCCTCCTGACCTGGCGCATGTACGAGGGACGCGCTGAACCGATCCCTGCGATGCAGCGACTCGGCTTCGCGGACACCGAGACGAGTGATTTGCTCCAGGCGCTCGTCCGATCGCTTCGGCTGCAGGGAGCTGTAAGCCCGCTCGAGCACGTCGATCCTCGGCATCCGGTGTTCGAACCGCGACTCGGTCCGATCTTCGTGCGGGGATCTGGAGCGGACCGTCTTCGTAAGGTGATGAGCTGGCTCCCGACACGCGGAGCGAATCGCAGATCCGATTACCTCGCAAGGATCTTCCGTGCCATGTCCATCGACGCCGACGTGGCGTCGACGCTCGAAGGTCTGTGGAAAGTACTCACCGCGCCGGATGCGATGTCCCGCAAGTGGTTCACCTCTTCGAACGTCGCGGGCGTCGGTCTCGTTCATCAGCTCGACACGACGATGGTGGAGGGGCTCGTCAACACCGCAGATACGCAACTCTGGCGCTGTTCCGTGTGCCGCCGGGTCGCCGCGACGAACGTCCGCGGTGTTTGTGAGACGTACCGGTGTATCGGCGAGCTCCGAGCCTGGTGTCTCCCAGAGCCCTCCCATGATGATGATCACTACCGCGTCCTCTACCGCGAATCCGCCGTCGTGCCCCTCAGCGCTTCAGAACACACCGCACAGTGGTCGAGCGATCGCGCTGCCGAGATCCAGCAGGACTTCATCGCCGGGCGGATGAACGTGCTGTCCTGCTCGACCACATTCGAGCTCGGCGTCGACGTCGGCGAGCTGCAGTCAGTCGTGCTCCGGAACGTGCCTCCGACAGTGTCGAACTACGTACAACGGGCGGGCCGGGCAGGGCGGCGCGTTGACAGCGCAGCGCTGATCCTGACCTATGCCCAACGGAGGTCCCATGACCTTGCGATGTTCGCCGATCCGCGGCAGATGATCGCAGGCACGGTGCGACCGCCGGTCGTCCCGATCGCGAATGAGCGGATCGCAGAACGGCATGTGTTCTCTATCGTGATCAGCGCGTTCTTCCGCGAACAGGCAGCGCTTCACCACCGCCGGTACCGTACGGTGAGCGACTTCTTCGGTGCGCCTGACGCCGAGCCCGCGGCGACCGCGCTCATCCACTGGCTCGACGACCTACCGGAAACTGTCCTCGAGTCGATCGAGGTCGCGCTTGCTCACACCGTTCGTGGGTCGTACGGCCGATCCGAGGAGTGGAAGAACTCCTTGAAGGAGCTCCTCACAAACGTCGGGGAAGAATTCGCGCAGGAGACCGACTTCTACCGGGAAGCCGCCGACAAGGCGTACGCGGAGCGCAAGGGCAAGGTCGGTGATCGATACGAGTTCATGCTGAGGACGATCAACGGCCGCGAGCTCCTCGGCTTCCTCGCGAATCGGAACATCCTGCCGAAGTACGGGTTCCCGGTCGACACGGTGGAGATGCGCACCCAACTCGACTCTCCACTGACCGGGCAGCTCGAACTCTCGAGGGACCTCTCGCAGGCGATCTTCGAGTACGCGCCGGGCACACAGATCGTCGCAGGCGGCAAGCTTTGGCGATCGATCGGTCTCGGGAGGCGGCGGGAACGGGAGCTCCCGCCGGTCTACTTCAGTATCTGCAAGGGCTGCGGCCTGTACCGCGAAGGGCTCGAGCGCGATGACGCGCCGTGCGGGCGATGTGGAACTGAGCCGACCGGCGCGCCGCGCCGGTACTTCGAGCCGCGCTTCGGCTTCATCGCGGAGGGCGGGAAGGAGCGCCCCGGGGACGGTCAGCCCCGCACGAGCTGGCATGGAGAGACACAGCTCGCTTCGACGGGCAACACCGTGTCGTTGACACAGCACCGGCTACCCGGGGCGATCGTGACGGCTGAGCTCTCCGAGCGCGCTCGGATGGTGCGCATCAATGTCGGCCCGACCGAGCAGGGCTTCTGGGTGTGTGAATTCTGCGGGCGTGCCATGGGCGGTTCCGCCGAACTTCCGAAGGGTGCGCATGACCACGCGATGTCCGCGAAACCATGCACCGGCGGGTTCCGGCGGTACTCGCTGGCGCACAAGTACGAGACAGACATCGTCCGCATCTCGTTCAGCCGCCCGTGGTCCGGTGCGGACACCCGAGTGACCGCGCAGTCGACGCTGTACGCCGTCCTTCAAGCCGTGTCGAACCAGCTTGAGATCTCACGCGACAACATCGACGGCGTGACCGATGCGTTCGCGGACTCCGCGTCGATCACCCTCATCGACACCGTTCCCGGCGGTGCCGGGTACGCGCGACTGATCGCACAGAACATCGACTCTGTCCTTGCTCGCGCACTCCAGATCGCGCGGGACTGCGAGTGCGGACCGGAAACGAGCTGCTACCGCTCCCTGCGGACTTTTTCGAATCAGCGACTGCACGATGACCTGGTCCGTGAAGCTGCGTCCACGTTCCTGGACGGGCTCCAGGTTGAGGCGACTCCGCTGACGATCCCGAGTTCGACGAGCGCGGCGATCCCGACCGACTTCGCGAACCCAGCTGTGGCTGGTGTGCTGAATCTGCTCGGCGATGTCGGCCAATCGGCGATGGTTGGTCTGGATGTGGGCCCGTCGAACGAGTGGCAGGTCGAGCTGGCCTGGGTTGAATCAAGGACTGCAGTCGTCATCGACCAAGACGTTCAACGTGACGCCTGGCTCGGCGACAAGGGATGGACTGTGATCCCGGCCGGAACTGGCTGGGCAGACGAAGCCGTCGCGATGGCCGTCGCCCAGGGAGTGGGGCCTGTGGTCCTCGAATGAGCACCTCGGACTGCACGAACGTCATGGTGGCACCGGGCATGCCTGCGAAGACGGGCCAATCATCCTCAAGAATTGACGGTGCCTCATGCCATGATGTGCTCGCGCCTGTGAGTACAGCCAGGGGCGACCGTTCCACTAGCGTGATGAAACGTGCTCTGCTCCCTGGCAGTCGCACCGGGGTGAGAGGTACCACGACGTGTCCCAGAGTGAAGCCATGCCGTTGAGCGAGATCCGATCGATCCCGAATGTGGCTCCTGGCAGCGTCGTCGTGGTTCGCGATGCCGAGTGGCTCGTCCTCTCGACGGAGGCCACAGCATCCGGGCTCCTCATCACCGTGCAGGGCCTGTCCGAACTCGTTCGGGACACCACGGCCACGTTCTACAGCGACATCGACGACATCGAGGTCCTCGATCCCGCCGCAGCGCGAGTCGTCGGCGATGACTCCTCGGGCTACCGGAGAGCGAAGCTCTGGCTCGAGGCAACGCTTCGCAAGACGCCGGTGCCGCTGCACGACACGGCCATGGGCGTCTCGACACAGATGCTCGCGGACCCGCTCGAGTACCAGCGCGAGGCCGTCCGCAAGGCACTCGATCCCGCCAACCTGCGTCCGCGAATCCTCATCGCGGACGCCGTCGGCTTGGGCAAGACCATCGAGATCGGGATGATCCTCGCTGAGCTGGTTCGGCGCGGACGGGGTGAACGCATCCTCGTGGTCACTCCGAAGCACGTCCTCGAGCAGATGCAGCAGGAGATGTGGACGAAGTTCGCCCTGCCGTTCGTCCGCCTCGACTCGGTCGGCATCCAGCGCGTTCGGCAAAAGCTCCCTGCCACCCGGAACCCGTTCAGCTTCTACAAGCGAGCGATCATCTCCGTCGACACGCTCAAGCAGGACCGGTATCGCAGTCACCTCGCGAAGCAGCGATGGGATGCGGTTGTCATCGACGAGTCGCACAACGTGATGAACAATGCGACGTTGAACGGGCAGCTCGCTCGGATCCTCGCACCGAACACCGAGGCACTCATCCTCGCCTCAGCAACGCCACACAACGGCAAGAAGGAGTCCTTCGCGGAGCTCATCAGGATGCTCGAGCCCACCGCGGTGACGCCGAGTGGCGAGATCATCAAGTCCGAGCTCGATCGACTCGTGGTCCGCCGCCACCGGCACAGCGCGACGGTCGCGAAGGAGGTCGGCTCGGACTGGGCCGAACGCCAGGAGCCGAACAACGTCCTCGTGGCCGCCTCCCCCGCTGAGAACGCGATCGCGGACGAGCTGGCCCACGTCTGGTTGCATCCACACCCGGGCAGCTCCAACCCGTACTCCGGCGAGAACTCCTCGCTGTTCCCCTGGACGCTGGCCAAGGCGTTCCTGTCATCCCCGAAAGCGCTCGAGGAGTCGCTCACCGAGCGCTTGAAGCGAGTCCATCGAGGTGAGTCGTCGCCGGCCCGTGAACGCGAGATCGAGGCGCTCGAACGTCTGCTCGCCCTCACCGTGACCGCCCTCGATGCTAGATCGGCGAAGTACGAGGCGCTCCTTGCTCACGCCCGCGGGATCGGCGTCGGCCCGTCGTCGGATGACCGCCTCGTCGTGTTCTCGGAGCGCGTGCCCACGCTGCACTGGCTCCGGACGAAGCTGCGCCACGACCTCAAGCTGCGGGAGGACCAGATCGCGGTCATGCACGGCGGGCTCACGGACGAGGAGCAGCAGCGACTCGTCGACTCTTTCAAGCAATCGTCCTCGCCCATTCGCGTCCTCGTGACGGGAGACGTCGCGAGCGAGGGCGTCAATCTCCACTCGCAGTGTCACGAGCTGGTGCACTTCGACATCCCCTGGAGCCTCATCCGGATCGAGCAGCGGAACGGACGCATCGACCGCTACGGGCAGAAGCACGCGCCGCGCATCACCACGCTCCTGCTCGACCCGAGCAACGATCGCTTCGCCGGCGACGTGAGGGTGTTGAAGAACCTGCTCGAACGCGAGAACGAGGCGCATGGGGCACTCGGGGACGTTGCCTCACTCATGGGCAAGTACAGCGCGACTGCCGAAGAAGACGCCATCCGCGATGTCCTTCGCGGCAAGCAGACGCTCGATGAGACGGTTCGGACTGCAGACTCACTCCTGCATGACGATTCGAACAGCCTCGAGGCGCTGTTCGCACAGATGGACGCCGCTCCGGCCGCAACTGCGACCGGTACCACCGCGACGACGACCGGCAGCACCGCAGCGGTTGCATCCCGCGCGAGTACCTCGGGTACGGGACTCTTCCCGGACCACGTCACCTTCCTCGACACGGCGCTCGACGAGCGCTCCGAGGTCCCGACGGACCCACCGGAGCGGGGCGGCGTCTCGTGGAAGCGGAGCACCGGCATCGCACAGCTCGTCCCCCCGCGGGACCTCAAGCAGCGTCTCGACGTCTTGCCCCAGTCCTACCTGCGTGACCGGAAGGTGACGGAGAACCTGGTGCTCGCCACCACCACCCCGCAGGCCAAGCAGAGCGCCGACGACGCCATCAACAACAAGGCGCAGAATTCCACGTGGCCCGAGGCGCACTACCTCGGTCCATTGCACCCCGTGCTCGAGTGGGCGAGTGACCACGCGTTGTCGCGCCTCGGACGCAACACGGTGTTCGCGGTTCGCGGAGACGTCGAGAGCCCGATGGTCCTCGTCCACGCGACGCTGACGAACCGGCGCGGCCAGGTCGTCGCGAGTTCGTACTGCACGGTGGAGTTCCCGACACCGTCCCTGCATGCGGTGCAATCCCACCCCGATGCTCGCTCGGCCCTGACCGCGATGGCGTTCTCCGCGTCGGTGACGACCAACCCCGGCAGGGTGGCGACGAGCGACCTGCAGCGCCTGATCCCGCTCGCGGTGGATGCGACGCGGGCCACGGCGGAGCAGTTGCTCGCGGCGTCGGGCGCCGACATCCAGAACCGCATCGAGGCGTGGGCTGAGCGCGCCACGGAGTGGCAGACGAGTGCCGCTGGGCAGACGCAGCTCCCGGGTCTGACGCGCCACCGGATCACGGTCGAGAAGGAACTGCAGATGGCCGAGGAGATGTCGCCGAACCAGCATTTCGTCCGGCCGCTCCTGGTGGTCGTGCCGGCCGACGAACCGGTGGACACCGCCCCGCTGAACGAGAACGAGGTCTGACCCGTGGCGACACTGACATCCGAAGCGATCATCGTCGGCGAGGACTGGATCAGCGAGCACTACCTGACGACGGATGCGACATCGCAGTCGTTCCAGGCACGCGTGCGAGCACGTCGGTCTGCGTGGGACGAGACGGACGCGGACCACGACGAGTCCACCCGTGCTCGTTTCAGCGCCCACCGTTCCGAGCTCCTGTCCAGTGTAACGACGATCAGCCCGGAGACCGACGATGACGGCTCGGTGAGCGAAGCCGGACTGGAGGCAGTGCGCACCTTCCTGACGCACCTCCGGTCCGTCCTCGGGTACGTGGACGGCGCGTACGACATCCGTCACGCAGGTCCGCTGCGGTTCGTCGCGCTCCACGGCGTCTCTGGCGGCGCACCACTCGTGCTCCTCGACGCGAAACCGGTCGCACAGCTCGAGAGCCTGCTGGAGAAGAACGCGGAGACGCTGCTCGAACCGTGGGTCCTCGATGACGAGGCCGAGGGCGAGACCTCCGTGGTGCGCGCTCTCTCGACCGTGTTCGCGAGCGAGACGCCGCCGACGTTCGCGCTCGTCATGGCCGGGCGCTGGATGCTCGTCGCAGAACGGGATCGGTGGTTCGAGGGCCGTTACCTCGCGATCGACCTGCAGCTCGTCTGCGAGCGGAACGACACCAAGCGCGGCGGTGAGATCGACCGCATGTTGACGAGCGTCGAGGCCGCATCGCTCGCGCCTGACGCGGACGGTGAGATCTGGTGGTCAGCGACACTCGACGATGCCGTGAAGCACACCGTGGGCGTCTCAGAGGACTTGCGGGAGGGCGTCCGCGAGTCCATCGAGATCATCGCGAACGACGTGGTCACGCGCAGGGCCGCTGCCGGGCTGCCGCAGCTCCCGCCGTCCGAGGCGCAGCCCCTCGCCAAGCAATCGCTCCGCTACCTCTACCGCATCCTGTTCCTGCTCTATGCCGAGGCATCGCCCCAGCTCGAGATCCTGCCGGTCGGGTCACCGCAGTACGAGAACGGCTACAGCCTCGATCGTCTGCGGGAACTCACGCTCGTGGAACTGGCCTCGCCCGCGGCGCAGACTGGCACGCACTTCTACGCGTCGCTCGCGGTGCTGTTCCGCATGGTGCACAACGGCCACCGTCCGGAACGGGACGAGCGTGACGGAACGCAGGAGGGCCTCCCGTTCGAGAGCATCCGGGCGGATCTCTTCGAGCCGGCTGCGGTCGCGCACATCGACGCAGTGCAGCTCAGCGACGCTGCGATGCAGCAGGTGCTCGCGCGGCTCCTGCTCAGCCGCGAGAGCCGCAGCCGGGACCGTGGATACATCAGCTATGCCGACCTCGGGATCAACCAGCTCGGCGCCGTGTACGAGGGCCTCATGTCCTACACCGGCTTCTTCGCCGAGGAGGACCTGTTCGAGGTGGCGCCCGACGGCAACCCCGTGAAAGGTTCGTGGGTGCTGCCGGTCACGCAGGACAGCGACATCGAGACCCGGCACTTCCTGATGCGCACCGATGCCATCACGGGCGAACCGAAACGCGTTCGTCATGAGAAGGGATCGTTCGTCTACCGCCTCGCGGGTCGCGAGCGACAGCAGTCTGCCTCGTACTACACGCCGGAGGTCCTCACCCAGTTCACGGTTGGCCAGGCGCTCGAAGAACTCCTCGATCAGGACAACACGATCACGCCCGCCGAGGAGATCTTGACGCTGACCGTGTGCGAGCCCGCACTCGGCTCCGGAGCGTTCGCGATCGAGGCCGTGCGGCAGCTCGCTGACCAGTACCTCACGCGCCGGCAGAAGGAGCTCGGCGAGCGGGTCGACCCTGACGAGTACCCGGCCGAGCTACAGCGCGTGAAGGCGTCCATCGCCCTGCACCAGGTCTACGGCGTCGACCTCAACGCCACCGCGGTGGAGTTCGCCGAGATCACCCTGTGGCTCGACACCATGTCGAAGGGGCTGCAGGCGCCGTGGTTCGGCCTGCACCTCCGTCGCGGCAACTCGCTCATCGGCGCGCGTCGCGCCGTGTACGACCGCGCGTCCGTCGCATCGAAGGCCTGGCTCAAGACCGTTCCGAGGGTCGTTCCGTTCTTCACCCAGGAGGCACCGGAACCGGGCGCTCTGCGTGCCGACATCGACGGCACCGTGCACCACTTCCTGCTCCCCGCCGAGGGCTGGGGTAGCGCAGTCGACGCGAAGGAAGCGAAGGAACTCGCCCCGGAGGCTCTCGCCGCGCTCAAGGCATGGCGACGTCAGGTCCTCGCGAAGCCGACCAAGCAACAAACGGACACCCTCATCGCCCTCGGATACCGGGTCGAGCGGCTCTGGGACATCGCACGTCGCCGACTCGAGATCGCCGAGCACGAGATCCGCCGGGACATACCGATCTGGGGTGCTGACGACCAGCCAGACGCTGGCGGCGCCGTGTCGCGCGAGGAGATCGAGCGGAAGCTCGGCGACCCGAACGGCGCGTATCAGCGGATCCGCCGCGCGATGGACGCGTGGTGCGCGATGTGGTTCTGGCCCCTCACGGACACCCTGACGAACGGGGCGACGCCCCCAACGCTCGACGAGTGGATCGCAACGCTCCGTGAGCTCCTCGGTGAGCACACGACGGCTCGACCCGCGGCCGCGCGGCAGGGGCAGGTGACGCTGGGTGCACGGCAGAGCGGATGGGAGGCGCTCAACGACGAGGAGGCGGACGACCTCGCGTTCGCGAGTGCCACCGATCTCGACACGCTCCTCGCAGGCCGACCTTGGCTCGCCGCCGCAGAGCGAATCGCCGGACAGCAGGGCTTCTTCCACTGGGAGCTCGACTTCGCTCCCGTGTTCGCCCGGGGCGGCTTCGACCTGCAAGTCGGGAACCCGCCGTGGGTGCGTCCGGACTGGAATGAATCGGCATCGCTAGGTGAGCACGACCCCTGGTGGACGCTGGCCACGAAGCCCCCCGTTGACGAGGAGATCCGGCGGCGCGAACTCGCGTTGACTGACCCGACAGTTCGCCGCTCGTACCTCGACGACTTGACCTCGGTTATCGCGGCCCGCTCGGCTGTGGGGAACATCATTACATACCCGATGAACGCGGGACTGCGACCGGACCTCTACCGGTGCTTCATGGAGCAGACTTGGCGACATGCGAACCCGCGAGGTTCAGTCGGGTTGATTCACCCGGAGGCGCATTTCACGGACGAGAGAGCGGGGGCTTTGCGTCGGGAGACTTATCAACGTCTTCGTCGCCACTGGCAATTCATCAATGAACTCCGCCTTTTTGACATTCACAACCTGGTATCCTTTGGCGTACACGTTTATGGAAGTGACCGTTCTCCGAAATTTAGCCAAGCGACCAATCTCTATCACCCTAGCACCGCGCTCGGCTCCCTCCGACACAACGGATCGGGCGAGGAGCCGGGTCTTAAAGACCGCGACGGCAACTGGGATCTGCACCCGCACCGCGGCCGAATAGTCGAAGTGAATGAGACTGTGCTGAAAACATGGCATGCAGTGCTAGAGGACGAGGACATCCCTCTGCGGCACACGCGAATGGTATACGCCGTGAATAGCGCGTCAGCGGGCGCAATGGATAAGCTCGCGCGAAGCAAGCGTATTGGGGATCTCGATCTCGAATTTAGTCGAGGTTGGAACGAGACCACTGACCGCAAGAGGCGGATGCTGGAAGTGGAATGGGGTCCAGTCGATGCTTGGGAGGACGTAATCCTCCAGGGGCCGCATCTCTTCGTGGCCAATCCTGCCTATAAGTCGCCGAACAAGTCCATGTCTAGCAATAAGGACTGGTCACTGATTGACATCGAGGCGCTCGCTCCAGATTCGCTTCCGGTGACGGCCTACAAACCCGCGAACGCGAGGTCGGTTTACAATGCCGCTTACACGCACTGGGGTGTACGCGGGGCTGCTCGTGACCATCATCGACTCGCATGGCGCAGCATGGCTGCCAACTCAGGCGAGCGGACGCTCGTTAGCGTCATAATCCCCCCTGGGGCGGCTCATGTGCTCACCATCTATTCGACCGCCGTATTTCAAGATGAACGTGCTGACGTGCCTTCGCTCACTAGGCTCGGGGGGTTCACCATGTCGTTAATTCTCGACTTTGCCGTCCGATCTGCTCCTCGTTCGAACATCATCAACAGCACGCTCGAACGCCTACCTCTATCTTCCGGACAACTTGATGACGAGCTCCGCTACCGCTATCTACGTTTGATCGCTAATACCTCCGTCTATTCCGCGTTATGGTCTGAGAATCAGGACGCATCGGTTTTGAGAATGTCACTCCGCGACGGGCTGTCAAAAACCTGGACGCCATCTGTCCTTCTTCGAAAAGCCAGCGAACGGCGTCAAGCTCAGGTCGAGATAGATGCGATCGTTGCAATTACACTTGGCCTGACCGCCGACGAACTCTGCACCATCTACCGCACCCAGTTCGCGGTCCTCTACGGCTACGACCACAACGTCTACTTCTACGACGCGCACGGCCGCCTCGTGCCGAACGAAGTCCTGAAGGTTTGGCGGCAGAAGCAGGACGGCATCAGTGCCGAGGAACGCACGGCGACGAACGCATCCGGGAACACCTACACCTACGAGCTCCCGTTCCGGACGCTCGACCGTGAGGCCGACATGCGGCAGGCATACGCACACTTCGAGAAGCTCCTGGAGGAGCGGTCATGAGCGAGCTGCTCCCCACCCTGCAGGCCGAGGACATCCGGAAGGGGCTCCTTGACTACCTGACGACGACGTTCGCCCTCGCGGACCCGGAGACGAAGCAGTCGCTCTCCCGGTTTCTCGAGGACCCCGAGATGGGCATCTTCCGGGGCCCGTACGTGCGGCTCCGTCTGCCGTTCGAGCCAGCCGCAGCCGGTTGGGAGCACTCGCTGCAGTGGCAGCCGCCGCGCCGACCCTACGGACACCAGGCGGCCGCCTACGAACGGCTCAGCTCGCTCCCCCGCCCCGGCCACACCGAACCGCAGCCGACGCTCGTGACGACCGGCACCGGATCGGGCAAGACCGAGGCGTTCCTCCACCCGATCGTCGATCACGTACTCCGCGCGAAGCGAGACGGCGTGCAAGGCGTCAAGGCTCTGATCCTGTACCCGATGAACGCGCTCGCGAACGACCAGGCTCGCCGGATCGCCGAGCTCATCACGGGCGATCCGGCACTCGGCGGCATCCGTGCGGCGCTCTACACCGGCCAGGACGGTCCCACCCAGCGGACAGTTACGGCCGACAACCTCATCACCGAGCGCGACGAGATCCGAGCGCTCGCGCCGGACATCCTGCTCACCAACTACAAGATGCTCGACCAACTCCTCCTGCGTCCGGGCGACCGGGCATTGTGGGACCAGAGCGCGCTGAGTCTTCGGTACCTCGTCCTCGACGAGTTCCACACCTACGACGGCGCGCAGGGCACCGACGTCGCGATGCTGCTCCGGCGGCTCGGTCTCGCGCTCAAGTCCCGGTGGCCGTCCGATGCTGACGTCCCGGACGTCGCGCGGGATCGACCCCTTGGTCTGCTCACACCCGTCGCGACGTCAGCGACACTCGGTGACGGCGGTGATCCCGCCGCGATGGTCGACTTCGCGAACACCGTGTTCGGTGGCGGGTTCGATGCGGACAGTGTCGTCACGGAGACCCGGCAGACGCTCGACGACTGGGTCGACCAGTCCGAGGAACTCCTCGCCGACATCGACCTGGTCGCGGCGGAGGTGACCGACCTCCGCGTTCACGGACTGCTCGAGCTCATCGATGCAGACGCCATGACGGGGCCGCGGGATGCGGACCTCCTCACGGAGCGAGTCGTCGACTGGCTGTACGCCACACAGGACGAGCAGGACGCCGAGGATGACGGCCAACGAGCGCGTGAGCGTCTCCACCTGGCGCTCGACTCCGCACCGAATCGAGCAGATCGATTCGCCCTGCTCCTCCATCTCCTGCAGGCGCACCCGTTCGTGCAAGAGCTGGTCCGACGAGCAGCCACCTCGGTTCCGCTTTCCACACTCAGTGCGCAGGTGTTCCCGAACGAGCTCGCTGCGTCACAGACGGCGACAGATCGCGATTCCGATCGGTCTCGGGCGCTGATCGCCGTGTTCGGCGCGCTCAGCCATGTGCGGAAGGAGGCCGGCCGCGACGCTGTCTCCGTCGACCTCCACCTCTGGATCCGGGCGTTGTCGCGCGTCGATCGCTTCGCGCAGGCGTCGCCTGCGTTCGCCTGGACCGACGACGGCGATGTGCCGTCGGTCGAGCAACTCGACGCGGCTCAGGCACCCGATGCACACGCATTCCCCGCCGTGTTCTGTCGCCACTGTGGACGGAGCGGATGGGGTGTGGAGCTCGGACCGATTGGCTTCTCGCTGTCGACCGACGACGACTCGATCCGAGGCAACCACGCTGCGCGATCGAAGAAGAGTCGATTCCGCGCTTTGATCCACGCACCCAGAGAGGGTGAAGTCGCGCTCGAGGGAACGGATGAGAGCGCCGAGCAGCTGCGGTGGTTGCACGTCGAGAACCGCGAGCTCCGCATCGACCTCCCGTCGGCTGCCGAGCGTGAGGCCAATACCATCCTCCCCGTGCTCACGCTCATCGACACGGATGCCGATGAGGAGTCGGGGCGGGACACCTGCCCGAACTGTGGCAAGCGCGAGGGCATCCGCTTCCTCGGATCAGCGATCGCAACACAGCTCTCCGTGGTCGTGACGACGCTCTTCGGCGACCGAGACCTCGATCAGGGCGAGAAGAAGGCGCTCGTCTTCACCGACAGCGTGCAGGACGCAGCGCACCGGGCCGGATTCATCCAGAGCCGTGCGCACGTGTTCAACCTGCGGAACGCCGTCCGGTCGGTCGTCAACGGTCCGATGAGCCTCGACGATGTCGCCGACGCGATGATCCAGGCAGCGACGACCCCGGCTGAGCGGTACCGGCTGCTCCCCCCGGACCTCGTCGACCGCGCCGGGTTCGGCGCGTTCTGGGACCCGGACAAGAAGCCCTCCCCAGCCGTCAAGAACCGAGTCAAGGAGCGGGTCCGCTTCGACGTCGCGCTCGAGTTCGGCCTCCAGTCACGGGTCGGTCGGACGCTGGAGGAGACGGGCAGTCTGGTTGCCTCCGTCGACGCCGGCACCGCCTCCAGACTGGAGGCGATCGGTCGCGCTGCGATCGACGGGATCGAGACCGCAGGTCGACTCGATGACGACTCCGACGGCACGATCACGTCCGACGCTCTGGTGCGATGGGTCCGGGGCACGCTCGAACGGCTGCGCGAGCGCGGCGCCATCGAGCACACCTGGCTCCGTCGGTACATCGAGGAGAACGGCGAGCGGTGGTGGGTGTGGGGCGGTCGGCCCGCCAGACGACAGGGCATGCCGGCCTTCCCGAACGGCCGTGAGGCACCCGCGTTCGCGCGGTTCGGCCCGAAGGCACAGGGCGGCCGGGAGTCGAACCTCGATCAGGCATCCTCTCCCCAGAGCTGGTACGCCCGGTGGACCCGGAAGAACCTCGACGTGTCTGCGGCGGTCAGCGCCAACCTGGTTCGGCGGCTCTTCGAACGACTCGATCACGAGGAGATCGTCGTCAGCTGGCCGATCAAGGGCAGCGAGGCGCGCGCCTACGGACTCCGCCCGAGCTCGGTGATCGTCGCGCCCGCGGACGACGCCGCGCTCACGAGCGGAGACCTGATCATGGTCTGCGACACATGCGAGACCACGACCCCGGTCGCGGCAGCAGTGGCGTCGCAGCTCGTCGGCGGACCGTGCACCGCCGACCGATGCCGCGGACATCTGCTTCGCTCAGAGGGAGACGCCGACAATTACTACCGGCGCCAGTACGACACCGGCACGATGCGTCGCGTCGTCGCTCGCGAGCACACGGGTCTGCTCGATGACAAGACCCGCCTGGAGTACGAGAACGCGTTCAAGTCGTCGGACACCCGGCCCGACGCACCGAACGTCCTCGTCGCCACACCCACCCTCGAGATGGGCATCGACATCGGCGACCTGTCGACGGTGTTCCTCGCGGGCCTCCCACGCTCCGTCTCCTCGTACCTGCAGCGTGTCGGTCGTGCCGGACGCCTCACCGGGAATGCTCTCATCACGGCGTTCGTGCTCGGCCGCGGTGCCCAGCTGCCGAAGATCGGCGACCCGCTCTCGGTGATCAACGGGTCGGTCCGCCCGCCGGCTACCTACTTGAACGCGGTGGAGATCATCCGACGCCAGTACACGGCGTTCGTCGTCGACCAGCTCGCTGCAGCCGACGACCTGGGGATGGTGAAGGACGCCATGAGCGTCCTGCGGAAGACGGAGGGTACGTCGTTCATCGCCAAGGTCACCTCGACGGCGGAATCGCGGTCGGAGGAGTTCCTCGACGCGTTCCTCGGCTCGATGGACGGGGTGAGCGACGGGTCCAAGGCAGCGCTCCGCACCTGGGCGGTCATGGTCGACGACGTCGCAGGCTCGAGCGGGCTCGCGCAGACGATGGTGCGGGCCAGCACGGACTGGAACCACGACGCAGAGACCCTGCGACTCCGCAGGAAGCAGATCGAGGAATCGCTGCCGCAACTCGAGCAGCAGGCGGAGGCGTCCAAGGAGGACAGCGCCATCACCGCGCTCCGCTCCGCGCGTGCGTCGCTCCGGCTCGTGCGGAAGCAGCTCCAGGAACTGCGCGGTGAGTTCTGGATCGCCGCACTCGAACGGTTCGGTGTGCTCCCCAACTACACGCTCCTCGACGACCGCGTGCAGCTCAACGTGGGCCTGAGCTGGGTCGATCCCGAGAGCGGGGAGTTCGAGACCGACGACCGGACGTACGAGCGCGGACGCAGCATCGCGATCAGCGAACTCGCGCCGGGTAGTCGGTTCTACGCGCAAGGACTCGAGATCGACATCGATGCCGTCGACCTCGGGCAGGATGGCGAACGGATCCACACGACCGTGTTCTGCCCAGCCTGCGGATTCGCGGCCGACATCGACGGCGAACACCCCGCACCGTCGGTCTGCCCCCGCTGCGGAACGACGGCCATCGCGGACACGAATCAGCGGTACTCCACCGTCGAGATGGAGCAGGTCTCGGCGGAGGTCCGGCGAGACGAGTCGACCATCAACGATGCCGACGACGACCGCACGCGAACGCGGTTCACCCTCCAGCTCGCAGCCGACATCGACCCAGCCAGCATCCTCGAACCGTGGTTCGTCGACGAGGTCGGGCTCGGGGTCAAGTACTCCCGGTCGATGACGATCCGCTGGCTCAACCTCGGCAAGGCGAGTTCCGGCGGCAACCGCGTGATCGCCGGGTCCGAGCACGCTGCGCCGCTCTTCCGCCTGTGCCGCGCGTGCGGGAAACTCGATCGCGATGCGGGGAAGAACACGGCGAACGAGCACCGCGCGTGGTGCCCGCACCGCAAGTCTGCTGATGAACACACCGAGTCGATCGTGTTGACCCGGACGCTCCGGACCCAGGCCATCCTGCTGCGGGTCCCGACGTCCATGACGATCGGCGACAGTCTCAGTCTGCCGAGCCTGTCCGCGGCGATCCAGCTCGGTCTCCGCGAGGTCATCGGAGGCGATCCTGATCACCTGCACATCGCGACGTGCGTCGAGCCGCTGCTCGGGCACGAGGTGAACAACGAGGCGCTCCTCATCCACGACACCGTTCCCGGCGGCACCGGGTACCTCGCTGACCTCGCGGAACCGGCTCGTATCCGTGAGGTGCTCGAGCGCGCTCGCACGGTCCTCCAGGCCTGCCGATGCGCGACGGACGACCGTCGCTCCGCGTGTGATCAGTGCCTGCTCCCCTACGCGCCGGGCGGCAACGCCGACGCGGTCTCCCGCGCCAGCGCTCTGCGCAACCTCGAGAAGCTCCTGCAGGTCCGTGACGGCGAGCAGCGGGACTGGGTCGTCGACTCGGTCGACAACCCGGTCGAAGACCCGGAGTCACACCTCGAACAGTGGTTCCGGAAGGTGTTCAAGGAGCGTGTCATCACGCTGGGTGCCTCAATCAAGGAGACCGACACCGAATGGGGTTCGAAGGTGCAGGTCACACTGCCGAACCAGCACCGGACCTGGACGCTCCGCCCGCAGCCGCAGATCGGCGGCACGCAACCCGACTTCGTCCTCGAGGCGACCGGTGCTCCGCTCCCGCCGATCGCGATCTACACCGACGGGTACGCCTACCATGCATCGCCAGCGCACAACCGTCTGGCGGACGACGCGGCGAAGCGGCGCGGTCTGCGCGAGCTCGGCTACAACGTCCTCGCCATCACGTGGCAGGACATGCAGCGGGCCGTTGATGGTGGCGATGGACAGTTGCCTGCGTGGTACGACGCGTCGCGAACCGTCGGGGTCGAGGCGAAGTACCTGCTCGCGCCAGCCGCCCTCGAGATGCTCCGACGGGATCCGATGCGGCTGCTAATGGGGTGGATCGCTGACCCAGAGACGACCCACGGACATTGGCAACGTGTCGCTAGGGCGATTCCGATGCTGTCCTATGCGGCGAGTGCTCCAGAGCACCTCGAGGCGACGCCGTTCGCGCCCGTAGCATCGGAATTCGCGGATCTCGCGGAGCGAGATGGTGGCCGGTCGTGGACCTTCGCGCGACCTGGTCTCGCTTTGTTGTCGCGGAGCTCTCCCGGCGACACGCCTCCCGTTCCTGCCTGGGCCGCCGCCATGATCGACGATTCAACGGAGCGCGTCGCCCAGCACGATTTCGCCGCCATGTGGGCGGAGTGGCTCCATCTCGGGAACCTTCTCGGTGTCGGCGACGTCCGGACGCCACTCATCGGGACCACCTCGGAGCTCGAGGACCTGAACATCGTGCAGGCTCCGACGGCGGCCAGCCAGGATCCCAGCAGGGAGTCGGTACCGCTGCAGTGGCGAGAAGTGCTCGAGCTGGCCGAAACGGGCGAACAGGAGCTGCTGCTCCGGCTCGCGCTGGAAGCAGAGATCGACCGGATTCCCGAAGTCGGCGTCGAGGTGGAAGACGGCATACCGCTCTCCATCGGATGGTCGTCGATGAAGCTCGCAGTCGATTCGGCCCTGACTGGCGTCGACCGCAACGATCTCGAGGCTGCCGGTTGGAACGTGGTGCCCGCCGATTACGACGACATCGTCGAGGCATTCACCGCGCGCGCAGCCGAGACCGACGGAACAGACGCATGAGGAAGGACAGCTGATGCCACAGATCTCGTGGATGAACGCCAAGCAGAAGCTCGAGAAGCCGACGAAGGTCAAGGTCTTCAACTTCCTCGAGAAGCTGCAGGAGAACGACGCCATTCCGGGGCTGCACATCGAGCCCATACAGAACTCGGTGGATGCACGCGCACGAACCGGACGGGTGGACGGTTCGCTTCGCGCGGTGCTCTACCGGATCGAGGTCGAGCCGGGCGGTCCGCTCTACGTGTACATCGGCACGTACGAGCACGACGAGGGGATCGAGATCGCCCGCACGCGCGTCCTCCGTGTGAACCCCATCAACGGTGTGACCGAGCTCATCAACGCCGGTGCTCCGGAGCCGGTCCGCACCACGACGCCGTTCGTCGCCGAATCCGCAACCGGACCGGGTGCGGGGCATGCCAGTTCGGCCGTCGCTCTTCTGGTCGAGCACGGATACGTCGTCGAGGACCTCACACACCAGCTGGGTTTCGACGACAGAACAGCGGCGGCGCTCATGGCCGTACCGGACGAGGACGCCCTGCTGCTGCTCGGGGCGGAGCTCCCGAACCAATGGCAACAGAACGCTGTGCTCGGGCTCGCTGTGGGCGACTCGATCGAGACGATCAAGACATCGCTCGGGCTCGGCGCACCGGTCGCTGCGGAGACGTCTGGCGAGGCGCCGGTCGACGTCACCGTCGACGTGGATGACCGCGATGGCGTCAGGGCTCCGGCCACGACGCTCGAACCGACCGCGTCGCCGGATGATGCGCTCGTTGCGTCGCTGCAACGGCCAGCCTCGCGGATGCAGTTCACACTCATCGAGGACAACGCCGAGCTCCGCCGCGTCATCGACGGTGGCGACTTCGGCGCTTGGCGCGTCTTCCTGCATCCCGAGCAGCGCGCGTACGCCAGCAGGTCGTACAACGGACCGTTCCGGCTCAGTGGCGGTGCCGGAACCGGCAAGACCGTCGTGCTGCTCCACCGCGCCCGCGCACTCGAAGCCCGCTACCCCGGCTCTCGGATCGCGCTGACGACGTTCACCCGCGCCCTGTCGACAGCGCTCGACCGCGACGTCCAGCGGCTCGATCCGTCGCTGGATCGCTCGAGGCGACTCGGTGCGCCGGGAGTGCTGTCGTCTGGAGTCGATCAGCTGGCCGCAGCCGTGCGCGACAATGCTTCCAAGGACCGATGGGCGACAGCGATGAGCGCGGTACTCGGTCACTCGGTGGAAGGAAGTGTCGAGCTCGTCTCGAATGATCACGGATGGCTCGAGGCAATAGATGATGCCGATGGCGGGCTGCCCGAGGAACTCGCGACCACCTCGTTCCTCGAGGCCGAGTACCTGCAGGTCATCCTGCCGAACCGGATCACAACTGGAGACGAGTACCGCTCCGTTCGTCGAGCCGGACGCGGCATCGCGCTCGACCGCGCCAGGCGGAATGCTGTCTGGAAGGTCGTCGAGCGGTTCCGTGCAAACTCTCGCTCGCTCGGACGGCTGAGTTGGGCTGAGCTCTCCTCCGTGGCCGCAGCACACCTGGCGGCTCATCCCAGTGAGCGGCCGATCGATCACCTCCTCATCGACGAAGCGCAGGACCTGACGCCGAGTCAGTGGCAGCTCCTCCGCGAGCTCGTTCCCGAAGGCAAGGACGACCTGTTCATCGCTGAGGACGCACACCAGCGGATCTATGGGCAGCACGTCGTGCTGTCCCGCTACGGGATCAAGATCACCGGCCGCTCGAGACGACTCACGCTGAACTACCGGACGACGCAGCAGAACCTTCAGTGGGCGCTCGGCGTGCTGGAGGGCGCGTCATTCGAGGACAGTGAGGGCACCGTTGAGTCTGCTCACGGATACCGTTCAGCGCGTCGAGGACCTGCCCCGGAGCTACACGGAGCCGCGACGCCAGCGGACCAGTTCTCATTCGTTACCGATCGGGTTCGATCCTGGCTCGACGCGGGTGTCGCCCCCGAGACAATAGCCGTGCTCGTTCGCGGCAAGAAGCAGGCCAGTGCGGTCGTACAGCAGCTCTCCGCGAAGGGCGTATCCGTCAGCGACATGGACGCCCCTCGCGGGCTGCCGCAGGTCATGACGATGCACCGGGCGAAGGGCATGGAGTTCTCGCGGGTCGTGATGTTCGATGTGACCAACGGCGTCATCCCCAGCCCGTGGGCGCTCCGCGACAAGACCGGAGATGATCTCGATGACGCGATGCTGCGGGAACGATCGCTCTTGTACGTAGCTGCGAGTCGAGCGAGGGATGAGCTCGTCGTCACTTGGCGAGGAGTCCGCTCTTCGCTCATCGAAAATGTTTCGCATCTCTAGATGAAACCTGACTCAAGGAGTACCGCTTGCCGTATGAACTAGAGGACCGCCTTGTCATAGGCGTAGCCTCGAGTGCACTTTTTGACCTGAAGGAATCTGACGCAGTGTTCCGAGCCAGCGGCGAGGACGAGTACAGAAGGTATCAAGAGGAGCACCTGGACGACGCACTTCCGACCGGCATCGCGTTCCCGTTCATCAAGCGTCTACTCAGCTTGAACGATCTGGCTGATGATCCAGCCGACCCTCTCGTCGAGGTGATCGTTCTTTCTCGTAATGACCCTGAGACGGGCCTGAGGGTTATGAGGTCGATTGCCCATCACGCCCTGCCGATCACTCGTGCAGTCTTCATGCAAGGTCGCTCACCACACAAATTCATTCCTGCGTTCAGCATGTCATTGTTCTTGTCGGCGAACGCTGAAGACGTTCGTGATGCAATCGAACGCGGCCTGCCTGCAGGGCAAGTGCTTACGGGAGCTGCGGACGATGACGCTTCCGCCGATCTACGAATCGCCTTCGACTTCGATGGCGTTTTGGCGGACGACCCTTCCGAGGCCATCATGCAATCGGGCGGACTGGATGAGTTTCACGCCCATGAATCAACCCATTCCACAGAGGCGCATGAGGGCGGCCCCCTCCGCGAGCTGCTGCGTAACATAAATCGAATTCAGGACAAGGAGGAGGAACGTCGTCGTGTGGATTCGTCGTACGAGATTCGAGTCCACGTTGCGATCGTCACGGCTCGTAACGCACCATCGCATGAACGGGCGGTGAAAAGCCTCAAAGAGTGGGGTGTGCGAGTGAACGACGCGTTCTTCCTGGGGGGTATCGACAAGGGGCGGATCTTGCAAGTGCTGCAACCGCACATCTTCTTCGACGACCAGCGAAGCCATCTTGATCGCACGGCGAGTGTCGCACCGAGTGTGCACGTGCCGTTTGGCGCGATCAACCGGGCCGCGACCTCCGGCTGACCGGAGCGAGTTTCAGGCTGCCGAACCGCGTCGAGCAAGTGGCCGTCCGCCCCCCCCCCCCGAGTCAGGGTTTTTCCCGTGTTCGCGCAGTTCCGTCACTCGGGCGTCTGCACTCTCATCGGCCAGGGCGACGCGGTTTAGCACCTCCAGGGCTGACCACGTTCCAGGCCCATTTGCTGCGCCGAAGCTCCGCTATGCCGCGTCCAACGTTGTCTGTCCGGCGTGAACACTTCTCAGGCCCGCTCCTCGGGACCTCCTCTGTCTTCGGCCTTCCTCTCGCGCAGCGCTCGCTCTGCGATGTCAGCAGCAACCCGCCCAGTCGCCAGCCGCGCGCGATCAAAGGCCTCGACGCCGAACTTGCGTGCGGTGTCGACGCCGTCCGCACCGTTGTCGATGAACTGGTCTCGCACATCGATGACCGCCTCCAACCACCGCCTGGCGTCGGTCGATCTGTGCCCACCCTCGACGCCGAGCCGCTGATGAAACTCTCCGACGGCGGCCCCAACGAGGTTACTCGAACGAACCACGGCTCGAGCAGGAATCGGCTGCAGAAGAACCTTTGTGTTCGCACGCTGCGCGGCGGCATCCATCCGGGTGAGCAGATAATCCGTGTGCTCCTTGATCCGATCGACCCGGTTTTCACGCACTGCTTGCAGCTCGAGTCGTTTCCGGTTCACGTCGTCGGGTGCAGCGTCGAGCACGCGATCAAGCTCGAGGACATCGAGGGACTCTTGGAGCTGGAAGCAGTGCGCGATGACGGCGAGCCACTCGCGGACCTTCGGTTCGATCTGCTCGGTCGCATCGGCCAGCTCGCCGAGTTTCATCCTCTTCTCGAGCTTCTGGGCGAGACCGCCAAGCTGCCGCAGCGCGTACGCCTGTGTTCTGGAGATGGTCACGGATGTTCCTTGCACCTTCGACCACGTGTACTCATCCACCCGACCGGCCGATCCGCGGCTGGTCATTGCGTCCTCGACCACAAAGTCCACGCCAATCATGTCTGCGAGAACTGCATCCTTCTGGCTCCGGAGAACGTCCTCGACCTTCTCGTCGATCTCGACTAGGTACTCGGCGAGCTGGTCGATCGACTGCTGCAGAGCCATTTGCGACATCACCGCCCCTGCACTCGCGATGGTTGCGGGGTTGAACAGCGATCCGACGGATGAGAATTGCAAGATGTGCTTGATCTGGCCGCCAGAGCCCTTCGCGACGACGATCCCCATCTTCAGGCCTGTATCGCCATTCGTCATGAGGGAGAACCTGTTTGCTATCTCGGCCGACTCCTTGGTGAGCTTCACCCAGCGGCCCGAATTCTCAGCGACCCCGCCTGCCATCTGCGCAGCAGCCCCCACCGCACCTGCGGCAGTGGTGAGTCGTGCACTGATGTCTTCAGACGGGAGGCCCTCACTCTCGAGGAACTGGTCCACGGCCGAGGGCTCACCGATGACTGCGATACCGTCATCGTCACTGATGAGCTGAATCTGTTCGTCCATGGTCCACTCCTGGTTGACGCGACGCACCCAAGTGGATGACATCTTGATGATGATGCTGCTCTGACTGATTTACCGCAGTCGACGCAAACGTCCTCGCCATCACGTGCGAAAGTGAGCGCGCGCTCGGCTAGCGAGGTCCTCTTCGATCAGCCACGGGGCGCCGCGAGTGTGATCGCTTGCAACCTACCGCAGGAACGCACGGAGGCGTTTCGGATCGATTCGTAGTTCCTGTGCGAGAGCCGGGGCAGTGATTGTCATGCCAGCGCCCACTGGCCGCGTCGAACGGCGTCGACGAACCAGCGCAGCGTGTCGACGACCATTGTCAGAGAGGCGGCCGACGTCAGGGTCTCGATCGGGAACGACGGCCGCTTGTCGATCCGATCGGCTGAGAGGTCGACACCGGGAACGGCGTTCAGCCGATTCCGGAACTCGTTGCGCAGCGCGACGTCGTCGAACGGCGGGCGCGTCTTCAGATGCTGGAACACGACCTCGACGCTCCCCGAGATCGGGTAGATCGCGAACGGCCAGTGCGAGATGTTCGCATCCGCTCGACGTGGCGCGACCATGAATGCACTGCTCTCCCGAGCCGATCCGTACTCGACGCTCCCGCCCATCTCCTTCCAAGCGCGGAACAGTTTGTCCACCGCCCCCACCGTCGCAGGCGGGTTCGAGCTCGCCAGCTGACCGAAGAACGTCCCGTCGGCAACCGGATCGACGTCGGAACCTTCGTCCCCGGTCAGGTTGAGCAGCGCAGCGAGCTGCGCCGTCGTGAGGCGTGCTGCCTCATCCGCGACCCCGTTCAGCGAGAACGACAGTCCTTCCGCTTCCAGGACGTCCCGAGGATCGCTGTCGTCCGTCGGATCGATCCAGCGGAACCCGGGCGAGATCGTCCCAGTTCCCTGCAAGACCCGATGTGCACCGGGGATCTCGACGCTCCCCAGGTGGACACCGAGCGGCACGGGGTGGGTGCCGATCAGTGCCGCTAGATCTCCGTACGAAGTCCACCGTCCCGCCGGGATCGCCATGATCGCCTGGTGCGCGAGCGACCAGTCGCGGCCGGAGTCCGCAGCGGTGATGCGTTCGTTCGGTCCCATCCACTGCGCGATGATATGGTCCGCGAACCAGTCACTGCGGGCGAGAATCTGCTCCCGTCCCCACGTCGGAGCGTCGAGCACAAGTCGATTGAGCGCGGTGAAGCTGCTCCGTCGGAAGTCCTCCTGCTTGGACGGGAACGGGCGGTTGCTGAGCTCCGAGTTGTACCCGGTGAGCGTCAGGTTCCCGACCGAGTGCACGACCTGTTCATGGACGAGCTCGATGGTCTCCTGCGGCTCAATTTCCGCCCCGAGGACGTCACTCCACTCCGGCGTGAGCGTCTGCGGAAGGATGTGCTCGATCGTCGCCTTCTCGACGTCGACCTCCTCCTTCGGGTTGATGGACTGTCCAATCCACTTCAGGATGAGCTTCTGCTGAGACTTGAGGCCGCGCAGATAGAAAGGTTGTGTGCGCACAGCGTCGCGGATCTGCTCATCCGTCGAGAAGTACTTCCGCCCGGTGGAGAAGTAGTCGAGCAACACCTGATCCGCCGGACGCTCGTCGAGTTCGCCACAAGCCTGGAGGATCGTTCGGTTCAGACTCTGACTGGTCCGACCGCCGAGTGTCCTGCGGACGATGTACGACTCGATGGCGGCTAGCGCACGAGCGACCTCTTCCGTCGTGCTGAGACCGTCGGCTCGGCGTGAGAGCAGGCGCAGCGTGAGCGGAACGGTCGTCGCCGATGCCCATTCGGCGAGGTGGGTGAGATGTCCCCGGACCTCGGCGTCCGGTTCCATCGACGGGTCGCGAATGACGGCGAGATGCTCGGAGAGCCGGCCGAAGCGTTCGATCTCCGAGACGATCTGTTCGTCGTACATCTTCGACAGACGAGCCTGCTGGTAGCTGTAGATGTCGCCCTGCTTGAGCAGGGGCGCATCTGCCACGGCGTCGAGCCAGAAGATCAGTTCGAGGTCGTTGACGCTGAGCCGGCGCTGCATCGGCAACCACCACGAGGAGTAGACGGATTCACCCCGTGATCCGAGACGCATGAAGAGGTAGTTGCGCACCAGGTCGCCCTGCGTGAGGCGGAGCCCGGTGTTGTTCAGGGACTCGAAGATCCGGTAGACGTTGTCGTCGTCGCGCGCGGTGATCGACACGAAGCTCAGGCCTCCGAGCACCGCTTCGCGGATGCGCTCGATGTCGTGGAGGTCTTCTGGGTCGTCCGCCGCTTCAAGCGCCCGGCGGAAGAACGAGTAGGCGTTGCCGACGCCCGAGGTCGAGTCGGCTCCAACCGCGCCGTCGACCACCGCGCGGAAGTCATCCCGGTCCGCCTGCGTCGGAAGCAGTTTGAGGCGTGCGTCACCGGGCTTGAAGCGGTCGGCGACGTACTGCTCGTGGAGGCTCTCCGCGAGCATCGGCTGGTCCGGCTGGTGAGCCCGGAGGTAGTCACGGAGGGCACACAGCAGGATCGAGAGCGTCGTGAGGCGCTGCTGGCCGTCCACGACCAGGAACTCCATCCCCGTGGGAACGATTGCTCCGGTGGACAGGACGAGAGAACCCATGAAGTGCGTTGCCGATGGGTTCGTCCTCCGCGACTCCGCGAGCTCGAGGATGTCGGCCCAGAGCCGGTGGCGCTGCTTGACCTCCCACGCGTAGGGCCGCTGATAGAGCGGCACCAGGTATTGCTTGGGTCCTCCGAGAAGTTCCTGGAGGGTGGTCTCGCGCACGTCCATGTACTGCCTCTCGCTCGGTCCAGCAGCCCAGGGCGGCTGCCTCCTCACACCTCGACGGAAGCATGGTTGAGCCCCCAGAACGGGTACTCGTGCGACGCCTCGTCAACCGCGAGGATAGTTCAGAACCGAGCGCGATGGGGATCGCGCCCGGACGAACACCATGCGAGCCACAGGGGGCACCACCATGACGATCGCCGGCGACTCAGCACGAGTGGAAGCCCGCCGCCAACGAGGCCGGGCTCGCGAACTCCGCCTCCAGGCCGACGAGGCCGACGCCCGCGCCGGCCGCTTCGAGATCGCCCACCGCACCGAGGGCGAGACCGCGAAGATCCTCGCCCCACTCGCCGGCATCGGGTACCACCTCCTCGCCGACCGCCGCTGGCCCGGCAGCCGCACCGCCCAAGTCGACATGGTCGTCGTCGGCCGCGCCGGTGTGTTCATCGTCGACACGAAGTCCTGGCGCGAAGTCGCGGTCCACGGCGACCGCATCACCCGCGGCCAGGAGGACGTGACCGACGACGTCGCCCGCCTCGCCGACCTCGCGTACAGCGCCGAGTCAGCGCTCGCAGACATCGGGCTCCCACCGGGCGAGGTGCACGCCGTCGTCGCCCTCGCCGGGCAGAAGAAGATGCACGCGCGAGTGGCCTCGGTGGACGTGGTCGGTGTGCACGACCTCATCGGGCACATCACGAATCCGGGCGCGCGACTCTCCGCAGGGCGCGTCGAGGAAGTCGTCAAAGCTGTCATGACGCACTTCCCGGTGATCGGCGACGATCCGCTCCCACTGACGCAGATCGTGGTGCCCGCGGCGGTCCTCCCCCGCGACGCCGAACCGACGCTCTTCACCCCCGAGCTCGAGGCGCAGCTCACGGCGGGTGTCCTCGACGCCCCGATCGAGGACTGGATGGCGTTCCTCGACCCGACGCAGGCCAAGCTCGTCCGCCGCAACTTCAACGGCCCAGCACGCATCCGCGGCGCCGCCGGCACCGGCAAGACCGTCGTCGGCCTCCACCGCGCCGCCTACCTCGCCCGAGCGACCGGCGGCCGCGTCCTCTTCGCCACCTACATCAGCACCCTCCCCAAGGTGCTCAGTTCGCTCTTCGAGCGACTGGCGCCCGACATGGCCGGCCGCGTCGAGTTCACCAGCGTCCACGCGCTGGCACGCCGGGTCCTGAGCGAGCGCGGGATCCCGTTCCGGATCGCCGAACGGGAGGCGCGGCTCGCGTTCAACGACGCATGGAACGCGATCCGGGCCTCCAGTCCGCTGCGCTCCGAGCGCTTCACGCGCCGGTACTGGGAAGACGAGATCAAGCACGTCATCAAGGGGCGCGGCCTGACGCGCTTCGACCAGTACGCGGACCTGGCGCGCGTCGGGCGGAAGTACGCGCTCCCGGTGGAGGCACGGCAGGCGGTGTGGGACCTGTACGAGGCGTACTCGCGCGGGCTGCGCGAGCGGCGCGTGACGGACTGGGAGGACATCGTCCTCCTCGCACGTGACGCCATGGCCGAGGTGCCACTCGATGGCTTCGACGCGGTGATCGTCGACGAGGCGCAGGACCTGTCGTGCGCGATGGTGTCGCTCCTGCACTCGATCGTCGGTGACCGGCCGGACGGTCTGACCCTGATCGGCGACGGGCAGCAGACCATCTACCCGGGTGGGTACACGCTCGGCGAGGTCGGCATCAGCCTCGCCGGACGCGGTGTCGTGCTCGACGTCAACCACCGGAACACGGCGGAAATCCTCGACTTTGCGAAGGGCATGGTCGCCGAGGACCAGTTCGTCGACATCGAGGGCGTCGACGGCGTCGGTGACACCGTCGCCGACGTCACGAGGACCGGGCCGGAACCGGTCATCCATCGGAGCAGGTGGAGAGCGGAGCACGACGTGGCGATGCTCGCGCGGGTGACCGAGGTGCTGCGGCTGGTCGGGGTCGGGGTCGGCGACGTCGGGATCCTCACGGCGACGAACCCGCAGGCAGCGAAGGTCGCGGAGGCGCTGGCGAAGGCCGGTGTCTCTGTCGTCACGCTCGACAACTACAAGGGCAAGACGGTCGATGCGGTGAAGGTCGGCACGATCAAGCGCGCGAAGGGCCTCGAGTTCAAGCAGGTGTTGCTCGCGCACGTGCCGGGGAAGCTGCTCGACGTCGTGTCGGGTGACCCGTCGGAGGTCGAGCGGGAGCGCAGGGAGCTCGATCGGCGGGAGCTCTACGTCGGGATGACTCGGGCGCGGGACGGGCTGTGGGTCGGTGTGACGGGTGGCGGGCATGACCCGTCCTCCACCGCCTTCCGACCGTAGGATTCCCCCGTGCCCGAGCGCATCATGTACGTCCAGCTGAAGACCGGCCACGCCCTCGACGCGGGCCCGGCCTGGATCAGCCGCGTGCGATTCACGAAGTCCTGGAGGACCGCGTACTTCCAGGGCCGGACGTTGGCCCGCGAACACTCGTGGGACGCCAACTTCCGCGACGTCGATACCGACGAGTGGTTCTGGCTCTCCGGCCCGAAGCGCGACCGCACCGATGCCCGGTACGGCCACGGCGACCCGATCATCGACGACGATGCCCGCGCCGACTACGAGGCGTTTCTCGACGGCGACCCACTGCCCGGCCGCGAACACGGCTGACCTCCGGCCGATCGCGCGACACTGATCGCTGAACCATTCGTTCGACTGCAGGACCGTTCGTCATCGTCCGTGCGCCGTCCGGTACCACCGGGGTTGCAGCCAACGGGGCGCACCGCCGAGGAGGACGACGATGCCGAGGATCGCCGCGACGACGGCCACCAGTCCGACCAGCAGCGACAACACTCCCGCGACGTCGGCCAACGCAGCCGACACCCCGATCGCCAGGGCAGCGAGGCCGAACCAGAACAGCCCGAGGATCACGTTGGTCGACGTGTTCCTCGTCCAGGACCGCCACACCCCGCCGTAGGCGGCGCTACCGAGCACCACGAAGACGCCACCGAACAGGATCATGAACAGCGGGATCATCCGAACACCCTCTCGCAGGTCCCCTCGACGACATCCGATGACCACGTCCATGCCTGGTGGAAGGCGTCTTGCGCGGCGCTGCCTTCGTCGACGTTGCTCTTCAGCGTCTTCCCGAGGTCTTCGCCGAAGTCTCCCATGGCGTGGCCGACGAACGCTCCACCAGCGATGCCGCCGACCGTGGCGCTGATTCCGCCGAGGACGAGGGCGGTCCCGCCGACGATCAAGGCGGTCTCGGTGGCGCTCGCGAGGCGGCAAGAGGTGTCCCACTCCGGGTAGTCCCGCAGGTCCTTCGTCCACTGCTCGTTGCCGGCGGCGTACACGGTCACGATCCCACCGATCCATCCCAGCGCCTTGCCACCGGCCTTCGCCCACCCCGGAACGGCCCTAGGGGAGACGTCCTTGTCCGGGACGAAGAACCCATGGGACGAGGTCGCCCCATCCCCCGATCGGAGGACCCCACCCGCCGCACCAGACGATCCCCGAGCCGCGCGCTCCGGCCAGGCTGGACCCATGCCCACAGCACCCGCCGTCGAGGTCCACCACCTCCGCAAGCACTACGGCCCCAAGCACGCCATCGAGGACGTCAGCTTCACGATCACCCAGGGCGAGACCTTCGCCCTCCTCGGCCCGAACGGCGCGGGCAAGTCCACGACCGTCGAGATCCTCGAGGGCTACCGCGACCGGACGGCCGGCGAGGTCAGCGTCCTCGGCCAGGACCCCCAACACGCCAACCGCGAGCTCAAGCAGCGCATCGGCATCGTCCTCCAGACGGCGACCGACGCCGGCAACTTCACTGTCATCGAGCAGCTCCGACACTTCGCCAAGCTGTACCCGAACAGCAAGGACCCGGACCAGGTCCTCGATGCCGTCGGCCTCACCCAGCAGGCGAGCCAGCGCATCAGCCGCCTGAGCGGAGGCCAGCGCCGCCGCGTCGACGTCGCCCTCGGCGTGATCGGCAACCCCGAGGTCCTCTTCCTCGACGAGCCGACCACGGGCTTCGACCCCGAGGCCCGCCGCCAGTTCTGGGACCTCATCAAGCAGCAGCAGGCCGACGGCACGACGGTCCTCCTCACGACGCACTACCTCGACGAGGCGGCGCACCTCGCGGACCGCGCAGCGGTCATCGCGAACGGCCGCGTCCTCGCCGAGGGCACGACCGCCGAACTCGGCGGAGCCGAGGCCCGCACGCCCATCGTGCGGTGGACGGACGGACGCGACCAGAACGGCGGGCCAACCCAACGCGAGGAACGCGCGACCGATCCTGCGCGACTCGTGGCGCGCCTCCAGGCCGAACTCGGCACCGTCCACGATCTCGAGGTGATCCGCCCCAGCCTGGAGGACGTCTACCTCGACCTCATCAAGCAGAGCCAGACAACGCCGAGCCAGACAACGCCGATCCAGGAGCAGACAGCATGACCACCAGCACCCTCACCCTCGGCCGCGCCCGCATCGGCTACGAACTCCGCGGCTACTTCCGCCAGGCGGAGTCGGTGTTCTTCACCTTCCTGTTCCCGATCGTGATGCTGGCCCTGTTCTCGGTCGCGTTCAGCGCCTCCCCCGACATCCACGCCGGCCGCGGCACGCCCGGCGTCGACTTCGCGACCTACTACCTGCCGGGCCTCGTCGCGACGGGGTGGCTGCTCAGCGGCACGCAGGCCCTCGGCGTCGACATCGCCCAGGAGCGGAGCGACGGCACGCTGAAGCGGCTCGGCGGGACGCCCCTACCGGTCCTGTCGTACTTCATCGGCAAGATCGGCATGGTGGTGGTCACGGCCGCGATCCAGACGGCGCTCCTGCTGGCCGTCGCGAGCCTCGTGTTCGGCGTGGACCTGCCGGACACCGCGGACCGGTGGGGCCGCTTCGTCGGCATCGCTCTGCTGGGTGTCGCGACGAGTTGCGTCCTCGGGATCGCGATCAGCGCACTCCCCCGGGAGGGACGGCGCGCCACCGCCACGATCGTCCCGGTGGTGCTGGTGCTCCAGTTCATCTCCGGGGTGTACCTGCCCTTCATGCAGCTCCCGACGTGGCTGCAGAACGTCGCGAGCGTGTTCCCCCTGCGGTGGATGGCGTCCGGGATGCGGTCGGTGTTCCTGCCGTCGTCGTTCGATGCCGGGGAGCCGTCCGGATCGTGGCAGCTCGGGCTGGGGACGCTGGTCCTCGTGGCGTGGTTCGTGGTCGGGCTGGTGGCGTGCGCGCTGACGTTCCGGTGGAACCGCAGGGACGCATGAGGACGTGCGGCCTCAGTTCTCCACAGATCGCGGACCGCGCCCCCACACGCTGGACCCCGGTGGGATGCTGATCGCATGAAGCGGAACCGCTGGCTGCATGCCTTCTTCGCCGCGACCATGGTCTTCGTCATCGTGCTCGCGGCCGTCACCTGGTCGCCCTCGACGCACTCGTGGGTGGCCTACCTCATCGTGGGTGCACTGACGGCGGCGTACGCGGCGTTCGGCTGGCGCGGGTTCGAGGACGCCCGGGTCGCCGCGGTGTTCGTCCCGCTGATGATCGTCGCGACGTTCGGCCTCGTCGCGGTGTCGCCGAGCACCGCGTTCGTGCAGTGCATCGTCTACCCGGTCCTGTGGACGCAGATCGAACGGACACGGACGGCGGTCGTCGCGTGCGTGCTGGTCGGCGTCGCGGCGTCGTTCGGGTTCATCGTGAGCCTCGGCGCGACGCCCGACACGTACGCGCAGATCGCGATCATCGAGGGGGCGAGCGTCGTCGGGGCCTGCGCGCTCGGGGTGTGGATCTCGAACATCCACGCCCTGTCGGACTCCCGGCAGCAGCTCCTGGACGAGCTGCAGGCGACGCAGGAGTCCCTCGCCGCGGCGAACCGTGCAGCCGGGGTGTCGAGCGAGCGGGAGCGGATGGCGCGCGAGCTGCACGACACGATCGCCCAGAACCTGGCGGGGATCGTGATGCTCTCGCAGCGGTCACGGCGCGACCTGGCTGCCGGCCGCCTCGATGACGACCGTCTGGCGCTCATCGAGGACTCCGCCAAGGACGCCCTCGAGGAGTCCCGCACCCTCGTGGCAGCCGGAGCCGCTGGACTCGCGGCCGGCGGACTGGGCGCAGCACTCCACCGACTCGGCGAGCGCTTCGGTCGCGAGACCGGCATCGTCGTCACGGTGGAGGCCTGCGGCGACGACATGGACCGCGACGCGCAGGTGGTCCTGCTGCGCGTCGCCCAGGAGGCACTGGCCAACGTCCGTGCGCACGCGGACGCCACGACGGTGCAGGTGACGCTGGAACAGCGCCCGCAGACGCCGGACGCGCATCGCTCGCAAGCGTGGGACGAACAGCGCCCGCAGACGCACGACGGGCATCGCCCGCAGGCGCGGGACGCGGACCGGCCTGGAGGCACGGGGTTGCGCATCGCGGACGACGGTCACGGTTTCGACACACGGGCTCCCGCACCGGGCTTCGGACTCCGTGGGCTCCGCGAACGGCTCGCCCTGGCCGGCGGCACGTTCGACGTGTCGAGCACACCCGGCGGCGGGACCGTCGTCACGGCATCCGTCGGACCGGTCGCAGCAGAACGACGACTCGTGGAGGTGACCCGATGATCCGCGTCGTCGTGGCCGACGACCACCCGATCGTGCGAGCCGGACTGGTGGCGCTCCTGCAGGACGCCGACGACGTCGAGGTGGTGGGCCAGGCGTCGGACGGCCCCGGCGCGGTGTCCACCGCGCTGGCCGAGCTGCCCGACGTCGTGCTCATGGACCTGCGGATGCCGGGCCTCGACGGCGATGCGGCGACGGCACGGATCCTCGCCAAGGCCCCGCAGATCCGCGTGCTCATCCTCACCACGTACGAGTCCGACGGGGCGATCCTCGCCGCGATCGAGGCCGGTGCCACGGGCTACCTGCTGAAGGCGGCCCCGGAGTCGGAGATCCTCGCGGGTGTCCGTGCCACGGCACGGGGCGAGACGGCCCTCGCGCCGTCGGCAGCCGCGGCGCTGGTGCGGCGGGCGACCGGGTCTCCCCCTGGCGCGGATGTGGTGGGTGCCCCGCGGTTGTCGGCGCGGGAGCGGCAGGTGCTCGCCCTCGTCGCGCAGGGCAACAGCAACCCCGCGATCGGCCGCGAGCTCTACCTCAGCGAGACGACGGTCAAGACGCACCTCGGGCACGTCTTCGAGAAGCTCGGGGTGAACGACCGGACCCGTGCGGTCACCCGTGCCCTGGAGCTCGGCATCCTCCCGAGCCCGTAGGGCGGCTCTGACTCTGGCGTCGGAATGCTCACGGCCGACCACAGCGCCGAAAGCCGCTTGTCCCGTGGAACGTCCGCGACAGGGCCGCTGGAGCAGTTCATGGAATTTGTATCGAAAAGCGATCAAAAAACGCTACCCTGGTATGAATTTCGACCAGAGGAGCCATCATGGTGCAGCGACGTTCTCCCCGTCGGCAACGTCTGCAGGAGGAGCTCGGGGAGAACATACGGCGATGGCGTCGCGTGAACGGGATGTCGGCGTCTGAACTCGCGGAGCGTGCCGCAGTCTCACGCGTCACGTTGCGGAACATCGAGACCGGCGTCACGTCAGCTCGGGTCGACTCGCTCCTCGCGATCCTGACCGCGCTCGGCGTCGTCGACCGCGTCATCGAGTCGACGGACCCGTACCGCAACGACGCAGCACGGGTCCGTATCGACGAGATCCTCGGTGCTGGCGGGTCGCTGTGATCCCCGCGACATCGGTCGAGGTCTGGGTCGACGGCCTCGAGGATGAGCCCGTTCAGGTCGGCGTCCTCAGCGCATCGTTCCAGGGCGCGCGGAACCTCGCGTCGAGTGCGTTCGAGTACGACTCGACGTTCCTCGCCCGAGTCGACAGGTACCCGCTCTCGCCCGATCTCCCGCTCTCGTCAGGTCGCCAGTACGCGGCAGAGAACCGGACGTTGTTCGGGGCCTTCGCCGATGCGGCGCCGGACGAATGGGGTCAGACGATCATCGAGGCGAACCACGCAGCGCTGCGTCAGCACGACCAGACGCTGCCCGGGCGCATCGGCGAGTTCGACTTCCTCACGGGTGTGTCCGACTTCACCCGAGCAGGCGCGCTCCGTCTCCGCTCCACCGCGGGTGGGGGCTGGCTCTCAGCAGACGACGGCGTCGCGAACCTCCACGACCTCGAACGCATCCTCGCAGTCGCTGGACGGTACGAGGCCGACGAGGCGAGCGCGGAGGACGTCGCCTACCTCAACGACGTCGCGACGTCACCGGGAGGTGCTCGGCCGAAAGCGAACGTCCTCACCGGACGAGGCGCGCTCGCGCTTGCGAAGCTCCCGCATTCGAAAGACGGCACGATCGACGTCGAGGCGTGGGAGGGCGTCGCACTGACGCTCGCCAGCAACGTCGGGATCGTCACACCGAGATGGACGCACCGCTCGGTGTCGGGCGACCGGTCGGTACTCGTCGTCGACCGCTTCGACCGAGACGCAGGGGTCGGACGCATCGGGTACATCTCGGCTGCATCCGCACTCGAGGTCGGCCGGTACGACAACTCACGGGTCACATACGAGCAGTTCTCGGACACGATCGACACGATCAGCTGCACGCCCCGCGTCGACCTCCGCGAGATGTTCACCAGGATCGCCCTCACGATCCTCGTGAACAACGTCGATGATCACTGGCGCAACCACGGATTCCTCCGGACGCCGGCCGGATGGAGACTGTCACCGGTCTTCGATGTGAATCCGTCACCGCGGCGCGGATCGGTGACTGCCCGCCCCGTCAACGACGACGACGACCCCCGTGACCGCGATGTGCGGAACCTCGTTCGTGTCGCAGACGCCTTCCGACTCACGGGTGACACGGCGCGTGACATCGTGCGGGGCGTCGCGGCGGAGGTGCGCCAGTGGCCGTCGGTCGCGACCGCACTCGACATCCCGACGTCGCAACAGGAGCGCATGCGCCCGGCGTTCAGCGAGCGGCAACTGGAGTACGCGGAGCGCTGAAGCACGTCTCCCGTGGCACGCTGGAGCCAGGAGGCGCTCCATGTCAGACCCCGCACCCCGCTTCTTCCGGCGCGACGGCGCCGCGAGGAGCCTCCAGCACTACCGCGTCGTCGGCCTCGCCATCGAGCAGCACTGGCTCGACCGAGGCGTCTGGCGCGAGGTCGGCACGGGCCCCGGGACGTACAAGGCCGATCCGCACTGGTGGCTCATCACCGGCGACAGCGACCTCCACGAGATCCCGTTCGAAGAACTCCCGGCCGGGACCCCGTGGGACGTCGACCCCGTCGAGGCGGCACGCCCCGGGCCGCCGAGCGTCCGCGAGGCACTCGACCTCGCCCGACGCCTCCACGACGGCCAGCTCGACAAGACCGGCGCGCCGTACTTCGAGCATCCGCGAGAGGTCGCACGTCGGCTCACGACGACGAACGAGCAGATCGTCGGACTCCTGCACGACGTCGTCGAGGACACTCCGTGCACCCTTGACGACCTGCGGGCCGAGGGGTTCGAGGAGATCGTCGTGACGGCGGTCGATGCCGTCACGAAGCGCGCGGGCGAGTCACTCGAGGCATCGATGGCCAGGGTGCTCGCGGAGCCGTCGGGCCTCGCGCTCCGCGTGAAGCGGGCCGACCTCAGCCACAACGCCGACCCCACACGGCTTGCACGACTCGACGCGGGGACGCGCACACGCCTGCTGGACAAGTACGCCCGATCGGCCGAGCTGCTCGGGACGACGGTCCCCGCGGTCCTCGTCGAGTTCGGGGTCGAGGCAACGCCGGAACCAGCCTGAAAGCACTCAGCGCCCGCGGATGACCCGGTACCACCGCGGCAGCATCCACCGCGGCATCCCGATGATGATCGTCCCGACGAACACCGCGCCCGCGAGGATGCCGACGAGCAGCACGATCACTGCGAACCCGGCGAGCGCCGTGTCCGCCAGCGCGCCGAACACCCCGCCGCAGATCGCCGCGACCCCGAGGTACAGCCACGGGAAGATGATGTTCGGCCGCGTGGTCTCTGCCCACGACCGCCAGAGTCCGAGGTAGGGGACGAGCCCGAGCACTGTGAACGCGGCCCCGATGAGCAGCAGGGCGACGATCGTCGACACGGTAGCCCCTTCCGGTCGCACGGCAGCACAGCCGTCGATCGACCTGCACCAACGCTACCGAACGCAGAACCGGACGGGTCTCGTCGACGCGCACCGTCCCTCCAGGCCGACCCGTGACCCGTCGTCGAAGTCCCGCGAAACGCAAACTTGGCCGCTTCTCGCAGAGATGTTCCTCTGCGAGAAGCGGCCAAGTTGGTGTTTTGCGGATGCCGGGCGGCAGGGTCAGCTCCGGCGCGGCCCCGGCTCTGCCTCGCCGTCGTTCCGGCGACGCCGGATCACGACGCCGAGCCCGATGACCGCCAGCGCGACCAGTGCCAGCCAGAGGAGCGATGCCCCACCGGTGTAGGCGAGCACACCACCGACGTGCGCGGCCTGCGTCGGGTACGTGACCGTGATCGTGGCGGAGACGGTCACACCGTCACCGTCCGTCACCCGGTAGTCGATCGACGCCGCCCCGGTGAACCCGGTCGCCGGCTCGAAGCGCACCGTGCCGTCGACGACCGTCCAGGTGCCCTGTCCGTTGACGGTGACGCTCGTCGCGAGCCCGCCGCCGTTCGGGTTCACCAGGACGATCGATCCCGGCAGGAACAGCGCCTGCTGGGTCGGCACGTCATTCGCGAGCACGTCGATCGTGGCGGGCTGTCCGAACACGCCGTTCACCGAGTCGTCCGCGGCGGTCGCGGCTGCCGCGACGACGAGGTTCACGGTGGCGGAGGTGGTGCGTCCCGCGCCGTCGGTGGCGGTGTACTCGAACGAGTCGGGTCCCGAGTAGCCCTTGTTCGGCGTGTAGACGAACGAGCCGTCGGCTGCGAGCGTCACGGTGCCGTGCTGCGCCTGCGTCGTCAGCGCGACCCGGAGGTCCGTGCCGTCGTCGTCACCCGTGACGCCCTTGCCGACGGACACCTTGAGCGGCTGGCCGCCGATCGCGGAGTACGTGTCGTTCTTGGCGACGGGCTTGACCCCGACGTACACCGTCGCGGTGGCGGTGCTGCCGATGACGTCGGTGATCGTGTAGGTGAACTGGTCGTTGCCGGAGAAGCCCTTGGCCGGGGTGTAGACGAGCGTGCCGTTCGGCGTGATCGTCGCGGTGCCGTGCGCGGGGTCCGACAGGGTGACGGAGCCGGTGGGCGAGCCGGTGCCCGTGCCGCGCCCGACCGTCGCCACCTTGAGGCCCCGCCCGACGTCGTTCGTCAGCGGCCCGGGGGCGGCCACCGTGACGGCCTTGCCGGCGGAGGTCATGATCCGGTCGTCGACGGCCTTCGGGAGCACCGTGATCGTCACGATGCCGGTGCTGGTGGTCCCGTTGGTGTCCTTCGCGGTGTACGTGAACCGGTCACGGCCCGAGTACCCGTCGACCGGCGTGTAGACGTAGGTACCGTCCGGGTGGAGCACCACGCCGCCGTGCATCGGCGCGAGGTCGATCGTCGCGACGAGCCCGGTGCCCTTGTCGTTGCGGAGTACGGACCCCTCCGGCCCGACGGTCAGTACCGTGTCGGCCGTGGTGACCCCGGCGTCCGCGGTCGCTGCGGCGCCGACGATCACGAACACGGTCGTCGTCGAGGTCTGGCCGGCCCCGTCGGTGAGCGTGTAGCTGAACGTGTCGGTGCCGGAGAACCCGTCGACCGGCGTGTACGTGTACGAGCCGTCCGTCTGGATGGTGAGCGCACCGTGGGTCGGCTCGGTGTGGGCAGTGACCGTGAGGCCGACGCCGAGGTCGTTGGCGAGGACACCGGTCGCTGCCGTCGTCGTGAGCGTGGACCCTGCCGGGACGCCGACCTCGTCGTGCACGGCACGCGGGGTGACGGTGATCGTGACGGTCGCGGTGGCGGTGCCGCCGGTCTTGTCGACGATCGTGTAGGTGAACGTGTCGGTGCCGGAGAACCCGCTGGTCGACACGTACTGCAGGGTGCCGTCCGGCGCGACGCTGGCGTCACCGTGTCCGGGCTTCGTGACCGACCGGACCGAGATCCCGGTGCCGTCGTCGTTCGCGAGCACGGCGGGCGCGTCGATGTCGAGCGTGTGCCCGGACGCGACGGTCGCGGTGTCACCGACCGCCTTCGGCAGCACCGTGATGGTCACGGTGTCCGTCTTCGAGGCGGTGCCGTCGGTCGCCGTGTAGGTGAACGAGTCCGGGCCGGAGTACCCGGCGTCCGGCGTGTACGTGTACGAGCCGTCCTTCGCGAGGGCGAGGTCGCCGTGCTTCGGTCCGGTCGCGACGGTCGTGGTCAGTGAGGCGCCGCGGTCGTTCGCGAGCACGCCCGTGCCGACCGGCACCACGGAGGTGGTGTCCGTCGTCGCGGACAGGGCGTCCGGCTGCGTGACGATGCCGACGGTGACCGTGACGGTGGCCGTCGCGGTCTGCCCGGTGCGGTCCGTGACCGTGTACCCGAAGGTGTCCGTCCCGGAGAACCGGTCGTCCGGTGAGTACGTGAACGATCCGTTCGGTGCGGTGGTGACCGTGCCGTGGCCCGGCTTGGTCGCGCTGGTCACGGTGACGGAGTCACCGTGCGAATCGGTCAGGAGGCCCGGGGCCGGGACCGACAGGTCGGTTCCGGACATCGTGGCGTACGCGTGCGGTGCGGCCGCAGGCTGGACCGTGACCGTGACCGTGATGGTCGTGGTCTGGCCGGAGCGATCGGTCACCGTGACGGTGAACGTGTCCGGGCCGGAGTACCCGTCGGTCGGCGTGTACGTGTACGTGCCGTCGGTGCCGAGCTCGAGGCTGCCGTGGCCCGGTCCGGTGCCGACCGTGGTGGTCAGCGAGTCACCGGCGGACCCGTCGAGCAGGTTGCCGCTCTTCGACGAGCCGTCCGCGATGCTGATGCTCGGGCTCTTCGCCGTCGGGGTCACCGACAGCGACACCGTCGTGGTGGCGCTGACGCCGTCGGGGTCGGTGGCGGAGTACGTGAACGAGTCCGGCCCGGAGTACCCGTCGAGCGGCGTGTAGACGTACGAGCCGTCGCCCTTCAGCGTGACGTCGCCGTGCTTCGGGCCCGTGACGACAGCGGCCGTCAGGGTCGAGCCCTGGTCGTTCGACAGGACGCCGCGCGCGGTGTCGACCGTCAGCGTGGTGTTCGCCGTCGTGGTGCCGGAGTCCGGCTTCGCGACGACCCCGACGACGATCCGCACGGTGGCGGTCGTGGTCTGGCCGGCGGTGTCCCGCACCGTGTAGGTGAACGAGGTCTTGCCCGAGAAGCCGTCGTCCGGGGTGAACGTCGCGGCGCCGTCGGTGCCGATCGTCAGGTCCCCGTGCTTCGGCACCGTGTGCTCGATGATCGTGAGGTCGGAGCCGTGGTCGTTGGCGAGCAGGTCTGTGCTGCCAGCAGTCCCGACCGCGGTCATGATCGTGTCGTCACCAGCGGCCGGCGTGACGGTGATCGCGACGGTCGCGGTCGAGGTGTTCCCGGACGAATCAGTGATCGTGTACGTGAACTGGTCCGGTCCGGAGAACGCGTCGGTCGGCGTGTAGGTGTAGCTGCCGTTGCCCTGCAGGTCGAGCGTGCCGTGCGACGGACTGGAGGTCGCGCCGTTCGTCGAGCCGCTCGGCGGGGTGACGAGGATCGCGGTGCCGTGGTCGTTGCCGAGCACGTTGCCCGTGGTGCTCGACCCGGCCACGACCGAGGCGGTGTCCGCCACGGCGTTCGGCAGGACGGTGATCGTGACGGTCGCGGTGTCGGTCTGCCCGGCCTTGTCGGTCGCCGTGTAGGTGAACGAGTCCTTGCCGGAGAACTGCGGGTCGGTCGGCGTGTAGGAGAACGATCCGTCGGTGTTCAGGTCGAGGTCGCCCCGGGTCGGCTTCTGGGCCACGGTGGCGGTGAGGTCCTGGCCCCGGTCGTTCGCGAGCACGCCGTGGTCGCGGTCGACGGTGGTCGTGACGCCCGCGAGCACGTCGACGGTGTCCGGCGTGGCGGCCACCCCGACGGTGATGGTGACCGTGGTGGGGGCGGTCGACTGTCCGCTGCCGTCCTTCGCCGTGTACGTGAAGGAGTCCTGCCCCGCGTAGCCGGCGTCCGGCGCGTAGGTGTAGCCGCCGTCGGGCTGCAGCGTGAGCGAGCCGTGCGAGGGCTGGGTGGCGACGACCGCGGTCAGGTCGGAGCCGGTGTCGTTCGCGAGCACGCCGGTCGGGGTGCCGGCCGCGTCCTTCGCGGGGACCGTGACGGTGGCGCCCGGCGTGGTCTTGACGGTGTCGGGCTTCGCCGTCGGCGTGACCGTGATGTCGACCCGTGCCGGTGCGGTCTGCCCGCTGCCGTCCTTCAGGACGTAGGTGAAGGAGTCCGGCCCGGAGTACCCGGTCGACGGGACGTACGTGTAGGTCCCGTCGGCGGCGAGCGTCACGGCGCCGTGCGTGGCCTGCAGGTCGAGCGCGGCGGTGGTGTTCGAGCCGTGGTCGTTCGCGAGCACCGATGCGGAGCTCGTCAGCGTCGTGTCCGCAGGGGTGGTCCCGGTGTCGTTCGTCGTGGTCGGCGCGACGGTGATCGTCACGGTCGCGGTCGTCGACTGGGTCGGCTGGTCGGACGAGTCCGTGGCGGTGTAGGTGAAGGAGTCGGTGCCGGAGAAGTCCTTGCCCGGCTTGTAGGCGTAGGAGCCGTCCGCGTTCACGGTGACCGAGCCGTTCGTCGGCGGGGTCTTCAGAGCGGCCGACAGCTCGGTGCCGTCGTCGTTCTTGAGGACACCCGGCGCGGCGACGTCGAGCTCGATGTTCGCGGTGGTCGAACCGGTGTCGTCCTTCGCACCGGAGTGCACGGCGACGAGCGCGTTCGTGAACGTGCAGACGACGTCGGTACCGGCGTTCTGGCCGGTCTCGGCCGCCGGGAAGGTGAAGGCACCGGAGTTGCCGTCGCCGTGCGCGATGACCTTCTTGGCCGGGTCGTTCGCGTTCGTGCAGGACCAGGTCGTCGAGTAGTGGTCGAGCGCCGTCGTCTTGTTCCCAGGGCCCTGGGTGATCGCGTACTGGCGACCCGGGAGTGCGAGGACCGAGCCGGCCCGCTCCGCCTGGATGCCGTTGGCCTTGCCGGTCGTGATGTTCGAGACGTTCTGGGTGGTGTCCGGCGAGGTCGAGGCGAGCGAGACCTGGAACTGGTCCGTCGTCGACCAGCGCTGCGCCACGTCCACCTGCGTCGCAGCGGTGTCCGGGTAGTTGCAGGTCGCGAGGTCGAGCGGGGCGTACGCGGTGTCGCTGAGGGCGGTCTTGGCGACCTGCTCACCGGTCGCGGGGTTGATCTTGATGAGCGACACGGGGGCGGTCGCGGTGTTCGTGACGTAGAGGTACCCGTCGGTGGTGAACGCGATGCCGGGGCTGTTCACGGCGGTGCCGTTCGCGTCCGGGTTGAGCGTGGCGACGAGCGACGACGGCAGCGACGGGGTGCCCGAGACGGCGGGGACCGTGTCGACGCGGCGGATCTGGTTGCCGACCGCCAGGAACAGGGTGCCGCTCGTGCTGAACGACAGGTCGCCGTTCCCGGTGGTGCCGGTCGTGACCGGCATGCCGGTGATGGTGCCGACCTGGCCGTACTTCGTGCCCGTCTTCGGGTCGTACGCACCGAGGCGGATCGTCGACCCGGTCTTGTCCGCGGTGGTCACGTTGTTCGACGCGTAGTAGTAGAAGCCGTTCACCGGGTTGACCGCACCGCGGATGACCGTCTGGTTCGTGCCGGCCGGGTCGGCTGCCGCGACCGTGGCGGTGGTGTTCGCCGTGGCGTTGTACACCGCGATCGCGTTCGCCCCGCTCTGGAACCCGTACGCGAACCCGCCGTCCGCGCTGATGCCGAGGCCGTTCGTCGCCGGGCTCATCGAGCCGACGGAGGTGACGGTGCCGTTCGAGGCGTCGATCGACTCGAGCTTGCCGTTCGTGTCGACGCCGTAGAGCGTGTTCTGGTCGCAGAGCAGCGCCGTCGCGGCGCGCGCAGTCGAGGTGGCGACGAACTGGATCGCGAAGGTCGCTCCGAGGAGGACCACGAGGCCGAAGGCGATCGCGATGACGAGGCGGCGCGTGGCGAGGGAACGCCATCCGGTGAGGGCATGCATGTGGGCGGTGACTCCAGGGGTCGAACATCAGCTGCCCACGGTTCGGGGGCGTGTCCTGATCGTCCTGCAAGTGTCTCGACCGTCGAGGTATCGACGCGCCCCCCAGTCCGGGCCCCACCCGAACGGGGTCAGAACCGGTCTCCACCCCCGGACGGGGGCCGTGCCCGACGGCTCAGGAGGCCGGCAGCACCCGGGCGAAGTGGTGCGCGGCCGAGAACATCGGGATGATGTCGACCGGCTCACCGGGGTGCGGTGCCTGCAGCACGAGGCCGTCGCCGAGGAACAGCCCGACGTGGTCCTCGTTGTCGTACACGACGAGGTCACCGGGCTGCGCCTCGCTCTCCGGGATCGTCGTCGCTGCGGCGTCCTGCGTCGGTACGTAGTGCACGAGCGGGATCCCGACCGAGGCGTAGGCGACCATCGTCAGCCCCGAGCAGTCGATGCCGGAGTGGGACGATCCGCCCTCCACGTACCGGTCGCCGAGGTACGCCAGGGCGGTCTGGACGACCTGAGCACGCTGACCGCCCGCTGAGAGGACGGTGCCGATGGCAGACTCCGCATCGGACTCCGAGGCGCCGCCGCTCACGACGACGGCCGGGTAGGACACCACCGTCGTGGTCCCGTTGTCGACGACCGGGACCTGGACGTCCTTGGACACCGTGAAGGTCTGGTTCCGGTGCGGAGCCGTCGCCGGAGCGACCGAGCTCGACGCCGTCGCCGCGGAGGTGCCGGCGATGGTCGCGGCGTTCGCGGGCATCGCGAAGGTGACGCAGGACGTCATCGCGATCACCGGCGCGACGATGAGTGCGAGCCGCTGCGCACGCGCGGTACGGCGGACGTGTCCGGCATCCGGGCGGGCCGTGTCGACGCGCGAGACGAGGGGGCGCGGCAGGGGCGCGCGGGTCACGGCGCGCGGGTGGCCGGTGACGACCGGACGGGAGGCACGGTTCGGCCTGGCAACGCTCCGTTGCGTCTCGACGGCGCGGGCGGCGCTGCCGCGGGGATGCTCGTCCTCGACCGGGAGGACGACGGGCGCGGGGACCACGGGTGCGGGGGCGACCGGCGCGGGAACGACGGGTGCTGGGACGACCGGCGTGGCTGCTCGTCGTCCGCGTGGCGGGGTGGCTGTCTGGTCGTCAGGACGCTCTGCGTTCCCGTTGGACCGACGGCCGCGGCGCGTCTCCTCGGGGAGCGAGTGTCGTCCTGCCATGTCGTTCCTTCCGCCTGCGCGATGGCCCTCGGGACCGGGCCGGGTGCCACTCCGGGAGCGACACAAGAAGATAACGTATTGGTCACGGACTGGGTTCTGTCCCCCGGCACCCGGGCACAACCTGCGGGTCGTCACAGCCCTGGACCGGTGCTCGAACGTTGACGTCGACCTGCCTCCGGGCAGTCCGGCCACTACAGTGTCGACCAGGGACACGGGGCGGCGTCACCCGGCACGACGCCTCCACCGGACGTATCGAGGCGCACATCGGTGCCGTCCTCCAGGCAGCCGCGTCCGCCACGGCGGCCTTCGTCGTCGGTGACGAGGAGATGGCGGAGAACGCCGCCCGTGCTGCAGCGGACCCGGTGCCGCCGAGCGTCCGCGGAGACCGGGGATGAGCGCGACCGTCCACGGTGCAGTGTCGGTCGCCGACGTGCCCAGGATCGAGGTGGACACGACGGCACTCGATGGTGCGGCGTCGAGCATCCGCGCCGCGGGTCGCACCGTGACGCAGTCGGCCGAGCAGATCTCATGGAACTGGTCGACGACCATCCCGTACGTCCTCGAGTCACCGGGCGTGCTCGACGAGCTGTCCATCGCGATGGCTCGACCCGCCGACGCGGCCACCTCCCTCGCGACCGACACCGAGGGGGCAGCCACCGCACTCGCGGGCTTCGCGAGCGTGACGAACGTCCTCCAGCAGCGCCGCCAACTGCTCGTCGAGGACATCGCGGCGTTCCGGGCGAGCGCCACCGCGGCAGAGTCGGAGGCCGCGTCCGACCCTGATGCCGAACCGGTGTCCTGGACCGACGACAGCGGACTCGTGTCCCGGAACGGCGATCTCGCAGACCGCATCGCGCGCCTCCGACGCGACTGGCAGTCCGCGCGCGAGGACTGCGTCGACGCACTCGGCAAGCTCCGCAACACGGACTCGACGGACGGGCTCTTCCCCGGTCGGGCACCCCTCGGTCCGGCGCAGTACGGCTTCGACGTCGGGAGCGCCGGGGCCGCGTTCGACCAGAGCATCTCCGACCGCCAGATCCGTCTGCTCGCCGACCTCGCGACGATGTCGAAGCCCGAGCTCGAACAGTGGCGGGCGGCGCATCCCGACCAGTACGAGGGGTTCATCGATCAACCGCCGGACCCCGCCGCCGTCGATCGATGGTGGCGCACGCTCGGGAACGACCCGCACGACCTGTCCGCGGCCCAGATCGCCCTCGCGACGGGTGTCCCGGTGCTCGTGGGGAACCTCCAGGGCGTCTTCTACTCCGCCCGGGACCTCGCGAACCGCACCTTCGTGACGGAGTACCGGGCGTCCGGGGACGACACCGACCTCGATCGCACCGTCAGCAAGATCCGACAGCAGATGCGCCTCGCCGACAGCACCGGCACGACGCTGCAGATCACCACGCTCGACCCGCGGGCCGTCCCCCGCGCAGCGTTCTCGGTCGGCGACCTCGACACCGCCGACGACGTCACCTACCTCGTGCCCGGCATCAAGTCATGGACAGCAGGGTCGGACGCGGTGCCCCAGTGGGTGAACTCCGCATCGGCACTCGCCGACGAGCAGGACCGGATGGACCTCCACCGCACGCATGCGGTCGTCGCCTGGATCGGGTACGACGCTCCGTCGGAGCTGACCGAACCGTCGGTCGCCCAGGCGGAGAAGGGCGGCACGTACCTCGCCGGGGAGTTCGGCGGACTCCGGGCCACCCGTGGGACCGACCCGACGCTGAACCTCGTCGGTCACTCCTACGGCACCACCGTCTCCTCGGTCGCGCTCCAGACCGCTCCCGTCGACCGCTTCGTCACGCTCGCGTCCGCCGGGCTCGCCGTCGACCACCGGAGCGACCTCGAGGTCCCGAAGGGCGAGATGTACTCCGCGGAGGCGCACGGTGACTCGATCGCGGACATCGGCCGTTCCTGGTGGACCGGTTCGCAGCACCAGACGAAGCCCACGGCCGCGTTCGGTACGAAGCTCTTCGACGTCGGGCCGGACGGCGACCTCGCAGGGAGCCACAGCCACGACTCTAACCCGGGTACGCTCGGCGCCGACGGTTCGTGGGACAGCGCGGGCGACGGCTACCTCTCTCCCGGCAGCCACTCCCTCGACAGCGTGGGGCTGATCACGACCGGGCGCGGCGACGAGATCGAACGGACGGACTATGACGGCTAGGAGCACGCGCCGGACGGCCCTGTTCGCCGTCCTCGCTGGCGCGATCGCCGTCGTCGGCATCGCCGGCTGCGCAGCGATCCAAGAAGGCCCCGCCCGGAACAACGACCCAACGACCCCCGGGAGCACGATGTCAGACAGTTCCAGCCCGCAGTCCTCCGACGGTGTGGCGATGACCGCCGAGACCGCGAACGACGAGCAGCTCGCCCTCATCGCCGCGCTCGAGTCCGCAGTCCCGAGCGCGTGGGCCGACCCGCAGGTCAAGCGGTTCCGGACGTGCACGACCCCGGACGGCGCAGCGGGCGTGCAGATCACGCGTGAGGTCCGGGGTGACGGCACCACCGACCCCTCCGCTGCCGCGACCGCGTTCCACGCCGTGCTCGACGCCCGCGGGTTCGACGCCGAAGTCCGTCGCGACACCGAGGTCGTCGGGACGGGCCCATCGAACCGGTACGCCGCGTTCAACGCCGACGAGTCGGCAGCGATCATCCAGGTGTACAGCGCCTGCTACGCGTTCGACTCCGAGCAGGGCACCCCGACGGTGCCGCCGACACCGGCGTCCTGACCGGGCCGGTCCCCGCCGACACCGGCACCAGCGCCGGTACCGACATTCGTCAGCGCCAGCTCCGCCACCGGCACGGGCACCGACGGCGTCAGTGCAGGGTGCCGAGCGTCGCCCAGACGATGACCAGGACCGTCAGGACCACGGCGGCACCACGGGCGATCCACCGTGCGCCGGCCGACGGCACACCCGGCAGCGTCCGAGGGAAGACCAGGACCGCGAGCACCCAGAGCAGCGGGCAGACGACGGCCGTCGCGATCGCCGTGACGAGCGCGACGAGCCACGAGACGGTGTAGAAGCCGGAACCCTGCATCCACCCGCGTGCCACGCCGGCTGGTTCGGCCGCGCCGACGTCAGGCAGGATCCGGAACACGAACAGCAGCACGAACGCCGTGGCCGGCACCATCAGTCCACCGGTGGCGATGATGCGGACGACCCACTGCAGCTGCTCGAACGGATCGTCGACGTGCCACGGTGCGCGTCGTTCCCGAGACCGCGGATCGCTGACGACGACGGGATCGTCGGTCGCAGGTCCGGTCCCGGCCCCGCCCACCGCGGCCTCGCCGTGCTGATCACTCGTCGTCATGTCGTTCCCCGTCCCCCGTGGACCGCCCTCGTGCACCACGACGGCGATCCGCCCAGGGTACCGGGACCGCCGCCGGGATCGGCGACCGCCGCGTCATGCTCGGTGGCCGGTCGATCAGGCCAGGTGCTCGCGACCGCGACGCACCTCCTGCATCACCGGTCCGAAGTCGACGGCTCGGCCGTCGAGCTCGTACCGGTACCGCCCGGTCCGCCGCACCGACGGGGCGGACCGGAGGAACGCCTCCAGTCCGTCTCGTTCGTCGTCGGCGAGCCAGGCGACCGGGTCCGACGTCGAGCGGAACCCGGCGACGGAGGCGACGTCGCGGATCAGGGCGCGCTGCGCCGGCGTCGTGGCGGCGTCCCCGGACCGGAACGACACGACGTCCGGGTCCACCTGGAACAGCGACGACATCCACATCCGCTCGACGGCGGCACTCAGCGCGTTCAACCCGCCCTCGTAGCTCGGGTCCTCGACGCTGCCCGGCAGGAACCACTCTGCGGCGGTGTCCGGACCGACGCGGAGTCCGTCGAACACGCCGACGGACGGCAGGACCGGTGCACCGCACCCGAGCAGGTACACGTCGGGGCCGACGACGGCGCGGATGCGCTGCACGGCATCGCGGTAGACGCGCTCCCGCGGGATGTCCTCCGAGCGGACACCGACCATCGCCGCCGCGGAGAGGAAGTCGAGCTTGAGGTACCGGAACCCCCAGTCGGCGACGCGGCGGAACACCTCGTCGAGATGCTCCTGCACCGCCGGCAGGGTGGTGTCGAGCGCGTGGTAGTGGGTGTCCCAGTTCCACCCGGCTTCGAGCGGACCGCCGGCCGGGTCCTGGACGAGCCAGTCGGGGTGCTCGGTGGCGACGACGGAACCGGGCAGGCAGATGAAGGGCGCCAACCAGAGTCCCGGGCGGGAACCGCGTGCGTGCACCCGCGCGGCGACCTCCGCCATGCCGGACGGGAACCCGGCGTTCGGCACCCAGTCCCCCACCATGCGCTCCCAGCCGTCGTCGAGCTGCACGACGTCGAACGGCAGGTCGCCGAGGTCCGTCACGGCCTCCAGGAAGCGACGTTCGTCGACGTCCTCGAAGAACGAGTACCAGCTGCACCAGAGGGTGCTCACGCGCGGTGCGGTCGGCCTCCCCAGCCGCTCGCGAAGGAGCTCGGCGTAGGCGCTGAACACCGTGTCCTCGGGTCCGATCGCGACGAACCACTCGTCACCGTCGGCGTCGCTCCGGCCCGTCAGCTCGGTGTCCGTGGCGCGGACCCGCGGGCTGCCGAGACCGAGCGCCCCGAGCAGGAGCACCCGTCCGTCGCCGAGGTCGAGTGCGCCGAGGCCGCTGCCCTCGTGGTGGTCCGGCTGGTCGAGCGCCGCGTCGTCGGCCGTGATCGTCCGGCGGGGGTCGCCGTGGATGCGCATCGGGCTCTCGTCGAGTGGTGACCACCCCGTCGGCGACCAGGACGTCCAGCCCTGTCGGTGGAAGAGCGTCGCACCGAGCCCGTGTCGGATGGTGACGTCACCCGGGGGGAACAGCATCCCGCCGGCCACGGACCGACCCTCGTCGAGGTCCCCGGAGAGCGTCCTGCCGTCGGGGTCGAGTTCCAGGATCACACGCACACCTCTCGTCGGTCGCCGCGGCACCGCACCGCGCCTCGCCTCGCCTCGCCTCGCCTCGCGAAGCGTAGTGCACCGTCGGGGCGCGGGCGGCTCCCCCGGCCTGGCAGGCTTGGACGGTGACATCTCCCATGCGTCAGCACGTCAGCACGCGGGAGACCTCGTGACCACCACGGACGTCGACCCCGCCGGGCCGACCACGCTGCCCCCGCTCACCGACGGCCCGCACCGGAAGCGTCTCGGTGTCGTCGCCCTCGTCGCGACGTTCGGTGGACTCCTCTTCGGGTACGACACCTCCGTCGTCAACGGCGCCATCAGCCCGATGGCGGACGAGCTCCACCTGACCGCGGTCACCGAGGGATGGGTGACGAGCGCACTGCTCTTCGGCGCCGCGGTCGGCGCCGTCGCGGGCGGCCGGCTCTCGGACGTCCGGGGTCGGCGCTGGTCGATCATGCTCATGGCGGTGCTGTTCCTCGTCGGCACCGTCGTCTGCGTCGCCGCGCCGACCTTCGGTTGGATGGTGGTCGGTCGCGCGGTCCTCGGCCTCGCGGTCGGCGGGGCCTCGACGATCGTGCCCGTGTACCTCGCAGAGCTCGCACCGTTCGAGGTCCGTGGCTCGATCGCCGGCCGAAACGAGCTCGCGATCGTGGCGGGACAGCTCGCGGCGTTCGTCGTCAACGCGGTCATCGGGAGTGTCTGGGGCGACATCGTCGGCGTCTGGCGCATCATGCTCGCGGTCGAGGCGCTCCCCGCGATTGCCCTGTTCGTCGGCATGGTCCGGATGCCCGAGTCGCCGCGCTGGCTGGTCGTCGAGGGCCGGGTCGCCGAAGCGGTCGCCGTCCTCCACAGCATCCGCTCCCCGGAACGCGCGGAGGCCGAGGTCGCGCAGGTGGTCGAGGCCACCGGCGGGGCGGTCGGCCCGGGCAGTTCCACGTGGACCGAGATCCTCCGGAACCGGTGGCTCGTCCGGATCCTGCTCGTCGGCATCGGCCTCGGTGTCGCCCAGCAGCTGACCGGGATCAACGCGATCATGTACTACGGGCAGATCGTCCTCACCGAGTCCGGGTTCTCGGCGAGCGCCGCACTCATCGCGAACGTCGGGCCCGGCGTGATCGCCGTCATCGGGGCGGTCATCGCGCTCCGCATGATCGACCGCTGCAGCCGCCGCCGGACGTTCGTCACCGGGTTCACCCTGACCACCGTCTCGCACCTGCTCATCGGCATCGGCTCGCTCGCGCTCCCGGAGGGCGACCCGGCCCGACCGTGGGTCATCCTGTTCCTGGTGGTCCTGTTCGTCGGCTCGATGCAGACGTTCCTCAGCGTGGCCGTCTGGGTGACGCTGTCCGAGATCTTCCCGCTCCGGATGCGCGCGTTCGGCATGGGCGTCTCGGTCTTCTGCCTCTGGATCGCCAACGCGCTGCTCGGACTGTCGTTCCCGTCGGTCCTCGCCACCCTCGGCATCACCGGCTCGTTCTTCGGGTTCGCGGTCCTGAACGCACTCGCCCTGTGGTTCGTCTGGCGGGCCGTGCCCGAGACCCGCGGCCGCACCCTCGAGCAGCTCGAGCAGGACGTCGCAGCCGGCGCGATCCACCAGGTCCGCGGGCACTGACGCCGCATGCCAGGACGGGCCCTGCCGACACACTCGGCAGGCCCGTCGTGGTGCGGGCCTACCGGGCGTCGAGCAGCGCGAGCACGTCGGCCGTCGTCCCGACCTCGCCGATCTTCGGGAACTGCAGCGTGACCGATGCCTCGTGGGCCTCGGCACTGTCGCTCATCGCGTCGGTGACGAGCGCCACGTGGTACCCGAGCTCGTGCGCGGCCCGGGCGGTGGACTCCACCCCCGAGGAGGTCGCGATGCCGACCACGACGACCTGCGTCGCGCCTGCCGCCCGGAGCTGCACGTCGAGGTCCGTCCCGGTGAACGCCCCGAACGTGCGCTTCGTGACCGTGATGTCGGTCGCCTGTTGGTCGAGCTCGGGCACGATCGCGGTCGCGGACGGATCGATCGCCCGCGGCGCAGCGGCCCCGCTCGTCTTGCTGCGCTCGGTCCGACCGGGCGCCCGACCGTCGACGTTGACGAGCGCGACGGGCAGTCCGTGCGCCCGGAACGCGGTGGCGAGTGCGGCGGCGTTCCCGACGACCAGCTCCTTCGGGTGCGCGGTCGGGTACTGCATCACGCCGACCTGCAGGTCGACGACGACGAGGGCCGGTGTCTGCTCGAGTTCGATGGTCATGGGTCTCCTTGCCGACAGGGTGCCCGGTGGGGGCGGATCGTGTCTACCACGTCGCCCCCGGCGGGCGGTCGGCGGGTCGGACGGGAGGCACGGTGCGGGCTGGCACCGTCCCTCCAGTCCGGAGCGCGGTCGTGACCGCCTGCTCGGCCCGTCCGACCTGCTCGACTAGAGGATCCCGGTCAGCACGCCGCCGTCGGCGCGGACCGCGGCGCCGTTCGTGGCCGATGCCAACGGGCTCGCGAGCCAGACGACCGTGTTCGCGATCTCCTCGGGCGTGATGAAGCGCTCGAGCAACGTCGTCCGGTTCTGGCCGATGATGCCGCGCTGCATGTCCTCGACGGGGGTGTCCTGTGCCGCAGCGACCTCGGCGATGGTCCCGGCGACACCGTCGGACAGGGTGGGTCCCCCGAGCACCGTGTTGACGGTGACGGCGGTGCCGCGGGTGCGCTTGGCGAGGCCGTTGCCGAGTGCGAGCATCGCCGCCTTGGTGACGCCGTAGTGCACCATGTCGGCGGGGACGTTCACGCCGGACTCGCTGCTGACGAAGACGATGCGACCCCGACCACGCTCGAGCATCCCGCCGAGCAGGTGCCGCGAGAGTCGCACGCCGCTCATCAGGTTGACGTCGAGGTACCGCTGCCATGCGTCGTCGTCGATGTCCTCGAACGCACGGAGTCCGAACACGCCGACGTTGTTGACGAGGACGTCGATCGCCCCCAGGGCGTCGAGTTCCCGGAGGAGCCGGCGGACGTCGTCGGCGTCCGCGAAGTCCGCGACGATCCCCGCGACCGCCACGTCGGGGTGGTCCGCCCGGAGCCGTTCGCACGCCGTGTCGAGGCGAGCGGCGTCGCGGCCGTTCAGCACGACGTCCATCCCCTCTCCGGCGAGCGCGGCAGCCACCGCGAACCCGATGCCCTGGGTCGATCCGCTGATGAACGCTCGTCCGCCTCGGAGGTGCAGGTCCATGGTGCCGCTCGCTTCCCGGTGTCGTCCGACCCCGATCGATGACTTGCTCAGGCAAGTCAATCTACCGGCCCCGACTTGCCTGGGCAAGTCGTCAGCCGGACGTGCGGCGTAGGCTGCCGTCATGTCCGAACCGTCCGGTGCCGCCGCCCGCCTCGAGGTGTGGGCGTCCCTCGCGACGCTCCTCGAGCGACTGCCGGCCGCCCTCGACGCACAGTTGCAGCGGGACAGTGGCCTCACCCACTTCGAGTTCGGCGTGCTCTACGCCCTCGACACCGCGCCCGACCGGACGCTGCGCATGAGCACCCTCGCCGGGTACGCGAGCTGCACGCTGTCCCGACTGTCCCGGGCGATCGGACGGCTCGAGGCACGGGGCTGGGCCAGGCGGCAGGTCGACGCGTCCGACGGCCGCTTCACCCTGGCCGTCCTGACCGAGTCCGGCCACGAGCTGGTCGCGCAGGCGGCACCGGGACACGAGGCGCTCGTCGACCGGCTCGTGTTCGACGCACTGACGACGGCGCAGACACGACAGCTCGGCGTGATCGCCCGGCGGATCGCGGCGGCGGTCGATCCGGAGCCGGCGTGGCGGGCGCCGTCGGGTCGCTGACGCCGCGGACGGCATCGGCAGGTCATGATGAGCACGGAGAGGATCGACGATGACGACACCGGCGCGCCCACCGGCGATCAGTGACGTCGCGCGTCGTGCCGGTGTCTCCGTCGGCACGGTCTCACGGGTCCTCAACGGCTCGAGCCAGGTCAGCGAGCGCCGACGGGCAGCGACCGTCCGCGCGATCGAGGAGCTCGGCTACCGCCCGAACCAGACGGCCAGGGCGCTCGCGTCCGGTCGGCACCGCCTCGTCGGGATCCTCACCGGCGACACCACCGAGTACGGCTTCGCATCGACGATCCGCGGGATCGAGGACGCCGCGGCGGCCGTCGGCATGCTCGCGACCGTCGCACGCCCGCGATCACGGAGCGACACCGACGTGCGCGCGGTCGTCGACCTGCTGCTGAACCAACCGCTCGCCGGTGTCATCGGGATCGAGTTCGACGAGCAGGTGAGCCGTGGGCTCGCGCTGTTCCCGGCGTCGATGCCGTCGGTCTCCGCCTCCCTCGTCGGCACGCACCACTCCGGCCTGCCGGACGCGCACATCGACGACGAGCTCGGCGGCCGTCTCGCGACGGACCACCTGCTGGACCTCGGGCACCGGACGGTGCACCACATCGCGGTCGACTACCCGTCCGAGTCCGGCACCGGACGGTCCTACGGGTACCGGGCCGCACTGGAGGCACGGGGCATCCCCGTCCCACCGATCCGGTCATCGACGTGGGAACCAGCCGCTGCTCGCGTGGCCACGCTCGCGCTCCTCGACGACGACCCGACCGTCACGGCACTCTTCTGCTTCAACGACGACCTGGCGATGGGGGCGTACCGGGCACTCCACGAGCGAGGGCTCCGCGCGCCGGAGGACGTCAGCATCATCGGGTTCGACGACGCGCCCCTGTCCTCGACAGTCTCCCCCACGCTGAGCACCGTGCGGATGGACTTCGGGTCGCTCGGGTCGTCGGCGTTCGACCTGCTGGCGGGGATGCTCGGGGAGACGGCCGGTCCCCCGATGACCGACGTCGAGCTGCCGCCGGTGCTCGTCGCCCGCGAGAGCTCCGGGCCACCGCGCGCCTGACTCCTCACCGTGGCGCGCGGGACACCGCCCTCCGCACACGACACCGCCGAGGAGAGCGGTGTTCCGTGCGGAGGGCGGTGTGCTGGAGCCGCCGGCCAGAGCTACTCGCTCGTCAGGCGGTACATCCGCGCACCGGCGACGGCCTCGTCGGGTGACACGATCGTCAGGCCGCCGGCGGAGCGCGTCAGCTGCCAGTCCGCGCCGATGCCCGCGGGCGGGAACACCTGCTCGATCGTCACGTCGGCGCCACCCAGGTGCTGCAGCGCGAGCTCGGCCGTCGGGTCCGCCCACGCCTGCCGCCACGCGATGACGAGCGTCTCGGCAGGGGCGCCCCCGGTCGCGGGAGCGTCGAACGCCACCGTCACCCAGCCGTCGTCGTACGACGGCAGCCCGGTCGGGAACCGCGGTGTCGAGCGTGCGATCGCGTGCCGGGTCGCCCGGTGCGCCTCGACCCCGGCTGCCACCAGGTCGAGCCGGTGCTGGTCCATCCCACTGAGCACCCCGGCCTGATACAGCCGGCCGGCGAGCCCCGTGCAGGTCGTGAACACGATCATCTCGTCCGACATGTCGGGCTGCGGGTACGACCAGTTGCCGGCCTGCTCCGGGAGCACGTGCACGAGCGCCCCGACCGCGATCACGGGGTAGAGCAACGGGTCCTGCTGGTCCGACGTCGACTGCATCTGGAGCGTGCCGAGCATGCCGAAGTCGCTCCGCATGGCCCCGGACCCGCAGTTCTCGAGCACGAGGTCGGGATGCCGGTCGAGGACACCGTTCAGCCACGCGAGCAGCGCCCGGTTGTGGTCGAGGAGTCCTGCGCCCACCGAGGGTGCGTCGAGGTCGGTCCCGGCGCCCGGCGTGACGTTGTAGTCGAGCTTGAAGAACCCGACACCGAGCTCGCCGACGAGTCGGTCGACGGTCTCGTCGAGGTGCGCGCGGGCGTCCGGGGAGCGGAGGTCGAGCAGGAACCGCTCGTGCTCAAGGACCCGCACACCGCCGCGCTGGAGGAACGCGGAGTCCGGCAACGACGACGCCGCTGCCGAGGTCACCCCGACGACCTCGGGCTCGAGCCAGAGCCCCGGGACCATGCCGCGCGTCCGGATGTGGTCGAGCACGGAGGCCAGTCCGGACGGGAACCGCAGCGTCGACGGCATCCAGTCACCCACGCTCGCCCACCACCCGGCAGTGTCGTCGTACCACCCGGCGTCGATGCAGAAGTACTCGGCGCCGACGCCGGCCGCGGCGTCGATGAGCGGCAGCAGCTTCGACTCGGTCGGGTCGCCCTCGAGCGTGTTCATGTAGTCGTTGAAGACCACGGGCAGCGCGGTGTCCTGCGGGTGCGGGCGGCGGGTGGCACGGCGGCCCGCGGCGAGGTTGCCGAAGGCGTCGTCGAACGAGGGTCCGACGGTGAACGACACCGGCACGGTCGTGAAGGGGTTCGTGCCGTCGAGCACGACCGACCACTGGTGCAGCGTGTCCGTCGGACCGAGCACGGCCACGTACGCGCCGTCCTCGGAGTGGTCGCCGCGCGGGGGCCCGAACGGCACGTCACTCCGCAGCCGGTCCGACAGCGGGACACCCCCGGCACCCCAGTGCGGGCTCTCTCCGAGCTCGAACGTCCACGCCCCGTTGTGCTCGATCTGCCACGCGAGCGTCTCGCCCGTGCTCCGGTTCTGCGCCGCGCCCGCGGGGTTCGCGATCCCGGAGGACCAGGTGCTGAGGCTCGCGACCGACAGGCGGTTCCGGCTCGTCTCCCCGCGCGCGCTGCCGTCGGTGCGGACGAGCCCCGGCGAGCGCAGCGGGCGCTTCGTCCAGCGGTTCTCCGCCGACCACGCGGTGTCGGCGTGCCAGAGGTCGACGTCGTTCGGCGCCGCGGACACCAGGGCTCCGGTCGCCAGGGAGGTCACGGCCCACACCGGGAGCGGGTCGCTGTCGGCCTCGACGGTGATGGTCGTGGTGGTCCGGACGGCGGCGACACCCCGGACCGCCTCGAACACGGTGGTCGCGACGAGGCCGGAGTCGGGGTGGGCCTGCACGATCTCGAGCCACAGGACCTCCCCCCGGCTCCCGGTGTCCGACGACCGGAAGCGGAGCGCCGCACCCAGCGCGGTCTCGTCGTACCGGTAGCTGTTGTTGCTCCGTCCCCACGCCGGCGAGAGCACCTCGACGAGCGGCTGCGTGACCGGCTTCGACGATCCGTCGCTGTCGCCCGTGTCCGAGGTCGCAGCCGCGTCCTGCCGGGCGTCGGCGATCTCGACCAGCCGCACCGGGCCTCCAGGATCATGGTCGAACCGCAGGCGGATCCGATCGTTGTCCCAGTCGATGGTGGACACGCCGACGGCGTCGAGAACGGTCACGATGAGCTTCCTTGCTGATGGTGGTGGACGTCTTCCCGGGACTCTAACCGGTTCGCTGCCGAAACTGGAAGCGGTTCCATTCGTTATCGAGCCGTGACATTCGAAAGCTGCCAGGAAGGGGGCATCCGGGCACAGAATGACCCAACACGGTGACGTGGGTCCGACGACGATGTCGGGACCGTTCGACGAAGGAGTCAGGATGGCACTGTCCGACAGCGTGCGCGCCACGCCCCGAACCCCGGAGCGCAGCAGGCCGGCGTCGCAACGCATCGGGAGCAACGGCTCCCCGACACCACGCAAGCGACGACCCGACGACACGAAGCTGGCGGTGCTGTTCCTCATCCCGGCCGTCATCGGCCTCGTCGTCTTCTACTTCTGGCCGCTCGTCCGCGGCATCGCGCTGAGCTTCACCTCGTGGGACCTGCTCTCCCCGGAGGAGTTCGTCGGCATCGCGAACTACCAGCGGATGCTCGCCGACCCGATCTTCTGGAACGCCGCCCGGGTCACCGTGTACTACGTCATCCTCAACATCGGGATCCAGACGGTCGTCGCCCTCGCCATCGCGGTGCTCATGCAGCGGCTGACGCAGTCGGTGCTCGTGCGCGGGATCCTGCTCGCGCCGTACCTGGTGTCGAACGTCGTCGCGGCCCTGGTGTTCCTCTGGATCCTCGACTACCAGCTGGGCATCGGCAACCAGGTCCTCGAGTGGATGCACCTCGACCGCATCGGGTTCTTCACCACCGAGAACTGGGTGATCCCGACCATCGCGCTCGTCAACGTCTGGCGGCACATGGGCTACACCGCGCTGCTCATCTTCGCCGGGCTCCAGGCGATCCCCGCGAACTTCTACGAGGCGGCGAGGGTGGACGGTGCGAGCGAGCTCCGGATGTTCCGCCAGATCACCCTGCCACTCCTCCGCCCGATCCTCGGACTCGTGCTGATCATCTCGGTGATCGGGTCGTTCCAGGTGTTCGACACCGTGTCGGTGACGACGAACGGCGGCCCGGTGGACTCCAGCCGGCTGCTGCAGGTCTACATCTACCAGAAGGGGTTCGCCGAGTTCGACTTCGGGTACGCGTCCACCCTGAGCGTCGCCATGCTCGTGATCCTCGTGATCGTCACCTTCTTCCAGTACCGCATCACGCGGGCCGGCCAGACCGACCTGAACTGAGGACGCCATGACCACCCAGACCCAGCCCGCCGCCGCTCGCCCGACCCGCGTCCCCGACACGGCCGGCGCCACCGGCACCGCCGCGCGGACCGAGGCCCGCCGCCGGAAGAAGCCCGTCCCGTGGGGACGCATCATCGCCTGGACGGTGATGGGGATCCTCCTCCTCATCACAGTGTTCCCGTTCTACTGGATCCTCCGGACCGCACTGTCCTCGAACGGTGCCCTGTACGCCAACGCGACCTCGCTCCTCCCGGCCGACTTCACGTTCAACGGGTTCGCGCGGGTGTTCGGCGCGCAGAGCGTGCAGGACGCCATCGCCGACGGCGGGTCCGGCGCGAAGCTCGACTTCTGGAAGTACCTCGGCAACTCGGTGATCGTCTCCACCGGCATCACGGTGTGCCAGGTGTTCTTCTCGTCGATGGCCGCGTACGCGTTCTCGCGGCTGAAGTGGCGCGGCCGCGACTTCGTGTTCGGGTTCTTCTTGCTCTCGCTCATGGTCCCGGTGATCTTCACGCTGCTGCCGAACTTCCTGCTCATCAAGGAGCTCGGCCTCATCGACACCCTGTTCGGGATCATGCTGCCGTCGCTGTTCATGACGCCGTTCGCGATCTTCTTCCTGCGGCAGTTCTTCCTGAACGTGCCGCTCGAGATCGAGGAGGCCGCACTCGTCGACGGCGCGAGCAAGATCCGCGTGTTCTTCCGGGTCATCATCCCGATGTCCGCCGCGCCGATCGCCACCGTCGCGATCCTGACGTACATGACGAGCTGGAACGACTACTTCTGGCCGCTCATGGTCTCGTACACCGACGACTCCCGGGTCCTCACCACCGCACTCGGCGCCTTCAAGTCGCAGAGCCCGCAGGGTGGCCCGGACTGGTCCGGGCTCATGGCGGCCACGCTCGTCGCCGCACTGCCGATGATCATCCTGTTCGGCGCGTTCGCCAAGCGGATCGTCAACAACATCGGCTTCAACGGAATCAAGTGAGGCACCCCATGACCATGCGAACCCGTTCCACCCGCGCCGCGCGGCTCGTCCGCATCATCGCCGCAGCCGTCACCGCGACGCTGTTCGGCACCCTCACCGGCTGCGCCACCGTCTCCCCCGCCGCGGCGGGCCAGACGAACATCGACTACTGGCTGTGGGAGTCCCTGCAGCTCCCGGGCTACCAGGCGTGCGCCACCGCCTTCGAGAAGGAGAACCCGGACGTCCATGTCCGGATCACCCAGTACGGCTGGGCGGACTACTGGCAGAAGCTCACCGCGGGCCTCGTCGCCGGTGCCGGCCCCGACGTGTTCACCGACCACCTCACCAAGTACCCGGAGTTCGTCACCCGCGGAGTGATCCTGCCGCTCGACGACTTCTCGGCGACCAAGGACCTGAAGGCCGCGGACTACCAGGCCGGGCTCGCCGACCTCTGGAAGGGCCAGGACGGCAAGCAGTACGGCTCCCCGAAGGACTTCGACACCATCGCGCTGTTCTACGACCAGAAGATGCTCGCCAAGGCCGACATGACGCCGGAGGACCTCCAGGGACTCACCTGGAACCCCGACGACGGTGGCACGTTCGAGAAGGTCATCGCGCACCTCTCCGTCGACAAGAAGGGCGTCCGCGGCGACGAGCCCGGGTTCGACCCGAAGAACGTCGCGACCTACGGGCTCGGCTCGAACGGCGCCGGCGACACGAACGGGCAGACCCAGTGGTCGTGGCTCGCTGCCGCCATGGGCTGGGACTTCACGAACAAGGACGTCTGGGGCACCGAGTACAACTACGACGACCCGAAGTTCCAGGCCGCGATCTCGTGGCTGTTCGGCCTCGTCAAGAAGGGGTACCTGCCCTCGTACGAGCGCGTCGGGACGTCCCCGAACCTCGTGCAGCAGCTCGGATCGCACCAGGCGGCGCTCACGGCCGACGGCTCGTGGACGATCTCGAGCTACGCACGGCTCCAGGGCGTGAAGCTCGGCATCGCGAGCATCCCCTCCGGTCCGATCGGGCATCCGGTGTCGATGTACAACGGCCTCGGTGACTCGATCAGCGCGCAGACCGACCACCCGCAGGCCGCGGCGAAGTGGGTGCACTTCCTCGGGTCGGACGCCTGCCAGGAGCTCGTCGGCCAGCAGGGCGTCGTGTTCCCCGCCAGGCCAGCCGGCACCGAGGCCGCCGTGAAGGCGTTCGCGGACAAGGGCATCGACGTCGAGCCGTTCACGGACCTCGTCGAGAACAAGTACACGGTGCTCTTCCCGGTGACGAACAACTCCTCGCAGATCCTGTCGATCATGAAGCCCGTGATGGACAGCATCTACATCGGGTCGAAGCCGGTGTCGTCCCTCGACGAGGCGAACAAGCGGGTGAACGCGCTGTTCAGCAAGTAGGTCGGGTCCGGCATGCAGGTGCCGGACAGACGGACGGGAGGCACGGTGCCGGTTGGCAGCGTGCCTCCCGTCCGTCACCACTGCACTCCGATGCCTCGACGCACCAGACACAGAAGAGCCCCGACGGGAGGTTTGTCCTGTCAGGGCTCTTCAATTTGGTGGGCTGTCTTAAGAACTCGCCAAGGCCTGAAGTGGTGCGGCTCACGGCTGGCGGCCGAGGGGCCCTATCCTCTCGCGACGTCGGGCTATCCTCTGGCGACGGACGGTGCGGTGTGAATACAACCGCTGACCAGCGGTTTCTACTTCTCGGTCTAGTCGCGCGGGTCCGCGAACGGACGCTTCCGACCGATACTGAGACGGAGCCCGCGATGAGAGCGTGATCCTCGACGACGACGCCCTCACCGGAAGGGTCGGCGGACTTTTGAATCAGTATATCAACGAGCTCGCGGCAACTGCATCGAGAAGCCCCACGTCTGAGTCGCAACTCACAGAATTCCGCGCATCAGCTGAATGAGCACAGGCATCGCACTCGACGGGTCCGGGCCCCTCCTGTTGGCAGCAAGATGCGGATCGGCGCTGCATGCGTTAGTCACAGCGCGGTCGACGCCGTCGAACGGGAACTCCTGAGCGAGGTGCTTCTCCTTCTGGAAGAGCGCGTGCTTTTTCAGAAGCGCGTCGAGCTCACTCGATGTCTTGGCTCCGAGGCTATCGCTGACGTGCCAGAGAAGCCAGACCTCGAACTTCAGGTTTGTGACGATGAGCTGGATGCCGTGCGCCCGGGCCAAAGTAATCGCGTCGTCAAGATGTGCATGGGTGTCCACATCCACGAGGCACACACAATGATCGAAAGGTTCTCGCTTGGACTCCTTCTCTAGGTCGCGCTCGTCGATGCATTTCTGAACGACCGAGACCGGATCAGATGACCCATGCACCGCTATAACGGACACGTTGACGCCCTTCGAGCGCAAGACCTGACTCAGGCGCTGGACGTACTGCTTCTCGGTGATCTCACCTTCACTTGCGACGAGGATCCTGCGGTACATCCGCCGCTTCGGTCTACTCGAGCGCCCGTATGTGCTCGACCCTCTTGACCCTGCTGCCTTGGCCCTGCCCGCCACTTCAGGCTTCCCCAGTCACGAGGAGCGACGCCAACATGCTCGGCGCTAACCTCGGTGTGCCACCATAGCGGCCGGCCAGGTAGCGCTTCGCAACATTCGCATCCGCATGCTGCGAGAAGTCGGCGAGGCACGTGAGCTCCGTCACTCCGTCGTAGCTCTTGTCGGTGAGCCAGACCTGCTCCGGCGCGAGTCGCGTATCGCTCAGAGGCGAGAGCACGTACGTCTCATGGCTGGTGAATAGCAACTGTGCATGGTTTCTATTCAGCGCTGGATCCGTGAAGAGGCCCAGAACGACGTCGAGTAGGTGCGGGTGCAGGCTGGAGTCGAGTTCGTCGACGAGCAGCAGGCCACCGTTCCGGAGTGTGTCGATGACCGGAACCATGAGTGCGAGCCATGCGATCGTCCCGTCGCTCTCACTCGCCACCGAGAACGGCTTCACGTCGGCAGACTCGCCACGGTGCGTGAACAGCAGGTTCCGGACGATCTGCTTCGAGTCCTCCTCGTCTAGCTCGCCCGAGTCGATAACGGGCCGTTCCGTTTCATCTTCGGATGGATCTGGCTCATCGGCGCCATCGCCAGCATCGTTCTCCGGCTCGACCTTGAGAGCGCGCCTGAACTGCGTTAACGCCTTCCGGACGTTGGCCGGCAGATCGTTCTCTTCGACTGTGACCTTTTGGATCCCGATATCGGCGACCTGCAGCAAGGTCTCGATGTCGAGCGGCGACACGGAGCCGTCAACTAGCGACTCGGCGATGCTCCGCAGCCGGCTCTCGCGGTGCACATCCTTGACCGAGACGATGTCGAACGAATCGGTTAGGTCGCGAGCAATCGGTGCAAGAACGTCATCCCCGATCACGAGCGCGCGGCTGAGGGCGAGCTCTCTGTCACTGACGCTACCGAGCGCCAGGAGCGCACGTTGGGTTTTGACTGGCTTCTCGCCGCGGTGACGCTCAAGTAGAGTCCGCCACCGGAGCGGCGCCTCGCGGAGCCATTCACTCGCTACGCCCTTGGCGTCGACCTCAAAGCCGTACTCGTACCGATGTTCTCGGTGAACGAACTGGAATACGTAGAAGCTCGACGCCTGCCCCGAGTGAGCATCGAGCTTGAACGGCTCTCTCGTGAACGTTGGCCGGGCTTGCCATGCGGTGGACGAGTACTTTACGGCGGCGATCGCATAGTGGAAGGCATCCAGCACCGCGGACTTGCCGGAGGCGTTCGGTCCGAAGATTCCCACGAGTGGGTACGTGTAGTCGGCCCAGGTCCCTTCCTTCAGCGCGAGAGTGCGTAAAGAAGACTTCATGAAATCGATGGTGACCTCGTCGCGGATGCTCTTGTGGTTGCGCACCGTGAAGCTCAGAAGGATCATGAGCCCATCCTAGAGTCCTGAGCTCAACTCTCGGCGCGTTTTTCGCCGTGAGCGCGCACGCCAGGAGTCAGAAGTGGGCTCTTGCGGGATCCGGACCCACTCCGCAGGGTGTGGGCGAGTACGGGCGACGCACCTCCCAAAGGCTTTCAGCGGAGTGCAGCCCTGCAGCGCCCGCCAGGCCGTCTCCTACGAAAGGATCTTCCGAGCCCACGACGAACTGAGTATCAACATCCTTCCAGCGAGCACACATGCCGCGGACATGAAGAGCAACCCCTTGGTTGACGGGATGTTCGTCTTCGCCTCGGCGACACCCGAGACGACCTCCTCGGCGAGGAGCGCCGCGTCGGGCCGCTACCGCTCGGCGTCCCCGCGTGTGCCGTTCACTGGTCACGCTCCGCTTCGCGAGCGGCCTGTGTAGGCGGCCGCCACTCCTTCGCCTCGGCACTCATCGCCTTGCGCGCCACTGTAAGCCGGGCGAGCTTCCGCGGGTTCTTGTCGATGTTCATCACCGGCGTGAAGTGCCGGATGAGGGCAGTCTCGACGTCAACGAGCTTCGCGCTCAGCTGCACCGGTGCCGCCCAGACCGCGAGCGAGAGGTGCTCGTGCATCCACGCCGTGAGCTGTGCGTCGCCATCGCCCGCCAGCGAGTACATAGAGAAGTACCTCGGGTTGTCCAAGTTCCGCGGAACGGCACAAAGCTCAAGTTGACCCCGCAGCAGCGCAGCAAACGACCTCCGCACAGTGGATCCGCCCGTGCGTGCTGTGCTGCCCGATACCGCAGCGAAGTGGTCTTTCAGATCGCGCTCTACGAAGCTCGCCTCGGCCTTGCCAACGTAGAGCGGGAGTTCCGGCGCGCTGCGGACCTCGGCGTCCTCGAGGAGCCCCAACTCTCGGTGCGCCTGCTCGTCGCCGTAGATCGCGTAGAGGCCTGGTCTCGCTGGCACGTGTGCCGGCGCATCGGTGATCGACCAGCGGGTGCCGGTCAGTGCGGCGATCGCATCCGCAGCGAGGTCAAAGACCGTCACGTTTGTGGACTCGTTGGTTTGGGCCGCGAGTGCGACCGATCGGTTGACAGCGTCACGAGGTTCTCCGAGATAGGGGTCGTACTCGATGTCTCCGGGAATGGACCGAGCTCAGCGGATTCAGGACTCATCGGCATACTTCAATAGCGCGTTGTACGGAGGCGAGTCCTCACGCCAGTAGGCGTTCGCGCCGTAAGGCTTCGTACGGCGACGAGCCGTGGTGAGCACCAGTTCGTCCTTGGCTCGCGAGATTGCGACGAAGAATTCCGACTTCACGTCGTTGTCATCGCCCCAGAAGAACTGAGGCTCGACTCCGAAGACGACGACCTTCTCGAACTCCAACCCCTTGCACTTGTACACCGTCAGGATCCGGATGCTGTCCTCTTCTGATAGCCGGTCGAGTGCCGCAATCGGATCGCCGTCGAACGTTAGCTCGCGCTTGAAAGCGCCGGCGGCCTCCTTGATCACGTCGTTCAGCCGGTCCCCCTGTTGATACGACGGAGACAGCGCATTGAGCGATGGGCGAGTCACGAACTTCAGGAACGAAGTGATGAGTGGGGTCCATGACGAGAACTTGGCGGCGTCGAAGCCTGCTGCGCGCACGGTAAGGCGGGCGTCGCGAAGGAGCGCGCGGAGCGTGCTGTCCAGTACCCCGTCCACCTCTTCGATTCCGCCGTGGGTTACGACGCGCACGAGTTCGGTGTAGGCCGCTGGTCGCCCGTCGTCCGCAACGACGCGAAGGTAGTTGAAGATCAGTGCCGCGACGGGCTCCGTTGTCAGGTCTTGCGACTGCTGCTCGTTGCGATACGGGATGCCGGCGGTGCTGAGATGCTCGCTAAGGACGCTCGTGATGAGGTGGGGCTGCTGCCGCGCCAGCACGGCGATCTCCCGCGGTGGCACACCGGCCTCGAGCCATCCTTTGATCATCGCCGTAACTGCGGCCGCTTCGTCCTCGTTGTTGTCGAAGCGCAGCACTTGAACTTCGCCCTCTTCCCCAACGAGGTCAGCGTCGGGACTCGCGGCGCCCGGGTCCATCTCGAGAATCATGCGATTCTGCATCCGGCGCAGGCGTGGCTTCGACCGGAAGTTTTGATAGAGCTGGAGGTCGATCGCGCTGAAGTCTGTAGCGAACGTTGCCATGACTCCTTCGAGCGCGCCTGCGAAGCGCATGATGCGCTGCTTGGTGTCGCCGACGCCGATGAGATGTACGCCGGTTCCTTCGAACGCCTTCTTCAGGAAGGCGTACTGCGCGGTCGTGGCGTCCTGGAACTCATCCATGAAGACGTGGCTGTAGGTCTGCCGAAGCGCGCCACGTGCGTACTCGTTCTTCTCGAGGATCTCGAGGGCGAGCGGCACAAGGTCGTCGAAGGTGATCTGCTCATTCTGAATCCGAGTGCTCGCGTCGAGCCGGTACATTGGCTTGAGGGCATTCTGGCCGGTAAGCACCGGACGAAAGTTATCGACTAGTCGCTTGGCGAAGGCGTGGAAGGTGAAGCTGTCGAACCGAGCCGCGTACTGCGACCCGGATCGCAGACGAACGCGAGACTGTAGGTTGCGTGCCGCATCGACCTTGAATGATATTGCGAGGATCCGCTTGGGATAGGGACTCGCGCCTGTTCGGAAGAGGAAGTCTGCGCGCTGCGCCAGCAGCTCGGTCTTGCCCGCACCAGGGCCGGCGGTGACAACGAGGTTCGCGCCGGTTTCGCGCACGGCCTTCAGTGCGTTCGGTTCGAGGTCCAGTCCGCCGACGGGATGCCAGTCATCGGGATGGATCACTCGGGAAGCGCCCCAAGCTTTGCGCGCACGTCAATAACGAGCCGCTCGAGTACCTCCGGAAGGTCTTCGAGTAGCTCCTCGTCGGTCAGCGCCGCCATCGCGCGAAGGTGCGACGCGGGCTTGCTCTTCAGATCGAACAGCCGGTGATAGTCATCGAAGAGCTCGAGGGTGTGTGTTGGGAGGCGATCCTCGCTCGCGTGAGACTTGCCGAGCACCGCGGCGATGGTCTGGTCGTCCGGCGTACCGACCGATTCGACTCCGTAGGCGTCGGGGAACGCCTCGAGCATCATGAGGTCAAGGTCGACGGGGTGGGAGAAGTAAACGCCCTTAGCCTCGAGGGCGTTAACAGGACCCACGCCGCCAACGATCGTCGGATCTACGAGTTCCGGGAAGTCGATGGTGTCGTTCCACTTCGGGAGACCATCGATGAGCGCAGTAGCAAAGGTGTCCGGATTCAGCTTATTGAACTGCTTCAGCGCGTTCCGAACGCGACCCCAACCGCCCTGGTGCCGTCCTGAGTCCAGGTCGAGGAGCGTGACGTGCGGGATCTCAAGCTCCTTCAAGAGGCGCCAGAAGTGATTGACGTGACGCCCACCAAGCGGAACCACTGACACCGAGGCGTCATCCTCGGCAATGCCGGCCGCCGCGAGGACACGTGGCAGCACGATCTGCTCGCTGTCTCCCTCGCCGAAAACGACCAAGCGCGAGAAGTAGAGCTCCGGGAATGCGAGCACGGCTTCGCGCACGTACTTCGCCGTCTCGTCGCTCGTCGTTGGCAGGAGGATGCGCCGAACCTGGGACTGGCGGCTGCTGTCGAGGCGCAGGAAGCAGATTGACTCTGGATCGACCCGGCGGAGTAGGGCAGGCGAGTGTGTCGCGATGAGAGACTGCGAGTCGCCAGGCTCCGCAGCCTTTCGGAGCTGCCGGATGATGCGGCCAAGGTACTGCGGAGCCAGGCTGTTCTCCGGCTCCTCGAGCGCGATGACGGTGTGCACCGGAGGGCGCAGGCGGTGCTGATCGAACGAGGTCTCTGTGCCACCAAGCACTTCCCGCGCGAGAGCTTGCCAGGCCAGGACCAAAGAGATGTAGAGCAGCGACTTCTGCCCGTCACTGAGTCGTTCGAACGGAAGCGAGGAGTCAGCTGGGGACGGTGCGAACGAGATAGTGAGCTGGCGGAGCACGCTCTCGAGATCGCCGCTGCCGAACGCGATGGAGGGGTCGGTGAAGAAGGAGCCTGAGTGAAGCCCCTTCCATTCCCCCGCGAGCTGAACGCCGATGCTCTTGACGGCGTCGTTGTCGGCAAGTGCCTCGGTGAGGTTCTTCGAAAGCATTTCGAGCGTCCTACGCTCGGTCGTCCAGTCTGCGGCACGAAGCGCCCGCCCGACGAGCGATGCGGTCGTGTAAGAAATGTGCTCGGCCGGATCGCGGCGCGCAGGCAAGTAGTGCACCTCGACATTGGCGCGATCGAAGCGCGACATGTCAGCTCGCTGCAGCGGCTCGCCTTCCGCATCCGCTTCGAGGATGTACTCGAGCTTCTCCTCGATCACGTTGTCGGCAGCGATGGTGGCGGTGAGGCGCACGCGGATGCGCGGGATGCCGTCCTCTGTGGCTATGCGCATGTGCGCAAAGTTGGGCGGTATCGAGGCGTGGTCGCCTGAAGCACCCGACTCTGGAAACTCGATATCCACCTCGATCCACATCACGGGTCCAGCGGCCTGCACCTCGGCTGCCGTCTGTCGGTTCGGGATATGGAAGTCCGAGTGACGAACTCGGCGCTGCACCGGCAGCGGGCTGAAGAGCCGCGAGAGCGCCTCGAGCACGGCCGTCTTGCCAGAACCATTGGGGCCCAGGACGTAGGTGACGTCCCGCAGCGCGATCTCCTTCCTGTCCGGGCCAAACGACTGGAAGCCGGAGATTCGAAGGTGGGTGATCTGCATCAGGCGTCCTCGTCTCGATGCGCGCGCGAAGAGGCTCCCCAGGCCAGGCGGACAGTCGATTTAGTGCGATTGGGTTACACCGGGTTGGTGCTCAGAGTGCACAACTGTGCTTTGCTCATTCTCCTCTGGGCGCTTGGTTGTGACGCATCAGACGCGCCGTGCCTATGGGCCGGAGATTCTGCGAGTTCGGTTGACTCCCGATTTGTGAGGGTTTGACTCTCGCTGGAAGGATGGTCGTCACGCCGAAGCCGTATTCGGAGGAGTTCGCGGAGACGTGAACGGGTCGCGCGTCGTGGCGGCGCGACGATCCGGCCGAACCCTCAGCAGGCCCATGTTCAGCACGTCTCGTCGCCAACTCGACACAGTCTGCAGTAGAGCGCTCAGTCCGAATCACCTAGCCATCACGCTCGGTCAGCGCTCTCGATCGCACGGTCGACCCCGTACCCTCCGAGCTCCACGAGCCTGTCCAAAATGTCCAGCAAGCTCGATACGCGCTTCGCGTCGCTAGCCTGCGCCAATCCCCGTACGACGAGGTCCGCGATGTAGTGCGCATCGGCAGCCGCTCCAGTGCGGATGTCCGAGACTTCCTCCCGATGCACGTCGAGGAAGGCGTGCGCGGCTTTGTCGACCAGGTCATCGACCTTGTCCTTCGCGTTCTGGAGAACGATCAGCAATTGGGGTGTGGCGTGGGTGTAGCTCGGCAAATCGATGAGAGCCCGAAGCAGTTGCCGCAGCGGTTGCAAGGGTTGGTCGCGAAGCTCGCGGACGACCTCGCTGACGGCCTTCCTGACCGGCTCATCCGGGTCGTTACTGAGCCTTGTCAACGCCGAGATCAAGGGGGCTGAGTCGGAGGCGCGGGATACGCGGGCTGCGCACAGTGATGCTGCTCCGGCGCGGACTTCTGATTCGGAGTCGAAGATGCGCTGCATGAATTCAGGACGTTGCCACTCTGTTGCTGCGAACGCTCCGAGCTCGCCTCCCGACTTCCGAGTGTCAGGATCGGTCGAGCTGATCATTCGATCGATGACCGGATCGATGAGTTCAGGGTCAACGTTGCCGATGTAAATCATGAGTCGTTGAACGGGGGCCGTCGCTAGAAGGAGGTCGTCCGTCTCGATGAGCGCGCCGAACGCTCCGTACGCGGCGGGGCGGTTGTGACGCAGACACGCCGCGATGGTGTGGGCGACGCAGGTACGAACTCCGAGATCAGGGTCGTGGGCGAGCGTCTTTAGATGCGGAGTGACGACTGCGGTGCGGGAACCGTCGCGATCGTGAACGAGGAGGTCGCCGAGGGTCTCTGCAAGGCTTCCCCGTGCGGTGTTGATGCCGTGATGTTGGAGCCCGCGGAGCGACCATTCGTCACTGGACACCTGGCTGGGCTGCTCTGTTTCGACCGCGCGCCGACAGAGGATCTCGACGATGTCCGGTGGGGTGCTGTCGAGCAGGTTTCGGAGTGACCATCCGAGCCAACGATCGGTGTCGGGAAAGTGCAGTTGCGCGATGTGCCGGATGGTCTCGAATACAGCACTGCGGGTGTTGGACGCAACGGCGGCATCCCCCAGCCCGAGCAGGACCGCGCTCGGGTACGCGGCGTTCGTCGTCGGCCCAAAGGAGATCGCGAGGTGGCAGAAGCGGGTGGGGTCCGCTGCGGTTCGCCGTCTGAGCACCTGGGCAAGTTCCGACGCGCCTCCAACGGATGGTTCGGCCCGGTCTCGTTCATCGTTGTCGTACTTCGCGATGGCGCGGAGCCACTGCTGATCGGACATGTGCTCGGCCGCGGCGTCGTCGATAGGTGACCCAACCGAGTAGCTGGTGATCCCAGTCGCCGGCTCGGGCTCGGTTCTCTCGAACTTGCGCTGGTACTCGGCGAGTCTGCGTTTCCCGGTCGATGAGAGCCGCTCGGCATCGAGTGCCGTCAGGAATTTGAAGGCCGTGTAGCCGAAGGATCGGCGCTGTTCGTGTGGGTTTCGGAGATCCCGGAGTAGGCCTTCGAGCGCCGTGTGTGTGCTGTCTGGTACGAGTGGCGCGATCGCGCGGACGAGTTCTCGCGAGAGCCAGTGGCTGTCCGAGGCGTAGCCAACATTCAGTCGGTTTCCCCCTTCGAGGATCAGCTGAGCCGCCCAGTCCACGAACGGTTCGGGCGCTGACGTGATCGTCCGGAAGAGCAGCGCCTGTGCCGCGTGGTGGTCGTCGTCCGCGAGCGCTTGCAAAACAGGCTGCAGCATGCCTGACTGGCTCCGAGCCAGGGTCGCGAGCGCCCTAGCGGCGGACTCGTAGAGCACGTCACCGACATCATCCTCGTGCGTTCCCGGCCAGCGGAGTCCGTAGTGGCGATCATATCGAAGGTGTTCTGGCGGGCCGTCCATCTCGGTTGTTCGCATGACAAGCAGGAGGATCGGAACAATCGCAACGACGAACGCGTCCGGTTTGGCTTCGCTCGATGTTTTGATGAGCTGCGTGAGGCTGTAGTCGTGAGTTTTGAGGAAACGGATATGGCCGTCCTTGCTGAGGTCCAGCGCCCGGGGATGTTCTTCGAGAACGATCCTCACGATTTCGATGGCCCAAAGCGGCTTGTGGGATGCAAGGTCGTGCATTGACAGCCAGAGATCGGCGGAGTCCGGGCTCATTGTCCCGCTTCGGACAGCGTCGAGGATGAGTTCGAAGAAGGGCCTGTTCCGGTGTAGTTCAGTGCGCCGCGCGACCCCGGACAGCCACAGAGCGAACTCGGCATGCCAGCGACGGTCCGCGAGTATCTTCGCCACCGCTGCGTAGTGTTCGGGCCCAGCGGCGGTGAGCCAACTTGCACCTCGATCCCGATCCGCTCGGACGTCGCTGTCGATCCACTTTTTGATGAGACCACGCTCGAGGAACACGCCGAACCAACTGGACCGAGTGGTTTGCCGCCAGAGGTTTGCAGCGAGGTGAGGCTGGTCGGCGACCAACTCCAGGAAGAGGTCGAGGTCTGATGAGGTCGGCGTTTGGACGTTCGCGAACACCGAAACGACGGCTTCCTTGATGTGGAACCGAACATCCGGCGAAGTCGCAGCACCTCGGATCTCCGTACGGAACCGTTCAGCGTCGAAGTCGCGCAGGAGTTCGAGAATCTGGCGGACCTGCGCCCGTCGAAAGAGTTCTTGTTCCTGCTCAGTCAAGAAGTCGATGAGCTTCTGCTCGCGATTGAGCCATTGCCTCGCGAAGGTGTAGTCGAAGAATGCCTCGTGGAAGAACGAAACATGGCCGCCGTCGATGGTGATTAGCTGCTCGGACGCGAGCACTTCGGCATCGTGTCGGTAACCCCCATACTCAACTGTTACAATCGGGATTGACAGCGTTTGTCGGTTGCTAGCCATTGTCGCGATGACGCTGAGCGTCTCCTCGAATCGAACTTCCGGATGCTGTGTGCGGATGGCGCCCTGCTTCCGGTTCCAGAACGCGTCAAACAGCGAGCGTCGGGACGTAAATTCAACAGCCGAGTACTGCGCCGCGACGGCTCGAAACAGGACAAGATTCAGGGGTGACCTCAGAAGGGCGATTTGGGTGGGCGACAGGGAAGCGCTGTCGAGCCCCAGCGCGTCGACGGCTTGGAGCACGACTTCGTCGGTCAGGGGGCCGATCGCGATTCGGTGAGCATCGTTGTCCGCTACGAGCTGGCGTATGCGGTGGTCGTTTTCCACATCGAAGAGGCGGCAGACGAGGACCACGCGCATACTCGAAGTCGACGTGGCTTCCTCGACCAATTCGGCAACTACGTCGAAACTTTCCGAGAGTCGGCCTGATGCGAGTGACACGGCATCGACCTGGTCGATGATCAATACTGACGGCCGGTCGTTTGCAGCCATCCGGAGGGCTACTACGGGTGAAGTCGATAAGCCCAAATCTCGGCCGAGGCCAACGGTCGATGTAAGCTTGTCGATTCGATCGAGGCGAAAGGCGAGGACCTCGGATCCCTCGGCGTCGCATTGTCGCGCAACGGCTTCTACGGCGGCTGACTTGCCGCTACCCGCACTCCCCACGACGAGCGTCAACGGGGACGATTTGAGCGAATCGCGGAGCTGCGTCTCCTCCTCGCGTAGGATCCGCGGCGTCAGCAGTTCGCGCTCGACACCCTTCTGCCAACGCGACGTTGCAGATTTGATTCCGTCGCGAGCGGTGCGCGACGCGACAGCGTTCAGTGGCTCGATGCCATGCCGGGCAAGGGCAACGAGGAGCTCGTGCCGCGAAAGTCGCACGTGAAGATTGTCGAGCAGCACCGATCCGATGACAATTGGGATGACCGACTGCTCCGCACCTTCGAGCATCGTGGCCGCGATGACTGCATTCGTTGCCGATAGGCGGTCCTCATCCTGAACTTCGAAACGCATGCCGCGGAGCATCTGCCATGCGCGAACCGCTGTCCCAAAGACCTTCGGTGCAGCGAGCTGATCGAACGTCGAAGTAAGGTCCTTCGTGAGCTGCCGCGTGAGGAATTCGCCGGCGCTCGCAGATTGCCGGGCCCATTCACCAAGCACACGGAGCTGACTGGTCGGCGTCATCGAACTGAACAGGTATCGACGGCCCGCTTTGATATGCCGGCTAGCTGAGTCGAAGATGCCCAGGCGTTGCAGCGAAGAGACCGTCCACTTGTCACTAGCGCTTTTCTGCCGCTTCACCTGCGTAACGGTTGTCACCCCATGCTCATCCTCAAGCGTGAACTCGGAGCCATCGGCAAGGTCAGGATCAAGGTCCTCGAGAGTGATGTGTCGGCGTTCGTCCTGAAGGCACCACAGCGCCTCGTGGACCGCAAGAGCAAGTTCGTACCGGTTTCCTAACTTGTCCGCTGTTCCACCACTAGCACCGACCTTGCGGCTGGCCGATGCCCCACTCACCCTGTGCGTCACAGCGTCCATTCTCTCCTCTTCCGGACCGCGCGGAGCTCTCACCTCCCGTCGTAGCTGAGCGCGATCGGGGTTATCCCGCGCGCCCCTTGTGCAGAGCACTGCTGGGCAGGAGTCAGTACATCGGGTGCCGCTCGGTGATTCGTAGCCAGTCGTCGAAGTCCGGGATCGCAATCCGCTGCGCGGAGCGTGCAGTCCACTCGTTGTCCCACTCGCGGATCCGCGAGAGGCACAGCGCGAGGTAGTCGGCGGCGTAGCTGGACCATCGGGCGCTGTAGTCGATGGAGTCGCTGAGGACGTCGTCTCCGGTGTCGAGAAAGACGAGGCCGTTGCCGAGCGCTTCACCGAGGCAAGCGCGTGCGGAACGCTTAAGGTGTCGCCACTGCCGCGGGAGCCGGACCTCCGTCGCGTCCAGGCTGCGGTACGCGATCGGGATGTGCTTAACCCAGAATGCGGTGTCGCGACGGTCGCGCAGGTGATGCAGCTGCTCGACCATCGGCACCATCCACGCGAGAAGTTCAGCTGCCGCCGCACGGCGGCGTTGTCGTTCGTCGTCCTGTCGCCGCTGTGTGCTTCCGATTGCACCGTCGATGAGGGGGCCAATGGTTCCGCCGATGATGTCGGTCATGAACGCAATCTGCAGGACACATCCGACATTCAGCTCGAACCGTTCGCAGAAGCCCGTTGCTGCTGCGAGCCGGAGGCAGCGAGCCATGGATAGATGGGAACACGACGAAGCCCTCCCGGTTCGGGAGGGCTTCGTCGTGTTTGGTCCGGGTCGACTACAAGGCGTTGGTTCGGAGCGGGCACCGGATGACCCGCCGGTTCGCGCCGCGGCCCTGGGGAATCTCGTTGCGGTCCCGCTTGAACTGGTACCGGCGCGGGTTGATCTGGTCGGGCCGCGTGACGTGGGTGGCGTCGAACGCAACGGCGAGGTCGCGGGGCATCGCAGGAGCGTAGAAGCGTCCGTCTCGCTGGAGGACGGGCGGCGTTGCTGCAGCGGTGCGCTTCGGGCGTCGGGTGATGTTGTCGGCGCGCCGCCACTCGGTGAGGGTGGTCAGGGTCTGCTGGCTGATGCTCCGCGAGCGGGCAGCTGCGTCGTGGTTCTGATTCGGCTTGCGGAAGTCCTCGGCGGCGTTCTCCGGCTCGGAGCTGCTGCTGATGGGGGTCTTGGCGTTGTCAGTAATCATGGTGGTTCCTTTGTGATCGATCTGGTGTGCGTGAGGGGGGGCTACTAGCGGCGGGCGCTGGCGGGCGTCTTGTCGTTTCGTGCCGTGGACGGATTTCGGGGCCAGTCGAGGACGAGGTTTCCCGTCTCCACGCTGGGTCCCAGGACCCGGGAGTGGACCGTGGATCCGGTCAGGTTTCGAGGCCGTCTGGTGGACTGCGCGGCGTCGGGCTCGCGGAACATTGCGAGGTCTTCCCAAGCGGTGGTGCCCCAGCGTCGGACGGCGAGGTGCAGAGCAGGGCCGGTGAGGAGCCCGACTCGGAGCGCTGCGAGCGTTCGACGCTTCTCCGCCCGCTCCTTTGCGTTGCTGGTGGCGTGCCAGTGCTGATCCTGGAGAGCGTTCACGGGGACGTCGAGCTCTCGAGCGGTCTCCAGTTCGTCGGCTTCGAGCGTGGCGAGCGCGGCGGCAACGTGGGCGTCCCAGATCTCGTACACCGGTTCGAGGTACGTCAGGTTCCGCGCGCGAGGGTGCGCCTTGACCGCGGTCGGGAACGGGCGGTACGTCTGGACGAAGGTGAAGGGGTCCCGGAGAGTTCCGTTGTACCCCGTCGCGGCGCGGTACTGCTTGCGGGCGTCAGGCTGCTCGTGGAGCTCGATCCACTTGGTCATGAGGTTTCGCGGAATTGTGTCGGCGTGCGCATCTAGGGGGCGGAGCTCGGGGAGGGTGTGGCGGTGTGCTCGGCGGTTGTTGCAGTCGGTGATGACGGCCATGGTCTTTCTCCTTCTGGTTCGTGGCTGGCGAGTGTGGCGTGCCGTGATGGTGGGCGAGCAGGGCTGCTGTCCCGCACCGGCGATCTCTCGACATGGATCTACTGCGGTGCGCGGATGGCGCTTGAGCTCGCCTGTTCCGTTGGGCTTGGTTTCTCTATGCCGGGCGCTTCCGACCGGCTGGGAGTGAAGCTGTTGCGCCTGGCAGACGAGCACCGTCCCGCGTTCTGTACGAGGACCGGGTTAGGGGTGTGGTCTCGTCGTGACGTGTGCTGCGGAAGGTGCTCGCCTGCCGTGTGGCTGGCTTCGAGGTCCTTTTGCCGGCTCGTCCGCACCAGCTGGGATGTGCGCCGATCAGGCGTCTGCGGTGGGGTGTGCGCGGAAGGTGGCGAGGTCCGTCCAGGTGCTGCCCCACTGGTCCTCGGCGGCCCGGTACTGCTCACGGGTGGCGACCCCGGCGCGCAGGAGTGAAAGCAGCCGCCGTCCCGCCTCGACGATGTTCGGGTCGTCGCCCCAGTGCTGTCGGCGGAGCTCAGCGACGTCGTTGAACCCGGCCTGCGTGGCGGCGGCGGCTTCGTCGCGGTCGTACTGGAGGAGGAAGTGCTGCTCGGCGCAGCGCTGGAAGTCTGCGTCGGTGCGGAGCTTGCGGATGGTGGCGATGTGGAACGCGAACACGTCCGGCTCGTCCAGGAACGGTTCGACGCCGTAGTGGGCGCGGAACTGCCGGTTGCTGCCTGGGCCGGCGAGGAGGTGGTCGTAGAGGTCGTCGATGCGGCGGCCGTTGAGGTCGAGCCAGTCGAGGACGATCCTCATCTCGCGGCGGCGCTCGTTGACGTTGTGGTTCTGGTGGTGCAGCCGATCGAAGCGAGCAAAGGCGGCACCCACGCAAGCCTGAGACTGAAGAGCGAGGACTAAGAGAGGCCCGCAGCCTGACGGCTGCGGGCCTCTCTTCGGTGTTGAGTTCTTAAGACAGTTCTTAAGACACCCCTTTGGTCGGGCTGACAGGATTTGAACCTGCGACCCCTTGACCCCCAGTCAAGTGCGCTACCAAGCTGCGCCACAGCCCGAGATCCTGCGAGAGGATCCGGACGAGCCCCGGAGGACCCGCTGTTGCTCCGACCGAAGCAACCCGACAAGCATACCGGACGCCGACACCCTCGACGGACGTTCGTGGATCGCGGGCTCAGTGCGGCTCCGCGACGGTCAGTCCCGTCGCGGGGCGTCCACGGCGAGCGCGTACTTGCGGTGCGCCGCCTGCCGCGAGGTGCCGAGGACGACACCGATGGCAGCCCAGGAGTCTCCCCCTGCGTGCGCAGCGGCCACCGCGTCAACGAGATCACGTTCCGCCCGCTCGACCGCGTCGAGAGCGGCGCCGATGCGGGCGAGTCGAGCTCCGTCCACGACGTCGCTCCGGTCGAGTTCGAGACCGTGGACCCATGCCTCGACATCGGTCTCCCTCCTCGATGTGGACATGGTCATGGCGCCCCTTCCAAGCAACGTGAAGAACTTCCTCGTCACACCACCTTCGACCACGCCCAGACCAGTGTCAACACATTGATGACAGTGGACGGCTCGCCAGCGAGCGCTCCCCTGGGGAGGACGAGCCCGACACGCTCAGGGCGTCGGCAACTCCACCACCGCGAGCAGCCGCTCGGCATCGAGGACGAACGCCCCGGCCTTCCGCGGGTCGTACGGGTAGCCCGGGATTCGCTGGTCACGCGCGTCCGGGGCATGTCCCCAGTGCTCGGCGAAGGCTGCCTCGTCCTCCGACGATGCCCTGGCCATCGCACCGGCGTCGACGAGCCGGTCGAAGAGGGGGTCACACGCGTCCCACCACTCGACGGGTCCGTGCTTGAAGTCGGCGGCGTCGCCGTCGATCGCCCCGTACCACGAGAACCAGCTCCGCCCGCCGAACGGCCGATCGTCCGGAACGACCCGTCCGGCACGATCCAAGTGCGAACGTGCGGACCACAGGAGGTGTGCGAGGAACGCGCGTTGCTCGTGGCCGACGGGAACGATGCGCTGCCCCGCCGCTCGTCGTCCCCGCGACTCCCCCATGACGTCAGCCTAGGCGACGGACCCAACCGAAGCGGGGACCGCTCCGAAGAACACACAGGGCGTCGGATCCGTCGCGCCGTGGGGGCACCGCGGATCCGGCCCCGTCCTCCGTCTCCACCAGCGGCGACGACGTCGTCACGCGCGCGACGTAGGCTGGGTCGATGCCTTCCCGCACCACGAGGACCCTCGTCGTCGCGACGTCGGCCGCTCTCGCGATCGGCGCCCTCGCCGGTTGTTCCTCCCTCGGCCACGTCGACACACCGGTCGCGACGCTCACGACTCCCACGGGCAGCGCTCCGACCGACGCGGGCAAGAAGGCCGCTGCGGGCACGATCACCGTCGCCGACCAGTCCGGCCCCGCGGACCGCGCAGCAGCCCTGAGCCGAGCACTCTTCGCGAGCGCCCCGGGCTTCGTCCTCGTCCCGGACTCCACCGGAGCCACCACGAGCGAGCAGCAGGACACGGCGAAGACCGCGGCGAACGCTGCAGCCCGCCTGCACGTCCCGGTCCTCGTCGCCGATGCGGGGCAGACCACCGAGCGCGAGGCGAAGCGCCTCGGCGCCACCTGGTACGTGCCCGTGGACGACGCGCACGACGACGTCCACGCCGAACGCATGCGCCTGTCGGACGCCCCGGACGTGCCGGAGCCGCACCGTCCCTCCAGTCCGGCGGTGGTGGTGACCACTGACGATCCGGCGGACGCTGCGATCCGCGGGACCGTCGACGCGGCGGGCGCGACCGCCGTCGAACTGCCGGGAGGCACGTCCAGCGTCGCCGACGCACCCCACGTCATCGACGACCTGCGGAGCGCACGACACGGCGCGACGGTCCTGCTCGGCGAGCGCTTCGCCGACGATCCTGACCCCGACTACAGCGTCCGCGCGGCACGAACGGGATGGCAGCTCCCCGGTGGCGGTCAGCGCCCGTTCGACGGACACCGCTACGTGGCCCTGTACGGTGTCCCGGGCACTCCGGTGCTCGGCGCCCTCGGCGAGCAGGACCCTGCCGCTTCGGTGCAGCGCGTCCAGGCCCTCGCCGACCAGTACACGCCGCTCTCCGACGAGCCGGTGGTGCCGTCGCTCGAGATCATCGCGACGGTCGCGGCAGGGGCTCCCGGTGACGACGGCAACTACTCCAACGAGCTCCCCGTCGACCGCCTCGAGCCGTACGTCGACGCCGCGACGGAGGCGCACATGCCCGTCATCCTCGACCTGCAGCCGGGCCGCTCCGACTTCCTCAGCCAGGCGAAGCAGTACGCGTCCCTCCTCGAACGGCCGGGGGTGGGCCTCGCGCTCGACCCGGAGTGGCGGCTCGGCCCGGACCAGGTGCCGCTCAAGCAGATCGGATCGGTGAGCGCGGACGAGGTGAACCGGACCGCCGCCTGGCTCGCGGACCTCGTGGACCGGAACGACCTGCCGCCGAAGATGTTCGTGCTGCACGAGTTCCGCGCCGCGATGCTGCAGGACCCCGCTGCGATCGACGTCGACCTGCCGCAGCTCGATCCGCTCGTGCACGTCGACGGGCAGGGGGCGCAGCCCGACAAGCAGGCCACGTGGAACGCGCTGCACCAGGGCGCGCCGAAGGGTGTGGCGTGGGGCTGGAAGAACTTCTTCGACGAGGACGCGCCGATGCTGACGCCCGAGCAGACGATGCAGCAGGTCTCGCCGACACCGGACCTGATCACGTACCAGTAGGCGCGGCTGCGCGCCGCCCACGCTCGGACTGGAGGCGCGGCTGGGGTCGTTCCCGCACCGCGCGTCCGAGTTGTCCACAGGTCGGCTGCTCGCGGCCCGGGTGTCGCCCGCAGCTGACACCATGGGGCACATGACACCGACAGCTCCTCCCTCCGCCGTGGCGCCGACCGACGACCTCCGTGCGGCGGCGACCGAGGCGCTGCATGCGCTCACGGGGCGACCGGACGCGGTCTTCCACGACGGGCAGCTCGAGGCGATCAGCGCCCTCGTGGAACACCGGCAGCGCGCGCTCGTCGTGCAGCGGACCGGTTGGGGCAAGTCGGCGGTGTACTTCCTGGCGACGCTCCTCCTGCGTCGTCAGGGTGCTGGACCGACCGTGCTGGTGTCACCGCTCCTGGCGCTCATGCGCGACCAGGTCGCCGCCGCCGCACGTGCCGGGGTCCGTGCCGTCGCGATCAACTCCGCGAACGCACACCAGTGGGACGACATCACCGCCAAGCTGCGGGCGGACGAGATCGACGTGCTCCTCGTCTCCCCGGAGCGCCTCAACAACCCGAAGTTCCGTGACGAGCAGATGCCGACCCTCATCGCGCGGATGGGGCTGCTCGTGGTGGACGAGGCGCACTGCATCTCCGACTGGGGGCACGACTTCCGGCCGGACTACCGACGGCTGGCCGAGCTCATCCGCTCGCTGCCGGACGGGGTCCCGGTCCTCGCGACCACCGCGACGGCGAACGCCCGTGTGGTCGCCGACGTCGAAGAACAGCTGACCGTCACGCCGGAGTCCCCCGTGTTCACGATCCGCGGCTCGCTCGCCCGGGCGTCCCTGCGGCTCGGCGTCCTCACCCTGCCGGATGCCAGGGCGCGGCTCGGCTGGCTGTTGAACCACCTCGGCGAGCTCCCCGGCAGCGGCATCATCTACACGCTCACGGTCTCCGCGGCAGAAGACACGGCGCGGCTCCTCCGCGACGCCGGACACGCGGTGCGCGCCTACACCGGTCGCACCGACACCGACGAGCGCGAGCAGCTCGAGCAGCAGCTCAAGGGCAACGAGCTCAAGGCGCTCGTCGCGACCAGTGCGCTCGGCATGGGGTTCGACAAGCCCGACCTCGGGTTCGTGGTGCACGTCGGGGCGCCGTCCTCCCCCGTGGCGTACTACCAGCAGATCGGTCGTGCGGGGCGTGCCACGGACAACGCCGACGTGCTGCTGCTCCCCGGGAGGGAGGACCGCGAGATCTGGCAGTACTTCGCCAACGCCTCGATGCCGTCCGAAGACCGCGCGTCGGCCGTCCTCGGCAACCTGGAGCGAGACCGGGCGTTCTCCACGGTCGCACTCGAGGGACTCGTGGACATCAAGCGCTCCACGCTCGAACTGCTGCTCAAGGTGCTCGACGTCGACGGCGCGGTCAAGCGGGTCGCCGGCGGGTGGGTCGCGACCGGGCAGCCGTGGACCTACGACGCGGAGCGCTACGCACGTGTCGCCGAGGCCCGGCGTGCCGAACAGGACTCGATGATCCGCTACGAGCAGGCGACGACCTGCCGGATGCAGATGCTCCAGCAGGACCTCGACGACCCGACCGCCGAGCCCTGCGGCCGGTGCGACATCTGCGCTGGCACGTGGTTCCCGTCGGACGTGTCGTCCGACGCCGCATCCGGGGCGGCAACAGCCCTCGACAAGGTCGGCGTGGAGATTCCTCCGCGCGCGCAGTGGCCGAGTGGCATGGACAAGCTGAGCGTCCCCGCGAAGGGCAAGATCGGCCCCGCGGAGCAGGTCGGTACCGGACGCGCGGTCGCACGACTCACGGACCTCGGCTGGGGCGGGACCCTCCGGGCGCTCTTCGCGGCGGATGTGCCGGACGCCCCCGTGCCGGACTCGCTCATGCAGGGGTGCATCCGTGCGCTCCGCGACTGGCCGTGGGAGCAGCGGCCGACCGGTGTCGTGGCGATGCCGTCACGGTCCCGGCCGCTGCTGGTGGCGTCGATCGCGGCGGAACTCGCCCGGATCGGTCGGCTGGAGCACCTCGGGACCCTCGACCGCGCGGGCGGGCAGCCCCGCGGAGACGGTGCCACGAACAGCGCGTACCGGCTCGCGGGCCTCTGGGACTCGTTCGTCGTCGGGCCCGAGCTGTCTGAGTCGCTCGCGAGGACCTCGGGGCCGGTGCTGCTCGTCGATGACCTCGTGGACAGCCGCTGGTCGGTGACGGTCGCAGGGCGGGTGCTCCGGCGTGCCGGGGCCGACTCGGTGCTGCCGTTCGCCCTCGCCGTCGTCGCCTGAGCGTCACCGCCTGAGGGCCACCGCCTGAGCGTCGCCGCGCGGAGCCGGCTCGCTCGCGGCGTCAGACCGTGGAGACGGCTGGGCGGCTCGCACGTGCCCGCATGATGACGAACGGCACCGCCGCCCACAGCATCGAGGCGACGATCGGCGGCGCCCCGCTCTCGACCGACAGTGTCTCGATGTCATCGGTGGTCATCGACAGGACCACGGACGTCACCCACACCGCCGTGGACACCGCGGCGACAGCGGTCGTGAAGACGAGGATGTTCGCCGTCGCACGGGCGTCACGGACGAGCGCGATCGCCAACAGGCTGATCACCGTGCAGACGAGTGTCAGGGCACCGACCTCGACCAGGAAGTCCCCCGGTGTGCCGAATGCGTCAGGCCCGGATCCCGCGATCGTGCTCCACCGGGTCGCGACGTGTCCCGGAGCCTTCTCGAGCAGACCGATGGCGGCCGACGCCAGGACCAGGAGCGGCACGCTGACCGCGGCTCCGGCCCACAGTCGCGACGTGTCCGTCGCGATGTCAGGACCGACGGTGTCGTGCGGGCCGCTGCCGGACCGAGCTCGGGAGCCGTGGGTGGCTTCGGTGGACTGCATCGTCGGACCTCTCTGTCAGGAGCAGGTCCAGCATACTGACATTCGAGTATGCAATGTCAAAACCAGTACCGTCAGTCGTCGGTGGGTGCGAGTTCCGCCCCGGCGATGACCGTCGCGTGCGTGTAGTCGAGGATCACGAGCGAGTGCACCGATGCTGGCAGGATCTGCGGGGTTCGGAATGTCAGCACCACCGTCGACGCATCGTTCGGCAGGAGACCGACCTCGATCGGATCGCCTCCCGCGACACCGCTCGCGGACCCGCTCCGCACGACGGACCCGACTCCGTCCGCACCGGTCACGATGTCACTCGCGGCGAGCTGCACTCGGAGATCGGAGTCCGGCTGCGTGGTCACCGTCAGCCCGGTGACGGTGATCCGGACCGCACGATCGCCGTCGCGGGTGATCCGGACGGTGCCACTCGCCGGGCTCGGCGATCCGTTCGCACCACTCGCGCGCACCATGCCGATGATCGACCCCTCGACCGGCAGCGCAGTGCGGTACCAGGCGTCCGAACCGAGCGGCCCCGGTCCCGAGCTCGGCGCGATGCGCGGCTCCGCGGCGGAGGCCGTTGCCGATGGTGCCTGGGACGACGACACCGGACCGGGCTCGACCGGGTCCCGGGCCGTGCACCCCGCCAACAGCACCGTGCAGGCGAGCGCGAACGCCAGCATCACGACGCGCACGGGTGCACCAGCGCTCGACGACACCTCGAGCGACGCGATGGACGGAGCTCCGTTGCTCCGTCCTCGCGGCCGCCTCAGATCGCCGAGTGGCTCCATGCGCGAACCCGAGCCGGATCAGGTGCGCTTCCGGCGCTCCCGGACACGCATGTTCACGGTGATGGGGGTGCCGTCGAAGCCCCAGACCTCGCGCAGGCGACGCGTGATGAAGCGACGGTACTGCGGGTCGAGGAACCCGGTCGTGAACAGGACGAACGTCGGCGGACGGCTCGACACCTGCGTCCCGAACAGGATCCGCGGCTGCTTGCCGCTCCGCACCGGGTGGGGGTGCTCCTGCGTGAGCTCCGCGATGAACGCGTTGACCTTGCCGGTCGGGATGCGGGTGTCCCACGACTCGAGTGCTGTCTCGAGCGCGGGGACGAGCTTCTCGAGGTGTCGGCCGGTGCGTGCCGAGATGTTGACACGGGGTGCCCACGTCACGTGCGCGAGGTCCTGCTCGATCTCGCGCTCGAGGTAGCGCCGGCGGTCGTCGTCGAGCAGGTCCCACTTGTTGTAGGCGATGACGAGGGCGCGACCGGACTCCAGGACCAGGTCGATGATCCGGAGGTCCTGCGTCGAGATCTGCTCGGTGACGTCGAGGATCACGACCGCGACCTCGGCCTTCTCGAGCGCGGCGGTCGTGCGGAGGGAGGCGTAGAAGTCGGCACCCTGCTGCAGGTGCACGCGCTTCCGGATGCCGGCGGTGTCGACGAAGCGCCAGACCTTGCCGCCGATCTCGACCTGCTCGTCGACGGGGTCACGCGTCGTGCCGGAGAGCTCGTTGACGACGACGCGCTCCTCCCCGGCGGCCTTGTTCAGGAGTGACGACTTGCCGACGTTCGGACGACCGAGGATCGCGACACGACGCGGTCCCCCGATCTCCTGCTTCGCGACGGCCGAGATGTCCGGGAGTGTCTTGATGATGAGGTCGAGGAGGTCCGCGACTCCGCGGCCGTGCAGCGCCGAGACCGGGTGCGGCTCTCCGAGGCCCAGGTTCCAGAGCTCGTAGACGTCGAGTTCGCGACGCTCGTCGTCAGCCTTGTTCGCGACGACGATCACGGGCTTGTCGGTCCCGCGGAGCATCTTGACGACGTGCTCGTCGGTTGCGGTCGCGCCGACCGTGGCGTCGACCACGAAGAGCACTGCGTCGGCGAGGTCGACCGCGACCTCGGCCTGCGCCGCCACGGAGGCGTTGATGCCCTTGGCGTCGGGCTCCCACCCGCCGGTGTCGACGAGGGTGAAGCGCTTCGCGTTCCACTCGGCCTTGTAGGCCACGCGGTCTCGAGTCACGCCGGGGACGTCCTGCACCACGGCCTCGCGACGGCCGAGGATGCGGTTGACCAGCGCGGACTTGCCGACGTTCGGGCGTCCGACGATCGCGAGCACCGGGAGCGCCGGTGCGTAGGTGTAGCCGTCGGCACCGATCTCGATCTGGTCGAGGAGCTGGATGTCCTCGTCGTCGAGGTCGTAGTCCTCGAGGCCGGCGCGGAGCGCGTTCGCACGCTGCTCGGCTGCGGCCTCGTCGATCTCGTCGAGCCGCGCCGCGAGAGCGCCGTCGTAGTCGGGGAACGTGTCGTCGCCGGCGCCGGGCCGGTCGTCATTGCGCTCGTCGAGTTGAGCCATGGGGTGTCCTAGTCAATGGTGGCCGCGCGGGCCAGGTCGACCACCGCCTGCACGGTCTGGTCGAAGTCGAGATCGGTGGAGTCGACGGTGGTGACACCGTCTGCGGCGTTCATGAAGTCCACGACCCTGGAGTCCGCCTGGTCACGACGTGCCAGTGCGCGAGCTGTCTCCTCTGCCGACTGGGTCGTGACCTCTGCCGAACGCCGGGCCATTCTAACCGACTCGTCCGCCGTCAGGAGGATCCGTACTTCGGCGTCCGGTGCGACGACCGTGGTGATGTCACGGCCCTCGGTGATGATGCCCGGTGCCGACGCCTTCCGCATCACGCTCCGGAAGAGCTGCACGAGGCGTTCGCGCACCTCCGGGAGCTTCGCGATGTGCGCCACGGCAGCGGTGACCTCTGGCGTGCGGATCGCCTCCGTGACGTCGACGCCACCGACGTGCACGAAGTAGTCGTCGGGGTCCGTCCCGATGGCGTAGTCGAAGGTGTCCCATGCCGCGAGGATCGCGGACGCGTCGTCGAGGTCGACGTCCGAGCGGAGCACGTGCCACGCGAGTGCCCGGTACGCGGCACCCGTGTCCTGGTAGTCGAAGCCGAGGGCACGTGCAGCGGCCTTCGACACGCTCGACTTGCCGCTGCCGGCGGGGCCGTCCACCGCGATCACGAACTTGGCCACGAACGCCCCCGCGCCGAGACCCGCGGGCTGGGGCGCCCTGGTCTCACCGGGCTCGCCCGCGTCGCCGTTGTCGTTCCCGCCGAGGACGCCACCGCCGGCACCGGCACCGGCACCGGGCGTCCGGGGCTCGGGCGTCCCGGTCGGAGCGGGCAACCCGGAGTCCGGCGTGTCCGGTCCCCCGGTCACACCCGAATGGACCACGCCGTTCCATGCCGTGACGACGTGCGCGGTGCTGCCATGCAGATCAGTGCCGTCGTTCGACCCGGTGCTGTTGTTCATGCCCATGCCGCTGCGATCCTCCATCCGCGCTCCTCGAGTTCGTCGAGGAGTCGCTGTTCGTCCTCCGGGACCACCGACACCTCGACGATGCCGATGGGAGCCCCCGGCGAGTGCTCGAGGCGGAGGTCCTCGAGGTTCACGCCGATCTGCCCGATCTCCATGAGGAGCTGTGCGAGCTGTCCGGGGGTGTCGTCGATGAGCACGACGATGTTGCTGAAGCGCTTGCGGGTTCCGTGCTTGCCGGGCAGCCGCGCGACCCCGACGTTGCCCGATGACATCGCCTCGGCCACGGCGCGCGGCGAACCGCTGGCGACGGGATCGGCGAGCGCATCGATCACGCCGTCGAGTTCGTCGCGGATCGCCTGGAGCACCGGCCGCACCCGCTCGGCGTTCGCACCGAGGATCTGGACCCAGAGTCCGGGATCGCTCGCCGCGACGCGGGTGACGTCGCGGACGCCGCCCCCGGCGAGTTCGAGGAACTCCTCCGGGGCGGAGCGGAGGCGTGAGGCCATGAGGGTCGCGACGATCTGCGGCGCATGCGAGACGAGTGCGACCGCCTGGTCGTGAGAATCGACGTCCATCTCCACGACGCTCGCCCCGACGTCGAGCGCGAGGTCCTCGACCAACGCGGCACCCCGGTACGAGATGTCGGGATGGCCCGCGATCACCCACGGACGACCGATGAACAGGTCGGCACGCGCAGCGATCGCCCCGCTGCGTTCCCGGCCGGCCATCGGGTGCGAGCCGATGTACCTGCTGAGATCGGCGCCGGCGGCGCGGAGCGCCGCGAGCGGCCCCGCCTTGACGCTCGAGACGTCCGTCACGAGGGCTGTCGGGTGGTCGTGGAGCTCGCGCTCCACGACGGTGGCCGTGACGTCCGGGGGGACAGCGACGACGATCAGGTCGGGAGCGTCGCCCGGAACTGGGCGTCGGCCAGCGCCGTAGTCGACCGCGAGGGCGATGGAGGCCGGGGACGCGTCGTCGAGCACGACGTCCACCCCCTGCTGCCGGAGCGCGAGCCCGATGGACGCGCCGAGCAGTCCGGTGCCGACCACGCGCACCTGACGCCCCGCGAGTCGCCGTGCGCCGGCGGGGTCGACCCGCTCCGTGTCCGTCACGGTCGCTCCCCTCGTCGTGGCGGCCACTGCGTCGGCCGCCGTCCACCGACCGCTCGTGCGACCGTCGTTCCCACGAGCCTACCGAGGTCGGGCGTGCGGTCGGACTGGAGGCACGGTGCCTGTGGACAGATCCGGGACCGTCCCGCAGGTGGTCACCGAGACCACTCCGCGGAACGCCGGTCCGCGGCTCAGTCCTCGGCGACGACCTCGGGTGCCTCGTCGACCGCGTCGGACCCGGCGGTCGGCCCGGGAACGGACGCCCCGTGGTCGCGTGCGATGGTCAGGATCTGTCCGAGCTCGACGGTGGTCATCTCGCGCATCTTCCCGGCGCCGAGCGTCCCGAGCGTGATCGGCCCGAACGAACGACGGACGAGTTCCTCGACCGGGTGCCCGATGGCGTCGAACATGCGCCGGACGATCCGGTTGCGTCCGGAGTGCAGGGTGACCTCGACCATCGACGACCCGCGGGACGTCTCGATGAGCCGGGTCTTGTCCGCGGCGATCCACCCGTCGTCGAGCTCGATCCCCTCCTGCATCTGCTGTACGGCAGACGGCAGGACGTTGCCCTCGACCTTGGCGATGTAGGTCTTCGAGACGCCGAACGACGGGTGTGCGAGCACGTGGGCGAGCGCACCGTCGTTCGTCATGATGAGCAGCCCCGAGGTCTCGGCGTCCAGGCGGCCGACGTTGAAGAGCCGGGCCTCGTACTTGTCGGCGAACTGCGAGAGGTCGGGGCGGCCGTGCTCGTCGAGCATGCTCGAGACGACGCCCGTCGGCTTGTTGAGGACGATGTACTTCCGCGAGGAGTCCAGCTGCACGGCGACACCGTCGACCGCGATCTCGTCGGCCTCCGGATCGACCCGGCGTCCGAGCGCATCGGCGACCTCGCCGTTCACGGTCACACGGCCTTCGGCGATGAGGTTCTCCGCGACACGACGGGACGCGATGCCTGCGGCGGCGATGACCTTCTGGAGTCGTTCGCCGGTGTGGAGCTGCTCCTCCGGCTCGGTCGGACCGTCGCCGTCCGCGACCGCGTCGTTCCACTCGGGGATGTAGGGACGCTCCGGCGTGCCCTCGACCGGGACGCCGTGCTCGTCGACCTCCCCGGCGGGCAGCGGGGTCACACGAGCCTGGGCGCGGTCCTGGTCGGCACGCTTCGCCGCCGCGGCCTGCTTGTCGATCGGGTTCTGCGGGCGGAGGTTCCTCGGGCTCGCCGTCCCACCGACGTACCGGCGGCCGTTGTGCCAGACCCTCGACTCGCTCCCCTGGTGCTCGTCGCGCCCACCACGGTCGTCGCGCCCACGGTCGTCGCGCCCACGGTACGGAGCACGACGGTCGTCGTCTCGGGGTGCGCTGCGTCGCTCGTCGTCGCGCCCGCGGTACCCACCTGACGGACGGTCATCGCGCCCCTGGTACCCACCCGGAGCACGGTCATCACGCCCACGCGACCCGCCGGCAGGCCGATCGTCGCGGCCGCGGTACCCGCCCGGCGCACGGTCATCGCGACCCTGGTACCCACCGGACGGACGGTCATCGCGGCCGCGGTACCCACCCGGCGCTCGGTCGTCTTGACCCTGGTACCCACCGGACGGACGGTCGTCTCGCCCACGGGCGCCGCCCGAGGCACGGTCATCACGCCCGCGGTAGCCACCGCTCGACCGGTCATCTCGACCCTGGTACCCACCCGGAGCACGATCATCACGCCCACGCGACCCGCCAGCAGGCCGATCGTCGCGGCCGCGGTACCCACCGGCCCCACGATCATCACGACCCTGGTACCCACCCGACGGACGCTCGTCACGCCCACGGGAGCCACCGGCCGACCGGTCATCGCGACCCTGGTAGCCACCCGGAGCACGGTCATCACGCCCACGCGACCCGCCAGCAGGCCGATCGTCGCGGCCGCGGTACCCGCCGGCTCCACGATCATCACGACCCTGGTACCCACCCGAAGGACGTTCGTCACGTCCGCGCGACCCGCCCGGCGCACGGTCGTCGCGTCCGCGGTAGCCACCGGTCGACCGGTCATCACGACCCTGGTACCCACCCGGAGCACGGTCATCACACCCACGCGACCCGCCAGCAGGCCGATCGTCGCGGCCGCGGTACCCACCGGACGCTCGGTCGTCACGACCCTGGTACCCACCGGACGGACGCTCATCGCGTCCGCGCGACCCGCCCGAGGCACGGTCGTCACGACCCTGGTACCCACCGGGCGGACGCTCGTCACGTCCGCGTGACCCTCCGGCAGACCGGTCGTCGCGCCCGCGGTACCCACCCGAGGCGCGGTCGTCGCGACCGGCCCCCGAATCTCGACCCGATCCTCCAGACCGATCAATGCGTCCGGACCGATCGTCGCGACCGGACCGATCGTCACGTCCGGGCCGGCCACCGCCGGCCCACCCGCCGGACGTACCGCGGCCCGCACCGCGCCCCTCAGGCGCACCGCGCCCGTCGGAGCGTCGATCGGAGCGTCGGTCGTCCGAGGGACGCCCCCGCGAAGAGTCATACGGAGCCATTGTCGAATCCTTCCGCGCCGTCCTCGAGGAGCGGCGAGATGAGCGGCAGCTCGTCGAGCGAGTTGATGCCGAGTTGCACGAGGAGCAAGTCCGTCGTCACGTAGTTGATCGCGCCGGTCTCGCTGTCGGTGAACGACTCCGCGATGAGCCCACGCGCGGTGAGGGTCCTGACGACGCCGTCGACGTTGACGGCCCGGATGGACGCGATCTGCGAGCGCGTCACGGGCTGCTTGTACGCCACCACCGCGAGCGTCTCGAGCGCCGCCTGCGAGAGCCGTGACGGGTTCTCGGTCTGCACGAACTGGTCGACCACCGCGTCGAGATCGCCGCGGACGTAGAACCGCCAGCCTCCCCCGACCTCGCGGAGCTCGAAGCCGCGGCGGATCCCGCCGTCCTCGCCGTCGAAGTCCGCGACCAGTCGCTCGACGGCCTGCCGGACCACCGCCACGGGCGATCCGACCGCCGTCGCGAGTGCGACGAGCGACTGCGGCTCGTCGGCGACCATGAGGATCGCCTCGATCTGCCGGTCGACGGCGACACCCGACATCGGCGGATGCGATCCCGGAGGAGGAACGGCAGCGCCGCGCAGCTCCTCGTCGGCGAACCGGGCCTCCGCGATCTCGTCGGATCCCCCGGGCTCTGCCGACCCTCCGGAGTCGACCGCGCCCGCGGTGTCATCCGTCATAGTCGGCTCCAAGGTTCGCGAGGCTCTCGTCGGTCCAGTGCTCAGCGGTCCATCGGAGCAGCAGCTCCCCGAGCGGTTCGAGCTGTTCGAAGCCGATGGAGGCGTTCCGGTACAGCTCGAGGATCGCGAGGAACCGAGCCACAACGATACCCGTCTGCTCGACCCCGGCGATCAACTCGCGGAACGAGACGTCGGGAGCATCGGTGTCGGCCCTGGTGCGCAGCATCGACACGACGATCGCGGCCTGCTCGCGGATGCTCACGAGGGGCGCGTGCAGATGGTCGAGTCCGACCGTGGGGATCTCGCGGGGCGCGGTCGCCAGGGCTGCGAGCGCGGCGAAGTCCTGCACCGACAGCGTCCACACCAGTTCCGGGGTGCGTGCTCGGAACCGTTCCTCGAGTCGCACGCTGCGGACGTGCCGTCGGACCTCGGTGTCCCACTGCGCGCCGAACCAGTGCGCGGCCTGCTTGAACGCGCGGTACTGCAGGAGCCGCGCGAACAGCAGGTCCCGCGCTTCGAGCAGCGCGACGTCCTCGGCGTCGACCAGCTCACCCTGCGGCAGCAGCCCGACGATCTTCAGGTCGAGCAGCGTCGCCGCGACGACGAGGAATTCACTGGCCTCGTCGAGCTCGTCCTGGGACTCGGCGGCGCGCACGTACGCGATGAACTCCGTCGTGACGACGCTGAGCGCGACCTCGGTGATGTCGAGCTGGTGCTTGGTGATGAGCGACAGGAGCAGGTCGAACGGTCCGTCGAAGTTGCCGAGCCGGACCCGGAACCCGGTCGGCGCGCCCTCGGACGCGGTCGGAGCAGCGGCGGTGTCACCGTCCGCTGGAGCGGGGAGGGCCTCAGGCGACGGCGCCACGCGCAACGAGCTCTCGCGCCAGCTGCCGGTAGGCGCCGGCGGCCGGGTGGTCCGAGGCGGTCTGCGTGATCGGCCGAGCTGCGACGGTCGCGTCCGGGAACTTCACGGTCCTGGTGATGACCGTCTCGAGCACGTTCTCCCCGAAGGCGTCGACGACGCGCTCCATGACCTCACGACTGTGCAGGGTCCTCGAGTCGTACATCGTCGCGAGGATCCCGTCGAGCGTCAGCGCCGGGTTCAGCCGGTCCCGGACCTTCTCGATCGTCTCGACGAGCAGTGCGACACCGCGGAGGGCGAAGAACTCGCACTCGAGCGGGATGAGCACCCCGTGCGCCGCGGTCAGGGCGTTCACGGTGAGCAGCCCGAGCGACGGCTGGCAGTCGATGAGGATGACGTCGTAGTCCTTGGAGACCTTCCGGAGGACGCTCGCCAGGATCTGCTCCCGCGCGACCTCGGTCACCAGGTGGACCTCTGCTGCCGAGAGGTCGATGTTCGCCGGCATCACGTCGAGGTTCTCGACCGCGGTGGTCTGGATGACCTCGTACGGGTCCTTGATCGTCCCGATGAGCAGGTCGTAGACCGTCGGGGCATCGTGGGTGCGCACGCCGAGACCGGCGGACAGCGCGCCCTGCGGGTCGAAGTCGACGGCGAGCACTCGACGGCCGTACTCGGCGAACGTCGCCCCGAGGTTGATGGACGTCGTGGTCTTGCCGACGCCGCCCTTCTGGTTGCAGAGGGTGATGATCCTGGCCGGACCGTGTCCGTCGAGGGGTGCGGGCACGGCGAACGTCTGCACGGGTCGCCCGGTCGGACCGATCGCGGGCGGGGTCCCGATGGACGGAGTCGTGGGGTTCGTGCTCACGCCCACAATGGTAGCGGCGACCACCGATCCGCCCGGCAGGCGCACGGCAGCGCGACACGGACTGGAGGCACGGCTGGAGCCCGCCCCGCACGTCACCCCGTCGGGTGGACCCGTCGCGGCTGCTCCCGTCGGGCGCGGGGGTGGGACGTCTGGTAGACGTCGCGCAGCATGTCCGCCGTGACGAGCGTGTAGATCTGCGTCGTCGCGACCGACGCGTGCCCCAGGAGCTCCTGCACGACGCGGACGTCGGCGCCGCCCTCGAGCAGGTGCGTCGCGAATGAGTGCCGGAAGGTGTGCGGGGACACGTGCGGACCGAGGTGCGCCCGCTCCGCCGTGGCCTGGATCACGAGCCACGCACTCTGCCTGGAGAGCGGCGCACCACGCGCCCCGAGGAACAGCGCGGACGTCCCGGTGCCCTTCGCCGCGAAGAGCGGCCGTGCCCGGACCAGGTAGGCGTCGATCGCCGCGAGCGCGTACGACCCGAGCGGCACGATCCGCTGCTTGTTGCCCTTGCCCGTGACACGGACGACGGTCACGTCGGGCTCGTCCGGAGACCCGTCATCGGTGGTGTCGTCGTCGAACGCGGTGATGTCGTCGACGGCGAGCCCGACAGCTTCGGAGATGCGCGCGCCGGTCGCGTACAGGAGCTCGAGCAGCGCCCGGTCCCGGAGCTGCACGGGGTCGTCGCCGTCCGCCGCTGCGAGGAGCGCGGCCATCTGGTCGACACTGATCGCCTTCGGCAGCCGCATCGGTGCCTTCGGTGGCGACACCGTCGCGGCGGGGTCGATCGGCAGCACGCCCTCGGCCGCGGTGAACGCCGTGAAGGACCGCACCGACGAGAGCATCCTCGCGATGCTCCGGGGCGCGAGTGGTCCCTCCGGCCTGGTGGCCAGGTGCGTGACGAACCCGGCCACCTGCGCCTTGGTGAGCTGGGCGACGTCCGCGACCACGGGCCTCCCGTCCGGCTCGCTCTGGAGCCAGTCCCGGAACGTGCCGAGGTCGCGGCGGTACGCGGCGAGCGTGTGCTGCGAGAGCCCGCGCTCGATCGCGACGTGGCGGAGGAACGTCGCCGTCGCCTGCTCGAGCGTCGTCACGGCGTGGAGCTGCTCAGCGACGTTCGGCGGCGTCGACGGCGAGCGCCGCCAGGAGCAGCGCGGCGTTCGTCAGCCGGCCGTCGAGGGCGCCGGCCACGACCTCGGCGCGCGGAACCCATCGCTTGACGATGTCGGCCTCCTCGTCCGTCCGGTCGAACGCCTCGGCCGTCGCACGGACCCCGCGGGCGCGGTACACGATGAGACGCTCGTCGCTCCCGCCGGGCGACGAGTTGAAGCGGACGAGCTCGGTCCAGTCGTCGGCCTCGAGGTCGGCCTCCTCGGCGAGCTCGCGCTTGGCGGCCTCGAGCGGGTCCTCGCCCTGCACGTCGAGGAGCCCGGCCGGCAGCTCCCAGTCGCGAAGTCGCACGGGGTGCCGGTACTGCTGGATGACGAGCACCCGCCCCTCGTCGTCCTCGGCGTAGATCGCGACCGCGCCGGTGTGGTCGACGTACTCACGGACCATCTCGTGGCCGTTGTAGTCGACGGTGTCGCGGCGGATGTCCCACACCGCCCCCTCGTACACGACCGAGGAATCGGTCACCGAGGTGTCGAACGGCTCGTCCGCGATCGGGGCGTCGGTCACGCGGACTGCTCCTGGACCTCGAACAGCCGCGATGCCTGCTGCCGGTCGAGTGCCGCGGACACGAGACCGGCGAACAGCGGGTGCGCGTGGTTCGGGCGCGAGCGGAGCTCCGGGTGCGCCTGCGTCCCGATGTAGAACGGGTGCACCGCGCGGTCGAGCTCGACGTACTCCACGAGGGTGCCGTCGGGCGAGGTGCCGGAGAAAACGAGGCCGGCGTCGGCGATCTGGTCGCGGTACCGGTTGTTCACCTCGTAGCGGTGGCGGTGCCGCTCGGAGGCCTGGTCCGCGCCGTACAGGTCCCGGGCGAGCGATCCGGCGGCGAGGTCGGCCGGGTAGAGGCCCAGGCGCATGGTGCCGCCGAGGTCTCCGCCGGCGATGATGTCCACCTGCTCCGCCATCGTCGCGATCACCGGGAACGGTGTCTCCGGGTCGAACTCCGACGACGACGCGTCCGGCAGGTGCGCCTCGTGCCGGGCGTACTCGATGACCATGCACTGCAGGCCGAGGCAGAGGCCGAGCGTCGGGATCCCGTTCTCCCGCGCGAACCGGAGCGCGCCGAGCTTGCCCTCGATGCCGCGGACGCCGAACCCACCGGGGACGCAGATGCCGTCGACGTCGCCGAGCTGCTTCGCAGCGCCCTCGGGCGTCTGGCACTCGTCCGACGCGACCCACTTCAGGAGCACCTTCGTGCCGTGCGCGAAACCACCGGCACGGAGCGCCTCGGTGACGGACAGGTAGGCGTCCGGCAGGTCGATGTACTTGCCGACGAGGCCGATGGTGACCTCGTGCTTCGGCTCGTGCACCGCCGTCAGGACCTCGTTCCAGCTGGTCCAGTCGACGTCGCCCGCGGTCTCGGTCAGCCCGAGCGCGTCCACGATGTAGGAGTCGAGACCCTGGTTGTTGAGCATCGTCGGGATGTCGTAGATCGAGGGGACGTCGACGGCGTTCACCACGGCCTGCTCGTCGACGTCGCACATGAGCGCGATCTTGCGCTTGTTCGACGACGAGACCGGGCGGTCGGAGCGGAGCACGAGGGCGTCCGGCTGGATGCCGATGGAGCGGAGGGCGGCGACCGAGTGCTGGGTCGGCTTCGTCTTCTGCTCACCGGACGCGTTCATGAACGGCACGAGCGACACGTGCACGAAGAACACGTTGCCGCGGCCGAGCTCGTGGCGCACCTGCCGCGCGGACTCGATGAACGGCTGCGACTCGATGTCGCCGACGGTGCCGCCGACCTCGGTGATGATCACGTCGGGCTGCGGGTCGTTCTCCGCCTGCTCGCGCATCCGCCGCTTGATCTCGTCGGTGATGTGCGGGATGACCTGCACGGTGTCACCGAGGTACTCGCCGCGACGCTCCTTGGCGATGACGGTCGAGTAGACCTGCCCCGTCGTGACGTTCGCGGACTGCGCGAGGTTGATGTCGAGGAACCGCTCGTAGTGCCCGATGTCCAGGTCCGTCTCGGCGCCGTCGTCCGTGACGAAGACCTCACCGTGCTGGAACGGGTTCATCGTCCCCGGGTCGACGTTCAGGTACGGGTCGAGCTTCTGCATCACGACCTTGACGCCGCGCGCCGTCAGGAGGTTGCCGAGGCTCGCGGCCGTCAACCCCTTGCCCAACGAAGAAACGACCCCACCGGTGACGAAGATGTGCTTCGTGACCTTGGGGGTCGTCGTGTGTGTCTGCGTGCTGTCTGCCTGCCCGTGAAAAGTGTCCGCCACGGGCTTCCATTGTATGGCACGAGCGCCGCCGTGCACAGACCGGTCGCGCACCGCGCGTGTTGCGGACGCGACCACGCGCCGGACTGGAGGGACGGTGCAGCCTGGCACCGTCCCTCCAGTCCGGCGCTGGTCCTGCTGGCAGCTCGGGTCGCCCGCCCGCGGACGTCAGACCGAGGTCGCCGCGACGTCCAGGAGCTCGCGCGCGTGCTCCATGCCGCTCGAGCTGTCCCCGAGCCCGGACAGCAGGCGCGCCATCTCCTGCAGGCGGTCGTCGCCGTCCAGTCGCTGCACGCTCGACGACGTCACCGCGCCGTCGGCGTCCTTGACCACCCGGAGGTGGTTCGTGGCGAACGCGGCCACCTGCGCGAGGTGCGTCACCACGATCACCTGGGTGTTCTGCGCCAGTCGCGCGAGCCGTCGGCCGATCTCGATGGCCGCGGCTCCGCCGACACCGGCGTCCACCTCGTCGAACACGAACGTCGGCACCGAGGTGGTGCCGGCCATGACGACCTCGATCGCGAGCATCACCCGCGAGAGCTCGCCGCCGGACGCGCCCTTGCCGATCGGCCGCGGGTCCGAGCCGGAGTGCGGCTGGAGGAGGATCGCGACCTGGTCACGGCCGACGCGGCGGTACTCCCCCGCGTCGGACACCTCGACGACCAGCCGTGCGCCGGACATCGCGAGGCTCGTGAGCTCGTCGGTGACCCGGGTGCCGAGGTCCGATGCGGCACGGGTCCTGGCCGCCGTGAGCACCGACCCGGCCGCCTCGAGCGCGTCGACGTCGTCCTGCACCGAACGCTCCAGCGCGACGATCCGGTCGTCGTCGCCGTCGAGCTCGAGCAGGCGGTCCGAGGCGCGTCGGCCGTGCTCGATGACGTTCGCCAGGTCGTCGCCGGCCTGCTCGCCGACCTCGGTGCCGGCGTACTTCCGGATGAGTGCCGACAGTGCGGCACGACGCTCGTTGACGAGCTCGAGGTCCTGCCCGACGTCCGCGTCGAGGGACCCGAGGTAGCTGGAGACCTGCGCCGACGCCTCACCGACCTGGAACCCGATCTCGGTGAGCTGCGCGAGGATCGGTTCGAGCTCCGCGTCGACGCCGACGACCCGCTCGATCGCCCGACGGGCGGCATCGACGAGCCCGACGACGTCCGGTGCGCCGTCGAGGGACTCGCTCGACAGGGCCTCGTGCGCGAGTCCCGCCGAGAGCCGGAGCTCCTCGAGGTTCCCGAGCCGTTCGGCGCGCTCCGCCAGCTCGACGTCCTCGCCGGGCTGCGGGTCGACCGCCTCGATCTCCGCGGATGCCTCGCGGAGCAGATCGGCCTCGCGGACACGCTCCTCCCGGTCGCGGGTCAGGGTCTCGAGCGCCTCGGCGTGCGCCTGCCAGGTGTCGAATGCCCGCACGTAGGTCGCGAGGGCGTCCGCGACGGCGGGACCGCCGAACCCGTCGAGCGCGGCCCGCTGTGCCGCAGCGGACGTCAGACGGATCTGGTCGGACTGCCCGTGCACCGTGACGAGCTGGTCGGCGAGCTCGCCGAGGACCGCCACGGGGGCACTCCGACCGCCGACGGTGGCGCGGCTCCGGCCCTCGGCGGAGACGGTCCGCGTCAGGATCAGCTCGCCGTCCTCGATCGACCCCCCGGCGTCTTCGACACGCTCGGCGACGTCGGTGTCCGTGGGGAGCGTCCAGCGTCCCTCGACGACCGCGCTGGGGCTGCCGCGACGCACCGAGGATGCGTCTGCCCTGGCCCCGAGCAGGAGTCCGAGCGCCGTGACGATCATGGTCTTGCCGGCGCCGGTCTCACCCGTCACGACGGTGAAGCCGGGTCCGAGCTCGAGGGTGGCCTCGCCGATGACCCCGAGGTCGCGGATGCCGATCTCGTCGATCACTGGTCGTCCTCGTCGTGCTGCGGTCCACGCCACCCGGTGACGGGGAGGCGGAACTTCGCGACGAGGCGGTCGGTGAACGGAGCGTCCTTCAGGCGGGCGACACGCACGGGCTGGGGCGACCGGCGGACCTCGACACGGGATCCGGGTGCCAGGTCGTGGGTGCGGCGGCCGTCACACCAGAGGACACCGGTCCCGCTCGTGCGCCGGAGGACCTCCACCGCGAGGACGCAGTCCGGGCCGACGACGATCGGGCGGGAGAACAGCGCGTGCGCGCTCAGCGGCACGAGCACGAGTGCGTCGACGTCCGGCCAGACGATGGGTCCGCCGCCGGAGAAGTTGTACGCGGTCGATCCGGTGGGCGTCGACACGACGACGCCGTCGCAGCCGTACGAGGACAGCGGACGGCCGTCGACCTCGGTCACGACCTCGAGCATCCGTTCGCGGGAGGCCTTCTCGATGGTGGCCTCGTTGAGCGCCCAGCTCGAGTAGACGATCTCGTTGCCGACGACGACGTCGACCTGCAGCGTGACCCGCTCCTCGACGTGGTAGTCACCGCGGAGGGCGCGCTCGACGGTGTCCGCGAGGCCGTCCCGCTCGCTCTCGGCGAGGAACCCGACATGGCCGAGGTTCACGCCGACGAGCGGCGCGTTCACGTCGCGGACGAGCTCGGCTGCGCGGAGGATCGTGCCGTCGCCGCCGAGCACGATGACGATCTCGAGCTCGGACGCCTGGACGTCGACGCCGAGGATGTCGACCTTGCCGATCGTCGTCTCGGCACGGCGGATGTCCGCGTACTCGTCGAAGGCCATCACGGGTGTGAGTCCCGCACCGCGGAGGATGTCGCAGACCTCGAGCGCAGCGTCGATCGAGTCGCGCCGCCCGGTGTGCGCCACCAGGAGGATGTGTCGGTCCTCGCCCATCAGCTTCCTTCCGCGGTCGTCGTCCTGACCAGGTCGATCCATTCTGTCGGATTCGGTCCTGGCAGGCCGTCGACCGTGCCCGGGTGTTCGCCTGCGGCGTCATCCGATGCGGGAACCGCACTGACCGGTCGGAGGTGCACCAGGTACTCGCGGTTCCCGTGCGTCCCGATGATGGGTGACGCCGCGACCCCGAACGTCCCGAGTCCCAGGTCCCAGGCGGCCCACAGCACGTTCATCACCGAGTCCTCGCGGAGGCCCGGATCGTGGACGATGCCCTCGCGGACGCCGGTCCGACCGACCTCGAACTGCGGCTTCACGAGGAGCACGAGGTCCGTGGCGCCGACGGCGTCGACGAGGGCGGGGAGCACGATGCGCAGGCTGATGAAGGACAGGTCGCCGACGACGAGGTCGATGAGGCCGGCCTCCGGGTCCATCGCGTGGACCTGGTCGACCGTGAGGTTCCTGGCGTTCGTGCCCTCGATCGACACGACCCGCGCGTCGATCGCGATCCGGGGGTCGAGCTGCCCGTGCCCGACGTCGAGCGCGACGACGCGGTCGACCCCGCGCGCGAGGAGGACCTGCGTGAAGCCGCCCGTCGACGCGCCGACGTCCATGGCGACCCTGCCTGCCGGGTCCACCCCGAACGTATCGAGGGCCGCGATGAGCTTGTGCGCCGCGCGGGACACCCAGTCGTCCTCGGCCTCGACGACGAGCGTCGCGTCGAGCCGCACGGGCGTCGACGGCTTCGTGGCCGTCTTGCCGTCCACCGTGACCCTGCTGGCGAGGATCAGACCGACCGCCGCGGTCCTCGACTTGACGAGCCCCCTGGCCGCGAGCAGTGCGTCGAGCCTGCTGGTCGCCGCGGCGTCGTGCGGCTCAGGCACTCGCACTCCCGCCACCCTCGAGTCGGGTGCGCAGCTCGTCGTGCAGGGCCGCGAACGCACCGGAACGCTCCTCGAGCGGACGTCCCTCGACGTCGCGGACGCGGTCCGCGAGACCCCGCACGTCCTCGTCGCTCGCCGGGTCCGTCATGCCGGACAACCTACTCGCCGCCGTACAGCGCAGGATCGACGTCGAGCCCGTAGATCGCGAGCCCGGAGTCCCAGATCGCGGTCGCACCCGCGCGGAGCAGGTCCATGGCGTCGTCCCCGTGCTCCTCGACCCGGACGACGTGGCCGTGCATCCGGACCCGTGCGGATCCGACGGTCACCGTTCGGGAGCCGTCCGGTGCGTCATGTCGCTCGGTGACCGGGTACGGCTCCGACAGACCGCGGAGGTCTTCGAGCACGAACGTCGGGCGCGAGCGGGCGTCGGCGGCGAGGACCTGCTTCGCCTGGTCGATCCCGGTGAGCACCAGGACACTCGGGATGCCGGCGTCGTTGGCGCCCTTGATGTCCGTGTCGAGACGGTCGCCGATGAACAGCCGCGACCCCTCGCCGAACCGGGCGACGGCGGTGTCGAAGATCGGGCGCTCCGGCTTCCCGGCGACGACGGGCATCCGACCGACGGCATTGTGCACGGCCGCGACGAGCGTCCCGTTGCCGGGTGCGATGCCGCGCTCGACCGGGATCGACCAGTCCATGTTCGTCGCGACCCACGGGATGTCCTTCGCGAGGGCGAACGACGCCTCGGCGAGCTGCTTCCAGCCGAGGTCGGGCGAGAAGCCCTGGATGACCGCGGCCGGGTCGTCGTCGGCGGAGTCGGTGACCCGGTACCCGGCACCCTCGACGATGCTCGTGAGACCGACACCGCCGATCACGAGGATCGTGGCGCCGTCCGGCACGAGCGTCGACAGCATGTGGACCCCCGCCTGCGAGGAGGTCACGACGTCGTCGGGCCCCACCGTCAGGCCGTAGCCGGTGAGGTGGTCGGCGACGTCCTGCGGGCGGCGTGACGCATTGTTCGTGATGTACCCGATCCGGGCGGAGGCGGACGCGGCGGTCAGTGCCTCCACCGCGTGCGGGATCGCGTCCTTGCCCCGGTACACGACGCCGTCCAGGTCGGTGAGGACCACGTCCACCCCGTCGAGGGGCGGCGTCGGGACAGCGGACGACTCAGCGATCGGCGCCCGATCCGTCGACGTCCGTGGGGTTCTCCTCGTCGATCTCGAAGGCTTCGTCGTCGACGTCGACGTCGTCGATGCCGCCGGCGACGTCTGGTCCTTCGTCGAGTCCGTCGTCGCCGGTGAGGCCGTCACCGGGCTCGACGAGGCCGTCGGACTCGACACCGCCGACACGGCTGTCGTCGGCCGCGTCGCCGGGCTCGTGCTGTCCTCGGGGCTCGTGCTGTCCTCGGGGCTCGTCCGGTCCTTCGATCGTTTCCTCGACCACATCGATCGTCTCCCAAGCATCCTCGTCAGCGGCATCGGCGAGTGCCTCTGCCGCACGGTCCACGCGGGCCCACCACTCGTCGGCCTCGTCCTGACGACCGAGCTCCTCGAGAGTCGCCGCGTAAGCACTGTAGAGCGCCGGGGACCACGAGAACGCCGTGGAGGGGTCGAGCTGTGGAATCTCCAACTCGGAGAGTGCCGCCGGGGCGTTGCCGAGGTCGAGGCGTGCGCCCGACATCGCGATCGCGAGTTCGACCTGCACGGGGGCGTCCAGCGCGGCTCGGTCCACGGATCGTCCGAGTTCGAGCGCCCGCTCCGGACGTCCGAGACCGCGCTCGCAGTCGACCATCATCGGCAGCTGGTCGTTCCGACCCGAGATACGGCGGTAGGTGCGGAGCTCCCGGAGCGCCGCCGCGAAGTCGCCGACACGGTAGGAGGTGATCGCCAACGTCTCACGGACCACGGCGACGCGGCCTGCACGACGCCCGGCACTGACGGCGTGCTGGTGGGCGAGCTCGGGGTCCTCGTCGATGAACAGGGCTGCGGCGATGAGGTGCTTCGCCACCCAGTCGGAGTTCTCCTTGCTGAGGGTCTTCAGTTCGCTCCGCGCGACCTTGTCGAGATCGCGGGGATCGATGCCCTCCGGCACGTCGGGGTCGTCGTGCCGCGGGCGGATCGATCGTGTGCCGAACGGGTCGCGATCGACCCACTCGTCACGCGATGCCTCCCCGAAGCGCGAACCCGCGGTCCTCGAGCCGTCACCGAAGCGTTTGCGATCCCCGCCGCGGTCGTCGCGGCCACCGCGGTCGTCGCGCGGCCCGCGCTGCGCACGGTCGCCGAAGGAACGCTGCGGACGGTCGTCGGCACCGCGGTTCGGTCGGTCGCCGAAGGAGCGCTGCGGACGGTCGCCGCCGCGTTCCGGCCTGGAGGCACGGTCCGAGTACCGGGGAGCGTCACCGTCCCGACGTCCACCGTCGCGCGAGCCCGGGAAGCCGCCATCACGTCGGCCGTCACCGCGCTGAGCGTCGGAGCGCTGACCATCGGAACGCTGACCATCGGTGCGCCGGCCGTCGGTGCGGTCGCTCCGCCAGCCAGGCCGGTCGTTCCGTGAGGTACTCGAACGGAAGTCGCGACCCGAACGATCATCGGCCCCGCTCCGAGCACCGGTCTCGCGCGATCCGCCGCCACCCGGCCCACCGCTCCGGGGGCCGCCGTCTCGACGCACGTCGTCGCGACGTCCATCGTCACGCCGTTCGAACTCTCGGGGGCCGCGGGCGTACCCGCCCGTGCGAGATCCGCCGTCACGCGACCCACCGTTCCGGGAGCCACCGTCACGAGGAGCCTCCCGTTCACGGCCGACGGCACGGTACGGCTCGCGGCGGTCACCATCGCGTGCGGGCCGAGCATCGCGTACGCCAGCATCGCGGTACCCACCACTGCGAGGGGCACCATCGCGGTGACCACCAGTACGGGAAGCACCATCGCGGTGTCCGCCGGAGCGAGGGGCACCATCGCGTGACGCGCCACCACGAGGATCGTTGCCGGGAGTTCCACCGCGCGGTGCACGGTGGTCGTCTCCCCCACGGAACGAACCCCGCTGCGAGTTGTCCAGCCCGTCACGCTCGTCACGACCGCGCCCGCGGTCGGACCCACCTCGAGCATCGCGATCATCCCGAGGACGGTCATCCCGCCGCAGGCCGTCCTGGGAACGCTCGTCACGCGCGCGACGGTCCTCGCCGCGGTCGCGGTCGTCGGGTCGGTTCTGGTCGGGGCTGTTCGCCACCATGGCTCCTCAAGAGTTGCATCGGGCAGACGCCCGGTTCGTTCGCTGTGTCGTTGTCTGTGGCTCCAGTCCACCACGTCTCGACGTCGAGGTCGAGCGTGACGACGCTGGGGTGTCGTGCATGAGACGGCAACCACACGCGTGACCCGATCGCATCTGACGGGGTGACGACGAGGCTGCCGGTTAAACAGAAATGGCCACCGACCGCCGCCGAGACCCCGGAATGATTCCCAGGGTCTCGATGGAGGGCCAGTGGCCACATCGTGGATCACACGTGATCCCTTGCACAACCAACATCCACCTGAACGGATGCTGACTCTGCGGACGTGAAGTCCGGCGGTGTCCTACTCTCCCACAAGGTCCCCCTTGCAGTACCATCGGCGCTGTGAGGCTTAGCTTCCGGGTTCGGAATGTGACCGGGCGTTTCCCTCACGCTATAACCACCGGAACATACTTNCGAGCGCAGCCGGTCCTACTCTCCCACAAGGTCCCCCTTGCAGTACCATCGGCGCTGTGAGGCTTAGCTTCCGGGTTCGGAATGTGACCGGGCGTTTCCCTCACGCTATAACCACCGGAACATACTTCGATGTTCACGATCATCCACACCCAAACCGGTAAGCCGAAGGTGCGGTATTCAATTATTGTTGGGTTCCGATCGTCCATCGGGAACCACACAGTGGACGCGAGCCCCCCACCACTCTCATGGTGGAGGAAGTGTAATCAAGTCATCGGCCTATTAGTACCGGTCAGGCGCTGTGAGGCTTAGCTTCCGGGTTCGGAATGTGACCGGGCGTTTCCCTCACGCTATAACCACCGGAACATACTTCGATGTTCACGATCATCCACACCACCCAACCGGTAAGCCGAAGGTGTGGTATTCAATTATTGGTTTCCGATCGTCCATCGGGAACCACACAGTGGACGCGAGCCCCCCACCACTCTCATGGTGGAGGAAGTGTAATCAAGTCATCGGCCTATTAGTACCGGTCANTTCCGATCGTCCATCGGGAACCACACAGTGGACGCGAGCCCCCCACCACTCTCATGGTGGAGGAAGTGTAATCAAGTCATCGGCCTATTAGTACCGGTCAGCTCCACGGGTCGTTAGTCCCCGCTTCCACATCCGGCCTATCAACCCAGTCGTCTACTGGGAGCCTCTCACCCTCAAAGGGGCATGGAAATCTCATCTCGAAGACGGCTTCCCGCTTAGATGCTTTCAGCGGTTATCCGGTCCGAACGTAGCTAATCAGCGGTGCCCTTGGCAGAACAACTGACACACCAGAGGTTCGTCCATCCCGGTCCTCTCGTACTAGGGATAGATCTTCTCAAATTTCCTACGCGCGCAGCGGATAGGGACCGAACTGTCTCACGACGTTCTAAACCCAGCTCGCGTACCGCTTTAATGGGCGAACAGCCCAACCCTTGGGACCTACTCCAGCCCCAGGATGCGACGAGCCGACATCGAGGTGCCAAACCATGCCGTCGATATGGACTCTTGGGCAAGATCAGCCTGTTATCCCCGAGGTACCTTTTATCCGTTGAGCGACAGCGCTTCCACAAGCCACTGCCGGATCACTAGTCCCGACTTTCGTCCCTGCTCGACTTGTCAGTCTCACAGTCAAGCTCCCTTGTGCACTTACACTCGACACCTGATTGCCAACCAGGTTGAGGGAACCTTTGGGCGCCTCCGTTACTTTTTAGGAGGCAACCGCCCCAGTTAAACTACCCATCAGGCACTGTCCGTGAACCCGATCAGGGTCCTACGTTAGACATCCAGAGTGACCAGAGTGGTATTTCAACAATGACTCCACGAACACTGGCGTGCCCACTTCAACGTCTCCCACCTATCCTACACAAGCCACACCGAACACCAATACCAAACTATAGTAAAGGTCACGGGGTCTTTCCGTCCTGCTGCGCGTAACGAGCATCTTTACTCGTAGTGCAATTTCGCCGAGTTCGCGGTTGAGACAGCTGGGAAGTCGTTACGCCATTCGTGCAGGTCGGAACTTACCCGACAAGGAATTTCGCTACCTTAGGATGGTTATAGTTACCACCGCCGTTTACTGGGGCTTAAATTCTGAGCTTCGCCGTGAGGCTAACCCTTCCTCTTAACCTTCCAGCACCGGGCAGGCGTCAGTCCGTATACATCGTCTTGCGACTTCGCACGGACCTGTGTTTTTAGTAAACAGTCGCTTCCCACTGGTCTCTGCGGCCTTTCACGCTCCGGTAGCAAGTACCATCACGTGTCCGGCCCCCCTTCTCCCGAAGTTACGGGGGCATTTTGCCGAGTTCCTTAACCACGATTCTCTCGATCTCCTTGGTATTCTCTACCTGACCACCTGAGTCGGTTTCGGGTACGGGCGGCTGCAACCTCGCGTCGATGCTTTTCTCGGCAGCATAGGATCACTGATTTCCCCTCACGGGTACGCATCGGATCTCAGGCRYASAGACGACGGATTTGCCTATCGTCAGCCCTACATCCTTACACCAGGTTCACMTTACGGATACCATCGCCTGGCTCAGCTACCTTCCTGCGTCACACCTGTTAATACGCTAGCCGCACCAGCATGGGGTCGAGCGTTAGACCGGCACTCCATCACCCCGAAGGGATCCGAATACACCGGGTTAGGACTCTTAGCACCACTGGATTAGCTTGGGCGGTTGTTCGCCGGTACGGGAATATCAACCCGTTGTCCATCGACTACGCCTGTCGGCCTCGCCTTAGGTCCCGACTTACCCAGGGCGGATTAGCCTGGCCCTGGAACCCTTGGTCTTTCGGAGGACGGGTTTCTCACCCGTCTTTCGCTACTCATGCCTGCATTCTCACTCGTGTAGCGTCCACGGCTGGTTCACACCGCCGCTTCACTCGCCACACGACGCTCTCCTACCACTCCGTACGACTGAACCACGAAGGCTTGTCACTGTACGAAATCTACAACTTCGGTGGTGTGCTTGAGCCCCGTTACATTGTCGGCGCGGAATCACTTGACCAGTGAGCTATTACGCACTCTTTCAAGGGTGGCTGCTTCTAAGCCAACCTCCTGGTTGTCTATGCAACTCCACATCCTTTCCCACTTAGCACACGCTTAGGGACCTTAGTTGGTAGTCTGGGTTGTTTCCCTCTCGACGATGAAGCTTATCCCCCACCGTCTCACTGCTGCGCTCTCACTTACCGGCATTCGGAGTTTGGCTGACGTCAGTAACCTTTTGGGGCCCATCGGCCATCCAGTAGCTCTACCTCCGGCAAGAAACACGCAACGCTGCACCTAAATGCATTTCGGAGAGAACCAGCTATCACGAAGTTTGATTGGCCTTTCACCCCTATCCACAGCTCATCCCCTCCATTTTCAACTGAAGTGGGTTCGGTCCTCCACGACGTCTTACCGTCGCTTCAACCTGGCCATGGATAGATCACTTCGCTTCGGGTCTAGGACATGCGACTGRATCGCCCTATTCAGACTCGCTTTCGCTACGGCTACCCCACACGGGTTAACCTCGCCACATATCGCTAACTCGCAGGCTCATTCTTCAAAAGGCACGCTGTCACCCCTACTAAGGAGGCTCCAACGGTTTGTAAGCAAACGGTTTCAGGTACTATTTCACTCCCCTCCCGGGGTACTTTTCACCTTTCCCTCACGGTACTTGTCCGCTATCGGTCATCTGGGAGTATTTAGGCTTATCAGGTGGTCCTGACAGATTCACACGGGATTTCTCGGGCCCCGTGCTACTTGGGATACACATCCGGCCATAACACCATTTCGTCTACGGGGCTGGCACCCACTACGGCCCGGCTTTCAAACCGGTTCGACTATGATGCGCTGTAACCGCCCCAGTCCGGCAGAACTGAGYGACGTGTCCCACAACCCCGACCATGCAACGCCCGCCGGCTATCACACATGATCGGTTTAGCCTCATCCGCTTTCGCTCGCCACTACTCACGGAATCACATGTTGTTTTCTMTTCCTGTGGGTACTGAGATGTTTCACTTCCCCACGTTCCCTCTACCYGCCCTATACATTCAGGCGGGAGTCACCAGGTCGCAAAACGCCTGGCGGGGTTTCCCCATTCGGAAATCCTCGGATCRAAGCTCGATTATCAGCTCCCCGAGGCTTATCGCAGATTTCTACGTCCTTCTTCGGCTCCAGATGCCAAGGCATCCACCGTTTGCTCTTAGAAACTTGACCACAAAGCGACCACAACAMCAGCAACACCGTCACGGCGCCACCGGCTGCAGTCATCAGTGTTGTAATCGTCTCCCACCACCACCAGAAACCATGACGGCCCCGACGATGACGGTTGGCGATTGCACTCTTATACGACACCCACCGTTCCACCAGACACACCACCCMAAAMGGTGACGGCCCAACGTACTCAGCAAGTGTCAAAGATGCTCGCGTCCACTGTGTAGTTCTCAACATACGATCGGCACCAGCCCAACCCCCACCAACCGGTAGGTTCGGCACTGACCCGACGAAGGAACACCACCACCACCCGACCCGCGTCTTCCGACACGACCCCGACGATCCATGATGCCCRCCGCCATCTCCCCCACCACAAGCAGGGAGACGCGGAAGCCTGGTCCCTCAGGACCCAACAACGTGCACGACCCGAACCCTCACCACCCGACCCGTTCCATCCCCACCCGAAAGTGCGGAGTACTAGTGCCAGACAGATCCTGTCCAAGCCCACTGTCAATGTTCCACCCATGAGCTACCGGCGAGAACGTRYGTCTCGATCCGGCGCCTGGACACCCAACCACCCCGAACGGGACAGCTGTTACCGATGCCAGATGCTCCTTAGAAAGGAGGTGATCCAGCCGCACCTTCCGGTACGGCTACCTTGTTACGACTTAGTCCTAATTACCGATCCCACCTTCGACGGCTCCTTCCACAAGGGTTAGGCCACCGGCTTCGGGTGTTACCGACTTTCATGACTTGACGGGCGGTGTGTACAAGGCCCGGGAACGTATTCACCGCAGCGTTGCTGATCTGCGATTACTAGCGACTCCGACTTCATGAGGTCGAGTTGCAGACCTCAATCCGAACTGAGACCGGCTTTTTGGGATTCGCTCCACCTTACGGTATCGCAGCCCTTTGTACCGGCCATTGTAGCATGCGTGAAGCCCAAGACATAAGGGGCATGATGATTTGACGTCATCCCCACCTTCCTCCGAGTTGACCCCGGCAGTCTCCTATGAGTCCCCGACCGAATCGCTGGCAACATAGAACGAGGGTTGCGCTCGTTGCGGGACTTAACCCAACATCTCACGACACGAGCTGACGACAACCATGCACCACCTGTATACCGACCACAAGGGGGCGACCATCTCTGGCCGTTTCCGGTATATGTCAAGCCTTGGTAAGGTTCTTCGCGTTGCATCGAATTAATCCGCATGCTCCGCCGCTTGTGCGGGCCCCCGTCAATTCCTTTGAGTTTTAGCCTTGCGGCCGTACTCCCCAGGCGGGGCGCTTAATGCGTTAGCTACGACACAGAAACCGTGGAAAGGTCCCTACATCTAGCGCCCAACGTTTACGGCATGGACTACCAGGGTATCTAATCCTGTTCGCTCCCCATGCTTTCGCTCCTCAGCGTCAGTAACGGCCCAGAGATCTGCCTTCGCCATCGGTGTTCCTCCTGATATCTGCGCATTCCACCGCTACACCAGGAATTCCAATCTCCCCTACCGCACTCTAGTCTGCCCGTACCCACTGCAAGCCCGAGGTTGAGCCTCGGGATTTCACAGCAGACGCGACAAACCGCCTACGAGCTCTTTACGCCCAATAATTCCGGACAACGCTTGCACCCTACGTATTACCGCGGCTGCTGGCACGTAGTTAGCCGGTGCTTTTTCTGCAGGTACCGTCAAGAACCAAAGGTCCCCTTCTTCCCTACTAAAAGAGGTTTACAACCCGAAGGCCGTCGTCCCTCACGCGGCGTTGCTGCATCAGGCTTTCGCCCATTGTGCAATATTCCCCACTGCTGCCTCCCGTAGGAGTCTGGGCCGTGTCTCAGTCCCAGTGTGGCCGGTCACCCTCTCAGGCCGGCTACCCGTCGTCGCCTTGGTGAGCCATTACCTCACCAACAAGCTGATAGGCCGCGAGTCCATCCCCAACCAAAAAAATCTTTCCACAACCAGACCATGCGATCGGCTGTCATATCCAGTATTAGACGTCGTTTCCAACGCTTATCCCAGAGTCAGGGGCAGGTTACTCACGTGTTACTCACCCGTTCGCCACTAATCCACCCAGCAAGCTGGGCATCATCGTTCGACTTGCATGTGTTAAGCACGCCGCCAGCGTTCGTCCTGAGCCAGGATCAAACTCTCCGTAAAAAACGTTCACYACCATCCGAAGACGGCAGCAGAATTTGATGCTGACTGATAGACTGTCTACTGACAATCATTCAATCCAAAGGAATTGTCTCCGAACGACTCCCCCAACCGAAAAGATCAGGATCATCGCACGAGGTCAATAAATTGGCATTGACAATGTGCACGCTGTTGAGTTCTCAAGGACCAGACGC
>NZ_LMMJ01000002.1 GCF_001422205.1 Curtobacterium sp. Leaf261
TGACCGCATCGTCGAGACCGTGGGGCCAGCAATACAATCCGTCCTTGACCGCATCGTCGAGACCGTGGGGCCAGCAATACAATCCGTCCTCACTCCGCCCAGCCCCGTTGTCTGATGGTTCGTTGCCTGTCTCGATAGCCGATCCGATGATGCAGGAAGAGTGGGCGCTGCCGCACTCGCGGGGCGTTCGATCATCACGGAGGAGCGGTCGGCGTGGAAAATTCTTTCCAAGACGACGCCGTGGCCGGCTGCGAGGCAGTGTCGGCTCCTATCAGGGGAATGCGGTGATGGCGGCCACGCGGAGGAAGTCGAGCTTCTCGGCGTTCGGCCCCGTGCTCGTCGTGCTGTAGAGCACGATCTTGACGTCGGTGTCCGGTATAACCACGACATCGCAGTCGAGGACTACGTCGCCGACGACGCGGTTGTGAACGGTCTTGGTGAGCGTGGTGTGTGCGGCTGCCTGTGCGTCGCCCCACAGTCGGTCGAAGCGGGGGCTACGGGCCCGGAGATCCGTCACGAAGGTGTGGAGAGCGACGTCCTGGTCGAGCAGCCCCACCGACCGACGCAGGTCGGCGACGAGTGCGCGTTCGAAGCGGTCAGAGCCGCCATGCGCGGTCGCGATCTCCGCGATCGAGTTGTCGATGAACGTCTGGACCAGGAGGTTCTGGTCTGGGTCCGCGAGCACGGACGGGGTGTGGAACAGGCGCTGCCACAGCGACGTCGAGTACAGCAACGACCAGTCCGCGGCGAAGACGGCGACCGGGAACGCGGACAGCCGCGAGACGATGCGCTGCACGCCTGGTGGGACGTGACGAGTAACCGTGCCCGCCGATGGGGGAGCGACTCCGGCGGCGCGGTGCAGCAGGTCGTTCTCGCTGCGGCTCAACTGGAGCGCACGGGCCAGGGCTGCCACGACCTGCGCCGATGGGGTGCGGAACCGTCCTTGCTCCAGCCGGGTGACGTAGTCGACGCTCACGCCGGCGAGCTGGGCCACCTCCTCACGCCGTAGGCCCGGCGTGCGTCGCCGTCCGTACGGCTCGAGGCCGACATCCTCAGGTGTCAGGCGCTCCCGCCAAGCACGCAGCAGCTCGCCGAGATCAGTGCTCAGAGGGTGTTCGTTCACCGTCACATTCTCCGGTGGAACGGGCACGCCAGGGTGGCAGCGGTCTTCCCTGGCTGCGCGCCCCGCCAACACTGACGCTGGTTCCTGCACGACGAAAGGAAGCAGCCCATGACCGCAACACCCAACGGATACGTCACCGTCATCTGGCAGACCCGCGCGAAGCCGGGCAAGGAGACCGCGCTGCGGGACTTCATCACCGCAGCTGTCACCCCGTCCCGGAACGACCCGGGGAACATCGACTACGAAGCGCACCAGGTAGAAGGCGACCAAGCCGCGTTCGTCATCTACGAGCGGTGGGAGAGTCGACAGCACCTCGACGACCACCTCGGTGCGCCGCGCATGCAGGGACTCGTCCCGCAGATGCTGGAGCTCATCGATGGCTCGATCGAGGACGGCATCACCCTGCTCCAGCCGTTCCGTCCGAGCAACTGACGCGAACCGGCGTGACCATCACCCTGATCACCGGCGCCAACACAGGCATCGGCTTCGAGACAGCCCGACAACTAACCGCAGCAGGACACAACGTGTGGATCGGCGCGAGGAACCTCGATCGCGGCCGTACCGCCGCTGAGGCGCTCGGCACACACGTGGTCCAGCTCGACGTCACCGACGATCGTTCCGTCGCTGCCGCGGTCGCGCACCTCGAAGAACACGCTGGGCGGCTCGACGTCCTCGTGAACAACGCGGGCATCCTCGGCGAGGTCGTCCCGCCCGAGGAGATGACCGTCGAGCAGATCCGCACGGTCTACGAGACGAACGTGTTCGGCGTGGTCCGGGTCACCCGCGCATTCCTCCCGCTGCTCCGACGCGGCACCGATCCGTCGGTGGTCAACGTCACCAGCGGACTCGGGTCCTTCACGCTCACCGGCGACCCCGACCGCGTCGAGTCGCAGTACCCGCTCGTCGCCTACGGATCGTCGAAGACGGCCGTCACCATGTTGACGATGCAGTACGCCAGGACAACTCCCGGCATCCGATTCAACGCCGTCGACCCGGGGCAGACCGCCACTGACTTCACCGGCGGGCTCGGCGGCACCATCGAGGACGGTGCCGCCGCGGCCGTTCGCATCGCAACGCTCGGAGCAGCCGCTCCAACCGGCACCGCGACCGACAAGGACGGCACCTTGCCCTGGTGAGGAGTGCGAAGTGCTGCTCTGTCAACGGCGCCCCAGCCATAGAACCTCGACTCACAAATCAGGTGGCATCGCGCTTCCCTGACCCGTCCGCCCGATCCATCAACCCTCGAACAGAGAGACAGACCACCGATGACCACCATCTCCACTCCTGCGACCATCATCATCGCGGGCCGAGTGTTCTTGCCGCCCGAGCAGGTCCGGGACTACCTTGCCGATGCTCAAGCCCTCTACCCGATCGGCGAGGCAAACCCCGGGGCCCGTCTCATCTCCTTCGGCCTCGACGACGAAGCAGCTGGGGTCGTCACCATCCTCGAACACTTCGGGTCCCAGGAGGCCCAGGACCGACACTTCTCCCACCCCGACGTCGTTGCCTTCCTCACGAAGTGGAGCCCACTCATGCGTAACGAGGTGCTCAAGTTCGACGCTTCGAACGAACGCAACCCCACCGAGGCCTAACCCTGTCACCACGTCGGTAGAACCCGGACACAGCTCGCACTAGGAGGGGCCATGACCCGCAACGCGGAGCAGGGCCCCTCCTAGTGGTTCCACCTGGCGTGGCTTCGAGGTTGAGCCAAACCATCCCGCGCGACGGACACCCGACGACGAGTGCGTTGCCGCGTTGTACCAGCTACGTGGGCGGCGTGCTTTGCAAGACAACAAGCGCCACCTCGTGTCCGCTGGCCGGTCGCCTCCCGGACACGCCTGCGGCGTTGTGGGAGTGGATCAAGAACTCAGGCAACGCTTGGGTTCGTCGAGTCTCAACAGACTGTCCCGCGAATCTGCCCGGGGAGGGTGCGGCTGACAGTACAGTTGCCGTCATGCTGATCGGATATGCCCGTGTATCGACCTCGGGGCAGGATCTCGCGGCGCAACGCGATGGTCTACATGCCCTCGGCGTCGAAGACCTGAACCTTCACGTCGACCACGGCATGTCTGGAACGTCTCGCGAACGCCCTGGCCTCCGTACCGCTCTCGCGGCGGTCCGTGCGGGCGACACTCTCGTCGTTACGAAGCTCGACCGGCTTGCGAGGTCGCTCCGTGACGCCACCGACATCGCGGACGAGCTGACGAAGAAGGGTGTGGCGCTCAACCTTGGGGGAGCGGTCTACGACCCTACCGATCCAGTCGGCCGGCTCCTGTTCAACGTGCTTGGTATGGTCGCCGAGTTCGAGGCCGACCTCATCCGGGCACGCACCCGTGAGGGGATGGCGATCGCGAAGGCCGCTGGGAAGCTGCGCGGTGGCAAGCCCAAGCTCAACAAGGCGCAGGAGAAGCACCTGGTCGATCTGCACCGTGCCGGCAGCCACACCACCAGCGACCTCGCCGAGCTCTTCGGTGTGGGACGCGCCACCGTCTACCGCGCGGTACACCGGGCCGAACCTCAGTAGAACGTCCCAGTCCTCGGGCGCCGATCCGCTTCCGGTCAGGGCTCAACCACTCGCTGCCGCTCGCGTACAGATACCGTGAAGCGGTGTCCAACCTGTCTGAGGAGCAACTGCGTCGAAGCGTCCGCCGCGCAGCGCGCAACACCGTGATCTTTGGGGCTGCGTTCGTCATCTTCGGTGCGGCGATCGTCATCGGCAGGTGGGGGCACCTTGGCGAGCCTCTGAGTCATCGCCCTGTACCACCCGCAATTCTCGCCGGCATCATGCTCGTGTGCGGCCTCGGCCTGGTCGTTCAGGGCGTCGTGCGTTGGAGAAGAGTCAAGCGGAACGGCCGCGACTGACCAGCTGACGTCGGTGCGCCGATCAGCTGCCAGGGTGTCCGATGGCCGATCGGTCTGCGACAGTGACAGCAGCGCGACACCCCGTCGAGCAGCACACCGGTCTCAGCGCCAGGTCGAGCTTCCGTCGCTGATCTGCAACAGAAGACGGAGGGCCGAATCGGGTGTGAGTCCTCTGCGCCGCTGAGCGGGTTGAATGAACCCATGCTCGAGGTGAGAACACGTGCCGCACGTTCTACGGCTCTTTGGACGGCGTCGGCACCGGTTGACGTGGTGCGTGAGCGGCTACTGAACGAGATCGCACAGTCACCACGTGCACAACTGATGACGAGCACGAACGACGCTATCGAGGCATCGGTGCATGGCAACGCGTTCTCGTGGGGTGAACGGATCACGGTAAGGCTGACCCCGACAATGGGCGGAACGAGCGTGGCCGTCGAGACGCGACCAGCCATGCCTTTCACGCTGTTCGACTGGGGTGAAGGCGAACGGGATATCCGCCTCCTGCACGCGGCGGTGCCAGGAATTGACGGCGGCTCGGGCCAGCAATCCGTCGTCGACGGTGCTCCTGCCAGGCTCGGGAGGACGTCGAGGCTCACGAAGCCCCTCGGGTGGTCCGTCGTGTTCGTTGCCGGCGTCATGCTCGTGCTCGCGCTGGTCAACCTGGTGGTGAACACCGAACGCATCGGGTCATGGCTCCCACTCCTTGTCCTCATGTCGTTCGCACTCATCGTCGTGCTGCGGGACCTCAGACGGCGCTGAAGTCCGCGCCACGTTATGCGGCGAACTGTTCCGTTAGCGGATCGGCTATCGAGATGGGTCGAAGGGGTGTGTCTGAGACCAGCTCGGCACCCCGACTGCTCGGGCTAGGGGTGCGTCGTAGCGGTCGTCGGCAGCGGTTCGGTGCTGGCCGCTGTGGCGGGTGTCGTTCCGGGGCGGATGAGTTCGGGTTGGCGGCGGGTGCGGAACACCCATGCTTTGAAGAGCAGGAATCGGACGAGTGTTGCTACCAGGTTCGCGCCGGTGAGGACGGCGATCTCCGCTTGGTGCGTCGACCCGGGGTCCGTCGCGTGGAGAATGACCAGCGAACCGGAAGTGATGGCCCAAGCGATGCCGAAGACGACCAGGCCTTGTATCTGGTGTTGTCCGGCGCCTGCTCGGCCTCGGACGCCGAATGTGAATCGGCGGTTCAGCGCGGTGTTGCCGACCGCGGTCAGCAGGAGTGCGAGGAAATCGGCGGTCTGTGCGCCGAGCGCGGGGCGGAGGACGGCGTAGAGCAGCGCGAACGCGATCGTGGACAGGATGCCGATCGCTCCGAACCGGAGGATCTGCCCGAGAATCCCGACGGGTGGAGTGGTGAACGGTTGCCGGCCGATCGCGGCGTAGATGGGCGTGATCGGGGTGCGACCGGTGGCGAGGCCGCGGGAGACTCGCCACATGCCCTTGAGGTCCTCGGTGGCGGTGGAGGTGATGTCGACGGAGGAGTTGACGTCGTCGACCCAGTCGACGGGAACCTCGTGCACGCGCAGGCCTGCGTGTTCGGCAAGGACGAGCATCTCGGTGTCGAAGAACCAGGCGTTGTCCTCGCAGAGCGGCAGGATGTGCTCTGCGGCCTGTCGGGTGATGGCTTTGAACCCGCACTGCGCGTCGGAGAACGACACGCCCATTGTGGTGCGGAGGAGCAGGTTGTAGGAGCGGGAGATGAACTCACGCTTCCCGCCTCGGACAACGCGGGAGGAGCCAGCGAGGCGGGTGCCGATCGCGACGTCGGAGTGGCCTGAGAGCAGCGGTGCGATGAGGGGCTCGAGGGCGGCGAGGTCCGTTGACAGGTCCTCGTCGACGTAGACGAGGACCCGCGCCGGCGATGCACCCCATACCGCTTTGAGTGCGCGCCCACGGCCCTTCTCCGGCAGGTGCACGGCGTGGACTTCGGGGAGCATCGCGACGAGGTCGTCGGCGATGCGGGCGGTGTCATCCGTCGAGGCGTTGTCGGCGATCGTTATCCGCCAGCTGTGTGAGAACGTCGCCTGGCAGAACGCGTGGAGTCGTCGGACGTGTGCCGCGAGGGTGTCCTGCTCGTTGTAGCAGGGGACGACGATGTCGATGTCGAGTGGGGGGTTCGTCTCCGTCATGCTGCTCATGCTCGGCAGCGGGGTTACGGGGATTGCAGCAGCCGGCTGTGCTCGATCTAAGAACGCATCGGGCTGTCACCGACCTGCGGGGAGGGTGACGGTGAAAGCGGTGCGGGCAGTGTCCGAAACGACGCGGATGGTGCCGCCGTGCGCCTCGATGACGGCTCGCACAATCGCAAGACCAAGCCCACTGGTGCCGTACTCGCGGGATCGGGAAGCTTCGCCGCGTGTGAACCGGTCGAACAGTGTCGGCAGTGTCTCGGCGGGGATCGATGGGCCGTCGTTCGTGACGACGAACCGTACGTCGTCGCGCACGCGTTGTAATGAGACGACGATCGCGGTGTCGGGTGGGGTGTGTGTTCGGGCGTTGGTGAGGAGGTTCGTCACGACCCGCCGTAGCTCTGCGTCGTCCCCGGTGACGGTGATGGGTTCGGGATCGACCTGAAGCGTCCAGCGGTGATGCGGCGCGGTCGCTCGGGCGTTCATTGTCACCTCGACAACGATCGCGGTGAGGTCGACGGGACTGTGCACAGTGGGCGCCGCGGCAGCGATCGCTGCCGCGTCGAGACGGGCGAGCAGGAGGAGCTCCTCGACGAGGTTCCCCATCCGGATCGCTTCGGTGCCGATGCGTGTGACGTTGCGATGGATGTCGTCCGGGTTCTGGGTTCGAGTGGTGAGTTCCGCGTATGCGCGGACTGTGGCGATCGGCGTGCGGAGCTCGTGCGAGGCGTCCGCGACGAAGGTCCGCATCCTGGCTTCAGCGTCACGGCGCACAGTGAGTGCACGGGCGACGTGTCCGAGGAGCTGGTTCAGTGCGGTGCCGACTTGACCGACCTCCCGGCTCGCGCGGAGGTCCGCCAAGGCGACGCGGGCCTGGATGTCGGGGTCGCCGCGTTCGAGGTCGAGGGTGGTCACTCCGGAGGCGACCGCTGCGACGTGTTCCAGCGGGCGCAGGGAGCGGCGCACCAGCATCGCTCCTGCCCACACGGCAATCAGTAGACCCGCGAGCGTGACGCTGCCGATGACCACGAGGAGCCGGGTGATCGAGGCGTGGAGGTCTCCGAGGGGGAGCGCGGTAATGATGACGTCGTCGTCAGCAGTGGCGGCTTGAGCGCGATAGGAGCCGAGGGAGCCCAGCGACACCGTGACCGGTGCCGTGGTGGCCCGCACTTGGCGGAGGGTGCGCTCCTGCGCCGTCGTGAGGCTGTGCTGCTCGCCCTGGGCGTCGGTGTAGCCGGCGAGGACCGTCGTGCCGTCGTTGAAGATCGCGATGACGGTGTTCGCGGCCTGTCCTGGCGCACCGATGAACGCGTTGTCCGGGTCAGGCTGCGAGGCGGACCCCTCCGCTGATGAACCGGACGTCGGTGCTGCCGTCGGTACTCCAGCAGGTGGGCTGCCCGGTACACCGCCTTGCGGACGATCGTTGCTGCGTTGGGTTGCGGTAGCGAGCTCGGAGTCGAGTCGACCCACGAGGTAGCTGTTGTAGGCGACCACGGTGACCGCGCCGACGGCGATGTTCGTCGCGACGAGCAGCAGCGCCACGGCAGCGACGATCCGCCACCGCAACGATGGAACCCTCCGATCCTCACCACGGGGCCTCGGAGCGCTCACCTGTCGACTCACACTGTGGGCCGGAGCGCGTAGCCGGCGCCGCGAACGGTCTGCAGCATTGGTTCGCGGCCGAGGTCGATCTTCTTCCGCAGGTACGAGACGTACATGTCCACCAGGTTCGATGATGAGCCGAAGTCCATGCCCCACACATGAGTGAGCAGGTGTTCGCGAGAGAGGACCCGGTTGGCGTTGCGGACGAAGTACCGCAGCAGCTCGTACTCGGTCGGCGTCAGGTCGATCAGGTCACCGCCCCGGCTGACCGCACGAGTGTCCTCGTCGAGGCGAAGGTCCCCGACGACCGTCGCGGTGCGGGCCGTGGACACCACCCTGGGAGATGTGCGCGCAAGGATCCGGGCGCGTGCGAGGAGCTCGAACACGCCGAACGGTTTCGTGAGGTAGTCGTCGCCGCCGCGGGTGAGGCCAGCGAGTCGGTCTTCGGAGGAGTCGCGGGCGGTGAGGAACAGCACGCGGACGTCGTCGCGGGACGTCCGGAGTCGCTCGAGGACTTCGAATCCGTTGATGTCGGGCAGCATCACGTCGAGCACGATGACGTCGGGTTGGAACTCCCGTGCTGCGAACAGGACGTCCCGGCCGCGGTGCACGGCCTCGACGGCCCACCCGTCCGTCTCGAACGCGAGGCGGACGGCGTCGGCGAGAGCGTGTTCGTCATCGACGACGAGAGCACGGACGGGCGAGCCGTCGGTACGCTGCAGCGGTTGGTCAGCCATCGTTCAGACCCTACCGACCGTGCCCTCGTCGCTGATCACTTGGCGCTGCTCAGGTCGTAGACCGTCTGGCCGCCGACTGGGGTGCTGGTGAAGTTCGCTTCGACCCACTTCTTGATCTCGCTCGAGGTCGAGGAGTCGCCACCCATGCCGCCGCCGTTGCTGGACGCGATGTAGTAGCCGATCTCGCCGTGCTTCACGTAGGCCTTGAACTGGGCGAGGGTGGGTGCTGGGTCGCTGGACCAGCCGCCGATCGCCATCACCGGGGTGTTCGTGTCAAGCTCCAACTGCGCTGCGGACTGGGATCCGTCCACCGCTGCGGCCCATGTCGTGTCCGTGGCCCTCAGCAGCTTCTCCAGCGCCGACGACGTCGACGCGCCCCCACCGCCCATTCCTCCGCCGGAGGGAGCACCATCGTCGGCGGCCGCGTCGGTCGAGGAGTCAGACGTGCCGCTCTGGGAGCCGCTGGACGAGCCTCCCGGCGGGGTACCCATCTCACCGGAGGGCTTCTTCCCGGACGGCATCTCACCGGAAGTGCCGCTCGGTGGGGTGCCGCCGGGTCCCTGCTGCGCGCTGTCGCTGTCGCTAGTGCTGCTCGATCCGCCCGGGCCGGTGGAGCCGCCGGGCGTTCTGCCCATCCCTCCGCCCATGCCGCCGCTGGAGGACCCGGACGGGCCGACCGACGGGATGGAGCCGGAGTGCGCCACCGTCGTGGTTGCGAATGCGTATGCGGTGGTGCCGGTGAGTCCAAACAGTGTCCCGGCGAGGACGCCGACGGTGACGAGCTTCCGGAGAGTGGGAACGCTGCCGATGACGATCGCGGCGGCGGAGAGAAGCCCACCGAAGAGGATCACCCAGCGCAGCCAGGGCAGCCAGGATGCATTCTCGTTGAGCAGGCACCAGCCCCAGAACGACGTGATTCCGATCATCGCGGCGAGACCGAGCCTGCCGGTGACTCGCTCGCGGGCGTTCCACAACAGTGCGCCACCGGTACCGACCAGGCCAGCGATCGCGGGCACGAGGGCCACCGTGTAGTACGGGTGGATCGTCCCGGACATGAACGAGAACACCAGGCCCGTGATGATCAGCCAACCGCCCCAGAGCGCCAGGCTTGCACGGGGAAGATCGCCCAGGTGCTGCCGCCCGATGACGATCACGCCGAGGATGAGCGCGATGAGTGCGGCGGGCAGGAGCCAGGAGATCTCCAACCCCATCTCGGAAGAGAACAGTCGGTTCAGGCCGGTCGATCCGCCGAAGGACGAGCCTGCGGTGCCGCCGGTCATTCCCCCGCCCCCGCCTCCCCCGCCGTTGCCGGAGCCGCCGAAGATCCTGCCGAGCCCGTTGTAGCCGAACACCAGGTCGAGGACGGTGTTGTTCGTTGAACCGCCGATGTAGGGGCGAGCGGACGCGGGCCAGAGCCACACGGCGACGATCCACCACCCGGCCGAGATGACGAGCGAGACCGCCGCGATGAGCAGGCCGACGATGCGCTTGCCCCATGAGGTATTCGCAGCAACGAGGTAGACCAGGCCGAATGCCGGCAGGACGAGGAGTCCCTGCAGCATCTTCGTCAGGAACGCAAACCCGAGGGCGACGCCGGCCAGGGCGATCCACCGCCAGCTGCCGCGGGGCAGAGCCCGGACGGTGCAGTACGCGCCAGCAGTCATCAGCAGCACCAGCAGCGCGTCCGGGTTGTCGAACCGGAACATCAGCGCAGCGGCCGGGGTGGCGGCGACGACGAAGCCCGCAAGCAGCGCGCCGACGTTCGCAGTTGTGGTGCCGACGCGGCTCAGGGTGCGACGGACGGTTCCCCAGACGAGTGCGACCGACGCAACGGCCATGAGCGCCTGCGGAAGCAGCAGGCTGAACGACGAGAACCCGAACAGCCGCGCTGAGAGCACCATCACCCAGAGCGAGGCCGGGGGCTTGTCGACGGTGATGAAGTTCGATGAGTCGAGGGAGCCGAAGAAGAAGGCCTCCCACGACTTCGTGCCGGCCTGCACGGCGGCTGCGTAGAAAGAGTTCGCGTAGCCGGAGGAACTGAGGTCCCAGAGGTACATGACGGCGGTGACGGCGAGGAGCAGCCAGAACGCCGGGCGAAGCCAGCGGGCGTCGGTCTGCTCGCCGAGGAAGAGCCGGGGGACGGCTCGGCGACGTGTCTGCGCTCCCGTGTGCGCTCTGTCGCGACGGTCGGTCACGGGGATCGGGTACGTGGTCATGGCAGAGACGCTCCCAAGCGCGCCCCCGACAAGCCCCAGCGGCGCCTATGCGAAATCTAAGACCCGCCAGTGCGTCGCTTGGCACGTCCGGCGATACGGGTCCCTTAGATGCTGCAGAGGATCCGGCAATGCTGCATGCACCGAAGCCCCACATCGTGACGGGATGGCTTACACGACGACCCCGGGACGATCGCAGTCACCGCGCTTTCAACGAATTCCGTCGACCCGCAACATCCTCCGTTCCCTGATTCGGGGCAGCACAGACGCGGCTCGCTGGGAGCGCCCGGCGTTCCTCGGGCTGCTAGTGGCGACCGCGGTCCTGTACCTAGTGAACCTCAGTGTCAGCGGATGGGCGAACGCGTTCTACTCGGCGGCTGTCCAAGCCGGCAGCCAGAGCTGGCAGGCCTTCTTCTACGGCTCGTCCGACGCTGCCAACGCGATCACCGTCGACAAGCCTCCAGCCTTCCTCTGGGTGATCGGCGTCTTCGTTCGCATCTTCGGGTTGAGCTCCTGGTCGATCCTTGCCCCCGAGGCACTCATGGGCGTAGCGACCGTGGCGATCCTGTACCGGATCGTCCGCCGCCGCTTCTCCGCCGGAGCCGCCCTCCTCGCCGGTGGTGCACTCGCGACCACCCCGGTCGCCGCGCTGATGTTCCGGTACAACAACCCCGACGCGCTCCTCGTGCTGTTGACGGTCGGTGCGATCGCCCTGACCCTCCGCGGGATCGACACCGGCAAGATGCGCTGGATCGTATGGGCCGGGGTCCTGATCGGGTTCGGGTTCCTCACCAAGCAGCTGCAGGCGTTCCTCGTGCTCCCACCGCTGGTCGGTGTGTACCTCTGGGCATCGCCACGTCCGGTCCTCCGTCGGATCGGGCACCTGTTCGCTGCCTCGGGCGCGCTCATGGTCTCGGCCGGGTGGTGGGTCGCGATCGTCGAACTCGTCCCCGCGTCAGCCCGGCCCTACATCGGCGGATCGCAAACAAACGACTTCCTCGAACTCACCTTCGGCTACAACGGCTTCGGGCGGGTAACCGGCGACGAGGCCGGCAGCGTCGTTCCCGGCAACGGCACCACCGGAGCCGGCTCGTGGGGTTCCACCGGCCTGACGCGGTTGTTCGGTTCCGAGTTCGCGACCCAGATCACCTGGCTGCTACCGACCGCCTTGATCCTGCTCGTCGTCGCGCTCGTTGCCGTCGGCCTTCGCCGTCGCACCGATGCCCGCGCAGCGACGGTCCTGGTCCTCGGACTGTCGCTGCTGACCACCGGCCTGGTCTTCAGCTTCATGGGCGGCATCTTCCACCCGTACTACACAATCGCCCTTGCCCCCTACGTCGCGGGGCTCGTCGGTATTGGAGCGAGCCTGCTGTGGCAGCGTCGAGCGCAGCTGCCGTGGCGGATCGTTGCCGCTGCCACCATCGCCCTCACCGGTGTGTGGTCATTCCACCTCCTCTCGATGGCGTCGACGTGGCAGCACTGGATCCGCTGGACCACGCTTGCGACGACAGTCCTGGCCGCGGCTCTCGTGCTGCTACCGCGGCGAAACCGCCCCTTGAGCGTCGTCACCGTCAGCGCCGTCCTCGTCACCGCGCTGCTCGGCCCGACCGCCTTCTCCGTGCAGACCGTCACCGTCAGCCACACCGGGGCGCTGCCCTCCGCTGGGCCGTCTGTCAGCTCCGGCGGGCAGGGCGGACCGGGCGGGCAAGGCGCTCCGGGTGGGCAGGGCGCCCCTGGCGGGCAAGGCGGATTCGGCGGCGGGCAGACCGGGACGGGTGGCGGTGCGCCGGCGGGGCAGAACGGGCCCGGCGGTTCCGCTCCGGGAGCGCCGAACGCCTCCGGCGGCGGACAGTCTTCGACGGGTGAGAGCGCATGGACGGGTGGCGGGCCCGGGAACGGCGGCATGGGCGGCGGGAGCATCCTTGGCGGATCGATGACTGTGTCGGCGGCGCTGCAGGCGGCACTGTCGAAGGATGCGGACCAGTACACCTGGGTCGCGGCCACGGTCGGCTCGAACAGTGCCGCAACGTACCAACTCGCCACCGGCGAACCGGTGATGGCGATCGGTGGTTACAACGGCACCGACCCGTCCCCGACCCTGACCCAGTTCCAGCAGGACGTCGCCGATGGAAAGATCCACTTCTTCATCCCCGGCACCTCGAGCAGCTCCAACACCGCCGCCGCGAAGATCACCGCATGGGTGACGTCGCACTACGCCACAACCACCATCGGTGGAACCACCGTCTACGACCTCAGCGCTTGATCGGAACGGCGTCGGTCCGTGACGGAGGAGGCGGTGCGATCGTCTACACCCGTCCGGTAGCCGATCGGCTGCCGAGACGCCCGTTCGAGTGTCGCGATGCCTACAGTCGAGGCATGAACACAGCCGACCTGTTCCTACCGATCCTGATTGCGACCGTGACGATCGGGACAGTGCTCCTCCTGGTGGCCGTGGTAAAGACAGTGCGGTACCACGGGTGGGGACAGCAGCGATGGGCTCCGTCCGCCGTCCCCTGGTTCGTGTCCGGATTCGGCGTCATACTGCTGGGCGTCATCGCCGCGTTCGTCACCTCGAACGTCGCATGAAACGCATCCTGGCGGGCAGAGATGTGCCGGTACCGCTCGCTACTCGGCTCACGCTCGGTGCAAGTGCTGCCGTTCTCTCCGTCTTCGCCGTCGTCCTTCGGGACGCACGAGATTGGCCCTTCGCGCTCCTGCTTCTCGGTGCGGCTGCTCTCGTGACCACCCGCGGCCTGGTGGCCGGCATCGATCTCCGGGGAGACGAGCTGGTACTGCGCGACTACCTGCTCACCACTCGCATCAAGCGGGAGCGAGTCGTTAGCGTCGAACGGTTTCCGGCAATCGATTGGCGTAATAGCGAGGGTGTGCCGCGCGAGACGCTGATGTGGGCCTTCGTCCGCCGCGCTGCCACCATCACCGCCCCCACCGATAATGATCGAGCGGAGGCCCGGTCCGTCCTTAAACGATGGCTTCAATACGGTGAGGATCACCAGCAACCATCTGACGACGGCGCGGCGCAGTAGCAGCACCAGTCAGGCGCTCTCGCGGCCATCACAGCGTCCGATAGATGATCGGCTACCGCGCAGGCGATTCGGCGCCGTCCGCGCCCCGCGAACCATCGGCTTCGGACGTTCGGCTGCCCCAGCGGTGCAGCTCAGCGAAGACAGAACGGAGGCTCCGCCCTTCGTCCGTGATCCGGTAGGTCACCTCAGGCGGCACCGCCGGCACCACCTCCCGCTGCACAAGGCCAGCACCCACAAGGGACCTCAACTCGCTCGAGAGCACCTTCTGCGAGATCCCGCCGACATGCCTCTGAAGATCGGCGTAGCGGCGCTCGCTCTGCAACAACTCCCACAGCACCAGCATCGACCACTTGCCCCCGATCACGTCGATCGTTGCCCGAACCGACGATTCGCAGTACTTCGAGCCCTGTTCGTCCGTCATCACGGTCTCCTACCTGTAGGTACGGCCCCGACAAGAAGGTGCCGTCTTCCCCATCTGATGCTCGTGGCGCATCCTCGTTGAGACCAACCAACGAAAGGAACCATCCATGCCGATCATCCACATCGACATCGTCCCGGAGCTCATGCACGGCGATCGGGCCGAGCAGTACAAGACGATGACAGCGAGCATCACAGAGGCTTTCGTCGCGAGCACTGGTGCACCCGTCGAGTCCGTGCACATCCTCATCAACGAGGTCTCCGACACTCAGTACTCCGTCGGCGGGGTGTTGCTCCGCGAGAAGATGAAAGGCACGCCCTCCGGAGACTGAGACCCAGGTTATCCATACACCATCGTGTACCGGACGGGCGTGTCACTCTTCACGAAGAGCGCGGAGCCGGTGGAGGCAGATGAACGCTCCGGCGATGAGCAACGGTCCGAGAATGAGGGTGAATCCGAGAACCGGCCCGGCGTTCCCCACACCGCCGGAAGCTCGTACGATCCTGAAGACGATCAATGCGACGCCGACCAGAGGGCACACGACTACTCCCGCTGCCATCTGGATCCGCAGCAGACGCCGCGTGCTTCGTTCGACCCCGCCCATGACCGCAGCATACGTGCGCACCTCGGGTCAGGCCAGCGGCCGAGCAATTGGTCACGTCCCGATAGGCGATCGGCTATTGAGACGCTGCTGTGTCTGGTTCAGGGCGTGAAAAAGGCGTGGAGAGCTGCGCTGATCTGCTCAGTCTCGCCGCTGATCCACGCGATACGACGAATGCGCCAGTTCCGGGCCACCGTTGTTCCGCCACCCCCTCACGCCGGCGCGCCCGCGGCCCCCTCGGCCCCGCCGAGCAACCGCGTCTCCTCGGCATCGAACTCCGCCCGGACCTGCCGGAGCACGAGGTCGTCGATCTCGTCGTCGTCGCGGAGCCGCAGCACGGTGGCGGACTTGTGCCGCACGAGCGCGAGCTCCAGGTCGACGACGCTGTCCCGCCGCTGCAGCACGGGGTGGTCCTCGTCCTCGGACTCCCGCGCCGCCACCACGTCGAGGTGCGCCTCGTAGTCCGTCCGGATCCGATCGACGATCCGCTGGTCGGCCCCGGCGTCGCGCGCCAGACGGGGGAGGGCGTCGAGCGCCTCCTCGATCGCGGTGCGTTCCGCGTGCCGCCGTTCCTCGCCGATGGACTCGTCCTCGGGGAGCGCCGCGCGACGCAGCACCGCCGGGAGCACGAGTGACTGCCCGACGACCGTGACGATGACGACGCCGGCGGTCACGAACACGATGAGCCCGCGGTCCGGGAACGCGTCACCGGACTCGAGCATCCGCGGGACGGCGACCGCGGCCGCCAGGGACACCGCCCCGCGGAACCCCGTGAAGCCGCTGACCAGCCGGTCGCGGTGTCCCTCGCGCGGGCCCGCCCCGACCCGCCGGCTGATGAGCCAGATCGACCCGCCGACCGTGTACAGGAACGCGAAGCGGAGGACGATGAGCGCGATGGACACGGCGAACACGATGCCGAGGCCGCGCAGGAACTGCCCGAGGTCGAGGCCGCGCGCCGCGACGTTCGCCTCGATCCCGACGAGCACGAACAGCGCTCCGTTCAACAGGAACGTCAGGAACGACCAGAACGCGCGGACCTGCTGGCGGGTCGCGGCACGGTCGAGCTTCGGACCGACCTGGCTCACGACGAGCCCGGCGATCACGACGGCGAGCACGCCGGACGCGCCGATCGCCTCGGCCGCGAGGAACGCCGTGAACGGCACGAGCAGGGTGACGAGGTTCTCGAGCACCACGGTGTGCACGCGCTTCAGGACGAGGGTGCCGACCCACGCGGCGAGGAGTCCGGCCGCGATGCCGCCGACGTAGGACAGCACGAGCATGCCCGACACGCCCCAGAACGTCAGCTGCTGGGTGCCCGCCGTCACCGCCACCGCGATCCCGTAGACCACGAGCGCGGTGCCGTCGTTGACGAGACTCTCCGCGCGGAGCACCGTGACGTTCCGCCGCGGGAGCATCTTCGTCAGGACGCCGACCGCCGTGGCGTCCGTCGGTGCGACCGCTGCGCCGAGCACCCACGCCGGACCCCACGGCAGCCCGAGCAGGTGCAGGAGCGTCGCGACCCCGCCCGCCGTGACGACCACGAGCAGCGTGCCCATCAGGACGATGCCCCGGAGGTTCTTCCGGATCTCGCGGAGCGACGTCGTGAGGCTCTCCCAGTAGAGCAGCGCCGGCAGGAAGAGGAGCAGCACCGCGTCGGCCGGCAGTTCGACCTTGCCGAACGCCGGGACGAAGGCGAGCAGACCGCCGATGACGAGCAGGATCACCGGGGGCGCGACCTTGATGCGGTCGGCGACCGCCGACGTCAGCGCGATCGCGAGTCCGAGGACGACGACCAGTTCGGGTCCGAGCAGCACGGGGGTTCCTTGTCTCGCGGGCCGCGCCGGGGCGCGGCCTCGGTGGGTGGTGGGGGAGGCGGACGGACGCGGCCCGGTGTGTGGTGCGGCGGATCGGACGGGAGGCGCGGTGCCAGCTGCAACCGCGCCTCCCGTCCGATGATGCCCGGGTCCGCCGGTCCGGGCGGGTCGCTGACCGCATACCGCTGGCCGGGCGCCGTCGGCGCGGTACGCTCCGACCGTGGCAGCCGTCGATGACCGAACGCGGACGCGCGTGGATCCGGCTCGGCACGCGAACCTCGTCGCGGTCCTCCGGCGCGTCCACCTCGGCCCGGTCAGCCGGAGCGAACTCACGACGCTGACGGGCCTCAACCGGTCGACCGTGGCCGCACTCGTCGCCGAGCTCGTCGACCGACGCCTCGTGGTGGAGGACGTCCCGGCCGGCACGGGGTCCGTCGGACGTCCGAGTCCGGTCGTGCGCCCGGCCGACCACGCCGTGGCGGTCGCCGTGCACCCCGAGATCGACGCCGTGCGCGTCGCCGCCGTGCGACTCGGCGGGCGGGTGGTGCACCGCATCCGGACGGCCCTCGACGAGCCGCCGGACCCGGAGACCGTGGTCGCGATCGCCGCCGACGGACTCCGCGAGATCCGGTCGGTCCTGCCGTCCGGGTCGGTGGTCGTCGGGGCCGGGGTCGCGGTACCGGGGCTGGTGCGGCTCGGCGACGGCCACGTCCGTTTCGCGCCGCACCTCGGGTGGCGCGATGTGCCGATCGCGAGGCAGCTCCAGACCGCACTCGGCGTGCCGGTCCTGGCGGCGAACGAGGCCTCGCTCGGGGCGGCCGCGGAGTGGACGTTCGGGGCCGGTCGCGGGACGGGCGACCTGTTGTTCGTCAACGGCGGGACGAGCGGCATCGGCGGCGGGATCGTCGCGGGCGGGATCCCCTTGCTCGGCGCCACGGGGTCCGCCGGGGAGATCGGACACGTCACGGTGCGTTCCGACGGGGTGCGGGACACCGCGGGGCTCGCGGGCACGCTGGAGTCCGAGGTGTCGCTCGCCCGGCTCACCGCGGCGCTCGGGGCGCGGTCGACGGACCCGGAGGCGTTCGAACGGGCGATCGTCGACTCGCGCTCGGAACGGGTGCGCACCGAGCTGCGGCACCAGACCGACGCGCTCGCCACCGCGCTCGGGGGCGCCGCGAACCTGCTCGGGTCGGAGCGCATCGTCCTCGGGGGGTTCCTCACCGCGCTCGCGGCGATCGAGGGTCCACGACTCCGCAGCGTGTTCGAGGGGCGCCTGCTCGGGCCGCTCGTCGGCGAGGTCGAGATCCGTCGGGCGGAGCTCGGCACGGACATCCTGCTCATCGGAGCGGCGTCGCTGCCGTTCGAACGACTCCTGGTCGAGGTGCCCCGGCTCTGAGGCCGATCAGGGCTTGCGCGCGCCCGTCGCAGCGAATAGGTTGTGCGCAACAACAAATCTGACTCGGAAGTGATCCACTCATGGCAACGACGCCCACGCGTGACGACAAGTTCTCCTTCGGTCTCTGGACCATCGGCTACAACGGGTCCGACCCGTTCGGTGGACCCACGAGGCCCCCGCTCGACGTCGTCGAGGCGGTGGAGAACCTCGACCGCCTCGGCGCGTACGGGCTGACGTTCCACGACGACGACCTGTTCGCCTTCGGGTCGACCGACGCCGAGCGCCAGACGCAGATCGACCGGCTGAAGGGCGCGCTCGAGTCGACGGGCATCGTCGTGCCGATGGTCACGACGAACCTGTTCTCCGCCCCGGTGTTCAAGGACGGCGGGTTCACCTCGAACGACCGCGACGTCCGCCGCTTCGCGATGCGCAAGGTGCTCCGGAACATCGACCTCGCCGCCGAGCTCGGCGCCGAGACCTTCGTCATGTGGGGCGGGCGCGAGGGCGCGGAGTACGACGCCGCCAAGGACGTCCAGGCGGCGCTCGAGCGCTACCGCGAGGCCGTGAACATGCTCGCCCAGTACACGACCGACAAGGGCTACGGCCTGAAGTTCGCGATCGAGCCGAAGCCGAACGAGCCGCGCGGCGACATCCTGCTGCCGACCCTCGGCCACGCGATCGCGTTCATCGACACGCTCGAGCGTCCGGAGCTGTTCGGGGTGAACCCCGAGGTCGGACACGAGCAGATGGCGGGCCTCAACTTCACGGCCGGCATCGCGCAGGCGCTGTACTGCGGCAAGCTGTTCCACATCGACCTCAACGGCCAGCGCGGGATCAAGTACGACCAGGACCTGGTGTTCGGGCACGGCGACCTGCAGAACGCGTTCTCGCTCGTCGACCTGCTCGAGCACGGCGGCCCGGACGGCGTCCCGGCGTACACCGGCCCGCGCCACTTCGACTACAAGCCGAGCCGCACCGAGGACGTCGACGGCGTCTGGACCACGGCGGCCGCGAACATGCGCATGTACCTGCTCCTCAAGGAGCGTGCGCAGGCGTTCCGCGCCGACCCCGACGTGCGGGCCGCGCTCGAGGCATCCAAGGTCGCCGAGCTCCGCACGCCGACGCTGAACGAGGGCGAGACGTACGACCAGCTCCTCGCCGACACGTCGGCGTACGAGGACTTCGACACCGACGTCTACCTCGGTGGCAAGGGCTTCGGCTTCGTGCACCTGCAGCAGCTCGCCCTCGAGCACCTGATGGGCGCTCGTGGCTGACGAACACCCGACGTCGACGCCGGCGGCCCTGGTCGCCGGCGTCGACTCGTCGACCCAGTCCTGCAAGGTCGTCATCCTGGAGGCACGGACCGGCAAGCAGGTCCGGTCCGGTCGCGCCGCCCATCCGGACGGCACCGAGGTCGACCCCGCGCACTGGTGGACCGCGCTCGGAGCCGCGATCGCGGACGCCGGGGGGCTCGACGACGTCGGCGCGATCGCGATCGGCGGGCAGCAGCACGGCATGGTCGTGCTCGACGTCGACGGCCGGGTCATCCGTCCTGCGCTCCTCTGGAACGACACCCGGAGCGCCGACGCCGCCCGTGCCCTGACCGACGAGGTCGGTGCCGACGAGTACGCACGTCGGACGGGCCTCGTCCCGGTGGCGTCGTTCACCGCGACGAAGCTCCGCTGGCTCCGTGACGCGGAGCCGGAGAACGCCGCCCGTGTCGCCGCGGTCGCACTGCCGCACGACTGGCTGTCCTGGCGCCTCCGCGGGTACGGCCCGACGGACGAGAGCCCGCTCGGGCCCGACCTCGACGCACTCGCGACGGACGGCTCGGACGCGTCGGGGACCGCCTACTGGGACTCGTCTCGTCGCGAGTACGACGGCGACCTGTTCGAGCGTGCGCTCGGCCGACCACTCCGCGAGGCGCGTGGTGACGCGACCGGTGCGGGTGCCGTTGCCGGGGTCGGGGACGACGCCGGGCCGGACCGCGTCGTCGTGCCGCGGGTCGTGCCTCCAGACCGTGCCATGGGCGTCCTCGACGCCGACGTGACCCTCCCCGGCGGCGCGACGGTCCGGCGGGGTCTCACCGTCGCGCCCGGCGCCGGCGACAACGCCGGGGCGGCGCTCGGACTCGGCCTCGGGCCGGGGGACGTCGCCGTCTCGCTCGGCACCTCCGGCACGGTGTTCGGCGTCACCGAGACGGTCGCGGCGGACCCGACCGGGACCGTCGCGGGCTTCGCGGACGCCACCGGTGTGCGGCTGCCCATCGTCACGACCCTGAACGCGGCGCGTGTGCTCGAGGTGGTCGGCGGACTCCTCGGCACCACGCACGACGAGCTCGCCACCCTCGCCCTCTCGGCGCCGCCCGGTGCGGACGGACTCGTGCTCGTGCCGTTCTTCGTCGGTGAGCGCACGCCGAACCGTCCGGATGCGACGGCTTCGCTCACGGGGATGACCCCGGCCACCACCGACCGGGCGCACCTCGCGCGGGCGGCGGTGGAGGGGATGCTCTGCTCGCTCGCGGACGGCCTCGCCGCGGTCGAGTCGAGCGGGACCACCGTCGAACGACTGCTGATGATCGGCGGTGCTGCGGCCAACCCCGCGGTGCGGACGATCGCAGCGCAGGTGTTCGGGCGCGAGGTGCTCGTCCCGGAGCCCGGGGAGTACGTCGCCACGGGTGCGGCTCGGCAGGCGGCGTGGGTGCTCGAGGGTGCCCTGCCGGACTGGCCGATCCGGACGGAGACGATCCCGGCCGATCCTCGGACGGAGGTGCTCGAGGCCTACCGGGCTGCCGTCGGGACCTGACGGACATCGGTACCCCTCTCGACTTGGGGTACAGTTGAGGAATCACGATCGGCCCGCTCGCCTCACGGCTCGGGCCGATTTTCTCGTTGGTGGGAGCGAGTTTTGGAGTACGTCAAGCCGTGGCTCTCGATCCAGGACCAGGTCGATGGCCTCGCCCGCCGTGGCCTGGATGTCGGGGACGCAGGCGCCGCCGGTGTCCTCCTCCGGGAGGTCGGCTACTACCGGTTGACCGGCTACCTCTACCCCTTCCGTGAGTCTGAACCTGTTCTCGATGACCGCGGTCGCGAGCGCGTCCGTGTCCTGGATTCGTACAAGTCGAGAACTCACCTCGATGATGCGAGGGATCTCATCGACTTTGATCGCGACCTGCGGCTGCTCGTGCTCGAGGGGGTCGAGCGCATCGAGGTCGCGTTGCGCACGCAGCTCGCTTCCTCGCTGGGCAAGCTGTCCGCTTTCGCGCACGAGGGTAGCTCTGCATTCGTGCCGACGTTCACGCAGCCGCGGACAGACGGGGACGGCAAGCCGCTCCCGAGCCGGCAGGAAGTGTGGCTCGAACGCGTGCGAGAGCGGCAGGCGGACTCGGACGAGGCATTCGTGACGCATTTCCGTGTCAAGTACGACGGACGTATGCCGATCTGGGCTCTCACCGAGATCCTCGAGCTCGGCCAGGTCGCTCGTCTGTACATGGGACTCCGCAACGACATCGCGACCGAGATGGCCGCCGCGTTCGGCGTCCCGACGAAACAGCTCATGCAGAGCTGGATCGCGACCCTCAACTACGTCAGGAACATCGCCGCGCACCACGCTCGCCTCTTCAACCGCAAGCTCGTCATCGCACCCAAGCGGCCAAAGGGAGGAGCGGTCCCACTCCTCGCGCACCTCACACGGCAGGAAGCGCCGAAGCAGTTCGGTACCTACAACGCCCTCGCCATGATGGCCTACCTCCTGGAGACTCTGGATCCGAGCCGTCAGTGGTCCGTCCGAGTCGCAGCGCTGCTCCGGGCGTTCCCCTCCACAGAACATCTGAGCGTCGAGTCCATGGGCCTGGTCCCTGACTGGCTGGAACTGGACCTGTGGAACGCGCGCACCTGACGCATCGTGGGGACGACGCGGTGTCTCGGTCTCGGTCTCGGTCTCGGTCTCACCGCACCGCTGGCGGCGGCGGGGCGGTGCTCCCGCGCACCACGAGGGTCGCCGGGAGCCGCACGTGGTTCGGCACCTCGCGTCCCTCGAGCAGCCCGAGCAGCATGCCGAACGCCTGCGCCCCGAGGTCCTGCAGCGGCTGCGACACGGTCGTCAGGGGCGGTGTCGCGGCGAGCGCCTGGGGCACGTCGTCGAACCCGACCACGGACAGGTCATCCGGAACGCGCAGTCCCAGCTGCCGTGCCGCCTGCAGGACCCCGAGCGCAGAACCGTCGTTCGCGGCGAACACGGCGGTCGGTCGGTCGGGGCCGGAGAGCAGCGCGCGGGCGACCTCGGCGGACAGCGCGGTCTGGTACCCGCCGACGGGTTCGAGCGCGGGATCTGCCGTGATCCCGGCCGCCGCGAGTGATGCGCGGTAGCCCTGTCGACGTTCCTCGGAGGACGCCAGGTCGACGCGGCCGCGGACGTGTGCGATGCGACGATGGCCGAGCGCGAGCAGGTGGTCGGTCGCGGCACGGGCGCCCGCGACGTTGTCGGCGTCGATCGCGGCGTGTCCCTCGGGGCCGGTGTGCGGGTCGATCGAGACGACCGGGACCGCGGTGTCGGCCATCAGCGTCGTCGGGGTGACGATGATCGCGCCGTCGATGAGCGTGCCCGCCAGCCGTGACAACGACCGCCGTTCCCACCCCTGCCGGGCTTCGCCGACCACGAGACCGGCGTACGCGAGCAGCTCGTAGCCGCTCTCGATGGCGGCGGCGGAGATGCCGGTGAGGATCTCGGTGGAGAACGGCTCGAACTCGGTGACCAGGATCCCGATGACCCCCGTGCGACTGCGTCGGAGGCTCCGGGCGACGAGCGAGGTCTCGTACCCGAGTGCCTCGATCACCTCGTGCACCCGTGCGGCGGTGGCGGGGGCGACGCCGTCGCGCCCGTTCATCACCTTCGAGACGGTCGGGACCGACACCCCGGCGGTCCGTGCGACGTCGCTGATCGTCACTCGTCCAGAGGACGGGAGGGGGTGCACGGCCGATTCCACGTGCTCACCGTAGCGTGCCCGGCACATGTCGCTTAGTGCGACTCACCGGAGTATCCCTCATAGAAATCGTTATCGAAATCGATTGACAAGGCTCCTGAGGCCTGGCACGCTCACTCTCGCGACACTCGACGTCGCGGTCAACGACGACAAACCAGGAGTTTCCACAATGACGAGGAACAAGCGAATCGGCGCGATCATCGCCATCGCCGCAGGGACCGCGCTGCTCGCGACGGGCTGCTCGAGCGGCGGGTCCGACAGCGGGTCGGGTGACGGCAAGGTCTCCATGACCTTCTGGCACAACTCGACCACCGGGCCGGGCAAGGCCTACTGGGTCAAGACCGTCAAGCAGTTCGAGGCGGCGAACCCGAACGTGACGATCACCATCCAGGCCGTCCAGAACGAAGACCTCGACGGCAAGCTCCAGACGGCGCTCAACTCCGGCGACGCGCCGGACATCTTCCTGCAGCGCGGTGGCGGCAAGATGAGCGCGATGGTCAAGGCCGGCCAGGTCATGGACATCAAGGACTCGATCGGATCCGCAGCCAAGTCCGCGATCAGCTCCGCGGCGTTCGACGGCTACAAGCAGGACGGCGGCACCTACGCCATGCCGGTCGACGTGCTCCCCGAGGGCATCTGGTACAGCCAGGACCTCTTCAAGGCGGCGGGCATCACGAGCACCCCCACCACGATGGACGAGCTCAACAACGACATCGCCAAGCTCAAGACCAGCGGGGTCGCACCGGTCGCGGTCGGGGCGAAGGACGCCTGGCCCGCCGCGCACTGGTTCTACAACTTCGCGCTCCGCGAGTGCAGCGCGGGGACCCTCGCCAAGGCGGGATCGACGCTCAAGTTCGACGACCCGTGCTGGAAGAAGGCCGGACAGGACGTCGCGCAGTTCAACGACACGAAGCCCTTCAACGACGGCTTCCTGACGACCGCCGCCCAGCAGGGTGCCGGCAGCTCGGCCGGTCTCGTCGCGAACCACAAGGCCGCCATGGAGCTCATGGGCTCGTGGGACCCGGGAGTGATCTCGTCGCTGACGCCGGACGCCAAGCCGCTGTCCGACCTCGGCTGGTTCCCGTTCCCCGCGATCTCCGGCGGGAACGGCAAGGCCGGATCGATGATGGGTGGCCTCGACGGCTTCTCGTGCTCGGCCAAGGCGCCGAAGGGCCCGTGCACGGCCTTCCTGAACTTCATCGTCAAGAAGGACCAGCAGGAGGCCTACTACAGGGCCTTCGACACCATCCCGGTGAACAAGAACGCGCAGTCGGTCATCACCGAGCCGTACCTCAAGGACGTCCTCGCCGCCTACACGAAGGCCCCCTACGTGTCGCAGTACCTCGACACCCTGTACGGCCAGAACGTCGGCAACGCGCTGAACACCTCGGTCGTCGACCTGCTCGCCGGCAAGGGCAGCGCCGCGGACATCATCTCGACCACCAACCAGGCCGCGGCCAAGGGATAGTCATGAGTTCCTCCCTCAGCACGACGTCGGTCGACGACGCCGGGCGACCGAAGGGACCGACCGACGGGCGCGCCACCACCACGGTGGCGCGCCCGTCGGGTCGATCCCCCCGACCCGGGACAGCACGACCCGGGACGTCGCGTCGTCCGGGCGAACACGGCAAGCGGCTCGAGATCGCGCTCCTGACCGGGCCGGCGATCATCGTGTTCGTCGCCTTCGTGATCTTCCCGGTCGGCCTCGCCGCCTACTACGGCTTCTTCAAGTGGCAGGGGTACGGCCCCGCGACGGACTTCGTCGGCCTCGGCAACTACGCCATCATCTTCACCGACTCCGCGTTCGTGCAGGCGGTCTGGCACAACGGCATCCTCGTCGTGCTGTCGCTCGTCCTGCAGGGGCCGGTGGCGATCTTCCTCGCGCTGCTGCTCAACCAGAAGATGCGCGGGCGAGGACTCGTCCGCGTGCTCATCTTCGTGCCGTACGTGATCTCCGAGGTCATCGTCGGTACCGGGTGGACGCTCATGCTCCAGTCCGCCGGCGCCGTCAACGACCTGCTGCAGTCGATCGGACTCGGCGCGCTCCGGGCGGACTGGCTGTCGAACCCGTCCATCGCGATCTGGACGCTCCTCGTGATCATCACGTGGAAGTACATCGGCTTCGCAGTCATCCTGTTCCTCGCCGGACTCCAGAGCATCCCCGAGGAGCTCTTCGAGGCCGCGGCGATCGACGGCGCGACGTACTGGCAGATCCAGCGGCGGATCACCCTGCCGCTCCTCGGCCCGACGATCCGCATCTGGGCGTTCCTGTCGATCATCGGCTCGCTGCAGCTGTTCGACCTCGTCTACATCATCTGGGGCCAGTACATCGCCTCGACCGCCGGGACCTCGACGATGGCGACCTACATGGTCGGCAACGGGCGGAACTCGGGGAACTTCGGGTACGGGAACGCCGTCGCCGTCGTGATGTTCGTCATCTCCCTGACCATCGCACTCATCTACCAGCGCTTCGTGCTCCGTCGCGACACCGCCGGAGCACTCACCGAGAGGACCAGCTGATGGCGACCACCACGTTCGACGCCCCCGACCGCAGGCTGGTCGGGCGTCCGGGCGGCGGCCCGCGCACCGGGTCCGTCCGCCGCCGCCGCGGGGGGCGTCTCGGAACCGCGAACGCGCCGACCTACATCGTCGCGGTCCTCTTCATCGCGGTGAACCTCGCGCCGGTGCTCTACATCGTGCTCGGCGGGTTCCGCACGAACGCGCAGATCACCGCGAGTCCGGCCGGGCTGCCGGGTCCGTGGGCGATCGGCAACTACGCGGACGTGCTGTCGAGCAGCACCTTCTGGCGGGAGCTCGGGAACTCGACCATCGCGGCCGGTCTCACCACCGTCGGCGTCGTGGTGCTCGGCCTCATGGTGAGCTTCGTGCTCGCCCGCTACCAGTTCCTCGGCCGCGGGGCGATCTACGCGCTCTTCGCCTCCGGGCTGATGTTCCCGATCACGGTCGCGATCACACCGCTCTACCTGCTCGTCAAGGACCTCCACCTCACGAACAGCCTCGCCGGGGTGATCCTGCCGCAGATCGCGTTCGCGCTCCCGACGACGGTGATCATCCTCGTGCCGTTCCTCCGCGCGATCCCCGACGAGATCGAGGAGGCGGCGTCGATCGACGGCGCGAGCCGCCTCGGGTTCTTCTGGCGGATGGTCGTCCCGCTGTCGCTGCCGGGCGTCGTGACCGTCGGGATCCTGGCGTTCATCGCGAGCTGGAACAGCTACATCCTGCCGCTCTTCATCCTGAACGGCGAGGGCTCGTACACGCTGCCGCTCGGGGTCCAGGCGTTCTCGTCGCAGTACTCGGTGGACACCGCCAAGGTCCTCGCGTTCACCTCGGTGTCGATGATCCCGGCGTTGATCTTCTTCACGATCTTCCAGCGGCGCATCGTCGGCGGGCTCACCGGGGCGGTCAAGGGATGACCGCGCCGGTGGGGACGACCCGCGGACGCGGACCGTCGGACCGCGGATCCGGACTGGAGGCGCGCTCGGGTGAGCGGACCACCGCACCCGAGCCGTCCCTCCAGTCCGGTACGCGTGTTCCCGCGTTCCCGACCGTCAGCGACCGGGTCGCCGCGCTCCACGCCCGGATGACCCTCGAGGAGAAGCTCGCACAGATCGTCGGGTACTGGCTCGACCAGAACGGGGTCGTCGCCCCGATGCAGGGCGAGATGACCTCGGGCGACGGGCCCACCGCGACCCTCCCCGAGATCACCCGGCACGGCATCGGCCACTACACCCGCGTGTACGGGACCCGGCCCGTCGAACCGGACGAGCGCGCCGCGTGGCTCTGGTCGGAGCAGCGTCGGCTGAAGCGCGAGACCCGTCTGGGCATCCCGGCGCTCGTGCACGAGGAGTGCCTCACCGGACTCGCCGCGTGGAAGGCCGCGAGCTTCCCGACGCCGCTGGCATGGGGCGCGTCGTTCGACCCGGAGCTCGTGGAGCAGGTCGGCCGCGTGATCGGCGAGTCGATGCGCGCGCTCGGCGTCCACCAGGGGCTCGCACCCGTGCTCGACGTCGTCCGTGACCCCCGGTGGGGACGGGTCGACGAGTGCATCGGCGAGGACCCGTACCTCGTGGGCACCGTAGGGACCGCCTACGTCCGCGGGCTGCAGTCGGCCGGCGTGCACGCCACGTTGAAGCACTTCCTCGGCTACTCGGCCTCGCGCGCCGGTCGCAACCACGCGCCGGTCTCCGCCGGGCCGCGGGAGATCGCGGACGTGTTCCTCCCACCGTTCGAGATGGCGGTCCTCGACGGTGGGGCCCGCTCGGTGATGAACTCCTACGCCGAGATCGACGGCGTCCCGATGGCCGCGAGCGAGGAGTACCTGACCGACGTGCTCCGCGGACGACTCGGGTTCGACGGGGTCGTCGTCGCGGACTACTTCGCGGTCGCGTTCCTCCAGGTGATGCACGGCGCCGCGGCGGACCGGGGGGAAGCCGCTGCGCTCGCCCTCCGTGCCGGCATCGACGTCGAGCTGCCGACCGGGGATGCCTACCTCGAACCCCTCGCCGATCGGGTCCGCTCCGGCGCGCTCGACGAGGCGTGGGTCGACCGCGCGGTCCTCCGGGTGCTCGCGCAGAAGGAGTCGCTCGGACTGCTCGACGAGGACGCCTTCGAGGACGAACCCCCGACCGGCATCGACCTCGACACCGCCGAGCACCAGGTCCTGGCACGCCGCCTCGCCGAGGAGTCCGTCGTGCTGCTCGCGAACGACGGCGTGCTGCCGCTCCGGCCGCCCGAGCACCCGGTGCCCGGCACGGACGGACCGCGGATCGCCGTGATCGGTCCCAACGCCGACCGCGCCGAGGCGCTGCAGGGCTGCTACTCGTTCGCGAACCACGTGCTCGCCGGCCACCCGGACCTGCCCCTGGGGTTCGCGATCCCGACGGTGCTCGAGGCGCTGCCGGCCGCCACCAGGGCCGCCGGTCTCGGGCAGACGGACATCCGCTTCGCCGAGGGCTGTGCCGTCCAGGGCGATGACCGATCCGGCATCGCGGATGCGGCGGCGCTCGCCGCCTCGTCCGACGTCGCGGTCGTCGTCGTCGGCGACCAGGCGGGGCTGTTCGGCCGCGGCACCGTGGGCGAGGGGAACGACTCCGAGTCCCTCGAGCTCCCGGGCTGCCAGCGTGAGCTCGTCGAGGCGGTCGTGGCGACGGGGACCCCGGTCGTCATGGTCCTCTTGACCGGCCGACCGTACGCGATCGGGTGGGCACTCGACGGCGACGGGCCGCGGCCGGCAGCCGTGCTCCAGGCGTTCTTCCCCGGTGAGGGTGGCGGGCTCGCGATCGCCGACGTCCTCGTCGGGCTCGTGAACCCGTCCGGGCGGCTCCCCGTCTCCCTGCCCCGATCGGCGGGTGCGCAGCCGTACTCGTACCTGCACCCGGTGCTCGGCGGGTCGTCGGACGTGACCGCGACGGACTCCACACCCGTTCGGCCGTTCGGGTTCGGGCTGTCGTACTCGTCGTTCGACTACGCGGACCTCGCGCTCGACCGGTCGGTCACCGCCGGGGACACGTTCGCCGCCGGTGTCACGGTGACGAACTCCGGGCAGGTCGCCGGGGCCCACACGGTGCTCCTGTGGGGACGTGACGTGCACGCGTCCGTCACCCGTCCGGTCGTGCAGTTGCTCGGGTACGCCCGTGTCCGGCTCGACCCGGGTGCGTCCGCGCGGGTGGCGTTCTCAGTCCCGTCGACGCGGTTCGCGTTCAGCGACCGGGCGATGACCAGGGTCGTCGAGCCGGGCGACACCGAGGTCTGGGTCGGATCGCACGCCGCCGCGTCCGTCGCGCTCGTCGACACGGGGGCGAGCACCGACGGCGTGATCGTCAACGAGCGGCGCACCGTCGCCGATCCGGTCGCCGGAACGGCGACGCCGCGGCGGACCATGGCGATCACCGGGGCGGTGCACCCGGTGACCGTCGCCGATGCGCGACGGGTGACCGCGACGGTCACGCCGACCACCTGACGGACGGGAGGCACGGTGCGGCCCCGCCCCGTGCCTCCCGTCCGCACGCCGGCGCGTCCGCACGCCGGCGCGTCGCGTACGCCGGTGCGTCGCGTACGCCGGGTACCGCCGGCCCGTCGGGTGGACCGGCACGGACGCGTCGGCCGACCCGTCGCTAGTCGGTGAAGTCGGTGCCCCGGCTGACCGTCTCCCAGGCGTCGACCTCGGTCCGGAGTGCGTCGAGCGCGGCGCGGAAGCCGTCCGACGCGTCGTTGCCGAGCAGGAGCATGAACGGCGGCTCGTCAGCGTCCACCGCGGCCAGGAGCGCCGCGGCAGCCTTCGCGGGGTCGCCCTTCTGGGTGCCGTGCACGGTGTCGTGCTCCTTGCGGCGCTTGCCCGCGGTCTCGGCGTAGTCCGCGATCGGCTCGGCCGCCTGCGTCAGGGACCGACCCGCGAAGTCCGTCCGGAACCCGCCGGGCTCGACGACCATCGCGGCGATGCCGAGCGGGGCCACCTCCTTGCGGAGTGAGAGGGTCAGCGCCTCGATCGCGGCCTTGACCGCCGCGTAGTAGCCGGAGCCCTCCGGCGAGATCCGGGCGCCGATCGACGACAGGTTCACGATCGTGCCGGACCTGCGGGCGCGCATGCCGGGCAGGACCGCCTTCATGGTGCGCACCATGCCGTGGACATGCGTCTCGAAGAGCTGGCGGACGGCGTCGTCCTCGCCCTCCTCGACCGCGGCGCGGTACCCGTACCCGGCGTTGTTGACGAGGACGTCGATGCCGCCGAAGTGCTCTTCGGCGGCGTGCACGGCGGCCGTGACCTGGGCGTCGTCCGTGACGTCGAGCGCCAGGGCGAGTGCCGTGTCGGGGTGCGCGTCCGCGAGGTCCTGGACCGTCGACACGTCGCGGGCGGTGACGACGACCTCGTCGCCGCGGTCGAGGGCGGCCTCGGCGAACGCGCGCCCGAGTCCTGTCGAGCAACCGGTGATGAGCCAGGTGGCCATGGTGTTCCTTCCGTCGGTGTCCTCCCAGCAAACCCCGTCCGCGTGGTGGCTGGAAGTGCCTGGTCGTCCGGGTACTGCCAGCACCTGTCGCCCGGGGGTCGGAGGCCGTACCGTCGACTGGTGGACATCAAGAACCAGGTCAGGGAGTTCCTGACCACCAGGCGCGACCGGATCACCCCCGAGCAGGCGGGGCTCCCCGTGTTCGGCGGCAACCGCCGCGTGAGCGGACTCCGCCGCGAGGAGGTCGCGATGCTCGCCGGGGTGAGCGTCGACTACTACGTGCGGCTCGAGCGCGGGAACCTCTCCGGGGTCTCCGAGAGCGTCCTCGAGGCGCTCTCGCGGGCGCTGCAGCTCGACGAGACCGAGCACGCGCACCTGCTCGACCTCGCGCACACCGCGAACGCGTCCCCGAACGCCCGGCGTCGGACCCCGTCGAACCGGGTCCGACCGGGGGTGCAGCGGATCCTCGACTCGATGGCGGTGCCCGCCTGGGTCCGGAACGGGCGCTCGGACTTCCTGGCGGGCAACCGGCTCGGGCGCGCGCTGTACTCGCCGATCTTCCTCGATCCGCACGGCACCCCGAACACCGCGCGGTTCACGTTCCTCGACCCGCGGGCGAAGGACTTCTGGGCCGACTGGGACCAGCTCGCGTCCGACTCCGTGGCGGTCCTCCGGGCCGAGGCGGGGCGTGCGCCGTACGACAAGGGACTGACGGACCTCGTCGGGGAGCTGTCCACGCGGAGTGAGGAGTTCCGGGTCCGCTGGGCCGCTCACGACGTGAAGAACCACCGCGCGGGGGCGAAGCGCCTGCACCACCCGGTCGTCGGGGATCTCGAGCTGGCGTACGAGGCGATGGACCTCACGGCCGACATCGGCCTGACGTTCATCGCGTACACCGCGGAACCCGGATCGGCATCGGAGCAGTCGTTGCAGCTGCTCGCGAACTGGGCCGCGACGGACGAGCTCGAGGCGCGGGTCGCAGCCGCGAGCCCGACCCACTGACGGACTGGAGGGACGGTGTCAGCTGGCACCGTCCCTCCAGTCCGCGTCCTGGTGGCGTTCAGTCCTCGGGGATGACCACCTCGAAGCGCGACGAGTCCGTGCCGTCCTGGTCCGGCCCGCTCCGCACGCCGGTGTCGAGCGCATCGATCGCGGCCACCTCGTCGTCGGACAGCGCGAAGTCGAACACCGCGAAGTTCTCCGCGATCCGCCCCGGGTTCGTCGACTTCGGGATCGCGGAGCGCCCGTGCTGGAGCTGCCAGCGGAGCATGACCTGCGCTGGGGACCTGTCGTGCGCCTCGGCGATCGCCCCGATCGTGGCGTCCTCCATCACGCTCGTCTGCCCGCCGCCCCATCCGGGGTAGAACGTGATCCCGCCGATCGGGGACCATGCCTGGTCGAGGATCCCGTGCTCCGCGTCGGCGGCCCGGACGTCCGGCTGCGAGAAGTACGGGTGCAGCTCGATCTGGTTGAGCGCGGGCACCACGTCGGTCTGCGCGAGGAGGTCCGCCAGGTGGTGCGGCAGGAAGTTGCTGACGCCGATGGCTCGGACGCTGCCGTCGGCGAGGAGCTTCTCGAGGGCCCTGTAGGCCTGGACCGTCCGGTCGAAGTACATCGGTGCCGGCTGGTGCAGGATCAGGACGTCGATCTGGTCGACGCCGAGCTTCCGGGTGGCCTTCTCGAACGCGTGCAGCGTGTCCTCGTACCCGTAGTCGGAGACCCAGATCTTGGTCTCGACGACGATCTCGGACCGGTCGATCCCCGAGGCGCGGATGCCCTCGCCGACCTGCCGCTCGTTGCCGTACCGCGCTGCCGTGTCGATGTGTCGGTACCCGACCTCGAGCGCGGTCTGCACGGCCTGTGCGGTCTCCTCCGCGGAGCTCTGGAAGACCCCGAAGCCGATCGGCGGGATCTGCACGCCGTTGTTGAGTGTGAGCATGTCCATGGCGGCAACGCTACGAGCGGACCGCGCCCGCTGAGAGGTGCTGCCGGTACCGGGATCCGAGGACCTGGTTCGATCTCGGCTTGACCTCAAGCGCTTGAGGTCTGTTCTGATGGCCTCATGACCACGATGACCATCCAGGACGCGTCGCGGCAGAGTCGACTGAGCGAGCCGACCCTCCGCTACTACGAGGAGGTCGGGCTCATCGGCCCGATCCCCAGGGACGAGCGGAGCGGGCACCGCCGCTACCGCGAGCAGGACCTCGACACCCTGCAGGCGCTCGCATGCCTGCGCGCGATGGGCGTCGGGATCGAGGACATGCGGACCTACCAGGCGAACCGGGAGATCGGGCGACCGGCGGCCGGCGAGCAGCGCGACCTCCTCACCCGCCACGCGCAGCGCATCGAGCGTGAGATCGCGACGCTGCACGTGCACCTCCGGTACCTCGAGGCGAAGTCCGCCCTGTGGGACGCACGCTCCTGCGACGACGCCCATGCGGAGGCTGCGGCCGCTGAGCGCGTGCAGGCCATGCTGACCGAGCTCGAAGCGGTGTTCGCATGACCCGCGTGCTCGTGACCGGCGGTGCCGGTTACCTCGCCACCCGCCTCGTCGCGGATCTGCTCCTCGACGGGACCGAGGTGCGGACCACGGTCCGGTCCGCTGCGAGCGAGCAGGGCCTGCGGGACGCGCTCGACCGCGCCGACGCGGACACGTCCGGGCTCGAGGTCCGGTTCGCCAGCCTCACCGAGGACGACGGGTGGGCGGACGCCGCGGTCGGGATGGACGGCGTGTACCACCTCGCCTCCCCGATGGTGCTCGCGACCGACCCCGCCGAGGTCGTCCCGCCGGCGCGCGACGGTGCGCTCCGTGTGCTCCGGGCGGCCAGGGACGCGGGTGTACCGCGGGTCGTCCTCACGTCCTCGTTCGCGGCGGTCGGGTACGGCGCGCGTCCCGATGCCGATCCGCAGGCCGTCCGCGAGTTCGACGAGCGCGACTGGACCGACCCGGATGCCCCCGGGCTCCCGCCGTACCCGCTCTCGAAGGCGGTGGCCGAGCGGGCGGCGTGGGACTTCGTCGGGCGCGAGGGCGGGGACACCGAGCTCGTCGTGGTGAACCCGACGTGGATCGCTGGGCCGACGCTGACGACGGACGCGCGGTCCTCGCTCGGGGTGTTCACCGCCATGCTCACCGGTGCCATGCCGCAGGTGCCACGGCAGCGGTTCGGGATCGCGGACGTGCGGGACGTCGCGGCGCTGCACGTCACGGCGATGACCACACCGGAGGCCGCGGGCAGGCGGTACCTCGCGCTCGCGGACGGGCCGACGACGACGTTCCGCGGTGTCGCGGAGGTGCTCCGTGCCCGGCTCGGCGATGCGGCGGAACGGGTGTCCGTCGAGGAGGTCCCGGGTGGCGACCCGGCCCCGCTCGTCATCCACAACGACCGGGCGAAGTCCGAGCTGGGCTTCCGTCCGCGGCCGGTCGAGGACACCATCGTCGAGACCGCGCGGAGTCTGCGGGCGCTCGGCCTGGTCTGAGCGGCTCGCCTCGACGACATGACAGATGGTCGGACTGGAGGGACGGTGCGGGCTGGCACCGTCCCTCCAGTCCGGCACACTGCTGGTGCGCCCGTGCGCCGCTCTCCCCATGGGTGCTGCGCCAGTTCCGTTGGATCGAACCACCGGCCGCTGGCAATGACGCGACACCATCGCAGACGTGGACGGGGGCCCGGGAACGTGGTCCTGAGAGGAAGCGATCGGGCTCCGGCCCGAGCAGCAGGGCACGCTCGAGGGCCGGAGCCTCGATGCTCTTCAGCGAACCTCGGGCCGGGAAACCCGATCGGGTGTGGCTCGCTGTGACCAAGCATACGTCCCCTGAAAGGAGGACAACCAGGCGCTTCGACCCCAGTTCGGGGGGTACTTGGACGCGCGTTGCGGGGGCGGGCGGCGGATGGCGGCTGGCTTGCGGCTTGCGGTTGGTGTCAGTCGATGGCGGGTCGGTCGGCGAGCTCGCGGTCGAGCCAGTCGACGAGGAGCGCTCGTTCGGCGGTGCTGAGCGTCTCGAGCTCCGGGACGACGGCGCGGAACGCCACCGTGGCACGGGTGCGTGCGTCGGGGCCGGGGTGTGCATCGAACGGTGACGCGGGCGGATCGACGAGCACCTGTCCGAGCACCGCCGCGAACATGCTGTCGGCGAGACGATCGTCCCGGCGCGCGGGTGTCGTCGCCAGGAGCATCTGGATCGCGCCGATGCCAGCGGCCTGCAGCAGGTCGACCGCGCGGTCCTCCCCGACCCGGAGACGACCGGCGCGCGCGAGTCGATGGACGCGCGCCACCAGGACGTCGCGGCCGGACTGCGCAGCGGGCGACGCCACGACCCGGGCCGGATCGCTGAGGAGCCGGAACAGGGTCGGGTTGGTGATGCCGAAGTCGATCTGGGCGTGCCAGCCGGCGCGGAGGTCGTCGAGGGGATCGACGTCCTCCACGGTGGCCCGGGCGACGATCGCTGCCTTCGCGGTGACGTAGGTGGCCATGACGTGCTCGGCGACCGCGTCGAGCAGACCGTCCTTGTCCCCGAAGAGCCGGTAGATCGTCGGGGCCTGGATCCCGGCGGCCACGGCGACGCCCCGTGTCGTCACCGCGGCAGGCCCGCGCTCATGGAGCAGTCGCATCGCAGCGTCGACGATCCGGGCTCGGACGTCGTCCCTGGAGGCGCCCGGGCCCGTGGCGGTGTCACTCATGGACCAACGATAACGCGCTCTTGCTATCGTCGTGTTTCCGGTGCTACCGTCGTCACAGGATCACCGATAACGAGGAGCGACCATGATCGTCATCACCGGAGCGACCGGGGCCCTGAACGGCGCCACCGTCGACCACCTGCTCGACCGGATGCCCGCGCGCGAGATCGCCGTGGCGGTCCGCGACGTCACGAGGGCCGACCGGTTCGCCGCACGCGGGGTCCAGGTCCGACACGCGGACTATGCCGAGCCGGCCTCGTTGCCGGGTGCCTTCGCCGACGCAGAGCAGCTCCTGCTGGTGTCGTCGAGCGACCCGACGGCCGATCACGTCGCGCTCCACCGCACCGCGATCGACGCTGCGGTGTCGGTCGGGGTCGGGCGCGTCCTCTACACGAGTCACCAGGGCGCTGCGGCCGACACACCGTTCGGCCCCGGCCGCGGGCATGCCGCCACGGAGCAGCTGCTCGCCGAGTCGGGCCTGCCCTGGACCTCCCTCCGGAACGGCTTCTACGCGCACACCCTGCAGTGGGCGCTCGGTCGGTGGCGGGAGACCGGGTTCATCGACGTGCCGGCGGATGGTCCGATGTCCTGGACGGCCCGCGGCGATGCCGCAGCAGCAGCCGCGGTGATCATCGCCGACCAGGCTGCCGGCACCCGGGAGTTTGACGGTCCGACGACGCTGACGGCCGCGGACGCGCCGACGTTCGCGGACATCGCGGTGATCGCCACGGGCATCGCGGGTCGTCCGGTCGAGTGTCGTGTCCTCGGGGACGATGCCTGGATCGATGCGCAGGTGGCCGGTGGGCAGGAGGAGTTCGTGGCGCGCTTCATGCTCGGCATGTACCAGGCGGCGGCCGGCGGGTTCTTCGCGGGGACGGATCCGCTGCTCGGGGAACTGCTCGGGCGTGAGCCGGAGACCGTGCGCGACGTGCTCGAGGCCCCCGCACCCACGCCGGCCGGGCACTGAGGACGCCGGAGCGGTGGGGGCGGCGAGATGCTACCGGGCGTCGACCGACTCGTAGGCGCGCCACATCATCGCGTACCGTCCATCGGCTGCGATGAGTTCGTCGTGGGTCCCGAGTTCGGCAATCCGCCCTCCCGCCAGCACCCCGACCCGGTCGGCGGCCCGTGCGGTCTGCAGCCGATGCGCGATGACGATCGTGGTCCGACCCGCAGCGACTCGCTGCATGGCCGCGGTGACCCGCGCCTCGGTGAGCAGGTCGAGGTTGGACGTCGCCTCGTCGAGCAGCAGGATCGCGGGATCCACGAGTTCGGCCCTGGCCAGTGCGATGAGCTGACGGTGGCCGGCGGAGAGCGATCTCCCGCGCTCACTGAGCATGTGGTGGTAGCCACCCGCGAGCTCGGTGACGAACTCGTGCGCACCGACGGCCCGGGCGGCGGACTCGACCTCGGCGTCGGTGGCGTCCGGTCGCCCGTACGCGATGTTTTCCCGGACCGTCCCGGTGAACAGGAACGCCTCCTGGGGGACGTACCCGAGCTGTCGCCGGAAGGTCAGCAGATCGAGCGCACGGAGATCGACGCCGTCCACGAGCACCGCGCCCTCGTCCGGGTCGTAGAAGCGCGCGACGAGCTTCATCACCGTGGACTTGCCGGCGCCGGTCTCACCGACGAGCGCGATCGTCTCACCGGGCGCGACCCTCATGTCGATGTCGTGCAGCGCTTCCGGCGGCTTCGGCGGCGCGGCGGGTGCGACGACGATCGAACGGGTCTCGGCCGGGCCGCGGAGCACCGGACGGGCGACCGGTGCCGCGGGGTAGGCGAACCGCACACCCCGGAGCTCGACCCTGCCGCGGAGCCGGGTCGACTCGACCGGCGACGCGGCGTCGGGTGTGAGCGTCTCGAGGCGCATGAGATCGCTGATGCGCGACACCGACACCCGCGTCTGCTGCCACGAGTCGAAGACCTGCGACAGCTGCTGGATCGGCGAGAAGAACATGTCGATGTAGAGCAGGAAGGCGATGAGCGCGCCGGACGTCAGGTGTCCGGATGCGATCAGGGAGGCCCCGACGCCGAGCACGATCACGTCGGCCACCCCGGAGAGGAACTGCACGAACGGGAAGTACGTGGCGACGAGTCGCTGCGCCGCGACCCTGGAGTCGAGGTACCGCCGGCCGAGCCCGTGGAAGTGGGACATCGTCGCCGTCTCGTGCACGAACGCCTGCGACTCGCGGACCCCGGAGAGGCTCTCCTGGAAGTCTGCGTTGACGATCGCGATCCGTTCGCGGGCCTCGTCGTAGAGCCGCGACGACCGACTCCGGAACCACACCGTCGCGAAGACGAGGGGCACCACGACGGAGAGCGTCAGCAGCCCGAGCTCCGTGTCGATGAGCACGAGAGCCACCCCGACCCCGACGAACGTGACGATCGAGACGAGCGCCGACAGCAGGCCGTTCTGGATGAGCGACTCGAACTGGTCGACGTCGGTCGTCATGCGCGTCATCACGCGGCCGGCCATCTCACGCTCGTAGAAGTCGAGGGACAGCCGCTGCAGCTGCGCGAAGATCCGGATCCGCAGGCCGAGCATGATCCGCTGGGCGACACGGCCCGTCACGAAGGTCTCGGCCATGCCGTCCGCCAGGTCCGCGAGCGTGACCACGAGGAACAGCCCGGCCGCGGTGAACAGCACGATCTCGGAGCCCTGTTGGACACCGCCGTCGATGCCGGTCTTGACGAGGTACGGGCCGATGAGCCCGGCCACGGCGTCGATCACCACGAACACGAGCGCCAGCAGGAGCGGGCGGCGGAACTCCCGGAGCAGCGTGCGGAGCGAGAACTGCCGCTGCTGGGCGGTCTCGGTGTCGAGGTCGATCGCCGGGACGTCCCGGATCGGTCCGAGCGCCTCGACCCGCGCGAGGAGTTCGGGCGTCGCGGCGAACATCGCGGCCATGCCGCGGCCGCCCCCACGCCCGCCGCCGCCACCGAGGCCCATGCCGAGGCCGCCCCCGGGGGCACCGGCCCGGCCACTGCGGCTCCGGGCGGGGTCCTTCCCCCATGCACCCTCGGTCGTCCCGCGCGCGGGTGCGGGTGCGGCGCCGCGGGCGGTGGTGGCGGCAGCAGCGGTCCCGGTCGCGGCCAGACGCGAGAGGGTGTCGACGTCCCCGGACGCGGCGGCGGCACGAGCGTCGTCGGAGTCGTCCTCGCCCATGCCCGTGATGAGCGCCCGGTAGATCGCGCTCGAGGCGACGAGCTCGTCGTGCGTGCCCTCGTCGACCACCCGGCCGTGGTCGAGCACGATGATCCGGTCGGCGAGGTGCAGGGTCGACTCGCGGTGCGCGACGAGGAGCACGGTCCGGCCCTCGAGCGTGTCGCGCAGAGCGTCGTGGATGGACTGCTCGGTGGACGCGTCGATCGCACTCGTGGCGTCGTCGAGGATCAGGATGCGCGGATCGGACAGGATCGCCCGGGCGAGGGCGATCCGTTGGCGCTGGCCACCGGACAGGCTGAGGCCGCGCTCACCGACCACGGTGTCGAACCCCTTGGGCAGAGCGTCGATGAACCCGCTGGCGTGGGCGACGGCGGCTGCGGCACGGACCTCGTCGTCCGTCGCGTCGGGGCGGCCGTAGGCGATGTTCGCGCCGACGGTGTCCGAGAACAGGAAGCTCTCCTCGAACACCATGCCGATGCCGCCGCGCAGGGAGTGCAGCGTGAGCTCGCGGAGGTCGTGTCCGTCGAGCAGCACCCGCCCGGACTCGGGGTCGTGGAAGCGGGCGACGAGCGATGCGACGGTCGACTTGCCACTGCCGCTCGGGCCCACCAGGGCGACGCGCTCCCCGGCAGCGATCCGGAGGTCGAACCCGTCGAGCGCCGGAGCCGCACCGACGTGAGCATCGGCGGACGGATCGGTCGGCCCGGACGTGCCCCGCTCCGCCGGGCCGGATGCCGCGTCGGCGTCGGCGTCGGCGTGTTCCGCGCCGTACCCGAACGTGACGTCCTCGAAGGCGATGTCGCCGCGCACGTCATCGAGCGCGACGGCGCCGGGAGCATCCCGGATGGTCGGCTCGCGATCGATCAGCTGGAAGATCCGCTCGATGCCGACCTGCGCCTGCTGCCCGATCGTCAGGACACCCGCCAGTTGCCTGGCCGGCGCCATGAGCGCCGCGACGTAGCTGGTGAACGCCAGGAAGGTGCCGATGGTGATGTCGCCGTGCAACGCGAGCCATCCGCCGAGTGCCAGGATCGCGACCTGCGCGAGCGTCGGGATCGACTCCAGGAGCGGCTGGAACCGCGACTGGATCCGCACACTCCGCATCTGCGAGCCGTAGACGCCGGACGCCACCCCGGCCATCTTCCGGACCTCGTGCTGCTCCCGCCCGAAGGCCTTGACGACACGGACGCCGCCGACGTCCTCGTCGACGATCTGCGCGACCTCGCCCTCGCGCTGCTGCGCGTCCCACGTCGCGGGCATGATCTTCGCGCGCATCCGGTACGCGGTGACGACGAGCGCGGGGACCATCACCAGGCTGACCAGGGCGAGCACCGGGGCGAGTGTGAACATCACCACGATCGACAGGATCATCAGGATGACGTTGCCGCTCATGATCGGCAGCATGTTGAGCAGGCCCTGCACGAGCGCGGAGTCCGAGTTCGCCCGGCTGACGAGCTGGCCGGTCGGCATCCGGTCGAGGCTCGCGGCGTCCATCCGCTGCAGGTGGTCGTGCATGTCGTTGCGGAGGTCGTTCTGCACCTCGAGGGCGACCCGTCCGCCGCGGTACCGTCGGAGGTAGGTGAACCCGAACGTCGCGGCCGCGAGCGCGAGCAGCAGGACGAGCCACGGTGCGAGCGGCGACGACTTGTCGACGATCACCCCGTCGACGATCTGCCGCGCCACAAGGGGGACGAACACCTGGCAGAGGCTGCCGAGGAGCGCGGCGACGAGCGAGATCACGACGCTCCGACGGTGGCGGAGCATGTACCGCCAGAGGCGCCGGATCCAGCCCTCTGCGCGCGCCTCGGCCATGCGCTCACTGTACGCGCGCATGGTTGCGTTTCTGAACCATCGGGAACCCGGCACGTTCCGGACTGGAGGCGCGGTGCCGTCCCGTCCCGTCCTTCCAGTCCGCCATCGGCTCACACCGGTGAGGTGCGTCGAAGTGTCGGGTCGCGCGACGTGAGCCGACAGTTCGACGCACCTCACCCACCGGCGGGCCGGACATCGACCGGCCGGCCAGGGGCGGTTGGGCGGGCTCCGGTGCCAAGATGCTCCAATGACCACTCGGCAGCTGTTGCGGGACGCGTTGCGGACCATCCTCGGGCCGGCCGTGCGCGCACACGGCTACCGGGGGACCGCCCCGACGTGGCGGAAGGAATCGGAGCTCGGCGACGTCGCAGTGATCAACATGCAGATGTCCGCGTACGGCTCCGCGTGGGACAGCTCGTGCGTGGTGAACCTCAGTGTCGAGGTCGTGCCGTGGGCTGAGATGACCGCCGCTCGCATGGGTATCGGGACGCGTCAGCTGCTCCACTCCCCCGGCGGCCTGTGGCACCGCCGTCTCACGCCCTCGGAAGCCTCGGACGACGGGCCGGAGCAGTGGTGGTCGGTCACTGACGAGGCTTCCGCCCGGTTCGTCGTCGAAGACGTGGTCGCCCAGCTCGAGGACCGGTGGTTCGGTGTGCTCGACGACCTCCTCGCACCGGGTGGCATGCTCCGCCAGGTCCGGAGTGGCGACCTCGGCTACGGCCATGTCGCGGACTGGCAGGAGCACTTCGCCGAGGAGATCGAGATGCTCGAACGTGAGCGCCCAGAGCCGGATACGCCCCGCGCGCCCCAGTGAGGAGTGCCGAACTGTCGGGTCGCCCCCAGTTGGGCACCTCTCGCCGGCCTTCGGCAGCGCCGCCCTTGTGACCACGCGCCGGACGGGAGGGACGGTGCCAGCCCGCACCGTCCCTCCCGTCCGGCGGTGAAACGTGCCGAACTGTCGGATTGCGCAGGAGCACCCGACACTTCGGCACGTCTCACCGGCCGGCGGACACGCACCCCGTCAGTGGCGGTCGGCGGCGACGAGCCGGTCGGCGATCGACGGCAGGGCCCGCTCGAGCGCGTAGTGCACCGTGTTCCAGTCGTGGCCGCTGCCCGGCGCCTCGAGGACGCTCGTCGTGATCCCGGCCCTCCGCGCCGCCCGTGCGAGCTGTCGTCCGTTCGACCGGTACTCGCGGTCGGAGCCGCCCCACGCGAGCGTCGTGAAGTGGTGGGAGTACGGCGCGTGCGCGGCCATGAGCCCCTCCGGTGTCGCCGCGCGGTACCGGGACGCCGACCCGCCGAAGGCCGCGTCGATGGTGTGGTCCCGGTCGCCGTTCAGCGGGACGCGCTCGCTCGAGATCGCCAGCGCGTTCGTGAAGAACTGCGGGTACCCGGTGCTGAACTGCATGGTGCAGGTCCCGCCCTCGGAGAACCCCATCACACCCCATCCGGCACTGACTGGCTGGACGCGGAGGTGCTTCGTCGCCCACGCCGGGACGTCTCGCAGGATGTAGGTCGCCGCGTTCCCGAGCGGGGAGTCCACGCACATCGGGTTGTGGCCCGGCACGGCGAGCTGGTCTGCGGAGATGACGATCGGGGCGACCCCGTGGTGCGCGTCGGCGTAGGAGTCCATCACCGCCGCGAGACGACCGGCAGAGAACATGTCGCTCGGCGTACCCGGCTGACCGGACAGCGACAAGACCACCGGGAGCCGGGGCGGATCCGCCGTGAGGGCGGCGGGCGGCAGGTACACGACGGCCTTCCGCGCCGGGAAGCCCGACTCCGAGCCGGGGATGCGCACCCAGCCGACGCGGCCGTGCTCCGGGAGGTCCGTCGGAGCCCGCCAGGTGGCGAGCGTCGGCACGTTCCCGTCGACGGGCGGAGCCTCCGCGCCGATCGGCAGGTGGCCGTAGGGCGACTCCTGGAGCAGTGCGTTCAACGTCGGGTAGGCCGCGAAGTCGACGTTCACCCCGAGACCGGCGGCCAGCAGCGCGAACCCGACGACCGTGGCGCCGGCGAACCGTCGGAGCCGGCCGCCCTGCACGAGTGCGGTGACCCCGAGCGCGAGTCCGGCCACGGCGATCGCGACCCACATGCGGACGACGGTCGAGAACGCGACGTCGAATGCGTCGACGACGTCCGACACGATCCAGCAGGCGAGGACGCCGAGTGCGGCACTGCCGAGCGTCGCGACCAGTCGGACGACCGCACGACGGCGGGCGGCGGCGTCGTTCGACCTGGACCGTCGTCGGAGCGGCAGGATGACGAGGACCGCGAGCACCGCCGTGACGACGTCGATCGGGATCAGCTTCGTCCAGACCTCCAGGCGCGTGCCGAGGAGCCAGTGGAGCAGTCCCATCGTGGTGCGGCCTCTCGCGCAGCGTCCTCCGTTCCGAGCGGACGATGCTCGGGGGGACGGCCCACGCGGGTCGCGGACACCCCACCTTGCCGGGCGATGTGCGTTCTCCGGCGGAACGGACGCTGGGGCTGCCTGCGAGTCAGCTCAGCTCAGCGCAGCGCAGCGCAGCCCAGCCCAGCGCAGCTCAGCCCAGCCCAGCCCAGCCCCGCGCAGCCCAGCCCCGCGCAGCCCAGCCCAACCTCAGCACTCCGGGACGTTGACCGCGAGCCCGCCCATCGCGGTCTCCTTGTACTTCGAACTCATGTCCCGCCCGGTGTCCCGCATCGTGGTGATCACCTGGTCGAGGGAGACGCGGTGGTCCCCGTCGCCCCAGAGCGCCATCTGTGCAGCGTTGATCGCACGGGCCGCGGCGATCGCGTTCCGTTCGATGCACGGGATCTGCACGAGACCGCCGATCGGGTCGCAGGTCAGCCCGAGGTTGTGCTCCATCGCGATCTCCGCGGCGTTCTCGACCTGCTCCGGGGTCCCGCCCGACACCTCGGCGAGCCCGGCGGCCGCCATCGACGCGGCCGATCCCACCTCGCCCTGACAACCGACCTCCGCGCCGGAGATCGACGCGCGCACCTTGTAGAGCAGCCCGACGGACGCCGCCGCGAGCAGGAACCGGACGCGGACGTCGTCACGGAGTGCCTGGTCCCCGTCGCGGATCTCGGGGACGAAGTGCAGGGCGTGGTGGAGCACCGCGGGGATGATGCCGGCCGCACCGTTGGTCGGCGCCGTGACGATCCTGCCGCCGGACGCGTTCTCCTCGTTCACGGCGAGCGCGACGAAGTTCGCCCAGTCCTGCCACCGAGCGGGATCGTGGCGCGGGGTGCTGCCCGCGGTGTCGTCGCCGAGCTCCGACGGTCCGCCGAGGCGCTCGAGCCAGGCACCTGCGCGCCGTCGGACTCGGAGCCCGCCCGGCAGCTCACCGGTGCGTGCGGCGCTCGCCCGGACGGAGGCGGTCATCACGGTCGCGATCTCGAGCAGGCCGTCGCGGATCTCGGGCTCGGAACGGCGGGCGCGTTCGTTGCGGAGCATCACCCCGGCGAACGACAGTCCCTCGGCGCGGCAGTGCGCGAGCAGCTCGGCGGCGGAGGTGAAGGGCAGCGGGACGTCGTCGGGACCGCTCGGACGGACCCCTCCCGGCTCGGCGGAGAGGACGGCGGGCGTGGACCCGCCCGGCTCGGTCGCCACCACGAACGGCTCCGACCGCTCGATGAACCCACCGCCGACGGAGTAGTACGTCGCTTCGTGGAGGAGCCCCCCGTCGGTGTCGAGGAGCTCGAAGCGCATGCCGTTCGTGTGCTCGGGCAGGATCGTCAGGGGGTGCAGCACGATGTCGAACGGCACGGCGACGGCACCGCCGTCGAGCCGGAGCGAGGGCTCCGTGGTGAGCTCCACGCACCGGGCCGCGTAGTCCTCGGGGTCGACCCGCTCCGGCAGCACGCCCTCGAGCCCGATGACCACGGCGTCGAGCGTCCCGTGGCCACGGCCCGTCGCCGCGAGCGACCCGTAGAGGTGCACCGCGACGGACGCGACGCGGTCCACGAGACCCATGCCACGGGCCTCCAGTGCGACCGCGGCACCGGCCCGCATCGGGCCGACCGTGTGCGAACTCGACGGTCCGATCCCGATCGAGAAGAGGTCGAAGACGGAGATCCCGGCGGCGACGGCGTGGACATCGGGCTCGGACACTCCTGCACCCTACGTCGTCCGGACGGTACAGCGCTCCGCCGGCCCGCGGTGGACACTCGGCAACCTTGCACTCGGACCGCGCGAACGCGGTGTAGACATGGCCAGCGGTACGTCGCACGGGCTCCGTGAACGCTGCCTGTGCCAGATCATGTACTGCGAGAGGACCATGCGGTGAGCGAGTCGGCGTCGACGGGATCGTCGGGCGAGGGAACGAAGCAGATCCCCGGCCTCGAGCCGACGGACGCGCCAGGCGCGACGGACGCGGCCGGGCGTGAGGCGGCGGCCGAGTCCGGCACGGACGGACTGGAGGCGCGCCCCGCGCCCGGCAGGTCCGACGCGTCCGACTCGGGGTCGGCCGAGCGGCACGGCAGCGGTCTCGGTGGCAAGGCGCTCGCCGGCGTCGCGCTCGCCGCACTCGGAGTGGTGTTCGGTGACATCGGTACCAGCCCGCTGTACGCGCTGCGCACCGTGTTCACGATCGACGACGGCGCGGTCAAGGCGACGCCGGACGACGTCTACGGTGTGATCTCGCTGATGTTCTGGAGCATCACGATCATCGTGTCGGTGAAGTACGTCGCGATCCTGCTCCGGGCCGACAACAACGGCGAGGGCGGCGTGATGGCCCTGGCCGCACTCGCGCGCCGCCTCTACGGCAAGAACGCGAGCCGAGCGGCAGCACTCCTCGTGATCGGCATCGTCGGCGTCTCGCTGTTCTACGGCGACTCGATCATCACGCCCGCCGTCAGTGTGCTCTCCGCGGTGGAGGGTCTCGAGGTCGCGACGCCCGGTGTGTCCCACCTCGTCGTGCCGATCGCCGCGGTGATCCTGACGATCCTGTTCGCCGCGCAGCGGTTCGGGACGGCCAGGGTCGGCAAGCTCTTCGGGCCGGTGATGCTGCTGTGGTTCGCGGTGCTCGCCGTCGCCGGCATCGGCTCGATCGTCAAGGACCCGACCGTGCTCCGGGGCCTGTCACCGACGTACGCGATCAGCTTCACGGTCGCCCACCCGGGGATCACCTTCGTGGCGATGGGTGCCGTCGTCCTCGTCATCACCGGTGCCGAGGCGCTCTACGCGGACCTCGGACACTTCGGGCGCCGACCGATCCACCGCGCCTGGTTCTTCGTGGTGTTCCCGGCGCTGACCCTGAACTACCTCGGGCAGGCGTCGCTCATCCTCAACGACCCGTCGACGCGCTCGAACCCGTTCTTCCTGCTGATGCCGGAGTGGGCGCGGATCCCCGTGGTCATCCTCGCCACGATGGCGACGGTGATCGCGAGCCAGGCGGTGATCTCGGGAGCGTTCTCGTTGTCGGCGCAGGCGGTGCAGCTCGGGCTCCTGCCGCCGCTCAACATCCGGCAGACCTCCGAGAAGGACGGTGGTCAGATCTACCTGCCGGCCGTCAACCTGCTGCTGTTCCTCGGCGTGATGGCCGTGATGCTCACGTTCCGGTCGTCCGAGCGGCTGGCGACGGCGTACGGGGTGTCGGTGACGGGCGCCCTCGTCGTCGACACCGTGCTGCTCCTCATCGTGGCGCGGCGGCTCTGGAACTGGAAGATCTGGCACCTGGTCGTCGCCGCCGTGGCGTTCGGCGGGCTCGAGCTGACGTTCCTCGCGGGCAACCTGTCGAAGGTCATCCACGGTGGGTGGGTCCCGCTCCTCATCGCGGCCGCCGTCATCATGGTCATGACGACGTGGCGCCGTGGGCGTCTGCTCGTCATGGAGGAGCGCACCGAGCAGGAGGGCTCGCTCGAGGACTTCATCGCGAAGGTCCAGGCGCACGACATCCCGAGGGTCCCCGGGGTCGCGATCTTCCCGCACCCCAACAAGGACACGACACCGCTGGCGCTCCGCGCGAACGTGGAGCACAACCACGTGCTGCACGAGCGGGTGATCATCGTGTCGGCCATCACCGTCGGGGTCCCACACGTGCCCGCCGCGAAGAAGTACGTCTGGGACGACCTGGGGTACGCCCACGACGGCATCGAGCACCTGCTCATCAAGTCCGGGTTCTCCGACGACCCGAACATCCCCGCGGCGCTGCAGCAGGCCTGCGTGGCCGACGTGCTCGACCTGTCGCCGGCCGACATCGAGGACGCGTCCTACTTCGTCTCCCGCGGTGCGCTCCGGCCGAGCCGTGGTCCGAGCATGGTGCGCTGGCGCAAGAAGCTGTTCGTCGCGCTCGCGCAGAACGCGGCGAACCCGGCCGCACGGTTCGGGTTGCCGCCGCACCACACCGTGACGATGGGGAGCGACGTCGACTTCTAGGCGTCGCGTCGGCCGCGCCGGCCGCGCCGGCCGCGCCCGTCCGTCCGTCGGGTGTTCTGAACACGGCGGTCCGGCGTGAACACCGTGATCCGGGTGTTCCGGTCGGACGCGCGTGTTCAGAACACCCGCGGCTCCGGCCTGGAGGGACGGCGCAGCCCCGCCTCGCGCCTCCCGCCGCGTCGGGTGTTCTGAACACGGCGGTCCGGCGCGAACACCGTGATCCGGGTGTGCTGGTCGGACGCGCGTGTTCAGAACACCCGCCAGCCCCACACGGCCGCGGGCCGGCCGCCGGCGGAGCCTGGCCGGCCGCCCGCCGCGCCCGCGACGGCTGCCGACGGATCGCGGCGCTCGAGGGCCTCGTGCTTCTGCAGGAACCGGTGGAAGTTGCCGGCGTGCGGATCGTGCCCGGCGAGGACGCTCTCGAGCCGGGCGGCGTCCGCGGTGGTGAACGTCTCTCCGAGGAGCGCCCTCGTGAGCGGGACATCGGACCAGCGGCGGGTGCGGACGGTGTCGAGGGCGGCCCGGACGATCCGATCGTGGTCGAACGGCAGCCCCCTGGTGTCACGAGCGTCCCCCCACAGCACGCTCGTGACACCACCACCGGCCCCACCGCCGGCTCCGGCTCCGTTCTCACCCGCGGCCGCCGGGTCCACGACGGCCAGGAACGCCACGCTGATCGCGGCACTCCGCGGATCGCGCTCCGGCCCGTCGAACGCCCCGATCTGCGCCAGGTGTCGCACCCCGCCGCCCGTGATGCCGGCCTTGACCCTGAGGGCCCGCATCGCCCCGCGCGCCAGGAGCTCGGTGCCGTCGAGGAGCACCCCCGGCAGCGCCTGCGCCCCGGCGTACGGTGCGAACGCCCGCGCCGAGGTCGCCACGCGGAGACCGTCCGCCCTCGAGTACGACATCGGGACGACGTCGATGGCGATGAGCGGCTGGTCGCGGACCGCGTGGTCGACGCTCGTCACGGCGCGGGAGTCTCTGCGGCCCCCGCCGACGTGATGTCCGTGCCCCGTCCCTCCCGGCCGGCCCCGTCCGAGTGTCCGGCAGCCTGCCGGCGCTCCGCACGCGCCGCGCGCTCCTGCCGGAGCGTCGCCCGGACGTCCGCGAACGACTGGTGCACCAGGAACCGACCATCCACCCACACGGGCTGCAGGAGGCTCGTCGCCTCGTCGGCGGCGGTGGCCTCGTCCATCTGTCGGATCTCGCCGTCCGCGTCGCGGTGCAGGGCGATGCGACCCTTCGCGCTCTTCTTGCCGGAGCCGGTCTTCGGGTCCTTCTGGATGTCGATGGGTTCGCCGTCCACCAGGGCCCACGTGGCCTTGACCGCACTGCCGAGGTTGTCGCGCGTCATGTACTGGTACGTGTACGAGCCGATCCCGAGCACGATGTTGTCGCTCGCGTACCCCTTCGCCGCGAGCCGCTCGTAGATCCGGCGAGCGCGGTCGAGCGTGATGCTGTCGCCGTAGATGACACCGATGTGGCTGTCCAGGACCTTGAAGCCCGTGGCGTTCACGGTGTGCCCGAACTCCTCGTCGAGGAGTTCCACGACGCCCTTCTGCTCGGCTGTCCGCTCGGGGTCCGCGAGTGCCGCGGGATCGACGTCGTGGACCGAGCCCGTGATGATGTCGACCGGGTCGCCGGAGTCCGGGCGGATGACGAGCTTGCCGTCGCGCGCCATGATCCGGTCCCGCAGCGCGGGGAGGGTCTCGGTGACGACCTTGAAGAGGTCGAACCCGTCGCTCACGGCCGAGACGATGCCCGTCGGGTACACGTCGAGGATCTGCTCGAAGGTCTCGAGCTCGCCGTCGGCACCCCGGACGCACATGACGCTGTGCTCGGTCGCGGGCACACTCGCCCCGACCATGCCGTTGTCGCCGGGGTAGTAGCGGTCCACGAAGTCGAGCGTCGGCATCGAGTCGGTGCCGAGGAACGACAGCAGGTGCCCCGCCCCACCGGCCGCCGCGGACTCGATGCTCGTCTGTCCACGCATCGAGAAGTCGTGCGCCGCGAAGTCGATCGACGCGGGCTCCGCACCGGTCCGTGCCGCCCAGTCCTCCATCAGGTCCCGGTACTCCAGCGCCTTCGTGGCGACGGTCGACGGGTGCCAGATCGACGCCGAGAGGGCGGTCTCGATGTAGTTCGGGAGCCAGAAGAACTCGTCGACGGTGTTCTCGACGGTCAGGGTGGCGACCCCGATCGGGGCGAGGGTGCCCTCGGGCAGTGCGTTGATGCGGAGCGGCAGGTACCCGAGGCGGTGCAGGGCCCTGACGTGGTCGGAGCCGATGTGGTTCGGACCGAAGTAGTTCAGGAGCGCCTGCTCGAACAGGTCCGCGACCTCGTCCTCGTCAGCGGCGAAGAAGGGTGCCCACGCTTCGACGAGGCTCCGTTGGATGAACGCCTGCAGCCCGAACACGACGGCGTGCGTCGACTCCGGCATGTGCGCGTTCGAGCGGTTCGTCCAGTTGATGAGGATCCGCGTGGTGCCCTCGGGGTAGACCTGCCGGTGCGAGTGCTTGTAGCCGTCCGTGGCGAGCAGCGGTGCGATCGGGCTCGCGGTGGTGATCCGTGGGCTGAGGCCGGTGGCGGGGATGATGGTCACTTGATGACTCCTGTCAGGTAGGGCATGAGGTGGACGGTGGTGAGGCCGGCGACCTCGGTCTGTGGTGTGTACGAGTCGGTCGTGACGATCTCGCCGAAGTGCTCGGCGAGTGCCGGCGCGCGGCCGGAGAACACCCCGTGCGACACCCAGAGTCCGAGGCGCTCCTTCGGCAAGCCGGTCGACTCGGCGAGGCCCATGAACGTCCCACCGCCGTCGCAGATGTCGTCGACCACCAGGAACCGGCCGGTCTCGGGGAGTGGCTCGCACGAGAAGCTGGACAGCTTGCCGGTGGATTCGTCACGGTGCTTCTCGGCGCGGAAGACCGGCAGGTGGCAGGCATCGGCGACGGCGGTGGCCCGTGCGACCGCACCCTTGTCCGGGGCGATGATCCCGTCGTAGCGCTGGGGGACGTCGCGGTCGCGGCGGCCGACGACGGCGTTCCGGATGACCCGGTCGCTCGACACCACCGTCAGGCGTTCGACCAGTCCGACGATGACCGGCGAGTGCGGGTCGAAGGCGACGACCTGGTCGATGTGGAACCCGTTGAGGATGTCGGCGTAGACCTTCGCACCGAATGGCAGCCCGCGGTCCTGGCGTGCGCCGGGGAGGTACGGGATGCAGGCGACCGACTTCGACCCGCGCTGGCGGACCGCGTCTGCCCACATGCCGAGCATGACGAGGTCGTCGGCCATGGAGCCCTGTGCGCCGACGATCGTGGCGACCTCGGTGAGGGGGCCCTTGTCGGCGTTGTCGTCCGCGACCTTGACGTGGGCCTCTCCCGCGGGGAAATGCATCGTCGCGAAGGTCGGTGTCGTGACGTGTCCCGGGCCGATCCGGGTACTGAGTTCAAGTGCCATGTGAACACCGTAGCACGGTTCTTCTCTTTGTGAGAAAAACCGTGGCGGCTGTCGGTTTCCCCCGAAAGCGACCGATCTGCTCAGGGTTTCGCCGGATCTCGTCGCTGTGCGCCCAAAGCGACTCCGGACGTGTGCCGCGTGCCGCGGTGCCGCGGTGCCGCGGTGCCAGGCGCCGCGGTGCGGGCCCGCCCCGGCCCTCCCGACCGTCTCCGGACTGGAGGCGCGGTGCGGGCCCGCCCCGGCCCTCCCGTCCGCCCCCGGGTCTGGGGCTCAGCCCTTCGGCCCACCCAGCCCGTCGATCTGGATCTGTGCCGCGTCGAGGTTCTGCAGCGCGGACGCCAGCACGTCGGCGTCGAACGTGCCGTCGTCGCGAGCGTCGAGGAGTGCCGTCCGCTGTGCCGTGATGCGCTCGAGCATCTGCGTCTTCGCGGCCTCCGGGTCCGACGGGCGCTCGAGCTCCGTCGTCGGCACCGCGTCGCGGAGGAGGTCGTGCAGCCGTGCGCGCTCCTCCGTGCTGCCCTCGGCGTCCACCGTGGTCGGTCTGATCCACCGGACGAGTGCGGAGAGCGTCCCGCCCTGCACCACGAGCGACAGCGCGGCGACCCCGAACGCGATGAGCACGAGGAGGGATCGGTGCGGCGTGTCCTGCGGCAGGGTCTGCGCCGCCGCGACCGTCACCGCACCGCGCATGCCGGCCCACACGACCACGGTGCCGTCACGCCACCCGAGCGGTGCCGCGGCGAAGTACTCGATGTCCGCGACGAGACGGGTCAGGCGAGTGCTGAACCGACCGAGGTCCTTCGCCGACGGCACCCGCCCCGCCCTCGGTCCCCTGTTGAGCGACCGGTAGGTGTCCGACGCCGTCTCCGGGTCCTCCAGCCCGGCGCGCATCTCGGCGATCCTCGGTTTCATGTCGTCGCCGCGCGTCGTCCGAGCGGCGAGTGACCGGAGGAGGGGCACCACGTACACCGCCCGGATGAGGATGGTGAGGACGAGCGCACCGATCGCGATCCAGACTGCCGGCGCGATGCCATCGGCGCTGTCCTGGACCTCGCCGAGGACGGTGGACAGCTCCAGCCCCATCGTGAGGAACACCGCGCCCTCGAGCACCATCTCGACGGTGCTCCAGTTCTGCGAGTCGGACAGCCGGGCCTGCGGCGACAGCACCCGCGGGGCGCGTCGGCCGGTGACCAGCCCCGCGACCACGGCCGCGACGAGTCCCGATGCTCCGAGACGCTCGGCCGGCAGCGACGCGATGAACGGGACCGTGAACGACAGGATCGTGTTGACGGTGGCGTTGCTGATCCGAGCCCGGACCAGGAGATCGAGCCGCCCGACCAGCCAGCCGATCACGAGTGCCACGGCGACCGAGTAGGCGAACGTGCCGAGCGCGCCCCAGAACGAGAACGCCACGGCGATGCTCGCAGTGGCGGTGCGGAGCAGGACGAGCGCGGTGGCGTCGTTGAGGAGGCTCTCGCCGTCGAGGATCGCGATGACCCGTTTCGACACCCCGGTGCGCTTGACGATCGACGTCGCGACAGCGTCCGTCGGGCTGACGATCGCACCGAGCGCGATGCCCCATGCGAGTCCGAGCCCCGGGATCACCCACGCGAAGAACAGCCCGAGCAGCACCGCGCTCCCGATGACGAGCACGACCGACAGTCCGCTGATCGCTGCGAACTCACGGCGGAAGTTCATCGCGGGCATCGACACCGCGGACGAGTAGAGCAGCGGAGGAAGGATGCCGGCGAGGATCCACTCCGGCTCGATCTGCACGTCGGGGACGATCGGCAGGAAGCTCGCGCCGATGCCGAGCAGGACGAGCACCAGCGGGGCGGCCACGCGGAGCTTCGGCCCGAAGACCGTGGCACCCGCGATGAGCAACAGGCCGAGCACCACGACCACGATGAAGAGATCCGTCACGGAGTCAAGAGTGGCGGCTCCGCCGAGTCAGCGCCAGCCACGGGTGCGCCCGTCATGGGCGGGTGGCGGATCAGGCCCGCTCCGTCTTGTCCGGATCGCGGAGTGTTTCGCGGAACAGGTCCGCGATGCTCCGACCGAACTGGTTCGAGCACTCGCGCAACGCATCACTGACCGGCGTGACGTCGCGGATCGTGCGGTGTCCGGGCGCCGCCGCTGCGACCGCACCGCCGTCCCAGAAGGCGGTGTAGGCGAACCCCGCGTCGCGCATGCACCGGCGCATCGCTGTCCTGGAGTCCTCGAACTCGGTCTCGGTGATCACGCCGTCGGCCAGGATCCTTCGCTCGAACGGGCCGGCAGTCGAGCTCGCTTCCGCGAACTCGTGCGCCCACGCGCCGGCCGGAGCGAAGTCCGACGGATCGGGTGTGGGGCGCACAGGCACCCGGCTCAGGGGCGATCCACTCTCCGAACACACTCCGGAGCAACAGACGACCAACCCCACGACCGCGATGCTCATGGCAACCACGCCGGGCATGTTCCGTATGTCCATCACTGGCCCCCTCTGCCGGATGTGAGTTTCACCGTTAACATAATGGACGGTTCCGGCCCCCCGCAACACCCGGACCGCACGACGTGTCCGACCATCTGACGGACCCACTCGGCTCCGCCGCTCGCGACGGTGACCGCGTCGCAGACTCGCACCGTGCCTCCAGTCCGGTTCCTGCATCCATTCCGGACTGGAGGCGCGCCACTTGTCCACAGGCCGGGTCGCGCCCGGCGCGTTCCCGGCCCGGCAAGGTATCTTGATGTCAAGAGATCGCCGGACGCGAGTAGCGTGGCGATCGATCGATCGACATCAGCACGAGCGACACAAGGGAGTACCTGCCGGCATGGCCAAGATCATCTACACGCTCACGGACGAGGCGCCGCTGCTGGCGACCTACTCGTTCCTGCCCATCATCGCCGCCTACGCCAAGAAGGCCGGTGTCGACGTCGAGACCCGCGACATCTCGCTCGCCGGCCGCATCATCGCCCAGTTCCCGGAGCGGCTCAGTGACGAGCAGCGCATCGGGGACGCATTGGCGGAACTCGGCGACCTCGCCAAGACCCCCGAGGCGAACATCATCAAGCTGCCGAACATCTCGGCGTCGATCCCGCAGCTGAAGGCCGCCGTCAAGGAGCTCCAGTCGCAGGGCTACGACCTCCCCGACTACCCGGACGACCCGAAGACCGACGACGAGAAGGCAGCCCGCGCCAGCTACGACAAGGTCAAGGGCAGTGCGGTCAACCCCGTCCTGCGCGAGGGCAACTCCGATCGCCGGGCGCCGCTCTCGGTGAAGAACTACGCCCGGAAGCACCCGCACCGCATGGGTGCCTGGTCCTCCGACTCCAAGACGAACGTCGCGACGATGGGTGTCGACGACTTCCGCTCGAGCGAGAAGACCGTCATCATCCCGGCCGACGACACCCTGACCATCGAGTTCGTCGGCGCCGACGGTTCGACCCGGGTCCTCCGCCAGTCGGTGCCGGTGCTCGCGAACGAGGTCGTCGACGCCACCGTCCTGCATGTCGGCCCGCTCGAGACCTTCCTGCAGGCGCAGATCGACCGCGCCGCCGCCGAGGGCGTCCTGTTCTCGGTGCACCTCAAGGCCACCATGATGAAGGTGTCCGACCCGATCATCTTCGGCCACGTGATCCGCGTGTACTTCGCCGACGTCTTCGCGCAGTACGGCGACGACATCGCCGCCGCCGGCCTCACCCCGAACGACGGCCTCAACGCGATCCTCCAGGGGCTCGACTCGGTGCCGAACGGCGCGGAGATCCGCGCGGCGTTCGAGCAGCGCATCGCCGACGGCCCCGACATGGCCATGGTCGACTCCGACAAGGGCATCACGAACCTGCACGTCCCGTCGGACGTCATCGTGGACGCGTCCATGCCGGCGATGATCCGCACCTCCGGACACATGTGGGGTCCGGACGGCGACGAGCACGACACCCTCGCGGTCATCCCCGACTCGAGCTACGCCGGGATCTACCAGGCGACGATCGACGACTGCCGGACCAACGGCGCCTTCGACCCGGCGACCATGGGCTCCGTGCCGAACGTCGGTCTCATGGCGCAGGCCGCCGAGGAGTACGGCTCGCACGACAAGACCTTCCAGGCGCCGGGCGACGGCACGATCCGCGTGGTGAACGCCGCCGGAGAGTCACTGCTCGAGCACGAGGTGTCCGAGGGTGACATCTGGCGCGCGTGCCAGACCAAGGACGTCCCGATCCGCGACTGGGTGAAGCTCGCCGTGACGCGCGCCCGTGCGAGTGACACCCCCGCGGTGTTCTGGCTCGACGAGACCCGCTCGCACGACGCGACGCTCATCGGCCTCGTCCGGGAGTACCTGCAGGACCACGACATCGACGGTCTGCAGATCGAGATCATGTCGCCGGTCGACGCGATCAACTTCTCGCTGGAGCGCATCCGCCGCGGCGAGGACACCATCTCCGTCACGGGCAACGTGCTCCGTGACTACTTGACGGACCTGTTCCCGATCATGGAGCTCGGTACCTCCGCCAAGATGCTCTCGGTCGTCCCGCTCATCGCCGGCGGTGGTCTGTTCGAGACGGGGGCGGGTGGCTCCGCACCGAAGCACGTGCAGCAGCTCGTCGACCAGGACTACCTGCGCTGGGACAGCCTCGGTGAGTTCCTGGCGCTCGCGGTGAGCTTCGAGCACCTCGCGACGTCCACCGGGAACGCCAGGGCGCAGGTCCTCGCGGACACGCTCGACCGTGCCACGGGTCGGTTCCTCGACGAGAACAAGTCCCCGGGGCGCAAGCTCGGCTCGATCGACAACCGCGGGAGTCACTTCTACCTCGGACTGTTCTGGGCCGAGGAGATCGCTGCGCAGACCGAGGACACCGAGCTCGCGGCGCTGTTCGCGGACCTGGCGGGCAAGCTCCGCTCGCACGAGCAGCAGATCACCGAGGAGCTCATCGCGCCGCAGGGCACGGCGGTCGACATCGGCGGCTACTACCGCCCCGACGCCGCCAAGACCGAGGCGGTCATGCGCCCCTCGGCGACGCTGAACGAGGCGCTCGCCGCCTTCTGACGCGCGCGTGACCGGCTGAGCCGGTTGCGGACTGGAGGCGCGGTGTCAGCTGGCACCGCGCCTCCAGTCCGTCTGTGGGTCGCGCCCGCGACCGCCACAGCCTGCGGTCCGCGCCCATGAGCGCCACAGCACAACCGAACCCACGCCACACAACGGCATCCCGCTGTGTCATGTGGGTCCCGTTGTGTCGTCGGACGCTAGTGTCCTGCCGTGCCCCGTGTTCGCGCGCTCGTCGTCATCGCCACCGCCACCGCCGTGGTGCTCGCCGCCACCCTGGGCGGGTGTACGCAGCCCCCTCGGCTGCTCAACAAGCTCCCGGAGCAGACGCACGCCGCGCAGTGCCGGTCGAACGTGCCCGGCCACGCGGGGGCGGTGCCCTCGCCGACGCCGACGTCGAAGTTCGACCGGGCCACGTCGCGGGAAGTCACCGAGGCAGACGCGGTCGCGATGCCGGAGGACGAGTTCTGGCAGCTCATCGACACGCTGCACGGTTCCGTGTCCGACGCGGCCTTCCACCGACTCCGCGCAGCGCTCGAGGCTCGACCCGTGGCTGACCTCGTGGCGTTCGAAGCCCGTCTCGACCTCGCCCTGTACGCCCTCGACGACGAGTGCCGCGTCGACTGGTACGACCGCCACGACCCGACCGGGCTCGGAGACTTGGCCGACGACGACTTCCTGTACGTGCGGACCGACACCGTGGCAGCGGGCCGCGCTGTGTGGGAGGACGCGAACACCCACGACACGCTCCCGTGGGGCACCGTGGACGCGGCGGACGATGACGGCGAGGAACTGCTGTACGTCGCCGCGGAGGCGGGCCACCATTCGGGCATCAGCGGTGATGACTTCGCGGACATGGTCCCCTTCGACGACCTGTACGAGACGGCCACGAACCCTGCCGGGTGGTCGGACACGGGAGACTGAGCTCCACGTCGACCCTCGAACGCCCACCACACAACCCGATCCACATACACAACGGGTTCGCGCTGTGTCATGTGGATCGGGTTGTGCCGTGCCGACGACAAGCCCGGCGTGCTCAGCGCCCGAGCTGCGCCCGCAGGTACGGTGCCGTCCGGCTCGCCTCCGACGCAGCGACCTCGGCCGGCGTCCCCGCGGCCACCACATGGCCCCCGTCGGAACCGCCGGACGGCCCCATGTCGATGACGTGGTCCGCAGCGGCGACGACGTCCATCGCGTGCTCGACGACCACGACGGTGTTCCCGGCGTCGACGAGTCGCGAGAGCTGTTCCGTCAGGAGTTCCACGTCCGCCGGGTGGAGTCCCGTCGTCGGTTCGTCGAGCAGGTACAGCGTGTGGCCGGAACGGGCTCGCTGGAGCTCGGTCGCGAGCTTGATCCGCTGCGCCTCGCCGCCGGACAGCTCCGGGGCGGGCTGCCCGAGCCGCAGGTACCCGAGCCCGACCTGCTGCAGCGTCTCGAGGCTCCGTGCCGCCGCAGGGACGTCGGCCAGGAACGGTGCCGCCTCGTCCACGGTCATCCCGAGGACGTCGGCCACGGACGCTCCGTGCCAGAGGACCTCGAGCGTGTCGGCGTTGTACCGCGCGCCGTGGCACTCGGGGCACGGTGCCCAGCTCCCGGGCAGGAACAGCAGCTCGACCGAGACCGACCCCTCGCCCTGGCACACCTCGCACCGGCCCCCGGCGACGTTGAACGAGAACCGGCCGGCACCCCAGCCGCGGGCCCGGGCGTCATCGGTCGCGGCGAAGGCAGCCCGCACCGCGTCGAACAGCCCCGTGTAGGTCGCCAGGTTCGACCGAGGGGTGCGCCCGATCGGCTTCTGGTCGACCTGCACGACACGGCTGACGAGCGGATGGTCAGCGCCGTCCGACGCGAGGACACCGCCGACGAGGGAGGACTTGCCCGAGCCGGACACCCCCGTGACGGCGGTGAGGACACCGAGCGGCACGTCGACGTCGAGCCCGCTGAGGTTGTGCCGGGTCACGTCGCGGAGCTCGAGCGTGCCGATCGGCGTGCGCGGCGCGCGGGTTGGGTCGGCCGAGCCGGCAGGACCGGGCTGCAGGAACCGCCGGGTCACGGATGCCTCGACGTCGGCGAGACCCTCGACCGGCCCGCTGTAGAGCACCGTGCCGCCCCCGGATCCCGCACCGGGTCCGACGTCCACGATCCAGTCCGCGCGCCGGACGATGCTCATGTCGTGCTCGACGACGAACACGCTGTTGCCGCTGGCCCGGAGGTCCTCGAGGACGTCGACGAGCGGTTCCGCGTCCGCTGGGTGCAGCCCGGCGCTCGGCTCGTCGAGCACGTAGACGACGCCGAACAGCCCGGACCGCAGCTGTGTCGCGATGCGGAGCCGCTGCGTCTCGCCCGGGGACAGCGTCGGAGTGGCGCGGTCGAGGCTCAGGTAGCCGAGCCCGAGTCCACTGAGCACCTCGACGCGGGCGAGGAGGTCCTTCGCGATGGCCACGGCCACCTCGGTGTGCTCGCCGGACGACGCGCGTGATGTGGCCGCAGCGGCGTCGGTCAGCGACGCGATCGGTCGGAGGACGTCGGCCAGGCCGCTCAGCGGCAGCCCGTTGAGTGCGGCGATGGTCCGTCCGCCGATCGTCACCGCGAGCGCCGCCGCGGTCAGTCCGGTCCCGCCGCAGAGCGAGCACGGTCCGGACTCGACGAACCGCAGCACCTTGGTTCGCTGGGACTCGCTCTGGGAGTCCGCGAGGGTGTGCATCACGAACTGTCGGGCGCTCCAGAAACGCCCCTTGTAGGGCTTCGCCACGCGGTCGCGCTTCGGGTGCACCTCGACGACCGGCTGCTCCTCGGTGAACAGCAGCCAGTCGCGATCCGCCCGCGACAGCTCCCGCCACGGCCGCTCGATGTCGTACCCGAGGCCCGCCGTCACGTCGCGGAGGTTCTTGCCCTGCCAGGCGCCCGGCCACGCGGTGATCGCCCCGTCGCGGATGCTCAGCGACGGATCGTGCACGGCGGAGGCCTCGGTCACCTCGTGTGCGATCCCGAGGCCGTGGCACCGAGGGCATGCACCCGCGACGGTGTTCGGCGAGAACGAGTCCGACTCCAGTCGGTCGGCGCCATCTGGGTACGTGCCCGCGCGGGAGAAGAGCATCCGCATCGAGTTCGACAGCGTGGTGAGCGTCCCGACGGTCGACCGGGAGCTCGGGGCACCCCGGCGCTGCTGCAGGGCGACGGCCGGGGGCAGCCCTGTGATGGAGTCCACGTGCGGGGTCGAGCCCTGTGCGATGAGTCGGCGGGCGTACGGGGCGACGGACTCCAGGAAGCGGCGCTGCGCCTCGGCGAAGACGGTCCCGAACGCGAGGCTCGACTTGCCTGACCCGGACACCCCCGTGAACGCCACGATCCGGTCGCGCGGCACGTCCACGTCGACGTCCCGCAGGTTGTTCTCGCGGGCGCCGCGCACGCGGATGAACTCGTCGCGGGCGGTGCTGTCTCGGGGAGCGGGCATTCGAGCGATGGTAGGCCGGTCCGCTGAACGGCCGGTGCCGCCGCGAGACGGACGGGAGGCACGGGTCGGGCCCGCACCGTCCCTCCCGTCCGCATCCGGTCGCCTCCGGCGCCGCGGCCTACTCGCCCGTCGCGCCGTCGACCGCCTCGCGGATCAGGTCCGCGTGGCCGTTGTGCCGGGCGTACTCCTCAATCATGTGGGTGATGATCCAGCGGAGCGACGGAGCATTGCCGTCCGGCCAGGTGTGTGCGGCGACGAGTGCGAGGCCGCTCTCGGCGTACGCACGGTCGGAGGTCGCACGGGCACGTTCGACCGCTGCGGTCCAGAGCTCGAGCAGGTCCTCGGGGGAGTCCCGGGCTGCGGAGTGCCACTCCCAGTCGCGGTCGGCCGCCCAGTCCGCGGACGCCCACGGTTCCGGGACCGGGGCGTCGAGCAGGTGCCGTCCGAACCAGTCGTCCTCGACGTACGCGAGGTGCTTCATCATCCCGCCGAGCGTCATCGTGGAGACGCCGATGGTCGCGCGGAGCTGTTCCGCGGTCAGTCCGGCCGTCTTCCACGCGAAGGTCGCGCGCTGGTAGTCGAGGAAGCCCGTGAGGGTCGCGTACTCGTCGCCGTGCAGCGGTGGTTCCGCCCGGCCGTGCTCGTCGAGGTCGTCCATGCCGCCCAACCTAGGGCGTCCGACAGGTGGCTGGCGAGTGTTCGTCTGTCGCTTTCCGGGCAGAGCGTCACGCCCGCCCGATCTCTTCTCGTGCTGTGTCGTTCTGCGGGCGGAGCGTCATCCGTGCCGGCGTGACCGCCCCGCCCGGAAGCCGCCGGGAGACCGCTGGGCACGTTTAGCCTTGTGGCATGGCGACGTGGCAGCAGGACCTCCTCGACGAGATCCGCTCGGCACTTCCGCCCGGGAGCACGGTGACGCCGTACGGTTCTGCGTCAGCCGGCTCCGACGGGGTCGACGGGTGGAGCGACCTCGACGTGCGGATCGTGCTCGCCGGATCGGACGGCGCGGATGCGACCTCCCTCGTCGGAGTCCGACCATGGGCGTGGCAGGAATCCGGCGACGGCCGGGTGCAGCAGCTCCGGCTCGTCCTCCCTGACGGCCGCCGTGTCGACGTCGCGGTCGAGGGTGGCCGTGTCCACATGCCCGCGCCACCGGTGGACAACGCCATGCGGTTCGACGCGGCGCTCGCGGCGGCACGACTCGGCCGCGGGAATGCCCTCATCGGGACGCATCTCGTCCTCGGTGTCCTCCGCGAGGCCCTCGTGCAGGTGATGCTCCTCGTCGACGTCGCGGAGGGAACGGACCACCATCGACATGGCTCGGATCTCGATGACCGAGCGGCGGAGGTCGCGGAGCTCATGGGTGCGGTCCGACACCAGAGCTCGCCCGCGCTCGCCCGCGCCGCGTACGGACTGTACGGACGATGGCGCACCGAGCTCGACCCGACGTACTCCCCGGACCCGAGCGGCCTCGACGCCGTGATCGCGCGGGGGACCGCTGGAGCGCACTGACCGGCCGCTCGGCATGGAGAACGCCAGCGGAGCGGAGTACCACTGGCACGATGTCCGCCGCCCCGCCGCTCCCGCACCGCCCGGTCACCCAGCACGACTGGCGCGAGGTGGTCGGGCTCCACTGGCGCATCGACCCCGCGCTCGCCGCGACGCTCGTCCCGCCCGGCACCCGTCCAGACGAGCACGACGGCGCCGCCTGGGTGACCCTCTCGGCCTACCGGTTCGTGGACAGCACCGTTCCGCCGCTCCCACGACTCGGACGCTTCGGCACGATGACCGAGATCGCCGTGCAGATCCCGACCGTCGATGCGCACCCGCTGGCGCGGCGGGAGCCGCAGGACGGCGACACGGCCCGGCACGGCATCGCCTACCGCTCGATCGACACACAGCACGCTCCGGCGGTCCTCGCCGCGAGGACCATCGGCCTGCCGTACGTCTGGGCACGGGCCGGCTCCCGTGTCCGCCCCGACGACGTCGCACACCGCTCGGCCCGGTACGGCGGCGGCCCCGGGAGTCTCATCCGTGTGACCCCGGGGACCGACACGGTGGAGCAGGACGCGACGACGGAGTTCCTGCTCGACCGCTGGGGCGTCCACGCCCCACGGTTCGGCCGCACCCGCTGGTGGCGTCGCGCGCACGAGCCATGGCCGCTCCGCTCGGTCCGCGTCGACCGCCTCGACGACACCCTGTTGGCCGCCGCGGGACTGCCGGGCCTCGTCGACCGCGAGCCCGACGTCACGACCTGGTCGCCCGGCGTGGTGGTCCGCTACTCCCGAGGCTGACGGATGAGCTACCGTCCTGCCATGGACCAGGATGCCGAGAGGATCCACTGCGAGTTCCGGGTCGCCCCGGACACGGCCCGTCATGCCGCCACGAAGCTGACCATCTGGTCGACCGTTCACCAGCCGCCGTGGTGGTGGCTGGTGACGGTCATCATCGGGATCGGCGCGTGGTGTGGTGCAGCATCCGGCGTCGTCGGTGTCCTGCTCGGTGGTTCGGCAGGGATCTTGGTCATCGCGCTCCTCGCCGCGGCGACCTGGCGTTCCGCGCACCGCGCCCTCGTGGGGGCCATGCCTGTCGGTGCGTTGCTCACGCGCACGTTCGGACCGGACAGCTACGACATCAGGACGCCCACGGTCACGGCGACCATGAAGTACACCGCCGTCCGCGGGATCGTGCCGTGGGGCGACTGGGTGATGGTCGAGGTCCGTCGGCGCGTCTGGGGCATCGAGCCCCGTGCGCTCCTACCGGATGCCGTGCACCAGTGGTTCCCCGATTCGCGGAGGTCCGGCAGCCCGCGCTGACGCGACCATGCGGCGGACGGGAGGGACGGTGCCAGCCCGCACCGTCCCTCCAGTCCGGTGGGTGGTCGCGACACGACGGTCTGTGCCGCGGTCGCGACGCGATGTTCCGCTGCGCCGACGCGACGTTCTGTTCCGTGGAACCTCCCTGGCAATCGAATCGACCCGGGAGTTCGATAGCGTCGAGGCATGTCGATGTCGACCACTGCACCCACCACCCCGAACACCGCGACCCAGGAACTCCGTGTGGGGGTGGTCGGACTCGGTTTCGCCGGGACGACCCACCTCGACGCGTTCACCGCACTGCCCGGCGCCCGCGTCGTCGCCCTCGCGGGCCAGGAGTCCGAGCGCCTCGCCGAGCTCGCGGACTCCCGCGGCGTCGAGGCGACGTACGCCGACTGGCAGGACCTCGTCGCCCGCGACGACCTCGACATCGTGTCGATCGGTGTCCCGAACGCCCTGCACCACCCCATCGCGGTCGCCGCCCTCGAGAGCGGCAAGCACGTCTTCTGCGAGAAGCCCCTCGCGACGACCGGAGCGCTCGCCGCCGAGATGGTCGCTGCGGCCGAGACCGCCGACCGCGTGCTCGAGGTCGCCTACAACCACCGCCGCCGTGCCGACGTCCAGTTCCTGCACGACTACATCGCGCCCACCGGCCCCGGCCGGAGCGACGCCCTCGGCGAGATCTACCACGGCCGCGCGAGCTGGGTGCGCCGCTCCGGGGTACCCGGCATCACGTCGTGGTTCACGAACAAGGCCGCCGCGGGTGGCGGTCCGATGATCGACCTCGGGTCGCACGTCCTCGACATCGCCCTGTACCTGATGGGCGAGCCGCGGGTGACGACGGTGTCGGCCGTCGCGTACAACCACCTCGGTGCTGCCGGGCGCGGGGGCGGCGCCGGGGGTGGGCCGGTCTCCGCTCGCGGGTCGCACGCCTTCGACGTCGAGGACTTCTCGATCGCGCTGCTCCGGTTCGACACCGGGGCGAGTCTGCAGCTCGAGGCGTCGTGGGCGTCGTACTCCAAGGCGCACGAGGACATCGACGTCGAGGTCCTCGGCTCCGTCGGCGGTGCACAGCTGCACGTCGACGCCTACGCGACGGACGGCACCGTGACGCTGTACTCCGACGTCGAGGGCGCACCGACCGTCTCACGACCTGCGGTCCACGTGCCGGCGGGACACCACCAGCGCGTGATCGAGGAGTTCCTCGCGACGATCCGGGCCGGTGACGCCGCCGGTGACGCCGTCGGCGACGCCGCCGGCACGACAGCCGGCGGGACGGGCGGGCGGTACGCCGGCCACCACGGCGAGTACGCCCTCCACCGGAGCCGGGTCATCGACGCCGTCTACGAGTCCGCGGCCACCGGCCACGAAGTGCAGGTGCAGGCATGAGCGGGCGGGACCAGCGCGGCATCCGCGCCACCGTGTGGAACGAGTACGTGCACGAGACCCGGGGTGACGAGGTGGTCGTCGCGAACTACCCCGACGGCATCCACGCCGTGGTCGCGGACGGGCTGCGCGAACACCTCGGCCCCGACGCCGACGTGCGGACGGCCACGCTCCGCGAACCGTCGCACGGGCTCACCGACGAGGTCCTCGCGGACACCGACGTGCTGTTCTGGTGGGGGCACATCGCCCACGAGGAGGTCTCGGACGAGGTCGTCGAGCGGGTCGTGGCGCACGTGCACGCCGGCATGGGCCTCGTCGTCCTGCACTCCGGGCACTACTCCAAGGTGTTCAAGCGGCTGATGGGCACGACGTGCTCCTTGAAGTGGCGGAACGACGGGGAGCGCGAGCTCGTGTGGACCACGGCGCCGCAGCACCCGATCGCCGAGGGCATCCCGCACCCGATCGTCATCCCACGCCAGGAGATGTACGGCGAGTTCTTCGACATCCCGCGCCCCGACGAGGAGGTCTTCCTGTCCACCTTCGACGGCGGTGAGGTGTTCCGCTCCGGCGTCGCCTACCACCGGGGCCGCGGGAAGGTGTTCTACTTCTCGCCCGGGGACCAGGAGTACCCGGTGTACCACCACCCGGACATCCGACGGGTCCTCGCGAACGCCGCACGGTGGGCTGCGGCGACGGAACCGCGCCGCGAGCTCACGGCCGACCAGCACCCGAGGGACTGGTTCCTCAGCTGACGTGCCCCTGCGCTCGGTGCCCCGCGCCGGGCGCTCGGCGCGCCGTACTCGGTGACTGAGAGGTGCCGATCTGTCGTCTCGCCCGCGGCACCCGACAGATCGGCACGTCTCAACGCGCGGTGGCGACGCGCGGTGGCGACGCCGGACGGGAGGCACGGTGCCGGACCGCCACCGAGCCTCCAGTCCGGAGCGTGGTCACGATCGACCGCGTCGCCCGTCAGTGCGTCAGGACGACTGCGGCCGCGTCCCGCCGAGGAGCCCCGTGACGAGCAGCGTCACGAGCATCCCGCCGCCGGTGAGCACGACCCCGAGCGACGCCATCACCCAGTAGCCGCTCCCGACGAGCTGCGGCTGCGTGATCGCCTCGGGCCACCAGTCGCCGATGCCGTCGATCCCGCCGGGGATCGGGTTGAGCGCCAGGAGTGCGATCCCGACGATCAGGAGCACCGCGCCGAGCACACCCGTCGCGACCCGCCCGCGCGCGAGCATCCCGACGACGACGGCGGCGGCGATCCCGAGCAGACCGACCACCGCGATGGCGAACGCCACGACGGTGAACGGTTCCGTGACGGCCGTGAACCAGACGAGCACGGCGTAGGGCACGAGCAGCCACCGGCCGATGCGGGCCCAGCGCGCCGGGGTCCGCCAACCGACGGCATCCATGGCCGTTCCGGGGGTCGATCGCTCGCGCTGCATGGCAGGCAAGGTAGCGCGGGCACTCGGGCAGGTGCTGGGACCTCCCCGAGTGCCCGCCGGCTCACCGCACCGACAGCAGTGCGGACAGCGCGCTGGCCTGCGTGCGCCAGTCCCGGACGTTCGGCGAGCCCGAGGTCGATGCCCCGGCCCACCGCTCGCCGAGCCGGTTCAGCGGATCGCGGTCCTTCGTCCAGACCGCGGTCGCCTGTGCGGCGTCGAACGACCGGTACGCGCCGCCGGTGGCCTGGTCGAGCTCGGTCATGTACCGCTCGAACACGCCCTTGAACTGCTTCGCATTGTCGTCGCAGGGGTTCGCGGCGGTCAGCGGGTCACAGTTCTCGGTGAGGACGCCGTTCACGACGAGCCCCGGCGATCCGGCCGCGGGGTGGATCGCCGCGTCCGCGAGGGCCTTCGCGCTGTCCAGGTACTTCGTGTCCCCGGTCGCGCGCCAGAGCTCGACGCCCCCGCCGATCGCGAGCCCCTGGTTGTACGTGTAGACGGTCTGAGCGTTGTTCACGCAGGTGTCGGTGATGCCGTCGTTGACGAGACCGTCCTTCCCCGCGAGACCCACCTGCTGGAACCAGTTCCAGCCGTCGACGGCGCGGGACAGCCACTCCGAGTCACCGGGGATCCGGTTGTGCAGCTCGGCCGCGATCTCGATGTACTGGCCGTTCACGACCGCGTTCTTGTACGTCCGCTCGCCGTCCCACCACACGCCGCCTTCGCAGGTCGAGGTGTCCCAGTACCCCTGCATATAGTCGCCGATGGACTCCGACATCTGCAGGTACTTGGCGTCCCCGGTCAGGTCGTAGGCGCGGATCCACGCGAGCGCCCACCACCCGCCGTCGTCGATCGCCCGGCTGACGAAGCCGCCGGGGAGCTCGTCCCCGCTCTTCACGCCGGCCGCGAAGGCACCCTTGTTCACCTCGAAGGTCCGGTCGATCATCCACGCGTACCGGGTGTCGCCGGTGGTGCGCTGGTAGTCGACGACCGTCGTGATCGCGACGGCGGAGTTCCACCAGCTCGACGGCCACCACGCGGTGTACGGGTCGTACGAGTACACGAGCGCGTCGGCGGCCGCCGCGGCGTGGTCGACGCTCGGCCGTGCCCAGGCGGTGCAGACGGACTGCTGTGCGGCGGCGACCAGCACGCAGGCGCGGAGCGATCCCCCGGCGAGCTTCAGCCGCGGCTCGGCGGCGACGAAGCCCGCGGTCGAGGCGGTCGGTCCGGTCGCGGTCGTCACGCCGAGCTGCGAGCCCCCGGCGATCGACGCGCCCTCGTTCCAGGATCGGTCGAGCCAGACGCGGTCGCCGGATGTCGCCCCGGTGACACTCGCCCAGCCGGCGCCGTGCTCGTCGAAGTGCAGGCGGACGCTCCGGTTCACGGCGGATGCGTCGGCCACGGGGACCTGGTCGGTCGCGGTGCCGTGCGGGGCGCCGTCGCAGACACGGTCGCAGGACTTGGGGTAGGCCCACGCGGTGCAGGTCGTGCCGGCCGGGGTCTGCAGGCAGGAGCGGACGACGGCGCGGCGGTGGTTCCCCGGGTCGGAGAGGTTGACGGTCCTCGTGGCGAGCGCTCCGGCGGCCGTCGCCGTGACCGGCGCGAGCGGCTGGGTGCGGGTGGCACCGCCGTCGAAGGACCGCTCGACCCAGAGGCGGTCGCCGACGCGCGCGCTGCGGACCGTGCCCCACCCGACGTCGTCCTGGAGGGACGCGTGCAGCTGCAGGGACCGGCTGCCGGTCGACTTCGCGGTCACCGGCTGCGTGTCCGTCGCCAGGCCGGTCGTGGCGCCGCCGTCGCAGGTGAGCACGCACACCACCGAGGCTGCGGTGAGCGGGACGGCGGCGGCGTCCGGGCTGTCCGCACGCCACGAGGGCATCGCCTGCGTGGTGTTCCGGTTCGCGAGCCCGGACGTGGTCGGCGGAGCGGACACCGATGCCGGGGTCGACGGAGCCGTGGTCGCCGGAGCCGTGGTCGTCGGGGTCGGGGTCGTCGGGGTCGAGGTCGACGCTCCCGGCGGTGGTGCCGTAGCGCCGGGCGGAGCGGCGTTCGCGGCGGCCGGAGTGAGGACCCCGACGGCGAGTGCGATCGCGCTGGCGACCACGATGGACGATCGGAAACGATGCATGGTGTCTCCCCTTCGAGACGTCCGGCTGCTTTCGGGGAGCGACGTTAGCGCTCCGGGTGGCCCCTGAACAGGGGGTGGAACGAATTTCCCCATCAAGTGGATGAATTCGCGCGGTCCACTCCGCCGGGTACGGTCGCGGTGTGCATCCCGCAGCCGACATCACCGTGACGGTCCCGCTCGTCCGGGATCTCCTCCGCGATCAGCATTCCGACCTCGCGGACCTGCCGCTCCGGGTCGTGGCGAACGGCTGGGACAACGTGATGCTCCGGCTCGGCGACGAGCTCGTCGTGCGGGTGCCCCGTCGCGAGGTCGCCGCGCACCTCGTCGAGCACGAGCAGCGGTGGCTGCCGACCATCGGCGCGCTCGTCGGACAGGTCGTCCGGGTGCCCGTGCCGGTGCGGATCGGCCGTCCGTCCGACGTCTTCCCGTGGCCGTGGAGCGTCGTGCCCTGGACGGACGGGGTCGCGGCGGGATCGACACCGGTGGACTCCCCGCGCGTGGCCGACGCGCTCGCCGCGTTCATCGGCGCCCTCCACGTTGACGCACCGGGCGATGCGCCGCGCAACCCGGTCAGGGGCGGCCCGCTGTCCGATCGGGCGGGCGTCGTCGCCGAGCGGCTGGCGTCCGGCGACGTCCCGCGTGCCGGTGCGGTCGCGGGACTCTGGGACCGAGCGCTCTCGACGGCGGGGTGGGACGCGCCTCCCGTCTGGCTGCACGGCGATCTGCACCCCTGCAACCTGGTGGTCCACGGCGACCACCTCGCGGCGGTCGTCGACTTCGGCGACGTCACGGCGGGGGATCCCGCCACCGATCTCGCGACGGCCTGGCTGACGTTCGGACGGGAGGCCCGGGTGCGTTTCCGTGCGCACCTCGCGGCCGACGACGCCACGTGGCTCCGCGCGCGGGGGTGGACGATCGCGATGGCGACCGCACTCGTGACCGGGTCGTCGGTCGGCAGCGACCACCACGCGCTCGGCCTCCGCGCACTCGATGCGGTCCTCGACGACTGACCGCCTCCCGCACTCGGGGAACGGGGGTATCGCGCGGCGGGCGCATCGGGGTTATGGTCACTCCACACACCCGTGCACTCCGACCCGGAGGGACCCCGATGACCCCCCAGTTCCGCGTCCAGCACGACGTCGACCACGTCGACGCCTCACCCGCTGCCGACGAGCAGCAGCGATCCCTCCTCCGGAGCTGGATCGACCGGTACCGCGCTCGACGAGTCGTCTGGTTCCGCCGTCGTCTCGAGCACCAGCTCGCCGAGCTCGGGCAGCTCCAGGAACTCATCGGCGATGCGCGCACGGTGGTCGACCGCGGGTGGGTCCAGCACGCGTGGTTCGCCTACATGGACGACCGTGGCCAGGTCCGACGCGCCTCGAGCGCCGCCGCGATGGACGTCGCCGGCCGACCCCTCGTCGGCGCGTGCCTCGTCGGCTCGGTGGTCTACGCCGCCGGGGGGCCGCACGCGGTGCACTCCCAGCCCGTGCAGCGCGCGCTCGACCTGGTCTGGCACGCGCTCGCGGGGCAGGAGGGTGCACCCGTGCTCTGGTGCCCCGCGCCCGACGTCCGCATGGCGCGCGTCCGCGACCTCACCGGCTGGAACGACGCCGGAGCGCGGAACGCCGCCGAGGTCTCGGGGCTGCTGCTCACCGCGGAGCGTGTCGCGATCGCGGAGTCCGACCGGCTCGTCGCGCGCGCGACGGAGAAGGGCTTCGGGCCCGTCTGATCGCGAGCGCTTCATCGAGCACGGGCCCGCCGGGAGTGCTCCATAGCAGTCGTTCCTGAGCGTTCTGAAAGATCGTTACCCCTTCGTCACGTCGCTCGGAGATCATCCTCTGATCGGGGGTTTTCTCGCGCCCTGATCTGAGAATGGCTCGTCGATCGTCCTGTCCTGCTTTCGTTCTCGTTACCGTTGACGGCGGTCGTGCCCGTGTCCCGCGGTGCCGACATCCCGTCGAACGAGAGGGCGATCCCCGATGTGGCAGTACGTCGTCGACCAGTGGCCCCAGATCTGGTTCGGGTCCTGGCAGCACGTCTGGCTGGTGGTGCAGTGCCTCGTGCTCGCCGCCGTCCTGGCGGTGGTCATCGCCGCGCTCGTGTACCGGAGCCCGCGGCTCAGCTCGATCGCGAACGGAGTCTCCGCGATCGGCCTGACGATCCCGAGCTTCGCGCTCATCGGACTCCTCATCGTGCCCCTCGGCTTCGGTGTCGTGCCGTCGGTCGTCACGGTGACCTTCTTCGCCGCGCTCCCGATCCTGCGGAACGCGGTCGTCGGGCTGGCCGAGGTCCCCGGCACCGTCGTCGAGTCCGCGCGGGGGATCGGCATGGGTCGCATCCGCACCCTGCTGACCGTCGAACTCCCCCTCGCATGGCCGATCATCCTGACCGGCATCCGGCTCTCCGCCCAGATGGTGATGGGGGTCGCCGCGGTCGCCGCGTACGCCCTCGGGCCCGGTCTCGGCGGTTTCATCTTCTCCGGGCTGTCGCGGCTCGGCGGTGCGAACGCGCTGAACTCCACGGTCGTCGGTGTCGTCGGCGTCGTGGTGCTCGCGCTCGTGCTCGATCTCCTGCTCCTCGGCCTCGGCCGCCTGACCATCTCGCGAGGTATCCGTGTCCAGCACTAGTCGCACCAGCACCAGCACCAGCACCAGCACCAGCTCCAGCAGTGCCCTCGCCGACTCCGGCGACGGCGTCACCGGAGCGAGCATCCTGCTCGACCAGGTGACCAAGCGCTACCCGGGGCAGTCGAAGCCCGCCGTGGACGGCATCACCCTGGAGATCCCGGCCGGCAAGGTCGTCATGCTCGTCGGGCCCTCCGGGTGCGGCAAGACGACCACCCTCAAGATGATCAACCGGCTGATCGAGCCCACCGACGGTCGCATCGTGCTCGGTGACGACGACGTCACGGACATCGACGGCGACGAGCTCCGACGCCGGATGGGCTACGTCATCCAGGCCGGTGGACTGTTCCCGCACATGACCGTCGCGGCGAACATCGCGATCGTCCCGAAGATGCTCGGCTGGTCGAAGGAGCGGGTCGCGGCGCGCGTCGACGAGCTGCTCGAACTCGTCTCGCTCGACCCGGACACGTACCGCGACCGCTACCCGAAGGAGCTCTCCGGCGGGCAGCAGCAGCGCGTCGGGGTCGCTCGCGCACTGGCCGCGGATCCGCCGGTGCTCCTGATGGACGAGCCGTTCGGCGCTGTCGACCCGATCACCCGGCAGCGGCTCCAGGACGAGCTCATCAACATCCAGGAGGAGCTGCACAAGACCATCGTGATCGTCACGCACGACTTCGACGAGGCCGTCAAGCTCGGCGACTGGATCGTCGTCTTCTCCGAGGGTGCGCACATCGTGCAGTACGACACCCCGGAGCGGATCCTCGCCGAGCCCGCGAACGAGTTCGTCGAGAACTTCATCGGGTCCGGGGCCGGCCTCAAGCAGCTCACGCTCACCCGCGTGCGCGACGTCGAGCTCGCGTCGGCGATCACGGTCAAGCCCGGCGACGCCGCGACGGACGTCCTCGCGACGCTCGACGCCGAGGGCCACAACCACGCCGTCGTCCTCGATGAGCGCGGGAGGCCGATCGGCTGGCCGTCCCGCCGACAGCTGGCCCGGATGGACTCCGTCCCGGCGACGCGCTTCGACGACCTCCCGGTGATCGGTGACGGCGCGACGCTCAACGACGCCCTCGACACCATGCTCGTCTCGAGCGCCGGCGCCGCCCTCGTGACGGGCCGTCGCGACGTCTTCATGGGTGTCATCACCGTCGAGGTCGTGATGGAGGCGATCACGCACTCCCGCGCCGAGGCGGCCAAGGAGGCCGCGTACACACCGGTCGGCATCAACACCGGTGTGATCGACACCATCACGGTCCCCGAGGAGGGACCGATCGATGAGTGAGGCCGTCGCCACCGGGATCGACGGGCGGACGGCGACCGGGTGGAAGGGCCTCCTGGTCCAGCCGATCGCGATCGTCGTGGTCGTGGCCGCGTTCGCCGTCTGGCTGAACACGGCGGACCTCTCCGCCACCGAGCGGGCCACGCTCAACCCGCGGGACATCGTGCAGTACACGATCACCCACCTGGCACTGACGTTCGTGTCCGCCGCGGTGGTGCTCGTGATCGGGATCCCCCTCGGGATCGTGCTCACGCGGCGACCGTTCAACCGCGCGAGCACCGCGATCCTGGCGGTCGCGAACTTCGGGCAGGCCGCCCCGGCCATCGGTCTCGTCGTGCTGCTCGCCGCCTGGCTCGGGTTCTCGTTCTGGACCGCGGTCGGCGCACTCGTGCTCTACGCGATCCTGCCCGTCCTCCGGAACACCATGATCGGCATCGAGAGCGTCGACGGTCGGCTGGTCGAGGCCGGTCGGGGCATGGGCATGAGCGCGTTCGCCGTGCTCATGCGGGTGGAACTCCCGCTCGCCGTGCCCGTGATGCTCGCCGGGATCCGGACCGCCCTCGTGCTCCTCGTCGGCTCGGCCGCCCTCGGGACGTTCATCGGCGCCGGCGGTCTCGGCCTCCTCATCACCACCGGCGTGACGCTGTTCCTGCCGAAGGTGCTCGTCTCCGGGGCACTCCTCATCGCGCTGCTCGCGCTCCTCATCGACTGGGTCGGACGCGTGGTCGAACGCGCCGCCCGCCCGAAGGGACTCTGATGACCGACCCGAACACCGAACCCGCACGCTCGACCGGCGCGACCGGCTCGACCGGCTCGACCGGCTCGACCCGCGCATCGCTGGCCCGCACCCGGCCGAGCACCGCGCGACGCCGTCGGCGCGCGGTCGCTGCGACCGTCCTGGCGGGCGCGACCGCCCTCGTGCTGACCGGCTGCGGGCTCCAGCCCGCCACGTCGTTCGTCCCCGCGGCCGCACCGGGGTCGATTAAGCAGATCGACGACCTGCCGGACGGTGCGCACATCACCGTGACGAGCAAGAACTTCACCGAGCAGCTCGTGCTCGGCAAGATCGGGGTGCTCGCGGCGAAGGCCGCCGGGTTCGACGTCACCGACGAGACGAACGTGCCGGGATCGGTTGCCGTCCGGCAGCTCATGCTCGACCAGGGCGCCGACATGACGTGGGAGTACACCGGCACCGCGTGGCTGGCGTTCATGGGCCACAAGCAGGGCATCCCGGACAAGGAGAAGCAGTACACCTCCGTCCGCGACGAGGACCTGGCGAACGGCCTCACGTGGTTGCGGCCCGCGCCGATGAACAACACCTACGCGCTGGCCGTCCGGAGCGACGCCGTGGCGGACCTCGGGAACATCGAGTCCCTGTCGGACATCGCGAAGCTGCCGGTCTCGGAGCGGACGTTCTGCGTCGAGAGCGAGTTCAACTCCCGCGCCGACGGGTTCCGGCCGATGCTCGAGCACTACGGGCTCAAGCTCGGCGACGCGGACGGCGTCCCCTCGAGGAACGTGAGCATCCTCGACACCGGCACCGTCTACGAGGCCACCGCGCGGGGGAAGTGCAACTTCGGCGAGGTGTACACGACTGACGGCCGGATCAAGTCGCTGAACCTGACGGTGCTCGAGGACGACAAGTCGTTCTTCCCGGCGTACAACGTCGCCCCCGTGCTGTCGACCGAAACGCTCCGGGAGTACCCGCAGCTCAAGCGGGTGTACGACCAGATCTCGCCGAAGCTCACCGACGCGCAGCTGCAGAAGCTGAACTACGAGGTCGACGTCGCGGGGCGCGAGCCCGCCGACGTGGCGTTCGACTGGATGGTCGACGAGGGCTTCATCACGAAGCCGTAGGCTCCGGCGCCGCAGCGCTCCGGTGCCGCGGTGCCGGAGCGCTCCGGTGCCGCTGCGCCCCGGTGCGTCCGGACTGGAGGCCCGCCCCGCGATCCGGCGGATCCGTTCGTCGACCAGGATGGTCACCGCGCGCACCGATGGAATACGTTTCACCAGCCGCAAATTTGCAGGAGCTGCACCGAACGCTACGGTTGGTGCATGGACACTCCCGTGCTCGAGGCCAGGGGCCTCACCAGGACGTACGGTCGCGGTGACGCCCGGTTCGACGCGCTCAAGGGCGTGTCGCTCGCGGTCGGTCGTGGCGAGAGCCTCGCTATCGTCGGCAAGAGCGGCTCGGGCAAGTCGACCCTCATGCACCTGCTCGCGCTGCTCGACCGGCCGTCGAACGGCCAGGTGATGCTCGACGGCCAGGACGCCGCCCGACTGTCCGCCCGACAGGTGAACCAGACGCGCAACAGCACCTTCGGGTTCGTCTTCCAGCAGTTCTTCCTGACACCGAAGACGAACGTGCTCGACAACGTCGTGCTCCCGCTCAAGATCGCCGGGGTGTCCGGCCGCGAGCGTCGGCAGCGCGGACTCGAGGCACTCGACGCCCTCGGCATCGCGGACAAGGCGAAGAACGACGCGAACGACCTCTCCGGTGGGCAGAAGCAGCGCGTCGTGATCGCTCGGGCGCTCGTGAACGATCCCGCCGTGATCTTCGCGGACGAGCCGACCGGCAACCTCGACACCACCACGGGCGAGCTCGTCGAGGACATGCTCTTCGGCCTCCAGCGCGAGCGCGGCATCACGCTCGTCGTCGTCACCCACGACCGGGAGCTCGCGACGCGCTGCGACCGGAGCGTCAACGTCCGCGACGGCCTGATCGTCGACCAGCAGGAGGCTGCCGCGTGAACTTCCTCGACCTCGTCCGCACCGCGATCGGCAACACGTTCCGGTCGAAGCTCCGCACGACGCTCACCGTCATCGCCATCTTCATCGGTGCCTTCACGATCACCCTCACGTCGGCGATCGGCACCGGTGTCTCGTCCTACATCGACTCGCAGGTCGGGTCGCTCGGCAACTCGAACTCGCTCACCGTCACCAAGCAGGTCGCCAGCTCCGGGGCGGACGACGGTCCCGCGAAGTACGACCCGACCGACTCCGGCGAGACCGTGCAGCGCGGACCGGCCTCGTTCGGGTACCTCAGCGCGTCCGACATCACCAAGATCACGGACACGAAGGGCGTGGAGTCGGTCCAGCCGTCCGTCGCCCTGTCGGCGAAGTGGCTCGAGTACGGCGACGCCGGCAAGTACGTCGTGAGCGTCACCGGGAACGCCGGGGTGGTCAAGGCCGACCTGGCGACCGGTGCCCAGCTCTCCGACAGCTCCTCCGAGAACCAGGTCATCCTGCCGACGAACTTCCTGAAGAAGCTCGGTCTCGGCAGTGCGTCCAACGCCGTCGGCAAGACCGTCACGATCGCGGCCGACGACTACCTCGGGCAGGAGCACACCGTCGACGCCACGGTCGTCGGGGTGCAGAACGAGTCCCTGTTCGGGGCGGGTGCGGGAGCGAACGCCGCGCTCACCGACGCCCTGCGGGAGGCGCAGGAGACGAACAAGCCGGCCTCCGTCGCCACGTCGTACGCGTCGGCGACGGCGACCGTCGCGAGCGGTGCGGACGTCGACGCGGTCAAGACCAGGCTGTCGAGTGCGGGGTTCACCGGGCAGACGATCGCCGACCAGCTCGGGCAGTTCCAGACGGTAATCAACGGCATCGTCGGGGTGCTGAACGCCTTCGCGGTGATCGCCCTCATCGCGGCCGGCTTCGGCATCATCAACACCCTGCTCATGAGCGTGCAGGAGCGCACCCGCGAGATCGGGCTCATGAAGGCGATGGGCATGGGTGGCGGCAAGGTCTACACGCTGTTCAGCCTCGAGGCGGTGTTCATCGGGTTCCTCGGGAGTGCGATCGGTGCCGGCGTGGCGATCCTGCTCGGCACGGGGCTCAGCAACCTCCTCGCGGGGACGCTGCTCAAGGACCTGCCAGGGCTGCAGATCCTGCAGTTCGCTCCGAGCTCGGTCGCCACGGTCATCGTCGTCGTGATGGTGATCGCGTTCCTCGCCGGGACCCTGCCGGCGCGCAAGGCCGCACGGCAGAACCCGATCGAGGCGCTCCGCTACGAGTAGCCGGCCGCCGGGCCGCCGGGCCGCGGCCGGCGCGGCAACGGAGTGGGTGTTCTGAACACCGTCGTCCGGCCCGAACACCCGCATCCGCGTGTTCCCGACGGACGCGCGTGTTCAGAACACGCGGCCGCACCGGCCTGGAGGCGCGCCCCACCCCCGACGCGCGTGTTCAGAACACGACGACGCACCGGCCTGGAGGCGCGCCCCGCCCCCGCCGCGCGTGTTCACGTGAGCGACGCGACCGTCTGCTCCGCCACGAGGTGCCCCTGGCGGATCGCCCCGTCGACGTGCTGGTAGCCCTCGGCAGCGAGGTCGCTCGACGCGAACCGGACCGGACCGACGGGAGTCGACTGGTCGGGCCCGAACCGGGTGAGTCCGCCGAGGTCGTAGCTCGCCGCGTACGCACCCCGCGTCCACTCCTCGGACGCCCAGTCGGACTCGAAGTACACCGTCGGCGACAGCGCGGCCGGCCCGAGGTACGCCGCCAGCGACTCGAGGATGCGCGCGCGTCGCGCAGCGGGATCGAGTGCGAGCACGGCGTCGGCCTTCTCGTCCGAGACGAAGCCGACGAGCGTGCCCTGCTCCTCGCCGTGGTTCGAGTTGTCGTACGCCTCGTGGACGACCTGGTACGGCGAGAAGCACGTCCCGGAGAGGCCGTCCTCGCGCCAGAACGGTGTCGGGTACGTCGCGTGCACCTTGATGACGAGGCCGAGCGACAGGTGCTGGTGGAGCTGCTGGCGTCGTGCGGGGAGCGCGGGCAGGTACTCGATGCGGTCGTAGAGGTTCGGGGGGACGGCCACGACCGCGCGCCGTGCACGGACCTCGAGCGCGCCGCGGACCGACCCCGCCGGCTCCGCGGTCACGACGACCCCGTCGTCCGACCACGAGAGCGTCCGCACGGGCGCGGACAGGTGGACCCGGTCCCCGAGGCGTTCCGCGAGCACGATCGGCACGCGCTGGAGTCCGCCGACGACCCGGCGGTCGAGGATGAAGTCCGCATCGACGAGGTTCGAGAAGGACCCGGCACTCGCCGCCATGAGCATCGCCTGCAGCGTCGAGAACGCGTACGCGGGCTTGGTGAGCATGGCATCGGCGATGAACAACGCGATGTTGTCGCGGGCCTCGGCGTCGTCGCTCTCGGACTCCAGCCAGGCCCGGAACGAGATCCGGTCGAGCTCCTCGGCGCGCGGGTGCGTCCACGGGGCGGCGGGGTCGGTGTCCGCGACGAGGTCGTCGAGCACCCCGATGAGCCGCTCGATCTCGGCCTCGGTGTGCGGCGTCGCGGGGAAGATGTCCCCGGTGAACCGCGACCGTGCACCGCTCGGACCGATGTACACGCTCTCGCCGTCGCGGTGCCGCGGGTACGTCTCGAGCCCGAGTTCGCGGAGTGTCTCGATGAGCGCGGTCTGGTCCGGCGACACCCACTGACCGCCGAGCTCGAACATCTGCCCGTCGACGTGATCGGTCCAGAGTCGCCCGCCGACCCGGTCGCGGGCCTCGAGCACCTGGACGGTCAGGCCCCGGGCCACCAGGTCGCTCGCGGCGGTCAGCCCCGCGGCCCCCGCCCCGATGACGACGACGTCGCACTCGAGGACACCGGCACCGGCACCGGCACCGGCACCGGCACCCGCACTGGCACCGGCACCGGCACCCGCACTGGCACCGGCTGCCGCGTCCGTGTCGCCCACACCCCCGCTCACAGCGCCGTCACGACGGAGTCGAGCACGTCCATCGCGTCGTGCAGCAGCGCATCGTCGATCACGAGCGGTGGGAGGAACCGGATGACGTTCGAGTCCGTCCCGCACGTGAGCAGGATGACCCCCTGCGCGTGCGCGCCCGCCGCGATCCGACCGGTCGTCGCGGCGTCCGGAGCACCGGTCGAGGGGTCGACGATCTCGATCGCGATCATCGCTCCGCGTCCCCGGACGTCCCCGATGCACGGGTTGGCATCGCGGATGCGCGACAGACGGTCCGTCAGCAGCGTGCCGATCGCCGCCGCGCGCTCGACGAGTCCACCGTGCTCGAACAGCTCGATCGCCGCGAGCGCCGCCGCACACGCCACGGGGTTGCCGCCGTACGTGCCGCCGAGCCCGCCGACGTGCACTGCGTCCATCAGCTCCGCGCGACCGGTCACCGCGGAGAGCGGCATCCCCCCGGCGATCCCCTTCGCGGTCGTGATGATGTCCGGGACGACGCCCTCGTCCTCGCACGCGAACATCCGACCGGTCCGTGCGAACCCGGTCTGGATCTCATCGGCGACGAACACGATCCCGTTCGCAGACGCCCAGGCGGCGAGGGCCGGCAGGAAGCCTGGCGCGGGCACGACGAACCCGCCCTCGCCCTGGATCGGCTCGATCACGAGGGCCGCGACCTGGTCGGCTCCGACCTGCTTCTCGATCTGGTGGATCGCGGCAGCGGCGGCGTCCGGACCGGAGAGGCCGTCACGGAAGGGGTAGGAGAGCGGAGCGCGGTGCACCGACGGCGCGAACGGCCCGAACCCGTGCTTGTACGGCATCGACTTCGCGGTCATCGCCATCGTCAGGTTGGTCCGCCCGTGGTACGCGTGGTCGAACACGACGACGGTGTCGCGGCCGGTCGCGACCCTGGCCACCTTGACGGCGTTCTCGACGGCCTCGGCTCCGGAGTTGAACAGCGCGGTCCGCTTCTCGTGGTCGCCGGGTGTCAGGCGGTTGAGGGCCTCCGCGACCTCGACGTACCCGTCGTAGCCGGTGATGGTGAAGCACGTGTGTGTGAAGCGCTCGATCTGCGCCGTCACCGCCCGGACCACCGTCGGCTCGCCGTTCCCGACCCCGGTGACGGCGATGCCGGAGCCGAGGTCGATGAGCCGGTTGCCGTCGACGTCCACGAGGATGCCGCCCCCGGCGACGTCCGTGAAGACCGGCAGGGTGATCCCGACGCCCCTCGGCACCGCGGCGGCCTTCCGCTCCTGCAGGGCACGCGATCGCGGGCCGGGGATCTCGGTCGCGAGCAACCGCGACTGTGGGACGCCGGGGCCACCGGTCTGCGCGTGGTCGGACCGAGCGGATGCGGGGCCCTGCTGGGCCGGAGCTGTCGTCGCCATGGACCAACGGTAGGCCAGATCGGCGGGATCGCGCGATGGAACCTCCGGATCGCGTCGCGGATGGCGCCGAGGGCGACGGATTCCGTCGCGCAGGCGCGCGGGGAGGCGCGTGTCGGCACCCGTGCCGTGTCGGACTGGAGGCCCGGTTCGTGACCCACGGACCCGCTCGCGCTGGCAGCGGGGCGGGCTGGATCCGTGCCTCCCGGCCGCGGTTCGTGTCCTGCGGTCGTAGGATCGTGTCCTGACCCGCGCCGGGCGGGCAATGAGGGGACATCATGATCATCTTCGGCACCAGGGGCATGGCCAAACTGCTCGGCGTCCTGTTCTACGCGTGCGCGTACTGCCACCAGGAGGCCGCACAGCGCCTGGTCCAGCGCGCGACGTGGTTCACGCTCTTCTTCATCCCGATCTTCCCGTTCTCCAAGACGCGGACGATCAGCTGCGCGTACTGCGGCGGACAGACGTCGCTCGACAAGGAGACGGCGGAGCGCTTCGTCGCCGACGCCGACCGGTTCGCCGGGTCCGCGAACCCGCAGGTGCAGCAGCAGGGTCCCGAGACGGTCTGACCCGGCCGGTCAGCCAGGGGCTCCCGGGCGACGCCGTCGCACGGGCTGGCCAGGCAGGCCGCGGTATCGTCGATGACGCCTCGGTCGAGGTGCGGGCGCAGGGTGAGCGAGAGGATCGCGGGTGGCGGTGTTCGGCAAACGGGCGAAGAGCGGCGACATCCGCGAGCGCCCGATCGATCCCGCGGAACTCCGCCGGTCAGTCGACGAAGGCTTCCTCATCGCCAAGTTCGCCGTGACCATCGCCGTCGCGAACCACATCATCCGGAACGCGCTGCAGCAGCACGAGACCTTCGATCCCCTGGCCGTGGCGCAGACGACCCGTGACGAGCTCCTGCGGATGGCCGCCGAGCAGACCGACGGTGCCGAGCGCATGCGGGAGATCAGGGCCACGGCGCAGAAGGCCAAGGGCCGGTCCAAGCACCAGCACGACTACCGCCGCGGTGACGACCTCAAGCTGCGGACCCGCGAGGCCACCTACGAGGAGCTCGCCGCCGCGATGACCAGGGGTGTCGACGACCAGGCGTTCATCGACGGCATCGTGATCGCCGCTCGTGAACGCGCCTGGGACGACATCGGCACGACCGTCGTCGGCCGGCTCGGGTGGGCGCAGCGTCCGGCTGAGGACTACGAGATCGGTCGCGACGAACGCGTCAGGCAGATGCTCGACGAGGACTTCGCTGCGCTCGTGGTCGAACACCTGGGTGACGAACAGCAGACACCGGGGGACGACGACGCCCAGGCGGAGGCTGCGACCGATCAGGCCGACCCGGACGCCGAACACTCCTGACCCGTCGTCGCCGTCGGTCGGTCAGTCCGCGCGGCTGAACACCGACGCGCGCTCGACCTGGTCGGGGGTCAGCATGACGCCGGTGTACCGCTCGAACTGCCGTGCTGCCTGGAGCGCGATGACCTCCGCGCCGGTGATCACCTGGCGGCCGGCATCGCGACCGGCCCGGACGAGCGGCGTCTCGGACGGGAACGCGACGACGTCGAAGACGGTGTCCGCAGCCGCGATGCGCTCGACCGGGAACGCGAGCTCTGCGGCCGCATCGCCGTGCATGCCGACCGGTGTGACGTTGACGAGGGCGTCGGCATCGGCACCGTCGTCCGCCGATGCCCACCGGTAGCCGTACTGCTCGGCGAGCGCGGACCCCGTCGCCTCGTTGCGCGCGAGGACCGTCAGCTCGTCGAACCCCGCTCCGCGGAACGCTGCGACGACGGCCTTCGCCATCCCGCCGGAACCGCGGAGCACGACGCGCGCGCGGGCATCGAGCCCGTGGGTGTCGAGGAGTGACCTGACCGCCTCGTAGTCCGTGTTCGAGGCCGTGAGCACGCCCTCGTCGTTGACGACCGTGTTCACCGAGTCGATCGCAGCGGCCGAGGCCTCGACGCGGTCGACGAGCGGGATGATCGCCTCCTTGAAGGGCATGGACACCGAACAGCCGCGGATGCCGAGTGCACGGATCCCCCGGACGGCCCCCTCGAGATCGGTCGTCGTGAACGCCTTGTACATGAAGTTCAGGCCGAGCTCGTCGTACAGGAAGTTGTGGAACCGCGTCCCGATGTTGCTCGGGCGGGCGGCGAGCGACATGCACACCCGCATGTCCTTGTTGAGGATCGGCATGCCACCAGTGTGCCGGACCTTGTCACCGGTGCCGGTGCCGGTGCCGGTGCCGGTGCCGGGTGGCGTTCCGGACCGCGCCGTTCTGCCGGGCCGTCAGCCGTCAGGCGGACGCGGGATGGGCCTCCAGGCTGATGCGGACCAACCGGGGTGGCGATGCGGGCGGGACCACCGCGAGCGAGGCTGAGGACATGTCAGATCGAAGCCCGACCAAGTCCAGGTGGTTCACCGCGACCGCGACCGCTGCCGCCGCGGCATCGGCGCTGCTGCTCGTGTCCGGATGTGCCCAGATACGGCAGCAGACCGGAGATGCGTGGTCCGTCACGTACGAGGTGTCCGTCGACACGCAGGCCGGCGCGGCACTCACCGAGGTCGCGACCGAGGGGGCGGAGAAGCGGGGCGAGGCGCCGAAGGTGCGCGACGTCGGATCCGTGACCACGACGGCTCCCGAGGACGGCTCCGCGACCTCGACCTGGACGCGCGAGTCGATCGTGCTCGCGAAGGACCGCGCGATGGTCAGGGCGACCCCGCCGGCGGGTGCGACGGCAACGTGCCGGATCCTGCTGGACGGCAAGAAGGTCATCGCGGAGCGGCACGCCGACCCGGGTGCGCAGGTCAAGTGCCGAGTCAGGACGCCGGCCTTCGACGGCTAGGACGTCCAGGACTGTTCGCCCGCCCGGACGTTCCCGGAACGGTCGAGCCGTTCCGCGGCGCTGCCGGGCTTGCGGATCGCCTGCGCATGGATCGCGCTGTCGAACTCGTCCGCGAACCCGAGTCTCGGCAGTCGCGACACGACCGCAGCGCGGAGGCCTGGGTCCCAGCGCTCGGGGGACGACCCCGAGACGTCGAGACTCGTCGCGACCTCGAGCAGGTGTCCCTCGATGTCGAGGTCCGGGTCGACGGCCGTCCACATGTGTCGTTCGATGACCTGCCGGACCCGGTCCCGTCGGGCGGGGCTCCATCCGGCGGCCGCGGCGAAGGTCCACGCGACGGCGCCGCCCGCCTCCTCGAACGGGGTCGCATGCGCGTCGAAGTGTGGTGTGACGCCGAGATTGTGGAGCATCGCGGCGACGAAGAGGAGCTCGTGGTCGTGGTCGCGACCCTCGCTGTCGGCGAGTGCCGTGGCCCAGACCATCGACCGGAGGCAGTGGTTGACCATCGCGGGGGTCGACCATGTGCGGACGACGTCCAGGGCGGCGGCTGCCGTCGGGGTGGGCGGGAGCAGGGCGGCGTCGAGGTCGAACATGCCTCGAACGCTAGCGCCCGTGCGCTTCGGGGAAGGGGCGGGTGCGGAGCAGCCGGGGCCGCGCGCGGCGTCGCCGGGTTCGTTCGTGGTGCAGCCGGGGCCGCGCGCAGCGCAGCCAGGTCCTTGCGCTGCGCAGTCAGGTCCGTGCGCGGCGCAGCCGGGGCCGCGCGCTGCGCAGTCAGGTCCGTGCGCGGCGCAGGAGGGGAGTGCATCGCGTCGGACTCGCTACGGGTTCGTGCGCAGCCGGGGGAGGACATGGCGTCGGACTCGCCGCGGGTTCGTGCGCGGCGCAGCGGGCGGAGTGCGTCGATCTGGACTCGCCGCGCAGCGGACGTCAGCCGCTCCCGGCTCCGGTCCCGGTCCCGGTCCCGGTCCCGTTTCCCGCTCGCGTGCGGGAGCCGTTGCCGGCGCCGTCGCCGGTCAGCCAGCCCGGTCGGACGAACCCGGTCTCGTACGCGAACACCGCCGCCTGGACACGCGACGTCGTCCGGGTCTTCGTGAGCACGCTCGAGATGTGCGTCTTCACGGTCGCTTCACTCAGCCAGAGTTCCGCCGCGATCGCAGCGTTGCTCGACCCGCGGGCGACAGCGCCGAGGACCTCTCGCTCCCGGGCGCTGAGACTGTCGAGGAGCGCCCGCTGACCGGCATCGACGGGCGGTTCGCCCGCCGCAGTGCTGTCCTTCGCGCTCGTGCTGTCCGTGCTGGTCCTGCCGCCCGCGTCCCTCGTGCCGTCGGCGCCGGCCGTGCCATCGACGTTCGGTGCGCTACCGACGGTCGGTGCGCCACCGACGGTCGGTGCGCCATTGGTCCCGACCGCGGCGCGTGCTCCGAGGCCCTCCGCGAGCCGGTGTTCGAGCAGGGCCCTGGTCATCGACGGGTCGATCAGCGTGTCACCCGCGAAGGCGGTCCGTACGCCGGCGGTCAGCAGGTCGGGTCCGGCGTCCTTGAGCAGGAAGCCGAACGCGCCGGCGCGGACGCTGTCGAGCAGGTACTCCTCGTCGTCGAAGGTCGTGACGATGACGACAGCACCGGCGGTTCCGGCGGCAGTGATCGCCTCGGTCGCAGCGATCCCGTCCATTCCGGGCATGCGGATGTCCATCAGGACGACATCGGGACGGAGACGTGCGGCCTCCGCCACGGCGTCGGCGCCGTTGGCGGCCTCGGCGACGACGGTCATGCCGGGCTCGCTGCTGAGGATCATCCCCAGGCCCATGCGGATCATCGGCTGGTCGTCCACCAGCATCACCCTGATGTCGGGACCGGCGTCCGTGGTGCGGCCGGCGTACGGGTCGGAGGTCGTCGACGGGGTCGGGTCGGTGTCGCTCGACCCGGGCGTGGTCGACGGAATGGTCGACGGGTTCCGGTGGGAGTCGCTCGATCCGGGGGTGGTCGTCATGCGGTTCCGTTCCGTTCTGTGGCGAGGCGTGGCTCCGATCCAGGGGCGCTGCCGGGTGCCCCGCAGCGATCGGGCGACCAGCGCAGGAGGGTCTCGAGCTCTGCCGACCGAGCGCGGGCGGCGATGGGGGAGCGCTCAGCGGGAGGTTCCTCGACGCGGTGCACCGCCACCTCGTGGGATGGTTCGTCAGGGCGCGGCTCGTCAGGGTTCCCGCGCGCGGCGGGCATGACGAGTTCGACCCGCCATCCGTGCAGCACCGGGCCGGCGACGAGCCGCGCGCCGACGGCCTCGGCGCGCTCCTGCATCCCTCGGATCCCGGCACCGCCCGATCCGAACGCCCCGGCACGGCGCTCCGCGACCGGGAGGCCCGACGCGATGGCCCCGTCGTCCTCCACCAGGAGCACGACATCGTCTGCGATCGGCAGGAGCGCGACGTGGACCGTGGCGGCGTCGGAGTGGATGAGGACGTTCGTCAGGGCTTCCTGGCAGACGCGCAGGAGCGCGAACTCCTGCAGCGCACTGAGCCCTGGTGGCACGGCGAGGTCCGTCACCACGGAGAGACCGGCGCCGCGGACGCGATCCACCACCTCGTCGAGTGCGGGAGCCAGCTGCAGCGGGGCCTCGGTGGTCCCGGCGCCGTCGCTCCCCCGCAGCACCCTGACGACGTTCCGCATCGCGGTCAGCGCCTCTTGTCCGCTCGACGCGATCCACTCGACGGTGTTCCGGAGTTCCTCGGGACGCGTGTCTGAGATGCGAGCGGCACCCTGGGCACGGATGACCATGGCGGAGATGTGGTGCGCGACGACGTCGTGGATCTCTCGGGCGATCGCCGTTCGTTCCTCCGTTGCGATCCGCTCACGATCCGCCTCCCGGAGCCGCTCGAGCTCGAGGTTCCGACGGCGGAGCTCCTCGGCGTCGCGGCGCTGTGTGAACGATGCGCGGCCGAGCATCCCTGCGACGAGGACGATGCAGAACGCCAGGGCCCGGATCGAGAGGTTCTCGGCCTGCAGACCCTGGGCGAGTGCTTCGATCGACGGGTTCGTCCAGACCCAGAAAGGGATCATCGCCGACAGAGCGCTCACGGCGGTCAAGGGCACGGTGACGAGCGGCCGGAGTCCACCGCTCGCGGCGAGGAAGGCAGCGATCCCGAGCGGGATGAGACGCACCTCGGAGACCGAGAAGTACCACCCGGGCCACCCGACGACGATCGCGACACCGAGCAGGAGACCGAGCGGCACCCGACGGCCGACCCCGATCGCAACAGCCGAGAGTGCCGCTGCCCAGACGTAGTAGTCGACGCGGTACGGGTACCAGGGAAGCTGACGAGCGAGGCCGATCGCAGTGACACCGACCCCGAAGACGATGACAGCCCGGGTGATGCTGCGGAGCACCGGGTGCCGTCGGAACCAGGTGACGGCTGCCGATCGGAGGCGCACGAGTGCCCGGAGCACGTCCGACACGATCACCGGGGTTGCTCGAGCAGGCGCAGTCTCTTCAGGCACGCGATCACGCTAGCCGGGGGAGGACGGCGACGGACCGGCCGAAGGGCTGATCTGTGGACGGCGCACACACAGTCGTCACTGGGGAGGGCGGACCTCCGGGATGGGTCCGCGAATCGCTCTCATCACTCAGCGGTGCCCGACTCTGAGGACACGACACGCCCGGGACAGCCCCGGCTTGGTCCACTAGGCATGGTGTGCGTAAAGTATCTCCTCGTCACCCCATAGGTACGGCGGAGCGGCTGAGACAGTCCGGGACAGTGTGCAAACACGACACCGATGCAGTCCAGACCTCGTCGGTCTCAAGCGGGACCGCCCCATTTTCTCCTGATCTTCGTGATCATCAGTCCGGGGTGTGCTCTGTTCACTCGCTTGTCGGTCTCCGGACTTGACAACAGCGGACATGGTGATAAGGTTGGAAAGTTGCCCGGGCGGGCATCCTGCAAAGGAGCGCAGCCCGGTGCGTCTGGTCCTTGAGAACTCAACAGCGTGCACATTGTCAATGCCAATTTATTGACCTCGTGCGATGATCCTGATCTTTTCGGTTGGGGGAGTCGTTCGGAGACAATTCCTTTGGATTGAATGATG
>NZ_LMMJ01000003.1 GCF_001422205.1 Curtobacterium sp. Leaf261
TGACCGGTACTAATAGGCCGATGACTTGATTACACTTCCTCCACCATGAGAGTGGTGGGGGGCTCGCGTCCACTGTGTGGTTCCCGATGGACGATCGGAACCCAATAATTGAATACCACATCCCTGGCTTACCGGTTGGGTGGTGTGGATGATCGTGAACATCGAAGTATGTTCCGGTGGTTATAGCGTGAGGGAAACGCCCGGTCACATTCCGAACCCGGAAGCTAAGCCTCACAGCGCCGATGGTACTGCAAGGGGGACCTTGTGGGAGAGTAGGACACCGCCGGACTTCACGTCCGAACCGTCAGGTTCACCGGGAAGCCCCCGAGAAAGCGACATCATCCCCGTGATGATGTTGCTTCCTCGGGGGCTTTTCGGCGTCCACGAGCTGAGCGGGATCACCCAACGAAAGACCCTTGGCGGTGCGGAGATCGCAGGCTGGGCCGTCTCTGCCAGGTGCACCGTCCCTCCAGACCGGAGGAGGTGTCGCACGAATCCCGCCGCTCACCGGTTGCGCTCCGTGGCGCGTTCACCGTGCTCCGACGCCCCCGAACAGGGCGTGGAACGCTCCCGCGACGAGGACATTTCGGGGGACAAGTGCCGTCAACTGGGGGTAGGAATGCCCCGTTCAGGGGCATGTTGCGCGCAGCACCGGCCGGGTTAGCGTTCTTGCAACGGGGCACAGATGTGTTCTCGCTCGACGCCTCCACGGATGGTTGGCGTCCCACGCACCCATGGAGTGATCGATGTCGGAACGCCGCTTGCCCTTCACCGTTGCGGCGTCCGCCGTGACGGTCTCCGCCCTGCTGGCCGCCTGCGCCGTGAGTCCAGCCCAGGCGGCGTCAGGGGAGGGGCCCTCGGAGTCGGGGCCGGTCGCGTCGTCCTCGAGTGCCGTGCCGAGCAGCAGCAGCTTCGCCAGTGCAACACCGGGTGACGCCGCGTCGTCGGACCGCCTGGCGCTGACGATCGTCCTCGATCCGTCCGATCGCGCAGGCCTGCGCGGCCTCGTGAGCGACGCTTCGACGATGACCGCGACGGAGCGCAGCCGTTCCCTCGCAGCGGTCGCTCCGACTGTCTCTGCGCGCGATCGCGTCAGCGCTGCACTCCGCGAGGCCGGCTTCACCGTGCAGGACGCCAGTCAGTGGCAGATCGGCGTGACGGGGACGGTTGCGCAGGCCTCTCGGTTCTTCGGTGTCGAACTCGTCGGGAGCGCGGGGTCACTGCACCCGACCACTGCTCCGACGATCCCCACGGCGATCGCGGCGGACGTCACCACGGTCCTCGGTCTCGACGAGCGGCCGGTGCTCCAGGCGAATGCGTTGCCCGGGGGTAAGACCCCCGCTGACCTCGCATCCGCCTACGCCGTGACGCGGTCCGGCAGCGACGGCGCCGGCAGCACGATCGCGACGGTGCAGTTCTCCGGCTGGAACTCGGGCGACCTCGCGCAGTACGCATCGCGCGCCGGCCTGGCGATGCCCTCGGTCACGAACGTGTCGGTCAGTGGTGCTTCCACCACGACACCCGACGGGGACGGTGACGTCGAGGTCGCACTGGACCAGGAGATGCTCCTCGCGACGGCTCCGAAGGCAGCGCAGCGCGTCTACGTGGCCGACAACAGCGCGCAGGGCATGTACGACGTGTGGACCAAGGTGGCGGCCGATGTGAAGACGTCGGGCATCCGCGCGGTGAGCACCTCGTGGGGCAGCTGTCAGAGCGGCGTGCCGGCGAGCCTGCAGACCGCTGTCCAGGACGCGATCGCCCGCGCGGTCGTCTCCGGAGCCACGGTGTTCGCGGCGTCGGGCGACTACGGCGCGTACGACTGCGCGAGCTCGACCAACCCCGCAGCAGTCACTGCCGCGGACGTGTCGTTCCCGGCGGTGCTGCCATCCGTCGTGGGTGTCGGCGGGACGTCGCTCACCGGTTCGTCCTCCGGGTGGTCGGAGACGACGTGGAGCGACTCAGCCAACCGCCGCGCCTCGGGTGGTGGCGTCTCGAAGACCACCGCGCGGCCGAGCTGGCAGAGCGGCATCGGCGTCTCGGGCAGCACCCGTGCGGTGCCGGACATCAGTGCGACCGCCGACCCGAAGCAGGGCGTCGCCTTCTACAGCTCCAACAAGACCGTGAACGGCTTCGCACTCGGCGGGGGCACGAGTGCCGCCGCGCCGATCCTTGCTGGACAGTTCGTCGCGACCCTCTCGAGCCTCGGCTGCACGACCGGAGTCGGTGACGTGCATGCTGCGCTCTACGCAAACCCGTCGGCGTTCCGTGACGTCACGAGCGGCAACAACCTCCTGTACTCGGCCGGTCGGGGATACGACCTCGCGACCGGCCTCGGCTCGCCGAACTGGGCTGCGCTCGCGAAGTCGCTGCCCGGGTCCGCTGGTTGCGGTGCATCGGGTGGGACGACCGAGCCGGTGACCGGAACGCAGCCGTCCGCTGCCCCGACCCAGGCCACACCGGCGCAGCCGACGCCGACACCGACGCCGACGCAGTCCAGCCCCGCCAAGCCCGCTCCGACACCGACCGGCCCGACGCAGACGACGGTCCTCAAGCCGGGCCAGTCGATCACGTCGTCGAAGGGGCAGTACCGTGTCACGCTGCAGGACGACGGCAACCTCGTCGAGTACGGCAACGGGCGAGCCCTCTGGTCCACCGGCACGAGTCGCACGGGTGGCGGGAAACTCGTCTCGCAGAGCGACGGCAACGTGGTGCTGTACAGCGCCGCAGGCAAGGCGGTCTGGTCGTCTGGCACGAGTCGCGTCAAGACCGCGGTGACTCTCGGTCTGACCGACCTCGGGGACCTCACCGTCACCAGCGGATCGACCGTCGTCTGGCACAACGGCGCCCCTGGGTCGGACTCGTTCACCGGTGGCGGGACGATGACGGCTGGGCAGCTCCTACACAGCGCGTCGAACCGGCAGCAGCTCATCATGCAGGCCGACGGCAACTTCGTGCTCTACATCGACGGCAGGGCACGCTGGTCGTCCGGAACGAGCCGCTATCCGGGCGCGAAGCTGACGATGCAGACCGACGGCAACTTCGTGCTCTACGACGCGAAGGGCATCGCCCGCTGGTCCTCCGGCACGATGGGCAAGGGCGGAACCCGCCTCGTGGTGCAGTCCGACGGGAACGTCGTGCTCTACAGCCCCTCGCGCGCAGTCTGGTCGACCGGCACGCGGAACTGATCAGTCGCCGAGCAGTCGCAGGAGGCGTCCGACCTCCGCGGCGATCGCGTCGCGGCCCGCACTCACGTACTTCCGGGGGTCGACGACCTCCGGTCGTGCGTCGAGGAAGTCGCGGACGGCCCGCGTGAACAGTCCGTTGAGGTGCGTGGAGATGTTCACCTTCGTCATCCCACTCGCCACGGCGCCGCGGAGCTCTGCGTCCGAGAGGCCGGACGATCCGTGCAGAACGAGTGGCACCGGAACGGCGTCGCGCAGCCGCTCGATCAACGCACGGTCGACCGCGCCGTCCCGTGACTGCATCGCGTGCGACGTCCCGACGGCGACCGCCAGCGCATCGACACCGGTCGCCGCCACGAACGCTGCGGCATCGGTCGGATCGGTCCGGACACCGGGTGCATGCACCCCGTCCTTGCCGCCGACTTCGCCGAGCTCGGCCTCGATGGCGATGCCTCGTTCGTGGCAGCGCTCCGCCATGGCGCGCGTCGCCGCCACGTTCGCGGCGTCCTCGAGGTGCGACCCGTCGAACATCACGCTGTCGACACCGAGGTCGAGGCCTTCCATGACCAGGCGTTCGTCCTCGATGTGATCGAGGTGCACCAGCACGTCGACGCTCGACCGACGAGCGATCTCGATGCTCGCTCGGGTGATCGGGGCGAGGCCGCCGTGGTACTTGACGCAGTTCTCGCTGATCTGGAGGATCACGGGCAGTCCGGCCTGTTCCGCGCCGAGCACGATCGCCTCGGCGTGTTCGAGCAGCACGACGTTGAAGGCGCCGACGGCATGGCCGGCGGTGCGAGCCCGGTCGAGCATGCCGGGCAGAGCGAGATCGGTGATCATGCTGGTCCTCCAGGGGGGATCGGAGCGGAGTGGAATCGCGTGAATGCGGCGAGTTCGATCTCGCCGGCGACCGGACGGAGCACGGCCGCGGCACCGGCGGCGGCAGCACGACGGAGGGCCGACTCGAGGTCGGCTCCGCCGACGATCGCGTCGACGAGACCCGCCGTCGCGGCATCGCCCGCTCCGGTCGGGTTGCCGACGATGCCCGGCACCGGGGGCACGGTGATGACGTCGCCGGTCGGGGTGTGCGCACCGATGCCGTCGGCGCCACGGGACACCACGACCGTCCCGGCGCCGCGCGCGATCAGTGCCGCAGCACCCTGCTCTTCTGAGGGCATCCCCGTGGCCTCGGCGAGCTCCTCACGGTTCGGCTTGAGGATCGAGGCTCCTGCGTCTGCCGCGGCGAGGAGCGCCGGTCCGGACACGTCGACGACCGTCAGGACGCCGTGCTCGTGGGCGATCCGGATCCAGCGACCGACGAGGGACGGGTCCGCTCCGTGGGGGAGCGACCCCGACACGACGAGGACGTCTGCGCCGTCGAGCGCGGCAGCGAGCATGGCGTCGAGGTGCTCCCACTCGGCGGCCGAGACCATCGGGCCGGCTTCGCCGAACATCGTCGGGTGGGCGTGGTCGTCGACGACCGTCACGGTGGAGCGGGTCTCCGCCTGGATCGGTGCGTCGAGGTGTGCGATCCCGAGCCGGTCGAGCGCCTCCGACATCCAGGTGCCGGACGCACCGCCGAGCGGCGCGAGTGACAGCGCGTCGACACCGAGGCTCGCGAGGACACGCACGACGTTGATCCCCTTGCCGCCGGGGGTGCGGATGGTCTCCGTGACGCGTTGGGTGCTGCCGATGCGCTGCTCGGCGACACGGTAGGTGACGTCGATGGCGGGGTTCGGGGTGATCACGACGACGGCAGCCATGTGCCCCTCCGGAGGACGCCACCCGTCGGGCGGAGTGAGTGGTCGAGCACGACAGCGTCCGCGGGGGCGCCGACCGTGAGTCCGCTCGGGAGCCCGAGGGTGCGCGCCGCCGCGGCCGACGAGCGGTCGACGAGTGTGGCGAGCGCGGTCACCGTGGCATCCGGGGCGGAGGCGGGCGACGGCGGGCGGTGCGCTTGCGACGGCGGGCGGTGCGCTTGCGACGGCGGGCGCTGCGCTTGCGACGGCGGGTGGTCGGCGTCCGACGGTGTCCGCTCCGCGAGGAGGCGGACGACCGCGTCCGACACGGTGATGGTGCTGCCCGCCAGCGACGATCGGTCGGCGAGCACGGCGACGCCGCCTTCGACGATGACGTCCGAGCCAGCGATCCGGTAGTGCCCGTCCGAGCACCCGGTCGCCGCCATCGCGTCGGAGACGAGTGCGATGCGCCCGGGGGCCGCCGCCTCGACGACCGCGATCGCCGTCGGGTCGAGGTGGTGACCATCGACGATGAGCTCCACCAGCAGGCGATCGTCGGAGAGGGCGACACCGACCGGTCCCGGCGCGCGATGGTGCAGCGGCGGCATGCCGTTGAAGAGATGCGTGACGACACGGGCGCCGGCGTCGACCGCGGCACGGGTGGTCGCGGCATCGGCGTCCGTGTGTCCGATCGCGACGACGACGCCGGCGCGCACCAGGTGTTCGACGAGGGTCAGTGCCCCATCGAGTTCAGGCGCGAGGGTGACCATCCGGATCGATCCGTGTGCCGCCTCGAGCAGGGCGTCGACCTCGGCCGTGTCCGGGGTGCGGAGCAGCTCGCGGGCGTGGGCGCCGCGTCGGGTCGGTGCGAGGTAGGGCCCTTCGAGATGGAGTCCGGCGAGGGTGCCGTCGGCGACGAGAGGGGCAAGACGTCCCACTGCCGAGCACGTGTCGGTGAGCGTCCCCGTCGCGATGGACGCGATGAGGGACGTCGTGCCCCGCCGGTGGTGGTGATCGGCAGCACGACGGGCATCCGCCACGGAGGCCGAGGCGAAGTCGGCGCCGAGCGCACCGTGGGCATGGATGTCCACGAAGCCGGGGACGAGGACCCCGTGCACCGTCGTGCTCGGGAGCGACGCGAACGTGTCGGGGAGTGGGCCCACACCCCGGTCGATGACGACTCCGTCGCCGACGACGAGCCATTCCGGGACGCGGTCCCACCTGGTGTCCGGGGTGGCCTGGGGAGGGGATCCGTCGATGATGCGGTCCGCCACGATGACCGATCGTGCGCTGGTCGAGGTCATGCTGTCGCGCCGGCCGGGAGCAGGTCGGCCGCCATGAACGCGGCTCCGATGGCACCGGCGGCGTCCCCGTGGGTGGCGCGGACGACGCTCGGGACCCGCACTCCGGCGAGCCGCGCGGACAGCGCTCCGCGGAGTGGTGCGAGCAGCAGATCGTCCGCCTCGGCCAGGCCGCCGCCGACGACGATCGTCGTACAGCCCGAGACCGCGGTGATCCAGGCGAGGGCATCCGCGAGGACGTCCACGCAGTCGTCCCAGACACGACGCGCATCAGCGTCTCCGGCACGGACGCGATCGGCGACGCTCCGGGCATCCTGTTCGCCGGCACGCTGTGCGACTGCGCCCGCGGAGGCGATCTCCTCGACGCGGCTCCCACGATGTGGGCCGGACGGGATGACGACCTGCCCGATCTCGCCGCTCCAGGCCCCGGCACCGACGAGCACCCCGTCTGCCACGAGCGCGGAGGCGAGACCCGTACCCACCGGGACGAAGGCGACCGTGCCCACGAAGGACCGGTCGCTCATCGCGTCGTCGTGATCCGGAGCCGCTCCCGAGACTCCCGAGAGCACTGATGCCGGGCCCGACAGCGCCGACACCGTGCCCGAGCGTGCCGAGGCTGCGCCGGAGCGTGCCTCAGCGAGTGCACCGGCGCGGACGTCCTGGCCGAAGGCGACCGGGAGTGCGAACCCGGCGTCTTCGAGGGCGCTCGTGATCACGGCGAGGACGGGGACGTCGCGCCACCCGAGGTTCACCGCGAGCACCACGACCCCGGCACGGTCGTCCACCACCCCCGGTACGACGACACCGACGGCCGCGAGCGCCATGCCGGCCTCCGCAGCATCGGCCGAGGCGCGCACCACGAGGTCGACGACGGTGGCGGCGAGCTCCGACGCGGCCGGATCGATCCGAGGCGTCGGTGCACGGTGCTCCGCCAGCACGATTCCGTCCCGGTCGACCAAGCGAGCCTTGATGCTCGTCCCGCCGACGTCGATCCCGACGACCGCCGGCCCACTCATGCGCGACCGCCGATCAGGTGAGGATGACCGAACGGGTGAGCGATCGGGGGTTGTCCGGGTCGAGGCCCTTCTGCGCGGCGAGAGCGACAGCGAAGCGGTGCACGACGACGAGACCCGCGATCGGGTCGAGGTCGTGGTCGACGAAGGTCGCGCCGGTGCGTTCGACCTCGGCCGCCAGTCCTTCCGGAGCCGGACCGAGCGTCCAGACGAGCCGGCCGGGCTGGGCGATCGCGATCGGTCCGTGACGGTAGTCCATCGCCGGGTAGGACTCCGCCCAGAACTGCGCGGCCTCCCGCGTCTTGAGCGCGGCCTCGAAGGTCAGGCCGATGGCCGGACCGCGCCCGAGGAACGAGACCTGTTCGGCGTCGAGGAGATCGTCGATCGGGATGGTGAGCGCCCGCTCGGCCTGCCGCGCGAGGGCGTCGACGTCTTCGCCGAGTGACGCGCGGAGGAGCGCCAGCGTCGTCGTGGCGAAGCGGGTCTGCACGACGGAGCGCTCGTCGGCGAACGGGAGCGCGACGACGTGGTCGGCACCCGCGGCTGCCGGGCTGTCCGGCACGGCGGTGATCAGGACCGTCGGTGCTCCGGTGATGGCCGCGAGCAGGTCGATGATCTCGGTCGTGGTGCCGGACCGGGAGATGGTGACGACGCGGTCGTAGGTGCGCCCGAGCGGGAACTCGGACCCCGCGAACGCGTCGGTGACGCCGAGCCCCGCCTGTTCGCGGGCGACGGCGTAGCTCATCGCGATGAACCAGCTCGTCCCGCACCCGACGACGGCCACGCGCTCGCCGGGCTGGGGGAGGACGTCGGAGAAGGAGGGCAGGAGCGCCGCTGCGGTGCGCCAGCTGTCCGGCTGCGATGCCAGCTCGTCGGCGACGAAGGTGTCGGACATGGGGGCCTTTCGATCGGCTCGATCCCGGTGATCGGTGGTTGGAACTATATCGACCGAGCGTGATCGAGTCGACCCCAAATCATCATTTTCGATCATCGACATGCTCGTCGATCGCCCTAGGATGGTCGCCAGGACCCACGATCACGGGGGACGAGATCGCCGGGGGACCGGGAACCGGAGCGTTCATGACACCGCAACAACGACTCAACGCGCTGCTCGAACTCGTGAGCGAACGCGGCAACGTCTCGATCGCCGAGATCAGCGATCTGCTCGACATCTCGCCGGCGACCGCCCGTAGGGACCTCACGACGCTCGCGGAACAGCGACTGGTCACGCGGACGCACGGCGGTGCCGCGGCGCTCGGCACCGGGTACGAGCTGCCGCTCCAGTACAAGATCGCGCGGCAGGCCGACGCCAAGGTCGCGATCGCCCGTGCGGTCAGCCGGCTCGTGCACCCGGGGGACACCGTCGGGGTGAACGGCGGTACGACGACCACCGAGGTCGCCAGGGAGCTCGGCAAGAGCGAGCGGTTCATCCGAGCGGACGGCGAGTACGGCATCACGATCGTCACGAACGCACTGAACATCGGGTACGAGCTGTCGGTCCGTGCGAACGTCAAGATCGTCGTGACGGGAGGTGTGGCGCGTCGGCAGTCCTACGAGCTCGTCGGGGCCCTGGTGTCGAACACGTTGGCCGAGTTCGCCCTCGACGTCGTCGTCCTCGGTGTCGACGGGCTGAGTGCTCGCTACGGCGCGACGACCGTGCACGAGGGCGAGGCCGAGGTGAGCCGACACTTCGCGTCCGTCGGTGCCAGGGTGATCGTCGCCGCCGACTCGACCAAGCTCGAGCGGGCCACCTTCGCGAGGATCTGTCCACTCGACCGGATCGACGTCCTCGTCACGGACCAACCGGTGCCCTCGACGTTCGCCGCTGAGCTCGCTGCCGCGGGCGTGGAGCTCGTCGTCGCGACCTGACCGCCACCACCCGACAGCGGCGACCTGACCGCGGCGACCCGACCGCCGCGACCCGGCGGTCCGCCGGACGCTCGCCCGCGCGGCGGACGCGAGTCGTCCCTCCAGACCGTCCACCTGCGGTCCCGGCGGACGTGACGATCCGTCGTCCTGGAGGCGCGGCGTTGCCCCGACCCGCCCGTCACGTTTCGATCGTGTAAAACCATCGACCTCGATCCGGTGATCGATCTTCCGATCGCTTATTGTGCATTCATGATCGATTCGGCATCATGTACGTCAAGATCACGCAAGGAGGCGCGATGACCGACGCAGGACAGCAGGGCACCGACCAGCAGCCATCCGGGACCATCCGGGTCGGCATCGTCGGCATGGGTCAGCGCGCTGCCATCGCGCAGCACGTGGCCGAATCCGGCGTCGACGCGGCCGTCGTGGCCGTGGCGGAGACGTCGGACGCGGGTCGGGCCCGTGCCGCCGCCGCCTACCCGGACGCGCTCGTGGTGGACGGGCACCGCGCACTGATCGCGGCCGACGCAGTGGACGCCGCGATCGTCACGACACCGGACTGGACCCACGCCGAGATCGCGATCGACCTGCTCCGTGCCGGCATCGCGGTCTACCTCGAGAAGCCCCTCGCGATCACGGTGGAGGACGCTGACGCGGTGCTCCAGGCGGCGGTCGAGTCCGGGACGCCGCTCTACGTCGGCCACAACTTCCGACACGCCGCCGTCGTCCGACTCATGCGCGACGTCATCGAGCGCGGCGAGATCGGCGAGGTCAAGGCCGTCTGGTGCCGCCACTTCGTCGGCAACGGCGGCGACTACTACTTCAAGGACTGGCACGCCGACCGGAGCAAGGTGAACTCCCTGCTCCTGCAGAAGGCCAGCCACGACCTCGACGTCATCCACATGCTCGCCGGCGGCTCCACGAGCCGCGTCGTCGGCATGGGCACCCTGGCCGTCTACGGCGAGGTCACCGACCGGCGCGACCGGTCCGGTGAGCTCATGGGCGACTGGTTCTCGTTCGACAACTGGCCGCCACTCGAGCAGACCGGCCTCAACCCCGTCGTCGACGTCGAGGACGTCTCGATGGTCATGATGACCCTCGACAACGGTGTGACCGCGAGCTACGAGCAGTGTCACTTCACCCCGGACTACTGGCGGAACTACACCGTGATCGGGACCGAGGGACGGCTCGAGAACATCGGTGACACCGGCGGCGGCGTCGTCAAGGTCTGGAACCACCGTCGGGGCTGGGACGTCGCCGGCGACGCCGAGTACCCGATCGACGGTGTCGAGGACGGCCACTCCGACGCGGACCTCCTCACGATGACCGAGTTCCTCCGCCACCTGGCGGACGGCGACCCGACGACGCTCTCGCCGATCGCCGCACGAGCCGCGGTCGCCGCGGGCGCGCTCGCCGCCCGGTCGCTCCGCAACGGCTCGGTCCCGATCGACGTCCCACCCCTCCCCGCGGCCACCATCGCGCACTTCGCGACCATGACCGGCACCGCTCCATCACCCACCTCGTCCGTCACACCCGCGTGACGGACCCTCGAAAGGACAGCGCCATGCCCGCTTCTCCCCTCAGCACCGGACGGCGAACCCCGTCCCGCAGTGGTCGACGGCTCGTCGTCGTCGTCGGCGTCGTCGGTGCCGCCGTCGGCGCCCTCCTGCTCGCCGGCTGCAGTGCCGGTTCGAGCGCCTCCTCGTCCTCCTCGTACAGCAAGCCGGACAAGGACGTCTCCGCGAACCTGACCTACGCGGTGTGGGACCAGAACCAGGTGAAGGCCATCAAGGCCAACCTGGCCGGGTTCAACAAGGAGTACCCGAACATCAAGGTCAACGTCGACGTCACGCCATACGCCACGTACTTCACGAAGCTGCAGACCGAGGCGTCGAGCAACACGCTCCCCGACCTCTTCTGGATGAACGGCCCGAACTTCCAGCTCTACGCGGCGAACGGCAAGATCGCGCCGATCACGGGCGAGGTCAAGGCGGGCGCGATCGACCCGTCGAACTACTCCAAGTCGCTCGATGCGCTCTACACGTACGACGGCACCCAGTACGGGGTCCCGAAGGACTTCGACACCATCGGCGTCTGGATGAACAAGTCGCTGTTCGAGCAGGCCGGTGTGGCGATGCCGTCCAAGGACTGGACCTGGGACGACTTCCAGAAGACCGGTGCCGAGCTGTCCGACAAGCTCAAGGCGCAGGGTGTCTACGGCGCCGCTGCCGGCATGGACGGGCAGACCACCTACTACGACACGATCTTCCAGGCGGGTGGCAAGGTCATCAACGCCGACGGGACCAAGTCGGACTACAACACCCCTGCGGCGCAGAAGGGCATCGCGTTCTGGACGGACCTCATCAAGTCCGGCGCATCGCCCTCGATCAAGCAGCTGACGGACACCACCGCCGACCAGTGGTTCACGTCGGGCAAGCTCGCGATGTACCAGGGCGGCAGCTGGTTCCGCTCCGCGCTCGAGGGCACCGACATCGAGAAGGACATCGTCGTCTACCCGCTGCCGAAGGGCAAGAAGCAGGCGACCGTCATCCACGGCGTGACGAACGCGGTCGCGGAGGGCAGCAAGCACAAGGACGCCGCGCAGGCACTCCAGGTGTACCTCGCCGGCAAGACAGCCCAGCAGCAGCAGGGCGACATGGGCGCCGTGATCCCGGCGTACACGGGGACACAGACCGCGTTCACCAAGTCGATGCCGGACGCTGACCTGCAGGTGTTCCTCGACGCCGTGGAGTACGCCGAGCCGCTGCCGGTCTCCAAGAACACGGCGGCCTGGAACACCCTCGAGACGAACCTGCTGCCCTCCGCGTTCGACGGGTCCGAGCCTGTCGCCGACGTGCTGAAGCAGCTCGCGTCGCAGATGGACACCGCACTCGCCAAGAAGTGAGCCTCGTATGACGATCGACACCGACCCGGACGCCTCCACCGTCCCGTCCACGACCGAGCGCCCCGTCCGATCCGGACGCGGCGCCCGGTCGGGGCGGGGCGACCCCGCCGGCATCCCACCGGCCCGCAAGCGCACCGACGGGCTCTGGCCGTGGCTCTTCGTGCTCCCGCTGCTCATCGGCGTCGGCACGTTCTACATCTGGCCGATCCTGCAGACCTTCTGGTTCTCCTTCACCACCTGGGGGGTGTTCGGCGGTGCGACGTTCACGGGCCTCGCGAACTACGTGCAGCTCTTCACGGATCCGCAGTTCTACCAGTCGCTCGTCAACACCCTGATCTACACCGCGATCGTGCTGCTCGGCATACCGATCGCGGTGTGGTTGGCGAGCCTGCTGAACACCCCGGGGCTGCGGTTCGCGCAGTTCTACCGGGTGCTGTTCTTCCTGCCGTACGTCGCCATGCCCGCGGCGGTCGCCCTCGTCTGGCGGATCATCTACAACGGTGACTTCGGGATCCTCAACTGGTTCATCGGACTGTTCGGCGTGCAGGGGCCGTACTGGATCTCGACGCCCGGGTTCGCACTGGTCGCCGTCGCGATCGTCGGTCTGTGGTCGTCGCTCGGGTTCTCGATGATCATCCTCGGCGCCGGTCTCAAGGACATCCCCCCGGAGCTCTACGAGGCATCCGAGCTCGACGGCGCCACGCGGAGCCGGCAGTTCCGCTCGATCACCGTGCCGATGCTGGCGCCGAGCATCTTCTTCGTGGTCATCATCACGACGATCTCGAGCTTCCAGCTGTTCGATCTGCTCTACGCCCTGCTCGGCAGCACGAACCCGGTGATCCCGAAGACGATGTCGCTCGTCTTCTACTTCTACAGCGCAGGTTTCATCAACAACGACAAGGGATTCGCCGCTGCGATCGCCATGGCCATCTTCGTGCTCATCGGCATCGTCACGCTCGTGCAGTTCCGAGTCCAGCGGAGGTGGGTCGACAATGGCTAGTCCGACGGGAACAGTGCCGGCACGCGGCATCGGCAGGACAGCCGCCGGACGAGACGCCGCGCGGCGCTCGGCAGCGGGATCGGGGGTCCGGTCCCGGCGACGCCCGGGGCATCGGGGTGGGTCGCACGCGCTGATCCACGTGGTGCTCGGCGTCGGCGGGTTCCTGATGGCGTTCCCGTTCCTCTGGCAGATCATCATGTCGCTGTCGACGAACGCGCAGGTCCAGTCCGTCACGCCGACGTTCTGGCCGGGCACCCTGCAGTGGGACAACTACGTCCAGGTGTTCGAGCGGCTGCCGTTCCTGCACCAGCTCTGGACCTCCGTCCTCATCACGATCATCCGGACCATCGCCCAGATCGTCCTGTGCACGCTCGCCGGGTACGCGTTCGCACGGATGCGGTTCAAGGGCCGGGTGATCCTGCTGGGGATCGTCCTGTCGATCCTCCTGGTCCCGAGCCAGGTGTACCTCATCTCGCAGTACCAGATCGTGCAGGGTCTCGGCTGGCTCGACACGATCATGGGCATCGTGGCACCGGGTCTCTTCTCGGCGTTCGGGACCTTCCTGATGCGGACGGCGTTCCTCAACATGCCGACCGAGCTCGAGGAGGCCGCGCGTGTGGACGGCGCGAACCCGTTCCAGACGTTCTGGCGGATCATGCTGCCGCTCGCTCGTCCGTCGATCAGCGTGCTCGCGATCACGACGGTGCTGTTCTCCTGGAACGAGCTCCTCTGGCCGCTCGTCGTGTCGACCAGGGCCGAGGACATGCCGCTCGCCGCAGGGCTCGCGACGCTCTCGGGTGACCGGACGATCGACTACCCGGTGCTCATGGCGGCGAGCCTCCTCGCGATGGCGCCGGTGCTCATCATGTTCGTGGTGCTGCAGCGACGCGTGATCGACGGGTTGGCCTCGTCCGGGCTCAAGTGATGTCGACGTCGACCGTGCTCGACCGCCTGCAGGCGGTCGAGTCGCGGACGGACGCCGTCCTCCGCCCGATGGTCGACGCCGCGTCGGCAGCATCGGATCCACACGGACTGGAGGCGCGGTGCGCGTTGGTCGCGACCCTCGCTGCCGCCGTCGGTGCGGGTCCGGTACCGGAGGCGGCCCTCGATTCGTCGGCTGCGGCGGGTTCCGATCCCCTGGTGGCTGCGGCACTCGTGGAGGTCATGCCGACGACCGTGGAGTGGATGATCGGCCGCGGGGTGTCCGAGTCGGACGCGTGGCGCTCGATGGCGGACGTACCACGGAAGATCGCCACCTACGGACTGCGTGGCACGGGCGCCGACTGGTTGGCGGCTGTGGCGACGGGGTCCGTCGTGACGGTCGGACGGTTGCAGTTCGAACGCCCGGGCCAGGCTCCGGGGCGCCCGGACGGCGAGCAGGGGTGGGGCGTGCACATCCCGGAGCTCGGCCCGCTGGATCCCGATGCATGCGACGCTGCGTTCACCGCGGCCCCGGCGGTCCTCGAACAGCTGTGGGGTGCGCGGGCCCGCTGGTGGACCTGCGACTCGTGGCTGCTCGACCCGCGGCTCACCGATGTCCTCGGTCCTCGGGCGAACCTCGTCCGTTTCGCGGATCGGTTCACGCTGGTGCCCCCGGCGGCAGCGTCGCACGGGTCGGCGAGTACGGACGGGTCGGCGAGCACGGACGGGTCGGCGAGCACGGACGGCGACGCATCGATCGCCAAGTTCGTGTTCGGCACGAGCGTCTCCGACATGCGGACGGCCGAACCGGTCGGGCGGCTGCAGGCAGGGCTTCGGGCGATCCTCGACACGGGAGAACACTGGTCGGAGCGGGTCGGGACCGCTCCCGTCCGGTCGTGACCGTTCTCCACAGACCCGATCCGGTCCTTCCGCGTCGGGGTGCTCGTCCAATACGCTGCGATCGTGCGGCGAGGGGCCGTGCAGCAGGTTCGACGATCGGAGACACAATGGCCGGCAAGTTCGAGATCTACCAGGACGGCAAGGGCGAGTACCGCTTCCGCCTCAAGGCCGGGAACGGCGAGACCATCGCCATCTCGGAGGGCTACTCCTCCAAGGCGAGCGCCAAGAACGGCATCGAGTCCGTCAAGAAGAACGCTCCGGACGCCGACGTCGTCGAACTCTGAGGGTACGGGTCAGGTCGGTTCCGGAGAGACGGCCCGCGCATCGTGCCGGTGCTCGTAGTCTGAGCACATGCAGCGCGGAACCCTCGTCTCACTCGGCCCCGACCGGGTCCCCGCCATCGATCCGTCCGCGTTCGTCGCGACCACGTCGACCGTCGCGGGCGCGGTCCGGATCGGTCCTCATGCGAGTGTCTGGTACGGCGCCGTGCTCCGTGCCGAGTTCGCGCTGATCGACCTCGGTGCGGGGTCGAACCTGCAGGACAACGTCGTCGTGCACGTCGACGAGGGCTTCCCGACGACGATCGGGCGTGACGTCTCGGTCGGTCACAACGCGGTGATCCACGGCGCGACGATCGGCGACGGCGCCCTCATCGGGATGAACGCCACCGTGCTGAACGGCGCGGTCATCGGGGCGGGGTCCCTCGTCGCCGCAGGGACCGTCGTGCTCGAAGGCACGATGGTGCCGGACGGCTCCCTCGTGGCGGGTGTCCCTGGCAAGGTCCGGCGTGCGCTGACCGAGGACGAACGGGCCTCGATCGCGAGCAACGCCCGCCGCTACCGCGACATCGCCGCGATGCACGCCGAGGCCTGAACCAGGCGGCGGAGCGGACCAGCGGCCGGAAGGACCAGTGGATCGGACCAGCGGCCGGAACGACCGGCGGATCGGACCAGCCGCGCGGCACCCGGTCCCGTGTCCGCGCCTCGCCCGGGTGCACGCACACCCGGCGGCACACCAGTCGACCGGTGGTTCGCTGGAGGCATGACAGACACCGAAGCCCGGCCCTCCGCACTCGTCGTCGGTGCCACCGGCATCGCCGGGGGTGCGATCGTGGACCGGCTCCTCGCAGACGGGTGGTCCGTCACGGCATTGTCCCGGCGCCCGGGCCCGGAGCGCTCCGGCCTCCGCCAGGTCTCGGCGGACCTCACGAGCGCGACGGCACTGGCCGAGGCCCTCGCGGACGAACACCCGACGCACGTGTTCTTCACCGCATGGGCGCGGCAGGACACCGAGGCGGAGAACATCCGCGTCAACGGCGGGATGGTGCGGGACCTGCTGGCCGCCCTGTCGCACGCGCCGGTCGAGCATGCCGCGCTGATGACCGGACTCAAGCACTACCTCGGTCCGTTCGAGGCGTACGGGCAGGGGCCGATGCCGGACACCCCGTTCCACGAGGACGAACCGCGCCTCGACGTCGACAACTTCTACTACGCGCAGGAGGACGAGCTCTTCGCGGCGGCCGAACGTCAGGGGTTCACGTGGTCGGTGCACCGCTCGCACACCGTCCTCGGCTACGCGGTCGGCAACGCGATGAACATGGGCCTGACGCTCGCCGTCCAGGCTGCGATCTGCAAGCACCTCGGGCGGCCGTTCGTGTTCCCGGGCAGTGCGACGCAGTGGAACGGGCTCGTCGACGTCACCGACGCCACCCTCCTCGCAGACCAGATGGTCTGGGCGTCGACGACTCCCGAGGGTGCGGACCAGGCGTTCAACACCGCGAACGGCGACGTCTTCCGCTGGCGGTGGATGTGGCCCCGGATCGCGGCGGACCTCGGCGTCGAGCCGGAGGGGTTCGACACCGCCCCTCGTCCGCTCGAGGAGCAGATGGTCGACGCCGGTCCGGTGTGGGCCGAGATCGTGGCCGAGCACGGACTCGTCGAACCCGATCTCTCGCGGCTCGCCTCGTGGTGGCACACCGACGCGGACCTCGGCCGTGACATCGAGGTCCTCACGGACATGTCGAAGAGCCGACTCGCGGGCTTCACCGAGCACCACCGCACCCTCGACTCGTTCACGGCGCTCTTCGAGCGGTACCGCGCCGAGCGTCTGATCCCGTAGGGCCGGAGGTCGCGGACGCGGCCACGAGACGGACTGGAGGGACGGTGCCAGCTGGAACCGCGCCTCCCGTCCGTCGCGGTGCCGGTCTGCAGACCGGCGGCCGGTCAGATCGCGACGACCATCTTGCCGGTGTTCGCACCGCGCATGAGATCGAGGAACGCGTCGACGGTGTTCTCGACGCCGTCGCGGACCGTCTCGTCGAACACCACGTCGCCCTCCGCGAGCCACGGCCCCATCGCGGCGGCGAACTCCGGGAACCGGTCGAGGTACGCGCCGATCGTGAACCCACGGAGCGTCAGGGCACGGGTGATGAGGTTCCCGATGTTGTCCGGTCCCGGGGCCCGGCCGGTCTCGTTGTAGGCGGAGATCGCGCCGCAGATCGCGCCGCGCCCGCCGTCGTTGAAGACCTCGAGCGCGGCCTCCAGGTGGTCCCCGCCGACGTTGTCGAAGTAGACGTCGATCCCGTCGCCGTTCGTGGTGCCGGTCGCGGCGACGAGCTGCTCGCGGATCGGGGCTGCCCGGTAGTCGAGGCCGACGTCGTAGCCGTAGCGGTCGGTGAGGTGAGCGACCTTCTCCGGACCGCCCGCGGACCCGATCGTCCGCGAGGCGCCGAGCAGTTTCGCGATCTGGCCGACCGCCGACCCGACGGCGCCGGCTGCACCGGACACGAACACCACGTCGCCGGAGCGGAGCGCAGCCATCTCGGTGAGCCCGAGCCAGGCGGTGAAGCCGGTGACGCCGAGGATGCCGAGGTACGCCGACGACGGAACGCCCGGGATGTCCTCGACGACGCGGAACCCGGCCGCGGGACCCTGGGCGACGTCGCGCCACGCCTGCTGGTGGGTGACGAGAGCACCGACCGGGTGCGCGTCCGAGGTGGACTCGACGACCCGACCGACCGCGGCGCCGGTCATCGTCTCGCCGAGGGCGAACGGTGGGACGTAGCTGCGGACGTCGTTCATCCGGCCGCGCATGTACGGGTCGACGGAGATGAACTCGTTCTGCACGCGGACCTCGTCGGCGCCGAGTTCGGGGAGGTCGACGGTCACGGTGCGGAAGTCGTCGTGGGTGGGCCACCCGTCGGGGCGGGCGACGAGTTGGATCTGTGTGCTGCTGTTCGTGGGCATCGGACCAGCGTAGGAGCCCCGACCTGGGTGGCGCGGCGGTACGCTCGAGCATGGCCTCCCGAGTGTCCTCGTTGCGATCCGTCCCCGACGCACTGGACTCCGACGTCGTGTCGGCCATCGACCAGCGGCTCGACGGTGTCGAGCGCGACCACGACGTCGTCATCCCGTGGGCGATCGAGAGCGGGAGCCGCGCGTGGGGGTTCCCCTCGCCGGACAGTGACTACGACTGCCGCTTCTTCTTCCTGCGACGACCGTCGGACTACGCGGCGCTCTGGCCGCCGCGTGACGTGATCGAGACGCCGCTCGACGCCGTGTTCGACGTCAACGGGTGGGACCTCGCGAAGACCCTGCGCCTGCTCGTCGGTGGCAACGCGACGGTCGTGGAGTGGCTCCGATCGCCGATCGTGTACCGCGGCGACCCGGCGTTCCGGGACGAGCTCCTCGCACTCGCGGACGCCGTCGCCGACCCGGCGAAGATCGGTCGGCACTACCTGCACGTCGCACGGGCGCAACGCCTGCAGGCCGCTCCAGGGGCGCCGCTGAAACGGTTCTTCTACGTGCTCCGGCCTGCCGCCGCGCTCCGCTGGATGCGTGTCCACGAGGGGTCGGCCGTCCCGCCGATGGACCTGGCGACGCTGCTCCACGAGGCGCAGGTGGACGACCGGACGCTCGCCGCCGCTGATGAGCTCGTCGCCCGGAAGTCCCTGACGCGGGAACTCGGGACCGGTGACCGACCCTCGGTCCTCGAGGACTTCGTCCGTGAGGAGCTGGCGCTGGCCGAGGCTCGCTTCGACGGCGCGGCGACGGCACCGACCGCGAAGGCACGCGATGCGGCGGAAGCCTTCTTCCGGCGGACCACCGGTCTCTGAGGAGTCCGTGGTCCGTGCGTTGGGGCCGACGGGTACCGTCGGGGCCATGACGACGGACGACGGCGTGGACATGACGTTCGAGGAGCGGCGGCACGACGAGCTGACCCGAGCGCCGAAGGCGGTGGAGTCGGACGCGGCCCCGCGGATCACGACCGAGGACCGCGGTGACGGCATCACCCGGATCGACGTCGCGGACACGGCGGCGGTGCGTCCGGGCGGTGGGACGAGCGGCGAGACCGAGTCCTAGCGCGTCACCCCACCTTGGGTGCGTCACCCCACCTTGGGTGCGTCACCCCACCTTGGGTGCGTCACCCCACCTTGGGTGCGTCACCCCACCTTGGGTGCRTCACCCCAYCTTGKGTGCATCACCCCACCTCTGGTGCGTCACCCTGCCTTTGGTGCATCACCCCACCGGTCAACAGTGGTGCGATGCGGCGAGGGTGTGGCCATCCGCGGTGCGGACGCGACGACGTTCCGGACTGGAGGGACGGGGCGGGGCCACACCGTGCCTCCAGTCCGACAGGTGGTGGCTCCCGCGGCGCGTCAGGCGGTCCAGGCCTCCGGCGCGACGGTCACGGTGGTGCCCGTCGCTGCGGACTCGGCGAAGGCGAGTGCGACAGCGGCGTCCTGGAGGCCCTCGCGGAGTGGGTACGGGCCCGCCGTGAGCCCCCGTGCCCACCGGCCGGTCTCGTGGAGGAGCGTCGCGGTGGCGATCTCGTCGTCCATGAACCGCGCACCGACCCAGGGGTTCCGCCAGACGACACGGCCCTCGAACTGGATGTGGTCGAGGTCGGCCCCGTCGAGGTCGAGGTCCACGCCGATCTGCCGACGGACGAGCTCGGAGTCCACCACGGTCCGCGGGTCGACGAGGTGCACGGCACGGTCGTCGCTGATCTCGCCGAGGCTGCCCCGGACGACGACCCGCCGGTGCCGGAGCGGGTTGTGCCACTGGTTGTCGGTGAAGTCGTGGAGGCCGGTGCGCCCGTCGCCGAGGTCGAGGTGCACGCGGAGCTGCCCGCTCGGCACCGGGTCGGCCTGCCCGGTCCAGCCGCCGCGGTCCTGCGGGTCGGCCAGCGGGAACTCGCTCCGATGTGCGGTGACGGCGACCGGGCCGGAACCCGGCGCACGGCTCCCGAGCAGCGAACGGATGAGCGCGACAGCGTGGTAGTCGTGCGTCGACGAGACCTGGACGTCGTGCGGCGTGCCGATCACACCCTGCTCGACGAGCGCCCGTCGCGCCGCGTGGCCGGGGTAGGAGGGGTACTGCTCGGCCACCTGGACGAGCTCCTGCTCGCCGACGTCCTGCCAGAGGGCGCGGAGCCCGTCGATGTCGGCGGCGGGCGGTGTCTCGGTGAGGACCGGCACCCCGAGGCGGACGGACTCGCGGATGATCTCCGGCGCGACCGCGCGGGGGACGCTGACGATCACGAAGTCCGGTCGTCCCGCGGCGATCGCCCGCTCGAGACCGGACACCACCGGGACGTGCTCCCCGACCGTGGTGCGGTCGAAGGCGTCCGGGTCGCGGGTCACGACCGAGGCGACGACGTGCGTGTCGGGCAGCGCCCGGGCGATGCAGAGGAAGAACTGTGACCGCCAGCCGGTGCCGACCACGGTGTACCGGATCGGTCCGTCCGTGTTCATGCTCGTCCGGGGGCTCGGCTGGACGTCGTCGTCGGTCATGTGCCCGACGGTAGCCGGTCAGCGCTCGTCGCGGGGCCAGGTCGGCGGGTGGATCGGCTCGGTGGTCGAGGCGGCGCCGACGGCATCGAGCGCGATCCTCGACGCTGTCTCGAGGTGCACGTCGGCGATCGACATGTTCTCCTCGAGGTGGCCGACGCTGCCGGTGCCGGGGATGAGCAGGGTGTTCGGCGTGTGGTCGAGGAGCCACGCCAGGCCGACCTGCGACGGCGTCGCGCCCGTGTGCTCCGCGGCGGCGATCACCGTGGGGTCGTCGGTGACCTTCGGCATGCCGGGGAACGCCGACCCGAGCGGGAAGAACGGCACCCAGGCGATGTCCTCGCGCACGCAGAGGTCGAGCATGTCCTCGAACCGGCGGTCGAGCAGGTTGTAGGGGTTCTGGATGCACGCGATCCCGACGGGCAGTGCGTGGCGGAGCGTCTCGGTGGTCACGGCGCTCAGACCGATCGCGCCGATGAGGCCCTCGTCGCGCATGGCCGCCATCTCGGCGAGCTGGTCGTCGACGGCCACGACCTGGTCGCCCTGTGCCGCCAGTCCGGGCCCCACCTCGAGGCGACGGAGGTTCACGAGGGGGATGGTGTCGAGCCCGAGTCCGCGGAGGTTGTCCTGCACGGCGGCGCGGAGCTCCTCGGGGCGCTGTGCCGGCCTGAGCGGGAACTCGCCGCCGGGGTCCGGCACCGCACCGACCTTCGAGACGATCATCACACCGGCGTCCGCGGAGACGGCCCGTCGGATGAGGTCGTTGACGAAACCGTTCCCGTAGAAGTCGGCGGTGTCGATGTGGTCGACGCCGAGCTCGAGCGCTCGGTGGAGGACGGCGACACCGGCATCGGGGGTGTCGTGGTGCCGCTCGAGCTGCATCGCGCCGAACCCGATGCGGGCGACGGTGCGGCCGGCGAGGGACGCAGTGGTGGTCGTGGTCGACATCGATGACTCCGGTCGTGGTGTACTTGTCTGCGAAGCGGAGGGACCTCCGTTTCGATGACACCGTACACCTCGAACCGGAGGGTCCTCCACTTTGTCCCTTCGCGCTGACGCCGCACGCAACCGGGCGACGCTGCTCGAGACCGCCCGCGATGCGTTCGCGGCGGGGGAGGGGGACGTCACGTTCGACGCGCTCGCCCGCCGGGCCGGGGTCGGTGTCGGCACGCTCTACCGGAACTTCCCGACCCGGCAGGACCTCGTCGAGGCGGTCTACCACTCGGAGCTCGACGAGGTGGTCGCGCTCGCCGAGGCCCTGCTACGGGAGCACCGTGCCGACGTCGCGCTCCGGCACTGGATCGACCGGTACGCGACGTTCTTCGCGACGAAGCACGGGATGGCCGAGGCGTTCCAGCAGGCGGTCGCGTCCGGGGTGATCGCCGGGACGGACACCCGCGCGAGGATCCACGGGGTGCTCGGGGCGTTCCTCGCCGCCGGGGCTGCGGACGGCACGCTCCGAGCGGACGTCGACGCAGGCGTGGCGACGAGCATAATCCTCGGGTCGTTCCTGGCGACGGCCGGGGTGGGCGTCGAGGGGCAGCGCGGCCGGGTGCTCGACGTCGTGGTGGACGGGCTGCGGCCCCGCTGAGGGCTGCGCGTGGCCGGGCAGGCTTGACGCGAGGCACCCCATTCGGCGCATCACACCAGGGGTGATCCGTGGTGCGATGCGCCGGGCTCGGCGCCATGCGCGGGGACTGGTGCGAGCCGCCCGGCTCACGGCACCAGCACCACCTTGCCGCGGATCGTCCCGGACTCGGCGAGCTCCACCGCGGACGAGATCTCCTCGAGCGGGAACCGAGCAGCGACCGCGGGCACGATCGCCCCCTCCGCGAGGAGGCCCAGCACGGCCGCGAGGTCCTGGTGCTGGCGCTTCCGGAACGCCGCGGGGCGGAGCCGCTTGCCGCCCCAGAAGTCGTAGAACGAGGCGCGGCGACCGTTCGGCAACACCGTCCACAGTGCGATGCGGCCGATGAGCTCCGCGAACACCGACGCCACCGACCGGTCGGACTCCAGCTCCGTCGCCGTCCCGTACGCCACGAGGGCCCCGCCACGGGCGAGGAGCGACCACGAGCGTCGCATGCTCTCGATGCCGACGTGGTCGAACACCGCGTCGACTCCGTCCGGGGCGAGGGCGCGGACCGCTCCGACGAGGTCCGGCGTGGCGTAGTCGACCGGTTCGACACCGAGCTGCCGGAGCGCGTCGTGGTTCCGGGGTGCGGCGGTGCCGATCACCCGGATGCCCGCGTGCGTCGCGAGCTGCACCAGGACGGTGCCGACCCCGCCGCTCGCGCCGTGCACCAGGACCGTCCCGCCCCGGCGGACCCTCGCGCTCCGGTGCAGCATCTGCCACGCGGTGATGCCGTTGACGATCATCGTCTCCGCGTCCGCCGCCTCGACACCGTCCGGCACGGGGACCACGTCGTGTACATCGACCACGGCGTGCGTCGCCCACCCTCCGGTCTTCGTCGCGACGGCGACACGCTGCCCGACGAGGTCGTCGTCCGCGGCCGCCCCGACACCGAGGACCGTGCCGACGAGGTCGTAGCCGGGCACGAACGGGAACGCCGGCTGTCCGGGGTAACGGCCGCGGCGCATCGAGCGCTCCGCGAACGAGATGCCGGTCGCCTCGACGCGGATCATCGCCTGGCCGACCGCCGGAGCGCCGCGTGTGCCCTCCGTGACGTGCAGCTCGGTGGGTGTGGAGAGGTGTCGCAGGACGACTTCGTGGACGGTGGTGTCGGTCATGGTGGTTCCTTCCAAGACATGAGTGTTTGGTCACTTACTGGGGGAGATGCCAGTGCGGGTCGCACCGGGCTGATGAAGGGGTGGTCGGGCCCGGCCGCCGGTCGGGTCGGGCCGGCCGTCGGGCGAGCGGGCCGGCCGTCGGGCGAGCGGGCCGGCCGTCGGGCGAGTGGTCAGGCCGTCGGGCTAGTGGTCAGGCCGTGGGGCGAGCGGGCCGGCCGTCGGCGAGCGGTCAGGGGTGACGGAAACCCGCCGTCAGGATGCCCGCCCACGCGGTCGCCGCGTGCGGTTCGGCATCGAGGTCGGTCGTCACGATGAGATGGCAGAGCTGGCCGTAGGCGACGAACCGCTGCACGGCGTCGTCACTGCCGCCGGACCGCTCCTTGGCGAACGTGGTCACCCGGGCGAGTCCGCGCCGGAGTGCATCGCCGATCTCCGGCACGTCGGCCGCGGACTGCGCGTGCACCTGGAGCATGAGGAGCGACCGGTCGGCGATGAGCTCGGCGTACGCCCCGCCCATGGTGTACAGCACCGCGTCGCCATCGGCATCGGGTGCCGCCGAGGCAGCGCCGGCAGTCAGGGCGTCGATGATCCGCTCGAAGCACCGGTCGAGGGCCGCGACGAACAGCTCCTCCTTCCGGGGGAACAGCTTGAACACGTAGGCCGGCGAGATCCCGGCGGCCGATGCGACCCGTGTCACGGGTGTGCCGATGTACCCGGTCCGTGCGAACTCCGTGATCGCGCTGTCGACCGCTGTGTGGCGTCGGGCATCGGCGGTGGAGAGGCTGATCGGCATGTGAGTGACTGTACACTCACTCTTCGAGATCCGCAACGACGGGCCACGGATCGTCGACCGCGACCGGCATGCGGGAGGATCGACCCCGTGCACATCGTCCTGGACCGCATCGACGGCAGCGGCGCCGCGAGCAGCGGCAGCGGCGCCGCGAGCAGCGGCAGCAGCGCCACCAGCAGCAGCCCCGGCGGCTCCGGCTCCGGCTCCGGCACCGGCGCCGGCGTCCTCGTCCGACGGCTGACGGACGCGGGGGAGCCGGACGGTGCGCCGATGCGGACGACCCTTGCGAGCCTCCCGTCCGTCGTCGCGGAACTGGAGGGTCCCGGCGTCCGCTGGGTCTGGGACGACACGAACCGCTGGTACCCGGCGGTGCTCGCCGCAGGCGGGCGGGTCGCACGGTGCGTCGACCTGCGCCTGGGTCACCGGATCCTCCGGACGGCGCTCGCCGCCGCGCGGTCCGCGCTCGCGACGTCGCCGGACGGCCCGTGGGACGCGGCCGCGGAGCCGCTCGTCGCGCCGCGACCGGACGCGCTGTTCGACGAGTCGCTCTTCGACGACCCGCTCCCGTCCGGAACGGATCAGGACGGACGGACTGGAGGCGCGACTGACGACCGCGCGCTCGTCGAGTTCCGCTCCCAGCTCGACGCCGTCGCCGGGTCCGACGACCCCGGCGCGCTCCGGCTCCTGCTGGCCGCCGAGTCCGCGGGGGCGCTCATCGCCGCCGAGATGCGGTTCGCCGGGCTCCCGTGGCGGGCCGACGTGCACGAGGCGCTCCTCGAGGACGCCCTCGGTCCCCGCGTGCCCTACGGCGTCCGACCGCGGCGCCTCGATGCGCTCGCCGACGTCCTGCGCACGGCGCTCGACGATCCGCAGCTCAACCCGGACTCGCCCTCGGACGTACTGCGGTCGCTCCGCCGCGCCGGCCTCGTCGTCGAGTCGACGCGCAAGTGGGAGCTCGCGAAGCTCGAGCACCCCGCGATCGAGCCGCTCCTGGAGTACAAGCGGCTCTACCGACTCCTCACGGCGAACGGCTGGACGTGGCTCGACGAGTGGATCGACGGCGGCCGCTTGCATCCGGACTACGTCGTCGGCGGGGTCGTCTCGGGACGCTGGGCGACGAGTGGCGGCGGTGCGCTGCAGTTGCCGAAGCAGATCCGGTCCGCGGTGATCGCCGACCCCGGGTGGAAGCTCGTCGTCGCGGACGCCGCGCAGCTCGAACCCCGTGTGCTCGCGGCTCTGTCCGAAGACCTGCAGATGGCGGAGGCCGGGCGGGGGCGGGACCTCTACGACGGGATCGTGTCCTCCGGCGCCGTCGAGACCAGACAGCAGGCGAAGGGCGCGATGCTCGGCGCGATGTACGGGGCGACGCAGGGTGAGGGCGGGCGACTCGTCCCACGGCTGGCGCGGCAGTACCCCCGGGCCCTCGCGCTCGTGGAGTCCGCGGCACGGGCGGGGGAGCGCGGGGAGCTCGTCCGCTCGCGGCTCGGACGGACCTCGCCGTCGCCGGGGCGGGACTGGCTCGACGCCCAGGCCCTCGCGTACTCGGCGGACGGGTCACCGGCGCTCGAGCGGGCGGCACGCTCCCGGGGCCGGAGCTGGGGGCGGTTCACCCGGAACTTCGTGGTGCAGGCGAGTGCCGCAGAGTGGGCGCTGTCGTGGATGGCGGGGCTCAGGACCCGGCTCGCGGCGCGGTGGCCGGGGCCCGTGCAGGACGGACCGCACCTGGTGTTCTTCCTGCACGACGAGATCATGGTGCACACGCCGTCGGCCGATGCGGCGTGGGTGGTGTCGCAGGTCGAGGCGGCCGCGGCCGACGCCGGGCGCCTGCTGTTCGGGTCGTTCCCGGTCGACTTCCCGCTGAGCGTCGCGGTCGTCGACGACTACGGGTCGGCGAAGTAGGGCGGGCCGGGCGGCGGTGCCCGGCTCGTGAACACGCAGATCCGGCGGACACACCCAGATCAGGGTGTGTCCGCCGGATCGCGGTGTTCACGAGCGGACGGCGGTGTTCGTGAGCGGAGACGGTGTTCACGATCGGACGGCGAGTGCGCGCGCCGCTGCCGCATCGCGCCCGCCCCGTCCCGCCCCTACCCCGAGTACGCCGCCAGGTACTGCGTCGCGACGGACCCGTTCGCCGTGCCGCCCTGGCCGTTCACCACGTGGGTGATCCCGCCACCGCCGTTGAGGTAGCGCGTGACCATGTGGGTGAGCGTCACGCCGGAGGTGTTCGGCACCGTGATGGCGTTCTCCGAGGACACCGGGGAGTCCCGGAAGAACGAGTACACCCCGAGCGCGGTCGCGTCGTGGCTCGTCACGCCCGGCGACACGACGTAGCTCGCGTACCCGTTCGTCGATCCGTCCATCCAGGCGCTCTGCGACGGCGGGTCGTAGGGCATCTCGGACTGGAAGAAGATCGTCCGCCCACCGTTCCCGTTCCAGATCACCTGGTCCTTCTGGAAGTGCTCGACGAACAGCCCGAGCGCCGTGACGTCCGACCCGTTCACGACGAGCCCGGTGTCCGCGGTGTTCTGCGTCCAGCCGACCCCGGTGCCGTGGTCCGCGCGCCACGACCAGATGTCGTCGAGGAGCGTGTGCGGGCTGTCCACCTCGATCGCGGTACCTGTGCTGCCCGCGTGCGGTCCGCCGACGCGGACGAACACGTCGGTCAGGGTCGTCGGGTCGCTCGCGTCGGCACGGGTCGCACCGGACGAGCCCACCTGCACGAGGATGGCGGAGCGCTGCGCCCCGGCGTCGACCGTGATGCCGGAGAGCTGCACGCCCGTGGTGTCACCGGTCGTGACGGCGGCGTTCCCGGCCGTGGGGACGAGGGTCGCCATACCCATGCCGAGCACCACGGTGCCGTCGTGCGACACGTGCAGCGCCTGGTCGACGCCGTACACGCCGGGTGTCAGGAGTAGGTCCTTGCCGCTGTCGAGCGCCGCGTTGATCGTCGCCGCGGAGTCGCCCGGGTGCGCGATGAAGAAGTCCGTGATCGGGATCGAACGTCCCGCCTGGTCCCCGGTCCAGCTCACCCCGGAGCTGTTCGTGCGGGCCGCCGGGGCGAACACCGAGTACACGCCGTCGCTCCCGACCGTCAGGAACGGCGCGTCCCGGGTGATCGGGGTCTGCGCGACGTTCGTGAACGGCAGCACGGTCGACGCCTGGTCCTGGGACGACGGCCACGACGACGCCGGGGCGCCGGTCGTACCGGTGAACGCCTGGTTCCAGACGGCGCCGTTCCACGAGCCGAGCGAGGAGTCCTGCGTGAACCACTGCTGCTGCGACCCCGAGACGACCTGTCCGGACACGCGCGAGTCGGCGAGCACCCCGCCGCTCGCGAACGCACCGTACCGGCCGAACAGGGTGAGGCCGCCCTGGATGTCGACACGGCGGAGCGGGGCCGCCTGGGACACCGCCCAGCGCATCTGGTGCGCGTCGGTCGCGCCCTCCGGGTTCTGCCGGCTCGCGTCGTCGCCGACCGGTCGCTGGATGGGGTTGATCTGGACGTTGCTCATCGAGCGCCAGAAGTTCACGAGCGACCCAGGGTCCTGCGCCTCCCACGGCGCGGCGGCGTTGCCCTGCACCGGCTCGACGTGGATGCTCCCGTTGATGTGCACGTCGGTCGGGGAGCTGCCGAGGCCCGCGACGGTCTCGTAGTACCCGACGTTCGCGTTGACGATGCCGGTCGCGGTCGAGGGGTCGTCCTGACCTGCGGCGCTGCCGTAGGAGCCGGGCTTGAACAGGATCGCGTGTCGGTTCGTCGAGAACTCGCTCTCGCCCGAGGCCGCCGCGAGTGCTGCGTTGACCTGGTCCGTCGACATGGACGGGTCGAGGATCGTCACGTTCGGCCCGAAGTCCGGGGCGGTGGCGCTCGCCGCGCTCGCCGGTGCGACAGCGATCCCGCCGAACGCGGTGACGGAGCCGGCCACGACGGCGGCCGAGCCGATGAGCGCGACTGCTGCGCGCCTCCAGGCTGTCCGGCGCGCGATCGCGGGTCGGGTGTCGGACTGGAGGCCCGGCTGCTGTCCCGTGGACCGCGCTGCGGTCCGTCCTGTGGTCGAGTGGGTCCGTGTGGTCGAGTGGGTCCGTGTCGTCGCGTGGGTCCGTGTCGTCGCGCGGGTCATGAGAGCGCCTCGATCGTCAGGGTGACGCTCGTGGCGGCACCGTCCTGGATGTAGCTGGCGAACCCGGCGACGTCGTCGAACGCGAAGCCGTAGGACTTGCCGTCGGTGTGGATGTCGTGCAGGGCGCCCGCGTAGTGGTTCGTCTGCGGCTGTCGGTAGAACGTCGACGGGTCCGTGGTGGGCTGCGTCGCGAAGTCCCGCATCGTCGTGCGGTTGAGTGCCGCCCCGAGCACCGCGGCGATCGGGCCGCTGACGCCGTCGTTCGGCGCCGAGAGGTTCCCGTTGCAGAACAGCACGTCCTGCGTCGACGGCAGCTGGAACGACGCCTTCTGGGCGCCGCCCTGGGTCGCCGTGAGCGTGCTGCCGTTGGTCCGGAGCTGGTAGGTCTGCCCGTTCGCGTCCACCGTCAGGTCGCGGCCGGTGTAGGCGTTCCACGCGTCGGCGATGTACCCGTCGAGGTAGTTCGCGCTGAACCGGCCGCTCTCGATGCCGTGGCTCGGCGCGATCACCCGGGTGTCCCCGACGACGAGGCCCGCGAAGCCGTCGGTGTTCCGCATCGTGTCGAAGAAGCTCGCGCGACCCCCGCTCCGCACGGCCCCGACCGTCTGGCTGCCCTGGCCCTGCAGTGCGATCGAGATCGGCACGCTGAACATGTCGACCTGCGTGGAGTTGCAGTACATCGCGCCGTTCTGCCACGTGAACTCGAAGAAGTCGTGGAGGATGCCGAACGACGGGTCGCTGTCCACCCAGCCCGCGGGGTGCACGATGCCCGGGCCACCGGCGGTGTCGACGACCCGGAACGGCAGCCGCTGACCGAGGGACAGGTAGATCCGACCCGAGAGGCCGTCCACAGGCAGGTTCACGGTGCCCGCCTCGCTGAGCGGCACCCCGTAGGCGGCGGTCCCGTCGGCACCGTTGTCGCCCGTGCTCGCGGGGACGAAGGTGCCGTTCGGCTCGACGTGGCCCTGCACGTTCGTCGTCAGGTTGGTCCCGACGACGTGCACCCACACGTTGCTCGTGGCGTAGGAACCGCTGGCGTTGACGATCGTGACGGGGAGGGTCCCGCCCGCTGCCTGGGCGGCCGGTGCCGGGCGGAGGCCGAACGCCTGCGACGCGGTCGGGGCGAGGGCGCCGAGGCCGACCGCCGCGAAGCCCGCGGCACCGATGCCCGCCGCGCCGAGGAACGACCGACGAGAGAGTCCCGCCCGTGGTGGCGCGGAGGCCGATCCGGTCGGCTGTTGGTTGGTGGGGATGCGCATGCACAGCTCCTTCGCTCACTCGCCGCAGCACTGCGGCGAGGCATGACGACCACACCCGCGACGGCCGCTGCTGCGATCCCGATCGCGAGGTGACAGAGCCTCAGGGAGGGGCTCGTCGGCGACGTTACACCTGTCGTTCTACCCCCGAAAGGGGGTTTCCGGAAGTTCCTTGCGGAATCGCCGTCCGGCGCCCTCAGATCGGGTGCGCCGGTCTCGTCTGGTCCGGTGCACCGGACTCGTCTGGTTGGCTGGGCCGATGACCGAGCCGAGCGGACGCGCCGGGCGCACGCCGCGCCTCCCGTCCGCTGCCGACGCCGCACCCGACGAACCGGAGCTCGACCGCCGGATCGGCGGACTCGACCTGACCGAGTGGCGGACGCCCGTCGGGCGACGCGTCGCCGGGACGGCGCATCGTCTCGGGTCCCGGTTCGGCGCGCGGAACGTGCTCATCGCCACCCTCGCGGTCGGTATGGTCCTGGCCGCGTTCTTCACGTGGCTCGCGTCCGAGGTGTACGAGGCCGTGCTCGAGAACGGCGACGTCGCGGTGCTCGACCGGCCGGTCCTCGCATCGATGCTGCCGCTCCGCTCGCCTGTGCTCGACACCGTGGTCACCGCGTGGACGGACGTCGGCGGGACGATCGGGATGCCGATCGTCGCGGTCGTGTTCCTCGTGGTGCTGACGGTCCGTCGCCGGTCGTGGACCCCGCTCGTCCTGCTCGTCTCCGCGGCCGCCGGGTCGCTCCTCATGACGATCGCCGGCAAGGACCTGATCGGTCGGGCGCGTCCGCCGCACTCGGATGCCGTGCCGCCGTACGAGCACTCGCCGTCGTTCCCCAGCGGACACACCCTGAACGCGACCGTCATCGCCGGGACCGTCGTCTACCTGCTGCTCCTCCGCCAGTCGACCGTCGTGGCGCGGGTCACGACGATCGTCTGCGGCACGGTCTTCGTCGTGACGATCGGGCTCAGCCGGGTGTTCCTCGGGCACCACTGGCTGACCGACGTGCTCGCCGCGTGGGTGCTCGGGCTCGCCTGGCTGTCGATCGTCATCACGGCGCACCGGCTGTTCCTGACGGTCACCGGGGCTCGTCGGGTTGACTCGACCCATGCCTGAAGCTCCGCTCGCCTGGGTCGACCACGTCATGTGGTGGCACGTCTACCCCCTCGGTTTCGTCGGTGCGCCGGTGCGGCCACCCTCCGTCTCGTCGTCGGAACGCGACCTGACCCACCGCCTCGGGCGGATCGAGGGGTGGCTCGACCTCGTCGTCGAACTCGGGCTCAACGGGCTGCAGCTCGGCCCCGTGTTCGACTCCGCGACGCACGGCTACGACACGATCGACCACTTCCGGATCGACCCGCGGCTCGGGGACGACGACGACTTCGACCGGCTGCTCCACGCGGCGCACGAGCGGGGGATCCGGGTGATCCTCGACGGTGTGTTCAACCACGTGAGCCGTGAGCACCCCGCGTTCGTCGCGCTCGCGGATGGTCCGGACGCGCCCACGGCAGGCCTCTTCCGAGTGCGCTGGGACGACTGGCGACCCGGGGACCCGATCGATGCCGACGTCTTCGAGGGGCACAAGTCACTGCCCGCGCTCGACCACTCCTCGCCGGCCGTGGTGGACCTCGTCGTCGACGTGATGGACCACTGGCTCGACCGAGGGATCGACGGGTGGCGGCTCGACGTCGCGCACGCGGTGCCGGCGTCGTTCTGGGCGGCGGTGCTCCCTCGCGTGCGGGAACGGCACCCGGGGGCGTGGATCACCGGCGAGGTCATCCACGGCGACGCGGTGTCGATCGTCCGCGAGTCGACGATGGACTCGGTGACGCAGTACGCGCTGTGGCAGGGGATCTGGCACGGGATCGCGGACCGGAACTTCTTCGAGACCGCGCACGCGATCGAGCAGCACGACGAGCTCCTGGCGACGTTCGTGCCGAGCACCTTCGTCGGCAACCACGACACGACCCGGATCGCCACCGCCGTCGGCGATCCACGGCATCTCCCGCACGCGCTCGCCGTGCTGTTCACGGTCGCCGGGACCCCCGGGGTCTACGCGGGCGACGAGTACGGGATGCTCGGTGTCAAGGAGGAGCGACTCGGCGGCGACGACGCGGTGCGCCCCGCGTTCCCGGACGTGCCGCCGCAGCTCGCCGACCTGCCGCCGGACGGTGTCGCCGCGTACCGAGCGCACCAGGCGCTCATCGGCGTCCGTCGGGAGTTCCCGTGGCTGCACTCCGCGCACACCGACGTGATCCACCTGACGAACACCGCGATGGTGCTGCGGACGGCGACCGGGTCGGGCGCGGTGGTGACGGCGCTCAACCTCGGCGACGACGCGGTGTCGGTGCCGGTGGCCGACGCGACGCGGGTCGTCGCGGGCGGGGCGGATCTGCGCGACGCGACCGCGGGCCTCCCGGCCCATGGGTGGGCGGTGCTGGCGCGCTGAGCGGCGGGCCGGGGCGCGGGCGCGGCGGCGGGCGGGCGGGCGTGTTCTGAACACGGCGGTCCAGTCGGAACACGCGGATCCAGGTGTTCGTGGCGGACGGGCGTGTTCAGACCGAGCTCGGCCGATCCGAGAGCGGCCCGGTCGACTCCCGCACCACGAGTTCGACCGGGATGACGACGGGCTCGCCGGGGGTGCCGACGCCCTCGACCTCGTCGAGCAGCATGCTCGCCGCGATCGACCCCTTCGTACCGACGTCCTGCCGCACCGTCGTGAGCTTGGGCGTCACGTAGTGCGCGAGGTCGATGTCGTCGAAGCCGACGACGGACACGTCCCCCGGGACCGATCTGCCCGAGCGTGCGATGCCCTCCATGAGACCGACCGCCAGGATGTCCGCCGTCGCGAACGCCGCCGTCACGTCCGGGTGGTCCGCGCCGAGGGTCCGGCCGACCTCGACACCGAGCTCCCAGGTGGGGTCGACGACGAGCAGGTCGGAGTCGTGCCACGCCACCCCGGCGTCCTGGTGCGCCTGCAGGAACCCGTCGAAGCGCTGCCGGACCAGACCGACGTCCGAGAACGCCGGGCTCGCGAAGGCGATCCGACGGTGCCCGAGCGCGAGCAGATGTTCTGCGGCGAGGCGCCCGCCCTCGCGGTCGTCGGAACGGACCCCGGTGGTGCGGGTGTTCCCCGAGTAGCTGTCGAGGGCGAGGATCGGTGTGCCCGCCGCGGGGGCGAACCCGTCGACCTCCTCGTCCAGGAACCCGAGGACCACGGCCCCGTCGAGGTTCCAGGAGCGCACGGCGACGTCCACTTCGGCGGTCTCGGTGACCCCGCGGAACAGCAGGTGGTAGCCGCGGTCGCGGAGTCGTCGCTCGAGGAACCCGAACACGGCGACGTTGTGGGGGCTGAGCACGAGGACGTCGTGTTCGGACGACGGGACGAGCAGCCCGATGAGCCGCGAGCTCTTGGCGGCGAGACTCCGCGCGGACGCGTTCGCGACGTACCCGCGGCGGTCGACGATCGCCCGGACGCGCTCGATCGTGCCGACGGACACCTTGTCGTGGTTCCCGTTGACGACGTTTGAGACGGTCATCAGGCTGACCCCGGCCTCGGCGGCGATGTCCTTCAGGGTCACGGGCATGCGGTGGTCGTCCTCGATCTGTGGGGAGTCCTGCGGCCGATGTCGACGTCCTGGGAGCGGGAGTTGACATCGAGGAGCGGAGCACCATATTGTCACTCCAGCGCCGAGTATAGCGCTAAACCACACTCCCGACGAGGCACTGACGCCCCGGCCCCGGAAGGACCGAACGATGACGCTCACCCCTGCTCGCCAGACGGCGGACGCAGCCCGTTCGACGGCGGACGCAGCCCGTCAGTCTGCGGACGTGGTCGGCCTGGAGGCACGGCCCGGCCCCGCAGGACCGGCCGCCGGTCGCGCGGACTGGTGGCGCACCGCGGCGATCTACCAGGTGTACGTCCGGAGCTTCGCGGACGGCAACGGCGACGGGATCGGCGACCTCGCCGGCGTCCGCTCCCGACTCGGGTACCTGCAGAGCCTCGGCATCGACGCGATCTGGTTCACCCCCTGGTACCGCTCGCCCCTCGCCGACGGCGGGTACGACGTCGAGGACTACCGCCGTATCCACCCCGACTTCGGCGACGTCGCCGAGGCGGAGTCGCTCATCGCCGAGGCGGCCGCACTCGGCATCCGCACCATCGTCGACGTCGTCCCGAACCACGTCTCCGACCAGCACGCGTGGTTCCGGGAGGCCCTGGCGAGCGAACCGGGGAGCGACGCCCGGGCGCGGTTCTGGTTCCGCGACGGCCTCGGCCCGGACGGCGACCTGCCGCCGGGGAACTGGCCGTCGAGCTTCTCCGGGACGACCTGGACCCGCACGACGAACCCGGACGGCACCCCGGGGCAGTGGTACCTGCACCTGTTCACCCCCGAACAGCCGGACCTCAACTGGGGTCATCCCGACGTCCGCCACGAGCACGAGGAGGTCCTCCGCTTCTGGTTCGACCGCGGGGTCGCCGGGGTCCGGATCGACTCCGCCGCACTCGTGGCGAAGGACCCGGCGCTGCCCGAGATCGACGGGGAGTACACACCCGGACAGCACCCGAATCTCGACCGCGACGAGCTGCACGACATCTACCGTGGATGGCGTGCCGTCGCGGACGAGTACACCGAAGCAGCAGCGCTCGATCCCGCGGACCACCTCGGCGACCGCGTGCTCGTGGGCGAGATCTGGCTCGCGGACCTCGACCGGTTCGCGCTCTACCTCCGCCAGGACGAGATCCACATGGCGTTCAACTTCGACTTCATGGCGCGTCCGTGGGGTGCGATCGGCTTCCGAGCCGCGATCGAAGAGACGCTCGCCGTGCACGACCGCGTCGGAGCACCCGCCACGTGGGTGCTCTCGAACCACGACGTCACCCGTCCGGTGACCCGCTTCGGCCGGGCCGACAGTGCGTTCTCGTTCGACACCAAGCGCTTCGGCACGCCGAGCGACCTGGTCGTCGGTGCCCGTCGTGCCCGGGCTGCCGCCATGCTCGCCGCAGCACTCCCCGGTGCGCTCTACGTCTACCAGGGCGACGAGCTGGGCCTTCCCGAGGTCGAGGACATCCCGCTCGACCGGCTCGAGGACCCGATGCACTTCCGGTCCGAGGGCGTCGACCCCGGCCGGGACGGCTGCCGCGTGCCCCTGCCGTGGACCACCGCGGGCGCGTCCGCCGGGTTCAGCCCCGCCGGAGCGAGCGCGGAGCCGTGGCTGCCGCAGCCCGCGGACTGGGCGCGGTACTCCGTCGAGGCGGAGGACGATGACCCGGACTCCGCGCTGGCACTCTTCCGCCGCGTGCTCGCGATCCGCCGTGGCGACACCGGGGCCGGCAACGACCTGCGGCACGGGACGTTCGCATGGGCCGACGCGACTGCCGCACCCGTTGACGCCGACATCCCTGACACGGTCGTCGCCTTCCGCCGCGGGACCCTCCTGCACCTGACGAACTGCGGCACGACCGCGGTCCCGCTGCCGCCGACCACCGAGGCCGAGGTCCTCCTGGCGAGCGGGCCGCTCCCCGATCACACCCTGCCCGCGGACACGAGCGTCTGGCTCGCCGTCCGCTCTGCCTGAACACACGACTCACCCGACACACCCCAGCAGCACCATCCCCCAGCACACCGTTCCACGACCATGAGGACCATGACGATGAAGTCACGCACCAGGATCGCGTTCGCCGCGATCGCCACCACCGCAACGATCGGCATGCTCGCCGGCTGCAGCTCCGGATCGAGTGCCGGGAGCTCGGACGGCAAGACCACGATCGTCGTCGCCGTCGACGCCGGTCTCGAGAAGCCCGCCAAGGTCGCGTTCCAGGACCAGGTGACGGCCTTCGAGAAGGCGAACCCGAAGATCACCGTGACGAGCCGCGAGTACACGTGGACCGGCACGACGTTCGCGGCCGAACTCGCCGGCGGGACGCTCCCCGACGTGTTCACGATCCCGTTCACCGACGGCAAGTCGCTCATCCAGCAGAACCAGATCGCCGACATCTCCGGGCTCGTCGCGAAGCTGCCGTACGCGGACAAGTTCAACCCGAACGTCATCAAGAACGGCGAGAGCGCCGACGGCAAGGTCGAGGCCCTCCCGATCGCGGCGTACGGCCAGGCCCTGCACTACAACCGCGACCTGTTCACCCAGGCCGGCCTCGACCCCGATTCCCCGCCGACCACGTGGGCCGAGGTCCGGGCCGACGCCAAGCAGATCGCCGACAAGACCGGCAAGGCCGGCTACGCGACAATGACGCAGGGCAACACCGGCGGTTGGATCCTCACCTCCCTCGCGTACGCCATGGGCGGCCGCGCGGAGACCGGCAGCGGCGCGAAGACCACGGCCACGATCGACACGGCGGCGTACGAGAAGGCCCTGACGCTCATGCAGGACATGCGCTGGAAGGACGACTCGATGGGCGGGAACTTCCTGTACGACTGGAACGCCATCAACCAGGCGTTCGCGTCCGGCCAGGTGGGCATGTACGTCTCGGGTGGCGGCAACTACGGCTCGCTCGTGTCGCAGAACCAGATCGACCCGAAGTCCTACGGCGAGACGGTCGTCCCGCTCACCGGCAAGGACGCCGGAGCGCTCGGCGGTGGCACGCTCGCCGCCGTCAGCGCGAAGTCGACGTCCGCGCAGCAGCAGGCCGCCGTCAAGTGGATCGACTTCTACTACATGAAGAAGCTCTTCACGAAGTCCGACGCCCAGCGCGACGCGAAGACCCTCGCCGCGTCCGACCAGCCCGTCGGCGCCCCGCAGGTCCCGGTGTTCGACAAGGCCACCTACGAGAAGACCCTCGAGTGGACCAAGCAGTGGATCAACGTCCCGGTCGACCAGATGAAGCCGTACACCGAGCAGCAGTTCGACCAGACGATCGTCCCCGAGCCGGCCAAGAACACCCAGGAGCTCTACGGCCTGCTCGACCCGGTCGTCCAGGCCGTGCTGACCGACGAGAAGGCCGACCCCGCGAGCCTGCTGAAGAACGCGCAGACGCAGGTCCAGGCGAAGCTCGACGCGAGCAAGTGAGCGACCGGAACAGTGAGCAACTGAGATGACCACCAACGCAACCGGGTTGCGGGAACCGCACCGTCCCTCCCGTCCGCATCCCGAGGGTCCATCGGACCGTCGGCCGGGCTCCGGACCGAACGGTCCCGATTCCGGACTGACGGGAGGCACGGTGCAGCGCCGCAGGAAGCGCACCCCCGTGACCTGGTTGCGTCGGGGCGGGCTCTCGACGCTCGTCTTCGCCCTGCCGCTGATCCTCGTCTTCGGGCTCTTCTCCTGGTGGCCCATCGTCCGGGCGACGGTGATGAGCTTCCAGCAGACGAACCTCGTGACCGCTCCGACGTTCGTCGGGTGGCAGAACTTCGTGCACGTGCTGCACGATCCGCTGCTCCCGACGGCCATCGGCAACACCGTGTGGTTCGCGGTGCTCGCCCTGGTGTTCGGGTACCCGCTGCCGCTCGTGATGGCGGTGCTGATGAGCGAGCTGCGACGGGCGAAGGGACTCTTCAGCGCGCTCGTCTACCTGCCGGTCGTCGTGCCGCCGGTCGTCGCGGTGCTCCTCTGGAAGTTCTTCTACGACGGTTCCGCGACCGGGGTGTTCAACACCATCCTCGGGTTCGTCGGCATCCCGCCGCAGCCCTGGTTGCAGAACGCCGGGACAGCGATGCCCTCACTCGTGCTCGAGGCGACCTGGGCGGCGGCCGGCGGGACCGTCATCATCTACCTCGCGGCACTGCTCTCGGTGCCGCCGGAGCTCTACGACGCGGCCGAGGTCGACGGCGCCCGCGTGTGGCGCAAGATCTGGCACGTGACGCTCCCGCAGCTCCGCGGAGTGCTGTTCGTGACGCTCATCCTGCAGGTGATCGGGACGGCGCAGGTGTTCCTCGAGCCGTACCTGTTCACCGGCGGCGGACCGAACAACTCGACGACGACGATCCTGCTGATGATCTACGACTACGCGTTCGCGAACTCGACCGGTGGTGACTACGGGTCGGCGACGGCGCTCAGCATCATGCTCGCGATCGTCCTCGCGGCGCTCAGCATCCTGTACTTCCGACTGACGAAGAAGTGGAGCGTCTGATGACCTCGACGGTTCCCTCCGCACCCGTGCTCGGGTCGGACGACCCTGCCGGCGCCAGCGTCGCACCCGTCCGCCGCAGCCCTCGTCGTCCGCCGCGCCGTTCCTCCAGTCAGTTGGACAGCACCAGCCGTGGCATCGTCTCGCGCGCCGACCGTGGTCGGGGCTCCGTCCGGGGGTCGCTGTCCTCGCTGAACGGGCTCCTGCTCATCGGGCTGGTCGGGCTCGGCCTCGGACCGATGCTGTGGCTCGCGAAGTCCGCGATCACGCCGACCCAGGACACGCTCCGCACGCCGCTCGCGCTGTTCCCGAACGGGGTCGACTGGGCGAACGTGTCTGCGGCGTGGAACGACGTCCACATCAGCGTGTACTTCGGGAACACCCTGATCCTGGCCGTCGGGTCGTGGGTGATGCAGATCCTCGTCGCGACGACCGGCGGCTACGTGCTCTCGATCCTCCGACCCGCGTACGCCAGGGTTCTCGAGGGCATGGTCCTCTCGACGCTGTTCATCCCGTCGGTGGTGCTCCTCGTGCCGCTCTACCTGACGATCCTGCACCCGCCGGTGATCGGCACGTCGCTCATCAACACGTACTGGGCGGTCTGGCTGCCGGCCGGGGCGAACGCGTTCAACATCCTGCTCGTCAAGCGGTTCTTCGACGCGCTGCCCCGTGAGGTGTTCGAGGCTGCGTCGACCGACGGCGCCGGACCCTTCCGGATGTTCTGGTCGATGGTGCTGCCGATGTCGAAGCCGATCCTCGGGGTGGTGTCCGTGTTCGCGGTGATCAACTCGTGGAAGGACTTCCTGTGGCCGCTGCTCGTGCTGCCGAACCCGGCGATGCAGCCGCTGTCCGTGCGACTGCCGAGCATCCAGTCGACCACCGAGCTCGACGTGTTCCTGGCGGCCCTGGCGATCTCGACACTCATCCCCGTGGTGCTGTTCCTGGTGTTCCAGCGGATGTTCCTGAACTCCGCGGGGCTCGGTGGCGCCGTGAAGGGGTAGGGCGGCGCAGGGCCGGATCGAACCGCGAGATGCGCGTTGAACCGTGTGATCCCACGGTTCGACGTGCATCTCCTGCGGTTCTCTCCGGCCGTGGGGAATCGGCGCGGATCAGCGCTGTCGGATCAGCGCTGTCGGGTCAGCGCTGGCGGATCGGCGTCTCGGACACCAGGCCCGCGGTCTCCCCACCGTCGACGATGAACTCGGCCCCGCTCGAGAACGAGGAGTCGTCGCTCGCCAGGAACAGGACGGCGCCCGACACCTCCTCGGGTTCGCCGATCCGGTGCATCGCCACCATCGGCTCCTCCATCTCCTGCTCGAGGTTCGCCGTCATCGGGGTCCGGATCGTCCCCGGGTGCGCCGAGTTCACCCGGATGCCGTACTTGCCGAGGTCGAGCGCCGCGGCCTTGGTCAGCCCGCGCACGCCGAACTTCGACGCGTTTAGGCCGGCATGCCCTCGTAGCCCTTGATCCCGGCGATCGAGGACACGTTCACGATCGAGGCACCCTTCATGGACTTCCTGAGCTCGGGGATCGCGGCCTTGATGCCGAGGAACTGGCCCTTCAGGTGGATCTGGCGGGCGTGTTCGGAACACCCGGATCCTGCCAGAACACGCGGATCCGAGTGTTCCCGCTGGACGGGCGTATTCAGAACACGACGCTCGGGCGGGACGGGCGGGCGGGCGGGCGGGGCGGGGCGGGGGCAGCGGGACGGCGCGGCGCGGCGGTCAGTGCCCGAGGGCCGCGAGCTCCGACCGCGTCGCGGCACCGGCCTTCCGGAGCAGGTTCGACACGTGGAACTTGACGGTGTTCTCGCTGATGCCGAGGTCCGCCGCGATGGCCCGGTTGCGCGCACCGGACGCCACGAGCCGCAGCACGTCGCGCTCCCGCGGGCTCAGGGAGACGGCCTCCGCGAGGGGACCGGGATCGGCGGGCGGGTCGAGGGGCAGCGCGACCGAGAGCTCGGACCCCCACCCCGCGGTCGACGACACCGTGAACCGGCCGTCGAGCGCGCTGACCCGCTCGGTGATCGGCCGGAGCGTGTCGTCGTGCACCGTCAGCGCACCAGCACCGTCGTCGCGGATGTCGATGAGCAGGTTGAGCCCGTCGCAGTCCCACTGGATGCGCACCCGGCGGGACTCGCCACTGTCGACGAGCGCGAGGACCGCGTTCCGCACGATCGCCCGCGCCGCATGGGCGACCTCGCCGGGCAACGCCCGTCCGGTCGCCGGCGGCTCCACGAACTGGACGGCGAGGTCGCCGAACCGGACGAGGGGACGGAGGTCGGACTGGAGGCGCGCGAAGGCTCCGACGACCGGCTCCAGCACGAGGTTCCGCTGCTGGTCCGTCTCCGTGCGGATGGCGACCATCGCGCTCGCCGCGATCTCCGTCGCCAGCGTCCGGGCTGCGCGGTCGTCGAGACGCGCCGAGCGGAGCACGGCGAGGATCGACTCGAGGGTCACGCTCTGGCGGTCGACCAGGTCGGAGAGTTCCTGCCCGTGCCTCGTCGCGGCAGCCCGGGTCGCCACGACCTCTGATTGCGCCTGCCCATCGTCGTGGTCCATGGGGGGTGACGATACCCGCCGACCTGCCCGCGCCTCCCATTCCCACCCGTTCGGGTAGGTCGAACTGTGCGTCCGGAGAGCGGTGCACGCGGGGGACACGATGGAGCATGACATCGATGAACAGCGACGACGCAGCCACAGCGAACGACGACAGCACCCCGGCCGGGGCCCTCGGGACGATCGGTGCCGAGCTCTCCGCAGCGGTCGACATCGTGCGGTCGGACCCAGCCGGGCTCGACGCCGTCGCCGCTCTGCTCGGCGACGCCGACCGGGTGTTCGTGCTCGGGGCAGGACGGTCCGGTCTCGCGCTCCGGATGACCGCGATGCGACTCATGCACCTCGGCCTGACCGTGCACGTGGTGGGCGAGGTGACGACACCCGCGATCACCGTGGGCGACGTGCTGCTGACCGCCAGCGGGTCGGGCACCACCTCGGGCATCGTCAGCGCTGCTCGAACGGCACACGAGGTCGGTGCCCGTGTCGCGGTCGTGACCACCGTTCCGGATTCTCCGCTCGGGGAACTCGCCGATGCGGTCGTTCTCGTCCCCGCACCCGCCAAACGGGACTCGGGAGGGTTCGTGTCCGTGCAGTACGCCGGCGGACTCTTCGAGCTCTCCGTGGCGCTCATCGGCGATGCGCTCTTCCACGCCGCGTGGCAGCGGTCGGGGGCGTCCGCGGACGAACTCTGGCCTCGACACGCGAACCTCGAGTGATCTCCCCCATCCAGACCCCGTTCCACACTCCCTCCCAACAAGATCCCAGTAAGGCAGGTATCCCCATGCAGCTCCAGGTCGCAATGGACGTGCTCACCACCGACGACGCACTCGCACTCGCGGGCAAGGTCGCGCCGCACGTCGACATCATCGAGCTCGGCACGCCCCTGATCAAGGCCGCTGGTCTCTCCGCGGTCACCGCCATCAAGGAGGCGCACCCGGACAAGACCGTGTTCGCCGACCTCAAGACGATGGACGCGGGCGAGCTCGAGGCCGACATCGCCTTCTCGGCGGGTGCGGACCTCGTCACGGTGCTCGGCGTCGCGGGTGACAGCACGATCGCGGGAGCGGTCGCAGCCGCGAAGAAGCACGGCAAGGGTGTCGTCGCAGACCTCATCGGCGTGTCCGACAAGGCCGCTCGAGCCAAGGAGGTCGTCGCGCTCGGCGTGACGTTCGTCGAGATGCATGCCGGTCTCGACGAGCAGGCCGAGGACGGCTTCACGTTCGACACCCTCCTCGACGACGGTCGCGCATCGGGCGTGCCGTTCTCGGTCGCCGGCGGCGTGTCCGCTGCGACGATCGTCTCCGTGCAGGATGCCGGCGCGACCGTCGCCGTCGCCGGCGGTGCGATCTACTCGGCCGACGACCCGGCGGCCGCTGCCGCCGAGCTCCGCGCCGCGATCAAGTAGCGACCCCCGCTGCTTTGGCGGCAGCCGTCGGAGGGTGCGTCCACTCACCGACACGGACCGACGCCCCGTGGCCTGACGAAGTCCCCCCTCTCCGTCAGGCCACGGGGCGTCCCCGTTCTCCGGAGCATCCGTTCCGTCAGACCGCGGAGCCGTGTCCGAGTGCTCCGGCAGCGCGCAGCTCGGGCAGCCGTCCGGCCAGACGTCGCGCGCATCTCGGACGCTCCCAGGGCCTGCCACCCCGCGAGGCGTATCGATGGATACATGCCCAAGGACCAGTACACGTTCGGCGACCCACGCCCCCGCTACCCCGTCATCAGCCCGCCGGTGCAGCAGCAGCCGGAGCCAGGGCTCGAGTCGGAGATGACCCCGAAGCCCGATCTCGGCGCGGACTCCTATCGCGGCACCGAGCGGCTCGCGGGCCGGAAGGCGCTGATCACCGGCGCGGACTCCGGCATCGGCGCCGCCGTGGCGATCGCGTTCGCTCGGGAGGGTGCCGACGTCGCGCTGTCCTACCTGCCCGAGGAGCAGAGCGACGCGGACCGGATCATCGCCCTGGTCGAGGAGGCCGGACGCACCGCGGTGCCGATCCCTGGTGACCTGACCGACGCCGGGTACTGCCGCGACCTCGTGGCGAAGGCGGTCGAGGGCCTCGGCGGACTCGACGCCGTCGTGAACGTCGCCGGCAAGCAGGTCTGGCAGGAACACCTCGAAGACCTCGACGACGAGCAGTTCGAGGCGACGTTCCGCACGAACGTGTTCGCGGCGTTCCACATCATCAAGGCCGCCGTGCCGCACCTGCCGGCGGGAGCGACGATCGTGAACACCGCGTCGCTCGAAGCGTACGTGCCAGCGCCTGATCGCCTCGACTACGCGTCCACGAAGGGTGCGATCAACAACCTCTCGAAGGGACTGTCGCAGCAGCTCATCGAGCGGGGCATCCGTGTGAACGTCGTCGCTCCCGGGCCGACGTGGACCGCGCTGCAGCCGAGCGGCGGGGTCGACCCGGAGTCGCTGCCCGAGTTCGGCTCGAGCGAGTCGCCGATGGGTCGCGCCGCGCAGCCCGCCGAGCTCGCGCCGGCCTACGTCTTCCTGACCTCGTCCGAGTCCTCGTTCGTGGCGGGCGAGACCCTCAACGTGAACGGCGGCATGGTCACGCCCTGACCATCCTCGTCCGGGTCGAACACCCGCTCCCGCCGCCCGAGCACCAGCCGTCTCGCCGGCGCGATGGGTAGCGTGTGTCGTCATGAGCGATGGCACGCAGGGCGGCGACCGGACGATCGGCGGACGGTACCGGGTCACCGGCACCCTCGGACACGGTGGGATGGCGACGGTGTACCGGGCCGTGGACAGCCAGCTCGGTCGCGAGGTCGCGGTCAAGGTCTTCCGGATGGGCCCGGTCGACAACGGTGAACGTGCACGGGCCGAGGCGGAGATCCAGGCCCTCGCGAACCTCCGGAACTCCTCCCTCGTCACGCTGTACGACGCGGCGATCGCGGACACCGACGGTGAGTCGTACCTGGTGATGGAACTGGTACCGGGCACGGACCTGAGCACCCGACTCCGCGACGGCGCTCTCTCTCCGCGTGCCGTGGCGCAGATCGGCACACAGGTCGCCGACGCGCTCGCAGCCGTCCACGAGCAGGGGATCGTGCACCGGGACGTCAAACCCGCGAACGTGCTGCTCGAGGACGGCAGGACCGGTGCCGCCGAGGTCCGCGCCAAGCTCGCCGACTTCGGGATCGCCCTGCTCCGCGATTCGGCACGGATGACCGGCACCGGGACCGTGATGGGCACTGCTGCGTACCTCGCACCCGAGCAGGTCACGGCCCAGGACATGGACGGCGAGGCTGACGTGTACGCCCTCGGCCTCGTGCTCCTGGAGTCCCTGACCGGACGACAGGCCTTCCCCGGGACCGCGATCGAGTCCGCGACAGCTCGTCTGACGAGGGGGCCGCAGATCGACCAGACCCTGCCGGTGGCCTGGCGGACGCTGCTCCACACGATGACCGCGATGGACGCCCGGGAACGACCGACCGCCGCCGAGGCGGCTGATCGGCTCCGAGCGCTCGGACGCGACGGCGGCGACGCCGGTGCGGCCGGCGCCGCCGGGCCCGCGCCGACGGCAGTCCTCGGTGGTGCGGCCCTCGGAGCCGCCGCAGCCGGAGCCGCCGCGGGTGCCGCTGCCGGTCGTGGCACGGCGGACACCGGGGCGGGGCGCTCGGCAGGCCCGGCAGACGACCCGACCGTGGCGTTCGACCGGCCGGTCCAGGGGCGGACAGCACCGCTGAGCCAGGCGCCGGGGACCACCGGCCAGCGCCCGGACGACGTCCGGACGACGGTCCTCGGGCGCGCAACGGCCCCGGACACGACACGGGCGATGGCCGGGGCGGGATCCGCAGTCGGAACGGGCGCCGCGGCCAGGGGTGGCGGGCGTGCTGGCGCGGGCGTCGGAGCGGGAGGACGTCGACCTGCCGATCCCGACACAGCCGGCCGCCGCCGGACGTGGATCCTCATCGGCGTCGTCGTCCTCGTGCTGGCGATCGCGGCCGTCGTCATCGGGCTCGCCGTCGCGGGCCGGGACGACACGGTCCCCGCACCGACGGACACCACGACGTCGAGCACGCCGCCGGACGAATCGACCCCGGTCCCGTCGCAGGACTCCCCGAGCGAAGAGCCCTCCGAGCCGGCACAACCCGAGCAGACGACCGAGCCCGACCCGGACCCCGTGCCGAGCGACGTCGCCCCGTCGACGGGCCCCGAGCCGAGCGCGCCGGACTCCCTGCCCGTCGAGACACCGGCCAGCGACACCGCGGGGGGCGACAACGGCCCCGGCAACTCGGGCAACGCCCCGGGCAACTCGGACAATTCGGGTAAGGCCCCGGGCAACCCGGTCAACGGCCCCGGCAACTCGGGCAACGCGCCCGGCCACGGCAAGTAGGCGACGCCGTCATCGGCGAGTGAGATGTGCCCATCTGTCGAGCGAGGGGCATGCCACACGACACTTCGGTACGTCTCGACCGACGGCCTGACCGACGTCTCGACCGACGGCCTGACCGACGTCTCGACCGACGTCTCGGCCGACGGCCTGACCGACGGGCCAGGAGAGGGGGAGGGGGCGTCCGACGGACCGACCGGCGGACCTGCCACGAGACCGTCCGGAGCACCCCATAGGCTTGACGCGTGCGAGAACTGCAACGGAGCGGTGGACCGACGACGGCTGTGGCCGCGAGGAACCACGTGGGATTCACATCGACCGAGGCCTACCTGGTCGATCAGGGACCGGACGGTTCCGGAACGGACGACGGCGTCGCGACAGCCGGGGTCGCGACCGGCCTCGTCACGACCGCGATCGTCCCGGGGTTCGCAGGGCGGGTGATCGCACCGGGGGACGAGCTCTCGTGGGTGTGGTTCCCCGAGCGCACCCTGCCGGACGGGCAGGACGAGCCGACCTCTGACGACCTCGATCATCTCTGGGATGCCACCGCCTTCACCCTGGACATCGCGTTCGAGGACGGTGCGCACGCGGCGCAGGCGATCCCGACTCCCGTCGACCAGTACGGCGCGGCGATCACCGCCGCCGCCCAGTACACGGCGAAGACCGCCTGGGTCGACCAGTGGAACCGTCGCACCGTGTCCCTCGAGCAGTTCGTCGGCCGGACCGTCACGAACGTCGTCGCGACCATCGGGCGTGGCGGGGCGGACGCGACCGCGGGCCTCCAGTCCGACAGCGCGACCAGCGCCGACAGCGCGACCAGCGCCGACAGCGCGACCAGCGCCGACAGCGCGACCAGCGCCGACAGCGCGACCAGCGCCGACAGTGCGACCAGCGTCGACAGCGCGACGGGCCTGCCGCTCCGCGGCTGGCTGGACGACGTGGTGATCGCCCCAGCCGCACCGCGCAGCGACCGTCCCCTGGACCAGGTCGCCACGACCCGGGGGACCCAGGCGTCCGCACGGTTCTCGCGGGGCAACAACGCGCCCCTCGTCGGGATCCCGCACGGCGGCGTCTTCGGCCTGCCGATGACGAACGCGTCCGAGTCCCGGTGGCCGTACGCCTACCAGGAGCACAACCGGGCGAGCGACAACCGCCCGACGATCCAGGCATTCGCCACCTCGCACATCCCGTCGCCGTGGATGGGCGACCGCGGTGTGTTCCAGGTGATGCCGTCGCCGCTCGAGAACCCACCCCTCGACCGTGCGGCGCGAGCACTGGCGTTCGACCACGCCGACGAACACGACGGTCCGCACCGGTACGCGGTCCGGCTCGACGCGGGAACCGCGGGCCCGGTCGACGCCGTGATGACCGCCGGCGAGTTCGCCCTCGCCTGGCGGTTCACCCTGCCGGGGCGCACCGGGTCGGTCATCCTCGACCACCACGGTTCCGTGACCGACGTCGACGTCCGCCGCGAGGGCGACACCATGATCGTCGAGGCGCTCCTCGACGATCGTCCGCAGACTCCTCCGCACCACATCCACCTCCGTGTCCAGAACGTCGTCGCCGAGAAGCTGTCCCTGCAGGACGGTGAGCTCCGCGGCTCGCTGACCGTCGCCGCGGACGGCCCGGTCGACGTCCTGCTCGGGATCTCGACCGTGTCGTTCGCGGATGCGGCGGCGAACCTCGAGGCTGCCGGATCGTTCGACGAGATGCTGGCGCGCGCCGAACGTCTGTGGACGGAGAAGCTCGACACCCTGGCTGTGGAGGGAGCGACCGCAGACCAGCGCACCTCGCTGTACTCCGGGCTCTACCGCCTGTTCCTCTACCCGAACCGCGCCGGCGAGACGGCACTGACCGGCGCCCCGCACCACCGCTCTCCCTACGGGAACGTCCTCGACAGCCCCATCCGCGACGACGAGCGTCCGGAGGTCGTCGAGGCGGCGAGCACGACCACGAACGGGTTCTGGGATACCTACCGCACCGCCTGGCCGCTCCTCGGGCTGCTGACACCGGAGACCGCGGGCGACCTCGCGCAGGGGTTCGTGCAGCACTTCCTCGACGGCGGGTGGACCCCGCGCTGGAGTGCGCCGGGCGCGGAGGACGTCATGACGGGCACCACGAGCGACACCGTCTTCGCCGACCTGTTCAGCAAGGACGTCCCGGGCATCGACCTCCTCCAGGCCTACCGGTCCGCGCTGAAGAACGCGACCGTCCCGGCACGGGACTCGCGCGTCGGACGCAAGGGGCTCCTCCCGGGTGCGTTCCGCGGGTACGTCGACGACCGGACCGGCGAGGGGATGTCCTGGACGCTCGACGCCGCGATCAACGACTGGTCGACCTCGGTGATGGCACGGATGCTCGCCGATCAGGCCGAACCGGGGTCGGCGGACGTCCGCCGGTACGACGCCGAGGCCGAGTGGTTCGCCCGCCGGTCGCTGCAGTACCGGAACGTGTTCCACACCCTGACGGACGGTCCGCACGCCGGGCTGACGTTCCCGATCGGGCGGGACGCGGACGGCGCATGGCGCACGACCGACACCGAGTACGACCCCGACCAGTGGGGCGGCGACTACACCGAGACGAACGCGTGGGGCACGATGTTCACGGCGCCGCACGACGGTGCCGGCATCGCCGCGCTGCACGGCGGCGAGGACGGACTCCTCCGCGCCCTCGCCGCGTTCAGCGGACGTCCGGACACCGGGAGCACCGCGGTCTCCGGGCACTACGGGTCGCCGATCCACGAGATGACCGAGGCCAGGGACATCCGGATGGGGATGCTCGGCCTGTCGAACCAGCCGGCGCACCACATCCCGTTCTTCCCGATGTTCGCCGGGCACCACGACGACGCGCACCGGATCGTCCGCGAGGCCGTCGACCGTCTCTTCATCGGCTCGGACAACGGGCAGGGTTACCCCGGCGACGAGGACAACGGCGAGATGAGCGCCTGGTACGTCTTCGCGACGATCGGGCTCTACCCGCTCGTCCCGGCGACCGGGACCTACGTGCTGGTGCCTCCGTCGGTGCGCCGCACCGAGCTGCGCCGGCCAGGAGGGACGCCCACCGTCATCGAGATCGGCAACCCCTCGGCGGACGGCCGGTTCGGGCGCTTCGTGGAGTCGGTGACCGTCGACGGCGAGCCCTGGCACTCCATCTCGATCCCGCACGCCGTGGTGGCCTCCGGTGCGCACATCGTGTTCACCCTGTCGGACGAACCGACCGGGTGGGCGTCGGACACCAGGCCCGCCAGTGCCTCGGCGCTCCACGGGTTCGCGGACACCCCCGCGGACGTGCTGCCCACGCGAGGCGGTTCCGCGCCGGCACTCACCGACGACACCGGGGCGACGGTCGTGCGACTCGCTGCGGGTGAGTCCGTGGAGGTCCCGGTGTCGGTGTCGTCGGCGTCGCTCTACACGGTGACCGCGGCGGAGCCCGGACGGTTCGGGTGGCAGGTGTCGCTCAACGGGTCGGACGGCGGGGCGACGGTCTCCGACAGTGTCGAGGACGAGGTGTTCGAGTGGGCGGGACAGACCCGGGTGTTCCGGATCACGGGTGGCGTGACCGACGGCGTGTTCCGGTTCGCCCCCTCGACGCCGATCGTCCTGACGCAGTTGGAGCTCGTCGCCGAGGACCGTTCCGCAGCCTGACGATGCCCGAGGAGTCGCACATGAGACTCCTCGGCCCGCGGGAGGTCGCAGATGAGACCTCTCGGCGGCGCGGAACCTGTCAGGCGGCGAGGAACCTGTCAGGCAGCGACGGGCGTCTCGTGGCGCGGCTCGACCCAGACGACGGCGGTGCCGACCCCCAGCACGTCGAGGGCCCGGCGTTCGGCGTCCTCGCGGTCGCACGCACCGATGACGGCCACGGCCACGTCGGAGGAACCCGGTTCGGTGAACGCGACGGTCCACAGCGATGTCATGGTCTGCATGGGAATCACCTTCTCGATCGCGGTGCATCGGGAGATGCATCGACTGTCGAGGTATTCGGTGCTGGCCCCGTGCCGGGTTGGTCCTCCCAGCGAACTCCGGTGCGCCCCGCGGTCCCGCGGTGTACCAGGGACGGATGACGACCCTTCCCGGCGGGACCCTGACACTCGCGGACGACCTGACACTCACCCGATTCGGCTACGGCGCGATGCAGCTCGCGGGCAAGGGGGTGATGGGGCCGCCCGAGGACGTCCAGGGTGCCCAGGAGACGCTCCGGGCCGTGATCGAACTCGGCATCACACACATCGACACGAGCGACTACTACGGCCCGTTCGTGACCAACGAGCTCATCCGCGACACCCTGCACCCGTACCCGGACGACCTGCACATCGTGACGAAGGTCGGGGCCAGACGGACCGAGCGCGGGCAGTGGCCGTCGGCACTCGGGCGTGACGACATCCGGCAGGCGATCGACGAGAACCTCGAGCACCTGGGGCTCCCGGCGATGGACGTCGTGAACCTGCGGGTCGGCGGTCAGGCGGCACCGGTCGAGGGGTCGATCGCGGAGCCGCTCGAGGCCCTGACCGAGCTGCAGGAGGAGGGACTCGTGCGCCACATCGGCGTCAGCAACGTCACGATGACGCAGTTCGAGGAGGCCCGCTCCTACGCCGAGGTCGTCTGCGTGCAGAACAACTACAACCTCGCCCACCGGGACCACGACGACCTCGTGGACGCCTGCGCCGAGGCCGGGATGGGGTTCACCCCGTTCTTCCCCCTCGGTGGCTTCTCGCCGCTCCAGTCGACCACCCTGGAACAGGTGGCGACGCGCATCGGTGCCACGCCCCTCCAGACCGCACTCGCATGGCTCATGCAGCGCTCGCCGACCATGCTGCTCATCCCCGGGACCAAGTCCGTCGCACACCTGCACGAGAACGTCGCGGGTGCGGCGATCGAACTCCCCGAGGACGCCCTCCGGGAGCTGAACGCGATCGGCAACGCCGCCTGACCCGACGTCGAGAAGTGCCCATCTGTCGGGTCCGGAGATCCGGAGCGACAGATGGGCACTTCTCAACGGAACGGCAGCGCGGCAGCGCAGCCCGTGGGGCCCCGTCGACCCCGCGCTACGGGACCAGGTGTCCGGCGGCGGTGAACAGCCGGTACCACTCCTCGCGCGAGAGCCGGACGTCCGACCCCGCGGCCGACTCCTGCACCCGACCGGGGTTGGTCGTCCCCAGCACGACCTGCATCTGCGCGGGGTGACGGGTGATCCACGCGACGGCGATCCCGGTCGGGGTGACACCGTGCGCGGCGGCGATCTCGTCGAGCGCGTCGTTGAGGTCCGCGTAGTTCTCCCGGTCGTCGAGGAACACCCCGTCGAAGAACCCCTTCTGGAACGGCGACCACGCCTGCAGCGTGACGTCGTTGAGGCGTGAGTAGTCGAGGATGCCGTTGTCGCGGTCGATCGACTGGTCGAGGGCGCCCATGTTCGCGGCGACCCCGGCGGCGATCAGGTTGGCGTGCGTGATGCTCAGCTGCACCTGGTTGAACGCCAGGGGCTGCTCGACGTGCTTCTTCAGCAGCTCGACCTGCCCGGGTGTGTGGTTCGAGACACCGAAGTGCTTCACCTTGCCCGCGGCGTGCAGCGTCGAGAACGCCGACGCGACCTCCTCCGGCTCGACGAGCGCGTCGGGACGGTGCAGCAGCAGCACGTCGATGTAGTCGGTCTGCAGGGCGGCGAGCGACTCGTCGACGGACTCCAGGATGTGCGACTCCGAGAAGTCGAAGAACCCCTGGCGGATCCCGACCTTGGTCTGCAGGACGATCTCGGCGCGATCGGAGGAGCTCAGCCCCATCGCCGAGCCGAAGCGCTGCTCGCACCCGTGCCATCCGCCGTACACCGCGGCGTGGTCGAACATCGTGATCCCGCTGTCGCGGGCGGTCCCCACGAGGGTGCGGATGTCCTCGTCGGACATGTCGTTGATCCGCATCAGCCCGAGGACGATGTCGGACGCGGTCAGGTCGGTCTGTGGCAACTCCAGTGTCTTCACGCTGTCGATCCTGCCCCATCGCGCTGACAGCCGGGCGGGTGTGAGCGATCCGCATGCGTTCCGCGGACCGGCGTTAGGGAACCGTGAGGACCGGCCTGGAGGCACGGTGCGAGCAGGAGCATCGCTGATGCGTCCGCAGTCGGGACGCGGTCCGCGGTGCCTGCCGCTGGCCTCCTCGAAAGTCCTGGAGTTCCACGTGTTCGACGTGTTCGTCGTCGTCGGCGTCCTCGCCCTGTTCGGCCTGGTCGCGCTCATCGGTCGAGGGGTGGAGCGGCTGTGATCGCCATCACCATCGCGGCCGCCCTCCTCGGCATCGCCGCCGTCGGCTACCTGGTGTGGGCACTGATCCACCCGGAGCGGTTCTGATGAGCGCGGTCGACGCCACGCCCGCCGACGTCTGGGCCGGCATCGCCCAGGTCACGACGGTCGTGCTCCTCCTCGTCGTCGTGCACCGCCCGCTCGGTGACGGCATGGCGCGGATGTACACGTCCGTGAAGCACATGCGGGTCGAGCGGGGCACCTACCGGCTCATCGGCGTCGACCCCGACGCCGAGCAGTCCTGGCCGGCCTACCTCCGCGGGGTGCTGGCCTTCAGCGTCGTCGGGGTGCTCCTCGTCTACGTGCTCCAGCGCACGCAGCAGGTCCTCCCGGGTGCGCTCGGCCTGCCCGCGGTGACCCCGAGCCTGGCGTTCAACACCGCCGTGTCCTTCGTCACGAACACGAACTGGCAGTCCTACTCGCCCGAGGCCACCCTGGGGTTCACCGTCCAGGCGGCCGGGCTCGCGGTGCAGAACTTCCTGTCCGCGGCCGTCGGCATGGCCGTCGCGGTGGCACTCGTCCGCGGGTTCGTCCGACGCCGCACCGGCACCATCGGCAACGTGTGGGTCGACGTCGTCCGGACCCTCTGGCGGCTGCTCCTCCCGGCGGCGTTCGTCGTCGCGATCGTGCTCGTCGCCGGTGGTGTCGTCCAGAACCTCTCCGGTGGGACGGACGTCGCGACGCTCCTCGGTGGGACGCAGCACATCCCCGGCGGGCAGGTCGCGTCGCAGGAGGCGATCAAGATGCTCGGCACGAACGGCGGCGGGTACTTCAACGCGAACTCCGCCCACCCGTTCGAGAACCCCCAGCCCTGGACGAACCTCGTCGAGGTCTTCCTCATGCTCGCCATCCCGTTCTCCCTGCCGCGGACGTTCGGCACCATGGTCGGCGACCGCCGCCAGGGCATCGCGATCCTCGCCACGATGGGCGCGATCTTCCTGGTGTCGCTGTCCGCGATGTCGATCGCCGAGCTCGCCGGCGGCGGATCCGCGACCAGGGCCGCCGGCGCAGCGATGGAGGGCAAGGAGGCGCGGTTCGGCATCCTCGGGTCGACCCTCTTCGCCACGACGTCGACCGCGACCTCGACCGGTGCGGTGAACAGCATGCACGACAGCTTCACGCCGCTCGGCGGGATGATGGCGATGCTCAACATGATGCTCGGCGAGATCGCCCCCGGCGGCGTCGGGTCCGGTCTCTACGGCATGCTCGTCCTCGCCGTGATCACGGTGTTCATCGCGGGCCTGCTCGTCGGTCGGACGCCGGAGTACCTCGGCAAGCGCATCGGTTCCCGTGAGATCCGGCTGGCGTCGCTCTACATCCTCGTCACGCCGACGCTCGTGCTCCTCGGCACCGCACTCAGCCTCGTCATCCCGGGCGTCCGCGAGCAGGTCCTCGGCACGTCGCTGTACAACCCGGGCAACCACGGGCTGAGCGAGCTGCTCTACGCGTTCACGAGTGCCGCGAACAACAACGGCTCGGCGTTCGGCGGGATCACCGCGAACACCACGTGGATGAACTCCGCGCTCGCCGTCGCGATGCTGCTCGGTCGGTTCGTGCCGATCGTGCTGGTCCTGGCGCTCGCCGGGTCCCTCGCGGCCCAGGAGCACGTCCCCGCGACCAGCGGCACCCTGCCGACGCACCGACCGCTGTTCGTCGTGCTCCTCGGCGGCATCGCCGTGATCGTCACCGCACTCACCTACTTCCCCGTGCTCGCACTCGGACCCCTCGCAGAAGGACTCGTCAAGTGACCCTCGTCGAACCAGAGCAGCAGGACACCGCAACCACGGTGTCGGAACCGGCCACCCGCAGGTCGGCGTTCGGACCCCGCCAACTGGTGGCGGGCCTCCCGTCCGCGTTCCGCAAACTGGACCCGCGCACCATGGTGCGGAACCCGGTCATGTTCATCGTCGAGATCGGCGCGGTCCTGACGACCGTCACGGCCGTCGTCGAGCCGTTCACCCGGACTGGAGGCGCGGCCTCCTCCGGTGCGGCGGTCCCGTCCGGCTTCACCTGGGCGATCGCCGTCTGGCTCTGGCTGACCGTCGTGTTCGCGAACCTCGCCGAGGCCGTCGCGGAGGGCCGGGGCAAGGCACAGGCGGAGGCGCTCCGGAAGACCAGGAGCACCACGACCGCCCGGCGCGTCAGCGCGTACGACGCGTCCGGGGACCCGACGGCGCACACGGCGACGATCGACGAGGTCGCGAGCGTCGACCTCGCGAAGGGCGACCACGTGCTCGTCGAGGCGGGCGAGGTGATCCCGGGCGACGGCGACGTGGTGGACGGCATCGCGAGTGTGGACGAGTCCGCGGTCACGGGCGAGTCCGCCCCGGTCATCCGCGAGTCCGGCGGTGACCGCAGCGCCGTCACGGGTGGCACCCGCGTGCTGTCCGACCGGATCGTGGTGCGGATCACCTCGACCCCCGGGGAGACCTTCATCGACCGGATGATCCGGCTCGTCGAGGGCGCTGCCCGGCAGAAGACCCCGAACGAGATCGCGCTGAACATCCTGCTCGCCTCGCTGTCGATCGTCTTCGTGATCGTGTGCCTGACCATGCAGCCCATCGCGGGGCTCGTCGGCGCGACGGTCAGCGTGCCGGTGCTCATCGCGCTGCTCGTGTGCCTCATCCCGACCACCATCGGCGCGCTCCTGTCCGCGATCGGCATCGCCGGGATGGACCGGCTCGTGCAACGGAACGTGCTCGCGATGTCGGGTCGCGCGGTCGAAGCGGCGGGCGACATCACCACGCTGCTCCTCGACAAGACCGGCACGATCACGTACGGCAACCGACGGGCGTCCCGCGTGGTGCCGGTCGGCGGGCTGACCGAGGCATCCGTGCTCGAGGCGGCGGCGCTGTCGTCCGCTGCCGACGGCACCCCCGAGGGGCGTTCCATCGTCGACCTGGCCGCCGCTGCCGGAGTGCCGACCGGAGCGCCGGCCGGTGCCGTCGAGGTGCCCTTCATGGCGCAGACCCGGATGAGCGGTGTCGATCTGCCGGATGGTCGGCAGGTGCGGAAGGGGGCTTCGGCGCAGGTGCTGGCATGGGTCGGTGCCGGTGCCGGTGCCGGTGCCGGTGCCGGGGCTGCTGCTGAGGTCGACGCCGCCGTGACGGAGATCTCCGACCAGGGCGGGACACCCCTCGTGGTCGCGGAGCGCTCGGCGTCGGGCGAGATGCGACTGCTCGGGGTCGTGCACCTCAAGGACGTCGTCAAGAACGGCATCGCGGAGCGGTTCGCCGACCTCCGCGCCATGGGCATCCGCACGGTCATGATCACCGGCGACAACCCGCGGACCGCGAAGGCGATCGCCGCCGAGGCCGGGGTCGACGACTTCCTGGCCGAGGCCACCCCCGAGGACAAGCTCGCGCTCATCCGCAAGGAGCAGGACGGCGGGAACCTCGTGGCGATGACCGGTGACGGCACGAACGACGCCCCGGCCCTCGCGCAGGCGGACGTCGGCGTCGCGATGAACACCGGGACGACCGCGGCGAAGGAGGCCGGCAACATGGTCGACCTGGACTCCGACCCGACGAAGCTCATCGACATCGTGCGGATCGGCAAGCAGCTGCTCATCACCCGCGGTGCGCTGACGACCTTCTCGATCGCGAACGACGTCGCCAAGTACTTCGCCATCATCCCGGCGATGTTCCAGGCCACGTTCCCCGGCCTCGGCGTCCTCAACGTCATGCAGCTGCACAGCCCGGCCTCGGCGATCCTCTCCGCCGTCGTCTTCAACGCCCTCGTGATCATCGCCCTCATCCCGCTGTCCCTCCGCGGCGTGCGGTACCGGGCAGCGTCGGCATCGTCGATCCTCGGGCGGAACCTGCTCGTGTACGGCCTCGGCGGTGTCCTCGTGCCGTTCGTCGGCATCAAGCTCATCGACCTCGTCGTCGGTCTCATCCCGGGCTTCTGAGCCCACGTCACCTGGAGTTCGTCATGGCATCCACCCGTTCCACCGCCCGCACCACCTGGGTCGCGATCCGACTCGCGGTCCTCAGCACCGTCGTGCTCGGCGTCGCGTACCCCCTCGCCGTCACCGGCATCGCGCAGCTCGCGCTCCCAGACCAGGCGAACGGCTCGCTCGTGTCGCAGGACGGCACCACCGTCGGGTCCTCGCTCATCGGACAGTCGTCTGTCGGCAAGGCCGCCGACCGGTGGTTCCACACCCGACCCTCCGCCGCCGGGGTGAGCGACGACAACCCCGGTGGGTACGACGCCGGCGCGTCCTCGGGGTCGAACCTCGGGCCGTCGAACCCGGACCTCGTGAAGTCGATCGAGGAGCGCAAGGCCGCGATCGCGAAGGCGGACGGGGTCGCGGAGTCCTCGATCCCGGCGGATGCCGTGACCGCATCGGGCTCGGGCCTCGACCCCGACGTCTCCCCGGAGTACGCGCGGCTCCAGATCGACCGGGTCGCGGCGTCCCGAGGTCTGTCCGTGGCGCGGGTGCGGTCGCTCGTCGAGGCGCACACCGAGGGGCGGCAGCTCGGCTTCATGGGGGAGCCCGTGGTGAACGTGCTCGAGCTGAACCTCGCGCTCGCCGCCGTCCGATGACCGCTCCGCACCATCCGCCGACCGGCCAGCTCGGACCGGTGCCCTCGCGCTGCTCACGGTCGACGCTCGAGCAGCGCGGGGACGCCGCTCCGCGCACGCAGGTCCGCCGCGGCCTCCGGAGCGATCCGTCGGACCTGGCTCAGCAGCCGACGGAGATGCGGTTCCGGTCGGTCGAGGATGCATTCGTGGTGCGCGACGCGGTTCCGGAACCGTCGCAGGTCCTCCAGCGCGTCGCGGACACCGTCTCGACGGGTGCCGCTCTCGTACGCCAGGTGCAGGTACGGACGCCAGACGGTCCGTTCCAACCGGTCGCTCGTGAGCATCGTCCAGAACCCGAAGGTGAGCTCGGCGACCACCTTGCCGGGAAGTGGTTGCGCGTGGTCCGGGGTGCGAGCGCGATCCACCGCCTCTGCGATCCTGCGCCGTGCGATCGCGTTGACGTCCCGAGCAGTCCCACCGTTCCGGTGGTGCCGGACGTCGACCGGGAAGAGAGCGGTGGCGGTCCGGGGCTCCGTCCAGTGGGCCTCGCCCCGGACGACGGCGCCCTGCAACGCCCGGTCGTACGCGTTGCGGAGCCCGATCTCCAGGTGCGACAGGTCGTGCAGGAACGCGCCCGACAGGCGCGCGTTCCACTCGTACAGGCGACGTGCCCGGTCGCGGTCGTGGCCGGCAGCACGCAGGTACCGATCGAAGCGAGCGGGGCTGACCCAATCGATGAACCAGTCTTCGGCGGTCACGATTGCGCCGTATCTGGTATGCTAGTCGAGAAAGCCCTCGTGGACCTCTGCTCCATGTCGCTTGGGCCAAGACAGGAAGCTCCGGTATTCCGCCACGGCGGACCCGGAGCTTCTGCTTTTACTGGCACCGACGCGGCTGTGCGCGTGCACGTCGGGTCCAAGGGGACAGATCGTCCGTGGGGTGTTGTGACGGCATGCCGCTCCGAGGATCGAGTCGAACAGGATCTCGGCTGCGCCGGCGTCATCGTGGGTGGGCCCAAGGGCCGACCAGCCGGCGCGCACCCGCTCCGGTCATCAGAGTGTCCGGTAATGTATCACAATCCCCATCAGCGGGGGCGGTACGACGCGAGATGATGGGCACATGAAGCGCGGACGACTGCGGGTGCTGCTCGGTGCCGCGCCCGGCGTCGGCAAGACCGTCACGATGCTCGAAGAGGGGCAACGCCTCCGTGACCAGGGGCGCGACGTGGTGGTCGCGGTCGTGGAGACGCACGGGCGCGCGATGACCGCCGCGCTCGCCGACCACCTCGAGACGGTGCCGCGACGCATCGTCGAGCACCGGGGCGTCTCCCTCGACGACATGGACCTCGACGCGGTCATCGCTCGGCGCCCGGACGTGGCGCTCGTCGACGAGCTCGCCCACACGAACGCGCCGGGGAGCAGGCACGAGAAGCGGTGGCAGGACGTCGAGGACCTGCTGGTCGCCGGGATCGACGTCGTCTCGACCGTGAACGTGCAGCACATGCAGAGCCTCGGGGACGTCGTGCGGGACATCACCGGCACCGTGCAGCGCGAGACCGTGCCGGACGCCGTGGTCCGCGGCGCCGACCAGATCGAGGTCGTGGACCTCGCGCCGCAGGCCCTCCGCGACCGCCTCGCCGACGGGCACGTCTACCCGGCGGCGCGCATCGACGCGGCGCTGTCGAACTACTTCCGACTCGGCAACCTGACGGCCCTCCGCGAACTCGCCCTCCTCTGGCTCGCCGACGAGGTCGACGACGCCCTCAAGCGGTACCGCTCCGAGCACGGCATCGACCACAAGTGGGAGGCGCGCGACCGGGTGGTCGTCGCACTCACGGGCGGCCCGGAGGGTGCGACGCTCCTCCGACGGGGGGCCCGGATCGCGGCCCGGTCGGCCGGCGGCGAGCTGGCCGCCGTGCACGTCACGACGAACGACGGGCTCCGGGAGCGACACCCCGGCGCACTCGCGGCCCAGCGTGCACAGGTCGAGCAGCTCGGTGGGACGTACCATCAGGTCGTCGGCGACGACGTCCCGACGACGCTCGTCCGGTTCGCCCGGTCGATCAACGCGACGCAGCTCGTGATCGGCGTCAGCCGTCGGAGTCGACTCGCCGCGGCACTGACGGGCCCCGGGATCGGTGCGACCGTCGTCCGGGCGTCCGGTGACATCGACGTGCACATCGTCACCCACGACCGGGCCGGCGGACGCTTCGCACTCCCGAGGCTCGGCGGCGGACTCGCTCGCGGGCGGATCGTCGCCGCGTTCGTGCTCGCGCTGGTCATCGGCCCGCTGCTGACCTGGGCGCTCTCGTTCGGCGACTCGCAGGACGCGATCACCGTCGACGTGCTCTCCTACCAGCTGCTCGTCCTCGTCGTGGCCCTGGTCGGCGGGATGTGGCCCGCGGTGTTCGCGGCGGTGCTGTCCGGACTCTCCCTCGACTACTTCTTCGTGCAACCGTTCCACACGATCACGGTGCAGCAGCCCTGGCACCTCGCGGCACTCGTGCTCTACGTCCTGAGCGCGGTGCTCGTGAGCTTCGTGGTGGACCGGTCCGCACGGCGATCGAGGACGGCCCGTCGCGCCGCGGCCGAGTCCGCGCTCCTGTCCGGGATCGCGGGGAGCGTGCTGCGTGGGGACGATGCGCTCGACGCGCTCGTGGACCGGACGCGCGAGGCGTTCGGCTTCGACACCGTCCGCGTGCTCGTCGACGGTGCCGAGGTGGCCGCATCGACGGCCCGAGCCGACGTGCCGGAGCCGGCCCCGGGCCTCCCGTCCGATGCTTCCGGTGCGGCCGCTGCGACGGGCGCGGCGGGTACGTCACACGCGGCGGACGCGGTCAGGACCCTGCCCGGCGGGGGTGTCGTCGAGTTCGTCGGCGGCGCACCGGGCCCGTCGGAACGACGGCTGCTCGCGGTCGTCGAGCGGCAGATCGACGCCGCGCTGGAGCACCGGGCCCTCGCGCGCACGACGGTCGACGTCGAGCGCATCGCCGCTGCGGACCGGGTGCGGAGTGCGCTCCTCGCCGCCGTCGGTCACGACGTCCGTCGACCGATGGCCGCCGCCTCAGCCGCGATCGGGGGGCTCCGAACGTCCGACGTCGAGCTCTCGCCGGACGACCGGGCCGTGCTCCTCGAGACGGCGGACGAGAGCCTGCGGTCCCTCGCGACCCTCCTCGGCGACCTGCTCGACGTCAGCCGTGTGCAGGCCGGCGTCCTCGCGGTGGTCGCGCGACGGATCGCGATCGAGGACGTCGTCGCCCCCGCGCTCGATGAACTGGAGCTCGGGCCGGAGGACGTCGACCTCGACCTGCCGTCCGACCTCCCCGACATCGACGCCGACCCGGTCCTGCTCCAGCGCGTCGTGGTGAACCTCCTCGCGAACGCCGAGCGGTTCTCGCCGGAGGGCGGCCGGGTCCGCGTCGCCGCGAGCACCTTCGGCGGGTCCGTCGAGCTCCGCATCACCGACCACGGCCCCGGCATCCCGCCCGAGCGCCGCGACGATGTGTTCATGCCGTTCCAGCGGCTGGGCGACACCGACAACGAGACCGGGCTCGGGCTCGGGCTCGCGCTCGCGAAGGGGTTCACCGAGGGCATGGGGGGCACGATCGAGGTCGACGACACCCCGGGCGGCGGCCTGACCGTCGTCGTCGCGCTCCCCGCGTCGGACCGTCCGGAGGTCACCGCATGAGGATCCTCATCGCCGACGACGACCCGCAGCTGGTCCGCGCGCTCGTGGTCACGCTCGGTGCCCGCGGCTACGACATCGTCACCGCACGCGACGGCCGCGAGGCACTCGACGCCGTCATCACCGAACGCCCGGACATCGTGATGCTCGACCTCGGCATGCCCCGGCTCGACGGCATCGGCGTGCTCGAGGGCATCCGCGCGTGGTCACAGGTCCCCGTGCTGGTGCTGTCCGGGCGCACGGACTCGTCGGACAAGGTCGACGCGCTCGACGCCGGGGCGGACGACTACGTCACGAAGCCGTTCCAGATGGACGAGCTCCTCGCGCGGTTGCGGGCGCTCGGACGTCGACGCGCTCCCGCGGTGGAGACCGCCACGGTGCGGATCGGGGACCTCGTCGTCGACCTCGCGGCGAAGCAGGTCACGCGGGCGTCGGGACCCGCCGGCGCGATCCGGCTGACACCGACGGAGTGGCGACTGCTCGAGGTGCTGCTCGCGAACCCGGGTCGGCTGCTCACCCGCGAGATGCTCCTGACCGAGGTGTGGGGTCCGACGCACGGGGGTGATGCCGGGTACCTGCGGCTGTACGTCGCGCAGCTCCGGAAGAAGCTCGAGCCGTCACCGGCCGAGCCGCGCTACATCGTCACGGAGTCGGGGATGGGGTACCGCTTCGAGCCCGACGGGCAGCCCGACGGGCAGGCCGAGGGCTGAGCACCGCTCGTTCACCCGGCGGTCCTAGCGTCGGCCACATGACCGCGCGCAAGGTGATGCTCATCGGCATCGACGGACTCCGGATCGACGACGCACTCCGACCGGGAGCCGCCCCGAACCTGGCCGCCCTCGTCGCGGCGGGCTCGATGTCCCGCCTGACGATGGAGGTCCCGACGATCTCCGGCCCCGGCTGGTCGTCGTTGCTGACCGGGGCGACCCACGCCGAACACGGGGTGTCCGACAACACCTTCTCCGGCCACACCCTGCGCGCCAACGCCGACTTCCTGAGCCGAGCGTTCTTCGCGGACCAGCGGCGCACCACCTTCGCGGCAGCCGACTGGCCACCGCTCGTCGACCCCGCCGGACCCGGCCCGGTGATCGCGTTCCGCGACGACCAGCGTCGGAGCGGGATGCACGCCGTCGTGCTCCGGGACGGAGAGCTCCGCGGGTACGACGCGATGGACGGCGAGATCACGGCCGCGGCGGAGCTCGCGATCCGTGAGGCCGGGCCGGATGCGTCCTTCGTGTACCTCGGCGCCGTGGACGAGGCCGGACACCTGCACGGCGGGGCGTCTCCCGAGTACGCGGCCACGGTCCTCCAGACCGACGCCCGACTGGGCCGCCTGCTCGACGCGATCCGGCGGCGGATCGCACGCGAGGACCTCGACGAGGACTGGCTCGTCGGGGTCACCACGGACCACGGCCACCTGGATGCCGGGGGACACGGCGGCGGGGACGAGGTGCTGCGTCGGTCGTTCCTGGCGCTCGGGCGGTTCGGCGGCGCCGGGGCGGTCCCGGTGCCGGGCGACCTCGAGCCGTGCGACGTCCCCGGCGTGCTGCTCGCGCACCTCGCCGCCTGAGCGGTGCGCCCTCGGACGGACGCGGCTCAGGGCCCGCCGAGCCAGTGGTCGATCCGGTGGTGGTCCGGCTGGAACCCGTTCGCGACGCCCCACAGCACCGCCTGGGTCCGGCTCTCGACGCCGATCTTCCGGTAGACCGAGCGGATGTGCGTCTTGACGGTGTTCGGGCTGAGGTAGGTGAGCTTCGCCACCTCGGCGTTCGACTTGCCCTGCGTGATGAGCGCGAGGATCTCCGCCTCGCGATCCGTGATGCCGTCCGTCCGCCCCGGCCAGTCGAGCCCGTCGGCGCTCGGGGCCCGACGCTGTGCCGCGCTGACGACGACCTCGCCCCGCGCGACGTCCTCGAGCGCGGCGACGAGGTCCTCCGCCGACAGCGTCTTGGCGAGGTACCCGTGCACGCCCTGCTCGAGTGCTGCGTCTACGAGCTCCTGCTGGAAGTTCCAGGTGTAGACGACGACGTGGCGTGCCCGGGGGTTCGCGACGAGCCCGGCGATCTCGTGCTGATCGGACTCCGGCTGCGCGAACGAGTCGTAGAGGACGATGTCGATCGAGTCCTCGAGCGCGGCGTTCGCGTCGATCTCGGACACGACGATCCGGTCCCGGTACTGGTCGAACATGTGCGCGAGGCCGGTCAGCACGACGTCGTAGTCGTCGACGAGCGTGACGGTGAGGGGACGGGTCATGGCGATGGACACGCGATCAGCATCCCACCCCCAGGGGTGAATCGGTACACCCCGAGGGGTGGTTGAGTTCATCACGTCGCCGCACTCGCGGTGCCCCGTCGGTCGCCACCCCGCGACCGGGAACGTAAGGAGTGCACAATGCTCGGACTCATCATCAGCCTCATCATCGTCGGCCTCATCGCCGGCGCGATCGCCCGCCTCGTCATGCCCGGCAAGCAGAACATC
>NZ_LMMJ01000004.1 GCF_001422205.1 Curtobacterium sp. Leaf261
CTCCCAGAATCGCGCCTCCCGGGCACGCTGCTCCAGCCTCGATCCCATCTGCAACACTCCAAATCACGGTGGTGTTGCAACGACCAGCTGAACCCAAGATCGGCTATCGGACATCAAGGAGCGCTACTCGCGGGTGTCCACGAGCTTCTTCTTGACACGTCCTTGGGTCGAGGGCAAGGGTGACGGTCGTGGGGATTGATCAACGGGCGGACTCTGATGAGCCGCCGGGGGAACGACTTGAGCGCATCGTGGCCGATTCACCTGGGTCGGTCGTTTCTGTGCCGGAGCGGACGAAGACGATGCCTCGAATCCTCGCTGCGGTGGCTCTGCTTACGGGTATCGGCGCCGTTGTGGCCGGGGGCTCATTGCCGTGTGGAACTTCGTGCTGTCAGCCGCTGTGCGAGCGGCCGTGAGTCAATGGCCCGGTTGGCAAGGATCTGTGGCGCGTCCACGGTGGCTGGGGCCGATGGAACGTCCGGTAGCCGATCGTTCCCTTGGTGGCGTGCGTCACGCATCAGGGCTAAGTGTCGAAGGGGGTGCTATCAGCTGCTGTTGCTACTTCGGGACGTAATGTTCTTGTCATGTTTCTTGCGGGAGGGTGAGTACATGATTTCGAACCTCCCATTGAAGCTCGGTGCCCCGCTGGTACTCGGTCTGGTCCTGCTAACCGGCTGTGCAGGACAATCCTCTGATTCGGTCACTCCTGCTGTCGGCGCCACACCGGCTGGGCCGACTCCCGTCACCGTGTCGGCGACGCCCACTGCGTCAGCGCCGCCCGTGGCGAATGGCACCACCTCTCCCGCGACCACGACCAGCAGCGCTGCCACCGCGCCGAAGGCGTCCTCGGCAACCGGTCCTACGGCGCGGTGCGCGACGAGTCAGCTGAAGGGGACGGTTGATCAGCACCTGTCGGGGCAGCAGACGATCGAGCCGATCCTGATCCTGACCAACACGTCTACCGGCCCTTGCACACTCCAGGGCTGGCCGGGTGTGTCGTTCGTGGGCCAGGGGAGCGGGAAGCAGCTCGGAGCGGCTGGGTACCAGGAGAAGAACGACGCTCACCCGACCGTGACGTTGCAGCCCGGACACGCGGCAAATGCTCAGCTCATCATCAAGTTCCCCTCGAGCATTCCTGCGTCGGAGTGCAATCCGACGGACGCTGACGGGTTCCGGGTGTACCCGCCCGGGGAGACGCACTCGCTGTTCATCGCGCACAAGACGCAAGCGTGCTCGTCGGCGCAGCACAAGATCATGACGGTGTTCGCGCTGCATCCCGGGGAGTAAACCGAAGAGGAAGGTGGAGGAGTGAAAACGCTGCTCCTCGAAGACGATGCCGATCTCAACACGGACATCAGTGTCGGCTTTCGGCGGGAGGGGATCAGCGTCGACAGCGTTGAGACGATGGCAGCGGCTGCGGAAGCCATCACGATCACCCCCTACGACGTCCTGATCCTTGACCGCACCGTCCCCGATGGAGACAGCCTCGTGCTGCTCGAGACGCTTCGACAGGGAGGAAGTCAGACGCCGATTCTCCTCCTGACCGCTCGCGACACCGTCGGCGATCGCGTCGACGGCTTCGAGGCTGGTGCCGATGACTACCTTGTGAAACCGTTCGCGTTCCCCGAGCTCGTCGCACGGGTTCGTTCGTTGGCCCGCCGCGGTCCCACTGTCCGGCCTGTGATCCTCCAGGCGGGGGATCTCACCATCGATGTCCCCCGCCACCGGGTGACGAGAGACGGTGTCGAACTCGTCCTCCGCAGGAAGGAATTCGCTGTCCTCGAGGTCCTCGCTCGCGACCCCGGTCACGTCGTGTCCAGGTCTACCCTCATTGAGACCTGTTGGGATGAGTTCCTCGACCCGATGTCGAACGTCGTCGACGCCACGATCACACATCTTCGACAGCACCTCGGCGAGCCCGATCCGATCAGCACGGTTCGGGGTGTCGGGTACCGGCTGGATGCCGAACCGTCGTGACCAGGGCCCCGATGATCCCGCCGGCGGTGGTGCGTCTCCGTCGTGCCAGGTGGATCACGACCGTGTTCTTCACGTTGGCGACGGCCGTCTGCTTGGTGGTGCTAGCTGGTGTCGCGATCGATGCTGATGCCCGAAGCCGGCTGCGTGAATCCGATGCCCATCTCGCGGCGGCGGCGGTCCGCTACTCGAAGATCGTGTACTACGGGGCAGGGTCCTTCGACCTCGGGACGTTCGGCCCAACCACCCTCGATGCGCCGAACCAGCCCGTCGGGTTCGTGGACGGTGACGGCGTCGAGGTGGCGTTCCCGGACCAAAAGGCAATGCCCAACGTTGCAGTCGTCACCCGGCTCACATCCGCGGCACACCGGTACCGAGGATCGGTGTTCACCACCGCGTCAGGGCCCTCCGGCGTTCCGTACCGGTGGGTTGCGACGCCGATGTCGTCGACTCCGGATGGTCCAGCCGTGATCGTCGGAGCGTCGTTGTCCGACACGAAGGCCCACGACGACTTCGTGCGGCTCCTGATCGCGGCGGTTATCGGTTTGACGTTCTTCGCAGCGCTCGGTGGGCACCTCCTCTCTGGCCGGGGGATGAAGCCAGCGCTTCGAGCGCTCACGCAACAGGAGCAGTTCCTCCGGGAAGCCGCGCACGAACTCCGCACCCCGGTCGCCGCACTCACCCTCACCATCCAGCAGGCTCGCGCTGAACCCGGCACCGCGTCGGCAACGTTACAGCGTGCCGAGTCACGCCTCACGAGCATGGCGACCCTCATCGACGGGCTCCTGATGCGCGCTCGCGCCGACGCCGGCCACGACCCCGTGCCACTGACCCGTATCCGTCTCGATCAGCTCGTCGACGTCGTACTCGACGACTACCCCGACCATCACATCCCCCTCGAGACAACCCCGACCGTCGTCCTCGGCAACGGTGAACTTCTCACCCAAGCGCTCCGGAACCTCGTCGACAACGCCCTGAAGTACAGCGGCGACACCCCGTCGGTCCAGGTCCGCGATGCAACGCTTACCGTCACGGATCACGGACCGGGGATACCCACCGCGCAGCGACGCCTCGTCCGGCAAGCCGGGTACGGCTCCAGCGAGGGCACCGGGACCGGGCTTGCGATCGTGGAGTGGATCGCAACAGTCCATCACACCCACCTCCAGCTCGACACCCCACCAGAAGGCGGCCTCCGCGCCACCCTTCGCTTCCATCCGCCGCAGGACGAAAACACCCGCACCGCCTCCTAGCGGTGATCCGTCCCGTTCGACGTCCACGAAAGGACACCACCATGCAGCAGCGCACACTCGGCCAGCACGGCGTCGCGCGTGCTGCGTGAGCTCGGTGCCGAGCTCACCGGCCATCGCCGTCGTGATCGCAAGACCGAGCTTCGTCACGATGCCACGGACGGCGCTCGGACGGGCCTGCCCGTCGATTTCTGCGCAACTCGGCGGCGGCGGCGAGCTCAGCGCGCGCATGGTCGTCCTCAACGTTCTCGAGCCGGCCGGCGATCTCGTCGACGAGCTCGCGTGCCTGGTCCTGCCAGCTGATGTTGATCGTCTGCTGCACGTGCTGACTGTTCTGCGCCACGTTCGCCGGCGCGTGAAAGTAGTTGGTGAAGGTCGCCGCAGCGGGCGCCTCGTCGTTCGTTGGTTCGTCCACGGACTTCCCCCCTTCGACCGTCCATAGGCCCTTCGCCGTTGTTTCGGGACGGATCGGGTCCGCCCGCCCCCACGCCCCAGGTCCCTTGATGTAGCGGGACTCCGAGAGCCACTTTCCTGTCTGCTCGAGGTCCTCCTGCGTGTACGGCATCCCGAGGTAGTTCGCGCCCGTCGGCGTAAAGTCATCCACTGTCGGCGAGCTGCCGGCGTCGTCCTGGTCGACGACCCACACGATGTACTCGTCGCGCATTCTCCGTCGGCGGGCGCGCACGTCGTTCCGCGCAGCCTTGAACGCAGACCACGCATCTCGCCCACGCGCTGTCGGCCGAGCGCTCCAACCGCCGTTGAACCGCCAGTCGACGTTTAACAGCTCGGCGCTCTCAAGCTCGCGGACACGCTCACGCACGTAGTCGGCCTCCGCGCGGTTCGGCTGCGTGCCAAGCAGATCCTGCGAGTTCGTCTCCTGCGCGGCGGCCGCGACGATTATCCGACCGAGGACATCGAGTCGGCGGAGATCTTCGGAAGAGTACTGGGCCACGTCAGGACACTACCCAGCAGCCACGACGCCATCGGCCGACACCGCCGTTCAGCTGCAGTCGAGCAATGTCTTCACCATGACATGGCGGGCACCGACCTATGCAGAGGCGTGCTCGTGGGTACCAGAGGGCCTAGTCCCTCCCGAGCCGGCGTACCAGCCGGGGGAGCATGGCAGCCAACAGCAGCAGGCGTAACGTTTGAGCCGTCCCGTTGCCAACCACCGAGTCGGCGCGGAACCAGGCCCCCGCCGGAGTACCGGCGGGGGCCGCCTCCTCACCCGAGCTGCAGCGATCGGAGCCCGCATGAGCGCCCCACGTCCAGACTGAGCGCCCCACGTCCAGACGAAGGGCTCCTCGAGCGCCTTTCCGGCCGCATCGTCGCCGAACACCTCGACGCGCAGGTAGAACGTTTCGACGATGGCACCGCGCCGCGACAGCCCGACGGACTGATCCAGCTCGCCGACGGCACCACCGCACCGCCTGAAGTCGTGAGCGACCAAGACGTCGCCTACAACAAGCTCAGCGACGCACTCGAACGCCAGGGCGAGACGATCACCCTCGGCGCCGAGGGCCCAAGCTGGTACATCTCGCTCCGCCACACCGCCAGCCTCAAGCGCGTCCACCGGCGCGCACCAGCGCTGCTCCGCACACTCCCACCCGACCTGTTCCTCGAGGGCGTGGTCCCCGCGGACACCTGGGCTGCCGGCCGGGAGCATGCGGACACCCTCGACACCATCGCCCACCTCGGCGTGAGCTTCATGGGGGCAATCGCCGGCGAATACGGCACCGTCGTCATCCGCACCAAGGGCTGGGCCTCCTGGGACGACGCGGTCGACGTCCTGCCTTGGATTTCCCGCGTGCTCGAGCGCGAAGACGACGTCGCGTCCAAACTTCGCGAGCACGGCGGCCCAGCGCCACGCGTTCATCTGGGCCACGATCGGCAGCGCCTACACGGTCACCAAGGCGCACGCGGCGGAGGACGCCGTGCCGCTCGATCGACCAATAGGCCCGGAGATCGACGACGAGCTGATTCAGTACCCGTGCTCTTCCGGGCAAGACCGAGCGCGAAGGTCCTCACTTCGGTGTCTTGCCGTAAACAGGAAGAGCTCGCCCCACGAGAACACGTCGAGAAGGCCCTGGCTTTCCTCACCCGGACACCGGAGGAGCACCGTGCCGCGGCGGCGAAAGCAGGAGTCCTCGTCGAGACAGCCGGCCAGTACGACTACAACCCGCTGCGCGACCGCCCCTTCGTCGACTTCGGGCCCGGCACCGGGATCGTCGCACCGGAACCACGACTTGTGTGGCGTGCGATCTCCATCCAGAACCTGTACTACGTCGGCCCGGACTACTTCGGCTCGAAGGCGTTCCACGAGCAACTTGGGAAGCGGCTGGAGTCGTACGTTGGCCGGCAGCTGAGACTCATCGACGGGGCCGACGTCACGGGTGAGGTGCCGCTTGACTCAGAAAACAAGATGTCGATCGATTGGTTCCTCGTCTTGCCGGACCTGATCGTGCTTGTGGAGTGCAAGTCGGCGCGGCTCAATGCGAAGGCACTTGCCGGAGACGCTCATGAGATCGCTCGAGCCACAACGATGTACCTGGCCAAGGCGCGCGATCAGATTGATGCGACCGCACGAAAGGTCGGGGAGCGCGATAAGCGAGTGTCGTTCCTGCCTGACGATGACCGCCCTGTCGTCGGGCTGATTGTCACTGCGGAACCGATTCACCTGGCGAATTCCGGCCAAGTGGAGTACGGCAGACAAGGAGAGACGCTATTCATCGTGCTATCGCTTGCCGACCTGGAAGGACTCGTCGGGGTGCCGGCTGCAGAGCTGAGTTCGCGCCTAGCTGGCGTGTTCCAGGACGAGGAACGTCGCACGTGGGGGTTCCCCCAGTCGTTCGGCAAAGGGCTAGAAGCATGGCGGAACCCGATCATCGTCGAGGCGAAGAACCGATTCGCGTTCCTTCGTGACCAACGGGACGGATAGAACCGTGTCGGCGTTGGCGGGCACGCGTGCAGCACAGCTGGCGAGGTTCTTCACCGCCAACGTCCCCCCAGCCGCGGTTGCGAATCCTTCTAGTCGTGGCGTGGGTGCTGCTCAGCCTCGCGATCCTGGTACCGGGAGTGGTGCTGCAGTGGGGGAGCCTGCCGTACACGCGCGGGACTGGTTCGCCCCGGCGAACTCCGGCGCGGCCGCAGCATGCGTGTGCCGGGCTGCTGTGAATTACCGCGTGGGGCTTTTAGCGACGTCATAGCCGGCCCCGGTTGCTCACGTCGGAGGGTCGCGCCTACCGTGGTGGTCTGCGGCCGGACCATTCCCCCCTAGTAGTTCCGGGCACCCACAGTTCGAGTAGCCCCCCAATTCTCTCGAGCTGCAGCCGGCCCCGACCCTACATCCCCCCGCAGGGTCGAAACCTGATCTTCCATGAGGTTGACATGCGTGCGCAACCTCCGCGCGACGATCAGTACCAATCGATCGGGGCCCGCTTGACGGCTCCTTAGATCACGTCAGCGAAGTGGCGCATATTATTTGCCGCTCGCTGGGCGCTCCGTTGACATAAGAGCGCCCTATCGGCGCCGTTTTCGTAGTGCGAGGACGATGGCGACGACGCCGGCTGTGGTGGTGATGGTGCCGGTCCACAGCCAGATGGTGCCGATGAGCAGGGCACGGTTGGTGCTGCTGATCGCGGACGAGGTGGCTGGGTGAAATGCGTCTGCTTGGGTCGCGGCGGCGTGTTGAAGGAGGAGGCCGACCGCGGCGGCAACGGCGCCGATGGTGAGGATCAGCATGCCGATGATCAGCCATCCCGGATGGGGGCTGTTGCTTGGGAAGCGTGGACCGGGTGCGGGCTGGAGCATGTGGCTATCGTCGCTCGCGTTCGTGGTTGGCACAATGGTGGGTGTGGACGTGCGGGCGCTGCGGTGGGAGAGCATGTTCGCGGCGCTGCTGTCGTTCCGCGACGAGTACGGTCACGCTGACATCCCGCGGTCGTTCTGCACCGGCGCGGGAGCGTCGTTGGGAGCGTGGGTTCATCGGCAGCGGTCGTTGGCGGCATCGGGCAGATTGCCCACGGATCGGCGAGAGCGACTCGAGGCAGTCGGGATGCGCTGGTCGTTGACGGAACGCACCACCGGTGTCGCGGCGTTCGCGGCATTCCAGGACACTGAGGGGCATGGTCTTGTTCCGCACGCGTTCACGACCGCGGACGGGTTCCCATTAGGGACGTGGGTGCAGTCCCGACGTCGGCAATGGGCGAACGATCCGGTGGACACGGTTCGGTTGTGGCCGGAGTTGGTGGATCTTGGGTTCGTGTGGCAGGTGCGGAACCGCGACGCCGCTTGGGACGCCGGTATTGCAGCGTTGACGCAGTACGGCCGTGATCATGGGGAGCTGTCGGTGCCGCACTGGTTCACAACCGCAGATGGATTGCAGTTGGGGCGGTGGGTGGACTCCCGCCGCGTCGAATACCGAGCGGGCGTGCTGCCGACGGCCCGGGTAGAGCAACTCGAACGACTCGGGATGGTGTGGCGGCTCCGCCTCTTGGCAGATGATCCCGCGAGGCGGCGCCGCGAGGATGTGTACTTCACGCAGATGCTGTGCCGTGTCCAGGCCTGGTCGACGGAGCACGCGGGACAGGTGCCCGCCGCACGCATTGTCGATAGTGACGGGATTGCGATCGGGCGGTGGCTGCTGCGCCAGCGGCGACTTCACCGGCAACGTCGGCTCGCTTCTGACCGGTTGGCACAGCTCGACGCGTGGAACAGCGCTTGGAGCAGCCTGCGGGGGGAGCACATTTGAGAGACCTGCGATGTGTCGGCGTCAACGAGAACAGCTGGCCGCCCCGAGGGGTGGCCAGCTGTTTCGCATGGGGGAGTGGCGTCGTCAGTGCGTGGCGTCGTATGCGTCGCGGACGGCTCGGCTGATACGGCCGCGCGAGGAGACCTCGTGGCCGTTCGCGTTCGCCCACTCGCGGATCTTCGCGAGCTCTTCCGAGTTCCCACGCTTCGGTGCGCCGCTTGAGCTGGTACGCCCGGCGCGGCCGTTGACCTTTCGCGCGGCAGCGACGTAGTCAGAGAACGCTTCGCGGAGCGCGTCTGCGTTGTCGTCGGTGAGGTCGATTTCGTAGTGGCCGCCGTCGAAGCCGAACGTGATGGTGCGGCCCTTGCCGTCTTCGATGGTATCGCCGGTGAGGTCGTCGATGAGGTGCGTGGTGACTTTCTGCGCCATGGTGGAGGTCGCCTTTCGCTCGGGGATCACATCAACCCTGGCATAGCTCGCTGCTTTGATCGCTTGGTCGGTTCTCCTTACTGCGGCCGGTTCAGGCAGACTGATCGGTGATGTCTGATTCGTCGCCAGCCGTATCCGGGTATGCCGCTGCTCTTGCTGAGCTGAAGCAGCAGGTGCGCGCTGCCCGATTCGCGGCGCAGCGGCGCGTGAACACGGAGCTCATCCGTCTCTATTGGGGAATCGGTGCGACGATCTTGCAGCGGCAGGGCGATGAGGGGTGGGGGACCAACATCATTGGGCGGTTCGCGACAGATCTGCGCGCTGAGTTCCCGGAGATGAAGGGCTTCTCGCGGGCGAACCTGTTCTACATGCGCCGGTTCGCGGGGGAGTGGCCGGCCGAAGTAGTTGTCCAACAAGCTGTTGGACAACTGCCCTGGGGGCACATCACCGTCCTCCTCGACCGACTCGACGACCACGAGCTCCGGGACTGGTACGCCGGCCAGGCGGCAGCGAGCGGGTGGTCGCGGAACGTCCTCGAGCACCAGATCCGTTCCGCAGCGCACACACGCCTGCAGGCGGCGCCGACGAACTTCGCGGAGGTGCTCCCGGCGGGGGAGTCGGACCTGGCGCAGCAGATCACGAAGGACCCGTACGTGCTGGACTTCCTCGCCCTCGACGGTGACGCGAAGGAACGCCACCTCGAGCAGGCGCTGGTAGACCGGATCATCGACACCCTCCGTGAACTCGGGGAGGGGTTCGCGTTCGTGGGCCGGCAGGTGCACTTCGACGTCGACGGGGATGACTTCTTCGTCGATCTGCTGTTCTTCCACGTCGAACAGCTTCGGTACGTGGTCATTGAGCTGAAGACCGGGAAGTTTAAGCCCGAGTACCTCGGACAGCTGGGCTTCTACGTCGCGCTCGTCGACGACAAGCTCCGCCGGACCCAGCACGCCGAGACGGTCGGACTGCTGCTGGTTGCCGACAAGAATGACGCCGTCGTCCGGTACTCCCTCGGAGCGCACCAGACCCCACTCGGTGTTGCCAGCTACGACTTGCTCCCACCCGCTGTGCAGGCGGCGCTGCCCTCGGAAGCCGACCTCACGGCCGCCCTGACATCAGGCGCAGATCCAAGCTCACCCGTGGCCGACGACGATTGATCCCGGCCGTCTCGATAGCGGCACCGTCATCAGGAATCGTCTCGGACCAGCTTTATAATCGTGCCTAAGAGAGGACTCGGATGGATCTTGCAGGACTAGCGGCGTTGCTCGGGATCCCCGTGGCTCTGCTCGCAGCCAGCGCTACGCCGTTGCGAGACCATGCCGTGCTAGCCCGCCTGGAACGAGTCGAGAAGCTCCTCGCCACCGGGACGACTACCGGTAGAGCCCGCACGATGCTCGAGAACTCTCGTAACCATCTTGCGGAACGCGTTGCCATCGCTGAGCTGGCCCCTCACCTCATTGGTGGGTATGCCATCGCCGCCGCGATGATTGTCATGGGCGTGGGGCTCAACATCTGGATACTCGTCGACGACTCGTGGGTCGACAACGGCACGACCACGTTCGGGCATTGGACGGCCTGGAGTGCCTATGGTCTGGGGCTTGTAGGTGCGGTGACGCTCGCCGTACTCCGAGCAAATTGGATTGACAGGCATCGGGCGGACGCGTACGACCGGTCAGGCATCCCCCCGCTGATGTAGCCAAATTCAGCCGTACGCCATCGGCGGCCCCGACCTCGACAGCATGCCGAACTTCGTGTCGTGGTGTCGAAGTGCCCTGGCTCGGGGTCTACGACCCCTGCGGTTGTCGGCGGCGGCGGTCATCATCGGGGTCATGCCTGATTACCGGTGGGCGCCGCCCATCCATCCGGATCCTCCGGAGGACCAGCCGCTCGGCATCGATGCGCCGCCGGCGCCGGACCGGGTGTCAGGGTTCCCGGCGGTGTGGGTGGAGGTCGAGTTCACTCGGTCGGGCCGGCAGCGGTCCCCGGGGCTCGTGGAGCAGGCCGACGGGGACGTCGTCTACGTGCAGTTCGTGCACATGGGATTCCCACTCCATGTGTGGCTTCCCATTGACCGTCTGAGGAAGAGGTCTCTGCGGCCGCAGGGGCGCCGCTGATGGCTCGGCGCCGGCGGGACCGCTGGTTGCCCGATGAAGCCGTGTCGCTTCCCAGAGAGGCTCGTGGCGAGCTCGTCGCCGACGTCGTGCCACCGGCGCCCGTGCGTGCCTGGATCCGCACCCACGACGGGCAGGAGCGACGTGTCAATGCCTCTGCGATCGCCGCGAGCTCCGACGCCGTGCTGATCGAGTGGGGGAGGGGCCAGGCCGCTACCGCGGCGTGGGTGTGGCGGGCCGCTGTGAAGCACCGCACGGAGATCCCAGCCACCTCATAGGGGACGCCGTTGCCGGTGCCGGAAGCGGCGCGTACCGTGGCCCACGCCTGGACCTGTTCCCCCGACAGTTCCGGGCGCCGCGGCTCGAGCAGCCCCCCAAATCCGCTCGAGCTGCAGTCGGCCCCGGACCTGTTCCCCCAACAGGCCGGGGCCGCTTCACGCGCTCCGGCCTCGCGCGCCGGCGAGCTGCTCAAGCGGGATCCTGATCGGACCGCCGCCGGCGGATTGTCCTGGTCTCAGTGGGCCGCCTACGGCGGACTGCATTGACTGATCTGAGCCGGCACGCCGGCGCTCTGCGTATGAACCCTTCGGGTTCGTTGTTTGCCCGGGAAGCCTGCGGCGATTGTACGGTCGGCGGCCACAGCGCAAGCGGCAAGCCGCCGGTTCCCCCGAGAACTTCCGGCCGCGGTCGCACGCTCCCTTACTTCGGCCGGAACTTCTCTCCTCCACCGCCCCAAGGGGTTGACACTGCGCCCTTCTCCCTGATCGGCACTACGTGCCTTCACGGGCAAACAACGAAAGGGAGAAGAAATGCACACCACAACACCGCGCACCCGCGCCGGTCTAATGGGGCTTCGGCTGAACGTCGACGGGACGATGGAGGACGTCCGGATCACCGTCGACCCCGACGGCACGCACGTGTCGAGCCTGAACGCTGCGATCGGTTCGGACCTGTTCGACGTCGTCGGCCTGCCGAACGGCATCGACGTGTTCGTTGACGACGAAGGGCTCTACCGGGCCGAACACAACCTCGTCCTGTCTGAAACGGTGCGCCGCCTCGGGAACTATCCGACCGGGTACCGCCTCCACGGCGCAGGCGTGTTCGTCTCCGTGGACGACGACGGCGACACGGTGCCCCTGACCCCGGCGCAGCGCGCCGAGGTCACCACCGCGTGGCTGCACGCCGTCAGAGCCAGCAACGCCTAACCACCACCCGCACCACCCGCAGCACCACCCATAGGAAAAGACCGGGTGCGGAGTTCCCGACAATTCGTACTTGCCAGGACCCGCACCCGGTCACGACCGGAAAGCGTACAGAACCATGAGCATCACAGACAACGTCCACTTCACCCACCTGACCGACGCACCCAAGGACGCCGAGCAGTCAACCGCCGACCAGCCAGCCGCTGACCAGCCCACCCCCGAGGTCGCATCGGCCGCGGACGGTGTGGAACTGGTGACCCTCCCGGCGCTGCATGTGTCGATTGAGCACAACGTCCGCACTGCGGCGGACCTTGACCCCGCGTTCCTGGCGTCCGTCAAGCGCCACGGCGTGCTTCTGCCGACCATCGGCTACCGCGACACCACCGGCCGGATCGTGGTCCGGGATGGGCAGATGCGTGTCCTGGCAGCCATCGAGGCCGGATGCGACGTGCCGGTGTTCGTCACCGCACGGGATGACAGCATGGCGAAGCGGATCGCGGAGCAGTTGGTCGCGAACGAGCGGCGCACCGCCCTGACGGACGGTGACCGGCTTGCCGCGTACCGGCAGTTGGAAATCGAGGGCCTGTCGGTCACCGCGATTGCCAAGGAGACCGGCACGAAGCGGGACACGGTGAAGCAGACCCTGACGGTGGCGAAGTCGGACGCCGCGACCGCCGCGGTGACTTCCGGTCAGGCGTCGTTCACGCAGGCGCTCCTGGTCGCGGAGTTCGACGGTGACGCCGAAGCCGTCACGGAACTCACCGAGTGCATCGCGGAGGGGTACGACGACGACGAACTGACCCACACCGCTGCCCGGCTCCGGCAGGACCGGGAGCGGAACGAAGCACGCGCCGCGGTCCTGGCGAACCTGGTTGCCGAGGGCAAGTGGGTCCCGGGGGAGGACGACGACTACGAATCGTTGGACCGCCTCACCGACGCCGACGATGACGTGACCGGCTACGACGAGCGGACCCCGCTCGACGCGGAGCAGCACACCGAGTGCGCCGGTGCCGCGTGGACCGTCACCCAGTGGGGGATCCCGGAGCCGGTGCAGGTGTGCACCGCCCCCGACGCTCACCACCCCCGATACCTCGGCTACCGCGCCACCAGCCCGGTCGCGGACGTGCCGGAGGCGGAGAAGTCCGATGAGGACCGCGCCGCCGAGGCTGGGGAGCGGAAGAACGCCCGCCGCGTGCTGGTCGCGAACAACAAGGCGTGGGACGCCGCCGACGAGGTTCGCCGCGAGTGGGTGGCGGGACTGCTGCAGCGGAAGACCGCGCCAAAGGACGCAGCACGGTTCCTCGCGTTGGCACTCACCCGCCACTCCACCACCCGGTACGCATCCGGCCCGGTGACCGCCCGCGGCCTGCTCGGCATCGACTCGAACAGGTGGGAAGTTGAAGCGCTGGCCACGTGGGTCGAGGAACACCCCACGAAGGGGCTGCACCTGTCCCTCGCCGTGGTGATCGCCGGGTTCGAGAACACCGCGAACCGTGAATGGTGGCGCACCCCAGACACCCACTCCATCGGCTACCTGGACCAGTTGGCCCGATGGGGGTACCCGCTGAGCCGGGTCGAGCAGTTGGCCGCAGGCGCCCAGCCCACCGACGGCACCGACCCGGACGATACTGACCTGGTCGACGCTGAGGCAACGGAGGGCGAGGACACCGCCACCGAGTAACACGAACCGGTGTGGGGGCCGCAGCCAGCGGCCCCCACACCCATAGCCCCACGCCCATCGCCGTTGGCTTTTCGCGCTTTAGATCGGTTTAGTGTTCTGAGATAAAGGCGCTGGCTGTTCGCGGCCAGCGCCGCACCTTCGGCACGGCGGCAAGGGGCTCCGCCCCCTCCCGAACCCCGGCGCTGCTCGACAGAGCTCGCACCGCGACGGCACCGCGCAGCGGCACCACATCAGGCGGGTCCTCGATCGTCGAAGTCGTCGTGCGCCGACGAGCGAGCACGCGAGCCGCCGCCCGGCGCAGAACCGACGTGCGAGGCCGTTACCGGCCGGAGTCGATAGAGCCGATCGCTTCCAGAGCTTCCGGCCCGGGGCCGGGAGTCGCTGCGCTCCGGGTGGAACCGGCTGCGCCGGCACTGCCAAGCCCGTTGGGCCGTTGGTTTGCCGTGAAGCCTTCGGCAGCGTACGTCCGTCCGGGCTCCACGCAACCTGCTCCGGCGCGATCCACACGCGAGAACTTCTTCCCCCGCTGCGCTCCTCCACAACTTCTCGGAGCGTCTCGACCTTCGAAGGTTGCCCTCCACCCTCCCGTCCTAGCGGCGACAAGTCGCCTTCACGGCAAAACAACGAGAGGGAGAGGACGAGAACCGATGGATGACATCGACATGACCGAGGACAACACCCGCACCACCGGAGCGTGCGACTGCACAGAGTGCCACACCCTCGGCGAGGCCCCGAACACACCCGGCGAGACCTGCACCGCCCGCGGCTACGAGATCGCCTGAGCAGGAAGGGACGAACACATGCGCTCCCAGACCGAACCGTCGCCCCGGGCGGCGTTCCGCCTCCCGTCCTCACCAACCCACAACCCGGAGGTACAGACCATGAGCACCACCACCGCCACCAAGAAGCGCACCACAAACACACGCCGCCCGTCCGTCACCCCCGAGCAGCGGAAGGAGCAGGCAGCCGCGTTGCACGAGTCGATCGCGACGCAGGTCGAGCAGCTGCGCGACTCGGACCGCTGGACCGCGTTCCTGCAGTTCGCGGGCGCATTCCACCGCTACAGCCTCAACAACGTGTTGTTGATCCTCAGCCAGCGCCCCGACGCCGAGCGGGTCGCCGGGTTCCGGAAGTGGCAGGCCCTCGGCCGCCAGGTCCGCAAGGGAGAGAAGTCGCTCCGCATCTTCGGCTACAGCACCAAGAAGGTGACCGAGCAGGACGAAAACGGCGAGACGCAGGAGAAGCGTTACCCCCGGTTCCCGATCCTGCCCGTGTTCGACATCGCCCAGACGGACCCGATCGACCCGGACGCCGACGACCCGTCGACCCTCACCGCGCCCCTGACCGGAACCGATGACCACGGCGTCATCGGCACCCTGACCGCTCACCTGGTCGCGGACGGGTGGAGCGTCGAGCACACCGAGCCGGGGGAGGGCCGTAACGGGTTCACCGACCCCGCCGCCCGCCGTGTCGTGATCGGGTCGCACCTGTCCCCGGAGCACTCCGCGAAGACGCTCATTCACGAGCTCGCGCACATCCTTCTCGGCCACACCGACGACCTGACCGAGTACGCCGAGCACCGCGGCCTCATGGAAACCGAGGCCGAGAGCGTCGCCTACATCGTCGCCGGACTGGTCGGGTTCGACACCGCCGCCTACTCGATCGGCTACGTCGCCGGATGGTCAGACGCGGACGCCGACCTGATCCGCTCCACCGCCGCCCGAGTCCTCACCGCAGCGCACCAGGTGGCCGCGATCCTCACCCCCGCCGACGCGGCCCAAACCGACAGTGCCGCCGAAGACGGCGACGACGCGGACCCCACCGACCAGTAGTCACCGCGGGGGCCGCTGAGCGGCCCCCGCCTCCCGGAAGGAGCACCACCGATGGACGCCGTCACCTACCGCCGCCCCGACCACCTCGACCCCCGAACGACCGACCCGGCCGCCCCGGCCGCTGACCTCGACTCGACCGGCGCCACGTGCGGCGCAGAAACGGCCGAGATGGGCGAAGAGTGGTTCTGCACCCGCCGCCCCCACCACCCCGACAACGAGCACCGCGCCGCGTTCGACCGCGGCGGCGACGGCCCCGCCGACGCCGTCGGCTACGCCTGGCGGGAAGAGTTCTACGACCCGAGCCCGGCCCCCGTCGCACCGCGGAGCGGGCTCCGCGACACCGGCACGGGGCCGCCGTTCACCCTCGCCCAGACGATCACGTGGACCGAACTCCGCGCCGAGGTCGCACGCGCTGGCGCAGAGCACTGGGTCCAGGGCAGCCGGAAGCACCGCGAGCACGTGCGAGAAGCCGACCGGTTCGACGCGATCGCCGCCGAGCTGCACCGCCTCTGGGACCTCGACACCGCGGCAGGGTGACGGGCCCGGCGGGGGGCTGGGGCGTGGCCGACCTTCGGTCGCCCGTGGAGGCGGCCCGCCCCCACACCCCCGGCGCACCTGCGGTGCTGGTAGAACCGGCGACGGAGCGCCGGTCTGCGGGGCCTGCGGCCCGTTCTTTTGCCGTGAAGCCTTCGGCAGCATACGGACGAGTCCCCCCGGAATGCAACCGGCTTTCGCGGCATAAACGGCCCCTCCCCGCAAGCGGGTCCCCTCCATATATTCCACGACCGGTTGCATTCCGGGCGCTCGTCCTAGTGGCGACAAGTCGCCTTCACGGCAAAAAAACGAGAGGGAGAGGAAACACCATGAATGACACAGTGCAGGTTACGTTGAACCGCGAGGACTGGGAGCACATTGTCCGACTCGTGCAACGCGTCGTGCCGGCAACGTCGCAGAGCCTCGACGACGCCTACGAGTGGGACGAGGACGAAGGCCCCGACGTCGAGTGGATCGAAGCACGACAGCGCGGCCTCGCCGATGCGCGCGCCCTCAGCGATCGGGTGACCGCGGCGGTTGTGGTCGCGAGCGGAGAGGCCGCTCCGCGGCAGGCAGGGGCAGCGGCGACGGGAGGGGCGTAGCCAGGCATTCCTATTCGGTTCCGTGAATGACAGAACGGGGCTAATGCACCAGGGGATTTCCAGCCCTTCCGCAGCCGTTCACTCCCCGAAGCCGCCTTCCCAAACGCCCCGCGTTGGTGCCAGGGAATGCAGTGGATCGGCCTGCCTAGAGGTGTGCCGCCCGGCTAAAAAAGGGTCGAAGAATGCAGAAAAAATGCTGGTCAACCCGGCTATTCCGACGTAGAATAGAAGCATGCAGCGGGGGAGGGGCCTCCACTGCATCACAATCTTTCGGAAGGTGATTTCGATGAGCATCACGGTTTACAGCAAGTCTGGTTTCTGCGGCATGTGCATGGCCACCGAGCGCGCTCTCGTCTCCGCCGGCGTCGAGTTCAACGAGGTTCACCTCGAAGACGTCGACCAGGCGCAGATCGAGGAGTGGAAGACCACCCTCGGCATGAACGCACCCATCGTCATCACCGACACCGAGACCGGTTCCTGGAGCGGCTTCCGCCCCGACAAGATCGACCAGCTCAAGACCGCCACCTCGACGGTCAAGGCCGCGTGATGACGATGACGCTCGAACGACCGACCACCGCCTACCGCGACGCGATCCAGCCCGAGACTCGCGCTGCCGTCGACGAGCTCTTCCTGACCGACCCGGGCCACGCCCTCATCGCGATCGACCGGGCCACCCACGACCCATCCGAGGACGTCCGCGAGTGGGAACTCGACGCCGAGGGCCGGCACGTGTGGGAGGCCGGCTACATGGTCGGGTTCTCCGCCGCTCAGCCCCAACTCATCGCCCAGGTGCACCGCCTCGAGCAGCTCCTCGCTCAGGCGGAACGCGACGCGGACCGGTACTACGCCGAGATGTGCCGCCGTCCCGCAGCACCCAGCCCGGACGGGCAGTCCTTCGCGGAGCTCTCGCGGATCCGCGGCGACGACGAACGCGCTGACCGTCACGAAGCGACGATCGACCGCATGTTCCCCCAGTACGCCGGCACCCGCGCCTGAGCGGTCCTCGCCGTCACCACAAGATCCACCCCTTCCGCGAGCGACGCGGTTGGTAGAATCGAGTCCGAGCAGGGGAGTCCCCATGAGCATCAAGACCGAGCACGACACCGCCCGAACGATCGACGTCGAGCAGGAGATGGCGCTGGTCGAGAAGGGCCAGCAGCTCGCCGGCCACTTCCCCGACGCGGAAGCGCTCGGCCGGGCCCGTCGCATCCTCGAGGGGACGCTGTCGCCGGAGGATGCGCGCGCGGAGGTCGCTGCGAAGCACGGGTTTCCTCTCCGCCAGCGCTGAGCGCCGGCGTCCTGCGGGGGAGCGGATGAGCGTCGACGACAAGTACACCTACCCGGGTAGTGGTGGGGTCCTGGTGAACGCTGCGGGGATTCGCGATCAGCGACAGCTTGACGAGGCGATGAACGACGTCGCGTCGATCACGATGGCCGAGGTCCGCGCCGAGCCGGTGCCCGACCGCCCCGGCTACGGGTACCTCCAGAGCATCCACGAGCGCATGTTCGGTGACCTGGTGCCCGGCATCGCTGCACGCATCCGCGACGTCGACGTGCAGGCAACTGGCACGGGCATCCCGTACTGCCGCCCCGAGTACATCGACGCGAACCTGGCGACATTGTTCGGCAAGCTCGAGCGGGAGGACTACCTCACCGGCCTCGACGCTGACACGTTCGCCGATCGGCTCGCAGACCGATGGGGAGAGCTGTCGGCCATCCACCCCTACCGCGATGGCAACACCAGATCCCAAAGCACCTACGTGTCCGCGATCGCCGGGCGCGCCGGGCACCCGATCGACTGGGAACGCGTCGACGTCGACGAGCTGCGCACCGCACGGCTCTACGCCGTCGCCGGCAACGACCGTCCTCTTGCGGACTACCTGCGTACCCACCTGGTCGCGGCGAATCGCGACGGCCATCACGACGAGCGAGAGCTCGGTGAGTTCGAGCGTGAAGACCGCGAGATGATGCGCGGCGCTGGGATCGACCCCGACGCCCCGTCCAGCGGAACGCGGTCGGAACGCATGGACCCGTGGCCGTCGCTGCCAGAACAGTCCCGCGACCGCGGCGACCTTGAACGATGAGCGGACCCGTACCGGTCAGCGCCGAAGAACGGTTCTGGTCGCACGTGGTGAAGGGACCGGCCACGACGGATTGTTGGATCTGGACGGGCGCCGTCGGCGATGACGGGTACGGCCGGTTCTGGGTGCCGCAGCCTGACGGTGGTCAGCGTGCCATGCGCCCGCAGCGGTGGTTCCACGAGCATCTCACCGGCACAGCCTTGCGTCCGTCGACGTTGCTCCTGCACGGGTGCGATGTGCCGCTCTGCGTGCACGTCGACGTCGACCCGACACGATCGCACCTGGCGCCGGGAACACACCGCGGGAACATGCTCGAGCGGACACAGCGCGGCCGACACCGCAACGGTGCGACCGCGCTCCGCACGATCAGCTTCCCCCGCTCGGAGCGCGTGCAGCTCTCCCGCGAGCTCCGCGAAGCGTTCCGCGATCACGGGTGGGACGCCGATGCCGTGAGAACGTGCCGGACAGGGATCGCGGCGAACACTCCGACGCTCTGGTGATGGCGAGCGTGTCGGACGCCGGCGCTACCGTCGCGCACAACTGACGAGGGGACAGGAACATGACGAACTACGCACCGCCCCAGTGGGCGCCTGTATCGCCGGCACCGATGCTGCCCGGTCCTCGCAGGGGCACCAAGCTGTCACGGTGGAGCGTGTTCCTCGGCATCCAGTCCGTCCTCCTCGGCGCCCTGCTGCCAATTCCGATCCTCGCGATTGCCTTCGGCATCGTCGGCCTCGGCCGCGGCACGGATCTCCCAGGCCGAGCAGTCGTCGGCATCGTCTTCGGCTGGTCCGGGCTGACGTTCTGGGGCGGCTTCATCGCCATCTGCATTTGGTCGATGCACGTCAACCTTGCCTAACGGTCACAGCACACACCACGGCCCCCGACCACACTCAAGTGGTCGCGGGCCGTGTCACGTGTCGGGACGGTACCGCGTCCGATGCGGAGGCGCTTTTCCTACGCCGCGTACGACTCGTGTGCGTCGACTTGCTCGCCGCTCTCGTCCGCGTCTGTGGGCGTCGTCGCGGTCTCGGCGTCACCGCTCTCTGCGTCGGGCTCGGCCTTCGCCTTGGACCGCTTCACCTCGCGCACCGGGATGCCGAGTCGTTCCGCCACCTCGTCGCGGGTGACCTTGGTGTCGAGCATGCGCCCGATGATCGCCTGCGCTTCGGCTTCCGCCTCAGCGATCGCGGCGGCCTGCTCGTCGCGAATCTTCTGGATGCGCGCTTCCGCGTCCTCGTTGATCCCGTCGACGGCGTCGGCTGCGACGAAGTATTCGACGGCGAGCTCTTCGAGCTGCTCCTGCCGACGGCGGAAGTCCGCCGCCCGCTCCACGGCCCGCTCACGTGCAACCTTACGCGCAGCGGCCTGCTTCCCCGACGTTCGAACCTGAGCCATGTCGTTCCCCAATCCCTAACGGCCACCACCCACCTGAATCGGGCGGCACCTGACTAGCGGCGGTGCCCAGCGGCGCTCCTCTTGTCGCCCAGTGTAACTCGCGCCTACGGCGCGGCCGGTGACAGTTCTCGACCCGGATGCGGACGTCCCGACGCTCCTCGTTCCTCGTCGCTGGCCGCCGCTCCCGGTCTCCACCTGTCTACCGCGCTCGTCTCTCCGCCGATTCCGCTTCGCTCCACCGACTCCGATCCTCCCGGCCCCGCATCTCTCCCTACAGTCTGCGCTCGTTCCTCGCTCCGACTTCCGGTCATCAACGCGTCACACCTCAGGCATTATGAATGAATGAGGCTAAGCTCGCCCTATGCGTACCGTCACCAGCCCGCACCACGGCTGGGTCCGACGCGTCTCGATCACTCCCGTGACGGGCGGTGACGGCGCATGATGACCATGCATGTGCTCTCCGCCGGTGACGGGTACACGTACTACACGTCGGAGGTCGCGACCGGCGATGCCCGCCGCGACCACGACCGAGAGCTCGGCGATTACTACACCGCCGACGGCAACCCTCCCGGCCGATGGATGGGCGGCGGCGCGGCCCTCCTCGGCGTCTCCGGAACGGTCACCGAGGACCAGATGAAGGCCCTCTTCGGTGAAGGGCTGCACCCCGACGCGGACCGCATCATCGCCGATGCTCTTGCGTCCGGGATGACCGGTAAGCAGGCGCAGGAGGCCGCGAAACTGGGTCGGTCTTACTACGTGTACAAGGCCGACGAGAACACGCTGCAGGGGCGTATCCAGGCCGGCTACCAGGCGTTCCAGCGGGTGCAGGGCCACGAGCCCAACACCGAGGAGCGTCGTCTCATCCGCTCCCGCGAGGGTGTCCAGGCGTTCCGTGACGCAAAGGGCCGCGAGCCCGCTGACAAGGAAGAGCTGGGCCGTTACATCACCGCAGCGACCCGTCCTGACCAGCAGGCCGTTGCCGGGTTCGACCTCGTGTGCTCTCCCGCCAAGAGCGTCTCCGTGCTCTGGGCGCTCGGGGATAACGACACCCGGAAGGCGATCGAGCAGGCGCAGGACCGCGCCGTAGCGTCGACGATCGCGTACCTCGAGCGGGAGGCGCTAGCGACCCGCGCTGGCACGAACGGTGTCGAGCAGATCGAGGTCGAGGGCGGCGTCGCGGTAACCGCGTTCCGGCACTTCGAGTCCCGAAACGGTGACCCGCAGCTGCACGACCACCTCGTGGTCGCGAACAAGGTCCAGGGCTCCGACGGCAAGTGGCGCACCATCGACTCGAAGCTGCTCCACCGCATGAACGTGCCCATCTCGGAGTTCTACAACGCCGCCATCATGTCTGAGGTCACGAAGGCACTCGACGTCACCACCGAGGCTCGCACGGTGTCTGCCGGCAAGCGCCCCGTGATGGAGATCGCTGGCGTCGACACCGACTTGATCGACACGTTCTCGTCGCGGTCGGCCTCGATCCGCGAGCAGGTCGAACGCCTCACCGCGGAGTACCAGCGGGACCACGGCCGCGCCCCTGACACCAAGGCGCAGATCAAGATCGCGCAGCAGGCGACGTTGGAGACCCGCCCGCAGAAGGAGCACGGACGCTCCCCGCAAGCCACCCACGACGAAGCCGTCTCACGGGTCGGGCAGGAACGCGCCGACCAGGTCCTCCCGAACGCCCGCCGTATCGCCGAGGTCCGGGCCCGCGACGGGTTTGGCACGCCGACGGTCGACGTCGACGAGCGCGCCGCCCTCGTCCTCACCGCCGTCGAGGAGCGGTACTCAGTGTGGGGCGCCGGCGTCATCGAGGCCGAAGCCCGCCGCCAGCTCGCCGCCATCATTCCGGACCAGGACGTCGCCGAGCCCCTCGTGCAGCAGGTCGCGAAGTCCGCCCTGCACTCCTCGATCTCGCTCACCCCGCCGTCCCCGCACGGTGCGTTCAAGCCGCTGACGCGCTCGGACGGTGAGTCGGTCTTCGAGCACAAGGGCAAGACCGTCTACACCTCCGGTGCGATCCTCGCCGCCGAGGACCGTCTCCTCGACGCCGCCCGCACCCGGACCGTCGGCCCGGTGTCGATCGACGTGTTCGAGCGCGTCGCGGCCGCCTACGACGGCCCCCTCGATCAGGGGCAGCGGGACCTCGCCAAGGCGTTCGCGACCTCTGATCGACAGCTCCTCATGGGGATCGGGCCCGCAGGCGCCGGCAAGACCACCGCCCTCAAGCTCGCGGGCGCCGCCCTGCAGGCCGGCGGTGTCCGCATGATCGGCCTCGCCCCGTCCGCCCCTGCCGCATCCGTCCTGTCCGACGCAGTCGGGATCGACGCGACCACCATCCACGGCTTCATCGTCGCCCACCAGCGAAACGAAGTCGGCGGGTCTGATGTGCCGGCGAAGTACGCCCTCAAGCCGGGCGATGTGATCGTGGTCGACGAAGCTGGCATGGCCGGCACGTTCCGCCTCGACGACGTCCGCGCGATCGCCTCCGAGTACGGCGCCGTGGTCCGCGGTATCGGCGACGACCGCCAGCTCTCCGCCGTCGAGGCCGGCGGCGTGCTGCGCCTCATCGACCGCGAGGTCGGCTCCGTGCAGCTCGAGCACGTGCACCGGTTCCGCGACGCCGACGAAGCCGAAGCGTCCCTCAGACTGCGCGACCCCATGCGCCCGGGAGATCCGTTCTCCTGGTACCAGGACAACGGCCGCGTCGTCGGCGGCGACAGCGAGCGGATGACCGCCGCGGTCTTCGAGGGCTGGCAACACGACACCAACGACGGCGTGCGATCCCTGATGCTCGCCCCGACCGCAACAGCCGTGGCGGACCTCAACGCCCGCGCACAGGCGTACCGGATCTCCACCGGCGACCTCGACACCTCCCGGTCGGTGCCCTTGCGTGACGGTCTCGCCGCGCACGTCGGGGACACCATCGTCACCCGCCGCAACGACTCCGACCTCCGCATCCATGGCGGCCGCGACCGGGTCAAGAACGGCGACCTGTGGACCGTCACCGGGATCCGCGACGACGGCGCTCTCGATGTGGCCCACGCTGAGCACGGCGCCGTGATTCAGCTTCCCGCCGGGTACGTCAGCCGCCACGTCGAGGTTGGCTACGCCCGCACTATCAGCCGCTCCCAGGGCCTCACCACCGACAACACCCATGTCCTCGGCGACGCCACCATGAGCCGCGAGGACGCCTACACGGCCCTGTCTCGCGGCAAGGAGAGCAACCGCCTCTACCTCGCCCTCGACGACGCCGCGACGGTCCCCGACGCCCTCGAGCAGATTGCCGCCCGCTCGGAGCGGATGCTGTCCGCCCACGAGACGATCCGCCTCGAGCAGGACCGCGTCGAGGACCTCGTCACGCTCATCGACCAGTACGCCGACGTCGCCACCCGCGCCGACGAGCTGCGCGCCGGCGCGATTGTGGAACGCGCCCTCGGCGCAGACGTTGCCACGTCGCTCGAGGGGCAGGAATCGTGGGGTGCCCTCGCGGCCTCGCTCCGGCACGCGGAGGACTACGGACACGACCTGATCGCCACGTTGCAGGACGCCTACAAGCAGCGTGAGCTCGGCACCGCTGACGACGTCCCCGCGGTGCTGCACTGGCGCATCGAGCAGGCCCTCGAAGGGATCGGCCAGCCGACTGTCCTCCTCGTGGACCGGGAGCCCGTCGACGGCGTCCCGGCGTGGATCGCCGACGGCCGCCGACACCAGGACGAACTCCTTCCCGCTGAGTGGTGCGACCACCTCGCGGAACGGCACCACTACATCGGCATCCGACTCCGCGAGCGAGGCGCAAACCTCGCCCTCGAGCAGCCGGCGTGGACGCAGGATCTCGGACGCCTCCCGTCCGAGCCGTGGCGCATGTTCGACTGGCACCGCACCACGGCCGAGGTCGACGTGCTCCGCACGAAGTACCGCATCGACCCTTCCGAGCCGCAGGCGATCCCAGACAAGCTCCGTGGCAACCCCGTCGCGGACCGGCTACAGGAACGCGTGACCGCGCTCCACAAGGCGGCCGCGCTGTCGACTGCACCCGAGGTGGCCGAGTCAACCCGAGAGCACTACGCCGCGCACGCCGCCGAGCAGTCGGCCGCGGCACGGACCGCCCTCGTCTCAGCCGCCCAGGCCGTGCAGCAGGCGACGTCGACGGCGGTAGCCACGGCCACCGACGTCGTCACCGAGACCACCACCGAGGCCGCACCCGCGACCACGGCCGGCACCGAGACCACTCCGGTGGCTGCGGCGTCGTCCCCCACCGCACAGGAAGGAACCATCATGAGCGATCCCCTCGACGAGACACTCGAGCACGTTGGCCGCCAGGCAGGCCGGGCAGGGCAGACCATCACCTCGGAGATCGCCCGCCAGGCGCAGCGCGCGGCGGACGAGCGTCGCCGGCAGCTGCAGGAGACCCAGCGGAACGCCGAACGCGAGCGCGACTTCGCCGTCCGCGAGGCCCAGCGCAAGACCGACCGGCAGCGCGAGCAGGCCGAACGCGATGCGCAGCGGGAGGCGGCGCGCGAGCAGGAGCGGAACGAGCGTCTGGCGTCGCGGTACCCGAACCCCGAGCAGCGCGACGGCGACGCAGCCGCGCTTGCCGAGGGCGCCGCGCTCGGCGCGGCGGCGGCCGCGGCCATCGAGAGCCAGACCGACACCGACGCCGCCGCGATCACGTCCGACGGCCGCGACGAGACAGCGGCCGAGACGGCGTCGATCGCCGGCGAGGGGCAGACCGACGCCGATGCGATCGCCGCGACCGGGAACGTCAACGAGGCGCAGTACGACGAGTTCGAGCTCCGTGACCGCGAGATGCTTCGCCAGGCCGGCATCGACCCCGACGAGGTGTCGACGTCTACCGGCACCGACAGCTCGCTCACGCTGGACCCGTCATCGGCCCCCGACCTGTCTCGCGGCGACGACGGCCTCGAGCGGTAGCCCTCCTGGAACGAGGAGCGGGGTGGGCATCCGCGACGAACTCTGATCAGCGACCAGACTGCTGGCCGTTCCTACGCCTCGTCAACCTATACGTTTCCGAGACACCGCCAGGGGGCTGCTGTTGCGGTGCGCAACTCCCGGAGTTCCGGGGTTAGCCGGTGTCTCGGAAAGTCATCTCGACGTGCGTCCTGTGTCAGACCGCGTTTGACTGGGTTACTGAGACACTGGGTGGGTGAGGCTTCTCGGATACACCCGGATCAGTACCGGAGCGCAAGACGCGCAGCTGCAAATCGACGCGCTTGTTGACGTCGGCGTCGACCGGCGGGACATCTACGCCGACGTCACCTCGGGGCGAAAGGAAGCTGCGTCCCGGCCTGGGATGGCACGGCTGCTCGAGTACGCGGATGCCGGCGACACGGTGGTGGTGTGGCGGGTGGATCGGCTCGGCCGATCGCTGGTCGATGTGTTGACGACGGTGACGATGCTGGGGGAGCGGGGCATCGGCGTCCGGTCCGTGTCAGACGGGATTGATCCAGCGACGTCGACGGGCCGGCTGATGTTGAACCTGATGGCGACGCTCGCGGAGTACGAGCGCGAGCTCATCGTCGAGCGCGTCAACGCCGGCATCGCCGTCGCCCGGGCTGCGGGGACCCGGTTCGGGCGGCCGCCAGTGAAGCCGGACGTGATCGCGCGGAAGCTCGCGATCGTTGCTGAGGCCCGGGCCGCCGGGCATACCGCGGCGGATGCGGCGGATCTGGTGGGGTGGTCGCGGGCGACGTTGTATCGACACCAGGCGGCCGCTGAAGCCGCGGCTGGGAGTAGCTAGCCGGGTGACGTGTGGATAGATCGGCGCGGCGGTGACGGCGAGTTCGGGTGGATGGCGGGCCGGCTCGCTCGCGACCGCAAACGCGGCGAGACCGGCTCCGCCGTCGCGGCACCCGAAGCCGCGTGTGTGGTGATCTAAGCCACGGCCGGCTCGCTCGCGACCGCAAACGCGGCGAGACCGGCTCCGCCGTCGCGGCACCCGAAGCCGCGTGTGTGGTGATCTAAGCCACGATGAACAGCCAAACACAGACGTCGCCGTGGGGAAGGCCCCGAAGCGTGGGCAGAATCGCGGTTCTCTCTGACGGCGATCGTTACTGCGACGGGGGGTGCGTGTGATGGGTTGTGTCGTCGAAGAAGTCGTGGTGCGCTTGCGCCATGAGTTTCTTCACCAACGATGCAGACCCGGTGGATAATGTCGCCGAGGAGCCGGAGCGGGATCCTCGGCACGGGCCCGCTGAGGATGAGTTACCGGCGATCGTGTCGCTGGGGATGCGATGGGCGGTCAGCGCGCATGCGGTGGTCGTGTTGGAGTCCGCTCGGGTGTTCTCCGATGGGGTGCTGTTCAAAATCGGTCGGTACCTGCGTCGGGGGGACTTGACCATGCGTGAGTTCCAGCAGCTCACGCACGAAGAGCGGTTCGGCAGCAGTGACGATCGTGGCCGCCGTCTCCGGGTCGGGGCAGTGCTGTCCGATGGGGAAGAAATCAACGACAGTCACCGTCCCGGCGCTGAAAGGGGTGCAACCCGGTCCGTGCTTGTCCGCCGCGGGGGAAGTGGTGGTGGCGGTGCGTGGCGGTATCGGCACACCGACGAGCTGTGGCTGCACCCGCTGCCATCGCCGGGGCAGCTGACGCTGGTGCTGCAATGGCTTGCGCTCGACATCGCCGAGACACGACTCACCGTCTCAGCCACCGACCTAGTCCGTGCTGCCGACGAAGCGACCTCGCTCTGGGACAACTGACGTGCACACATCTTTAGTGCCCGCCGAGCCACTCCGAGTGCAGCACCGGGCCTAGACCCTTGCACGCATCGGTGGCGGAAGCCGCGAACGTGACCCTACCGCTACGCGAATCCACCCCTTCGCAACGCGAGGCGCTGGGGTATGCCCCAATGCAACACAGCAAGCGTGGGATGAGAAGCGACCGGCGCGAAACGAGGCGAGAAGGACGGCATCAAACGACCTGCTCACCGCAGCACATCGATCGAATGGCCTCTCAAGCAGCCGCCGGTCGATACCCGTCATACTGACGAGGTGCCGCGCCTGAACTTGAAGACGATCGAAGGCCGAGTCGGACCGCTCGGCGGTCGCGACCACTACGAACGGGAGTTCATCTTCGACTTGCTCGCGGCGTATGGACGATCGCCGGCCAGCATCACCCGCCTGCGCAGTGGCGCACTGAACGTCGCCGACGACCCGGACACCGAGGTTGCGCAGAAGGGCGTCGTCTACTTCAAGCCCACGACCGACGACCTCTACGCAGTCATCGACGACCTCCGCACCGCGCCTACCGTCGTCCGGTACGGCACGCGTTTCGTCCTCGTCACCGACTACGTCGACCTCCTCGCCGTCGATACCAGGACAGGCGAGACCCTCGCCATCCCGCTCCAGGACATTGACAAGCAATTCACCTTCTTCCTGCCCTGGGCTGGCATGGAGAAGGCGCAGTACGTTGCTGAGGCGCACGCGGACGTCAAAGCGGCCGAGCGCATGGCAAAGCTCTTCGACCAGCTCCTCGTCGTGAACCCTGACCTCGAGACGATAGAGCTCGGCAGACACGCCCTCAACGTCTTCTTCAGCCGGCTGCTTTTCTGCTTCTTTGCTGAAGACACCGGCATATTCGAACCGGCAGGCCTCTTCACTGACGCAGTCGCCGCCCTCACGCAACCCGACGGATCCGACCTCGCCGAACTCCTCAACGATCTGTTCCGAGCCCTCGACACGCCTGGCCCGGCAGACAAGCCATCACACCTGGCTCGTTTCCCATACGTCAACGGGCGCCTCTTCACCGTCCAGGACCACCATCTAGTACCCACATTCGACAAGCGAGCCCGGGACCTCCTGCTCGAGAGTGGACGGTTGCTGTGGAACGAGATCAACCCTGACATCTTCGGATCTATGTTCCAGGCTGTGGTCAGCCCTGACCAGCGAGCCGACCTCGGTCAGCACTACACGTCCGTCCCCAATATCCTCAAAACAATCGAACCGCTGTTCCTCAACGCTCTCCGTGAAGAGCTCGACTTGGCTTTCGACAGCCCCGCTGCACTCGAAGCGCTACTTCGACGCGTTTCGCAAATAAAGGTGTTCGACCCAGCATGCGGCTCTGGGAACTTTCTTGTCATAGCCTACAAGGAACTCCGCCGCCTGGAACACGCCATCCTCGAACGCCTCGCGCAGCTAGACTCCCGGCACCAAACACTCTTCGCTGAATCTCAAATCAACGTTGAGAACTTCTCCGGCATCGAGCTCGACGACTTCGCCGCCGAGGTCGCGATCCTCTCTCTCTGGATCGCGAAGCACCAAATGAACCAGGAATTCCTCGAGAAATTCAACATAGACCTTCCGCTTATCCCCCTCAAGGAGACCGGTCGCGTCACCCACGGTAACGCTGCCAGGATCGACTGGGGGAAGGTATGCCCCAATGGCGGCAATGATGAGATTTATCTCATCGGCAACCCGCCCTACAAGGGAGCGCGAGAGTTGACGCCGGAGATGAAGGCCGACTTCGCCATTGCATTTTCGAGTAGTGCGTACTCGAAAAACCTCGATTACATTGCCATCTGGTTCCTGAAAGGAGCCGAGTACGTTGCAGGCACAAGGGCAGAGCTTGCATTTGTGACGACAAACTCGATCGGGCAGGGTGAACAAGTCGGTTTGCTCTTTCCAGTAATTCTCGGTCTGAACGTGGAGATCGGATTTACCCACACGTCGTTCAAATGGGATAACAACGCAAGGGGAAATGCCGGAGTTACTGTGGCGGTCATCAGTTTGCGACCCGTCCGCACCGGGCCAAAATACATTTTTGCGGGTGGCCTTCGCATTGAAGCGAGAAACATCAACGGATACCTTGTCGACGGGCCGGATTTAGCGGTTACGAAACGGACCCGACCGTCGCGCGCGATTCCTGAGGTGCTGCTCGGCAACATGCCAAACGACGGCGGCCACCTAACGTTCGATCAACGAGCGCGAGACGAACTATTACGTGACGACCGTACCCTCGGGCGGTTTGTGAAGCGTTTTGTCGGCGCTGCCGAGTTGATTAGGGGCAAGGACCGCTATGCCGTGTGGGTCGAAGAAGGTACCGAGCAAGATGCTTCATCAATACCCGAAATAGCGGCTCGCTTCGATGAAGTGCGAGATTTGCGTGAAAAAAGCAAGAGGGCATCTACTAAAAAACTCGCCGATACTCCATGGCGATTCGGAGAGGTTCGTCACAAGGGATCAGAGGCCATCGTTATACCGCGGCACTCTTCGGAGAATCGCAAGTACATTCCGATGGGATACGTCGGCCCGGAAGTTATTGTCGGTGATTCAGCCCTCATGGTTTGCGATGCCTCGTTATGGCTATTTGGTGTTCTTACCTCGCGTATGCACATGGTGTGGACTCGAGCGGTGGCGGGACGACTGAAGACCGATCTGCGTTACTCCGCGACGATCGTGTACAACAACTTCCCGGTGCCGGCGTTGGGCGACGCCGCGAAGGAGCGGCTCGCAGCTGCCGCGCTGCGGGTGTTGGACGTGCGCGAGTACCACTCGGAGCTGACTCTGGCGGACCTCTACGATCCCGAGGCGATGCCCGACGACCTGCGAGCGGCCCACAGCGAGCTCGACGCAGTGGTGGACGCCATTTACCGACGTCGCCCCTTTGACACCGACGAGGAACGTCTGTCGCACCTGTTCGGCTTGTACGAGCAGATGACCGCTGAGGAGAACCGCGCATGATCAGCCCGAAGCAGCCCGTGAACATCGTGGACGTGCAGTACGCGCGCACGGGCGCATCCGTGCACACCGATGCGCTCGGCATGCGCGAGATGCAGCAGCGTGTGTTCGCCGAACGCGACGCCCAGTACCTTCTGGTGAAAGCGCCGCCGGCGTCGGGGAAGTCCAGGGCGCTGATGTTCGTCGCCCTGGACAAGCTGTACAACCAGGGCCGCAAGAAGGTCATCGTCGCGGTGCCCGAGCGCTCCATCGGCGGCTCGTTCGCCAGCACCGAGCTGACTCGGCACGGGTTCTTCGCCGACTGGGAAATCCAGCCGGAGCACAACCTCTGCACACCTGGCGCGTCGACGAGCAAGGTGCAGCAGTTCGTCGAATTCCTCAGCGGACCCGACGCGACCCTGGTCTGCACCCACGCGACGCTGCGGTTCGCATACGAGAAGCTTCCGGCTTCTGCATTCGACGGTTCGGTCCTCGCGATCGACGAGTTCCACCACGTCTCAGCCGACATTGGCAGCAGCAGGCTCGGCGACCTCCTCCGCGGGGTGATGACCGAGTCCGACGCACACATCGTCGCGATGACGGGGTCCTACTTCCGCGGGGACTCCGTACCGGTGCTCTCGCCAGAGGATGAGACGAAGTTCACCCCAGTCACCTTCAACTACTACGACCAACTCAACGGCTACGAACATCTCAAGTCGCTCGGCATCGGACACCACTTCTACCAAGGCCGATACACCAGCGCCATCGACGAGGTCCTCGACCTCGACAAGAAGACCCTCATCCACATCCCCAACGTGAACAGCGGGGAGTCCACCAGAGACAAAATCGAGGAGCTGAACTCGATCCTTTCCGTCATCGGCGACGAGATCGAGCAAGACGCGACCGGTATCCTCAGCGTCCGCCGCCGCGACACCGGGGGGATAGTGCGGGTCGCTGACCTCGTCGACGACACCGACCAGAACGCACGAGCCGAGACGCTGCACTACCTCACGAGCGTCGCGTCCAAGCAACGCGACGCAGTCGACGTAATCATCGCCCTCGGCATGGCGAAAGAAGGATTCGACTGGCCCTTCGCCGAGCACGCCCTCACCGTTGGCTACCGGGCGTCACTGACCGAGGTGATCCAAATCATCGGACGTGTCACGCGAGACAGCCCGGGCAAGACGCACGCGCAGTTCACCAACCTTCTTGCTCAGCCCGACGCGACAACCGACGAGGTGAAGCTGTCGGTGAACAACATGCTGAAAGCGATCACCGCGTCCCTGCTGATGGAGCAGGTCCTCGCACCAAACTTCACATTCAGAACCAAGACCGGCAACGATGATGCACCGCAGCCGGGTGAACTCCGGATCAAGGGATTCAAGGAACCGTCCAGCGACCGGGTGAAGCAGATTGTTACGACCGACCTCAACGATCTGAAAGCCACGATTCTGCAGGATGACACGTTCGTCAAAGCCGCAGCTGGAAACCTCGACGCCGAGGTCACGAACAAGGTACTGATCCCCAAGATCATCCGCGAACGCTACCCAGACCTGACCGAGCCGCAGGTCGAGGAGCTGCGGCAGCAGGTCGTCGTGGACTCGGTCATCAAGAACGGTGAAGTTCGCGAAGTCGGCGACAAGCGCTTCATCAAGATGTCCGACAAGTTCGTGAACATCGACGACATCGACATCAACCTGATCGATAAGGTCAACCCGTTCCAACGGGCCTTCGAGGTGCTCTCGAAGTCCGTCACCCCGCAAGTGCTCCGCATCATCCAGGACACCATCACCGCGACACGGATCGAGATGACGGAAGAGGAAGCGCTCCTGCTCTGGCCTAAGGTGCAGCAGTTCACGAAGGTGCATCGCCGACAGCCCGATACTCGCGCCGAGGACGGAACCGAGCGTCGGTACGCGGAAGCGCTGCTGTTCCTTCGTCGAAAGAAGCGCGAACTCGAAGCCCAGCGACGTCTGGAGCAGTCATGACAGACGCCGACTACCAGAGCATCTTCGACTCAGACCAAGACGGACTGCTCGACACTCCGGAGAAGCCTGCGGCGGTCACCTCCGTCGATCGACTCGAGCGCTCGTTCCTGGAGATCGTCGAGTTCTACCGTGAGCACGACCGAGCCCCCAGCTCGGCAACGCGGGAGATTGCCGAGCGTAAACTTGGCGCCAGGCTCGACGGCATCCTCGCCGAAGAGAGCAAGATCGCCGCGCTACGACACCTCGACGAACTTGGACTCCTCGCCGAACCAGAACCACCGGCCTCGATCGAAGATCTGCTCGACGGCGATGAGCTCGGACTTCTCGATGACGATTCCGGAATACTCGACACAAGCGAATTACCCGTACGGGCACGGCGCGTAGACCCGGACGACGTAGCTCAGCGCGTCAAGAGCTTGGACTTCGATGCCTTCGAGCCCTTGTTCCGCCAGAAACATGAAGAGCTTCGCGCTGGTACCTCGAAGCTGGTGAGCTTCGAAGCTGCGGGGGGACAACAAAAAATCAAAGAAGGCAGCTTCTTTGTGCTATCGGGTGTGATGCTGTTCGTTGCGGAGATTACCGAACCGCAGGCGGCACCGGGGGTCCGAACCCGGTACAAGCCGCGCACCCGGACGATCTTCGAGAACGGTACGGAGTCGAATCTCTACCGCCGCTCACTCGCCGGGCAACTGTACGAGAACGACGGACTCGCCGTCGTCTCCACTGGGTTCGAAGAGATCCTCGCCGACGACGTCGCGACCGGGTACATTTACGTGCTGCGCTCCCTCAGCGATGACCCGCAGATCGCAGGAACGCAGGAGCTCTATAAGATCGGGTTCTCTCGTGGCCCGGTGGAGAAACGCATCGCCGGCGCCGAACGGGAGCCGACCTACCTTATGGCTCCTGTTGAAATTGTCCGGACCTACCGGACCTACAACATGAAGACATCGGCCCTTGAACACCTCCTACATCGCGTATTCGCCGACTCCCGCCTGAACGTGAACCAGGTCGGCCACGACGGCCGCCAATACGCCGTAAGCGAGTGGTTCGTCGTCCCGCTCCCAGTGATCGACGAAGCCATCGACCTCATCGCATCCGGTGACATCGTCGATTACGTCTACGACGCAAAGCGGCGGTCCATTACCGAGGCGTGACCGAGGCCGGACCCGAAGGCCATCAACTGACGCCAGATGTGCGCCTTCCAGCGCGGCCGGTCACAGTCTTGCGTTCCCCGGCGCCGTAGATGGTGATCCTCTGCTCACGGATACGGATACGGATACGATCCGCGGAAAGCAACGACAGGAGTATGCAGTGTTCCGACGTGTCAACTTTGACGGGCCCGGCGACGACCCCGATGAGTACCGGTTTGAGTGTCCTGACTGCGGCGGCACCGGCAAGGTCAACGTCCCAGGCGACGACGAGGGGCTGACTGAACTTCTGGAGTGTCCGAACTGCGGCGGCACGGGCAGGATCCAGGGCGACGCGTCAGACATGCTCTGAGCGGCGCCAGGTGATGATGAGCGTAGAACGTCTTCCCGATCGGCTACCCAGCGACTACGGGTCGGCGCGGTACCGATGGCAAGGTAGATCGTTCGCGGTGCTGAACACTGACCTCGGCAATGGATGGTGCGCGCCGACAACTCGACAACGCTGGGCTGGCTGAATGAGTTCAGCGACGGCACCTACCGATTCCTTGGCGCCAGGCATGCCCGCGTGCCAAACATGGATTCCGAGAACTTCCGGTAGATCCTCGCGTTCGCATCAGTGCAGTTCGTCGACTGAACAATGAGGTGCATGGGTCTGGACTGACATAAGAGGCCTTACCGGCGCGTACAGCAACAGCCGACCGCCCTGTGGGTGATCGGCCGTTGTGGCGTTGAGGTAGCGGTGTCAGTGTGCGGCGTCGTATGCGTCGCGGACGGCCTGGCTGATGCGCCCGCGGGAGGACACTTCGTGGCCGTTCGCGGCGGCCCACTCGCGAATCTTGCCCAGCTCCTCGGCGTTGCCTCGCTTGGGGGTGACACCGGAGGACGAGCGCCCGGAACGACCACTGGTTTTGCGGGCGGCGGCGACGTAATCGGAGAACGCTTCGCGAAGCTGGTCGGTGTTGTCGTCGGTGAGGTCGATCTCGTAGTTGGCGCCGTCGAAGCCGAAGGTCACAGTGCGGCCCTTGCCATCTTCGATGTTGTCGCCGGTCAAGTCGTCGACGAGGTGTGTGGTGACTTTCTGCGCCATGGTGTTGCTGCCTTTCGTAGTGAGGAGGTGCGTGACAACTGTGACATAGTCCGCGCACGTTGGTGTCGTGCGTGCTGATCGAGGAATGGCGCACGTTGTCGGTTCTCGATGGTCCTCGACGTCTCGCCGTGCGCGGATTCCACCCGGTATGCCGCCGCGCTTGCCGACTTGCAGCAACAGGTAAGTGATTCGCGATTGACGGCGCAGCGTCGGTTCTGCGGTGCCGGAGCTGACTAGCTCTCGCGGCCGTGAACGTTGCCTACCTGCGGGCGTCGGCAGCCGCGAGGGCGGATGGAATGGTTCTGCAACAGGCTGTCGCAGAACTGCCCGGGGGAGGCAGCACGGTCATCCTCGGCTGGCTCGAGGAGGGGACCGTCCGCGGTCGGAGGGCAGCACTGACTGTCTCGGATGGCTGGTTGCGAAACGTGGTCGAACACCACGTCCGTGCCAGCACGCATCCGCGTCTACAGGCGGCACCTCGACACCTCCGGCATCGAGGCCGGCTGGCCAAGCAGGTCGCCGCTCTCGACAGTCAGGGTGACATAGCCGACGCTGCGGCCACGGTCGAGCGGCGCTTACCGCCCGCCTGCTTCACGCGTCGAGCTTCCGGCCCTGCCGCGGCGACACCTGAGCCACTGCTGCCACTTGTGCAGAATAAGTGACATCATCGACGGAGTTGTCGCCGGGAAGGAGCCGACATGACGAACTGGCCTGCACATGCCTCGCGCGTCGGCCCGTGGACGAGCACGAGCCGTCGCGGTACCCGTGACGACCGGACCTTTTCCCAGGTCACGGTGTCCATCCCGCCGAGGATCGCTGATGCCGACGCTCCCGTCATCGCGGAGCGCGACCTCGCCAGGGCCCGCTACGAGGCCGCAGACCTCGAGCGCGTGGCAGACGGCGTCCTGAGCCCTCTCGCGGGCTTTCTCATCCGGATGGAGTCGGTCGCGTCCAGTCGTATCGAGCACGTCGAGGCGTCCCCGGTCGCGTTCGCTCGAGCCATCGGCGGGCTGAAGGAGAACACCTCCGCCATGTCGATGGTTGCTGCCGGTGCCGCGATCACAACGCTGATCAATGCCTCGAGCAAGGTGATCACGCTCGAGGAGATCCTCGCCGCGCACAGAGCGCTCATGGAGGATGACCCGGATCTGTCCGAGCGTCCGTACGCAGGCCGGGTCCGTGACGTGCAGAACTGGATTGGCGGCTCGCAACACTCGCCCCGCGGTGCGCTCTACGTTCCGCCGCCGCCGGAAGAGATCCCGGCGCTTCTCGACGATCTGCTCGTGTTCGCGAACCGTGACGACCTCGAACCAGTCACTCAAGCTGCGATCGCGCACGCCCAGTTTGAGAGCATCCACCCGTTCACCGACGGCAACGGACGCATCGGCCGGGCGCTGATCGGCGCGATTCTGCGCCGGCGTGGGGTCACTCCGCACACTGTGCTCCCGGTGGCCAGCGCTCTCGCCGCCAACACGAGCCACTACTTCTCGCTGCTGACCGCGTACCGCACCGGCGACATCGAGCCGATCGTCACCGACCTGGCGCTCTGCGTCGAGACGGCCGCCCGCGAAGCCCGCGGCACTGCTCGCGGCTTCGCCGGCTACGTCGACGCTTGGCGAGAGCAAGCTGCACCGCGGGCTGGCAGCGCTACCGAGCGGATCCTGCCGGTTCTGCTGACCCTGCCGGTATTCACCGTCGAGCAGCTCGTCGACAAGCTCGGCGACGTCCCCGAGCGGAGCGTCTACCGCGGTGTGCAGGCGCTCGAACAGGCCCGCATCGTCGAAGCCGTCACCGAGAGAAAGCGCGACCGCGCATACGCGGCGATGGACGTGCTCGACGAGTTTGACGATCTCGACACCCGCATCCGAGACCGCATCACGCGCCTCCGCACAGCCTGACGCGCATCACCGACGCGCAGCCCGGCAGCGGGTCCCACGGCGGGCGGGCAGACGGTCGTGATCAGCGGCACCGGTCTCGCCGGCACCACCGGCGTCACCATCGGCGGCGCTCCCGCTACCGTCGTCGGCACGCCGACCGACACTCGCGTCACCGTCACCGTCACCGCCACCGCCACCACACCAGCCGGCTCCGTCGCGAATGCGGACGTCGCTGTTACCGGTCCGGGTGGGACGATAGTCGCTGCCGACGCGTACGAGTACCTGCCGGTGCCGGCCGTGACCGGCTCCACGCCGGGCTCGGGCCCGGTGACGGGCGGCGCGCCGGTCACCGTGACAGGTGATGGCTTCGTTCGAGGCGGCACGACCGTGACGATCTATGGCATCACCTTCGCCACGGCCGACGTCGCCGTGCCACAAGCCTCCAGATATTGGCGATAATCCTCAGGACCGGCCAGCCGATAATATAGATTATGTCAGTATCGGTCTTGGCAGGGCGATTGGCTCGAGGTTGCACGTTGTGGGGCCAGTGCAGCCCGAGCGTGGTGAACGCCTGCTGGAGGGCAGCGTCCTCAGGTGTGATTGTGCCACGGGTGTCTAGGGCGATGAGCGTTGGCTGATCGCTCTCGCCCGTCGCTCCGTCGCACCGTCGGCGGATGTGGAACTCCTCGGGCATGATCGGGCAATACCCATCGTGCACAGTGATCACCCACCGCCCTCACCGGCCGACGAGCTCGGCCGGCAGTTCGACCTGCACGGGCGTCGGATCCTCCTCTACCTCGTCAAGCGGACCGACCTCCAGACCGCCGAGGACCTCCTCGGCGAGACGTTTGTCACCGCGCTCGCGCACTGGTCGAGCTTCGACCCGTCCCGCCAGGAACCGCTGCCGTGGCTGTTCGGCATCGCCACGAACCTGCTGCGGCGGCACTGGCGTTCCGAACGTCGAGCGCGACGAGCCGCGTCGCGTGTCGCCGTCCACGACGCAATCGAGGACGACGTCGGAGAGCGGATCGACCTCGACCGCGCGGTCCGGGCCGTCACGCGGCAGCTCGACCGGATGCGTCCGGAAGTCCGCGACACCGTCCTCCTCCACGCCTTGGCCGAGCTGACCTACGAACAGATCGCAGCCGCCACCGGCGTCCCGATCGGCACCGTCCGCTCCCGCCTGAACCGGGCACGAACAGCCCTCCGCGCCGTGCCCGACGCCACGACCCTCCTGAACGGAGCTTCCAATGCCTGACGACCTCGCCACCGTCCGCCGACTCCGTTCGGAGGTCGACGCACTCCCTCCCGAGGTGATCGACGCCACCCTCGCCCGGGTGCGACAGCGCCTCGACGCGCCGGTCGAACCGCCTCGGGCTCCAGCACCCCGACGCCGACTGCGCCCCGTCGTGCTCGGCATCGCGTCCGCAGCCGCTGCCGCCGCGCTCGTGGCGACGGGACTCGGCCTCACCCATCTGACGTCGCCGGAGTCCGCCGCTGCCGCAACCCTGCACGACGCGGCGCGGGCATCGATGTCGAGCGCGGAACCCGCGAACGCCTTCACGAAGGTCACGACACGGGAGCGAGCACTCGGGTACGCGACGTCCGACGGCGAGCACTACGACGAGGCCTACGTCGCCGACGACGTCAGCATCACCTGGGTCCCGCGCTCGATCTCCAGGACGTGGACGCGTGTGTCGTGGTCCGAGCCGGCGTCCACGTTCTACGGCGGCGCGGCAGCCCACGATGCGGCCAGGCGGGACTATGCCACGGAAGCCCACCGCGACACCCCGAATCACGAACGCGCCGCCGGGGGCGACTTCACCAACGGCGAGCTCGGTGGGACCCCCGCGGGCACGCTGACGCCGGCCGACATCCCCGGACTGCCGCGAGACCCCGGCGCGCTCGTCCGTCGCATCGAGGCCGCGCCCAAGTCGGTGGGCGACACCGACACCGAGCACGTTTTCGACACTGTCGCGGAGATGCTCAGGACCGGTCTCGTGCCGGCCGACCTCCGCGTCGGCATGTACGACGCGCTCGCGACCCTGCCCGGCATCACCGTCACTGAACGCCAGGCATCGCTCGACGGTCGGACCGGCACCGCGATCGGACTCGCGGACCCGTCGGGCAGTGAGCAGCGGCAGGTCATCATCGACCGCTCATCCGGCGACTACCTCGGCGAGCGGATGCTGCAGCTCGAGCGGAACGGCAGCATCCCCGCAGGCACCGTCATGGACTCCGTCTCCGTCGTCTCGATGCAGGTGTCGACCGCCGACGACCGGTGAGCAGGCCGGCGTACGGTTCGGTGCTCCTGTCGGGGTGCGCCGACGTGTCGGACTGGAGGCGCACCTCCAGTCCGGTCCGCACCCCACCCAGGTGCTCGGCTCTCGCCGCTTGCGCGTCGGGTCAAGCATGACACGGTCTATCGCGCCGATAATGTATCGTATGTCGGTTTGAGTCAGGGGCAAGCCTGACTGACATCTCCTCACCTCAGCCCCCCCCCCCGGCCCCGGCGCCGGACCTGTCTCGTGGCGACGACGGCCTCGAGCGGTAAGCCCGCGGGTCTCCGGCCTGTCAGGCCAAGTTTCCCGGGTGGGCCGGTGCTGCACAACACGAGGGTCCTGCTTCGACTTCTGGGGCGTTGTACTCGCGGGAGCGGTGGGATCACCCTTCGCTGGGACGACATCGACCAGACGATAGCAATCGATAGCCCACCATTAGGTTTTCGTAATCGTGGGCTATCGTTCACTATATGTTGGCGGAACAGAACCCCTACAGTCCGGGATCAGGACGGCGACCTCCTGAGCTGGTTGGCCGGACCGGCGAGCTCGAGGCGTTCGACACGCTGCGTGCTCGGGTAGCCAGCGGCCGCGGTGATCGTGGTGTGGTGCTCACCGGGCTCCGTGGCGTGGGGAAGACGGTTCTGCTGAACGAGATGTACCGGATGGCTGAGTCGTTTGAGTGGTTGACCGTCCGGATCGAAGCGCGTCGGGATGAGGCCGGAGTCCACGCGGTACGGCGTGCACTGGCACGCGGGCTGATGGCGTCATCTCGGAAGCTCGCTCGAACCACGTTGTCGTCACGGATGCGTGGGGCGTTGGGCACGATCTCGTCGTTCAACGCGAAGGTTGGGGCGACCGGCATTGAACTCGGCGTTGAACTCAGTCAGGGGCGCGCGGACTCGGGGGATGCCGAGGTAGATCTGCTCGAGCTCGTCGAGGACGTCTCGCTTGCGCTGGGGGAGCGCCGGCGGGCGTTCGGGGTGTTCATCGACGAGATGCAAGACCTCGATTCCGAGACGATGGGGGCACTGATCGCGGCCCAGCATCTCGCGAATCAGCAGGACTGGCCCTTCTACATCATCGCCGCCGGGCTCCCCAATCTCCCACGAGTGCTCACCGAGACACGGTCGTACGCCGAGCGGCTCTTCAACTATCGGCAGATCGGGAAGTTCAGCCGCGAGGAGGCAGCGCGCGCGCTCCGTGACCCAGCCGAGCGGCTGGGCGCAAAGTTCGCTCCCGACGCGCTCGACGTGCTGTTGGATGCCGCCGACGGCTACCCATACTTCATCCAGGAGTACGGGCAGGCAGTATGGAACCTCTCACCTGAAGCGTTCATCGAACCTTCGGACGCGGTCGCAGCGGTGCGCCACGGTACTGAGCAGCTTGACGGCGGGTTCTTCCGGTCACGGTGGCAGCGCGCGACTCGGTCCGAGCGGCGCATGCTGCGCGCAATGGCAGCCGACGGTGAGGGTCCATCCTCCACTGCAGTTGTAGCGCAGCGAATGGAGATCCAGCCCAGCAGCGTCGGACCGTATCGCGCCGCCCTCATCAGCAAGGGCCTCGTGTACGCACCAGAACACGGCCAAGTTGCGTTCACCGTGCCGGGGATGGCTGGCTACGTCGAGCGGCATCACGAAGACATCGACGACGCTTCCGGCACCTCTATCAGCTCCGACCGCTGAACAAGGCGGCGTGACCACCCTGACCGCAATGCCGGATCATCCGGTACGACGTCCGGCCGCGGAGGGTGTCGGCGGCCGGTCTTGCTGATCCAGACACGGGGGCAGCTTCCTGGCCATTCGCAGCAGCGAGGCGCGGACACTCTCGAGCCCACGCGTGTTGGTGCGGCTGCCGCGCGGCATCGATGGGTCCGAGGGCTCGAGGCACCACTGTGGATGTGAGCCGATAATCGTCATTATGTCAGTCTGAGTGCTGAGTGGGCGCCTTGGGTGCTGCGCAAACCATGCAGGACCGCATCTGCTGCCGGGCTCATCCCCAGGTCGCCGCTGGTGCGGAAGGCATCAGCGATGACGTCTGCCAGGACGTCGCGGTCCGGGAGGGCGACTTGCACGGTGGGTGCCGTGATTGATGCGAGCCAGCGGTCGCACTCGGCCTGATGTTCGGCGGTGCTGGCAACGAATGCGTTGCGGAGTTGACGCACGTACGCCTCTCGCACCTGTGCCGTTGTCGGGGTGTAAGCCGCGGTCACGAGGATCCCGTGTTGTCTGCGTTCACGGGCATCATCATCCCGGATTCGTTCCCCTGATTGGCGGCTCGGGCGGGCCTCGCGTCGCATCTGATCTCGATCGCGGTCCAGCGGTTGCAGTGTTGGGCCCGGAACCCCGCCATGACGGAGCTGTTCGGCGGTTCGTGCCGCGTTCATACGGTTCTGTTCCCGCAACCGCTCGGCAACCGTCGATGTGCGTTCCGATTCTGCTGCCCGCGTCGACAGCTCAGCTGGCGGCTCGTTGATGAGGGCCGCGGACTTGTGCATGGCCGTCACGCGCTGCTGCAGCTCGGCACCGGCCGCGCGCTCGGTCTGCGGTGGACGTACGGTCATCCGATGCTCGCACCGCTGGCGCTGATCGTGAAGGCAAGGGTTGTGGTGCGCATCGGGGGCACCGGACTCGTCGCCAGTGCCCTACGTTCCTGCTGACGAAGGGCGAACATCATCTCGAATCTGGCCGGCTGGGAAGCCGCGAGCGCTCGAGCGCGACCGGTCACACCGGAGGACGACCATCAGTCCCCGCCGGCTACCGGCGCTCTCGTCGGCGCAATCGCGGGGAGCCAGACGCTCGACGCCTTCAGCTTTTTCATACTCTTCACACCGCTGATCAGTGCATGCTCCGAACGGATGACCGGCTCGGCATTGACTTCACGAAAGCTCACGAAGAGATCGTGCGCCCGGGCGCTGTACTTTCTCGGGGCAATTGGGTACGAATCGTCACTGTGGCTCTAGCTTCAGCGGTGCGGGCCAGGTAACTTCAACTGCGCCGGTTTTTCGGAAACGGCGATGCCTTGACGAGAATCGCCTGATCCGTTTTCCGCCGAGGCATCCTCACGCCCGGTCACAGAGAGTCCTCCGAGGGTTGTTTCCGCTCCCCGGCCAACGGACGAGGGGTGCGCTGCTGGCGGGACGGGACTCGATCCTTTGGCCAGTCGACTGCGTCTCCGCTTGTGCCGGGGAGGCGGGTAGTACGGTCCTGAACGGGCTCTTCGACAGCGTGCAGGCCCCGTCCCGAATCGGCGAGCTCGTATAGGGCAGCCAGCCAAGTCGGGTTGATTGCTGGCGGTCTCCCGCCGGCGAACTTGAACCGTAACCCGATCGATGGGGCGAGCCACACGGTAGAGCGGCCGTCACCCGTTTCGGCGGGTTCCCGCCAGGAAAACATCATCGATTCGTTTCGCCGGAACTTGTTGATGATGACGATCTGCAGGTGCGCGAGGAGGCGGTCTTCGACCTTGAACTCGAGGACGTCGCCATCGTAAACGATGTATCCCATGCGGATTCTGCTCTCAGTGAGAGCCCAGCTGTGTCAGCGAGGTCTGGGCTGAACGTTGTGCGGGAACACCCACGCACCATGCCGTTGCCCCTCATCGCGCCACAGACTTGTGGTTCCATCACCGCACACCGTGGCGCGGCCGCTGGGGCTCTCCTCAGAGCTGCATCCTAAGCCCCCGGAACGCAGCGGTGTGAGACCGCACCCGAAGCGGCCCCACACCGTGCCGAGAGGCCCTGATCCGCGCCCCCCGCAATAAGTCATGCTTGTCGCGACGAGCGGCACCGACCAGAGCTAGACGTAACTCGACCGGTCTGGTACAAAAGCTCAGGCTTGCTGGCAGGTTCAGCAAGCGTCCGGGACTGCTGCGCCGCGCGAGCTGACCAAGTTCTACCGGTTAGCCCTAAGCCGCCGGTCCCGCGACGGCGATGCACCCAAAGCCGATGAGGCTGAGCCGCCTGAATAGCCCCCGCTCGGCGTCTTATTATGTACGCAGACGATATGTATAATGTAAGCGGATCATTATCGGTTGTCTCGTCCGTTCTCGTTTCCTGCCGGTCCAATAGCTTATCCGGCGCGACGAGAGCGCTGCCGGTCGCCAGGCTTCGTTCCGTACTGCTGGCCACACTTCTCGCGGATGGCCTCTTCCACGACGTTGCGAATCGTCCCCTCGCCGCCGTCAACTGCGGCGTCGATCAGATCCTGCACGTCCAGTGCGAGGCGTGTGCTCGACCAGCCTTCCGGACGAGGTGGTTCTGCCACCAGGCCCCGAGGTCGCGCTCGTCGACGTACTGCTGTTCCCGACGTTGGAGAATCCCGTCGACGCCAAGCTGCTTGGCCACGTGTGCCCGGAAATCCTGGAGGCGCCTACGCCAGCCAGCGGGTGTGGCGACCGCGAGGGTCCAACGGCGCATGCGTGCGAGGGCTGCCCGTACGCGGCCGCGAGGGAGTCCTGCTCGATCCGCCACTGCCTCAAGTGCGTGCTCGTCGGTGGTCAGAGTTTCGTAGACCCGGCGTGCCGTGGGTCCGAGTCCTGCGCGGGTGAAGACGTCGTGGCGTCCAGCGTCGAGCCTGTCTTCTAGAGCGTCTAGCAGGGTGACTCTCGCGTCGAAGAACTCGGCCGGGGCGCGGGCGGTCGGTCGCCGCTCAGCGCTGCTGTCAAGTCCACACTCGGACCCGTGTGCCATCCAGCTGTTGAGGCGCTTCGTGACCCTCGAGCGGGGCTGCGGCTTCTCTGCCGACCCACAATGGGGTACTTCGACGTTCGAGAAACTCAGCTACTGTCGAACCACCCCATGAGCGCCACGGACGGCGCACTCGAGACAGGAGCGTCCCCATGGTGAGATCGACCTCCGCTGACGACGGGGACACTGCGCCCGCGGCCGAGCATGACCCGATGAGCGAAGCGCTTGGGGCGTTCGTGCTGATGCATCGCGCGAATGCTCTGGTGACGGTACAGCTGGCGCAACAGTACGGCTGCGGTGTGACTGACATGCGAGCCCTGGTGTTCATCGCCGGCGGCGGTGACACCACCCCTGGTTCCATCGGGCGTGAGCTCGGGCTCAGCAGCGGCGCCACCACGACCCTTGTTGACCGTCTCGAGAGCGCTGACTGGGCTCATCGTGTGCCGAATCCGCATGATCGTCGGAGCTCGTACCTGGAATTGCGGCCCGGTGGGCGAGCGGTACTGGAAGAGATCACCGCGATCTACGCGGCAGCGTTCACCGCGGCGACCGACGGCGCAGCATCGCCGGCGAGCTTTGATGGTCTGACAAGTGCATTCACGAGCGTGGGAGCTGCGTTGCGCGCCACGGTCGACCGCGGATCGCGCTGACGAGCATCTGGCGGGAACCCGCCCATCGCCGGAAAGCGAACGGGATCGAGCAGGTTTGCTCCTCGAGAACGGTTCGCTCTACCCTCGTCTGGAAATGTGGAGAACGGATGACCCGAACGAGCTGACACCCGACGAGGTGCGTCGCCATCTCCGCGCTCAGGAGCAACGCAAGCAGCTCGACCACCTCCGGTCCTTACCGGTTGAGTGGCGGAGACGGGGCATGTTGGATCCGGGCGCGATCCGAGCGCTGGTGGAAGACCGCTTGAGGTCTGACTACGGCACCAGCGGCGAACCGGAAGTCCGTTATGCGGACTTTCTCAGCGACGCAAACTGACCGCGGGCCCTTGCCCGGCAGGGGTGAAATGGGCGATCTGCGGTCGGGCTCGGCGACGTCCAGGACGAGGACTGTCGGTCATCCTGGTACTCGTGCATCCCGGCATGTCCGACGGGCAACTGGCAGTGCACGCCGAACAGCTCACCATCACATCCTGAAAAAGTCACGACGCAGATGATACCGACTCCCCGACCCCGGCAAGTTGCTGCCCATCCGCGTCGAAACCAGCGCGAGCCAGGGTGCCAGGGCTCCGCGGCGACGATCCGGATCATGATCTCCGTCGCCACGTGAGCGGGAACCTACCTGCCCCGCAACAGTTGTCCTGTGTCCGATGCGCACAGGTCATCGCATCGCCAGAACACGCTCGGACGGGCCTGGCCGATTGCAGCGGTCGTGACGCGGAGGCGAGCGCCCTCTCGGGTTCGGGTCCATTGAGGGCGCTCGTGTCCGACCACACGATCAGATGCGTGTCGCCGGCCGCCGGGGGCGGCCGGCCGGACCCCCGTCCGGAACGCGGCCAGCCTATGCCTCGGTCATCGAGATTCACGACCATGTGCCTACTTCTGGGGCAACCATGTCCCCGTACCGGCTGCTTACAGTGGTGTCCCCCCACCTGGCGCAGCCTGATCGCGCCGACAATGCGTGTTCCTGGAGCCCACATGACTGCATTTCGAACACGACGACCAACGTGGGAAGCAGCGTCTGACGAAGCGCTGCTCGCCGCAATCCGAGACGGTGATCGCGCAGCATTCGGGGAGCTCTACCGCCGGATGTCACATCAGCTCCTCGGCTACGTCCAGCGCCGCCTCGTCGACCACGCTCAGGCCGAGGAGGTGCTGCAGGAGGTGTTCCTCCACGTCTGGCAGAACGCGGCGCAGTTCGACCCAGCACGAGCCAGAGTGTCGACGTGGATGCACCGCGTCGCTCATGGACGCGCCATCGACCGGATCCGTTCCGCGCAAGCTGCCAGCGACCGCGACCGTCGGATCGGGATCTCCGAGTACCAGGGCACGGACAACACCACCGAGGAGTGGTTCGAGTCACTCGACGATCGCGCAGCCCTGCAGCGCGCACTCGCGCAACTGACGCCGCTGCAACGCGAAGCCGTCATGCTGCGGTACCTCAGTGACCTTGGCGGCGTTGAGACCGCTCAATTGCTCGGCATTAAGGCTGCGACCGCGAAGACTCGCGTTCGCGACGGGCTGCTTGCGCTCCGGCTACTGCTCGACGCCGAGGGCGCTCAGGCGGAGCTTGTACTGCGCTAGTCTCGCGGTTGGCGCGGAAATTCAGAGCGAGCGCTGCATGCCAGCACTCCCCCTTGCGTGCACTATCCGGCGGGCGTCACGGCCGCTTCTGGTCGAAGAACGCAGCGCTCCGAGCGGCGACACTCGGATTGCCGGCGCAGAGCGCGTAGCCCCACATTGCCTCGACGCGGAGCTGATCGTGGAGCGTCCGGCCGATGACTTCCTTGATGGTTTCCTTCGCGGACTCGATGGCCGCTTGATCGTTCCGCAGGATGGACGCGATGACCCGCTCGGTCTCAGCCCGGAGCTCTGCGGAGGGCACCACCCTGTTCACCATGTTCGCCGTCAGCGCCCGTTGCGCGTCGACTGGTTCGCCGGTCAGGAGCATCTCGGTGGTGAACCATACCCCCGTGGCGTTCAGTAGCCGTACGATGCCGCCGTCGGCGGAGTGCATGCCCCGACGTACCTCAAAGGTCCCGAACCGGGATCGGTCCGATGCGATCCGGATGTCGCACGCCATCGCGAGCTCGACACCGTGGCCGAGGCACCATCCGTCGATCATCGCGAGGATCGGTTTCCGGATGTCGGCAAGTGGTCCGCGTGTGATTCCGGAGACTCCGGCGTCGAGTCGGTTGCGGCCCGCCATCGGTCCTTCCTCCTGCCACTGGGGAGCATGTGTCCGGAGGTCCGCGCCGGACGTGAAGTCCGCGCCGGCCCCCGTCAGGACTGCGACTCGTAGCGTGTCGTCACCGTGGAAGTCGGTGAAAACCTCGACGAGCCGTTCGTGCATTTGCTCGTCGACTGCGTTCTTCACCTCCGGCCGGTTCAACGTGATCCACGCGACGGGTCCGACCTTGTCGTAGAGGACGCTTTCGGCGATCATCGAGTCGCCTCAAGGGCCAGATCGCGCCGGATCAGGTCCTTCCGGACCTTCCCGCTCGCTGTCGTCGGTAACGCGTCCATGAACACGATCTGCTTCGGCACCTTGTATCGGGCGATCCGATCTCGAGCGTGGAGCACGAGTGCGGCCTCGTCCAGTTCATTCCCGGGCCGGCGCACCACCGCAGCCGTGATCCGCTCCCCCCAGGTGTCGTCGGGGACACCGACCACCACGACTTGGGCGACGCCGGGGTGTTCCGCGAGGGCGTTCTCGACCTCGATGGAGTGGACGTTCTCGCCGCCGGTGACGATCATGTCGTTCTTGCGATCGCGGAGTGTGAGGTTGCCTGCCTCTACCCGAGGGCCATTCGTAGGCGTACCGAAGCGCCGCGTATCCAGCGAGGGATCTGGGGACATGCTCAGTGTCGACAGCTGGATACCGATTCAGCTGCCAGGCGACGATCTCCACCATCGTGCCGAGCGGCAGCGTGTTGATCGCGTCGACCGCGTCGCCGCCCATCCGGACGCACCCGTGCGAGACTGCGCCCCGCGCGACGGACTTGTAGTGCACGCCGATTGGGCCGCCATCGTGGCCACCGTGAGGCTCGTCGGCGGACGCGGAGTGCAGCGTGGTCAGCTGCATGGGGTGCACGGTCTTCCGAGCACTCCCAACCGTCAGAATCGCCCGGAGCTCGAATCACATCTTCTCTTTGAGCCCGGACCGGACGAGTGCCCAGTTCACCGGATAGGCGGTGGCGAACCCGGCGAGCATCGCGATCTGCATCACGAACCAGAACTCGGGAGACAGCACGTCTGCGCGGCCACCGAAGAGTGCAGGAAGAACCAGGAACTGGGCCAGCGCCATCATCCCGTACATGCCCACCTGCCACGACGAGATCGAGAGGGTGTCCGCTTTGAGGGCCGCGATCAGACCCGCTCGGACGCCGAGTCCGCGCATCGGTGCGATGGAGAAGTACTGGAACACGATCCCCAGGCCGAACGCGAGCACGAAGTCCAGGATCCACCCCGCGAAGATCTCATCCTGGTAGAGCGTGCCGCGCCCGACGAGGACCCCGAGGACGGGGAACGCGACGAGCGCGAACTCCGCGACGAGGTCGCCGATCGCACATCCAGCGCCACAGTGACTCGTCCCGGTGGCGACGGCGACCAGCATCGGCGTGTCGCCAGCCGCGCTGCTCCGGCGTCCATGCGGTGCGGCTCTGCTGAAGCGTCGATAGAACCCGAGCCACACGACGCCGCCGAAGAGCATCGTGACCGGCCAGACGACGTTCATCACCGCCATCGGCTGCGGCCGCCGGCCCACGTCTCGCGCCACCCAGAGCGCACACACCACACCCACCCCGATCGACACCCATGCCAGGACGGTGAACCAGGCTGGGAACTGACCCATCGAGAGGGTGATCGATCCAGGACGCACCACTGCATCCAACGCGTCCGCTCCGGACCTCGTCACCGTCGCGTCGCGTCGCGATGGTACCGTGCGCTCCTGATGAGCCCCGGCACGCCGCGAAGCGGTCGAGACGCAGGACCAGGTCCTCGAGGCCATCAAGAACACCCTCACGGACTCGGGGTTCGACCTCCCGTTCCCGACGCAGCAGGTCCTCCTGCACAACCAGACCGAGGACACCGACGGCGACCGCACGCAGCAACGTGAGGGGTGGCCGCCGGCCGCATGAGTGGCGTTCGGTGCACGGCCTCCACCACGGAGGGTCGGGCGACGCGGGCACGACCGAGACAGCGGATCATGGCCGTGGCGGAAAGCCGGTGAAACACCCACGATCAGGCAGGACCCGGCCCCTCCCCATCGTCATCCGCGGGTGCACCGAGGAACTGTTCGACCAGCGCGAGGGCTCCGTGGACATGCTGGGTCGGGAGCTGGATCTCGAAGTGGTCAGCAGGCAGGCAGAAACTGAGGACCGCGGCCCCGTCGCAGAATCGCCGAAGCGACCAACGCGTGCTGCGGTCCAGTCGGAACGCCTGCTCACCGCCGGTCGGGTCAGTCGTCCCGCCCCGGAGCTCGTCCCCGTCCAGCCGGAGCCAACTGGAAGCACCGTCTCGCCAGACCTGCACGAAGGTGTACTCCGGCGGCACCGTGGATCCCATCACATCTCGACCTTCCTCGGATCGCCGCCCCGCGCCACACACGGTCACCTCACCAGCCCGTGGCGAGCAGATGCTGGACAAGAAGCGCCCACACGAGTTGGACACCGATCCCCACGCGGCGCCAACGGTCGGGCAGGAGTGCGGTGCCGACCAGCACCCACGGCGCGAACGGGAGCCAGATGCGCTCGACCTCGGCTTTGCTCATTCCTGACAGGTCGGCGAGGAGGATCATCGTGATGCCCGCTGCGCCGAAGAGCAGCGGTACCGACCGTTCCGGTGACCGGAACAACTCACGAAGCGACTCACCGGCGCGCGATCCGGCACCGACGACCCTGGCGATGACCTGCGCGATGACTGCACCGACGATCAGTCCGGCGCTGCAGCAGAACGCGGCCAGGTTGCCCCACGCCCAGTAGGCGATGGGACGTTTGTGCGCGACGCCGTTCCGGTACCGCTCACGGAGCACCGGGTAGGCGTCCCACCACGAGAACCCCCACAGGGCGAACCCGACGACGACGATCATCGCGCCGGCAGCCACCCACCAGATCACCCGCCAGGACCCACGGGAACAGATCACCGCCACCGCGACCACGGCGAGCAACGGAAGCCCGTAGGAGAGCATCACACACCAGCCGAACAGCACTCCGGACACGACACCGAACGCGGCGGTCCCCCGCCGGGTGCGTCTCGTCACCGCGACGGACAGCACGAACACCGCCCAGGCACCGAAGGCAGCGAAGACCGCGTCGGCCGAGACCGCTGACCAGATCGCGGCAGGACCGGCGACCAGGAACGGTGCTGCCCGTCGTGCTGCGGACTCGGCACCGAGTGTCTGCATGCTCAGCATCACCGCCACGGGTGCCGTGGCCGCGACGATCAGCGTGACCCAGCCCGCAGCGAGACCGGTGGTGAAACCGAGGCGTACGAGCGTGACGTAGAACAGCAGCGCCCCTGGCGGGTGACCAGCGATGTGCACCGGCCATTTGCCCGGACCACCGACGATCCGCGGGATGTACCCGTCGAGGGTCGCAGCGAAGGGGCGATCAGCAACTGCGCGGGCCGTCCGCAGGTACTCGTAGCCGGTGTCGAGGATGTGCCCGATCCCCGCCGCACCGTCCACGAGGGCCAACGCCGCGAACCAGGCCACAGTCGTCACGAACGCGACGATGACCAACGATCGCCACGGAAGCCTCGTGACCGCGTGGGGTGCGAACGAGAACACGACGACAGCCAGCAGGATCGCGGGGAGTGTTCCCGGCCCGATCCGCGGATCCCACCGAGCGTGCAGCGGCGCGAAGGCGATCACATGGACACGCCACCCGGTGAGTCCAGGGACCACGACGGCAGCACCCACGATGACGGCGGCCACGACGAGTCCGATCAGCGGCACACTCAGCCGGTGCCGTCGCGTCGATGTCGTAGCAGTGGGGACACTCGACGTTCGGACCTCACAACGGTGGTCATCTTCGCGCCGTCTCATGTCGGATCTGAGTATGCCCGTTCCGTCGCTCTGTCGTCCGCGGGCAACTCGACGGCCGCACATGTTTGCCGACGAAGTGCGCAACGTGCGGCACGGCCCAAGTTCCACCTCGACCAGCGGTCTTCGCGAGACGTCGACGTAGGAGGGTCGTGAGCAAATTCAGCTCATGGCGTTAGCGCACCACGACCACCTCGACGACACAACCCCACCACACGGCAGCCACCTTCCGCGGTGACGATCGCCGTCAAAGAGAACCACGATTCTGCCCACCCTCTGGGGCCTTCTACACGGCGACGTATGTGCTTGGCTGTTCATCGTGGCTTAGATCACCACACACGCGGCTTCGGGTGCCGCGACGGCGGAGCCGGTCTCGCCGCGTTTGCGGTCGCGAGCGAGCCGGCNCGAGCGTCCCGTTGCCGGGTGCGCCACGGCGACGTCTGTGTTTGGCTGTTCATCGTGGCTTAGATCACCACACACGCGGCTTCGGGTGCCGCGACGGCGGAGCCGGTCTCGCCGCGTTTGCGGTCGCGAGCGAGCCGGCCCGCCATCCACCCAAACTCGCCGTCACCGCCGCGCCGATCTATCCACACGTCATTCGGCTAGCTGCTCCCAGCCGCGGCTTCAGCGGCCGCCTGGTGTCGATACGGCCATGCCGGCATTCACGCGTTCCACGATGAGCTCACGCTCGTGGACCGCCAGGGTCGCCATCAGCCATCCCGTCGTTGTCGCCAGATCAATACCGTTTGACGTGGACCGGACTCCGATACCCCGCTCCCCCCAGCATCGCCACCGTCGTCAACACATCCATCAGCGGCCGGCCGAGCCGATCCACCCGCCACGCCACCACCGTGTCTCCCGCCTCCGCATACCCGAGCAAGCTCCCCATTCCCGGACGAGACGCTACTTCCTTCCGCCCCGACGTCACATCGCCGCAAATATCCCGCCGATCAACGCCGACGTCGACGAGCGCGTCAATTTGGGGCTGCACGTCCTGATCCGGGTGTATCCAAAAAACCTCACCCGTCTAGTGTCTCAGCAACCCATTTAAACGCGGTCCGAGACAAGACCTACGTCGAGAGACAACTTTCCAAAACATCGACCAAACCCGAAACTCCGAGCGTTGCGCACCGCAGCAGTAGCCCCCCGCCGGTGTCTCGCAAACGTAGAGTTTTGCGAAACGCCTCGAGCTCGGCGCATGAGTTACTGACCCACCGACTCCCAGTGGAAGTCGAGTTATCTGTCGGAGACGCTTCCGGAAGCGGGTCGCGTCTCTCGCGTTCGAAACACGTCAACGCTGATCGTGCTGCGCTACCCTTTTGGCAGGGACCGCGGCTCATTCTGGGGTGTCGCTTCGTGCTCAGCCCGATCTACCGTGAAGACGTTTCGGAAAGACTTGTCGACCCAGTGGGTCAGTCGTCGCCAGCACCGACGGAACCCGGGATGGACCACTCAAGTCTGAACTTTCCTGCGCAAACTGCTCTGGCTTCACTTCGGTACGGGGTTGAGCGCGGCATGACCGCGACTCTCGCCCTCGTAGCAGTCCTGTTCGCGCTCTTGACCTGGCCGGAGTTCCCGGCAGACCACCGGTCAGATTCTCCTCCGCTCATCGTTCTGCCTCTGGTCCTGGTGGGCGTGTTGGTCGCTGGCCTACCGGTTGCGCTGCTCCGACGCCAACGAACGGTCGAGACCGGCCTGTGGGTGCCCGTCTTCAGCTAAGTCGGCCTCCTCCTGATCGAACCGTTCGCGCTCCTTGACCCGCTGCCGTCAGGAGCAGCGCCCTGGCTCTTGCGCCTGTCCCTCATCGCCTCCAGCTGCACCGAGCTGGCCGAGGTCAACCCTGTTCGCGCAGCGGCTCTCCACACCGGGATCAACCTCGCCCTGGCGTCTCTCCACGCCGAGCGGCCGGTGTTTGTCATCCTCAATTGCAGCAAGGATGCACTCAGCAGATCAATGCAACTTTGTTCGGAAAGTCGGGCCCGGGGCGGGTTCCTCAACGTCCTACCCCGGTCGTGATCCAATCTACGCGGACCCGAGACGGTGGCTAGGTTGCCGGGGCCGAGCGCGCACCTGTTCGCGGAACCATGCGAGAAGGACCGCGACGGTCGACGTGTGATCGCTCTCGCCCGCAACTCCACTTCGGGCGAGGAAGTCGTCGAATCCGGGGAGTTCGCTAGCCAGGTCGTCAGTGGTGGGCTGGTAACTCATTGTCCAGCGCGCAAACCGAGCGGCGGGGATGTGCTCACTGGCGAGGATCTGCACGTCACGATGGCGCGGATCTTTCGCGATCACGGCGAATTTGGATCGCACTGTGCCGTCCGGACCTTCGAGCACCTGCAGGAACCTTCCGTCGCTATGTAGGAGGAGCCCCGACAGGCCGCTGCGGGCGTTATTGGCACGACTGCCGAGCAGCAGCACAGCCAGTTCGTCGTCGTTGAACGGATGCGATGCGTTGCTGACGTAGACGAGTGAAAGCATGGAGACCTCCTGATGGATCGACCTTCTCGCAGAAAGCGCTTAGGAGCGTGCCCCACTTCGGGCCACACCACGAGGTCAGGGCTGCGGTTTCATCAGCGAGGCGCTCGGCTCCACTCCGAGCGTTGTGCGTACCCCGACTGGTCCGGTGACGCGCTGACTGCCGGGTGTCACGGTGATGGGAGGGTCATGGTCGCCTGTTCGGGTCAGGCCGCATGCAGGGATGGGTGTCGGGTGTATGGGTACCCCCGGCGCCCATCCCACTCGCAGTACTCGAGTCCTTCGCCCCATCCGAAATGTGGACGCGTGCAGGCTTAACGCGTACCGTCACGCTCGTTCCGGACCACCCAATCCGGCCGGCGCCCCGCTGTCGGCAGCGAGCACGATCTCGTGTAGCTGAACACGAGCGCCCTCCTCGAACCCGAATCGGGAGGGCGCTCACCTCAGGCCCCGGTCATATGGCAGAACCCGCTGTCGGCCAATACGCTGGTCTCAGGCGGAATCACTCTCCCCGACTCCGCCCATCGGGTGTCTGATCACACCCAGGGTCGCGTTCGGTGCACGTCGACAACGGCGCTGCACTGGCGCGACCCGCCTTTTTTCCTCCCAAATTCGGGTGTCACTGCTCCGGGGCCTCGCAGACTCTGGGTAGCTGGTCGGTCAGCTTCGCAATGCCAACCGGTTCCAGGGCGGCATGGTCGTGCCACCAGTACGACTTCCCTCGCCCCCACATCCACTGCCGGGATAGGACCGCCGCCACAGGAAGAACCGGCGCAGCGGCGTGCGAGTTGAACTTCCTCCCCCAGGTCGCCACGCGCGGAGTGGTGCCGCGGCCCACGGCCCCGATGTGCTTGGTCAGTTGACGATGTCGATCTCCCACACGGGCTTGATGTAGGCCTGCTTCCACCCCTCGCGGAGTCGGGTGATCGCACGGTCGTAGGCGTCGAGTAGATCCATGTCCGGCCGGACCATCGACTGCAACTGCAGCCCTTCATATAGGGCGATGAGCTGCTCGGCGCCACGCGGTGGATTCATCGTGGCCGGCTCACGGCCAGTCTCGACATCATGCTCGAGACTGTTCTGCACCATGAGATGGAAGCGATGCCACCGTTCGTGGAGATGCGGCGCCATCGGATGGCCGGGTGTCGCGGCGATGTTGACGGTTGCGGCCAGCATGCGCATGAGGGCGGGGTCAGCGATGTTAGCGGTGACGATGCCACGCAGGAACCGCACGGTGCCGTGGGTGGCGGCGACCGGAACGATCGGCGCCATGCGCTGCTCGTTCCACCGGTCGATCGTCGCCAGTACCAGACCTTCCCATGAGGGGAAATGCCGCTGGATGTCGCTGAGGGACAAGTTGGCTGTTGCTGCGAGCAGGGCGTAGGACGCCTCGTGGAAGGCGTATGCGCGGAACATGTCGATCGCGGCCTTGACGATTGTGGTGCGCCGGAAGACGGTGTCCTCATGTGAAGCTGCAGGGTGGGTTGTTGTCACGCTGTATAGCTCATCGGACTGCGAACGCAGCGTCCAGGTCCAGAACTGGGGTCAAACAGCTCGTCGGAGGTGACGGTACCTACCCGTCGCACGGTGCCACTCACTTGTGGCGCCCCCTCGACGTCCGTCGCGCGCCGTCGCGGAGAGACATCGAACGCGGGTATGCCTGCCATCGGCGCGTGTCGAACGACGTATCAGCATCACAGCTGCGGGCTGCGAAACCGAACAAGGAACTCGTTGCAACGTGCCGTAGGTGGTGCCCCCGGACTGGGGTCAAGGATCCCCGCGCCTGTCCCCCAAAATACCGACGGCGCCACATCGGCGAAGACTTCGCTAGAACACCTAGCTCCTCGGTGGTTGCAGTCAGATGGACGCGACCAAAATCCGGTAGAGAACGAGAGTGTCGTGAACGTCAAAATTCAAGATTGGACTCCGAAAATGTCGACTCGTTTGACCGGGCCTCTATCGGTTCGGGAAGAAAACTTTGACGACGAGGCCGCCGTCCGTCTGAGGGCACTTGCCCGGCTGGAACGCGCGCAACTCGGGACAGAACGAATTCCAATCGATCCGCAAATCATTCCAGATGATTTGATCACACATGTGATCGCTCGAACCCACGGTACTGCCGTGGGTTGTGGTGCGCTCGTGGCCATTGACGATGGAATATTCGAACTTCATCGCTTTTATGTCCGGTTCGACGCCCGCGGAATTGGCGCAGGCGGTGTCCTGCTTGGCGCGCTTGAACAGGCTGCCATCCAGCGAGATGGCAGCGCTATAGTCGTTGAAACTACCTCGCTACTGCCGGACACCGTGGGCTTTTTTCTTCGGAACGGATACCGTCGAATCGCTCCATGGGGCCACTACGAGACTCGGCCGACATCGGTTTGTTTCTCGAAAGTGTTCTAGGGGAAACCCGAAACCGGTCCCCGGCCGACGCGAGCGAAACGTCGTACCGCCAGCACTGCGCCGCAGACTGGCGCGGTCGCGAAGCCGTGCTACCCAGCCGAATCGGCAGCCGTACCGGACATCCCGAAGCCGATACGACTGTCACGGTCGTCGCCTTCGTGCCCGTGAAACAACCGCAGCTCTGGCTTAGATGCAGACAAGACGGTCGATTTGCGGCACACCATCCCATACCCAGACATGGCCCCGGTTCTCTCGCAGCCCACTCTGTGCCGTCCGCAACGCACAATCACCTTGCATATGGATGTCTCAGGCGCGGGGAACGTGTCCGTACGACGCCCAGTGGGGGCGAGGCCATCTAGTGCGAAGATCAGACCCGTGAGCAATGGTAATCAGCGGACTCCGCATCAGTCGCTTCAAGTTCGGTGGGCGCAGCGGCTCGAAGACGTCGTGGTCTGGCGTCAGCATAACGGACAGTGGCCGGCAACAAACGCCGTCGCCGACCGCGAACGTGCCCTCGGGCGATGGATCGCGACACAGCGCAGCCGTGCAGTGCGAAACGAACTACCCAACCTACGGCGGTACATGCTCGATGAGCAGATTCCTGGGTGGAATGCAATTGACAGGTCTGATGATACGCAATGGGTGCGAAATCGAGACGACATCATTCGATGGCTTGAGACCCATGATGGCACTTTCCCAACAGTCGGTGTCCTCGCGACGTGGGTGAACCATCAACGGGCCGCGTGGCGCAACGGGAAACTCCTTCCCCGGCGGAAGGCGGAATTAGACCAAATGACCCCAGGGTGGATGATCGCCGATCGCCGTGATGATGACCGATGGCAGCAACGGCTAAGGCAAGCACAGGCATGGTCTGTTGCGCGTGGCGGAGCCATTCCGAAAGCGCGGGACGTCTCCGACGATGGTGTCCGGATCGGGGTGTGGGTCCGAAACCAACGTTCCGCCGCAGCGGACGGTCGACTCACGGCCGACCGAAAAATGGCATTCACGTCAGTCTTCCCACACGTGCTTCGCCGCGATCAGCAGCGCCGGGAGCGAATGAGCCACCCAGCGCGGGTGGTCAGCAGCTCGCTTGCATCCCGAGGTGGCGTGTCGGTGCCCAGGGACGACACGCTGATGAAGGATTAAGGTACTTGAATGGTGCTGCTCCTCAACTGTCGTTTCAGATAAGGACACGTCCGCGACCAAGGTCTGGGCAGCTGCGGCTTAGGGTAGGTCCTTCATGGGCCGGAACCAACGCCGGGGAGGGTATCCATCAGATCTGCGGGAGAATGGGTGCGGGGCGGGGTGGTTCCCGCTCAAGTGGTGACGTAGATCCTGATCCGGATCGTCACCGCGCAGCGCCCGCCCTGCAGGTTGGCGGGCGCTGTCCCTGGGTCCGTCGAAGAGCGGACTTACGTCGCTGCATTTTGACTGCCACTGTGGTGCGGAGGGCTCGTTCGGGTCGAGCTTTCGATAGAGGGTGTCGGGCGGGCCATCCACGCCCGGCACCCTCGCACCCACACGACGCGCACCAGGACGCAAACGCCGAGTCAGACGATGCAGTCACTCAGGACCACCCGTACTCGGGATCGCACAGAAAGTCTGCGTAGCGAACCTCTGCTTCCAAGGCGTCGCTTTGCTCAAGTCGCTGTTGGACAAGCGCACGGATTGTGGCCGGATCGCGCATGCCCCGCTTTCTCCACTCGGCGGGGAGCGTCCGGAGGCTGACGAGTTGCTCGAGCTGCTCCTGGGCCTTGCGAGGGAAACGCGGTTCTTCGGCCGTTCGCTCGTCCCCGGCGTCTGCACTCCTCATCTCACGATGAGCGTAGAGCGGCCGGCCCTCCCGAGCAACCGAGCTGGCCGTCGAACGGCGGCGACGGGTACCCCGCTGGCCGCCACAGTCGAACACATTCTGGTGAGAGCAGACCACGCGATCGTTGGCACGCCCAGCCGCAGCCGCAGCCCCAGCCGGCCATACCGTTTCGCTGTCACAGGACGGGGACTGCTGTCGGTTCGGTTAACACCTTGCAGGTTCTGCGATCAGATCAGCCACGCGTCGTCGGGAGGTAGCTCCATCACGATCGGCAGCGGCCTGCGGTCGTTGTCGGCGAGGTGTCCGGCCTGGTTGCAGGCGCGGAACGGCCCGTGCTGTTTGTCGAAGAGGATTCGGGCGTGGTGGTCCCAGTGCTGCACCCACCACGCTGACTTCGCACCCTTGTCTTCGGACATCCGCTCGACCGCCTGTTGGTATGCCTTCCATGCGACGTAGAGCCGCTGCACGACTTCCGGGTGGTTCCACCACTCCGGGCACCACGCCGGCTTCTGGTGGATCGGCTGCTGGTACGCCTCGACCTGCCCGATCTGCTCGCTCACCCACTGCAGGAACGCCTCGCGGGGATCCTGCTTCGGCTTCCGTCGCGGTGCGGCCGCCGGTCCCGACGGAAGGACCTCACCGGTGCTGGGATCCGCCGACGGCGCGCCCTCGTCGTCGACGGGCGGCGGAGCGTCCTCGTCCTCGAACGGCGGGAGCTCGTCCCCTCCTCCGCCGCCGGCTCCGCCGGCGCTACTGGACCCGGGGCCGTAGCCGGTGGGCCAGCGGTCAGGATCAAACGGGCTCGACACGGCCGGTTCCCTCCGTCGTCAACGGCCGTTCTCCGGCCGTCTTCTTCTTGACGATCTTCCCGTTCTGCACTTCTCGGCCCTCGATCATGGCCGTGAGCACGGTGTCCAGGAACCACGGCCGGGTACGGATCAGCACCGGTCCGACGTCGCTCCCGTCGAACACTGCCCGCCATTTCGGCAGGTGCGCCAGCACGTCGGGCGGCAGGATCGGCTTCGACTTCGACACCCGTGACCGAGTCGAACCGTTGCGGCCTGAGGAGGTGTTGGTGGTCCACTCGTCGTAGTTGCCGATGCTCTCGGAGAACCGCTTGAGGAACGGTGACTGCGTCGATTCCCCGCCTCCGTAGACACGGATCGACGATGCGCTCCACAGGGTGTCGGCACCCTCGTTGCCGAACACCCGGACGATCTGCCCCCACGACTGGAAGTACATGCCGAGGATAAGGCCCATCGAGCCGTAGAACGAGACCACGTCGGGCAGCTCAGGCCACCGGACGATGTTCGCGACCTCGTCGAGCTCGAACACCACCGGTGTCGTGATGCGGCCACCGTCTGCGGCCGCCGCCCGCTCTCCGGCGCGGGAAATCGACCGCACCAACGCCGCGACGAACGCGCCGCCCGATCCGGGACCGTTCCGGGAGATCAGCACCGCGGTGTCGGTGCTGCGGACGAACGCTTCCGCGTTGAACTTCCGCACCCCCGGCGCACTCGTCCACGCCAGCAGCGTGTCGTTGGCGATCGCGGACGCCATCCGCTGCGCGGTGGCGTAGACGCTCCCCCGCGTCTTGTCCGGCTGCCCCTGCAGGCCGACCAGCGCCGATGCGGGACCGGTCTGGCCGTGCTTCTGCATGATCGCGCGGATATCCGCATGCTCCTGCTTCGTGATCCAGCTGTAGACCTGCCCGAGCCCCAGTCCGTCGAGCTTCGCGGCGAGGAGGGCGTAGGCGAACAGGTCCCGGCCCTGCGAGTCGAACTGCGCGTCGCTTTTGCTGTCGGCGTCCTTGGTGCTGGCCTCGAAGATCGCCGCGAGCTCCTGCGCCGTGGTGAGATCCTCGACGTCCCACAGCGGGTCGTAGACGAAGTCCGGCCGCTCCTCACGTCGGTATACCTGCGTCGGGTCGTACACCCACTGCTCTCCCATGCGCTTCCGGCCGGCGAGGACCTCCTTCACACCGTCGACCTTGTTCGAGGTCATCACGGCCGGGCCGGGCGCCTCGAGCACGTGCCGGACGACGGAGCCGGTGGTTTTCCCTCGTCCGGGCCCGAATATGTAGATCGCGACGTCACGCCACCCCTGCCACACCCACGCGGACCCCGATCCGACGAGCGTGCCGATCTTCTGCCCGGGCGGCAGGTCGATCGCGTTCGGGTGCAGCTGCTGGGCATCCTTCCGCCGCCGCGGGTACAGCACCGGTGCCAGGTTGTTCCCGGCGCGCAGGTGCCGTTGCATCCGGTCCACCGGGTTGCCGCCTCGCGTGCGGACCAGGAACAGCACCCCGCTGCCGAGCACGAGCACCACCACGGCGACGATCAGCGGCACACCCCACCACGGCCATTGGAACTGCTCGAGCGCCGTCTGGAACGGGTCCGGTGTCGTCGTCGTCATCAGTTGCTCCCCTGCGTTGCGCACCGGGTGAGGGTGCGATCCAGTGCGTGTTCGTCGGCAGTCCCGAGCGACAGCCGCCACTTCGTGGCCACGGCCACGAACGTCGTGGCGTAGGTGCACGCGTCGCCGGTGTTCGCTGGCATCCACTCCCCGGGCCCGGAGTCGGACTTCTGCTCGTTCGCGGGCCCGTCGACCGCGGCGAGGTTCACCGGGTCGTTGGCGAACTGCTCTCGTTGCGTCGGCGTCCACGCCGCCGCGCCGTGCTGCCAGGCGAGCCCGAGCGGGTACCGGTGGTCGATCTGCACGGCCATGCTCGATGTCTCCCCGCGGTGGAAGGCGATGGTGCGGCCCGTGTACGGGTCGTGGAGTGTGCCGGAGAGCACCACGCACTCGTGGGTGCCGGCGCGGGTGAGAACGTCCGTGAGGTCCCGGCGCAGCACGTCGTTGCGGGTGTCGCAGCCGTTGTGGTCGACGTCGGCCCAGGCCTGCCCGAACGCGGCCCGGTCGTACCCGGGCACGTAGGCGTCCGACACCGCCAGTGCGTGGAGGTCCCGCAGCGCGTTCGACGCCGTGGCCGAGGCGGTCGTGCTCGAGGCGGAGGGCGCAGCCGTCAACGTCGTCGACGGCGTCTGGCTCTCACCGGTCGCGATGCTCGGGTGCAGGTACGGTGCGACGATCACGCCGACGCCGGCGACCGCGACGAGGACCGCCGCGGTGAGGAGGTGCTGCTTCATGCGGCGTCTCATTGGGGGTCCCCTTGCCGGTCAGCGGTTTCCGCTTTGGTGAGTAACTGGCGGACGCGGCGCCGGGACAGCCCGGATGCTTCCGCGGTGCCATGCTGGCCGAGCACCGGGACGGCGGCAACGATCATCTCGTCGCGCTCCCGGCGGGCCTTCTTGTACGCGTCGACGACGTCGTGCAGTGCGTCCGCGACGCCGGTCATGGTGCGGCCGATCCCGGTCATGCTCACCACGTCCGTCCGGTCCAGAGCGCCACCGCCGGCACATCCCGCAGCCCGGGCCCGTCGAGCTCCAGCCCGCCGCCGAACCGCACGACCGGCTCGGCCGGCGCGAGGGCGCCAGCCGATCCAGGACCGCGGCAACGCTGCCGAGACCATCGGTGAATGCCTCCACACGTCGGTACCGGTGGTCGGGCTGGTACTCCAGCAGGTCGACCATGTGCTCGGCAGCGGTGACCGCGAGCAGGTCCGGTGGCATCTCCCCCTCGAGCGGGGAGAACAACGCGCCGACCGACGCGGTCCGCCCTCGCCATACGAGCGTCGTCCCCTCGAGCCCGGCGAGGTCCTCGAGTGTCACCGTGGCCGCGTCGACGCGGTGCGTGAGTGCTGTCATGGTGTGCTCCTTGCTTCGTTCGTGTACCGGCGTCGACGGCGCTCAGAGGCCGTCGCTCAGATACCGTCGGCGGGTCGCCAGACCTGGCCGTTGGGGGTGCCCCAGACCTTCTGGATCTTCACGACGTCGCCGGGCTTGGGAGCGGCGATCATCATGTCGCCGCCGAGGCTGATGCCGACATGCCAGGCGTCGTTGCCGCCCCAGAAGATGAGATCCCCGGGCTGTGCTTCCGACAGCGGGTGCATCTGCCCACGGGCGACGCCGTTGCGCCACTGCGTGGTCGCGGAGTGGCCCGCGTCGATGTTGATCCCGATCTGCGCGTACGCGACCTTCGTCAGCCCGGAGCAGTCCCACACGTTCGGGCCGGCACCGCCAAGGACATACGTCTTCCCGAGCTGCTGCTTCGCGAACCCGATGACCTGGTTGATCTGCGCCGCGTGCGGCCCCGTCGCGGGCTGCTCGCCACCGACCAGAGCGTTGTTCGTGCCGCCAGCGGCGGCACCTGAGGCCGCTCCTGCGGTGCAGGCAGCGCCCTCGGTGGTCTGCGACACCGTCGACACCGTCACCCCCGACAGGGCGTTCATCATCTCGACCGCGTACGCCGACTTCGTCGCGTACGCGTCCGGGAACGCCGATCCCTCGACGGACTGAGCTGCCTCGCCCGGGCTCATGGTGTCCCAGCCGGGCACCGTCACCAGGCGTTCGTAGAACGCAGTTGTCGCGTAACTGATGTCGGTGATCTGCGCGTGGGCGCCCCACCCCTGGGAGGGTCGCATCTGGAACAAGCCGGCGGAGTCGCGGTCCCCGCCAGAGAGGTTGTTGAGCGTGGACTCGGTCATCGCGGCCATGAGCGCGATCTGCTGGGCGTGCTGGGTGAGCCCGCGCTGCTTGCCGATCGAGATGATCGCCGCGGCGTTCTTCACCTGGTCGCCGGAGTAGGGGCCGACCTTCGCGGGGAGGCTCCCCTCCTGCACCGCCACGGCGGTACCGGACACGGTGCCCGTCGCCCCGCAGGTCGCGGCCGCGGCGTCGTCGTCGCCGGCGCCGGTGATGATCGTGAACAGCACGACGACGATCACGACGACGCCGAGGATCGGCGCGAGCGCAACGATCGCGATCATGCTCCCCTTGCCGCCCATGAGCTACTCCTGTCCGGCGTTGATGTAGGACGCCAGCCACGGGTCCTGCTTGGTGTCGCGGTGCAGCGTCACGGTCACCGGGCCGCCCGTGGAGGCGGTGAACTGGTACGCCCGGTCCGTCGACGTCTGCTGATCGCCGACGGGCTTTCCGTCGTCGTGGACGTCGGCGCACGGGACGTTCGCTGGCTGGACCGCCGAGTAGAGCTGCCACGCGTCGGGAGTCAGGTACGGGGTGAGGGAACGCTGCCACGCGTTCTTCGCCTTGTCGGGCTGGCAGAACCGGTCCGAGACCGTGAGGGCGACCGCTGCGGAGCTCGGCGCGGCCGGCGTCGACGGGATCGGCGTCGATGACTGCGCCGGGTTGGTGTGCGTGTGCTGCAGTCCGTACGCGACCTTCACCACAATGACCGCGGCCACGACGATCACCACGGCCGCCAGGACTGCGAGTACCCGCTTCCACGTCATCGGCTTAGAGCCCCTTCGCGACAGCGGCGCCGGCCGCGAGCCACGCGAGCTTGGTGGGCTCCTGCAGGGCGTCGTAGTTGATGACACGGGCCTTGAGCCCGGCGTCGTACGGGATGGTGAGGACGTCACGGCCGAGGCCGGCGTCCTTGAAGCGCTGCACCTGCTCGGCGACCTTCTGCGGCTTCACGTCGCTGGTCTCGACGCCGACGATGACAACGGCGTTCTCGGCGAGCTCCCGGTACCGGCCGCCGGCCGCGACGAGCTGCCCGAGGAGGAGCGCTGCGGACTCGCACCACTTGTCGTCCGTCGTTGTCGGGACGACGAGCTGGTCCGTCCGGTCAAGGCCGGCGAGCCACATGGGGTCGGTTTCGTCGTTGCCGGAGTCGATGAGGACGAGCCGGTAGAACTTGGTCAGCACCTTGTGGACCCGGTCGACCGTCTCGGCGCCGAATCGCTGTCCGGAGGCGAGGAGGTCGGGCTTGGACTTCAGGACGTCGTACCGGTCGCGGGTCTGGTGGTGCACGTAGGAGGCCATGTCGGCGGACTGTGCGCTGGTACCGAGCAGACGGTCGATGTCTGGCAGTAGGTCCAGCACGGACGCTTCGTGCCGGGCGCTCTCGGTCGACCATCCGAGCGTGCCGCGGGTCTGATTGTTGTCCCACGCGACCGTCGCTGCCCCGGAGTACCGGGCAAGGATCGTCGCCAGGCACACGGTGGCGAGGGTCTTTCCTGCCCCGCCCTTGCCATTGGCGAGCATGATCGTTCGCGGGCCGACATGGTGCTGGCTGACCAGGTGCATCTGTTCCCGGTGCAGCCGCTCCGCAGCCGACGGCGCCATCCGCAGCCCCGCCCGGGTGAGGAACCCGCGGAACCCCGTCGTCGCAGGCTCCTCCACGGTGTCCTGCGAGAGGAATGACTGCCGCGCCTCACGACGCGTCGTCGGCGCTTCGACGACCGGCGATACCGGTGCGGGTACCGCGGTGACGGGGATCTCGCGGGGCGTCGGCGGCGCCGCCGGCGCGGGACGCGCCTCCCACGGCGAGTCCGAGTCCGCTCCGTCACCCACAGGGCCGGTGACAGGGGCGATCACGCCGGCACGGTCGATGCTGAACAGCGTGTCCGCGCCGGTGCCGGCGTCGTGGCTGCGCACGACGCGGACGGCGCCGGCGTAGGCGGCGCGCTTCTGCAGCCAACCCATCGCGTCCGGGTAGGCGCTCTCGCCGGCGAAGGTGGCGTCACCGATGGTGACGGTGTCGCCGTTGGCGACGAGGTCGTAGTCGACCTGCACGGTGCTGCCTGTCATGATCGTTGGTCCTGTCTGTCGGTGAAGGGCGTTACTGGTAGCGGGCGTCGGTGTCGTGGTGGTCCATCTGCGTCTTCGTGCGGAGCATCTTCACGGGGATCCCGACCCGTTCGGAGATCTTCAGCAGCACCTTCCCCGCGCCGGGAGGGGCACCCTTCGCGCCCTTCTTCCGTCGGCTCCCATGCCAGGTCTCGGCCTGGTTGAACTTGGCGACCGTGTTGATCTCTTTCGGTGTCAACGGCCGCACCTTGCTCAGCTCAAGCAGGTCGTCGCGGCTGAGCCCCATGAGCATCAGCAGCCCGGAGCGTTCGATGAACCCCTTCGCCTTCTCCCGGTCGGCGGCGTTCGGCAGCGACAGGAGGTCCTTCGGGGAGTGCGAGACCTTCAGCTCCGCGGCGCCCACAGAGCGATTCGTGCGGGAGAGCCCGTCGACGAGGTCGACCATGCCTTCGCAGGCGCGGATCGGGTACCAGAACTCATCCATCAGGGACGTGTAGCCGCCCCACCGGATCTGGGGTTCGTACTCCTGCCCGTTGGCGTGCGCCTCGACCTGCTGCGCGAGCTCGTGCTGCGCGAGCTCCCAGTGCGCGTCGATCGCGTCCATGCCAAGCGACCAGGTCGACAGCATCGCCGCGGAGAGCAGCTTGGTGTTGCCCGTCCCAATCGAGGACGTGTCGAAGCAGAACCCACCAGGGTTGCCGGGTCCAAACTCGACCGGGTTGGTGCCGGACAGCATCTGCCCCATCTGCCCGGTCATCAACGACCGGAGCGTCTCACCGAGTCGACGGAACCGTTCGTGGAACTCCGTCGCGTCCAGCAGCCCGGTGCGCTCGAGCATCAGCGGGGACACCTCTGCGTACGCGCGCAGCAGGTCTGCCGTCACCGGGACGTCGTTAGGTCCGGAGCGTCCGAGCACGGTGTCGACGATCCCCTCGATCGCGGTCTCCTCGATGTCGAGCACCGGTTCCTGTGCGCCGCGGCTGATCTTCACCACCAGCTTCGCCAGGTCGATCGACTTCGCCCGCGCCAGCTCGAGCAGTTCATCACCGACCGTGCCGCCGATCCGGCGGGCGGCGTAGCCCAGGGGGCCAGGCGAGAGCAGGTTCAGTTGGTGCCGTGCGCGTGGCCCGATGGAGAACACGGTCCCGCCGAGCTCCTCGATCCACGGCACGTGCTCACCCTTGATCGGGTCGAAGATCGCCGGCGTGAGTCCACGGCCGACCTGACCGCCGATGAGGGTCTGCGCGGTGCTCGACTTCCCGAGCCCGTTCAGGCCGAACAGGAACGCCGACGGGGACGAGATCACGTTCGCCCGGTAGAGGGCGTCGTGGTCGGTGCACACCGCGGAGTGGGTGTTGATGTCCTGCCCGAGCGGGGCACCGTCGATCGGACGGCCGGTGCCGGCACCGAACGGGTAGATCCCGCACAGCTGCACGCTCGTGGCGTACCACCGCGGCGGCTGCGGCATCTGCTCCCACCCACCGCCGTACGGGGCGAAGAACCCCGACGGCGTCCGCTCCAGCTGCTTCGTCATGCTCTTCGCCATCACTCGATCCGATCCGTGACCTGCTGCACCGCGGTCGCGTACGCCCACGGCAGCACCCCTAGAGGGAGCGTGGAGTGGAACGCGGCGGCGGTGTCGGTCTCGACGAACCGGTACGTCAGGTCCCCGGCACCCTCGAGGATGCTTTTCAGCTCCGTCGTCGCCTTCCGGATCCCCTGCGGGGTGGCGTCGAACGTGACGGTGACCTCGATCGCGAACGCGGACATTGCCGCTCCGCCCATGAGATCCAACTGCGTCTTGTGCGCCAGTTCCTGTCGGAGCTTCGCGAACTCGTCGCTGCCACCGGTCGCGGTGGTGGTGTTCCGGCGTGCGTTCTCACCGACCTTCTTCGCCGCCCTGAACGCCTTCCCCTGCGACAGGGGCCGGTAGAACACTGCTGCGCGCTTGCGGAGGAACTTCCCGCTCGGCCGGAACAGCACGTTCATCAGCTCTTCCGTGATGTGCATCTGCGGCGGGGCGACCATCATCGCCGTCATCGACGCGACCCCGTCGTGGTAGCAGATCCGGCGTTGGTCGTCGTGGAACTCGTCCGGACCGGCCTGGGTGACCTTCATCCGGGACGGGTGCCCTGCGAGCTCGTCGGAGCCGAACTCCCGAGCGCGCGCCGGCTGGTACGCGACCCGCACCGCGCGGGCCAGCTCACTGCTGGTGGCGACGACCGGACCGCCGGCGCCAGCCGCGGCGAGCTTCTCGCGGTGGTTCGGCAGCTTCGCGGCGATGTCCGCCGCGGCGTCCTCGATGCTGTCCGCCAGCTCGTTCACGTTCCACACCACCGACGCGAACACCTCCACGTCCGCGTAGGTGCCCGACAGGGCACGGGCGCCCTCGCGGAGCTGCCGCTGCGCGGCCGCGGGAGCGTGCGGGGACACTTCGTTATCGATCTTCGTGATCAGCGGTGCGATCGACTCCTGTGCGGAGTCGACCACGATCACCGCCCCTTCGATCGCGGTGTCGCGGGACAGCGACGCGATCCAGCCGCCGAAGTCAGACACCTGCCCATCGATGCGGTCCTGCGGGAGCAGTTCGGTGCCGTCGGGGTGGCAGGAGAACGTCGCTGCGAGCAGTGGGTTCCGGGAGTCCTTCCGGTGGTGCAGGAGGACGTACTCCTCACCCTCACCGTCGGTGCCGGTGATCTCCTCGAGGTCGGCGAGCATCCCGGGAAGCGCGGTCAGTGACTCGTTCGGCAGGTTCGAGAACAAGCCGGTGACGTAGTGGTTCGTGCCCGCGCGGGCACGCTTGGCCGCGATGTGGCGGTCCCACAACACGGCGGCGGCCGTGCGGCCTGCAACCGGGTCGCCCCACCGGACGATGAACACCGCGTTGAGGACGACGCCGGCGACCAGGGCGACGAGCCCCGCGATCCACCAGCCGACGACGAGGCAGACCACCATGACCATCACGCCGCCGAGGAGCATCCCCCAGCCGAGCAGGGTCAGCCCGCCGAGGGTCCCCTTCGTGGTCGGCAACCAGTTGCCGAACTTGACCCGCTTCTGAGTCGCCGCGTCACTCACCGATCATTCCTTCCGCCGTGTTGCCTGCATTCCTGACCCCGTCGGCGGCGGATCCCGCCGCCGACAATGCCGCGCGAGAACCTGCGGATTGCCCTGATCCGGAATCGGACGCACCACTTGCCGCCGGTACGCCACTGCCGCCCCCAGAGGCGCTGCCGCTCGCACCATCGCTTCCGCTCGCCCCGGCCGCGGAGTCGCCGCCGACCATGCCGGCTGCACCGTCACTGCTCCCGCCGGATCCACTGGCGCTGGCATCGCTGTCGCCACCACCGGCGACCGGCGACGAGTCCGACCCGAACCCCGACGACTGCGCCGCGCTTCCCGCGACGTCGCCGCCCCCGGCAACGCTCGCGGTCGACGTCGTTGAGGACGTCGACGCAGCAGCCCCCGCGCCAGTCGCCGCCCCGCCGGTTGCGACCGCGGCGCCCACCGCGACGCCGGCCTGCAGTGCTGCAGCGCCCACGCCGAGCGCCATCGCGCCGCCGATCGCGCTCCCGAGCGCTCCCGACGCTGGGACAAGCAGCCGCATGATCGCCGGCAGCGCTACGACTGCGAGGACGATCAGCATCAGCCCGTAGAGGACTCCCCCGACACCGTCCTGCCCGTCTTTGAGTCGCCACGCGAACGCGTAGATCGACGCGGCGAGGGGGGTGTAGATGATGAACGCGATGATCCAGGCGGTGATCTTCTCGAACGCCTGCTCACCCCGCTTGAGCAGCGCATACGACGCGGAGATCTGCCAGAACGCGTTGAGGAGCAGCAGCAGCGATTGGCGGACGAACATGATGACCCACTGGAGGCCGACTGCGATCACGCCGAGGAGGCCGAAGATCAGCGCCAACCCCGGGGACGATGCCGCGAATCCGGCGATCGTGTACCCGCCCGTGGCGCTGATCCCCGACTGCTTCAGGATCCACTGCGCGTACGCGTCCCCGCCCCAGACGAAGACCTGAATCGCGGCGGTCCCGAGGGTGATGACCGCTACCGCCCGGCTGAGTGCGTGCATGACCTCCTGGAACGGCTCCCCGCGGTGGGAGTACATCACCCGCGTGCCGGCGACGACGAGGCCGAGGGTGAGGAGCGCGATCGTGATCGGCAGCGACGTGTCCTGGAACCAAGAGGTCGCCTTGTTGTCCAACGAAACCAGGAACCCGGAGCTCATCCAGCTCGTCAGGAACTGCTTCATGATGTCGTCGTACGCGGAGAACATCGTCTCCGCGGCCTGCTTGAAACCGCTCGACGCAGCCGACTTTGCTCCGGCGCCGACGAGCGCTTTCGCTCCCTCGCAGCCAATGGCCATCTGGCAAACAGTGTCCCCGACGCCGTTAGCCATCGGTACCTCCCCATGGAGTGAAGTCGCCCGCAGAGGGCGTGAGCGGATTGCCCGAGTACAGCTCTCCGCTGTCGAGCACGGAGACCTTCCAATCGCCGTTGACCCAGACCATCGTCAGAGGAACGGCGTAGTAGCCCGTTGATCCGGAGGGCTGGGTGAAAACGACGTCGACGATCGCGCGGTTCTTGGTGAACGACTCGATCGAGTAGCCGGCGACACTGAGGCCCTGGGCCCGCATGTCTTCCGGCGACGTCTGCGCCTTCACGGTCCCGTCCACGGTGATGGGCTTGCCTGCGCTGTCCGCAATGTAAAAGTTCAGCAGCTCGCTGACGCTGTGTCCCGTGTCGTACTGGCCGAGGTACCCGGTCGTCGCCGCAAGCGCCGCGCCGGTCCTCGTCCGTGCGAAGCACGCGGGGAAGCCATCAACCTTCTTGGTCGGTCCAACCGCCGTCGATACCGGCCAGGTGATGCCGCCGCGACCTGCATGCCAGGAGAGATCGGTCGGCACGTTCTGTGCTGCCTGCCCGGTCGTCGGGACGTTGCACAGACCGCCCGCGGCAGCCGACGCGCTCGAGGTCGGAGCAGGCTTGCTCGCAGAGCCCCGGTCGGCGTTCTTCGCTGGGGCGAACACGCCGAGCAGGGTGGAGAGCAGCACCACGACGACGACGAGTGCGAAGACGACGATCGCGCCGATGGCTGCGGGCTTGGAGTTCCAGCCGCGCTTGACGGTGTCGCCGATGCTCTTGGTGTTGCGGTTTCGTTCTGCCATGACGGCCTCCCGGGGTTGGTGTCGGTTACGCGCCGGGGATCGACTTGCAGTCCGCCGACACCGACCCGAGGAAGATCGAAGCGACCCCCGTGGCCGCACCGATGAGAGCTGCGCCGCCGATCCACCAGCCGAGACCCTTCAAGGTCTCCCCGCCGTCGTGGCGCTTACCGGAGAAGAACATGCCGATCCCGAGAATGATCAGCGCGATCACCCCGAGCGCGATCGCGGCGATGCGGGTCCAGAGCGTTGCGGTGTCGAGGGCGTCCTGCGCCTTGCCCGGCAGGCAGTACGCCTGTGCGACGACCATGCCGGCACGGTTGGTGGCGTCGAGCGCACGCGGTGACTTCGCGACGACGGCGTAGATGGCGTTGCTGATCATTCGGCCTTCTCCTTGTTCGACTGCGCCCCCAGGAGCGCCTTGGTGACCCGCTGCACGGGTCGGGCGAGCTGCCCGGCCAGTTGAGGGGAGATTTCTGCCACCGCCCGAAGGCGGGGAAGCCACGGCACCGGTACGACCGGTACGGCGCCAGCGAGCACGCGTTGTTCGCGCGCTGCAGCTGGGACGGGCTTGCCGGGTGCATCTGCTACGACCAGCACCGCGCTGACGGCGGCGGTGCCGAGCGCGTGGATCACGGCCTTGGCCGCGTTGAGGACGGCGGGTGTCGAGCGGCAGACGAGTACGACCGGACCGGTGGGCTCATCGGTGAGCTGCGCTTCCGGGAGGTCGAGCAGGAGCGCCCACGTGCTCGCCCCGGCGCCGGCGTGAACGCCGACCACCGACGCCCGCGGCTGTGCCGGGGTCACTGGCTGTACGCCCGGACCCGCCCACCCCGTGGCGTCGTCGCCTTCAGCGACCGAACTGCCGTCAGGTCGAAGCACGACCTTGGTTACCCGGAATCCATCGGTTACGACCACCCGCACAGGTTCGGTTTCGTCGACCAGGCGGGCGACGGCGCCAAGCACCGTACGACGGTGGTCCTCCCCCGCCGCGACGGTGAAAACGTGGCCGTTGACTGCCCACACAGGGCCGACAGCGTGCGTGACGAGGACCGGGGGTGTCAGCTCCGCAGAGCACTCCGTGCAAAATCGGGACCCAACCCTGCAGCTGCCGCACATAGGGCAGGACAGTGGACGTGTTGCAGTCCCCTGGAACGGACGGACACCGGCGTGAGCCCGCTCAGCCCGGGTCCGAGAGTCATCCGTCCGGTTCATACCTCGAGTCTACTCGATTAGGTAATGCTGTCTACTCGTATGTGATCCGTACAATCGAATTGTGGGTAGAACACCAGCGGGCGCTCCGAACGACCTGGCGCGAGCGATCGTTGCCTCCATCGAGCGCGAGCGTGAGCACAGGGGTGTGTCGACACCGGTTCTGATTCGAAGGACCGGGCTCAGCGCGAACTACTTCTACAAGCGGGTCCGCCTAGAAGCGCCGTTCAACCTCAACGACCTGCAGATCATCGCCGATGCCCTCGGTGCCAGCCCTCGCGTCTTCCTCGAACCGGCACTCACCGCGTATGAGCAGAGTCGGGAGTCCGAAGGGGTGCGCGCCCCGGCAGAGGTTCTGCGCGAGCGAGCTCAGAAGGTCATTGCAGTGTGGGTAGCGAACCATCCAGGACGGGACGTCCAGGCGGCGGTCGCTGCAGCGGTCGACGGGCTCGCGAACCGGATCACTCCCCGCCAGTGGCTCCGGTTCATCGACGGGGACGCCGCCACCCTGACCGACGATCAGGTCGCAGCAATCGCCACCTACTTCGACGTCACCCCGGACTACTTCCGCAGGGCCGAACTCGGACCAGTCGAAGACGACCTCGACGCGCAGATCGAGATTCAGCTCGCTCTCGCCGACACGGGCGCACTCCGTCTCGCCGCCCGTCAGCTCGGGACTGCAGATCCAGCTGAACTCCGCGCTATCGCCGCCGCCATCCGCACAGCTGCGATCGGAAGGGAAGCACAGCCGTGACCGTTGCCGACGACATTCAGGCCAGCGCCCAAGCTGCGATCACGCGGCTGGAGCTCTCCGCCGCGCGACGCGACTTGGCGGGGCTCGTTTCCTGTGTGGCGACGGTCTATGGCAAGCCGATCGACATCAAGGCGATACCCGCGGAACACCAGCTAAAGGCCACCGGACTCTGGGTCGACTTCCCCGATCGAGGAGTGGTGCTCTACCGCTCGACGGACCCGGTCGCCTACCAGCGGTTTTCGGTCCTGCACGAACTCGGTCATATCGTCGCTGGCCACTCCGGGTGCGATCTACTCCCGGACGAAGCTGTGGGACCGGTGGCCGGTGCGCGGACCGTTCGGAAACGCATCCCGAACACCGACGTCCCGACGGACAGCATCTCCATGGAAACGTTCGAGGAGCTCGTGGCGGAGGAAACGGCATACGAGTTCTTGCGGTGGCTCGTCACCCGTCCTACGAACCCGGCCGAGGACGCCTTCGCGTGATGCTCGCGATCCTCACCGCCCTCGCGGCCACCCTGTTCGTCCTTCGCGCACCAGCAGCATGGAAACGACCTCAAGCCCGGCCTGGTTGGCTCACGACCGGCTTCGGGCTGCTGGGCTTTCTCACCTTCGGATTTGTCATCCCCGAACCTCTGCTCGACAGCTTCCTCGGCGGCCGAAATGTCATCGCTCTGGTGCAGACCGCAGCCGCCTCGGCCGCGTTCTGGTACCTCCGGAACGGGATGCTGATCCACGCCCGCAACGGAGTGCAGGCCCGGCCATGGCAGCTCATCCTCGTCATCGGCGCGCAAACTGCAGCGTTCATCGCGATGCCAGACCACGGCGACGTCAACGACCCGGTCGCCTACATCCACCAGAGCCTCCCCACCATTGCAGGCTGGCTCTTCATCATCTTCTACCAATCCACGATCCTGGCCCTGAGCCTCGATTCGCTTCGCATCCTCCGCAACGACCGACGCCTCGACGCGCTCTGCTTCCGAGCTGGTCACGCCCTCACCGCCCTCGCAGCGACCAGCGAACTGATCGGCGTGACCATCTGGCACTTCGTCGGCCACTCCAACCCCGCATCGCGTGTGACCTTCAGCGTCTTCCAGATGCTCTTCTATCCAGGGGGCATGCTCATTGCCAGTGCGTACCTGCTGATCTGGGGCCGCAAGATTGCCCGCACCGCACCATGGCAGTTCCGACAGCGCTACCTGCAACACCTCCTCACCCGCCGGAACATACCCGCCCGGACACGTCAGCGAGATGGCGACGACCAGCTCCTCGCCGCGTACGAGATGTTCGTCGTGGTCAGCAACCACCTCAACATCGGCGACCTCGTCCTCACCGAACGTCAACAACGGCACGTCGAGCGAATCGGGTCCGCGATCGATGCCGGCTTCAGCGAGACCACCACTCGGGTCGCACAATGACGCCGCTCGTGCGGGTGCTGACGGGTGCTGCGATCGCCGTCGCCGGCGCGTACGTCGGCATCGGCGTGGTCATCGCTCGCCGCGTCGTCCTCCCGCGGCCCAAACGACGCGTCACCGTCACCTCCGCAGACCCGGACGCGATCACCCTCCCCGCCGACGCCGCGACCACTGCTCCAGGAATCCACCGCGCGTACTTCGGGCCGAACGGTGAAGCGAACGTCCTGCTCGGGCAAGCCGCCCCAGTACCCGACACCGACACCGTGCGCCGCCCCATCCTCGGCGGTCGGACGCCAATGGCAGGTGATGGACTCATCCTGACCGGGTACGTGCCCGACCGACCCACAGATCTTGGATCTCCGTTCGAGGACATCACCTACTCGAGCCGCACGGGCCACGCCGCATGGTACTTCCCGGGCGATCACACAGACCTGTGGACCATCCACGTGCATGGCATGCACAGCGAACGACGCGCAGTCCTCCGAGGCCTCCCCCCTGTCCTCGACGAGGGCTTGCCCGCACTCGTCCTCACCTACTCCGGGGACCACGAAAGCAGCGGACCAGAACGAGTCACCCTCGGACAAGACGAAGCGCACGACGTCGACGACGCCATCTCCTACGCCCTCGCGCACGGAGCACAACGCGTCGTGCTCTTCGGATGGTCTATGGGAGCAACGGCAGCGGTTTTTGCCGCATCCCACGGCACCCACACGTCAGCGATCGCCGGGATCGTCACTGTCTGCCCGGTGTTCGACTGGCAGCAGACCATCACCGCAGGCGTCCGCGCCGCACATCTCCCTGCCATCCTTAGCAGCGCCGGCGTCTTGGTCCTCACCGCCCCACTCCTTCACTGGCTAGGGGGGCTCCCGCGAGCACTCGACCGGCAGCGTCTCCGCCCCGAACTCCCCGCTGACCTCCCGATGCTGGTCATCTACAGCCGCGGCGACGAACAAGCGCCTCCGGCCACGACCGAGGCCCTCGCCGCTCAGAGCGACGCCGTCACGCTTGTCCGTTTCCAGAATGTCCCGCACGGGTTCGAGCTCAACTCCGACCCGGACGGATACCTCGCCCGGGTCCGTCAGTTCCTCCGGCTGTTCATCTAAATAGGTAGGTGATTCTACTCAGCGGGGTAGACTTCGCTACATGTGCTCCCGCAGTGCCGACACACCACTGTGCCTCACGGTATGTATGCATACTGTCCGGCACAGTAAGCACATGAGCGCAATGAAGGCACGCGTGCGCCGCCCAGATGGAGCACCAACGGTGCTCCTGCAGGGGCGCGTTTCACCCGAGGCCCGGTCCGAGGTACAGGCAGCAGCAGCACAAAGCGGCGTTTCGGTCGCGTACTACCTCGACGCGCTCATCGCACAGATCGTCGACGAGCGCGGAACACTCCCGACGGTTCCCCGCCCACGCCCGCAGCAAGAGGAACTGCCCATCACAGACCTCTAACGACAAAACCCCCGCCGAAGCGGGGGTTCCGGGCAAAGCCCAAAGTCTCGCTCTCGAACCTGCCCAAGCCGCCAAGCAGATCAGGTTCCAGAGATACCCGATGAAGAAGCCCGGTTGGAGCCGGGAGCCTTCGTCGTACCACCACTCCAAGGAGGGGAGGTGTCACCATCGTAACGCACACTGCTGCGCCCAGTGCATATGAATCTGCCCGCGTGTCGTCTGCCGATACCGCGTGGGCGCTGACGCGTGCGATCACGCCTCGGCGATACGTGAACCGCATGATTGCGGAGGCTGACGGGACGATCCGGTCGAACAGCTACCCGTCGAAGTTCCCGACTGCAGGGCCCACTCCCCCGTCGACGCCGTGGACGATCGATCTCACAGACCTCGACGGGCGGTTCTGGTTCGCCGCGTTCGACCTCGACGCGAAGACACCGGAGGACTTCGACCAGGCGGCCGAGGACCTCGGCGTCCTGGTCCGGATCCTCCGCGACGCGCACGTACCGCACGTGGTGTGCCGCTCGAGCCCGACCGGCGGCTTCCACGTCTGGGTGCCGCTCGCCGGCGTGGACAAGGCCACGATGGTGCAGCTCGCCGGCGCCGCGCGCGCCGTGCTGCCGTCCCTTGATCACGGTCTGCTCTGCAACGACCGCACGGGCGCCGTCCGCCCGCCGCTGACTCCACACGCACGAGGTGGCGCGTCCGAGGTGATGGCCGGCGCCGATGACGTCGACGTGCTCCGCACCCCGACCGTCACTGCCGGCGATTTGCTCCGTGTCACCGCGACATTCCGTGAGCTCCGCCCGACCGTGGATCCTGCGGACTCCTCCCCCACCGGGCCCGTCGATGCCCGCCACCGGGTGCACCGGTCGCTGCCGGCGTGGGGTGCGGCACACATGGGAACCGTCGCCGGCGGCCGCGACCCATCCCGCACCGGCTACCTGTGCCTCCTCGCGGCCGCGGTGTCCGGATGGACCCTCGCCGACGTCGAGCACGCCGCGAAGACCGCACCCGGCATGGAGCACTACCGCACCCGCAACCACCCCACCGGCGGCCGTGAACCCCGCACCGCGGCGGAAGCGGCCGCGCGCCTTGAGCGGCAGTGGACGAAGGCGCAGGAGCGGGCCGTGCTGTACCGGTACGCGCCCGAGGAACGGCAACAACGCGACCTCGCCCAGCTGACCGGCATCGTCGACGTCGTCGAGGCCATGCTGCAGGCGTTCACCGCGTCCGCCGGCCGCTGGACCCGCACCGAGGCGGACCTGCACGACAGCACCGTCCTGACCTACCTCGCCTGGCTGTCCCTGCGCTCCGGCTCACGCGACGTCGGCGCCGCACTCCGGTCCGTGGCAATCGCCACCGGCATCCCCTCCAGCACCGTCGACCGCTCACTCCGCCGCCTCCACGCAGCCGGATGGATCACCCGCCGGCGCCAGGCAGACGGCCCCAACGCAGCCGTCTGGCGGCTCACCGACCGGTTTTCCACAGGCCCTGTACATGTCGGGCCACTTCACAATGTGACCGCCCGCCCCCCGGCCGAGCTCTTCGACGTTCGAGTCGTTCTCCTGGGCGCTCTAGAAGACCGGCTCGACGCCGGACGGCACGACGTCTTCACCCGCGCAGGACTTGGACCCACGGCCCGCCGCGTCTACGAGAGCCTGACCACAGACGAGCTCGCTCCCGAGGTCGTCGCTGACCGTGCAGGGCTCCCCCGCGGCCGCGCACGAGCAGCAGTTGCACGCATGCGCCGCTGGACCCTCGCGATCGCGACACCCACCGGCTGGCGCCGACGCCTCCAGGACTTCCGAACGCACGTGGCTAAGCAGCTCGGCGTCGACGGGATCCTCCAACGTAGAGAACAGCAGTACCGCGACGAGCGCGACCTCTGGGCCTGGTGGCAGAACCACCTCATTCGAAAGGCCGGCCGACGCGGCCGCGACCGGACCCCCACCACGCAACTCGTCATGTTCCGATCCGTCGACGACCACGGCGGTCCCGAGGCGTACCCGGCGTACCCGTGCTCGAGCGACGGCCGTACCGAGCACCGGGAAGCTATGTGGATGGTTCGACACGGGCTCTTGCAGCAGCTTCGCGACCTTGAGCTAGCCGCGTGACAGCGTGGATGCAGGTCTGTTGGTCTTGTCACAGTCGACCAGCTTGGTCTCGGCTGAAGTCTTGCCGTTACGCAGGCATATCCGGCCCCGGTCGTTAGCGTTCTACCGCCCTTCGCCTGTCCGAAGCGACCGAATTAGGTCCGAGGGAAGCCAAAGCGGCGGGCGGACCTGCCCCGGCGAACCTCCGGAGGGCTTCTCCACAGGGAGCAACGACGAGGACCGGATACCCACACCGGCCGCGTGGGTATCCGGTCCGGATTCGTGGGTGTCTGGTCCCAAGCGCGTGGGTGTCTGGTCCCAAGCGCGTGGGTATCCGGTCCACATTGGCGAAGACCCTTCCCTCGCCGATCGGCATCGGGGTGCGGATCCAGCACTCGGCATCTGCCTCCCCCTGTAGTACTTCCTGTAGTTCTTTCCGGTAGCTGATCTACGAACCGAGCAAACGCAACCATAGAGCGGCGGCGAGTTTTGCACAGGCGCTCGGGCTCAACGCCTTTCATTGACTAAATTTCACTTCACTGAGCGGGTCGCCGAGGGACTAGATACCCACGTCCGAAGACGTCACGGTCCGGCGTCCGAGTTCCGCTAGCAGCATGGGGACCGGGCTCCCGATGCTGCTGGCTGTCGTTGGCCCAACCAGCAGCGAACCACGAGGCCGACCCAAGGCCAGGCCCGAAGCGAACGGACTAGACGCCCACGCGAAGATCTGCGCCACTGTTAGGACCGGATACCCACAGGTTCGCAGTCGCGAGAGTTCCCACAAGAACCAGATACTTACGCGGCCGAACCGACGACCCGAAGCGAGAGGACCAGATACCCACGCACTGCAACGTCCTCAATCGTTTCAGGGAGCTACAAGCCCTGTGAGGACCAGATACCCACGCACAGGCGCTTGCCACCACTGTGGTGAATCACTGACGAGTTGTCTGTGCGGACCAGATACCCACGCCGAGCCTGGACATCGCAGTCGGGCAGGGAGAGTAACCGTCCCTGGTGGTGACGTCGAGGACCAGATACCCACGCAGTGGGACCAGATACCCACGAATAAAGCGGCGTCGGACCGTCGGAGGCGGACTGGATACCCACATGCACCGGGCATGATCGCCCGGCAGAACTGTGGACGAGATACCCACGGATGACTCGGTACCCGCGCCGGCGTCCACCGCCAGCGTCGGCGTAGATCAGAGATTCGTCAAGCCGCGGCCGTCATGCGGACCGTTCCAGCGGGCCCAAGCCATAACGGAGGACCAGATACCCACGCTGTGCTGATCGAGCTGACGGTAGAGAAGAGCAGCGTGGGTATCTGGTCCCCACTGGCACACAAGAGGCGGGACGCCGACTGGCGCCCCGCCTTAGGTGCCGGCGCCACTCGGACTAGCCCTCGACTTCGCGCCGAGGCTTGGTCGGCTCCACGTGCGGCTTCGAGGGCCGGAGGATGAGGTACTCGGGCGTCGGCTCCACGCGGGCCTCCGGGTAGATGATCCTGATAGCTCGGAGGTGTCCCTCAAACGCCGCTTTGAACTTGTGTGGTTGCGAGTACTGGGCCCCGAACTGCAGGTTCAGATCGTTCCACTTGATGCGTGTGGGCTTGCGGAGGTAGAACATGCGATACGTCAGCCAGAGGTAGATGTCCATGCGCATCGCCGACTTGCCCAGCGCCTTCATGGCGTTGAGATCAATAGGAACGGGCGAGGAGACGATCGAGTCGTAGAACCGCTCTGAGAGGGTCACCGTCGACTGCCAAAGCCCTTCGTTGTCCTCGACGTCGTCCTTGCCGAACCAGAGGCGGACGCTGTCAGCGATGCGGAAGTACTCGATCGCCTCACCGTGACCGTCTGGTCGAATCTCCAGGCCTTCAACGCTGAGGTTCGCGCCGAACAGGCGACGCAGACCGTCCGCGACCCGCTTCGCGTCCCGGCCACCATGTGCGAGGCCAATCTTCTCCATGAACGCTTTCATGGACCGGCCAAGCTCGAGCTGCTTGCTCTGCGTCAAGACCGCCTCGGTGGCCATCCAGTTCATCGCCTGCCGCGGCAGCACCCCGTAGGGATACGCAGGCGTCCGCTCCCCCGTATCGGCGTCTAACAGCAGTGCCGGCTGCATCATCAGTGACACCGAGCCGTTTCGCCGCTCCCAGTACGGGATGTTGCCGGGGTTGCGGTACGGGAGGGACACCTGCGCCCAGATGCGTGCCGAGTAGCCGATGTCCATGGCGTCCTCGTCACCGCCTTCGAGGTTCGCTGCGTAGTTCACCAGACGCGCGGTCGTCTCGTCGATGCGAATTGGAGCGTCAGCGGGCACATCGATAAGTGTCAGCTCGGTTGCGAGGGTGTCGGTCATCAGGACCTTCCGGGGCATGATGGAAGCAGTGGTCGCGCGGAAGCGGACTTGGTCAGTGCGTCCCACCCGGCAGAGCGCACTGTGCCTGGCGCTCCCCCATCCGAGTTGGTACCCGCACAGCGTGGCTGCGGATCAGATACCCACGTCGGAACTTGCTCGGCGTGTCGCAGGGTTCCTTGCTGGCAGCGGTACGGATGCATGCCTTCTGATCCAGGTGGTCCCTTCGACATTGCCGTCGGAGCTGACCGCGGTCGTCATTCCGTTCGGCGGATGGGACGACCCCGAGGTGCCTGCTTCTGGCGCTGCGGGAACGGCTGACCGTTGTTGTACGTGTCCTCGAGACGCTTGGTCTCGTCCATATAGATGCGAACCAGGATGTCCTTCGGGGTGACGTAACCCTCGTTGAGCATCGCAGCAGCGAACGCGTTGTTGAACTTGTCTCGGTCACCGCGTCGAACCTCAAACGTCACCTTCACGATGTCGTCCGGGTGCTCCGCCCCCGTGTCACCGTCACGACGCCGCGTGTACGGCGTCGACGGCACCGGCACCGCCTGAGCGGCCGTAACCGGAGCCGGCTGCACCGGCGGGAGGGCTATCGTACCGGTCGGCTGTGGTGCGACAGGTTGCTCGGGAACATCCGACGGTCGCGGAACCTGCTCGACGGGCGAGAACGGCGAGAGCTCCCCCACTGCCACAGCCTTGGAGTCGAAGGTATCCGTCGCTTCGGGAGGCGACGCGATGGTCTGCTGCACCGTGCGGTGAGGGGCGGGCGGAGGTGGGCCTACGGTGCGCGTTGGTTCTTGCGTCACCTGCTGCTCCTGCTGCTGAGCCGCGCGGTTTGCGCGCAACAGTGAAGCCGCCCCTCCCCCGCTGCTCGGCCGCTGCGGTGGACCAGCAATCGTTCGAGCGTCCTCAGACATGCGACCCCTCCGTCTCTGCAGCCTCTGCCTCAGCGGTAGTCAACCGCGCGGTAAGTTCCTGCGTCACTGCGTAGAGGCTGTCAGCGACGTTCCCGGCAGCCTGCGGGCCAGCGGAGATGTGCTTGGCGCCACGACGGAGTGCCTCGTACCACTTCTCCTGCTTCTGGACGCTCTTCTCCAGCTCGTGAACGAGGACCCGCTTCTTCCGAGCGGCCTTCGCGGTTGCACCGGAGTGGCGGACGTAGCTGGTGAAGATGAACTTCCGCGCCTTCTCGCTCTCAAGGGCCTCGACGACATCGTCGGAGAACTCTTGACGCACCTTGGTTTCCGAGGTGCTCGAGTCGAAGTTGACGACGCCGAGGAGGTCCACTTCAGGGTTGATGTCCACGACCTTGTCGAGGCGTCGAGCTGTGAGACGTAAGCCGTCGATGCTCGCGTCGTCAGCCTTCGCCGGGATGAGGATGTACCGAGCAGCGGCGACGGCGAGCATCTGGATGCTGTCGATGTTTGGCGGGCAGTCAAGGAGGATGAGGTCGTAGTTGTCGCCGATGGCTGCGAGCGACCTCGCGAGACTGAGCCGAGCGGCCGTGCCCTCGGAGCCGGACTGGCTCATTCGCGGGCTGATTCCCTTGTCGAGGATCTCGATGTGCTCTCCCCCGGGCAGGACGTCCAGGTTCGGGCGAACGTTCTTCAGCGGGATGAGAGTGTCACCGAACAGGACTGACTTCGACAGCGCGCTGCCTTTGTCGTCACCGTCGGTGTGGCGGTACCCGAGGTCGAGACCGAGGTTGCCCTGTGGGTCAAGCTCGAGGATGAGCACCCGCCAGTTTGCTTCTGCGAGGATGCCGCCGATGTTGGCGCAGAGCGTCGTCTTGCCGACGCCGCCTTTGTTGTTGATGACGGCTACGACTCGTTGAAGTGATGATCGGTCCAAGGTGAGTGACATCTGCTGCTCCGCGGGTATCGGAGTCTCCCTGCTGGCTGGTGAGACTGGTGAGACTGGTGAGACTGGTGAGGCTGGTCTGGCTGGTGAGCCGCTCCTGTCTGCACTCACACTTCCCATCCTAACCGGTCTCGCCAGTGTCACCTGTCACGTCGGCGAAACTGTTTTGCGCTCACCGGCGTCACTGGTGACGGAGGTGACTCCGGTGAGCACTCACTGGTGACAAAGGTTTTGCTGGTGAATGACAGGTCACTCGCGACTGAATGGCGTCGCCGGTATGACCAGTGAACGCTGACCGGTCTCACCAGTGTCACCAGGCAGCGGCATTTCGCTCGTACCGATTGAACAGCAACTTGGGGGGACGGGCCCACCAGGGGGGTTTAACTCGTCTACAGGGGCGCTGAGCGCACCGCCACCGTTTATCGGAGACTGCTTCGCGATCCCGGCTGCATTCGCGGCCACCGTCGCCTCCCCAGCGAGACTGGTGAAGCTGGTCAGCCAGGTTGGCTTGGACGGGTTTGACCAGCGGCACCAGTGTGACCAGTGTCACCAGTGATGTGTGTCACCTGTGTCGCCTGTGTTACCAGTGTCACCATTGTAACCATTGTCACCAGTCATGAGTGTGACCAGTGTGACCCGTGTCACCAGCGCCACCAGCGCCAGCAGTCGAGAGTCGAATGTAGCTCGACAGTGACCGCGCGCGACGATCGAGCTTCGTCACAACCGGCGTGTCCCCAGGCCGGCGCGCCGACAGCACCGATTTGAACCCCGGTTGATATCACCGAGTATTTGCCATTCCCTTGTGGGTGAACACCCGATCGGTGGCTACGCCGAGCACGATGAGAGCGTCGGTCTGCGCCGTGAGGTCTCGACCGTCCGTCGACACGCGGGCGTGGCACAGGGGCCATCCGCTGTCCATGCCGACAGTCTCACCTACGGCACCATCACCGGAATCAATTTCGGGCTACGCATCCGGACACGGGACGACCGCACGAACCCGGGGGAGTGGTGCATCTTGTCGGCTGTCCAGTAGGCGATCGGCTATCGAACGCGGTCATCCCTCGATTGGGTTGCTCGTGCCCCGTGCGGCGCAGTAGGCGTCGATGTTGCTGGGGCCGTCGGTCGTGCGGTCGTAGGGGAAGGCGGCGTAGCTGCCGTCGTCGAGGCGGCAGGCGACCAGGCCCGGTATCTGCATGCCGTTCAGCCGCTCGCCGGCGGTCAGGTTGCCGTTGAGCCATGCCCCGGCGCAGTTCCCAAGCGCGATGCCCGCCTTCGACGTATCGGGGCTCTCGGATGCCGTGGTTCCGCCTCGTTGCGTGCTGACGTCGACCGTGGTCGAGGTGGGTGAGTCGGTTGCGTAGCAGTGGGCGGTACCGCTGTTGTGCGCTTCCGTGACCGCTGATGCTGCAGCCGTGCCCCCACTGATCAGTGCGACACCGCCGATGAGAACGGCGGCCGCGGAGCACAGCTGGATCTTCCTACGGGTAGTTCCCCTGCGCACCCGACTGTGGATGCGGCCGGATGCGCCGGCAGGAAGCGGTGGCAACGCGTTCATTGGTGGTCCTCCTGGAACGAAGCGAGCGAGGTGCGGAGTTGTTTCCTGAGCCGTGAGAGCCGGTTGCGGACTGCTCCGTGCGCCAACCCAAGCGAGGTCGCGGCGGCGTCGTAGCTGAGTCCTTCTTCGATGCAGAGCGTGAAGATCGCCCGGTCTACGTCGGACAACTCCGCGACTGCGGTCCGGATGGCTGCACTGAGTTCCGCACGCTCAGCCAGAAGCTCGACGGATGTGGTTTCGCACCCCTCCTGCTCGGCGTCGATCGGTGCGACAGGGTGGCGTCGGATGGTGCGGAGGCGGTTCTGCGCGAGGTACCGCGCAGAAGCCACAATCCACGGGGCAAGTGCTGTGCCTCGAAGCTCCACCTGGCGCCTCTTCCGCCAGAGGAGCACGAACGTATCCGCCGTGACCTCCTCCGCGTCACCGTGGACGCCAATGATGGCGTACGCGGTCCAGTACGCCAGCCGCTCGTACCGGTTCACCGCAGCATCGAGTGCACCCGTCTCGTTCCTTTGCAACGACGCCAGCACCGCTGTGTCGTCTGCGACCGTGTGATCGCGCCTCAGTGCATCCATCAGCTCCCCTGCCGACATCATCCTCATCCAGGGATGTCCGACGTCGCCGGATCGTCTCGATGTTCCGATAGCCGATCGGCTAGCGGACGAGCTGATCTGCCTGCCGCGGTGCAGAGTGGTGGACGTGCAAGCGAACATCGCAGAGGTGACGGTCTGCGCATTGCCCTTCGCGGGACGAACGCAGGCGACGGACCATGGTGAGTTGCTCAGATGAATCCTCGGAGGGACAGATGTTCAGTACGCAGCATGCGGCCTTGATTGATGCCACCCGCGCGGCCACCGTGCCGACGTGGAGCGACCGTGCCCTGCTGGGATGCTTGGAGAAACTCCGCGACGGCGGACCCACTGAATGGCAGCTGGTCACCGTGCACGATGCGTGGCCGCTTCAGGAAGTCGACGGCTTCTGCGTCGTCTACACCTCCCCTTGGGGACCACAGGTGGGCGTGCGGGTGACCAGAGACACACCGTCCGGTGCACCGTTCTACCCGTCAGGGCTCTACGCCCAACCGCTCTCCGGTGGCGACCCCACCGCTGAGGAGTTCGGACAGGAAATCGCGGACTTGGGCATCGCGGAACCGCTTGGTTCCCGCGGGAGTCGGCTTGTCATGGACGGAACAGGTCTGGGGTGGTGGGGCGACGCTCCACTGCCAGGAACCCACGATTAGTCGGCGAGGTACTGCTCCTCCCAACCGTCAACACTCACCGACTCCTATCGCTCGTCGGTTCGGTCACCGGTGCCAAGGCGCTGGTGAGGACAGAGGCGACCGCTCAGGGATTGGCTACTGAGCCGATGACGTACCGCTCCTCCGTCGCCGGCGCGCGCGAACATTCACGAACGCGGGCGCTATGTCAGCCGTAAGAAGGAGCCAACCGAGCGCCGGTAAAACTACGGGGCGCGATGATGAAGACCTTGCGCAGCTGAGCGACGGACGCATCCGCGGCTCCCGCTTCGTGCTCGGCAATCCAGATGCGCTCATGTGTCTGACGCGACCGATACCACTGTCGCCGCCAGTGCCCGCGGACGCTCCAACGGCCGATCCGAGCTCTTCCTGCTTCACCCTCCGATGCCCCCTGTCCCGACGCAGAGCGGGTCGGGTAGATGAGCCGCACGCCATGGTCGACCCGTGATTCGGGAGCGTGACCAGTGTTCTCTCGCTGCAAGGATGTTCCTTCTCCAGCAGTTCCGAATGGTTCGCGGACCGGTACGAGCTCGAGCATCCCCGCCAGGCATGCGCCAAGGCCGATCAGTGGTGCGGAAGCGGACGAGAAGCTGTCATCGTCATCACAGCGCAGTTCTTCAACAGCAGTCCCGTGCACTTCGAGTACCGGTCCATCCCCGGTGGAGTGAACCGTGAACTCCACGGACGTCAGTCGCAGGCGCTCGGCTTCCTCACGCCACGACAACACCCGCCAGAACGCCCCGGCGCCAAGGGGCGACACGATTGGCTGCAAGCTCACTCCCGCCGGGGACGGCAGGTCATCGCTGGCGAGCCCAGAGACCGTCCGTGTCGCCGCGGCCAAGGCACGCGCGTGCGTCGCCGGCACGAGGAACAGAGATCCGTCAACAGCGGACTCACGTAGGAGCTCCTCAGCCTCGGTTGCCGCGGAACTGGGACCAGCGGTGAAGAGGTCGATGAGCGCAGGCATCGATCGCGGCAACTGCTGCATGAGGTCACCCGCGCGGTCAGCTCGGGATCCAGCGAGCCCGAGTACCGGATGCACTGTTGGCACATGCCCACGAGCCTCAAGCGCGCTCACCAGTCGACGCGCGACACCCGGCGGCAAGGAACTCTGTGGGCCCCTGACGAACTCGCCGATGAGTTTCAGCACTCTCAACGCTTCTGTGGACGGGACGCCGTAATCGCCCGCCACTTCGAACACCCGACGGCGCGCGTCCCGGTCAGCCTCCGGAAGGACACGCTCACCCGCGAACGCCCGACGCCGCTGCGGCTGCTCTCGAGCACGCGCTCGCGCTTGACGCGCTTCAGCACGGCTGGGGACCGCCGCCTGCTCGGAGCCACGGCACGCGAGCTGGCCGCCGGCTTCGCCCTCCCTGCTCGTGACCACCCGATGCGGCGCCAGTCGCCCTTCAATGGTCACCGGCACCATGAACCGACACACGACGCAGCGAGACTCTCGATCGGACAGCGGCGGATGATCGCGGCTCAGCTGCAACGACGGTGTCGCGGCGGCCCGGACCCGCGACTGCGCCCGAGGGAGCTCGACCGCGCCGCGGTCCGCTGCAGGCTTCGCTCCGCCCGCCCACGGCAGACCCACGGACCCCTCGCACCGCTCGCCCGTCGCGTTGTAATGCACACTCATGGTCCGAGCAGACGTCAAGAGGTGATCCTCACGACAGACATCGCAGCGGGCAGACAGCATGCTTCAACGTTTCACGCGCCACCGACAAGCAACGCTAACCGACTGCGTCTCGATAGCCGGTGGTGCGCCGGGCGCCGATGGCGCGTGAGAGTCTGCCCGGAAGAGGATGATTACTGGCGGAGGGTCGGCGGGACGCTATCCGTGGTGTCCTGCTCAGTCGAGAGTGATCGCGATGAGACCTCCGATTCCGACGAGGTACAGCAGCACCACGATGAGGGAGTCCACGCCCATCCCGAAGATGTGGTTCTTCGGCCGGAACACGAGTCCGACGGCGTAGACGACGGTGAGGAGCGCGGCAAGGGCAGTGAGGAAGATGTCGCTGGCGTTCGCTTGTGGTAGCACTGCTTTGCCGGAGATGACGGTCGCGACGAGGAACAGCACGGGCAAGAACGCGTTCCCGCCGAAGATGTCGCTCATGGCGAGGTTGTCGTCGCCTTGTTTGATCGCCTGCAGGCCCGTCGAGATCTCGGGCAGGCTTGTCGCCAACGCGAGGACCGTTGCACCGAACAGCACCCCGGAGAAGCCGATCTGCGTCGACGCAGCGTCGCCGGCGCGTTCGAGCACCACACCGGCGACGAGGGTCGCTAACGCGGAGACGCCGAAGATGACTGACGCTTTCCCGGTACTCATCGTGCTCCCGTCACCGTGCGTCCGTGTGCGGTGCTTGCTGGGGTGTGGGGTTGTGGTATCGGGTGCCTTCCCGTCTTCGTGCCACGGCAGGCCCTTGCTTGCTCGTTGCACCAGAAGCAGGCCCACGAGCCAGATCACGGCGATGAGGACAACGTCGGGAGTCAGCCGAGCGATGACGAGATCGGATGGGAGCTGGCTGCCGGCGATGACGACGGCGAGGACAGCGACTACGACGACGGCTTCAAGGACGAGCGTTAGGGACGCTGCCCGGTAGGTGATGGGCGTGACGCCTTTGCCGCGCTTGCCGAACGAGTCGAGGATGACGATGACGACGGTCTGTAAGGCGATGCCGCCGAGGATGTTCCCGGCAGCGACCTCGAGCGACCCCGACGCCGCGGCGCTGACGGTGATGGCGATCTCGGGCAGGTTTGTCGCGACCGCTAGCACAATGAGGCCGCCGAGGGCGCTTCCGAGGTGGAGCCGGTTATCAAGGACGTCCGTGGTTTTCGACAGTTGGATCCCGGCGAACCAGATCACTGCCCCGCCCGCGACGAAGATTAAGACGAGCAGCCAGAGTGGGAGGGAGTCCATGCGGCCATGCAACTCCAGCGGCGCCGCGGACCGTGATCACGCCGAAGCGCTCAAGGGATAGCAGTGCGTACGTGCCTGGCTGGTCGAGACGTTCCTCGGGTGGCCGGTTGGAGAGAGCTGTCGGTCAGCGACTGGCCGCGGTTGCGATCTGCGTGTGCAGGTGCACCAGTGTCGGGTGCTCCGGGATTGGAAATGCCTGCACGGCGAACGATTCGATCGCGCCGGGCTCGAAGACGAGGCATTCGGTGGAGCCGCCGAACTGGAAGTAGCCCAGTTCGTCGCCTTTGTCGACGTGGACGCCTGGTGTGATGTCGTCACCGATGACGCACGACGAGACCTCGATCATGCCGACCGGGACGACGGCGACGTGCCCGAGGGCGGAGTTGTCGGCCTCGATGATGATGATGGCGCGGGCCGCGACGTGTGCGAGGTACCCCTGCGAGTCCTTGGAGTCGGTGGCGTTCTCACCCTCGGTGTCCGCTTCGGAGAAGTAGGTGCCGGGCTGCACGAACGCCCGCATGATGGTCCCGGCCACGGGGCTGTGCCAACGGTGGTAATTCGTGGCGCTGAGGAAGGCCTGGTACACCGATCCACCCACGAACCGGTCCACGGACTCGTCGTTGGCCAGCAGGTCCTCCAGAGAGTACGGCTGCCGCTTGATCCAGAATTCGTCGCGGCGCCGCACGTCCGTGGCGATGGCGTAGGGCGTGGACTCGGAGGAGCTGACAACGACCGAGTCGTCGTCGGGAGCGGCGACCGGGCGCTGCCCCGGACGGAACCGACGGATGAAGAAGTCGTTCCAGGATGAGAAGCCCCAGTGCTCGTCGTCGACGTCGTGTTCGAACTGGTCCATGCCGACGACCTGCTGCGCTTGCTCGGACTTCCAGCCGTCGGGTGCGTCGGTGATCACCGAGAGGGAGGCAGGGCTGTCGAGGAACTCCGCCCAGGCGTCGAGTACGTCCTTCAGCGCGGCGTTCACCTTCGGGTCCCGGTAGATCGCGAAGCCGGCGGGTGTGGCCATGGTCCAGTCGAGGATCGCGGCGAAGGGTGTGGTGACCATGCCTCCGTCGCTGAACGCCGGAGCGACGGTTATGACCTCGTTGATGAGCAGGAAAAACTCGTCGACGTCGTCAATGTGACGCGTGCTGTACTGCTTGCCACGGGGCACCTGCTCGATCATCCGCGTCATGCCCATCCGTATCAGCGGGTCTGTGTCGAACAGGTGACGGAACGCTGCGACAGCAGGGTGGAGCGGACGGTCACGATGTGAGCGGGCGCGCTCTCGGTGACTCTCGATCCATGCCTCGAGGTCGTCCTGGGCGGGCAGCCAACCACCGCGGCGCTTGTGGTCGGTCTCTGCTTCGTTGGCCATGATTCAGACCGTACCGATGGCCGGCACCGCCTCGGCCAGATTCCGCGCCGCCGCACGACGTGATGCCCAAGACCGCACTCGCTCCGCGACCGGGGTATACCGTTCACCGCAGTTGCCCCGGACCCAGGCTGCCAAACCGTCACATGCCCTGTTGACGTCCGCCCGGACCTGGAAGGCACCCCATGCTCGACACGCTCTCACCCTGGAAAGCGTCGCTGACGCTGGCTGAACACTCGATCATCATCTACGCCCTGTCCGTTGCGGGATTGGCGATGTTCGCCTTCTTCGCGAAGTCGTGGGTGTCCCGCACCGAGGTGACGTCCCGGTACCGAAGTTCCACGTACGCGGGCCTGTGCATCACCGGCATCGCGTTCTTGTCCTACGTGCTCCTTGTCGTCGAGTTCGCCATCGGGTACGAACGCCGGGGCAGCATGTGGGTGCCGAACGCGAACGCGATCCTGTCGTGGGCGCCGCGGTACTTTGACTGGACCGTCACGGTGCCGCTGCTGATGATCGAACTCATCGCGGTCGCGACGATCGCAGGTGCTGCCGCTCGCCGTCTGCGGTTCGTGGCGGTCGCCGCTGCGTTCCTGATGATCTCGACCGGGTACATCGGCGGCATCGTCATCGACTCCGGGCAGAGCATCACGGCCCTGTGGATCTGGGGTGTCATCTCCGGGATCTTCATGGTGGTGCTGTACCTCCTGATCATCTACGTCGTCGTCAAGGGCGGCCGCGATCTCGCAGTGACCCCTGCCGCGACGTCGCTGCGGAACGCGGGCCTGCTGCTGATCGTGACGTGGCTTGCGTACCCGATCATCTTTGGTCTGCAGGGCTGGGGCCACGGTGGAGCGGTGATCACCTGGATGCAGGTCGTGCTCTCGGTCGCTGACATCGTCGCAAAGGTCGGTTTTGGGTCACTGATCCACAAGATCGCGAAGACCCGTTCCGCGATCGACGTTACACGCGGCATCGACACCCTCCCGGAGTCGATCTGGATCTCGTCCGAGAAGCTCGCCGACGGGGTCACAGCTCGGCTCGAGACGCCGCCGGTCAAGCCCGACACGAGCAGTACCCACGCCAGCAGCAGCACCGACGGCAGCAACGCGGTGTCCAGCGTCGCCGATGGTGGCAGCGCGCACGCCGCTCGTCCCTGACACGGTGATCGCACCTGCTCCACTGCTGCGGCATCGAGTCCGTCGACGGCCCGGAGAAGCGGTGGGCCGGATCGTGTGACGGATGTCGCCATCGTCGGCGGCGGCGCCTCCGGTCTGGCGGTCGCCGCAGCCCTGCTCTGCACGTTCCTGAGAACGCGCGAGCAGGCCGTGGCCGACGGACCCACCCCGTCGACCACGGCCTTCGCTTCCGAGAAAGAATCAGCCAGCCGGAATGATCCCACCGATTAGCAGCCGGGAGTGGCTGACCTTTTTAGCTGCAGGGACGGCGCAACGGCGCGACCGAGAGCGAACATCAGCGGTGCTCGCTGGCATCTCGTCGTATGACCAGACGAATCCGGTGAAGAATAACCGCAACTGCCACACCGACGGCGGAACCGGCCATGATGTCGGAGAACCAATGCTGCCCCAGGTGCAGTCGCGAGTACGCCACCGTCGCTGCCACCGGAACGATGACCGCACCCCGGCGCCGGTCGGCCAACCAAACACCTGCCGCGAAGGCAGCGGCCGTGGCGCTGTGACCAGACGGCAACGCAGCTGACGCTGGCACAGTACCGGGCTTCCGCCTGTGCCGGAATCCGCGACCATGGGGACGGTGTTCCCGAATGACGCGCTTCACCAGCAAATTCACCACACCACTCGACACGCCAAGCGACAACAGTCCCTGTGCTGCGGCTCGACGACCAGTACGACCCGTGATGAACACAGCCGCCCCGAGTCCAAGCCAGAACGCGAACGATCCCGGCACATCAGATAGCCCACGGAGCGCAACGTCGGCGGGTCGGGGACTTGGCCAAGAATACGCCCGACCGCTCACCGCCCGGTCAGTCCGACGAAGCCAACCGGGGAACACCTGCCACTTTCGACGCTTCGGACGCACCATACCGGGCAGACTCTCTCTCGCTATCACTGCTGAGCGAAGAACATAGAACAGTGCCGTCACGTTGCTCCACGAGAAGACAACGTGACGGCACTAATCAGGTCAGGCTCCCTGCACGTCGTCCTTCGCGTGCTGGGCGCTGTCCTTGACGTCGGCGGCGGACGACTGTGCGTCGCCCTTGACGGTCTGCGCTGCGTCCTGCGCCGTGTCCTTGAGGTCGCTCGCGTGCTGCTGCGCCGAGTCCTTGAGGTCGCTGCCGACGGTCTGCGCCGACTCCTTGACCTGGTCGACGAGCGGTGCCGCCTTCTCCTTGAGGTCCCCGGCGAGCTGCTCCTCGCGATCGGACGACGGGATGAGTGCGGAGGCGAGCCACCCGGCGCCGAAGGCGATGAGGCCGACGGCGAGCGGGTTGCCCTTGGCCTTGCCCACGGCGCGGTTCGCGGCGCCCTTGGCCGAGTCGGCAGCGGAACCGGCAGATCCGGAGGCACTGCTGGTGCCGGACTGGACCTTGGACTTCGCGGAGTCGGCGGCGCCCATGACGCTCTCGCGGACGGACTCGAACCGGCCCTTGACCTTCTCGGTCTGGCGGTGGGCGATGGACGACGGGTTGACCTTGTCGGCCAGCGCGTCGACGTCACTCGAACCGGCCCTTGACCTTCTCGGTCTGGCGGTGGGCGATGGACGACGGGTTGACCTTGTCGGCCAGCGCGTCGACGTCGGACCCGAGGTTGCCCCGGGTCGCCTCGATCTCGGCGCGGATCTCATCTGGGGTGCTCATGCGTTGCTCCTCGTGGTCGGTGTCGAGCCGTTCGGTGTCGAGCCGTTGGGCGTCGAGCGCTTCGGTGCCGAGCTGTTCGGCTTCAGTGCGTCCGGGATCTCCTTGACGGTGTCCGCCGTCTGCGGGAGTCCCTTGATCTGCTTGAGCTGCTTGCGGCCCTGGAGTGCCAGGATCGCGGTGACGATGAGGTACACGCCGGCGACGATGAGCGCCGACCACGCGTTCCCGACGAGGTAGCCGAGGGCCCACCACGCGGCGATCGAGATGAACAACAGCGCGAAGAACCCCGTGAGGCCCGCACCGCCGAGCATCCCCGCGCCCTTGCCGGCCTTCTTCGCCGACTCGGACACCTCGGCCTTGGCGAGCGCCACCTCCTGGCGGAAGAGCGTCGAGATGTCCTTGGTGACGTCGGTCAGCAGCTCGCCGAGGGGCGTGGTCGCGGCACGGTCCTGCGGGCTGGGGGTCTCGCCGCTCATGCGGTCGGACCGCCGTCCTGCTCGTGCTCGTGCTTGGCCTCCGCGGCGAGGGCCTTCGTGAGGCGCCCGGCGAGGATGCCCGCTCCGGCAGCGATCGCGATGAACGTGCCGGGCTTCCGCGCCGCGAACGACTTCACCTCGTCGAGGAGCGATCCGGGATCGCGGCCCTCGAGGAACCCGGCGAACGAACCGGCACGATGCGAGAGGTCGCGGACGACCTTCTGCGCGATGCCGTCGTCGTCGGACTTGTCGGCCATCGACGACAGCTGGTCGCTGAGGGTCCGGAGCCCACCCGCGGCACGCTCCTGCTGCTGGCCGGCCTGCTCCTTGATGCCTTCCGACGCCTGTCCGTAGAGCTGCTTGGCGTGGTCGGTGGCCTCAGAGGCGACGCGCTTCGCCTGGTCCTTCGTGGTGCCGGCGACGTCGGAGGCGGCGCTCTTCGCGTCACCGGCGACGTCCTGCGCGGCGCTCTTGGCGACGTCGGCCTTGTCGGATGGGGTGGAGTCGTGCGAGGCCGACTGATCACCTGCGCCCCCGTCAGTCTCGACGTATATCGGTGCGGGAGGTGTCGAACGATCGTAGATCGGCGTGCTGTCGTCGGGCGGGTAGGTGCTCATCGGATTCTTTCTGATAGGGCTCCCAAGGCCGGGAGGCTTTTCAGCCGCGGAAGTCATCCACGAACGCTTCTACACTGCCAGCCACACCGCGACCGTGCCCGGGTCACCGGGAATCGTCACGGTCCGATCCTCGGAACTGCTGCGTCCCCGGAGATCGAATTTTCTGACATGCACCCGCTCGTCAACGTCAGGCCGCCCACACAAGGAAGGATGAACCCATGGCACGTGTTCAACAAAAGCCTGCACCCGACGATCCACGGAAGCCGGACAGTCCTACCGACCTTCGAAAGCCGACGTTCGTCTACACGCTCAAGAAGACCCTCCGGGAGTTCTCCAGCGACCGATGCACCGACCTCGCCGCCAGCCTGACGTACTACACGGTGCTTGCACTGTTCCCCGGGCTGCTGGCCATCGTCTCGATCCTCGGGCTCGTCGGTGAAGGGCAGACCACCGTCAACACCCTGCTCGACCTCGTGCGCAGCATCGGCTCCGACCAGGTGGTGTCGCTCCTCAAGGGGCCGATCAACGGTCTCGTCCGGTCCCCGGCCGCCCCGGTGACGTTCATCGTCGGTCTCGTTGGCGCGATCTGGTCGGCGTCCGGCTACGTCGGGGCCTTCGGCCGCGCGATGAACCGCGTCTACAACGTCCGCGAGGGACGCCCGGTTTGGAAGCTCCGCCCGACGATGCTCGGCGTCACCCTGTTCACGGTGGTGCTGCTCGTGGTCGGCCTCCTAGTCCTCGTCAGCGGACCGCTCGTGCGGAGCTTCGGCGACGTCATCGGCCTCGGCGACGTCGCGGTGACCGTCGTGAGCATCGTGCAGTGGCCGATCCTCGCCGCCATCGCGATCATCGTCATCGCGGTGCTGTACTACTGGTCGCCGAACGTCCGGCAGCCGAAGTTCGCGTGGGTGAGTGGCGGGTCGATCGTCGCCCTCGTGATCTGGCTCGTCGCGAGCGTCGGCTTCGGGTTCTACGTCGGGAACTTCTCGCACTACAACGCGACGTACGGCTCCCTTGGTGGTGTGATCGTGTTCCTGCTGTGGATCTGGATCACGAACAACGCACTGCTGTTCGGCGCCGAATTCGACGCGGAGCTGGAGCGCGGTCGCGAGCTGCAGGCGGGCATCCACGCGGAGGAGGACATCCAGCTCCCGGAGCGCGACACGAAGCAGATCGAGAAGCAGGACGAGCAGCACGCCAAGGACGTCCTGCAGGGCATCGAGATCCGGCAGTCCGCCGGACGCCACAACTAATCACCGGCTGGTCGCTTCCGCGAAGCACACACCCACCGTTACCGCCGTCTCATCTGACGGTCGCTCCCCGGACACACCTGCGGCGTTGGGGGAGTAGATCAAGAACTCAGGCGACGCTTAGGTTCGTCGAGTCGCAACAGACTGTCCCGCGAAACTGCCCGGGGAGGGTGCGGCTGACAGTACAGTCAGCATCATGCTGATCGGATATGCCCGCGTCTCGACCTCCGGACAGGACCTCGCGGCATAGCGGGACGGATTGCACGCTCTCGGCGTCGAAGATCAGAACGTGCACGTCGACCACGGCATGTCGGGAACGTCGCGTGAACGTCCTGGCCTCCGCACCGCCCTCGCAGCGGTCCGCGCGGGCGACACTCTCGTCGTCACGAAGCTCGATCGCCTCGCTCGTTCTCTCCGAGACGCCACCGACATCGCGGACGAACTCACCAAGAAGGGCGTCGCACTCAACCTCGGGGGAGCGGTCTACGATCCGACGGACCCCGTGGGCCGGCTCCTGTTCAACGTCCTCGGAATGGTCGCGGAGTTCGAAGCCGACCTCATCCGGGCCCGCACCCGTGAGGGCATGGCGATCGCGAAGGCCGCCGGGAAGCTCCGCGGCGGTAAGCCCAAGCTCAACACGACGCAAGAGAAGCACCTGGTCGAGCTGCACCGCGCCGGCACCCACACCACCAGCGACCTCGCCGAGCTGTTTGGAGTCGCGCGAGCGACCGTCTACCGGGCCGTCCACCGCGCCGATCCGAAGTAGCAAGCAGGCGCCGCGGCGACTAGTCACCGGTTGCGGGACGTCAACGTATGCTCAGCGCATGACCGTCCGGCGCGTCTTCGACTTCATCGGCGTCACAGAGCCCAAGAGTGAGCGGAAGAACGACGGCACTGGTCCGGACGGACGCTGGGCGGTACCAATCCGTCACGTCTTCCCATGGTGATACGTCGCTGGCGCAGTCGTGACCGTTGGTGTTCTGATCCTGCTGAACCCCGACGGTAGCCAAGCAATGCTTGCCTTCTGTGGCCCGACCATCGGTATCGCCGTACGCGATCGCGAGAAGACCGCACGCACCCGGCTCGACCAGGGGCTCCCAGTCGACCGGGCATCACTGCTTTCGCCGCGATGGCTCGAACCGGTCTGTGCGGTACTGCTGTCCGTGTTCGCGATCGGCGCCGGCCTGCTACTCGACGCACTGTTCGGCAACCGAACGTTCGTCACGGTCTGGGTCGGCACGGCCTTCTTCGCCGGCAGTGTCCTCGGATTCCTCCTGCTCATCGTGGTCCTTCGAGCGCGACGTCACCGTCGGCGGACAGTCACTCCCTGACAGACCCCCAATCCGTCTGGGCTGCCGGTGAACCACTGAGGCGAACTCAAGCGGTAGGTTCGCGACATGGACGCTGTCAGCGCGAAGGTGCTGGGTTCCATCGCGCTCGTCTTCGGCGTCGTGTTCGTCTCGACGTCGGTCGTACGTCTCACACGAGCCGACGTAGATCTGCTGCTTGTGCTGCTCAACACGGCTCTGGGCATCCTGTGGCTCGGCGCCGGGGCGTGGTTGTGGCGCTTCGGGCTCCGCAATTCGGACGGTGGCCGGTAGCCGATCCGCTGGCGGACTCAGACCAGTTCCGAACTCCGTTTACCCGAGCAGTAGTCCGAAGCCGAGCAGGAAGGCGAACGGCGACAGGACGAAGAGGAACACGATGAGGGCGATGGTGGCAGCCGTCACCACGGCGGCGCTCGTGGTGACGAAGGACAGGAGGCTGATGAGGCCGACTGCTCGCCTCACGTCGCCGCCGGCCGCGACGGTCGTGGTCGCCTCCTCGAGGAGGTCGCGCATCGGGTCATCGCTCACATTGCCAGGGTACGGAGAACATGACGAACGGTCGACGCCGTGCGGGGGAGAGTGTGTCCACAGGCGTGGTAGGTGCTGGCGACGTGGGCCGTGGTCGTGTCCCGGTAGCCGATCGTCATCCGCGCGTTCCCCTCCGCTCGCCCGAGGCGCCATCCGAGTCTTTCCTATCGATTGCCAGTCGGGACGACGGGCCAAGGTTGGGTGGTGATGAGAAACTGACGTCATGACGAAGCGTGCACGAGGGCTTGAGGACTTCGGTGGACAAAAAGTTGCTGGATCCCGTAACTTGTCCGGCCGGTTCGCCGTTCGTCCCGGCACCTTCAACCTTGCCGGCGAGTTGTTCACGCCAGCGGGAAACCGGCTGTCTCGCCTCGAGACGGATATCAGCGAGGAGGCCGCGGGGATGTTAGTGCGCGACGGAGCCGAGGTAGCATTCGAGGCTTGCGGCTGCGGGGGTGGCGGACAGTGCAAGCCCTACTGGCCCGAAAGGCCCAAAATCAAGGCGCTTTCGAGGTCCTCGCTTCCGCAGATAAGTCCCCGCCCGACCTCTCCCACGTGGATTGATGTATGGGCAGGTGACGGTACGACCGCCGTCTTCTGCCACGGTGACGTCCGCTGGGGTTCAATGCTGCCGTGAGCTGTGCCATCGAGGCTCGGCAGTGACCCCGGGGCTAGTCGACGTCCGGTAGCCGATCCGTGCCCGGACGCGGGAGGGCATGGCGATCGCGAAGGCCGCCGGCAAGCTTCGCGGCCGCAAGCCCAAGCTCACCCCCCCCCGCAGGAGGAGCACCTCGTGCAGCTCCACCGCACGGGCGAGCACACCACGAGCAAGATCGCCGAGCTCTCCGGAGTCGCCCGGTCGACGGTCTATCGTGCGATCCAACGAGGGGAACAATCATGAATGAGTATGAAGGTTGGGCTGATTCCGATTTGGTTCATGTCGAGCTGACGAACTCCGAGCGGCGGGTGCTGCTGCAAGGGCTCTTCCAGTGGGGTGGTCCTGCGAGCCTGAAAGACCCGCTGGCCATCGCGATGGGTTTCGCGAGCAAGGCTGACTTCTTCGCTGTAGCCAAGGAGCTACAGGCTCGTTTGGAGCAGGAGGCTCCGTTGCGTCGGATCGACTGGAAACGGGTTCTCCTCGCCACAGAGATCGTATTCATGTCCGACGTCGTGGGTGCCGGCTACGAATGGGAGACGGTCACCGGCTTAGGCGATGACGAAACTCTCCGCACGCTTCGCAGCCTTCAAGTCCGTCTCCTGAAGGCCTATGCCGTGCCTAGGTGACGACAGGCCTGACCCAGTGGGGGATCGAGCACCGGGCTGCTTTACGCCGTACGCTCGCCGCATGCGACGCGTTCTCGACTTCCTCGGCATCACCCGGGCCAAGGGATCACCTCGCCCCAAGCTGCTCACGGCGATCGTCGGTGGGTTCGGCTTGTTCCTCGTCATCTTCGGCGGCGCGGTGATAGCGGGGAACGTGGAGTCCGGCCGCCCCATGCCAATCTGGATCGGTGGCGCACTGATCGCGGTTGGCCTGGTGTGCTGGATCGTCGAAGCCGTTTTGAGTAGTCGCACGGCCGGCGGGCCGGCTCAGTAGCCGATGAGCTGACGGCCGTAGACCCACCGGATGATTGGGTATCGATGAGGAAGCCCAGAAGCAGGAGGACGATTCCCGCCACCGCTACAACAGTGACGAGCTCGCGGAGCGTCCTCTGTGGTCGCTCACCGGGCTGCGTGGGTCGAGCAACGAAGAACACGCAAAGCACGGACAGGAGGACCAAGGCGAGGCCGATTGCGGCTAACGAGGCACACCGCATGTAACCACGGCTGTTTAGCGAAGGGCCGACCCGACACCCATCAGGGAATCGGTCGGAGAGCGCGTGTCGTGGCTAGCGAGTGACCATGGTCCCCTTCTCGGTTGCACTGCCCCCAAGGAGGCGGCGGTTCCCTCCCCGTCTGGATTTGAATTCCGATCGTCGTCGTCGTGATCGTCGCGGCGGTCATCTTGTTTGTTCGGCGCAGCAACTGATGGCGTCCCGGTAGCCGATCGGCTATCGGGACGCACGGGCCATGATGGATCTTGCATGCGGCAGACTTCGCTTGTGCGTTTTTTTCCATGGCGGAGCCGGGGTGTCGAGGACCAGAATCCCGTACGACTTCCACAGGATGTCCGGTTCGACGACCAGCGGGGACGGGCGAGGCCCGAGACGCTAACCGCTGACGCAGCAACCTACGCCGCGATGCACGCCGCCGCGGTGACGTCGGACGATTTCGAAGCCAGGGCGACCGCGTTGTGGGGCCTCGTGGAGCGGGGGTCCGCCTCCTTGGGGTGGGTGGCCGCGGGCCTGACCTCCACCAACGAGGATGTACGGGCGGACGCATTGGGAGTCCTGGATCGGATCGGCGCCCCCGAAACGTGGTTGCCGATGCTTTCACGCGTCGCTGATGAGCTCCATGAGGGTGAGGCGCGCGATGTCCTCGACGAGATGCTGATGCGACTCGCCGGGGAGACCACGTCCGAGGCGCTGCCCATCAACCCTGGCTTGCTTTTTAACGGCCGGTTTGACGCCTTCACGCAGGCCATCGCGTTCATCGACGCCCCACTTGCCGCGGTGGAAGCCGCCGACCGCTCATGGGCTCGGTACATCGAAGACCACGGCGCGGGGAGGAGAACGTTCCGACCGGTGAGTGGGTTGCTCGAGGTGGCGTTGAGTCAATTCGAACCAGTGACGTACGGTGTCGCAGGCGCGCTCTTCCTGGCCACCAACTCGGATTGGACCGCGGCCTTCAGCCGCTCCGGCGACATCATGTTCGCAGAGACGCTCGGAAATCGGATGCAGCGCCGGAGCTTGCGGACCTTCTTCTCTCCGCACATCGCACGAGATGGTCACCCCGTCAGGTATGGCCACCGCGTCTTCGCACTCGCCGACGGACACGGTCAGTCCCGCACGTTGGAGGCGTCGTTTCAATCCAGGTGGGAGTGGGACGCCCTTGGACAGCCGCTGCCGTTCGAACGCGTCAACGTGGCGACGGCGAAGCGGATCCCGGATCGTCTGACCCTCGAGGACATCAACGCGTACTGCGAGCACCTCGGCATCCAGCGGAGTGATCCGTTGTTCTACGGACCGGCTGGCTTCATCGTTGAGCAAGACCGAAGCGAGTGGCTCAGAACGCCACGCATGATGACAAGCGCTGAATGGCTCCGCCACCACTCTTGACAGAAAACCCTAGAAGTGGGTTGCCGTAGCCTGTATGTTCGACCGGCCGGACGGCTTCCGGATGCTCCTACCCCGTTCAAGCAGTTTAGTAGAAGATCGCCATCCGGACGCCGGCGCCGGTTGGTCCAGCGCGCTCACGGTCGCGGATGGGCGTCGTGGGAGTGGTTCGGTTCGGATGCGAAGGCTTGTTCATAGATGTCGCAGACGACCGCGGCCTTGGCGTCGTTGTAGCGCACGCCCTTGTCGGCGCTCACGGCCTCCGCCTTCGCGTCTGCGAAGGCCTGTCGGTCCTCGGGGCGGGATCGCAACCACTCCGCGAACAGGCGGTGCCGTTGCGGCTCCACTGCCTCTGGCTGCCACACGTGCAGGTTGGTGTCGGGATTGCCGAGGGTGAGCTGCCGGTGTGCAGCACCTGCGATCACGTCGCGGAAGACCAGACGGAACCCGACGGCCTCGAGCTTCGGCAGCCAGGCTCGTTCATCGAGGACGTCAGGCACGAGCAGGTCGGCGTCAATGACCGGCTTGGCGATCATGCCGGGCACGGCTGTGGAGCCGACGTGCCAGACGGCGTGACCAGCGCCGAGCGCACCCACGACGAGGTCGCGCACGCACGCGAACGACTCGGCCCACCGCGGGTCGTAGGCCCGTGGGGAGCCGGGGTCGGTCTGTCGAAATGCGACGCGCTGCGACTGACGGGCGGCGTTCGGTCGGCGACGAACGGGCGCCAGAAAGGGTGTTTGGCCACGGTCACACCATGAACCCTCATGCGTCTCACCAGCCGATCCTCAGGCGGGACGGGCGGGCTTAGGTTATGCGCTTTGAGATCGATGCTCGTCGTTCTGCCGCTTGCCGGGCAGAGATGTGTCTAATGAAATGTGACGATGAACGGCCGCGGCCCGATCGACATCTGCTTCACGGCGACGCTGGGGAAAATGCGTGAGGGGGACGCCTGGACATCCGTCCAACTCCTCGACTCGGCCGTGATCTTTGGCACGAGGGTCCTTGTCAAGGTCGCGGGCACGATCGACGGTGAACCGTTCCGGAGCGCGTTCATGGCCCTGGGCGACGGCACCCATAAACTGCCGGTCGCCGCCGCTGTCCGCAGGAGCATCGGCAAGACCGACGGCTACGACGTCGCCGTCCACCTCACTGAACGACTGAACTGACACCGGAGCTACTCGGTCATCATTGAAGGTCCTGGCCGCGGGACAGTCTCGTGGCGCGCGCCCCAGCGGGCGCTGCCTAGCTGTGGGTCGTGTTCGCGCGCATCTCGTCGACGGTCAGCCCCGGGGCGCCGCCGGCTGCCGCCTCCGGGTCCATCCAGACGAAGTCCCAGTGGTGGCCGTCGAGGTCGTCGAAGCTCTTGGAGTACATGAAGCCGTGGTCCTGCTCGCCGGCGCTCGTCGCGCCGGCAGCGAGGGCCTTCTCGTGGATCGAGTCAACCTCTTCCTTGCTCTCGGCGCTGAGGGCGAGCTGCACCTCGGTCGAGGTAGTGGCATCGATGATCGACTTGCTCGTGAACTCGGCGAAGAACTCGTGCGTGAGCAACATCGCGGTGATCGTGTCGCTGATGACAACGCTCACGGCGTTCTCGTCGCTGAAGCCCTCGTTGATCGAGTAGCCGAGCGACTCAAAGAACGATCGTGACCGAGCCGGGTCGCTGACGGCGAGGTTGACAAAGATCGTGGTGGGCATTGTGTCGCCTCTCTTCCCCTGACGCTGGCCGCCTGTCGCGGCCGGTCGAGTCGTGTCGCTGTCAGGACGCCCCGGTCACTTCTTGCCGCGCACGGCTCTCTTGCTTGCATTGAACACGATCGCGGCACGCACCAGGGCTGCAAGAGCGTCTTCAGGGATCACGTCGCCTTCAGAGAACTCCACTGAGCGGCGTTGGTTGCCTCCGAGCTCGCCGTTGAAGATGCCGGCCGGGTCGTCGAGGGAGGCGCCGTACATGAACCCGAGCTTGACTTTCTTCTTGAAGATGTTCCCGACGACGAGGATGCCGTCGAGCTCCCAGACGGGTGCCCCCATCCATTTCCACTCTTCAATGATCCCCGCGTCGACGCCCAGGATGATCCGGCGCGCGTCAGCAAGAACAGCCCCGCGCCAGTCAGGGTGCGCAGCGATCAGGGCATTGATCTCATCGTGAGGAACCATGCGTACTTTCTACGGCAACTAGAGACCGACCTTGCACAGACGGCACTCACGGGGACATCGCATTGGAAGTGTCCTTTTTTCGTGTCGCGAGGCTTAGCCAAATTGCGCACCGTCAGAAGGGCCGCGTCAAATCTCAATAAGGGATAAGCAGACGCGCCTAAAAAGGGGGTTGGCCAACCGATTGGAGCCCCGTGACCATCCCCTCCCATGACTGCCCCAAGTGTCATTCGCACTCTTCCATGCACGCCAGCCTTGCCCCCTGGTGCGGGAAAGCCAGCGATCCACTGGTCATGCCTGCGTTGCGGCCATGGATACGACACCACTGAGGACTACTGGGCGATCAACGCGCTTCTCGCGCACGGGAGCTAACTCGCACCGCTGATCAACGGTCACGCCTTCCGTCGCGACGTGAAAGCGAGTTACTGGCCACACGCAGAAGGCGAGGTGCTGGGCACCTCGCCTTCTGGCCTTTGCCTCAGTTGGCGACGGCGGGGTGGAGCACTACCTTGGTCCAGCCGTCGTCGCGGGCGTCGAAGTGCTTGTACGCGTCAGGTGCCTGCTCGAGGGGCAGGTCATGGCTGACGATGAACGACGGGCTGATCTTGTCCGCAGCGATCAGGTCGCGGAGTTGCCGGTTGTACTTCTTCACCGGGGCCTGTCCCGTTCCGACCGAGATGCCCTTGAACCACAGCAGGCCCCAGTCCAGGGCGAACTGGCCCTTCTGGGCGAGTTCGTCGGAGGAGTTTGGGTCCTCGGGAACGTAGACGCCGACGACACCGATGTGCCCGGTGAAGCGAACGGAGGCGATGAGGCGGTTCATGATGAGGTTGGGCACCTCCTTGCCGCCTTCTCCGTGGCCCTGGTACCCGACGCACTCGAGACCGGCGTCGACTCCGAGGCCGAGGGTCTGGTCCAGGACGAACTGCACCGGGTCGACCTTGGAGTCGTCGACTGCGATGGCCCCGACGGACTCGGCGAGCTTGAGCCGGTCGGCCTGGTGGTCCACGATCATGACCTTGGCTGCGCCCTTGACCTGGCAGCTGAGGGCGGCCATCAGGCCCACGGGGCCGGCGCCGTAGATGACGACGCTGTCGCCGGGCTTGACCTGGGCGAGCTCCGCGGCGTGCCAGCCCGTGGGCAGGATGTCGGAGAGCATGACGTAGTCGTTCTCCTTCTCGACGGAGTCCTCACCAAGACGAAGGGCGTTGAAGTCGCCGAAGGGCACACGCAGGAGTTCAGCTTGGCCGCCCTGGTAAGGGCCCATGTCGGCGAAGCCGAAGGCGGCGCCGGCATAGGAGGGCTCCGGCTGCATTGTCAGGCAGTAGCTGGTCATGCCCTTCTCGCAGTTCTTGCAGTGCCCACACGCGATGTTGAAAGGCAGAACCACTCGCTCGCCGACCTTGACCTTGTCGACGCCGGCACCCACCTCGATGACTTCTCCGAGGTTCTCGTGTCCGAATGCACGTCCCGTCTCGAAGTCGGTCCGGCCCTCGTACATGTGCAGGTCCGAGCCGCAGATGTTCGTGGCCGTGACCTTGATCAAGATGTCCGTGGGGGCTTCGATCTTCGCGTCCTCGACCTCGTCGACGCTGACGTTCTTCGGGCCGTGGTAGATCAGTGCTCTCATCGTGGTTCTCCTTTTTTCGTTGTTTCCTGCGCCGATGCAGGAGGCTTCGTGTCGGTGGTCGTGGCTACGCGTCGTCGCGCAGGGTGGAGGTGTCGATGACGTAGCGGAATCGCACGTCGCCCTCGACCATCGCGTCGAACGCGTCGTTGACGCCGGAGGCGGGGATGACCTGCACATCGGGGGCTATGCCGTGCTCGGCACAGAAGTCCAGCACCTCCTGTGTCTCGGCCAGGGTGCCGATGAGTGAACCGCTCAGCGACAGACGCTTGAGCGACACCGCACCGAAGTCGATGCCGCCCTCGTGGATCGGCTCGAGCATGCCGACGGAGTGCAGTCGGCCGTCGTGCCGGAGCAAGGACAGGTAGGGGTTCATGTCGAACGCCGTCGGGATGGTCGACAGGACGAAGTCGAGAGTTCCCTCGGCCGCTGCGACGGCGTCGTCGTCGGTCATGACGATCGCGTCGGTGGCGCCGAGCTGCTTCGCCAGTTCGGCCTTTTCGGGCGTGGTGGTGAGCGCGACCACCTCGGCGCCGCGGGCGACGGCGATCTGCAGTCCGATGTGGCCGAGCCCGCCGATGCCGGCGACGCCGACCTTCTGGCCGGCGCCGACGTCGAAGTGCTTCAGCGGTGCCCAGGTCGTCACTCCCGAGCAGAGGATCGGGGCGGCCTGCTCGCTGCTGATCGACTCGGGGATGCGCAGCACGAAGTGCTCGTTCACGATGATCTGGTCGGAGTACCCGCCGAAGGTGACCTCGCCGGTGTCGGGGTCCTTCGCGTTGTAGGTGAAGACCGCCGGGGGCTGCTGGTACTGCTCCTCGTCGACGCCGCGCTGATCGTCGCTGCCCCAGTACACGAGGCAGCCGACTCCGACGCGGTCACCGACGGCGAACCCCGTCACGGAGTCGCCGATCTCGGCGACGATGCCGACGATCTCGTGACCGGGCATGCAGGGGAAGTTCGTCGCGAGCGGGCCGTCGAACTCGTCGCGGGCCTGGTGGACGTCGGAGTGGCACACGCCGCAGTGCGTGATGTCGATCAGGACGTCCTCGGCACCGACCGGCGGCCGGTCGAACTCGAGGGGCGCGAGGGGGGTGGTGGCGTTGGGTGTGGCGTAGCCGATGTTCGTGGGCAGGGGGCCTCCAAGGTGTCGGGGCGAGCTGTGCCCCGGACGGTAGACCCCGCGCACAGGCCTGACCCGCTTCAGTGCGCGAAGCGGATGACCGGTGCCTCGGCGGGGGACAGCTCTGAGGAACCTTTGCGGAGGCGCTGCCTACCATCGCCGCCATGAGCGATCCACGAGCCCACCGGCCGATCAGCTACGACGACGGCGTCGAGACGTTGCTGCCCGACGAGGAGGCGATCATCGAGCAGACCATCGTCACCATGCAGCGCACCATGGAGAAGACGTTCGAGGTCACCCGGCACGGCCACAGCGGCACGCACTCGAAGAGCCACGGCGTCGTGACCGGTCGGCTCGAGGTCGCCTCCGATCTGCCCCCCGAGCTTGCGCAGGGGATGTTCGCCGGGCCCAGCAACTACGAGGTCGTCGTCCGTTACGCCAGCGAACCCGGGGGCATCGATCCGGACCAGGCGAAGCGGGCTCGGGGCCTGGCACTGAAGGTGCTGGACGTCCAAGGTGACAAGCTGCGTCCGGGATGGACCAGTCAGGACTTCCTGTTCAACACGTGGCCGATCATCCCGCAGGGCGACGCGAAGGTGTACCTGGACGCGATCACGGCGCGCTACGAGCATCACGGCAACCACGCCGCGACCGTGGCCGCGACGAGCCTGAAACACCCGGCGCCGAAGGGGCTCACCTTCGACCGGACTCCCGCGATCGACGTCATGGCGCACAGCTACTACTCGCAAGGTGCCTTCCGGTTCGGTGACCACGTCGCCAAGTTCGCCATGATCCCGGTCGCAGCCGCACAGCTGGCCCTGGGGGACCACGAGGTGAGCAGGAACGACCCACCGAGCGTGTTGTCGGAGTGGGTGCAGGAGTACTTCAGCCGTCAGGAGGCGCGGTACGAGTTGCGGGTGCAGCTCAACGTCGACCTCGGTTCGATGCCCGTCGAGGACGCGTCCGTCGAGTGGGACGAGCAGCTCAGCCCCTACCGCACGGTCGCGACGGTCACCCTGCCGCCGCAGGCGTCCTTCAGCCCCGAGCGCCGGGTGTTCGCCGAAGACGTCATGTCGTGGCGCCCCTGGTTCGGACTGACCGCGTTCCGTCCTCTGGGCTCGATCAACCGGGTCCGCCGCGCGGGCTACGAGCGCCTCGGCGCCTGGCGCCACGAGAAGAACGCTCGGACCGAGGTAGAACCGCTGACCCTCGCCGACGTCCCCAACTGACGACCGCACCCGCCTGGTCCCCGCAGAGAACGACTGCCCAACGAGATCGAAGGAGATCCCCTTGCAGTACCTGAAGTACACCCCCGACGTCGAACAGATCCAGCCCGGAGAGGATGAGGACATCGCCGCTGTCCGTGAGATCTTCGGGGAGGTCCGCTCCCTGGCGTTCGAGAAGCACCGCCACGGCCTCCGGGACGCGCACGCGAAGAGCCACGGAGTGCTCCGCGGCACGCTCGTCGTAGCCGACGACCTGCCCGAGGAGCTGGCCCAGGGGCTCTTCTCGACGGGTGGCGAGCACCCGGTCGTCATCCGGTTCTCCACCGCGCCCGGTGACATCGTCTCCGACGGCATCGGTGCCGCGTTCGGCATGGCGATCAAGGTCCTCGACGTCGACGGGGAGAAGGTCCTCCCCGGCGACCCTCAACCGCGCACCCAGGACTTCCTGCTGGTCAACCACCCCACGATCTCGTCAGGCGACGTCCACACGTACCGCCGCGACCAGGCGGTCCTGCTCGCGACGTCGAAAGCACCCGAAGGGGTGCAGCTGGCAGCGACCACCGTCCTGCGCGGTGCCGCGGACGCCCTCCGCAAGGTCGGCATCGACAAGACAGGCGGCCCCGCCGGACAGGCGAAGCCCCATGTCCATCTCCTCGGTGAGACGTACTACTCCCAGGGCGTCCTCCGCTACGGCGACCACATCGCGAAGGTGGCTGCCGTCCCGGTGTCCTCGCGCCTGCGCGCTGTCACCGGCCAGCACGTATCGATTAGGGAGCCATCCGCGTATCGCGACCTCACCAGCGAGTTCTTCGGCGAACAGGGCGCGGTCTGGGAGCTCCGGACTCAACTCGGCACGAACCTTGACCAGACGCCGGTCGAGGACGCGTCCGTCGAGTGGCCCGAGAACGCGACGCCGTATCGGACGGTGGCCACGATCACCGTCGAGGCCCAGGACACGTACTCACCCAAGCGACGGGTCTTCGCCGACGACGAGCTCTCGTTCAATCCCTGGCACTGCCTGGTCGAGCATCAGCCCCTCGGATCGATCCAACGGGTCCGTCGCCCTGTGTACGCCGACTCGGTCGGGGATCGCGGTCACCTCAACGCACGGGCACCCCGAGAACCCGAGACCATCCAAGAGCTCCCTAAGTGATACCGGTCAAGTATTCCCAGCGTGTCCCAATAGTCGATCGCTCACTGGGCTTCTCGCTTGCAGCGCAGTTGTGAGGTGTTCGTTGGCTGCCTACCGTGGTGGACATGAGCTTTCTTCTGACTCGTCCGCTAGTTGCCGCGCCGGAGGGTCAGGCTGTGTTCTTCCCCGCTTCCTACAACTATGCATGGGCCGCAGTCGTCGTCGCTGTTGTTGCCGGTGTGATCTGGATGATCGTGACGGTCATTCGCTCGCCTCTGACGGGACTCGCTAAGGCTTTGTGGATCGCCGTGGCGATTGCCTTGCCCCTTGTCGGAGTGATTGCCTGGTTCGTTCTCGGACGAGATGCCCGACGGTCAGGCGCCGGCTCCGTAAGCTGACCAAGTCAATCGTGCTCGACCGATGGCTGTCCCGATAGACGATCGGTCAGCGGTCGGGTCAGAAGCTCGCCCCTCGTCGTGCGAGGATCGGCGCATGATCTTGACGAGCAGCACAGTCGTTCTGGAGCCCATCACGCCGGCCCTTGCCCGGCGCATCGCTGCTCGTGAGGAGCGACCCGGTGACCGGTGGCATGCCGAGTACCCGTTCCTCGACGAGATCGATCCCCTCAAGTCGTTGGCTGCATTGGCGGCCCCTGACCCGGACTTCACGATGTACGTCGTCCGACGGGCGTCGGACGGGATGGCGGTCGGAGGCTTCGGGTTCTTCGGTCCTCCGGACGCCGACGGTCGAGTCGAGTTCGGGTACGGGCTGGTTCCATCGGCTCGCGGCGCGGGCCTGGCGACGTCGGCTGTCCTGCTGGCGCTCGGACATGCTGGTCTGCGCGGGGCGACGATCGCAGCAGCGGACACGGAAGCGGACAACGCCGCGTCCCGTCGCGTCCTCTTCAAGAGCGGCCTCCAAGAAGTGGGACGAAGCGGCTCCCTCGTTCTCTACGAACGAGTCCTGACTGCCCGATAGGCGATGGTCTACCGGGCGCACCGCTACGACCGCAGATCGCGCAACTGCTTCCCCGACGCATTCCCGTTGCATCTGGTGCGCTTATAGTCCGTGATCTGCTCATGGTCGCCGACGTGATCGACTTCGCATCGCCACCGGTCGAGGGCGCCTTCGCATTGCTCGATCATCAAGCAGCCCAATACGGCGCTCGAGCCGTCCCGCTGAAGATCAGCTATCGAAACGCGACTGAGAGCAGGTTCGCGAGGTAGAACGACCAGCAGTCGTGGTGAGCTGACCGGGGTTTAGGCCACCAGGCAGCCGTCCGCGCCAAGGTCGCATTCGATGCTGGGTGCGGGAAGTCGGCTCTTCGGCGGCCTCGGGGACAGCGCCCACCCCGAAGGGTGGACGCTTCGCGATGACGATCCGGATCAGGATCTGATGCCACCACTTGGGCGGGAACCACCCTGCCCCACAACAAGAGTGGTCTACCTGCGGTGGCTGCGTGACCAACCGGAGAGCACGACCGTCACCGAGTGAATATTTCGTTCCTGCTTCAGGATCCGGTGCGCGACGGCAGCGGCCAGGCCGCGTCTACGACCTCCTCTCACCATCTGAACGTCCGCCGCCTCCGGGCTGCGGTCACTCGGCAAGGTACCCTCGGTTGAACCAGGGCGCTCACGCCTCGGGGATGGTCCGTGCATACCCGCTCGGGACACGCAACGTTTGGATGATGAGCTAGCTCCGCACCGCCTCGACGCGGATGTGGTTTGCTAGCCGGAGCGGGAATTCTGCCTTGGGAAGGGCACCCGTAAGGGCGGGGGGTTCTTTGACCGGTTTCCTCCCGCCCGTTTATATATCTATTTTAATATTTCAGATCGAACCGATCAAGGCAACCGGCCGTAGACCACTGCAGGCGCTAGGCTTCCAACACCGGCGTACATAAGCCGTGCCATGCCGTGCCGTGCCGTGGATGCAAGGCCATCCCCTTGCGCTACTCGCGAGCTAAGCCGCTGATAGACGGCTGCGCTCGGGTCAGAACACTTTCGAGAAGCAGACCGAGGTCGGACGTGTCGCGTATCGCCCCCACGGCGCGATCTGTTGGTAACCGTGCCTCTGGAAGAACCGGACCGTGTCTGACAGCGACGAGGAGGTCTCAACGACGGTGGCGCTCCCGCTGCGCTCGACGGCGGCCCGCTCGAGCGCGCCAAGGAGGACCCCACCGGCGCCGCTTCCACGAGCATCGAACCGGACGTAGAAGCGATAGATCTCGAACACCCCCTCGTCGGCGACGACGAGTGCGCCACACCCGATGGCGGTGCCGAACTGGTCGCCGACCATCAGATGTACCACCAGATCGTCCGGGACGTTGTGCGGATCGATCGGAACCCGTTCCGTCCCGAGCTGAGCTCGTTCGAGGCGAGCAAGCGCCCTCAGGCGCACAGCAGCCTCGTCGTCGAAGCGCTCCTCCCAGACGTGCAGGGCGCCGACGGTCCGCGACGTCGGCCCTGCGGTTCGCTGTTCCGTGTTCATGAACAAGACACCCCATTCCCGCTACTGGATCGAGATTGCGTCGATGTGAATGCGTCCGCCGAGTAGCTCGAACTGCTACTCAAGACTTCGTCGTTGTGTTTTGTCCGTTTTTTGGGGGACATGACTGCTGCTCGGTCACCCCAGTCCGGGGCGGCACTGACGCTGCATTGCCCTACAATTCTGTCCCGGATGTTCGTCAATAATCCTTCCGGGAAGTGCGCCGACGTTGCCGTGTCAGCGCGTGCCGCGCGGACACGGCGGACAGGTCCGCGCGTGCTGACGCGACGGCGACATCTCGCGCACGAACGACGCAAAGGCCGTGATACCCACGACGAACATAACGATCACTTCGATGACACATGCCATGACTCCGCGTTCTCCTCCACGATGATCAGCAGAGCGCATTCGGTGCGACGGGGGTGCGAGGTGGGTCCCGAACGCTCCCCAGAACGGGGGACGGTGCCCGAAGCCGAACCGCCGTTACGTCCGACAGGTCCCACATCCGGGATTTCTGCGGTGCGTTGGCCCCAGTTCTGGACCTCGACGTTGAGGCCGCGATGCAGTGGGATTGGTGGCGTGACGACGATCAACCCTGCGTCCTCGCACGAGGACACCATCTCCCGGCGTACTGCGATCATCAGAGCTGCCATCGACATGTTCCGGAAGCACGCGTTCCACGAGGCGTCCTACGAAATGCTCGCCGCGGAGGCCCGCCTCCCACTAACCGACGTCCAGCGGCAGTTCCCGACGTGGGATGGTCTGGTGCTGGCGACCATCGACCGTTGGAACGAAGAGCGCATGGCGCCGATCCTGCCGGTCGCAGCCACCCACGGCACGGTTCGGTTCCTTCGCGGTATCGTCACCGCGAACATTGCCGACCCGGCGCTCATGCGGATGCTGACCGCGACCGTCAACATCGCCGCGACCCCGGACCATCCAATGGCACCGCACCTGTACGAGCGGTGGCGTCGCTTCCACCTCATGGTGCAGCACAGCCTCGAGCGCGACATCCAGACAGGCCGCGAACCCGCCACGATGGACCCCCCGCGAGGGGCCGAGCAACTCATCGCCCTCTACGAGGGGTTGCAGCTGCAGTCCATGGTCCGCCCGGACATGGACCTGCTCGACGCCTACGACCGTGCGATCACGCGGCTCCGGGAAGGATGGAAGCAGGCCTACATCCGACCCGTGTGGGAGATCGACCTCACCGACTGACCCCATACACGCCGTGATCGAGCTCAGCCAGTGGTCGGCACGTTCAATGTTGCTGCCGACGGCAGTGTGCTCCTGGACAAGGCGGCCGACTGCGTGTTGCCGCGTCAACGAGCGTGAGAAGCACCCTGATGGATGTCGTGCTGGTCACAGGCCCGGGCTTCAGGATGAAAACCTGGCGGTGACCCTCAACCAGGAGCCCTCTGGGAGGATCACCGCCAGCGGTGTCAGACCGACGGGTGTGCAGCCCAACACCTGCGCGGGGAAAGGTCACCTGCACGGAGCGATACTGTCACGGTGTCGGTCGGTCGTCATGCGACACATGACTGCTATCCGCGAACCGCGGGTGCGCCGTCGGCCTCCGAGCGTGCGCGGCGGTGTCCTACGACGTCGCTGAGATGGTGAGTAGGGACGACGCGGTCGAGCTGTCAGTCGGCTTGGGGGCCACGCACCGCGGTTAAACGCACCGCCTTCACCCACACCGCCGCACGGATGAATCAGATGAGCCGTTCCAGTACTTGACCGGAAGCCCGTCAGCGCTATTCGCGGTCGATCGTGGCACGGAGTGCAGTGCCGACGTTCGTGAACGCTCGCATCAAACAGTCGAAGCTCGCCGGTGCTGCCGCGTCATTTGTCGCTGCGGTGAACGCTGCGGCGTAGACAGCGGTGATCTGTTCCAGTACCGTCCGGCCCCCGGAGCGCAACTCCAGATACGAGCTGCGGCGATCGTGCGGGTTCGGGACTCGTTGCGCCCAGTCCGCGTTCTCGAGGCGGTCGACGAGAGTGGTGATAGCACCGCTGCTGAGGCCGAGCTCGCGCCCGATAGCGCTGGGGGTGGTGTCACCGCCGCCAGCGATGAACACCAGTGCTCGCATGTCAGAAACACCACAGCCGTACTGCTGCGCCAAGGACGCCGTCACTAAAGCGTTCGCCCGATGCATCAGCACAAACGCTCCGAGCGCTTGCGTCATCGGATCCTGCTCGGCCGCGGGTGCGGCGACATTGCGGGTGGTCAGGGTCTCCATGGGGACGCTCCTGTCTCGGGTCGCGCCGTCCGTGGCGCTCATGGGGTGTTTCGACGGTAGCTGAGTTTCTCGATCGTCGAACTACCCCAGTGTGGGGAGGGCCAGGCAGCGCGTGGCCCCCGGTCTGGGGCCGCATGAGGGGTGGGAAGTACCTCAACGACAGGATAGCTTGATCATCGAGCAGTCACGTTCCCGTGATTGTCACTCATCCTGCTAATCACTCATCGAGGGAACTGCCATGAATCCGCTCCGTGTCTCACCGCTCAAGCGGATTCGCGTTGCCCCTGTCGCGCTCACCGCGGGCATCTTCGCGGCAGTGCTTCTTTCACTGTCGCTGACTGGCACCCTCTCCGGGTTCGCTGCGAGCATCACTAACAGCAGCAACTCGGCTGGTAGCGGCACCGTCATCATGCAGGAGCAGAACGCCGGCGCGTCCGTGACCTGCCTCAGCACAGACGGCGGTTCGGTGTCCACAAACTCCGCGACCTGCTCAACGATCAACAAGTTCGGCGGCTCGACTACGATGACGCCAGGCAATACCGTCAACACGGCAATCACGATCAAGAACACCGGAACGGCAGCCGCGAGCACCTTCACGCTGACGCCCGGATCTTCCTGCACCCAATCGAACAACGGATCCGCGAACGGCACGGCAACGGATGTCTGCGCGAAAATGAACCTCGTCATCACTTCCGGCTCCACCACTGTGTTCTCCGGAACGCTGGCGAGCTTCGCCGGCGCCGCGGCATCGGCGTTCACGATGCCCGCCGCCCCCGCCGCCGGCGGATCCGTGCCCTTCAACTTCGCCGTCACCCTGAATTCCAGTGCCGGTAACACCTACCAGGGCCTCGCCGCGGCAGTCCCGATGACCTGGACCTTCACGAGCTGATCGCAACACGCGTGATCCCCGGCCGCATAGCGTCCGGGGATCACGTGTTCCGCGACATACGACCGTCGACAGGCATCGCTCACGTTCCGCAGTAGGAGATCAGCTCATGAGCCAGATCACGGCCATTCCGCTGACGGGCACCCTCGACCGCCCGGCGCTCGTCGGCACAACACCCCGACCGTTCCAAGCGGCACTGTCATGGTCGGTCGCGGTTGCCGCGGCCGTCTGCCTCGCAGCAACGCTGCTGCTGCTGCACGCCGGTGGCAGAATATTCGTGGTCGAAACACCCTCGATGGGTGAGGCGGCGCCGGTCGGAACGCTCATCATCGACATGCCGGTGAACCATACCTCTCTCCGCGTGGGCGACATCGTGTCGTTCCAAGTGCCCGCCAACCCGAGCGTGGTGTACACCCACCGCATCATCGCGATCGACGCCGCTGGTGGCATCCACACACGGGGTGACGTCAATGGCGCTACCGACCCGTGGACCCTCACCCAGGACAACCTTGTCGGCGCACCAGCGGCTCTGATCCCCCACCTCGGATGGCTTTTTCGCGCCATCCCGATCCTGTTGATCGGGAACATGCTGATCTGGGTGCTCACGAGTCCGTTCTCCGACCGGGTCACCCGCAGCTCGCTCCGGGTCGCAGGTGCCGCAACTACAGCCGCGTACGCCGCGTTCCTTCTGAAACCGTTCGTGCACGTCACCACGATCGCGAACACAGCGACCGTCCGAAACGTCGACGCGACCGTCATCTCCAGCGGCATTTTTCCCGTCCACGTCAGCGCCCGCGGCGGGAACAGCATCCACCTCGTTGACGGACAGGTCGGACATCTCGCCATCCACGAACTCACCCGAAACGGCCAATACCAGATCACGTCAACGATCGACCTTGACGTGGCCGGATGGGTTGCGCTGATCACAATCTGCCTTATCCCGCTCATATGGTGCCTAGCGATCGGCCGACGGACTGTGGTACGACCAGCATGAACATCGGCCATCTGCGGGACGGGAAGCTCGTCGCCCTGGTCCTCGTCGTCGCGCTGGCGACACTGCTCGTGCTGACGCAGCTCGCCCCCACCCGTTCCGCCTTCACCGCACAGATCACCAACAGCACCGACAGTGCCGGCACCGCAACCAACTTCACCTGCACCGGCGCGGTCGGCGTCGACAAAACCAACGCAACATTCGCTTACAAGCTCGGCGAACCCTCCGGGTCGACGTCCGCGGCCGACTGGTCTGGCGCGGGAGTCAACGGCACCTACCAGGGTGCGATGACCGCAACCACACCCAGCCCCAACGCATGCCCCCGAGACACGGGAACGTCCTACGTCCTGGACGGTTCATCAAGCTTCGTCTCAACGCCCACCTCCTACAAAAACCCGACCACGTTCAGCGAAGAAGTGTGGTTCAAAACCGCCGTCGCCGGCGGCCTCCTCATCGGCTTCGGGAGCAACCAGGTCAGCAGCTCCGGCCAACACGACCGACAGATCTACCTCAACACCACCGGCCAACTCGTCTTCGGTACCTACAGTTCAGCCGTCCACGTCGTAACCACACCAAAGACCTATAACGACAACACCTGGCATCACGTCGTCGCAACCATGTCCTCCGACACCGGCATGCGACTCTATGCTGACGGCACCCTCGTCGCATCCAACAGCAGCTACACCGCACCTGAAAACGCCTCCGGGTACTGGCGGATCGGCTACGACACCATCAGCGGATGGCCCGGCACTGCCAGCAACTACTACTTCACAGGGTCGATGCGATACGCGGCAATATATGGCACGGTGCTGACCCAAACCCAAGTCACCAACCACTACGCCGCCGGCCGCTGACCACCGTCATCCCACGCAAGCCGCCGGCTCTTCCTGCGGGGCCCGCGAACGCAAGCAAGATCGAGTTCACGAAGTGGGCCAGTTTTGAAACGCGGTTTTGTAGGCCTTGGGGGAGGTGCCGGTGGTACTGCCAGGGTGCCGTCGTAGGTTTGCGTTGGATCCGAGGCCGGTCGTCTCGGCAATCTAGGTCATCGTCAGGTCGGTGCGTTTGAGGAGTTCCTGTTTGCTGCCGGCACGAGACGGGTTTGCTCGTTCCGACCATCGGTGTCTCCATAATCGTGCTGGGGGTGCCGCTGGCGTATCTCGCGATCAGCAGTACTGGCCGCCGGGCGCGCGAGCGGCAAGTCGACCAGTGGATCCGCGACCGCTCCGTTCCCGACGACGTACCGGAACGGCAATGGCGGCCCGCCTTAGAGCGGTCTCGTGAGAGCCTTTGGGTGGCATGGCCCTGGACTCTAATCGCCGCGTTGCAGGTCGCGAACGCTGTCACCTCACTCGGTGACCTCGACACGCGCGAAGGCCAAGGAGATGTCCTACTGGCAGCGTTCTGGGTCGCGCTGGCGACGTGGGCGATGATTCGGTGGTTCCGCCTCCGCCCAGTCCTCCAGGCTCTCATAGAGGACACCTCCCGGCACTTCTAGCAGCGAGAACACTAACGAAACACCAACACCCAGGCGGCGCACGACCCCTAGACCCCGCACACATCCGTCGCAGAACAGGCGTAACGGACCCTAACGCCACGCCTGGCCGGCGGCGTGGCACTGCGGTGCTGAGGTACATCCAGCGCAACACAGCTTGCGAGCATCCTCCGGCACACCTGAACCCTGTTGACTGTCAGACGTGAGGGATACTTTCTGCCCATGACAACCAAGGTCTTCGTGGTTCACGATCGCAACGCTGCGGCCCGAGATGCCATGTTCTCTTTCCTGCGATCGCTCGGCCTGAAGCCAATCGAGTGGGATCAGGCGGTAGCTCTAACTGGTCACGGCTCCCCTTATATTGGGTAAGTCCTTGATGTTGCCTCCAAAGAAGGGCAAGCGGTTGTGGTCCTGCCACGCCAGACGACGTCGCATACATTCGCACTGATTACGCCAGTGGCGACAGCGATCCCGAACTAGTCCCGACCGGTCAGGCGCGCCCTAACGTCCTCTTTGAGGCGGGTATGGCTATGGGGCGGGATCCAAAACATACGATTTTGGTGGAACTCGGTGATTTGCGGCCATTCAGCGATGTTGGTGGCCGCCATGCAATCCGAATTTCCAACGAGGCAGGTTTGCGGAAGTCTCTGGGTGATCGGCTGGCTACGGCAGGGTGTGAGGTTGACCTCACGGGGGGTGATTGGCTCCGTGAGGGTGAATTCACACCGCCACGCACCCTGGGAAACGGGCTCCCTGTTGGGAAGAGAGTTCCAAGCCAGGACCGCCGCGGCCCGCACGTTGATGGGCGTTGGCGATCATCGGGTAGCAACAAGCTTGACCTCGTGCAGATCACCAATAACGGTGCGGTTAATCTGTTCGATGTCGAAATCAACGTTCCAGCTGAGCTGTCCCAACACGTCACGCTGCACGACAGCGGACCAGTGGCGAAGCTTCCCGCCGGGAAGACGTTTACCGCTAGGGGCTGGACAACGCAGAAGACCATGGGTCCGTCGGGCCCCGCACAGTTCGAACTTACTCTAACTGCACATCTTGATGACGGAACCTCGTTCAGTCAAAGCGTCTACTTCGATACGGTGGGTTGATTATGGAAATACTAATTGAGTTTCCGCTCGACGCGGACGGTTTCCTGCGTCGCGAGTGTCCTCATTGTGAACAAGAGTTCAAATGGTATCACGGCCCCACGGACGAAGCGCCGGCGGACTTTGTCTACGGAGACACGTACTTCTGTCCACGATGCGGCAGGGCTGCGGATCCTGACCAGTGGTTCACGCAGGAGCAAATCTCCTACCAAGAGGCCGTCGTCGCAGCAGCAGCCCCGGGAATCATCGCGGACGCGATCGAGCAGGAATTCAAGTCCAGCAGGAACAGCGGTATGACGTTCAAACGTGGCAAGGCGGATGGTCCAGCCGAGCCAGACCCGTTGGTAGAGCCTGACGACATGGCCATGCTAGCTCCGCCGTGTCACCCTTGGGAGCCGGTCAAGGTGCCCAATGATGCTGTCATGCCAGTTCATTGCCTACTCTGCGGGCAAGCTTTCGCCGTTTGAACAACTGACATAAGAACCCCTTATCGGCGCATCAGCGGTGCGTCAGTTCGCGGCGTCGTAGGCGTCGCGGACGGCCTGGCTGATGCGGCCGCGGGGAGCGACGTCGTGGCCGTTCTGGGCGGCCCATTCGCGGATCTTGGTCAGTTCGTCGGGGTTGCTGCGCTTCGCGGTGCGGCTACCGGCGGCACGGCCACGGGTGCCGCTGGTCTTTCGGGCGGCGGCGATGTAGTCGGACAGCGCTTCGCGGAGTGCGTCGGCGTTGTCGTCGGAGAGGTCGATTTCGTAGGTGGTGCCGTCGAAGCCGAACTGGACGGTCTTGCCGCCGTTTTCGATGGTCTCGCCCGTGATGTCGTCGACGAGATGCGTGGTGACCTTCTGAGCCATGAATGCAGTGCCTTCCGTGGGGGATAGTCCCTCTATCCTGGCATATCCGCGCGGGACGCTGGCTCTCATCAAAGCGGTCCTACCGTTAATCGCTTTAATTGAACGCTGTTCACTGCTGGATGGAGGCGCGCCGGTGCGGCGTCCTTCTCAGCGCGGCCGCAGCGGGAGTGCGACGGTCCTCGTACGCTTACTGGTACGGGTCGTCATACCGCCGGGTTGCGGCCCTGGACCAAAGGTGAAGCCCAAGACCCTGCCAGGTCTTGGGCTTCGGTTTGGCCTCCGAGTGGGAAGCCAGGGGATCCATACATCCCCGAGTTCGTCGCTCGGGATCAAGTGTAACGCGCTCTCGTGGCGGGTTCCACTGTAGGGATCTGCTGGTCCCGCTTCTAGTGTTCGCCGGCGCGCACACCAGGAGGTGGTCTCGATGTCGGACGACACCGAGGGCCGTCCGCCCAGGAAGACAGTGCCGTGGTTGGGGATCGCGAGTTTGCTCGTGACCGTCGCCCGGTTGCTGATCGACCTGTGGCGTAAGGGCTAGCAGTAGGGGTGCCCCCGCCGACATGTCGGCGGGGGCACTTCACGTAGCGGGGGCAGCACGGGCGGACGCGATGAAGGCCACGGTTGGGTGTGCGGTAGCCGGCCCTTGGGTTCAGCTGGTCGTTGCAACACCACCCTTATTCGGAGTGTTGCAGATGGGATCAAGGAGGACCGGGACGCGCGACCTGTTCCTGTCGAATACGGTTCGCATGCACCGCAAGCTCCGGAACGCCGGCGTCGAGGCGGAACTACACGTCGGCGAGGCGATGCCGCACGGCGGCTCCGCGGGCGCACCGGAGGACCAGGCGTTCGACGCCGAGCTGCAGCGCTTCCTCCAGCGACACAGCCGTCGCTGACGCGAGCGCGTGACGAGCTGGAGGCATGGTGCCAGCTGGCACCGTGCCTCACGTGCGCATCCTGCCGGACCGCCACCGATACCGTCATCCGGTGCACCCGCGCGGATCGTCAGCGTGCCAGCGCCTCCCGCAGCCACGCCTGCGCACCAGCGACGTACTCGCGCGCAAGCACGGTGTCGGGAGCCCAGGCCTCGAAGCCATGCGGTGCGCCGGGAACGACAACGGTGTCGACCGGTGCCCCTCCCGCTCGGAGTGCAGCCGCGTATGCCATGTCCTCGTCGCGGAAGAGGTCGATGTCGCCAACACCGATCCACGCCGGCGGGAGGCCGCCAAGGTCGGTGCGCCGTGCGGGTGCAGCGTACTCCGGCACCCGCGGGGACCCCGGTACCGTCCCGAGGTACGAGCGCCAGCCGAACCGGTTGATGCGGTTGTTCCAGACGAAGTGGTCGATGCGGTCGAGGTCCCGGTCCGCGGCCGTGCGGTCGTCGAGCATCGGACAGAACAGCCACTGGGCCACCGGGTCGGGGTACGTCGAGTCGGCGAGTCGCTGGACGAGTCCTGCCGCGAGTCCGCCGCCGGCGCTCTGGCCGCCGATCGCGATTCGTTCCCGGTCGACGCCGAGGGACGCCGCATGCTCCTGCAGCCACATCCAGCCCTGCAGACAATCGTCGAGCGGGATCGGGTACGAGTGGTCCGGCGCGAGGCGGTACTCGGCAGAGACGACGACCATCCCGAGCTCGCGGGCGGTCGACGCGCAGAGGCGATCGTCGATCGAGGCGCGGCCGATGATCATCCCCCCGCCGTGAATCCAGAACAGCGCCGCGTCGGACTGCTGCTCGTTCGGCCGGTACACGCGGACCGACGGAGCGCGCTTCTTCGGCATCGAGATCGTCACACAACTCGTGTCGCCGGAGGGCGCCAAGCCGGTCAGTGCACGGGTCAGTTTCCGACCCCACCAGCGGTCCGTCGGCAAATCTACCTGCCGGCGGACCCTGCCGCGCAATTCCTCGTGCACCAGGGCGATGTCCATGCTGACTACCTCGTCTCGTCGTGCTCAGCGTGCTTCGAGCCGCTCACCAGGATGCACCACTGTTGCGTCTTGGTTCAACAGTGTTGAATGGCCTCGCCGTTGCGCGACGGAACCCGTCGCGCCGGAGCCGACATCGACGCCGGCCGGACCCCGCGGCGACGAGAGGATGCGCAATGCCCGCCAACGAAACCCCGCTCACCGGCCAGTCGACCGTCGGGACCTGGCTCGACCACCCGACCGGCGGCGTCCTGGTCCGTGGACTGCTCGCGCCGGCCGGACTCGACCCGGAGGTGCTCACCCCCGCCCGCGGGATGGCTCTGGACCAGCTCGTCACGATGTCCGGCGGCCAGCTGTCCCAGACCGCGATCGACGACCTCGTCCGGAGCGCCAACGGCGGTGTCATCCCCGAGGACATTGCCGAGGCCGTCTGGCAGGAGCGCGTGAGCACCGGACGGTTCGCCGGGAAGACCGTGGTCGTCACCGGTGCCGCGTCCGGGATCGGCCGAGCCACGGCCTCCCGGATCACGCGCGAGGGTGGCCGCGTCGTCGCCGTCGACGTGTCCGCGGAGCGCCTCGCCGAGTTCGCCGGGTCCTTCGCGGACGTCGATGTCGTGACGGTCACCGGTGACATCACGAAGCAGGAGGACATCGACGCGATCGTCGCCGCCGCGGGTGCCCAGATCGACGGGCTCGCGAACGTCGCCGGTATCAACGACGACTTCTCGCCGCTGCACGAGACGACCGACGCCGTCTGGGACCGGGTCATCGGCATTAACCTCACGGGTGGGTTCAAGCTCTCTCGAGCCGTGCTGCCGCTCATGGTCGCGGCCGGCCGCGGATCGATCGTGAACGTCGCCTCCGAGGCTGGGCTGCGCGGCAACGCTTCCGGCAACGCCTACACGGTGTCGAAGCACGGCGTGATCGGGCTGACCCGCAGCGCCGCGTTCATGTACGGCCCGCAGGGCATCCGCGTCAACGCGGTAGCACCCGGCGGCGTCGCGACGGGCATCCCAATGCCGGCGAACGTCTCTGAGGCTGGCTCGGCGCGACTCGGACCGTTCCAGGCGGCGATCCCGTCGCTCGCGACGGCCGAGCAGCTCGCCGCGTCCATCACGTTCCTGCTGAGCGACGACGGCGTGAACATCAACGGAGCCGTGCTCGCCTCCGACGGTGGCTGGTCGGTCCAGTAGTCCGTCCGTCCGGTCGCGTGGAGTGGTCGAACCTGGGGTTCAAGCGGGGTTGACGAGCTCCTGCATGAGGCGCCCGTATTTCGCGACAATCTCTTCGTGGTCGGCGGCGAGCAGCTGCTCGTCGCCGACTACCCAGAGCGCATAGAGCAGGCCAGCGACGAGCGATGCCGCGAGCGAGGCACGGAGATCGGCGTCCGCACCGCCGAGGCGAGCGCGCAATGGTCCAACGAACCCGAGCTCGTGCTGGCGACGAAGCTCGACGCCGATGTTGTCCGAATCGCTCGCACGGAGGATCGCGAGGAACATGGCCCGCACCTGCGGCCCGGCCTCGAGGACGTACCGGATGAATCGTTCCCCAAGCGTGTCGATCGGCCCCTCCGAGATGGGGTGCTCGGCCTGCACCGACCGCATCGCGGCGAGGAACACGCCATCCTTCGAGCCAAAGTAGTGGATGACAAGCGCGGCGTCAGCGTCAGCGTCCCGGCCGATATCGCGAAGCGAGGTCCCGGCGTACCCGTTGTCAATGAACAGCCTCGACGCTGCCGCCAGGATCGCGCCACGCTTTGTTGTCCTGTCCTCCGGCACGGGCCGACCCTAACCGACGGAAGTCGCAGTGTCGTGTCAGCGGTCGATCACCCTTGCTCATACAATCTCCGCCCGCCTGGACAATGTCCCGGAGAGCTGTCTGTCTTGATCGAGTGGGGGAGCGGCCAGGCGGCGACCGCAGCGTGGTGTGGCGGGCAGCTGTGAAGCACAGTTCGGAGATTTCAGCCACCCCATAGCGGCCGGCGGTGCCAGCGTCGGAGGGGACGCGTAGCGTGCCGGAAGCCGGGACCTGTTCCCCCCAACGGTTCCAGGACGCGCGGCTCGAGCAGCCTCCAAATCCGCTCGAGCTGCAGCCGGCCCCGGTCCTGTTCCCCAACAGGCTGGGGCCGCTTCATGTCCTGGCCGCTACGCCGGCGCGCAGCTCGAGGGGCTCTCATCGGACCGCTGCGCGGCCTGTTCCTGTCGGGGGGAGGACCGCCTTCGGCGGGCTGTCCTGTCTGATCTGAGCCTGCAAGCCGGCGCTGCGCCTTGAACCCTGCGGGTTCGTTGTTTGCCCGTGAAGCCTGCGGCGATTGTACGGTCGGCGGCCACAGCGCAAGCAGGACACCACCGATTACAGCGCCCGAGAGTGCGTTGTCCCGTTGGTTGTCGTCCGCCGACAGGCCGACGGCGCCGAGCAGCAGCCCGAGTCCCGTGAACGTGAGGACCGACAACCCTGCCACGACCCAATGACCGCGCGTCACCCGCGGGCCTCTCGCCCGCGGCCCTGCCATGCGGCGCCGACGGCCGAGCCGTAGCCCGCGCGTGCGGCGCTGGCGATGGGGAACACCGTGCTGAGTGCAACAAGCGCTGTTGCACTCACGAGGAAACCCACGATCTAGGGGACCCACCACTGAATTCCGGCCGCGTGCTCCGTGTCATCGTCCGGGTCCGCTCCACGAGTGCAGCGTACTGCGGGGCCGCCGGCGACACGACGCCGAACTTCCGGCAAAGCGGGGCCCCCGAATCACCGGAAGTTCCGCTCGGGGCGGAGTGTCTCCTCAGCGTTCGTTAGGGTTCGTGTCCGCTTGGTGTGTCGGGTCTGCGACGCCAGGAGAAGACCTGCTCCAAGGAAGTGGAGTGCGCTCGTGAGCCCTGTTGTCGTCATCGTCTTCATCGTTGTCGCTGTGCTGTTGGTCGGTGGGAGCTTCTTTCGGCTCCGGAAGGGTGGTCCGGGTCCGAACACGGGCTGGTTGCCGCGATCGATGCGGGGGAGAGTGAACAAGGAGTACAAAGAGCACGGCTGGGAGCCGCCCTACGATGACCACGGCGACCGAGCTTCGGACCGCAAACCGTTCTGACTCGAGCTGCTCGCGCGACTTGGATCGAAGTGGCGGAGGGCGGGACGCTGATGGCTGCGGTTGTCTCCTTCCTGCCTGAGGTCTCAGCGGGGCCGGCGAGGAGAACGGGTTACCGCGACTTATAGTCCGATGGTGACCGATGATGATCGGACCGAGGTACAACACCCGCCCCACACCTCCCGCTTGCTGCCGCGGAAAGGGTCGCATAGCGGACCGCCGTGACGACGCGACCGTCGTACGCCTACCCTCGCCTGCATGTCTTGGGGTGAGGTTCGTGGCGAGGGCGACGGGTTCGACTACGAGGAGTTCCTGCGTGATTTCCTCGAGAGCATGGACTGGCCCACGCAGGCTGCGGACAAGGACGTCGCGGATCAGGAGCTTCCGGCGGGTCTGCCGATTGCCTCCTCAGAGGAAGAGTAGGTCGACGTCGGCTCGGTCGACACCCAGTAGTCAGATCATCTGAGCACGTCGGCGACGGGTCCGGGGACAGCGCCCGCCAACCCGAAGGGCGGGCGCTGCGCGGTAACGATCCAGATCAGGACCTTCGTCACCACTTGGGCGGGAACCACCCTGCCCCACAACAAGTGTGGCGTACCTAGTCCGCTTCCGCGACAAGCGGGGTGATCGATGGCGCGCCGGGCACGGTGCGAGGACATCGTGTTGTAGCTCGCCGGATTGCCGCGCTACGGTCAGTTATCGGACCGCGTCCAAGATCTACCGATGATGTGTTGCCCTCACCCGGGCGGCGCTCACCTGGGGGTGCGGTCGGACACCAACTGCTTCGTCATCTCCTGGAAGGCCTGTGATCATGCCCGACAGAGGTGCGCCGAAGACCGACGCGGACTGGCATCGTCACGGGATGCGCTCACCCGCAGAGATCGCTCAGATGATCGCCGCCAGACTCAAGTCCGCCGTTGACGATGACGAAGTGCGTTATGAGGACTTCATCGACGACCCGGAGCGCACGGAGGCATAGCTCAGGGTGATCGAGCGCCCCCTGGGTTCGGGTCCGAAGAGGGCGCTCGTGTTCGGTCACACGATCAGGTGCGCGCCGCCAGCCAACGGGGTGCCGGCCGGATCAGTTCGACCCGGAACACGCTCAGCGTACGCCGCGATGACCGCTGTCGGACGGCGGTCATTTGATGGTCAAGATTCACGACGATGTGCCTAGTTTTGGGGCGAACGGGGGGAAGACCGAGCTGCCTACAGTGGTGTCTCCCCCACGGCGGCACCTTCTGACGTCGGCTACAGCATGCTTCGGAGCCACCATGACCGCAACTCGTTCTCGCCGATCATCCTGGGCAACCGCGTCTGATGAGGCGCTGCTTGCCGCGATCAGAGACGGCGACCGTGCCGCATTCGCCGAGCTATACCACCGTATGTCCCGCCAACTGCTCGGGTACGTCCAGCGCAGCCTCGTGGATCACGCTCAGGCCGAAGAGGTGCTGCAGGAAGTCTTCTTGCACGTGTGGGAGAACGCGGCACGGTTCGACCCGAGCAGAGCGCGGGTCTCCACTTGGTTGCACCACATCGCGCATGCTCGCGCGATCGATCGGATCCGGTCCGCGCAGGCATCACGGAACCGGGACAGGCGGATCGGGATCCGCGATTACGAGTCCACCGACTACTCGGTGTCGGACCAGATCGACGCCATCGACGGCTCGGCAGCCCTTCGAGACGCGTTGGCGCAGCTTTCACCGCTGCAGCGCGAAGCTGTGATGCTCCGGTACCTCGGCGACCTCGGCGGTGTCGAGACTGCGCAGCTGCTCGGAGTGAAGGTCGACACGATGAAATCTCGAGCCCGCGCCGGTCTGATCGCCCTCCGCGGGATCATGGATCCGAGCGGAAACCATTCACTGGTGGGGTAGGCGCACAATCTGCTCACGGTCACGTTGTGGGCTCCAGCAAGCCCGCTCGCGGCATGCTCATCGGTCAGTAATCGGTCCAATTGGCACGTGTTCACCCTCGCGGTATGAGCGGCATGAATTTGGCTGACACTCGCTACGTTCTGGCGAGCGGTAACCCGAGCAGCGACGCGGACTGGCATCGCCACGGGATGCATTCACCCGCGGACATCGATCAGATGATCGCCGCGGGACTTAATCTGCGGTTGAGGGATGTCCGGACGCTGATTCGCGACTACCTCATGCGCTTCGGTACCGTCCCAACGTGAACGCCGCTGCTCCCTGTCCGTCAACCTGGCGGCGATACCGCTGCCAGCGCGAGCGCGGCCACGACGGCCAACAAGAATTTCAGACGATATATGCGACGGCGCGATAGAACGACGTTGCGGCCGACTCCGGCTTCGGACGTCGCGTTTTGGAGGGGCACAACGACATCCGATAACCAATCGGCTACCGGCCGCTGTTCGACTTGCAGAGCCCGAAGCGCCACAACCACACCCCGACCCCAAGCCACATGATGCCTAGTGCCGTGTTGAGCAGCACAAGCAGCAGGTCCACGTCGGTCCGCGTGAGACGTTCAACAGACGTCGCGATGAAGACGATGCCGAAGACGAGCGCGATGGAACCCAGCACTTTTGCGGTCACTACGTCCATGTCGTGAACTTACCGGCTGAGTCCGTCTCGATGGCCGATCGTCTGTTGGGCGGGCGGACAGACGGAACAGCCGTAGCGGGAGGTGACGGTGTGACCCTTGAATGGGAGAACGCTGCAGGTGCTCGACTGCGCGACACTGATTAACTCACACGCTCTCCTGGCCGGAGCTTTCTCACAACCGACGGCGGTACACCTCAAGGCACTGCTACCCACACGATGCGGACGACGATATGAAATGCATGATTGCAGGACGGCCGATGACGGGCGGCGGAGACCTCGAGCAGCCAGACAGATGAAGCCCCGCAAGGTTGCGCTCATCGGCGCTGGGGGCATCGCCATCGCTGCGTTGGTCGCGGCGCTTATCCCGACGTGGATCGAGTCCGCTGCGCCGGTCCCGCCGTCGAATGCATCTGCCCGAACCGTCGCGCGTGCGTTCCTGCATGCCGCGGAGCGCCGCGATTGCCCGATGATGCGAGCCCTGTCCGACCCAGACGACACCAGGTGGTGCGTGAGCTGGCTCCGCAATGCGCTGGGCGACGATCCGCGCCTGCTGTCTCACGGCCGCCTTGAGGTCGTCCCTGGTTCAGGGGCCGACGAGACCGACTTCACTTTCACGATCACGGTTCGCGGGGTGTCCGGGATGGAGGACGGCACCGATGCGTGGGGCCTGGTGCTGAGGTCAACCTCCGCTGGCTGGCGCGTCAGTGACGAAGGGACCGGCTGAGCTCCCGCTCGCCAAGCACCTATCGGAACGGGCCGAGGGAGGACCGCCGGCGTCACCCCGGTCTAGGTCGACCACGATCAGCTCAGGACCGAGCGAGGATCCGAGGGTTCGATCGCCGAATCATCGTCGCAGACTCCGCCCCCAAATGCAGTCCCACAGCCGGTCGGCCACCCGGACGGCTCGGACCGCCGGAGCGGTGTCGGAGCATACTGCCGTTGCAACAGGTAGTCCGCTGGGGTTGGGATTCTTCAGGTCTCAGCCACTAGTCCGCGGGAGGGAGACGGCCCGATGGCGCCGCAATCTGTGCATCGCAGGACCGGGAACTTCACGCGCGTCGTCGCCGCGGAGCGATGTGCGAACCTGACCGACACCCGTCCGTTAGCCCGTCCGCCACCCAGAGCGCTTCGAGCACGCGCGGCCCGAGCATTCAGCGTCGGTGGCCAATGGCCGGTGGCCGGTGGCCGGTGGCCGACCGCACCTCGAGCGCGCTACTCCGGCCTAGATCGCATGTGCGACACCAAGCCGATCTTTGCCGAAAGTTATACCGGAGGCGTGCAGGGCGCGAGCCGGATCGGCAACTGATCAGGAGCACGTCCGTACTAAATCGTTCGCCGACCGGTCGACTCATGAATGATGAGATCCGGCTGCAGGATAAGTCGTTCGACGTCAGTAGTCGGATTGTCGATTTTGCGAAGCAACATCTGTAGAGCCGAGCGGCCCATGAGACTTCTTGGCGGGCGGATTGTCGTTAGCGGCACAGGTGCGTCGGCACTGGACGCGAGGTCGTCATAGCTGACGACCGATACGTCGTGCGGGACTCGGATGCCCACTTCATGGCAGCCCCGAATGAATCCCACCGCGAGCTTGTCGTTCGCGCAGAACACTGCGGTGGGACGCTCTGTGTACGGGATGGACAAGAACTCTTCCGCGGCAGCAAGTCCGTCAGCGATGTACCAGCCGACGGCACTTAGCACGCGCACGGGGCGGGCAACGTCGTCAGAAGAGTCGACTGCGGACCGCAGTCCATGCAGTTGATTGCGCACGAAATGCGAGTCTATCGGACCGGAGACAAATCCGACGTCGCGGTGGCCGAGGCCGATAAGGTGCTCGCCGGCGAGCTGACCGACAACGAGGCGATCCACCACAACGCTGCTGATCTTTTCCTCAGAGTCGAAACGGTCGATGTAGACCAGCGGCACGCCCTTAATAACCAGCTCTTCGAGCCGGGGGTTCTCGCCCTGAACGGGCGCAACGATTAGGCCGTGCACGCGCAGTTGCATAAGGAGGTCGAAGTTGTGCTGCTCTCGCAGCGAATCTTCAGCGCTGTGGGTGATGACAACTCCGACACCGCAGGACGACGCCTCGTCGTCAATGCCCATGGCAACGTCAATGAAGGACGGGTTCTCCATGTTGGCCAGGACACAACCGATGACGCGTTCGCGACCTGGGCGGAACTGGCGGCGGTATTGGGTCGGGATGAAGTCGAGGTCGGCGATGGCGGCGAGAACACGATCCCGGGTTTCCGGGTTGACGTACGACGGCCGGTTGATAACGTTGCTAACCGTGCCGACGGACACGCCAGCGCGCGACGCGACCGCTCGGATGGTAGCCATCAGCATCACTCCTCACTGTCCAAGGTCGCCTCAATGACCATAGATGGTACCGCTGGTCACAGCCTCGATTTCTGCTGCGGCGCCAGTGTTCCTTGCCCGGTACCAAGGCGTGCGCGAAATGAGTTGCGACTCCTTATACCCTTGTGCTGACCCACGAAGGCAAGCGACGATGGCCACATGCTTCAGCCCGCACCCGGTCGACGCTTCCCGAGCAACAGCCCGCATCCCGTTTGGCTACTGATCGGCATGGCGGTTCTCACCGTCGGTGTCGTCGCCGCCGCGGTCGGCCTCACCCTGCAACACGCCGCCGCACACCAGACTGACGCATTCCATTTCGCTACGCGTCCGCAGCCAGTACCACCAATCGCGCCTTGTTCATCGTGTCCATTTGGATATGGAGCGGCACCCTCACCGCCGCAGCCGGCGCCGTCATCCTCGTCCTCACACTACGAAAACAGAGTCGATAGCGGGCCCTCACGTCACCTACCCACTCGAAGTGAACCGAATATCGAGCAGACTCGGAGCCGGGCCTACGCGCGGTTCTTCATGGTGCCTGCGCTCCGCGACCACCTCGAGAGCACAACCGCGTTTGACAGCACGATCCGTCGCGGTAACAGTCGCAGCCGGGGAGAACCTCAGCTCCACCACCTTCTGGGGCTTTCACTAGTGCTGGCCCCAGTTCTGGACCTGGACGTCGGAGCCGTGTATCGATGACTGAGATGGTGAACCGGAGGGCTCGTTCGGGTCGAGCTCTCGACAGAGGGTGTCGGGCGGGCCATCCACGCTCGGCACCCTCGCATAGGCTCGACGCGAATCAGCGGGGGGCGGACGTCGCGTCGAGGCGGACGATACGCGAACTCAGGACCAGCCGAACTCGGGGTCGCTCAGAAAGTCTGCGTAACGAACTTCTGCTTCCAGGGCGTCGCTCCGGTCGAGTCGCTCTTGAACGAGCGCGCTGATTGCGGCTGGGTCGCGCATGCCCCGCTTCCGCCACTCGTCGGGCATTGCCCGGAGGCGCCCCAGTTGCTCGTATCGCTCCTGGGGCGGAAGGCGGCGACGCACCGCATCCGCTTCTGACTCATCTCCGACGTCCGTGCTCTGCATCTCACGATCAGCGTAGGGCGGTCCGCACAGCCTGGGCTAACTAGCTGAAGCTCGTGCGTAAACCGGCGGAGAGTGATGTGCCGCTATCGGCGTCAGAACCGACATGCGCCCCCAGAAGTAGACGCGTAGACCGTTGGCGGCCACCCGAGCCGGTAACACCCAACCTGCTGTCTGGGCACGCGTTCGAGGCGATGACGGTCAGCGGTGGCCTCGTTTCCTTGCACTGCGGGTTCTCACGCCGGAGGCACGTCCTAGGTTGAGGTTCCGACATGGAGAAGAGCTGGCCATCCACCATTGGCGCCCTTGCCGTGACGACGGACGCAGGTAGCTGATTCAGAGCCGCGAGCGCATCGATATATGGGGTTCCCCCGGCCGGCGCGATGTGCTTGCATAATCCCTCAAAGTCCGAACTGTGATGTACGGCCACCCCAGACCCCGGCAGCATGCATCCTTCCCTTACGCACGCACGCCCGCTCCACGGACACAGCAGTTGCGCTTCGCCGGCAGGTCAGTCCTGACCCGACGAGCCCATCGCTGTGGCGTCGGGGTGCGGGCGGAGACCGGTAGGTATCCGATGACCAATTTCGCCCGCACCCTCGTACGCGTAGTTGAGGCCCCAGCACGCCTGGCGCGCGTGACAGAGTTCTTCTTCCGGCGCGCAGATTCGATGGGTGACATCTATTCTGACGACAGGCGCTCCGGCACCGTTCCCGGGGCCGACCCGGACCGGGTCGTTTTCCTTGGCGAAGCCGGCCAGATCAGCCTCGGGGTGCGAACGCATCAGCTCTCGATGGCGGGCTTCTTCGCTCGCCACCGCAACGCTCGAACTCAGAGAGGCGTCACCTGGAGCATCCATCCGTTCCCAAATGCACGGCTGGCCGATGCACCAGCAATCCTCGTCGACGCTGAAGGTGAGCTTCGGCACGCTGACGTCGTCGTCGTACTTGTCGGTATCACTGATGCACTCCGCGTCATCACCTTGACGAGCTGGGAAGCTGGAATTCGTGACACCGTCTCGACCTTGACGTCGATACTGCCCATGGACGCTCGGATCCTGCTTGCCCACATCCCGCCTTTGAGCAATGCCGGCAGCCTCTCTCGGCCTGCTCGAGTCGCAGCAGGCCTCCACGGAAGTGCGCTGAACAAGCGCATCGATGCAGTGGCTGAAAAACACACCCAAGTCATCGTCGTCCCGTTTCCCGAAGAACTGACTCACTCCGTGTGGCGCCCTGAGTCCGAAGAGCAGCGGTACACCAACACGTATGACATCTGGTCCGCCCACCTTGCCCGCAGCCTCGCCGACGCGAACTGACACGCTGACGCTCAGTGCCGTCCGTTCCTCAAACCAGTGGTGCGACGCTAGCGGTTACTTGCGTCCGTAGGCCGGCAGAGCTGTCGTCGGAGCGACGGGGAGTCATGACGCGTCCTCAGTCCCCGGCAGATCTGCTCGTGCCTACCGTCGTGGCGGCATCCACGACGAAAAGGCCAGGGTTCCTGTCGTTTCGCGCTCGCATCCGTGAGCTACGGGTCGATCAGGGGGAACTGAGCTCGGCCGCTCCACGCTGTTCATCGCTTCGGTTCTCGACTGGCTCAGTGTGCGGCTGTCGCCTTGGGTCCAGACGTTGGCACTGAGCGCGCGATCCGAAGGGAGCGCACGGGTAGAGCTGTCGCTCACGTCAGGACGAGCGCCGGCGCCGCAGGTGTCTGCTAACCGATCAGCTAGCGGATGCCGCGCCTAGACAGGTAACGTCGCGCCGATGACCGAGATGAAGCGGCGAACCCTCCTCGAACGACTCGTCGGGAGCGGAGCCTGCGTGGAGGCGTGCTCAGTCGCGATGCGCCACGAGCGCGCCGCGGAAGCTCCAGTAGTTCTCCAGGAACCACAACCTCCAGTCCTCGCCCGTCAGCGGTAACGAAAGCTCGTCATGCGATTCCAGCGCGGCTGCGGCAATCGCCGCCAGCAGCTCCTTCTTGTTCTGGAAGTGCCAGTAGCCCTATAGCGGAATGGGCATCTCCGGTGGGCTCGTCGAGGCCTACGTCCTCGTGGGTGAGATCACCGCCACACCCGACGACCTCGACGGCGCCCTCCGCCGGTACGACCCCACGCTTCGCCCCCTCGTCGACGAGATCCAGGCCGTCGTGAAGCCTCGTCTGCTCGCGTTCGGTTTCCCGCGACGACGGATCGCCGTCGCTGCGCTCCCGGCGGCGTTCTCCGTCGCCTGGGCTCTCCCCCGCTACGAGCAGACACGGCTGAACCCTCGGTGCAACGGAGTCCTGCAGACTGCGTCCGGTAGCCGATCGTCTATCGAGACGAGTGTCAGGATGAACGGCAGCCAATCCCACCGTGCGAGGCGGCTAGACGCGAGGTGCGCGCCGGTGGACGAGCGTCGCGCCGATCAGCCACATCAAGCCGAGCGCAACGTGGAGAGCGCCGAGGAAGTAGCTGTGGCGGACTGCGAGCTCGACAGCTCCGAGGGCCAAGAAAATCAGCCCAAAAAGGGAGAACACCACTATTAGAACTTTTCGAGTTGTCTTATCCACTGTCACGCGCCTTTGTGCGAGGAGCCGGTCCCTATGGTGCTTAGTCGGATGAACGCGACACCAAGCCCGAGCAGGATGGCCCCGAGGACAATGAAGAGCCAGCCAACTCCAGTACCTGTCACTGACTCGATGATTCCCGTCGCCAGCGCTATAGCTCCTAGTGGCGTAGCAATCCAGCCCAGGATGCGAACGAGTTTTCGGCCTCGTGCGGTGGCTGCATCGTTGAAGGTCATGGCCTTAGTTTGCGCCGCAGCCTGCCGCAGGGCCAGCAGCCTGCCTCGCTGGTGAAGCCCCAATTTGTCGGCCGTCTCGCGAATCTCAGCCACTCGGCCCCTGTTGTGGGTGTACCGGCTGATCGGTACAGGCGTGATAGTTGCTGTACTGCTGAGGCGTTACAGAAGGGTGTTGCGATGGATCTGGGACTTGTGGTTCTGGGTGGGGTGTTCGGCCTCTCGGCCGCGACGGCGGTCATCGTCGCGCATAGAGCGCTCACCCCATACCGTCATACGGTCGCGGGGCTCGATGGATCGCCCCGCGACGCAAGAACGGCGCTGCACGCCTCGGCCTTGAGGTCAGCCTTCGCCCTGGTCGTTGCGGTCGCGGTGGCGGCAGGAATAGGTGCTGTGGCGACGGCGGCCGCGTGGGAGCTGGTTGTGGCCCTGCTCGTTGTTCCGCTCACTGCGGTTTCTGCTGGCCTTGCCGCGTATGCGGTAATTCCCGGGCGGCCTGCACCGGTCAGGCCCGAGGCCACCGCGCTCCTGACGCCCCGCCGGGTCGGGGATCATGCGCCCGGCGCTCTCTTGGTCCTGTGCGGCGTGCTCGCCGTCTTGCTGCTTGCGCTGCTGGCCGCGGCGGCTGCGCAGCATTCGGCGTTCGTCACGTCACAGCTATGGGGACTCGGCGTCGCGGGTCTCGCCGACGCGGGTCTCACGGCGGCGTCATGGTGCGCTCTGAGGCGAGTGGCCGGTCAGCCAGCTCTCCCCGCGGACATGCTGAATGTGGATCGAGCCATCCGCGGCTCCGCCAGCCGGCTCATCCTTCTCCTGACGTCTGCTGCACTCTTCACCTCGACTGCCACCGCCCTGATCGCTCTCGGCTACGCCTCGACGAGCTGGGCGTCCGTCGGCAGCGCAGAAGGCACACGAGACGTATTCCTTTCCAACCTTGGCACTGGGCTGACTGTGGCCGGGGTTATAGCCGTCGTCGGTGCTCTCGGAACCCTCATCGCATCGGTGACGGCGACTATTTCGCTCACGCGCGCTTCAACGACCCTTAGAGCGTCGCAGCCCACATCGGTCCCGGCATGATCAGCATCGATCACCTGAGTGCCGTGCCGCCGTTCGAGCAAATCCGTCAGCAGCTCGCAGGTCTCGTGCGCATCGGGAGCTTGCCCCCCGGACACCGACTGCCCTCCGTCCGGCAGCTCGCTGGAGACCTGTCCCTCGGGACGGGTGCGGTCGCTCGCGCGTATCTCGAACTCGAGAAGGCCGGCATCATCTCGACCAGCCGCCGGGGAACCGTCGTGCGCGACGGGCAAGCAACGAGCGTCGAGGTTGCTGAGGCCGCGGGTGATTACGTCCGCGCGTCGCAGAACGCTGGTCTATCGGCTGATGAAGCTGTCTCAGCATTGCGTGCCCTGTGGCCCGCCATGCGACCATCCTCGCCTGCGTCCTGATAACAGGTGCTAGCTAGGCGTGTTCGCCCGGTGGACGATCGGCCTCCGGCGCACCTACCAGTGGCAAGCTGACCTGAACTGCTTGGAGGCCTACGTCGTGAACTCAATCCTGCTTCTGCTCGCCGGCCCTCCCGGCGGCGCTGGTTCTCAGCACGGCATGTCCGTGCCGGTATGGCTCATGGTTGCCGCCGTTGTCGTCATCGTCATCGTCGGAGTGGTCGGCGTCCTCCGGCGTCGTCGCTGACGTGTCCGGTAGCCGATCGGCTATTGAGACTGGTTGAAGGGAGGCGCGTAGAACGCATAGATTGCAGCTGATGGCTGATGGCTGATGGCTGATGGCTGATGGCTGATGGCTGATGGCTGATGGCTGATGGGGGAGTGCGCGACGAGATCCGCGCTGAGGCCGATCGCCTCGAGGAGAACGCGACATTCGGGCAACAGGGGAACCTTGAAGCGGCGAAGCTGTGGACCGGTTGGAGCTGGGCGTTGGGAAGCGTCATTGCTGTGGGAAGCGCTGTGGGCGGTGTGCTGACGTTCGCAACGGACGGGTTGCAGTACCTCGCCGGTGGACTGGCGTTGTTGGCAGCAGCAGCAACCGGCGTTCACGGAACCCTGCGGCCTGCGAAGCGTGCGGAGCGCGCGCAATCAGTTGCGGTGCAGTTTCTTGCGATTCAGGACCGAGCACGCCGACTCCGACGCGTCGACGCGCTGACGTCGGTTGATGATTCGGTCCTCAGGGGCCGTCTTAACGAGATTGCGTCACAGCTCGACGCTGCGCGTGAACGGGCGGATCCGACGCCGCGGTGGGCCTATCTCCGGGCGAAAAGGAACATCGAGCGCGACGGCGGTCAGACTCATAGGGCGGACGCCCGATGACCGTGCAGAGCTACCTGGATGATGCTGTCGCTGCGATGACGCCCTCAGCGGAGGACCGCACGGTCGCGAGTGCCCATCGAACCGCCATCCAGGATGCCGTTGTAGCCGGCATGGATGCGTTCCGGATCTTCGAGACTGGGTCCTGGTCCCATGGGACCGCCCTCCGTGTGTGGAGCGACGTCGACTACTTCGCATCGATGCGGCATGTCCGTCCGAGCCAGAGCTACGACGACATCCTGCAGCTGAAGAACGTCCTGGCGGACAAGCTTCGGTGGTACGCACGGTCCGTCACGATCGACCGTCCCGGGGTGCGCATCGAGTGGCCTAGCGGACCGCCCACGGAGGTCATGCCAGCGCACATCACTAGCGATGTGACTATTGGATCCCTGATCCAAAGGGCACGGGGTGGGTGAAGTCGAGTCCGGTGAAGCACAACGAGTACGTCAACGGCACCCGTGATTTGATCCCGCGGACGAAGGACTTCGTGCGGCTTGTAAAGTTGTGGAAGTACCGGTCGGGGGCGCCGATCACGTCGCTGTACCTGGAGTTGCGTGCGGCGAAGTACCTGCGCGAGCACCAACCGTTCGCGATGATGCTGGACCTGACGGGCTTCTTCTCCTGGCTCAACGCGATCGAGCTCGCCGGCTTGAACGACCCAAGCCGCTTTGATGGCCGCCGGATCACCGCGGCAGGCGACTCGCTCCTCCCGCTCGCGCGGCTGTATTCAGAGAGGGCCGCCTCGCGAGCCGATCAAGCCAGAAGCGCGTACCTCGCGTCGGACTATCTCGGCGCGCAGTTGCATCTTCAGCAGCTCATTTCGCCGTAATCGCCTCCGCCGGCAGGGGTTCGACGATCGAGGTGTACTTCTCGTCGCCTCTACCGGTTGGTGTGCGCGTCCGCGCTCGCCCCTGATGCGGTCGCGGCGGGTGATCCACGGGGTGTTACTCGATGATGCCGTGGGGGATGAGGGCTGTCAGCGGTGTCGCGGATGCTGTCTTCGATCGGACGGGCGTGCCCTCCCAGCAGTCGTTCCGCCTTCTCACTCGTGGCGTCGAAGTCCTGCCCGATAGGCCTCAGGGTCGCCCGTACAGAGCACTGGCGGGAACCCGGGCTCTCGGATTCCCGCCAGTGAGTCACCGCTTCGCGGCGCTTGCTACTCGCTCTTCTTGTGCGAGGTCTGCGTGGTGCTGGGGTGCGACTTCGCGTATGTAGTAGTTGCTTGCGTCGTCGATGGTTTGCGCAGGACTTCCGTTCGCGCTCAGAAGCCGCCGGCGGGGCGCACCTGGTAGTGCTCCTCGAGTGCGGAGACCTCGTCGGCAGTCAGGTCGATGTCGACGGCCGCGGCAGCGTCGTCGAGGTGGTGAGGCTTGGTCGCGCCGATGATGGGTGCGCTCACGACCGGGTTGTTGAGGACCCATGCCATCGCGATTTGCGCCATGGGGACGTTGCGTGCCTCGGCGATCTTCTGGACGGCGTCAATGACGGGGCGGTCACGTTCGGTGTCGGCGAAGAAGGTGTTCCCGACTGGGTCGTCGGAGGAGCGCTTAGTCTGCTCGCCGGCAGGGCGGGCGACGCGGCCCTTTGCGAGAGGGCTGTAGGGGATGCTGCCGACGCCCTGGTCGGCGAGGAGGCCGAACATCTCGCGTTCTTCTTCTCGGTAGAGGAGGGAGTACTGGTCCTGCATGGACACGAACCGGGTCCAGCCGTTCAGGTCAGCGGCGTGCTGCATGTTGGCGAACTGCCACGTCCACATGGCAGATGCGCCGATGTAGCGGGCCTTGCCAGCCTTCACGACGTCGTGGAGGGCTTCCATCGTCTCTTCGATCGGGGTCTCCGGGTCGAAGCGGTGGATCTGGTACAGGTCGACATAGTCGGTGCCGAGGCGCGTCAGCGATGCGTCGATCTGCTGCATGATCGCCTTCCGTGACAGGCCTGCGACGTGCAGGCCGGGACCGGTGCCGGGCTTGTCGGAGAAGTGCGCCTTAGTCGCGAGGACGATCTCGTCACGGTTGGTGAACTGTCGGATCGCTTCACCGACGATGCGTTCGGAGTCACCGTAGGAGTAGACGTTCGCGGTGTCCCAGAAGGTGATGCCGAGGTCGAGGGCCTGCTGGAAGTAGGGCAGTGCGTCGTCCTTGGGGAGGGACCACTGCAGGTGGCCACTGGCGGGGTCGCCGAAGCTCATGCAGCCGAGCGCGATGCTGCTGACTTTCAGGCCGGAGTTACCGAGGCGGGTGTACTTCACGGGTGGGTCCTTTCGATAGGCACGACGATGAGCGGCAGAGACTGCCGCGTCGTCGAGCGGGTGCGGTGATGGGCGGGGCGAGCCCGCCACGGTTACCGGGTCGTGGTGGCCGCCGTGGCCGTGGTGTTGCTGGCGGCCCAGCTCGCGAGGACGCGGAGGCGTTCCTCGGACACGGACGCGGGTTCAGTGACGTAGGTGATGATCGTGACGTCGGGCTCGCTGGCGAGAGTCAGTGCTTCGCCGGTGACCTCGACCTCACCGACGGTGGGGTTGTGCAGCGTCTTGGTGGCGCTGGTGTGCAGCCGGACGTTGTGGGAGGCCCACCAGGTGCGGAACGCATCGCTGCGGGTGCTCAGCTCACCGATCAAGTCGGTGAGGGACCGGTCGAACGGGGTGCGGCCGGCTTCGATGCGGAACGCTGCGACCATGTCCCGGGCGACCCGTTCCCAGTCGTCGTAGAACTCCTGCGATGACGGGTCGAGGAAGAGATAGCGGGCGATGTTCGCCGGCTCCTTCCCGTTCGGCACGAGGCCGGGCATGAGCGCTGCGCCGAGCTGGTTCATCGCGATGATTTCGGTGCGGCCATTTCGGGCGTAGGCGGGCAGGTCGCTCATCCCGTCAAGGAGCCGTTGAACCCGGCCGTTGGCGCGGGAACGCGCGGTGCGCTTCGGGGAGGGGCGGGCCACTGCGTTCTCGGCATTCGCGGCGCGGGCGAGGTCGAACAGGTGCTGCTCTTCGGACTCATCGAGCTGCAACGCGCGGGCGACGGCGTAGAGGACAGACTCAGAGACGCCGGCGAGCTTCCCGCGTTCCATCCGGTTGTAGTACTCAGCGCTGACCCCGGCAAGGGTTGCGACCTCTTCTCGCCGGAGTCCCTTGACGCGCCGCCCTGTCGTGGAGGCGGTGAGGCCGACTGCTTCGGGGCTGATGCGGGCGCGGCGGGTGCGGAGGAAGTCGCTGGCCTCGGTTCCGGTGTCCATGTTCGTCAGCGTAGGCGGACCCGTGACGGCGGAACAGACACTGCCAGTACACCAAACAGCGCGGCCTGTTCCCCGCGCGGAGAGCGCTGTTCTATGGGATCACCGGCCGAACCGCAGCCGCTCCCGCTTCTTGGAAGGAATGCTTATGAGCACCATCCCCACCGTCACCTTGAACACCGGCGCGACGATGCCGCAGCTCGGCTTCGGCGTGTACCAGATCCCCGCCGACGAGACCGAGCAGGCAGTCACCGACGCCATCAAGGCCGGCTACCGACTCATCGACACCGCCGCGTCCTACGGCAACGAGGAAGCCGTCGGCCGCGGCATCGCCGCCAGCGGTGTGCCCCGCGATGAGCTGTTCATCACCTCGAAGCTGTGGATCCAGCGCCGCGGCGAGGAAGGCGCCCGCGACGCGATCACCGTGTCGCTGCAGAAGCTCGGCCTGGACTACCTCGACCTGTACCTGATCCACCAGCCGTTCGGTGACTACTACGGCGAGTGGCGTGCCCTCGAGCAGGCCCACAAGGACGGTCGGCTGCGCGCGATCGGCGTGTCCAACTTCGCCTCCGACCGCCTCGTGGACCTCATCGCGTTCGCCGACGTCGTGCCCGCGGTGAACCAGATGGAGACCAACCCGTTCCACCAGCAGGCCGACTACCAGGAGCTACTGCACGGTGAGGGCGTGCAGCTCGAGGCGTGGGCGCCGTTCGCCGAGGGCAAGAACGACCTCTTCACCAACCCGGTTCTGTCCGAGATCGGCGACGCGCACGGCAAGTCCGTCGCGCAGGTCGTGCTCCGCTGGCTCGTCCAGCGCGGCGTCGTTGTCGTGTCGAAGTCGGTCAAGCCCGAGCGCATGCAGCAGAACCTCGACGTCGTCGACTTCGAGCTCACCGACGAGCAGATGAGCAAGATCGCCGAGCTCGAGGCGGGCGAGTCGCAGTTCTTCTCCCACGTCGACCCCGACATGGTGCGCTGGCTGACCGGTCGCGCCGAGGCGTAACCCGTCATGCCCGCCCAGCAGCCCACCCGCAGGCAGCTCCTGCGGACCGCCGCGGTCGCCACAATCAGCGCCGCCGCGGCCGGGCTGCTGGCCGCCTGCACCACCTCCGACCGTGAAAGCCGCACCGTGACCACACCCACCACCCCCGCACCGAGCAACCCAGATCGAACGCTGCTGGTGTACTTCTCCCGCGCCGGGGAGAACTACTGGAACGGTGGACGCCGCACTCTCGACGTCGGCAACACCGAGGTCCTCGCGAACCTGATCCGCGACCGCATCAACTGCGACGTGTTCCGGATCGAAGCCGCAGACGCGTACTCGGATCGGTACGACCCCACCGTCGCCCGCAACGTTGACGAGCAGAACAGCGACGCCCGCCCTGCGATCGCCGGGAACCTGCCCGACCTCGCCGGCTACGACACGGTCCTGCTCGGTAGCCCCATCTGGAACGTGCAGCCGCCGATGATCATGGCGACCTTCGTCGAAGCCGCCGACCTCACTGGCAAGAACCTCCTGCCGTTCGTCACCTACGCCGTCAGCGGCCTCGGCAACACTGCATCCTTCTACCGAGATCTCGACAGCGGAGCACGTCTCGGGACGGGTCTCGCCGTCCGCGGTGAAGATGTCCGCGGCGCGTCTGCGGGCACCGACATCGACCGGTGGCTTCGCGCCGCCGACCTGGCATGAAAGGCAACACCATGACTGACCAACTCACCGTCCTCGTCGTCGGCGCAACCGGCAGCATCGGCCGCGACGTCGTCCAGACGGTGATCTCCGCAGGCCACCACACCCGCGCCCTCGCACGGAGTAAGCACCGCGCGCAGGGCCTCGCCCGCGGCGCGGAAATCGTCCTCGGCGACCTGACCGACCCGGCGACCCTCCGAGACGCCGTCAAGGGTGTCGACGCGGTGATCTTCACTCACGGCGATAACAGCAACGCCGAAGCGGTCAACTACGGCGCCGTCCGGAACGTCCTCGACGCGCTCGAGGGGCGTCCCGTCCACATCGCGCTGATGACCACCATCGGCGTCACCGCGCTCCGGGACAGTTCGGAGTGGAAACGGCGGGGTGAACGACTCGTGCGCGCCAGCGGCAACGACTACACGATCGTCCGCCCCGGCTGGTTCGACTACAACGACGACGACCAATTCCGGATCGCACCCCGACAGGGCGACACACACCAGGCCGGCACCCCGGCCGATGGCGTGATCGCCCGCCGTCAGATCGCACGGGTCCTCGTTGAGAGCCTCACGAACCCAGCAGCCATCGGGAAAACGTTCGAGCTCGTCGCTGAACACGGCCCCGAACAGGCCGACCTCACCCCCGTCTTCGACGCCCTCCCAGCCGATGTCCTCGAGGACGACCTGGACGGGGCCGGCGACTCAGCGAACCTGCCGCTGTCTACAGAGCCGGCAACGGTGCGCGCCGACCTCGACCGCGTTCGCCGAGACCACTAACCGGCCGTACGTCAGACCATCGGCTATTGAGACGCACTCTTGTGCTGCAGGGGACGGCGCGAGGACCGGGGGATAGTGACTACCTGCCCGGGACACGGCCTTGACCGCTGCTGACGGCGCTGCGCCAGTCGGTACCTTGCTTCTATGACGAGCGATGAGCCTCTTGAGGAGTCGGAAGACAGCCGGCGGCCAGTACGTGTTCGGCGTGTTCTGGGCTGGGTTGCGCTTGTCCTCGTAGGGGCTGTCGTAGGGCGCTTGTTTCCACCCTTCGTCGTTGACTGGCCCTGGGTGGGTACCTTCGTCACGTCGCCCGGCCTCGGGGGACTAGCGGCGGTCTGCGCTGCGGTCATCGCGCTCAGCGCCGCGCTCTACACGAGTCGGCGAAGCGCCGCGGTCGCAACTGCGGACCGAGAACAACGGGAACGCCTCGCGAAAATCGACCGATCTCAGCGGGAAATTGCAGAGCAGCGGGCGCAGTGGTGGACCCGCTTCACCTGGGCCGCGGACCACGCAGTCCAGGACGAGACGGCTGAGCTCGGGATCTCGGTTCTCTTGGAGCTGATTGACCAAGAGTGGGTCACGGTGGAAGATAACCAGATCGCTATCGCAGTGGCAGACGTGATCCAGCCGGTTGCGGGTAGCATTGCGAACGAAGCGGATGCAGCCCAGGTGGTTGCGGAGGAGGAGCGGTGATGGCGCAGTACAGCCCACGAGCTCGTCAGCTCGCGCAGGAACTCCGCGCGAAAGCGAACCGCAACATCGCCCGTCAGCAGGCCGCACCGTCGAGCTCGTCGCGCACCACTCAGACATCCGAGCGGACGGCGCCGCTACGGAACCATGTGCAGTCGCCTGAAAGGGCTCGCTAGCGCGCAGTATCGGCGCCGGTCGCCCGGTGCGCGATGAGAGGGCTCCGATCTCAATTGCAGTGAGATCGGAGCCCGGTCTCGTCCAGCGTGTTCTGGCGATCTGGTGCCCTAGGCTCGACGGGTGTAGGACACGTGTTGCGGGTAAGGGTGCTTCCCGCCCGAATAGCACCCACGCGTGTACCGGATGCAGGCCCGCACCGCCTGTCGCCCCCCGACCGATTCCTCCGAGAGGTTGGGAGGAGTAACCAGTTCCGGAGGCTGCCAGCGGCTTGAGAGTCGGGGTCCCATACGCAGACGATGATGCGTATGGCCGCGAGAGACGGCGCGCATGGTGCCGACAGGAACGCAGACCGGCGGGTTTGCTACCTAAAACATCTCGCCTTACTCTCATCGCAAGATGAGGCGCATGGACGACCCTAACGAGCCGACGCCGGACCGGATGCGTCGGCACACTTTGGACCAGGTGCAACGCGACCAGCTTGCGCACCTTCGGACGCTTCCTGATGAGTGGCGGAAGAGGGGCATGCGTGACCCGGATGCCATCCGCGCGCTTGTCCGTGAGCGCCTCGAGCTAAGCGCTGCCCTGGAAGCAGAGGTCCGCTACGCCGATTTTTTGAACGATCCCGAGTACGGGTGGTCATGAGTTCCGGGTTTGTGTGTGTCGAGGCGACGTCGACGCCACACTGACGTACGTTGGACGGTGTGAGGGTGCCGGACCTCGATGGCTCGCCCGACACCCTCTCTCAAGAGTTCGACCCGAACAAGCCCACGACACCACTGTCGCAGTAGACGCGAGTCCCGGGAAGTCGGCGCTTCGACGGACCGAGGGACAGCGCCCGCCATTTGGCAGGGCGGGCGCTGCGCGGCGACAATCCGGATCAGGACCAACGCCACCACTTGAGCGGGAACCACCCCACCCCGCTCTCATCATGCCGCAACACCCAGTTATCTGTTCCCGCGTTCTACTTCCGCCTGTAGGGGGTCTACGCTGACCCACGGCTACCCCGGACCTTGGTCGCAAACACGTCCTCGTCTGAACGAAACCGGGAGCAGCACAGTGACAGCACGCGCATCAGTCGGCCTGGCTTCAGTGAGCACCTACACCCCACCTTTAGCCGCGAGCGAATTACCGACGACCGGCGCTGGCTGGCGGCTCCGTGCCGGACTATCAGACCCTGAGGTCATCAAGGCCGTCGCCCACCGGCGATCTTCCAACGTGCCTCCTGCCCCCGCCCCGGTTCTGAACGACGGCCCTCGCTACGAGGACTTCTTCGTGGCGACCAAACCGCGGTCATCGGATAGCTCAGGATCAACTATCGCGGCACGTCCCGATTTCGACGGACGCTCCGCCGCTTGACTCAGGTTTTGCGTCTCGCTGGACGGCCTAGGATCCAAGGGACCATTGCATCGTCGCCTACCTCAAGCTCGATTGCTTTCCCCGTGTCTGTCCGAGCTCCGCGGGATCCGGTGCGATGGGGGTGTGCGGCATGAACGGACGAGCCAGACGTGACCGAGGTCAATTGTCCACCGCTAGGCACGTCACTGACCGCGATCGTTGCTTATGAGGAGAATTTGAAGGATGTCAGTCGTGACGAACGACGACCCGACCCTGATCCGTCCCGTCATCCGAGCCGAACATGGTGCGTCAGCTTCATCCAGTGTTGAGCGCCGGGTCGGACTCATACGGGCTGGCGAACGGGGTGAGCAGCTCGCGAAGCGCTGCCGACCGCCGATCCCCGAGTTGGTGCTCGAGGTCGTTGAGGATGGCCCGCGCGGCTGCCGTGAGGCGCCGCCCGTGCGGGGTGAGCCTCACCAGACGCCCACGTGACCGGGCCGGGTCGTCGACAACCTCGAGCACGTCTTGAACGGCTAACCCTGCGACAAGCTCCTGCGTGGCCTGCCGCGAGATCCTTAGCCGTCGGGCCAACTCGGCAGGGGCAATGCCTCCCGGGGCCAGTTGTGCGAATACGAGCGACTGCGCTGGCATGAGCCGAGGCCAACCCTCGGCCTGTAGCGCCTCCAGCAGGTGTCCGTCGAACCAGCGGCTCGCCCGCAGCAGCAGCAGCGCAAGCGGTAACTCGTCCCCTGACGCCTGTGCCCCCTGCTGATCCTGTCCGCTCATCGGCTTCCATGCAAGCACACAAACCCACGCCAGTAGCGCAAGTTGTCAGGTAGCCTGACGGGCGAGAGGTGGTTCGGATGCAAATGATCACGTTGGGTGCAGGTAGAAGAGATGACCGCTGCGCTGTGATGGCGGCAGCATCGGCGGGCCATGACGTAGTCGCCGAGGCGCGGACTTCGCAGGCGTTCTCGGAACGCTCTGGAAGTGGGCGTCGTGCGCAGCCGGGTGGTCGTGAGGCCGTCGGGAACCAACTGTTCGCCGATCCGGTCTCCGGCTGGCCGGCCGAGGCTGTGCCGAGTGTCATCGGTGTCACGCGGACATTCGGTCCGGACGCCGGTCGTTCCGCACTGCCGATCGTGCTGACCGCGTCGCACAAAATGCACCTGCAGTCTCCATCGCGAGTCACGACGCGGGCATGCAACCGGGCAGGTGTCACGGCGTGAGTAAGTCGTCATCTGCTTCCAACCAGACCATGCGGACCGTGCGACTCCATCGGTACGGCGACCCGTCGGTACTGCAGCTGGATAACGTGCCGCGGCCGCGGCCGCCAATCGGCGATGAGCTGCTCGTTCGCGTCGCCGGCTCGAGCATCAACGGCACCGATCTAGGGTTCCGCCGCGGGAAAGCCCCAATCGTATTTGCCCAACGGCTGCCGCTGATCCCCGGCTTCGATGTTTCCGGCGAGGTGATTGAGTGTGGACCCGCGGTGACCGCCTTCACGCCCGGCGACCAGGTGATGGCACTCCTTGACCATGGCGGCGGAGGACTCGCCGAGCAGGTGCTGCTCCGACAGGGACGAGCCGCACTCGCCCCCACCTCAATCGACGTCGTGCACGCCGCAGCCCTTCCCCTGGCAGGACTCACCGCGCTGCAAGCGCTGTTCGGTGTGGCTGGCCTCCAGCACCGCCACAGCTCGGCCCGTGTGATCGTGCTCGGAGCAGCCGGCGGAATCGGCTCCTACGCCGTTCAATTGGCGCATCTAGCCGGGGCCGAGGTAACAGGTGTGGCGAGTGGACCCAAGTTGCCCCACGTGACCGCGCTCGGAGCCGCGCGGGTGATCGACTACACGGTCGAGGACGTCCTCGCCTCCGGCCTGCAAGCGACCGTCGTGCTCGATACGACCGGCGGCTACCGGTTCGCCGATGTGCAGCAAGTGCTTGAGCCAGGAGGCGTTATGGTGTCGACCCGACCAGTATCCGTCGACGCTCTTCGGAGCCTTCTGCCTTCCCCCACCGGCTTCGCCCACCGCTTCCGCAAGCGACGCTCTGAAGGACCCATAGAACAGGACGACCAGCCGACAACCCGGTTCGGGTTCGTAGCGACTCGAGCCCGGTCTCAAGACCTCGCACACCTTGCCAACCTCGTCGACCAGGGCCTGCTACGGGTCCCGATCGTCGGCACCTTCAGCCTCGACCGGGCGGCCGAGGCCCACCGGCTGGCAGAGGGCTCAGCGGCAGGCAAAGTAATCATCGAAGTCGACCCGGCTGAGCAGTGAGGCGCGTTCCGCACTGATCCGCGTGCCGGAGAGCGACTGGTTATCGCTGGGCAAGACGCAGTCCAAGTCGACACGCCGGGTGGACCCCACGCCCATTCTCGAGTTGTCACACCACCGGTTCTGCGGCTTTTGGCCGGGCTGGTGGGCTCCTTCGCCACCCGCGCGGCCACCACCCGGACGGCCATGGTCGGTGTATTCGTCCCGGTAACACGACATCGCCCACGACCCCACCACCACCGGTGACCCGGTCCGCAAAACCCCCTGACCTGACACACCCGCCTGTTCCAGGACGGGGCCGTTCTACCACCAACCGCTCCACTGATGCCCGCAACGGCCGCAGCGGCGCTGGCTCCGGCAGTTTGAGGGGCGAAGAAGATGCCCGCTGCCACGAGTGCGGTGACGGACGCGACTGCGCCGATGCCCCGAACACCCTCGCTGCCGTCTGGTACCCGGGGGGGCGCACTTCGTGCCGGACGGGTCCGTGACGCACACCTTCCACCAAACAAACGATCGTTTCTGCGTGCCCGTCAGACGGTGGATCACCGGGCGGGGCTGGTGACTCTGGCACTGTCCCGAATGACGATCGGCTACCGGGCGGCGGGTGATCGTGGAAACCGCGCAGTCGTTACGGTAATGACGTGAGCACCCTGATGTCCGTGGCGGATCTGATGCGGCTCCTCGAGCCCATGTTCGACTCGATGCTCACTACACGTGACCGAAGGACGCTGAGCGTTCGGGTCCAGCGGGTCGCCGACGGGCGTGAGCTCTCCACCTCCGACGCTATGGGGAGTGGTTCGGTCTGGGTTCGGTGGGCGGTGTTCGGCGAAGTATGCGGGATCAAGAGCACTGCAGTGGGACGACGACGCTCGGGCGCTGGTGCGGTCTGTCCAGAGCGATCTTCAGGACTTCATCGCGGAGAGTTCGTTCGGGTGGGGTGAACTCCGCGGGCCAAGCGACCTGTACCGAGCAGCGCACGTCTCCCTGCCCGGTAGCCGATCGGGGCTCGGTCAGTGGTAACCGGGCTGGGAGCCGCCTTCTGCTGTGACCGGAAATGTCATGGTGGGACTGGTGTCGGTGTAGCAGACGGCGATTTGGTACGTGCCACCGCGTTGGTCGACGACGCGGGGGTGCGCTCCCGCTGCGATGTGGACGCGAAGCTTGTGTTTTTCTTTGAAGACGTACCCGGTCGGATCGAGGTCGATTCGGACCGTGCGTTGACTGCGCGGCCCGTCCGTCAGCCGGACCAGACCCTCGGTGACGTTCCAGGAGGTGCCGTGCTCGTCGACGTCGCAGACGCGGACGACGACGAGGGTGCTGGGGTCCGGGGTGGTGACGGTGAGGTGGGCGGTGATGGTGCCGATGACTTCGAGTGGACCATCCAGCGCGGTGCTGGTGTGGACGAGGACGTCGGCACGGTGTTCGACGGCGGTTTGGTCCTGGCGGCCGGCGGGCATGTTCAGGGTGGGTCCGCCGACGGCTGGGGTCGGGTCGTACGGGTCGTACGCGATCGTCTTCCACTGCGTCTCGTCACTGATGGAAGTCGATGGAGACCCGAATGCGGCGGTTCCGTCACCGTGCAGGGCGAGTTCGACGGGTTGGGCAGGTGGGGGCCATGCGGCGTAGTCGCTCCACTGATCGACACCTTGGATGAACAACCGCACCGGCGCCGTGTTGACGAGGGGTTTGTTGTGCAGGGTGTGGTCGAAGAACTCGAGTGCGTCGCGAACCTGGTGCGGGATCAGTTGAGCGCTGCCGTGGGAGAACGGGCCGATCGTGATGCGACTTTGATGTCCGGCGGCGATGAGGGCCTGGTGATCGTGCAGTTGGTCGCGGAGGAACAGGTCGAACCAGCCGGTGACCATACTTGTTGGTGTGGTGAGGTCTGCACGGTCGGCGCTGTAGTCGAGAGCGTCGACCCAGTACCCCTGATCATCGGCATGCTCGATCCCGGCGCGGTAAATCGGAGACACGGCTCCCAGTGCTTTCACGTCAGCGTCTCGGAAATCCGGTGCCGCAAGGGCACGGGCGATCCTCCGCTTGTTGACCAGCAGCGACAGGCCGCCGATGCGTCCTTCCTGTGTGCCGATGAGGAACGACCAGCGGAGCGTCTGATCAAGCCCCAACGCTCCTTGCGGGTACCAACTGCCCATCATCGTCGACGACCCGATACTGATCGCCATCGCCGTGAGGGGGTTGTCCAAGTAGGGGCCGACGGCCCACTGCGTCGTGCCGAGGTAGCTGCCGCCCGTCATGACCACCCGGCCATCGCACCATGGTTGGTCCCGGAGCCAGGCGACCGTTGCCGTGCCGTCGGCACGCTCGTGACGACCGGGCTCGAACACTCCGTCGGAGTCGAACGTGCCGCGGACGTCCTGCACCACCACCTGGTACCCCCGGGCGGCGAACGGTCGTGGTAGCAAGTAGCTCCAGAGCCGCCCTTCGCGACCGTAGGGCGTCCTGATGAGGATCACGGGCCCACGGGTCTGGCCCCGCGGTGCGTACCGTGTCGTGGCGAGCTCCACACCGTCACCCATCGCCACTCGAAGATCACGGTGTATCTCGAAGCGATGCGTAGCCGGGCCGAGGCCAAGCAACCGGTCGACCGGCGAACGGAATCGAGAACGAGCGTGGCGCATGATGTGTCTCCCTTGAAGGATGCAGCGCATTGACTGGTCCCGCCACTCTAGTCACTCCATGATGGAGTGACTCTATGGTGACGCTTCCGCTATCGTGGGGGCATGGCCAACTCGGGATCGACGATGATCGGGGAGCTGCGCGGTTACGTGGTCGCGTTTGCGGAGTTCACGGTGCTGTTCGCGGACGCGATGAGCCTTCCGACCACCGATGGCACAGCCCTGGCCGACATCGTGTGGGCAGATCGTGATGGGACGCCTCTGTCTGCTGTGCGTCTGTCAGAGCGCATCGGGATGACGTCCAGTGCAACGAACGCCCTCGTGGCTCGGCTTGAACGTGGCGGGCACATCACGCGCACACGTGAAAGCCGAGACCGCCGCATCGTCTCCCTGCGCCCAACGGAGAAAGCCCGGACTCGGACTGAGCAGTTCGCAGCCAAGGCGTCACCGAACGTCCAGGCCGTCCTCGACGCGTTCGACCCAGTACAAGTGGCGCTCGTTGTCGAGACGGTGGCAGCTCTCACCGCAAGCATGCGGACAGTGAATCGTCAACTACGCGAAGAACGGCGCCACGATTCGACGTCCCAGTAGCCGGTCGGCTACTGAGACGATGCGTCAACCTGATCTGCCGGCGGCCCGACAGGCCAGCTCGGCGCCCGAAAGCGGTGAGTCGCTTGCTCGCGTTAGCGTCAGGCGGGTCTTGAGAATCGTGCCATCGTTGATCGAAACGTGTTCGAAGCATCCGTGAGGGCGACGTCCGCGTCGACATGGAGCTCGCGGGCGGTCGCGGCGAGGTCTGCTCCGGACAGGATCGCTGCCCCGATACGGTCGGTGACCGCTTGCATCACGGTCGTGAGTGCGCTGGCGTGCACGCGGGCGACGAGAGCGGGCACGTCCGGATCCGTCTGCCCGATGGCTGCAGCGATTGCCTCGGCTTGGTTCTGGCGGAACTCCAACGCATAGCGGCGGAGCGAGTCGCTGACCACTGACTGCGCGGGGAACTCTCCGCGCGCGAAGACGGCATCGCGTGCCGCGAAGTGGTCGATATCGCCGTGCACCTGCACGCTCAGCGCCTCAGCCGGGGTTGTGTCTGAAGCCCGCTCGAGGACGGCGCGCTGTGCGCGTTCGAGCATGTCGTCGGCTCGGTCGAGCACCAGGTTCGACTTCGTCGGGAAGTAGTTGTAGACGGTCTGGTCTGCCACCCCAGCGGCTCTCGCAACGTCCGACATTGCCACGGCGTCGTACCCGCGATCCATGAAGAGCTGCGCGGCGACATCGGCCAGCCGCTGCCGCATCTCGAGTTTCTTGCGCTCCCGGAGACCCATCTGATCCTGCACGACGCCATCCTCCCACAAACGTGGAGTCACTCCAAGAACGGTGCTATGCTGAAAAAATAGAGTCACTCCAGAATCGGTCTTGGCGGTCCGCCAGGGAGGAACACAAGATGAGCACGGGAACCACACAGCAGCCCGACCGGGTCCTCATCTCGGGAGCGAGCTTCGCGGGAGTGACGACAGCGATCTGGATGCGGCGCCTCGGGTACGAGGTCACCATCGTGGAGCAGGCGCAGGGTCTTCGCAGGGGCGGGACGCCCGTCGACCTCCGGCGCGACGCGATGGAGATCTTCGAGCGGATGGACGTCCTCACGGCGGTCCGCGCGAAGGCACTGCCGCCGCGGACCACCGTGATCGCCGACCTCGACGGCACCCCCGTCGTGACCGCTGACCCGGATGCGTCGGATGAGAGCATCGTCATCGACGACTACGAGATTCACCGCTTCGACGACGTCGAGGTCCACCGAGATGACCTCCTCGACATCCTGTTCGCCGAGATCGCGGACACCGTCGAGGTGACGTTCGGCGACTCGATCACCGCACTCACCGAGACACCCGGCGGAGTGCGGGCCTCGTTCCGTCACGGGCCGGAGCGGGAGTTCGCGATGGTCTTCGGCTGCGACGGCAACCACTCCACCGTGCGGCGGCTCTGGTTCGGTCCGGAAGCGGACTACAGCCATTTCCTGCACCACTACACATCCGTCACGGTCGTCCAGGATATGTTCATCCAGCCGTGGACGTCGCGCATCCAGAACGCACCCGGCCGCACGCTGTTGCTGAACTCGTACGAGCACAGCACCGACGTGGTGTTCATGTTCCAGTCCGACGAGGAGATCGCGTACGACCACCACGACGTCGAGGCCCAGAAGCAGATCATCCGCGAGGTGTTCGCCGACGCCGGACAGCCGTTCTCAGACGTCTTCAACCAGGCCCTGAGTGCCGACAACTTCTATTTCGACAAGCTGAGCCAGAACCGGCTGCCCGCGTGGTCGGCGGGCCGGATCGCGCTCGTTGGTGATGCCGCGTACTGCCCCTCACCCGCCGCCGGCATGGGCGGGTCCGTCGCGATCCTCGGCGCGACCGCGCTGTATGACGCCTTCGTCACGGCCGGCGGCGATGTCCTCGCCGCCTTCGCAGAGTACGAGCGGACCTTCCGCCCCACCGCGGAGAAGATCCAGTCGGAGACCGAGGAGTTCGGGTTGCCGATGATTTCCCCGGACACCGACGAGCAGATCGCAGCCCGGAACGCGCAGCTCCTCGCGATGTGACCAGCCGGCCGCGCGGCGCGGCGACGGGGCTCCGCCCAGTAGCAGATCGGCTATCGAGACGCTGCTGCCGCCGGTTCAGGGTGTGAAGAAGGTACGGAGTGCTGCGCTGATCTCCGCGGTACCGCCGCCGTTCCAGGGGCCGTCGTGTCCGAGTCCGTCGAACTCCACGTGCCGTGCGTCGGGGACGATGCCGGCGAGGTCTCGGATCGCGGTGCGAAGGAACGCGGGGCTCGCGGTTCCGCTGAGCAGGAGCACCGGACGGTCGATGCTCGCGTGCTCCTGGATGTGACCGTCGCGTTCGGCGACGTCGTGGAAGTCGTAGCGGACGCCTGGCAGGAGGTCGCGGAGCGATGGCGCCGGCCCCCGCTGCCGGGACTGGAGTGCGAGGACGACACGGCCCGCAGCGCGGGCGAGGACCCGCGGCGCTCGCGCGATGAGCGCCGGTGCGGTCCCTGCAGTGACGAGCGCATCGATGAGTGCAGCCCCGGACTGTCCGCGCTCGATCTCGGTGTTGAGTCGGCGGATGCCGTCGCGGTCGATGCCGTCGCGGTAGAACGGGGGCTCGTAGACCGCGAGCCGCTCCACCTGGGGCAGGGTGCGTGTCGCCTCCAGAGCGATGACGGCGCCGGAGCTGAGCCCGAACAGCTTGATCGCGCCGGTCGCGGTCATGATCGCGTCGAGGTCCTCGACGTCGCGGGCGATGGTGTGGTCGGCGGTGTACGGGCGCGGGCTGATGCCGCGGCCGCGTCGTTCGGCGGTGATGACCGTGAACGACGGAGACAGGGCGAGGGCGAGGTCTCGGTAGGCGTGGACGTCAGCCATCGCGCCCCGCACCAGGACCATGCCTGGTCCGGTGCCCTGGCGGAGGTAGCCGATCGAGGTGCCGTCTCGAGACGTGACGTGCTCGGTGACGATGCTGTGGTCCATGGCGTCAGCATGGCATCGAGCACCGGACAGGCAGCGCCAGCGATACTGCCGCGTCCGCCTACGGATCGGCTACTGAGACGGCCCGCCGCCGGCCGTGCGACTACTTAGAACGGCTTCGACGATCCAGCACACCAGGCCAACCGCGATCAGTGTGCCACCGATCCAGATTGGCGTGGGGTGGCCGGACTCCACGTTCCCTGCGATCACCGCGCCGCCAAAGATGACGAGGAACAAGCCGAACCCACCGACGATCGCCGTGAACAGCTTGGGGCGAGGTGATCCCTTGGCCCGGGTGATGCCGAGGAAGTCGAGAACGCGTCGCATGCGGCGAGCGTACGACGTGAAGCAGCCCGATGCTCGATCGGCGGATTCAAGGGGTCGTTGCAACGGGTGGTTGTTTTGGGTCCGAGAGTAGCTGCTCGAATGATTCTGCCGGGGTGCGGTAGTCCAGTGTCTTGCGGG
>NZ_LMMJ01000005.1 GCF_001422205.1 Curtobacterium sp. Leaf261
TGACCGCATCGTCGAGACCGTGGGGCCAGCAATACAATCCGTCCTCACTCCGCCCAGCCCCGTTGTCTGATGGTTCGTTGCCTGTCTCGATAGCCGATCGGTCAACGGTTCATTGCTGCCACATGATCGTTGACGTCGTCGGCGGTACTAGATGAGTCCGGACTCGTAGGCCGTGATGACGATCTGCACTCGGTCGCGCAGGTCTAGTTTGGCCAGCACCCGGCCCACATGGGTCTTCACCGTCGACTCACTGAGGGCCAACTTCTCGGCGATCTCGGGGTTGCTGAGCCCACGCGCCACGGCGATGAAGACCTCGCGTTCTCGGTCCGTGAGGGCGTCGAACGTCGGGGGCGTGCCCGCCCCGCCCCGCGGGAGGTGCGCGATGGCGAGCTCGAGCACGGCCCGCGTCGCGCGTGGCGACACCACGGCGTCCCCGGCGGCGACGGCCCGGATGGCACCCAGGAGCTCAGCCCGGGGCGCGGTCTTCACCAGGAACCCGCTCGCCCCGGCGCGCAGCCCTCCGAAGGCGTACTCGTCGAGGTCGAAAGTCGTGAGGATCAGTACCCGGCTCGGCGGATGCTGCCGCACGATCCGCCGCGTCGCCTCGATGCCGTCCGTCCCGGGCATGCGGACATCCATCACCACGACGTCCGGCGCGAGCTCCCCGGTGAGGTGGATCGCCTCATCGCCCGATGACGCTTCACCGGCGACGACGAGATCGTCGGTCGAGTCGATCATCATCGCGAGCCCGCGGCGAACGAGCTCCTGATCGTCGACCAGCAGCACCGAGATCGCGGTCACAGTCGTTCCTCCTCGACATCTGGCAGCACGGCGGCCACCCGCCACCCGCCGCCGAGTTGCGGACCTGCCTCGACCGAGCCGCCGTAGAGCCGAGCGCGCTCGCGCATGCCGACGAGGCCGCGGCACGAGCCTGACGGCGTCCCTCCCTCGGCCACTCCACGACCGTCGTCGGTGACCACGACCGAAACCGGCGGCCCGTACGCGATGGCGACCCGCGCCTCCTCCGGTCGGTCCGCGTAGCGGAGCGCGTTCGTGAGGGCTTCCTGCACGATGCGGTAGACAGCGGTCTGCACTCCCTCGGACCGCGGCGCGGTGCCGGACGCCTCGAGCGTGACCGGCAGCCCGGCCGAGCGGTACGACTCCACGAGGGCGGGGAGGCCGGCGACGGTGGGGGCGGGGCCGAGGTCGGTCGTCGACTCGTCGTCGAGGGCCCCGAGCAGCCGCCGCATGTCGGTCAGTGAGCGGCGGCCGACGTCGACGATGTCGCCGAGGGCGGCCCGTGACCGCGCCGGGTCCTTCTCGGCCAGCGCGTCCGCGCCGTCCGCCAGCGAGACCATCACCGAGATGCCGTGGGCGACGATGTCGTGCATCTCCCGGGTGATGCGGGCGCGCTCGGCGGCGGTCGCGAGACGCTCTCGCTGGTCCCGTTCGCGCTCGAGTCGCTCGGCCCGGTCGATCAGAGCCGCGACCCAGCGACGGCGACCGCCGACGGCGACGCCGATCAGCACAGCGACGAGGGTCACGAGGACGAAGACGGGACTCACGAGCCTCACGTCGCCGGCGCCGGCGCCGGAACGAGCGAGCGCGGCAGCTGGGACGACGGCGGCGCCCACGAGGACCGTGACGCCGAACCCGAGCCAGGCGCCGCGCGACGAGCGGTGCACGGCCAGGGCATAGAGGGCCAGCGAGACGCCGCCGGGGTCGAGCCCGCCGTCGGCGAACGCCGTGACGATCGTCGTGGCCAGGACCACGCCCCAGGTCAGGGCAGGGCGCCGCCGACGGGCGAGGAGCGCGACGGTCGCGACGACGAGGGCGATCGTCACCGCGACGTCGGCCGCGAGGGGGCGCCCGACGCCGGTCGCCAGGTACTCGCTGGCCAGGCCGAAGCCGGCGACGATGAAGTAGGCCGCGGCGACGGCGGCGTCCACGGCGCGCGGGTGGCGAGCCATCGACGCGCGGACGCGGCCGGGAGGTCGAGGGGGCGCCGAGTCGGCCGGCACGTCGGCGGGCACCTCGGCGGGGCGTCGGTCGGGCATTCTCCGACCCTACGCAGACGTGTCGGCCGTCGTGCGCCGACGCCGGACGGGCGCTCCTGCTCCGGCCCATCGTCCCGCCTCGAACGCCGAGGTCGCGCCGAAGACCATGAGCCACGAGATCGCGATCGACGTCGCGATCAGCTCGAGCCAGCCGCCGACATCCGTCGCCACGCCCGCGACGGACAGGAGACCACCGGTCGCGGCGATCCCTGCGACCGCAACGCCGCAGACGGACGAGAGGAGGCGCAGCGCACGGCGTCCCGACGCGCACGCCGCCTGCAGCATCGCCACGCACGCCGCACCGAACCCGACCACGGCCGCGGACGTGTGCACGGCGTCCTGCACGGTCGCCGCAGAACCCACCGGCAGGGGGCACCCTGCGGTGCACGGCACCTGCGAGGCCACGAGGAACAGAACAGACGCTGCCCCGATCGAGGTGGAGACCGACCAGGCCCGGAGCGCGGGAAGTGATGACCGGATGCCCCGCCCGGCCCACGCCACGCACGCGCCAGCGGCGACGACGAGCAGCAGGGCCACCTCGAACAGAGCCGCTGTGGGCTCGCCGTCGGCACCGAGCTCGCTGACGTAGACGGGCCGGTCGACGCGACTGCGGGCGAACCAGATGAGAGCGATGCCGAGCGCCGCAGCCCAGCAGCCGGTCAGAGCGAGAGAACGACGCAGCGGGTCGGTGCTTCGGGGGCTCGGGGTCATGTTCCGACGCTAGGAAGGCACCTCATGCGCCCGCGTCGGATCGTCGTACCGACATGCGAGCCGAGTGGTACCGCGGTACGACAGGCATGCCGTGGCACCCATCGGTCATCACGGCGCTCACGGCTGTGGGGTCTGTCTAGAAGATGTCAGGCGGGCATTGTTCCGGTGGTGCGGAGCGCGATGAGGGGGTTGTCGGTGCGCCAGTAGTCGTCGATGAGGCGGTCCTTGATGAGTGCTTCACGCTTCCGGGCGATCTCGCCGAGGAACTCGGCGTCCTGGAAGAACACGCGCTTGCGGATGACCTTGCCGTCCTCGAGGTCGACGAGTTCGATGACGGTCATCGACCACGGGGTGCCCTCGGTGTCTTCGCCGTGGTTGACGCCGATGCAGATGACGCGTCCGGGGCCATCGGCGATGTTCTCGTCCTGGGTGTGGTCACGGTGGGTGAAGCCACACAGTTCGTGCATGCGGTGTCGGCCGATGGCGATGTCGTCGGGACCGCGGAAGGTCCCGCCGACCGGGGCGGGGAGGTTGATCTCGACCTCTCGTTCGTTTTCGAAGAAGTCTTGGACGCGGGCGAGGTCGTCGGGGCTGAAGCCGCCGTTCTGCTCGGCGCGGGTCATCGCGCCGTAGAAGCCGGCGACGACGTCGCGGTCGCGGGCTGCGAGTTCGGTGTTCGTGGTCATGTTCATGTTCATGTTCATGTTCATGTTCATGATGAGTTTTCCTTCGTCGTGTCGTGTCGTGTCGTGTCGCGGATGGGTGCGGTTCAGAGGAGCATTTGCTGCAGTGCGCTGATCGCGGTGCGGCCGAGCTGGGCCTGGCCGGCGTCGCTGGGGTGGAGGTGGTCGCCGCTGTCGTACCGGTTCTCGAGCTCCAACGGGGAGGCGGGGTTGCGGAGAGACGCGTCGAAGTCGATGCAGTTCGCACCGAGGCCGCGGATCCAGTCGTTGACGGCGGTCCGGATCTGTTCCCGCTCGTCGTCGTAGTTGTCGGAACCATTCCGGGGTCCGATGGTTGCGACGCTCGCGCCGATGCCTGCAGCGACGGCGCCGTTGAGGATCGCGTCATATCCGGCGATCAGCTCTGCCGCTGTGGGGAGTTCGTCGAGGGGTTCGAACTCGCCAGGCAGGCCGAGGTCGTTGGTGCCGAGGGCGACGATCACGTAGGCGATGCCGGAGGTGCCGAGGACGTCGACCGGGAACCGGTTCAGCCCGGCCCGGCCGTTGGAGAGGTTCGTGGTGCCGGCGTCGAGCCGGAGCCGGTTGCCGGGGATGCCCCGATTGACGATCGAGATGCTGGAATCGGCTGGGAGGAGGCTCGCAGCTGCCTCGGGCCAGCCCATCGCGGTGATGGAGTCACCCAGGCACACGACGACGGCGCGCGGTGTGGCGGATGCGACGTCGACGCTGCGGAGGAACGGGCCACTCTCGTGCACGGAGATCTGCGCGTCATCCGGCATCGGGAACGGTGGCGCGGTGACGGCTGGGAAGTCAGTCGCGCCGACGTGATCGCCGCGCTCGGACATATCGCAGGTGAACTCGCTGCAGCTGCCGTAGAGCGGCGGAAACGCCGTCCTTTCCGGGAGATGGAAGTCGACGTTCACAACCGCGTGGTCCGGGACGTCCAGGTCGATCGCGTCTGTGAACGCCGCTTCGCCGACCGGGATGGTCACACCGTCCGCGCCGTCGAACCGGGCGAACGCCGTCCGGCCGTTCGTGGTGACCGCCGCGTGACCGATCACCAGGGGCTGATCGCCGTACTCGTTGCTGAACTCGAGGCGCACCTGCTCGCCACCGATGCCGACGCGCAGCGTCGAGCGCAGGCTGACGTCGGTGAATGTCTCACTGTCGGAGCGGACGTCGGGCAGCGCCTGCCCCCAGGTGGCTGCCCAGGCCGTCGTGTCGGAACCGAACGTGGTGCTCGTTGTCATGTCGTTCTCCTTCTTCATGGGTGCGCGGCGTCTCGGGACACGGAAAGTCCGTGTCGAGGGCGCGACGAGGAGCGCCGAGCCGGATAGCTGGCGTGAGATGCGCGAGGCGTGGTCAGGGCTGGTAGGCCGGGAGTGCCGCGTTGACCTTGTCGAGCAACGCCTCGAGCGTGTGCTGCTCGGCCGGGGTCAACGGAGCGAAGATGCCTTCGTCGACTTCAGCCACGGCCTCATTCAAACCGGCGATGAGTGCGATGCCGGTCGCAGTGGCGTAGACGCGCTTGCTCCGTTCGTCGCCGTTCTCCGTGCGCCGTTCGACCAGGCTGCGACCTTCGAGCACCTTGAGCATCAGCGAGATGTTCGCCGGCGTCGTCTTGCTCATGTCCGCGATGTCCCGCTGCTTCGCACCCGGGACCTGCTCGAGGTACCCGATCACGACCGCCTGCTCGAAGGTCAACCCGCGGGCACGGACCCACTCCTCTGCAGCCTTCCGCTGTGCTTGCATGATCGACCGGAACAGGTCGAAGCTGCGGATGCGGGGACTGCTCGTGTCGGCCATGACCTCACACTAAGACGTGAGTACTAAACAGTCAAGTGCAAAATGAATTCGTGAGTTGTCGGTTGGAACGGTGGCCCTGACGCTGTTCCGACAGCCGGTCGCTCCCCGGACACACCTGCGGCGTTGGGAGAGCGGATCAAGAACGCAGGCAACGCTTAGGTTCGTCAAGTCTCAACAGACTGTCCCGCGAAATTGCCCGGAGAGGGTAGGGCTGACAGTACAGTTGCCATCATGCTGATCGGATACGCCCGCGTCTCGACCTCCGGACAAGATCTCGCGGCGCAGCGCGATGGTCTGCATGCCCTCGGCGTTGAGGATCTGAACGTGCACGTCGACCACGGCATGTCGGGAACGTCGCGTGAACGTCCTGGCCTCCGCACCGCCCTCGCAGCGGTCCGCGCAGGTGACACTCTCGTGGTTACGAAACTCGACCGGCTTGCTCGTTCTCTCCGAGATGCAACCGACATCGCGGACGAGCTCACGAAGAAGGGCGTGGCGCTGAATCTCGGGGGAGCGGTCTACGACCCGACGGACCCCGTGGGCCGGCTCCTGTTCAACGTGCTTGGTATGGTCGCCGAGTTCGAGGCGGACCTCATCCGGGCACGAACCCGCGAGGGGATGGCGATCGCGAAGGCTGCCGGGAAGCTGCGCGGAGGCAAGCCCAAGCTCAACAAGGCGCAGGAAAAGCACCTGGTCCAGCTACACCGCGCTGGCAGTCACACCACCAGTGACCTCGCTGAGCTATTTGGAGTGGGCCGAGCGACGGTCTATCGGGCTGTCCACCGTGCGGAACCAAAATGAAAGAGGAATCCGTCTGTCGGCTGGCACAGGACGAACCGCTGCGCATGATGGCCGCTCACTGGCTGTACCCGGTCACTGGGACGGCTTTTGGGACTCCATCGCGAACGATGGAGACCGGTACGCCGCGGACGCTATGTCCGGGCAATGGGAGAATTATGGTGCACCCCCCACCTCGTCTCCCACCGTGGCAGACGCGTCGTACTTCTGCGCCTACCCAAACTGAGAGTCGCTGGTCCTCTCGGCGTTCAGCTGCTGAACGTCGAGAGGGCCACCCCGATAGGGAATGAGGCTGCGAGCAGTACGCCGATGAGCACAGCTGCCGAACGCGTGCGACTCCACCTGACACCAGTCCAGATCAGGATTGCAATCGCTGATGGAGTGCCCACAGCGACTAACGCAGCGCAAGGCAACGCCTGTGAGCAGCCTCACTCTGAGTCGTCGTTTTCGCTGCGATCGGTGTCCGGTCAGGTGGTGCCGATGACGAGGGTGCTGCGGGCGGCCTCGACGACGTCGTTGGTGATGACGTCGAGCTCGTTGATCTTCAGGACGCGTTGGATCTGAGGGAGGAGGCGCTCAAGGAGCCGGAAGTTGCCGCGGGTGATGCGTTCGACGGCGGCGATGGCTTGCGCGTCGGTGAAGTCGTCGGGGTCGAGCGTCTTGCCGAGCTTGCGCCATTGACGTTCGAGGACGAAGAGCAGCTCGTCGTGGCCGAGCGGACGGTACTGGTGGGCGAAACCGAGGCGGCTGTAGAGCTGCGGGTAATGGCTGAACTGCTTCTCGATGCCGGGCATGCCGATGAGGATCATCGCGATGCCGGTGCGGTCGTATTGGTCGCGGAGCCACTCGATCGCGTTGCCGGTGAGGCGTTCGGACTCGTCGATGATGATCAGCTCGAGCAGGGACGGGTTGGGGCCGTGTGCGTGGTCGAAGTGGCGACCCTGGTGCAGGAGGTGTTCCTCGATGCAGCGTTCGGTGCGGAGCATGTCGTGCCGGAGGTCGTCCTGCAGGGCGCGCATCGTGGCGGAGACCTCGGGCGTGTAGAAGACGGTGCGGGCTCGGTGGGCGGCGGCGTAGATCTTCGTGTCGTCTTCGCTGCGTGCGGCCCATCTGGCGATGAACGGGCCGATGCTGTCCCAGTGGGCGTAGCGGCGTGCGGAGAGGGTTTTGCCGACGCCAGCGGGGCCGAAGCAGACGCCGATGGTGTTCTGCTTCCGGACGGCGTCGGCGAACTCCGCGAAGCGACGGTGTTCCTTCGTGATTATGAACTGGCTCGTCATGACCGGTCCTCCTCGTAGGTCTTTAGTCGCGGTTGATCCGGTGCGGGTGCTGGTGGGGTGTGATCATCGGGTGTCGGGCGGACGATCGCGATGCGTTCGCGGATCTGCCCGCGCAGGGCTCTTCGTTGCGCGTTCCGGGCGGCCTGGATCTGCTTGAGACTGATGGTCTCGGTCTGATGCGCGGTACTGATCGCGGTGCACAGGAACGCGTCGCGGTGAAAGACACGGATCTCGGTGACGTCGCGGGGGTCGTACCGGACGCTGACGGTGCTGCCCACGAAGGGTGCGAGAGTGGTTGCGGTATAGCGGAGCCCTTCAAAGTGGATGCCGTCTCGTTGCACGACGCGCGTGGTCGGGACGGTGAGCAGGAACCCGTCGAGCTGCTCGAGGGAGTCCGGCATTCGTGGCAGCCACCCGTCTGCGATCCACGCTTCCAGTGGGCTCTTCCGGAGCTCGCGGTGGATGCGGGCGTTGTAGCGGCGGATGAACGTGTTGATGGCACTGTCGACACCGGCGAGATCCAGCGCCGGCGTCGGCGCCGAGGATCCGGGTGCGAGGTGGCCGGGGAGCGTTGGGAGCAGCTCGGTGTTGATGGTGCCGAAGAACCGCTCGATCTTCCCGCGGCCCTGGGGGCGAGCGACCTGCGAGTGGATGATGCGGAGGTGCAGCACGGCGGCGGTGTCGCCGATTCGGTGGCTGGTGAAGTCGGACCCGTGGTCTGTGTAGAGCACGTCTGGGATCCCGCAGACAGGCCAGTCCGGTTCCGGCTTGTGCCAGATCGCTTGCCGGAGCGCGAGCGCGGTGTTCGCGGCGGATGGGGCGCCGAGGAACACCATGTACCCGCAGACCGCGCGGGAGTAGTCGTCGAGGATCACCGTCAACCACGGCCGTTCGGGCTTGCCGTCGGGTCCGACGATGAGCAGGTCGAGCATCGTATGGTCCGCCTGCCAGATCGCGTTGGGGCGATCCGCACGACGTCGGAGCAGCAGTTCGTGCTTGTCCCGATATGACGCGGGCCCCTCAAGCGCGAGCGTCACCATCCCGGGATCAAGCCCGTTCACGATCGACCGCACAACGGAGTATGACGGCGCCGAGAGACCTCGTTTGGTGCAGTAATTGTCGACCTGGCGGTGAATCGTGGCGATCGAGGGTCGTGGCTTGGTGAGTGCGAGCCCCTCAATCAGGCGCACCAGTTCCGGTGCCGTCCGTCGGGCGCCGTGATCGGTGCGGGTGCCGTCGGCGAGAGCCGGGTATCCGCCGGTTCGGTAGCGGGCCAGCCAGCGTTGCAGGGTGCGCTCAGCGACGCCCGTGGTGCGGGCCAGGGTGGCGAGCGGGATGGCGTCCTCGACGTGCAGTCGAAGGATGCCCCACCGCTCGCTCGCGTCCATGGCCAGCTACATCGTTGGGGAAGGCTTGGTTCGTCGCGCCGCGACGGGCTCGGCGTGCTTCGCGAGTGCACGGTAGATGGTGGTGCGGCTAACGCCGAGCACGTCGCCGATCTGCGCGACGGTCATGTCCTGCTGTTCGTAGAGCCGGCGTGCGGTGCGCACCTGGTCCGCGGAGAGCCGAGATGGTCGGCCGCCGGTGCGGCCGCGGGCTCGAGCGGCGGCGAGGCCGGCGTTGGTGCGTTCCTTGATGAGGTCCCGTTCGAACTCCGCCAACGCGGCGAAGACGTGGAACACGAGCCGGCCGCCGGGCGAGGTGGTGTCGATGGTCTCCTGCAGGGACCGGAACCCGATGCTGCGCTCGGCGAGAGCGTGCAGCTGATCGATGAGGTGCCGGATGGACCGGCCGAGCCGGTCGAGTCGCCAGACGACAAGAGTGTCGCCGGGGCGGAGCTGGTCGAGGAGCTTGTCGAGCTCGGGCCGGTGTTGGAGCGACCCGGACATGGTGTCGACGAACACGCGGTAGCAGCCAGCGGCGTTGAGCGCGTCGATCTGCAGCGACGCGTCCTGGTCTGTGGTGGACACGCGCGCGTACCCGAGAAGGTGACCCATGAAGAGAACGTAGCGAAACTCGACCAGGAGGGGTAGTGGCGGCACGTAGATTCTGGGACTGGGTTCCGCTACAAGACACGGCGCCTCGCACCCTGACTGACCGCCGGTACGGATAGTTGTAGCGGAATCGTTCGTATTTGCTACGTCTGTTGCGCTCGCGCGGCGAGCCGGAGTGCTTGCACGGAACGGAAGTGTTGTTCCGAGCGGTGGCGGCCGTTGGCGGGAGACGGATGTGGTGCTGCGATGACCGGGAGGAGTCGGGGGTGCTCGTCCAGGGTGAGGTGTCGCATGACGCCGTCGAGGGCGACGGCCCCGTACGTGACGATCGCAGTGAGCGCGGGGAGGGCCGCGAGCAGTGTGGCAAGGGCATGCCGCCCCTCGTCGATGTCCGCGAGTCGCACGCGGTCGGGCAGTTCCCATGGGATGAGGTTCCAGCGGACGTACTCGCCGCGTGCGAGTCCGGACTCGATACGGGCTGCTCGGAACGCGGCCGCGGTCGGGCCCGGGTTGTCCTCGCTGCAGATAGCTGCGTGCGCTGCGGCGATGGTCTGGGGGCCGGGCGACTGCATCAGGACCAGGACGCGGCTGGACCTGCCGCCGGATCGTGGGTCGAAGCTCGGGACGAACCGTCGGCTGCCGTCGGGCGCGGTCCGCCACGTCTCCGCGAGACCGTTCAGCGATCGAACGTCAGCGAGTTCCTCGGGGGTACTCATGCCGGCTGTGGCGGTGCCAGCAGGGTGCCACGGATGACGGATCCGTGAAAGGTGCGAAGGGCAACGGTGATCCATGCGGCGACGAGGCCGGCGTAGTAGATGACGGCGAGGACGGCAACGACGGTCAGGCCTGAGTGCAGGGCGAGCCCGTTGAGTCCGGTGACGCAGGTGCCGACGGGGAACGTGAACGACCACCAGGTCAGGCTGAACGGCAGGTGTTCGCGGGCGGTCCGGACAGTCACGGCGAGGGCGATGACGGTCCACAGCAGCGCGAAGCCGAGCATCGCGAACCCGTACACCAGCGCCACGATCAGGAGCGCGTGGGCGGTGGATTCGTCGACGACGGTGGGGGCGTTCGAGGCGAGGAGGTTCACCGCCGTGATCGACTGTCCGACCGGTCCGAGGACGATCCACAGGGTCGGCACCATTCCGGCGGCACCGACCTTGTGGAGCGCGAGCCGGTTCCAGATCAACGTGATCACGACCAGCGACGTCACGAGACTGAGGCCGAAGAAGCCGTAGCAGGACCACAGCAGTGTCTCGCGCCACTGTCCGGCGGGGGCGTAGGGCAGGAGGAGCGCGCCGGTGGACGCGGACACCATCGGCGGGACGATCGGCATCAGCCAACCGCCGAACGCGGAGTCGGGCTTGTTCTCGTGGCGGGTGAACGCCAGGTACGGCACCAGGACTGCCGTGAGCAGTCCTCCGATGGTGCCGATGGTCCACAGGACCCAGTCGATGGTCACGGCGGCGGGCAGGCCGATCCAGTCCTTGCCGAGCAGGAGTGTCCCGGCGCCGACGGTGAGGAACGCCATCGGTGGTGCGCCGTAGAAGTGGGAGATGACCGGGTTGAGGTGGTGCCCGGCTGCGGTGCTCCGGTAGCGGATCCAGTGCAGCACCGTCGCGATCGTGAGGGCGACGAGGAGCACCGCGGCGATCGCCCACACGACCGTCGCCGCGAACCGGAGTCCCGGGAACTGCAGTGGGAGTGACGCAGCTGCGACGGCGACGATGCCCGTGCCCATGATCGACGCGAACCAGTTCGGTGTGAGATTCGACACGATCAGGCCCGGCCGCTCCAGATCGCGGAACAACGCCGTCTGCGGCCGTTGGGGCAGCTGGCTACCGTTCGCGGGTGCAGGGTCGGTGCGGAGCGTTGTCATGGGCCAAGCCTGCGCGAATCCTGCCTCTGGCGGTACCGGGAACCTCTTGGCGGGGCACAATCGTTGATTGTGACACTACGGCGACTCACGGACCGAACGCTCGACCTCGACACACTCGACGTGCTCGCACGCGTCGCCGAGACCGGCTCGCTCTCCGCTGCCGCTGGAGCGCTCGGCGTCACGCAACAGGCAGTGTCTGCTCGGATCCGGGTCGCCGAGCGCATGGTCGGTCACTTGTTGGTGCACCGCTCGACCACGGGGTCGGTGCTGACCGAGACCGGCCGGCTCGTCGTCGGGCTGGCCGGACCGGTCCTCGACGCGTCTCGCCACCTCGAGGCAGGAGTGGCTGTGCTGCGGGCTCCGACGGGTTCGCTCGTCGTCGCGGCGTCACAGACCATCGCGGAGCTGCTGCTGCCGGGCTGGCTGCTCGAATTCCGCCGCCGTGAACCCGACGTGCGGGTGCGTCTGATCGCGGGCAACTCCGCCGCGGTGGCGGATCTCGTGCAGTCGGGTGGCGCGGACCTCGGGTTCACGGAGACCCCGGTGGTGGCGGCAGGTGTGTCCGCGCAGGTGATCGCGGACGATGAGCTCGCGGTCGTCGTTGCGCCGGACCATCCCTGGGCTCGGTCGACCGGGATCACTGCGGAGGTCCTGGCGGCGACGGCTCTGCTCCTGCGGGAAGAAGGTTCCGGGACTCGCGCGACCCTCGCCGCATGGCTCAGGGAGGCCGGTTTGAGCATGTCGGTTCCGGCCGCGGTGCTGGAGACCACGAGCATCATCCGGGCGAACGCACAGGCCGGAATCGCACCGGCGGTGATGAGCCTTCGCACGGTCGCCGCCGACATCAACGACGGGTCGCTGGTGCGGGTCCCGCTCGCCGGGCCGCCACTTGCCCGGCCGTTGCGGGCGATCTGGTCGGGAGAGCCCCAGCCAGCTGGTTCTGCTTTCCTGCGCGTCGCCCACGAGGTGGCCGGTCGGGGTCAGCGCAGCCCGTAGGGCAGCTCCGGATTGTTCTCCGCGATCTCGGTGAGCCGGTTGTACTTCGCGACGCGTTCTCCGCGGGCGGGGGCGCCGGACTTGATCTGTCCGGTTCCGCTGCCGACGACGAGGTCCGCGATGAACGTGTCGGTGGTTTCCCCGGACCGGTGCGACACCATGCTCCGCATCCCGAGCGAGCGTGCGACGCCGATCGCGTCGAGGGTCTGGGAGACGGTGCCGATCTGGTTCGGCTTGATGAGCGCTGCATTCGAGAGCCCGTCCTTCCCGCCGTCGCGGATGCGCTGCGGATCGGTGACGTAGAGATCATCGCCGACGATCTGGAGCATGCCGCCGAGCGCGGACGACATCGCCTTCCAGCCGCCGTGGTCATCTTCGGAGAAGCCGTCTTCGATGCTCCGGATCGGATACCGGCTGATGAGGTCGCGGTAGTAGTCGACCATGCCTGCGCGGTCGAGCCGGCGGTCCACGACCCGGTAGCTACCGTCACCGAGCGCGAACTCGTTCGCCGCCGGGTCGAGTGCGATCGCGACGGTGTCGACGCCGGGCTCGTAGCCAGCGGCACTGATCGCGGCGACGAGGAGGTCGAGGGCCTCCTCGGGCGCGGCGATCGATGGCGCGAAGCCACCTTCGTCGCCGAGACCGAGACTGCCGAACCGTTCCCGGACCAGTGCCGCCAGTGCGTGGTAGACGTCTGACCCGATCCGAACCGCGTCGGTCATGGTGTCGGCGTTCACCGGGGCGATCATGAACTCCTGGAAGTCGAGCGCGTTCGCTGCGTGCGCTCCGCCGTTGAGGACGTTGAAGTGCGGGACGGGCAAGCGAGGCGTGCTGCCGGTGACGTCTGCGATCCAACGCCAGAGCGGCAGCTCCGCTGCGGCGGCGAGAGCGCGTGCCATCGCGATCGAGGTCGCGACGACACTGTTCGCGCCGAGCCGGCGGTAATTCGGGGTGCTGTCGAGGGCAGCGAGGGCGGCGTCGACCTGCCCGATTGAGGTCCACGACTGGCCGGTGATCATCGGTGCGACGTCCGCCGTGATGAGGTGCAGTGCCTGGCTCACGTCGCGGCCGCCGTAGCTGCTGCCGCCGTCGCGAAGCTCGACAGCCTCATGCGCGCCAGTGGATGCGCCTGCGGGGGCGTCGCCGGTGACGACGGTGCCGTCCTCGAGCTCGAGATGCACCTGGATCGTTGGGTAGCCGCGGGAGTCGAGGATCCGGGAGCCGTGCAGGCTGCTGATGGTGACGGGGCGGCTGGTGTGGGTCACGTACTCGCCCTGATGGTGGGTGGTGTGGTGGACGTTGCTGATGTAGTCGTTCATGGCGGTTGTCGCCTTTCGGGTTCGTCGTGCGGGTGTGGGCCGCGGGGAGGCGGAGGGACGACCTCCTGGCGATCACTGGGCGCCAGTTGCCTCCCCGCGGCGGTTCAGGGCGCGCACTGGATGGTGCGCGGGTGCGCGGGTGCGCGGGTGCCGGTCAGGGGTGCGGGGTGAACCGTTCCTGTGCGGCGCGGATGATGGCTTCGGCGTCGACACGGTTCGCCCACCCGTTGGTGGTGACGTGCTTGCCGTGCTCGATCTCCTTGTAGTGGGCGAAGAAGTGCTCGATTTCCACCAGGACCGGCTCGGCGACGTCGGTGATGTCCTGGACGTGGTCGAAGCGGACGTCTCCGGCGGGGACGGTGAGGATCTTGTCATCGCCGCCGTTCTCGTCGACCATGCGGAGCATCCCGACCGGGCGGACGTCGATGACGACGCCGGGGAACGTGGGCCGGGGCAGCAGCACGAGCGCGTCGAGGGGGTCGCCGTCATCGCCGAGAGTGTCGTCGATCGAGCCGTAGTCCTGCGGGAACACCATGCTGGTGAACACCGCCCGGTCCAGGCGGATCCGTCCGGTGGTGTGGTCGACCTCGTACTTGTTGCCGCTGCCGCGGGGGATCTCGATCGTGATGTCGAAGTGCATGAGCTGTTCTTCTCCGAGTCGGATGGTCAAGTGAGGGTGCCGAGGGTGACGCCCCCGGCGGCTGCGGCGACGGAGACGACGAGCATCCCAAGCCCGTTCACGGCAGCCGCGGTGGTGCGGCCGGTGCGTGCGAGGCGGACGGTCTCGAAGCTGGCGGTGCTGAACGTGGTGTAGCCACCCATGAGCCCTGTTCCGAGCACCGCGACGGGGGTAGCGCCGAGGTGACCGGCGGCGCCGGTGATCAAGCCCAGCAGGAACGAGCCGGTGATGTTGATCGTCAGCGTCCCGACCGGGAGCCGGAACTGCCGACCCCGGTTGATCGCACCATCCAGGAAGAACCGTGCGGCCGCGCCGACACCGCCAGCGACAGCGACGCTGAGGAAGGCCAGGGCGCTCATGATGTGGCTCCGTTCGGTCGGACCAAGCCCGCGATCGCGAGGCCGCCACCGGTGGCGATCGCGCCGGCGAGGACCGTCAGGAGCCCGTACCCGGTGCCGGCCAACCCTCGGCCGTCGAGGAATAACACCGCGGTGCTGGTCGCGAGGGTGCTGTAGGTGGTGAACCCGCCGAGGACACCAGTCCCCAGAAGCAGGCGCAGTGTCCGGCGGCGACCCTCGTCAGGTCCGCGATGCGCGAGGTGTTCCAGCAGCACACCGAGTAGGAGCGCGCCGGCGATGTTGATCCAGAAGATCGCCCAGGACACTCCGTGCTGAGCGGGGAACGCGGTGCTGAGTCCGTCGCGTGCGGCGGTACCGATGGCGCCGCCGAGTGCGACGACACCGAGGTACCGCCACCGCAGATGCACTGGCCGGGCGATACGTTCCGGGTCGTTGGCGTCGATGTCCGGGTCGGGCGGGAGCTGCCCATCGGGCAGGTCCGTGTCCGTTCGGGAGGTCATGTTCCACCTTCCGCAGCGACCGCTGCCGCTGCTGCTCGTGCTGCCGGGTGCAGGTACTTCCCACCCCGCGGACAGAACCCGCCGTCGCCGTCGAACCGGTAGATCAGGGGTTCGCCCGTGGGGAGGTTCAGGTCCGCGAGCTCACCGTCAGTCAGGCCGTCCATGCAGGCACACAGTGCCCGCAGTGAGTTGCCGTGCGCGACGACGAGCACTGTCTGCCCGTCGCGGAGTGCCGGGGTGATGCGGTCCGACAGGACGGGTTGGACCCGGCGGATGACGTCGGAGAGTGTCTCGGTTCGACGAACTGCCGCCCACGGCAGTCCACGAAGCGCCGTCGTCCGCCGGAGCGCCAGCCACGCGCGGATCGACATGCGTGGCGGCCGACCCGTGCGGGTCCGGCGAACAGCGAAGAACTGCTCCGCCCCCAACGCCGCTTGCGCATTCTGCTTGGACATGCCGGTGAGGGCGCCGTAGTTCCGCTCGTTCAACCGCCACGTCGACTCGATCGGCGCATCACGTCCGAGGACGTCGGTGACGAGCTCCGCCGTATGGAGCGCCCGCTCGAGCGTCGACGTGAGCACGAGGTCCGGTCGGATGCCCGCATGCAGAAGTAGCAACCCAGCCCGATTCGCTTCGGCGGTGCCCTGTTCGGTCAGCGCGACGTCTCGCAAGCCGGTGAAGGTGCCGGCAGCGTTCGCAGTGCTCTGTCCGTGGCGGAGCAGAACAAGCTGGCCGGTCACGGGGTGTCCCATGGCAATGGGGCATCGAACCCGACCGGATCAACGGGCACTACGAGCACTGAACGGTGCTGCTGATGGGTCAGCCGTGCCGCGACCGACCCCGTGAAGAACTCCGCGATTCGACCCGCTCCCGTCCTGGCCCCGACGACCAGCATCGCCGCGTCGCGGTCTTCGGCCACCTGCGACAGTGCCCGGCTCGGATCCCCGACACCCGGGACGAACGTGACGTCGACGCCGTAGGTCGTTGCGGCAGCACGTACTGCCGCCTCGTCACTGTCCGACAAGCCCTGCGGTGTCGCGTCAGCGGTGTCAGGGTCGATCGGTTCCACCATCACCGACCCGTCCGAGCGCGTACCGGCATCGATGAGCGATGCATCCACGCTGACGCACACCAGCGTCGTACCGAAGCGGCGCGCGATGGACGACGCAACCTCGATGACCCCCGGAGCGAGGCCGGGCAGGACGCCGACGACGACCGGTCCGGTACCGATTGGTGCTGTCATGACACTCCCTACCTCAGGCGCGCAGAAGCGCGACCAGCTGAGATAGGGACTGTTGTCGACAACTGTCGAGGTTGGGTCCGGCAAGCCCCACTACCGGGTCCGAAGACACCACCAGTATGCACCCGAACCCCAAGTCACGCGGGCCGTCTCGCGCACCCGCGACGTCCCGACACCGAAGGAAGCGATTCCGACGACACGGAGCGAAGCTGCCCACAATGGAAACGGCAGGGAAGTGAGACGATTCTCGTTTGGGGTACCCCTATCGATATGCCGGAGGGCAGAGCTCTCCTTCCCGAATGAGGGTTGGCGTTTTTTCGGCGGCTACTTCTTTCCGAGACGGGCTCGTCGCAGTTCTGCGACGATGTGTGCCCGCTCGGGGTCCTTGGCCAGCGTGCGGTCGTCGACGACGTCCACGATGTGCTTGACCAGCTCCACGACCTGCTTGCGCAGAAGGAAGCCGAGCACGGAGAGGACGACCGTGATGACGCCGGTCAGGATGGTGCCGCCGAAGGCCGTCAGCATGTCCACCGTGGTGTCGGTGATGGGCATGTTGCCTCCTTCGGGTTTGGCCGTATGGCCAGCCCGCCCGTCGTGGGCGGGGGTCTAGAGCGCCGGGAGCCGACGCGAGCGCCCGGTGGGCGCGTAGTACCCCTATGCGCGGAGCGAGTGGCCTGCTGCGTGCTCCGGCGTTGAGGGCATGGAAAAGGCCGGCCCTAACGGGACCGGCCTGTTTGTGGTGCTCGGGTGCTGCGCTGAAGGCAGAGTCGTCTCGAGCGGTTCCAGCCTACGGTTCGGGCTGGACATGAAGAAAGCCAGTCCGATGGACTGGCTTTTTGCGCGCACTAATGACGTGTGCCACAGCATAGCTCGTTTCGGGACATACCTGCAAGCATGCGGATTAGAGCCAGTTGGCCTTGTTCAGCCGCCGACGAGTGGGCTCCGCTGGGGCGGCTTCGTTCGGTGTCGTCGTTATTGGTGCGTTCGATGTCGGGTTGCGACCCGCGGATCTCGGTGGGTGGTTGTTCCGAGGAGCAGCGCACCGCCGCCGATCGCTGCCACCGCTGCGCAGAGCAGCGCGGTGGTCGTGGCGTCGGTCGCGTGGAGGAGGGCGGCGCCGACTGCTGGTGCGATCGCGGTGGCGATGGTCACGGGGGCGGCGAAGATCCCGGTGAGGTGTCCGGTGTTCGCTGTGCCCCACCGGTCGACCACGACTGATGCCTGGATCAACGTGAGGGAGCCGCGGGCTGCGCCGGCGAGGACGGCTAAGCCGATGGCCGCGGGGAGAGCGCCGGCCCCTGTGGCGAAGCCGGCCAGCGCGATCACCGCGACCGCCGCAACCGCGGTGACAGCTGGGACGGTCGTGGTGCCGCGTCCGAACGCGAAGAACGCGCGGCCGGCGACCTGTCCGACGCCGACGAGGCCGAAGGCGGTCGCAGCGGCCGCGGCGGCAAGTCCTGCGCTGGTCAGGAGGGGCACGAGATTGATGGTGAGGGCGTACAGCGCGAGCGCGAGGCCGGTGACGCCGACCTGCAGGAGCAGGAACGGTCTCGATCGTGCGATCCGGCGGACTCTGAACGGATCAGCGCGCGCGCCTGCCTCAGGTACGCCGTCGATGTGTGGCCACCGACGTGGGAGGAGGGTGGCGCGGATCGGGGCCACGGTGACGAGCAGGATGCCGGCGAGGATTAGGAAGCTTCCACGCCATCCGAGGGCGTGCGTGAGGGCGACGGCGATGGGCGCGAAGATCGTCGAGGCGAGCCCGGCGGCGAGAGTCACAACGGTCAGAGCAGTACCACGGCGGGCGCCGAACGTGGTGTTGATGACCGTGAACGCGGCCTGGTACAGGGTCGCGGACTGGCCGAGACCGACGACGCACCATGCGGAGATGAACAGCGGGAACGAGGGTGCGACGGCGACCGCCACGAGGCCGACTGCGCCGGCGACTGTCCCGACCGTCATCGCCAGGCGCGGTCCCGCCCGGTCCAGGAGCCGCCCGACCGGGATCCCCGCGGCGGCGGAGAGGATCAACCCGGCGGAGAACGCCGTGGTGATGAGGACCACGGACCATCCGGTGTCCCGCGCGATCGCGGTACTGGTGGCGGGGAGGGCGTAGTACAGGGTTCCCCAGGAGATCACCTGCGACACGGACAAGCCGATCAGCAGAAACGGGTGCCGGGGCTGGTCAGCCACGGAGTGCGCTGGGTGGTTCAGCTCCGACCTGTGCCGTCGTCACTGCTTGAGGAGCTCGTGCTGGATGCGGTCCGCGACGGCGTCGCGCAGAGGGCGGACGTCCTCGGGCGACCAGGAGGACGGGTCGGGGAAGGACCATTCTAGGACCGTGCCTCGCGGCGTGGCTGGCAGTTCCAGGCCGGGCTTCATTAGCACGACGATGTCGGCTGCCTTGATGAGTTCCGCGGTGACCTTCCGGGGTGTCCGGTCGGTGATGTCGAGGCCGAGTTCCCCGACGGTCGCGGCGATCGAGGGGTTCACTGCCTCGGCCGGCGTGACGCCGGCGGAGGTGGCTGTATACCGCTCGGGTGCGGCGAGTTCGAGGAGTGCTGCGCCGAGTTGGGAGCGGCCGGCGTTGTGCTTGCAGATGAACAGGACGGTCGGCTTGGTCGTCATGTGGGCGTTCCCGTCAGTTGGCGCAGCATGAGCTGCTGTCAGTGGTTGGGGTGGACTCGGGGGCTGCGCAGCACGACGCCACTTCCGGAGCTGTCATGTCCAGGCTCGGGGCAGCGGTGGTCGGGCTCTCGGCGCTGCTTGGGGTGGTGCAGCAGGAGGATCCACCGAGATCCGTGGAGCAGACACCGGTCTCGGGGAGGACGAGCTCGACCAGGCGCGCGGCGGCGTGGTCGCCAGCGAGCTCAGCGGCGATGGAGCGGACTTGCTCGTACCCGGTGAGGAGCAGGAAGGTGGGGGCTCGGCCGTAGGACTTCATGCCGGCGATGAAGAAGTTCGGTTCCGGGTGCGCGAGCTCGGCGACTCCGTGTGGGGGTACGGAGCCGCAGGAGTGCAGGTTCGGGTCGATCAGCGGTGCGAGGGCTCGGGGTGCTTCGACGATGTCGTCGAGGCCGAGGCGGATCTCGCGGAGCATGTCGAGGTCGGGTCGGAACCCGGTCGCGTTCACGATCACGTCGACCGTCACCGCGAACGGCGCTCCGGCGCGGCGGCCGGTGACGGTGACCTGGTCGCCGTCGGGTCGGACGTCGTCGATCTCGAGCGACGCGATCTGCTGCACGCGACCGGACTCGACGAGCCCGTGGACGGTGGACCCGAGCTGACCCCGGGCCGCGAGCCCGTCAGCTGCGTCGGCGCCGAGCCGGGCGGTGCCGGCGTTTCGGACAGCCCACAGCACGTCGGTACCCGGGGCCGTCTTGGCGAGGCTGGCGAGTTTGATGAGGGTGTTCGCCGCGGAGTGTCCGGCACCGACGACGAGGACCCGCTTCCCCGCCAACTTGGCACGGTCGGCGCCGAGGACGTCAGGCAGCGCGTGGACCACCCGGTCGCCGAGGTCCGCGGCGGGTGCGAGCCCAGCGGCAGTGAGCGGGTTCGGGGACGTGTAGGTGCCCGAGGTGTCGACGACCGCACGCGCAGTGACATCGTGCGCACCGTCGTCGGTGTGGAGGCGGAGCAGGAACGGGGTGTCGGCGCGGCCGGTAGAGCGGGTGCGGTCCATGCCCTGCCGTGACACCGCCTCCACGCGGGTGCCGTACTGGATCACCGGTGCGAGCTGCGGGGTCGCTGCCAGGGGGGCCAGGTACGTGTCGACGAGGTCGTGGCCGGTGGGCAGGGATGATGCCCGGGGTGATTCCCAGCCGGTGGGTTCGAGGAGCCGCTGGGCGGCGGGGTCGATGACGTACTGCCACGGGGAGAACAGGCGGGTGTGTCCCCACGCGCGGACGCTGGTCCCAACCGCCGTTCCCGCTTCGTAAATTACGACGGGGAGGCCGCGCTCGAGGAGGTGCGCGGCGGCGGCGAGGCCGACGGGGCCGGCACCGATGATCGCGACGGGGAGTCCGGTGAGGCGGTCCGCGTCGGCCCGGGGTGGGACGGTGAGGGTGAGCGTCATGATCCTGGTCCTGTCGGTTAGGCGGTTGCTTCGGCGGGCAGCAGCTCGGCGAGGAGCGTCTGGACGCGGTGCTTGATGTCGTCCCGGATGGGGCGAACGTCCTCGATGCCGCGGCCGGCGGGGTCGGTGAGGTCCCAGTCCTCGTACCGCTTCCCGGGGAAGATCGGGCACGCGTCACCGCAGCCCATGGTGATGACGGCGTCGGAGTCGCGGACGGCGTCGGTGGTGAGGATCTTCGGCTGGTTGCCGGCGATGTCGATGCCGTCTTCGGCCATCGCCTGGATGGCGATGGGGTTGATCTGGTCCTTCGGCTCGGAGCCGGCGGAGAGGACCTCGACGCGGTCGCCGCCGAGGGCCTGGGCGTAGCCGGCGGCCATCTGGGAGCGTCCGGCGTTGTGGACGCAGACGAACAGGATCGTGGGCTTGTCGCTCATGGGTGTGTGTCTTTTCGGGTTCAGTGGATGAGGGTGAGCCAGCCGGCGAGGGCGGCGAGGGTGATGGCGAGGACGGGGATGGTGAGGACGATGCCGGTGCGGAAGTACTGACCCCACCCGATGTGGATGCCCTTCTTCTCCAGCACGTGCAACCACAGCAGCGTTGCGAGGGAGCCGATGGGGGTGATCTTCGGGCCGAGGTCGGAGCCGATGACGTTGGCGTAGACCATCACCTCGTGCGTGAGCCCGGTCGCGCCGGCGCCGCCGATGGCGAGGGCGGCGATGAGGACGGTGGGCATGTTGTTCATCAGGGACGCGAGGATCGCGATGGTGAACCCGACGCCGAGCGCGGTGACGAGGACCCCGTGGTCGCCGAACACGTCGAACAGCGTCGCGAGGTGGTCGGTGAGGCCCTGGTTCTGGAGGCCGTAGACGACGAGGTACATGCCGATGGAGAACAGCACGATCTGCCACGGCGCCTCCCGGATCGTCTTCCACACCGGAATCACCCGCCCCGACGGCGTGCTCGGTCCGGCACCGCTACCGCCGACGCTGACGGTGGCAGTACCGCCGGTGGTGACGAGGACCGGCGCAGCCGCAGTGCGGGCGAAGAGGAACGCGGGCTGCCGGGCGGCGACGAGGACGATGATGACGGCTCCGACGCCGGCGACGGCCGCGAGGGGGACGCCGAGTGGGTCGGCGGCGAAGTAGCCGACCAGCAGCAGCGCGAGGACGACCCAGCCAGCGCGGAACGTCGCACGGTCCGTGATCGCGGCGGCGGGGCTGGTGAGGGCGAGGACGTCGTACCGCTTCGGGATGCTCCTGCCGAAGTACAGCAGCAGCATGCCGAGGGAGGCCAGGACGGAGACGATGCCGACGGGGATCATGACGGCGGCGTACTCGGCGAAGCCGAGGTGGAAGTAGTCGGCGGAGACGATGTTGACCAGGTTCGACACCACCAGCGGCAGACTGCCGGTGTCGGCGATGAACCCGGTGGCGAGGATGAACCCGAGCGCCGCTTTCTGCGGCATGTTCAACGCTCGGAGCATCCCGACGACGATCGGGGTGAGGATCAGCGCGGCCCCGTCGTTGGCGAACACCGCCGCGATGACCGCGCCGAGGCCCACGATCAGGACGAACAGCAGCCGTCCGTTGCCGCGGCCCCAGCGGGCGACGTGGAGGGCTGCCCACTCGAAGAACCCGGCCTCGTCGAGGATCAACGAGATCAGCACCACCGCGACGAAGGTCAGCGTCGCGTTCCACACGATCCCGACCACGGTCGGGACGTCGGAGAGGCCGACGACGGTGGTGGCGAGGGCGATGACAGCGCCGATGAGCGCGGTGTAGCCGATCGGGAACCCCTTGGGTTGCCAGATCACCACCACGAGCGTCGCGACGAAGATCGCCGCAGCGACCACAGCCATCACCATCAGGCGGTCGCCCCGGCCTGGTTCACTGTGGCCTGGTTCGCTGCGGCGGCGGCGCGTTCCCAGCCCTGCGCGGCGACCTGCACGGCGTCCCACGGGGACCCGAGCGGCGGCGTGTAGCTGAGGTCAAGATCGATGACGTCGTCCACGGTGAGTTCCGCGTGGAGGGCGGTGGCGAACGTGTCGATGCGCTTGCTGATCTCCGCGGTGCGCTGACCGACGATCTGCGCACCGAGAAGCCGACCGGTGGCCTGGTCGCCGGTGACGCTGATCGTCAGCGGGACGGCGCCCGGGTAGTACCGCTTGTGGTCATCCGCGACCGTCACCCGCGTCAGCGGCGACACGTCCAGATGGCCGGTCTCGTGCTGGCGGAGGCCGGTGCGGGCGGCGACGAGGTCGAACACCTTCACCACCTGCGTCCCCACCGAACCGGCGAACGTCTTCGAGCCGCCGAGCATGTTTTCCACAGCGACGCGACCCTGCTTGTGCGCTGTCGTCCCGAGCGGCAACCACGTGGTGCCGAGGAGGCGGTGGTGCGTCACGACGCAGTCGCCGGCCGCCCACACGTGCGGCACCCCGGTCCGCATGCTGGCGTCGACGACAATCGCTCCGCCCTGCCCCAGCCGCGCACCCGCGGCGACCGCGAGGTCCGTGACGGGACGGACCCCGACACAGACCACGACGAGCGCGAACGTGCCCTCCGCGTCACCGGAGGTGGAGCTGGTGGCGACACGCCACTGCCCATTGCCGCCCGGGGTGATGCCCGTGACGGTGGCACCGGTGAGGACCGTCGCGCCGTGGCGGCGCACCTCGGCGGTCACGAGAGACCCGAGCTCCGAGTCGAGGGTGGAGAGCACTTCCGCGCTGCGCTGGATGAGCGTCGTGTCGAACCCGCGCGCGACGAGGCCCTCGGTCATCTCCAGGCCGATGTAGCCGGCGCCGACGACCGCGACGCGGCTGCCCGCGGGCAAGAGCTCGAGGGCGTCGACGACCTGCTCGGCGTCGGTCATCGAGTGCAGCAGATGGATGCGCTGCTCCCCGAACGGCACCCCCGCGGGGCGCACCGGCTCAGCACCGGTCGCGATCAGCAGCTCGTCGTATGAGATCTCCTCCTCGCCGGCGGGACCGGTGACGGTCAGAAAGCGGCGGTCGACGTCGACGGCCGAGGCCCAGGTCGAGGAGCGGACCGCCATGCCAGCGGCTTCAAGGTCAGCACGGGTGCGGTGCGCGAGGGACGCTTCCGTGGCGACGTCACCGGACACCCAGTACGGGATGCCGCAGATGGAGAAGTTCGGGAACTCGTCCGCGAGCACCACCGTCACATCGGTGGTCGGGTCGAGTTCACGGGCACGGAGCGCCGCGGCAATGCCGGCGTCGCTGCCACCGACGGCGAGGAGATGAGTCATCAGGCTGGTCCTTCACGGATCGAGCGGGAGCCGAAACCCGGCGCGTACATCGAAGCACGTCAATATCGATGAATGCAAATATAGACGCGTGTCGAAGTGCGTGGGAGGATGAGCCCATGACGATCGAGCTGCTTCCCATCCAGGACGTCACCGCGTGCTGCTCGCCCGTGACGACGGAGGCGATGGATCAGGCGTCCGCAGAGGTCCTCGCGAAGTCGCTCAAGGCGATCGCGGACCCGGCGCGGCTCCGGCTGATCTCGATGGTCGCCGCGCACGACGGCGCCGAGGCGTGCGTGTGCGACCTGCAGGAACCGCTTGGCCTGTCGCAGCCGACCGTCTCGCACCACCTCAAGGTGCTCGTCGACGCCGGAATCCTGCACCGCGAGAAGCGTGGCACGTGGGCGTACTTCTCCCTCGTCCCCGGCGCCCTCGACACCCTCGCCGGCCTCATCGCCGTGCCGGCAAAGTAGGCCGAACCCGCGTAGCCGCGGATCTCCTCAGTGGTGGCCGTGAACGACGGCGTGACCGCGCCCGCGGCTGATCATCCATCGATTGACGGGGGTGGTGACGATGAATGCAACCAGGAGCGAGAACGCGAGGGAGCTCCAGAACAGCCAGTCGCTTAGCTGCGCGTCCATGGCGCCGGGGACAGCGACGATGACTGTGTTGTCGATGATCTCCATGATGGCGATCGACACGGTGTCGGCGGCGAGAGCGACTTTGAACGCGGCGGAGAACGTCAGTCCGGATCGGATGACGCCGCGCATCGTGAGGGCGTAGCCGAAGATGAACGCGAGCACGATCGACAGGATGATCGTCCCGGTGTTGTGCAGGCCGGTGGCGGTGCCGATGACCATGCCGAGCACTTCGCCGATCGCGCACCCGGTGAGGCAGTGCAGCGTCGCTTGCGCAGCCATCGACCAGGTCGTCGCCCCGTGACTGCCCTTTTGTTCGGCCATCTTGTGGTCCTCGTGCGCGTTCATGGTGCTCCTCGTCGGTCGCTGTCAACGTCTCGTTCTGGTACCCCCAGGGGGTACCCTAGACGTCTAACGCCGATTCCCGTGATGTGTTCCCAAGCTGATCCGTGTGGCCGTGAATCCGCTCCGCCGGTTGCTTCCGCTTGAGCTGCTGCCGCACCATGGATTCCGCACCCCTGACCCGTCGGACTCACGAAAGCCGCATGTTCCTCACCGCCAATGCTCCGCGTCGTCGCCTGCTGCTGCAGGTCATGGCGACGTTGGCGTTGCTGCTGTTGATCGGATTCACGGTGCTGATGCACAGCATGCTCGGCCACACCACCGGCTCCGAGCACGCGATGACCACGGCGTCGAGCGCCATGAGTGCGGAGCACGGCCACAGCGCTCCCACCGGCCACGCTGAGCACGCCGCTGTACCGGCAGGCACCGTGATGACGGGGTTGAGCGACGCCGGGTGTGACGGCGGGCTGTGTTCGCTGATGTGTTCGCTGATGGGGATGGCGTGCGCGCTGACAATCGCCCTGTTCGCGTGGGCGCTGCTGCGCGCCCGGAACGGCGGGGTCCTCTACGTCCTGGCGCGGCTACTCGCGCTGGTTGACCGGGTGGCGCGCCGCGTCGCGACAGCGAAACCGCCGTCATTGACGGCGTTGCAGGTCATTCGCATCTGATTCCTTCCCGCGGGATACACCCACCTCGGGAGGCTCCCGCATGCCCGGAAACCCCGGGTAGGCACACGCCTGCCCGGATCACCTGACGCATCCACGGGAACGGAAACTTCTCATGCACACCACCACGCGTGCCCTCGTGGTCGCCTCCGCATTCACCATCGGCCTCACCCTCGCCGGCTGCTCGACCAACAGCACCGGATCTTCCGACAACTCGTCCTCGTCGTCGACATCGGCGGCGTCGAAGCGCAACGACCAGGACGTGATGTTCACGCAGGAGATGCGCGCGCACCACCAGCAGGCGATCGAGATGAGCGACATGCTCCTGGAGAAGGGCTCCGACGTTGACGCCGACGTCGTCACCCTCGCCAAGCATATTAAGGCCGAGCAGACGCCGGAGATCAAGACCATGACCGGCTGGCTGAAGACCTGGGGTGAACCCACCGATACCTCGACCATGTCCGGGATGGATCACTCCGCGACGTCGGGCGGCATGATGTCCGACCCCGACATGGAGGCCCTCGACAAGGCGTCCGCTGCGGACGCGGGAAAGCTCTACCTCGAGCAGATGGTCGAGCACCACACCAGCGCCGTCGACATGGCGGGAGCCGAAATCGACAAGGGCAAAAACACCGGCGCGGTCGCCCTGGCGAAGTCGATCGTGTCGAGCCAGACCGAGCAGATCACCCAGATGAAGGACATACTCGCGTCGATGTGAGACCGGCGCGGGTCGCGGCGGTGCCTCCCTCACTGCCGCGGCCCGCGACCGATCCCACCTTCTTCTCTCACTCGACTGCGATCGAGTCCCTTTGTGGAGAATGTGCATGCCCCGCACCGACCCTAGACGCTCACCCCGTCCGGGCGGACCTTCGCCGTCAACCCAGTCGGCTTCGGCCGAGCACTCCTGCACCGCCAAGTCATGCCCGGCGGCAGCAACCCCGTCGATCCATCAGACGCCGGGTTTCCCCCTGACCGCCTGTCAGTCCTTGAGCCACGCGGCGACTACGAAAACAGAGCAAATCACCAATGAGAATGGAATCGAACGTGACCGACTCAATGACACGCCGCCCCGAGGCTGACGAGCGGACGGCCAGCTGATGGCATCCAAGAGCGAGCGCCGCGAGAGCGCGCGGCAGAAGGCAGCGGATCGCGCCGCAAACCAGCGAAGCGATCAGCGCCGTCGGCGGGTGCTGCTCGGCGCGGCCATCACTGTGACGCTTGCCGTCGGCGCAACGATCGGCGGGTTCGCCATCGCCGGGCAGAATCACGCTGATGCGTCGCGCGCAAACCAGGTGACAGGGAAGGAGGTCACGACCGCACCACCGTGGGCTGCGCCAACAGATCCGTCTGCTCGAGCACGTGCCGCCGGGTTGGAGGTGGCCGGCATGGAAGGCACAGCACTCCACACGCACCAGCATCTTTCCATCACCATCGACGGTGTGCCCGTGACCGTGCCAGCAAACATCGGCGTTGACACGCAAAGCGGAGGGATGTCTGCGCTCCACACGCATGACACTGCGGGCATCATCCACGTGGAATCAGCAAAGGCTGAGTCCTTCGTCCTCGGGCAGCTCTTCACCGAATGGGGCGTTGCGCTCGAGGACCGTCAGGTGGGTGGCTACGTCAACGGACGGGACGGCACCGTGGTTAGAGTGTTCGTGAATAATGAGCAGACGTCGACCCCGCTTCCGAAGCTCCGACTCGAGGACCGGGACGACATTGCGATCGTCATAACCACTGACGGAGCGACTCCAACTGCGCCGGCCCCCTTCGACTGGGCTGCTGCAGAGTAAGGCCCCTCTCGTCTTGGTAGGCGGTCGGCTACCAAGACGGGAGAACTTCGCCGCAAACGTCCGTCAGTGTGAGCGCAGTTGTTCGGCTCCTTGCCGTCGAAGCGGAGGTCAGTCACGAAGTTCGTCGCGGACGAGCGCAGAGAGCGTTCCAACACCGTCGATGGCTCCGAGTATTCGGGCGGCGACGCGGCCCTTCGTGTCGAGGACGATGGTGGTGGGAACGGCGTTGGGTGCCACCTGCCCGGAGAGCGCGAGCTGCATCCGGCCCTCGTTCGCATCAATGATGGACGGATAGCTGACCTTGAAGCGCCGTTCGAAAGCTTCCGCGGTGGAGCGCTGGTCGCGGACGTTGACGCCAATGAACTGCACGTCTTGGTTTTGGAAACGTTCGTTGACGGCGTTGAGGTGCTTCGCTTCGGCGCGGCATGGTGGGCAGCTGGCGTACCAGAAGTTGATGACGACGACGGTGCCGGCAAGAGCGTCGGAGTTGAAGCGGGTGCCGTCGCTGGCGGTCGCATCGAAGCTGATGGGGTCGGTCCGGCCGGCGGGCGGTACCTGGGTGACAGCGCCGTCGCCGGAGACGTAGTTCTGGGTTGTGCCGGACTTGTACTGTCCAGAAAGGCCGTCGTTGCTGCTGTCCGAACAGCCCGTGACGGCCAGCGCGACCAGGAGAGCGGCTGCGCTGGCCAGCGTGCCCCGGTAGCGGTTCGAGCGGGGACGGTGCGCCTGTCCGATGCGATTCGCCATCAGCCATCCTGCCGCTCGAGCGCAGTGGTGAGGGCTTGTTCGAGGTCGTCGTAGGTGCTGAGTTGCACGAGCTCGCCGTCAACAAAGAACGAAGGGGTGCTCTGCAGCCCGCGGGCGGCACCGTCAGTGACATCTCGTTGAATGCGGTCGCGGACGCTCTTGCTGGCGACGTCGCGGTCGTACTGGTCCAGGTCGAGGCGGAGGTCTTCGGCGTACCCGCGGAACCGGTCGGCTTGGGAGTCGGTTCCACGTTCACCCCACTCGGCTTGTGTGGTGAACATGCGCTGATACATGGGTTCGAGCCGGTCTTGCCGGGCAGCGGCTTCGACCGCGTTGGCGGCGTTGCGGGCGTTGCCATGGCCCGGGAGAGGGAAGTAGCGGAACGCGAAGGTCACTTCGCCGGCGTAGTCCTTCCGGAGCTGTTCGACGTAGGGGTAGAACGCGCCGCACGCTTCGCATTCGAAGTCCAGGAACTCGACGACGGTGACGCCGCTGGTGCCGGGCGTTCCGAGGATGTGAGTGTCGTCACGGACGAGCGGCGCGGCAGGCGCCGTGGTCGTGTCCCCGGCGGTCGGGGTGGCGGCGTTGGGTGTGCTGACGCGGATGATGACGGCGATCACGACGATGAGGACGACGAGGCCGGCGATGATGCCGGAGGTGATACCGATACGGGCACTACGTGTCATGGCGGGCTCCTAGGGTTTAGACGCCGCGGGCGTTGAGGAACGGTGTGGGCGAGATGGCGGCACCGTTTTGGCGGATCTCGAAGTGGAGGTGGCAGCCGGTGGAGAGGCCGGCGTTGCCGACGGCGGCGATGTTCTGCCCGGCGCTGATGCGTTGGCCGGCGCGGACGAGGATCCCTCCGGCGAACATGTGGGCGTAGTTGCTGGTGACGCCGTTGCCGTGGTCGATGGTGATGAGGTTCCCGTATCCGCCGTAGGGGCCGGCGTAGGTGACGGTGCCGGCGGATGCGGCGTAGAGGCCGGTGCCACACGGGGCGCCGAAGTCGTCGCCGGCGTGCATGCGGTAGTAGCCGAGCACGGGGTGCAGGCGGTTCCCGTACGACTGGTACGACCCGTATGAGGTGATCGGCATCGTCCACCCGGACGTCGACACTGCCCCCGGATTCGCGGCCGGCTGCGGGCGTGCTTGCGCGGCACGGGCGGCGGTGGCCGCTGCCGCGGCACGGGCCGCCGCAGCGCGTCGACGTTCCGCTTCCGTGTACGCCGCCTCGGTGCTGAGGGTCCGGTTACGGAGGACAGCGAGCTGATCGGTGAGTTCACGCTTCCGGGTGCGCTGCGTCGCTTCCGCGGCCGCCGCCTGGTCCGCAGCGGTGGTCGCCGTTTGGAAGGTCGCTGCAGCGTCGTCGCGGAGCCGGTCGCGGGTCATTCGTGCGGCGGCGGCTTGCCGTCCGAGCGCGGTCGCAGTGCCGGCACGGGTGGCAGCGTCCTCGAGGGCGGCGTTCATCGTGTCGGTGACTTTCGCTGCGGTGCCGAGCCGTTCGAGGAGGTTTCCGGTGTCGGTCCCGACACTGACGGACAGGTCACGTCCGGCGGAACGGGATAGGTAGCCCGACCAGGACGCGATCTGCTCTTCTGCGCCGGCGGCGTCTTCGCGGGCGCGGGCGGCCTGCTCGGTGAGCTTGTCGTAGCGGCCGGCAGCCTCATCGGCAGCGTCTTGGGCTTCCTGCAGCTCCTTGCCGCGCGCTTTGGCCGCTGCAGCCGCGGTAGCGGTCTCATCCTCGAGCGTGGCGATGAGTGCGGTCAGTTCGGCAGCTTTAGCCGTCGCGGCTGCTTCGTCGCCGCGGGCTGCGAGCACGTCGGCCCAGGTCGGTGCCGGTGCTGCGGCGGCAGTGGGTGCGGGAAGAACAGCGCCCACGATGGCGGCGGCGGTCACCGCGGCAATGATGCTGCGGCGGATCATTCGGTGCTCTTCGGTCGGCGTCGGGTGATGAGCAGCACGGCGATGATCGCGAGGATCAGCACCGCGGTCAGGCCTGCGAGTACCCACACCGCGGGCCCGGTGTCGCGCGCACTGTCTGCAGCGGCCGCAGGCGTGGCGGACGGTTCCGTGGCGGATGACGGCTCCGGGGCAGCTGATGCCGTCGGCGTGCTGGTGGGGGTGCTGGTTGGAACGGTGGATGTTCCGATGGAAGTGAACTGGTAGGTGCCGGAAATGGGGTGACCGTCGACGGAGACGCTGCGCCAGCCGAGGTTGTACGTGCCGGGCTTGGTGAGGTCGACGGGTTTCGTCAGGGTGCTGCCATCCACACGGACCGTGCCGGTGGAGGTTTCAGCACCATCGGGCCCGGTGACTTGAATGATCAGGCCCGATTCCAGACCGGCGAGTGGGGCTTCGGAGAACGTCAGGGTGACCTGGTCGAGATCGCCGGAAACGGTGCCGTTCACGGCCGGTGTCGCCGAGGCGAGCGCGTCGTGCGCAGCAGCCGGGGCGGCAGGTACGAGCAGCGCCGTGGCAAGAGCGATCGGGAGGAGGGTGAGGGCGCGCAGACGCACGGGAAAGCCTTTCGTCATGACATCGCGGCGGCGTTGGCGCGCAGCCAGGCAGCGGGGTCGATTGGGGTGGTGCCGTTGGCGTGGACCTCGAAGTGCAGATGGGCGCCCGTGCTGCGGCCGGAGGAACCGACCAGGCCCACCAGATCCCCGGCGGTGACTGGCTGACCGGCGGACAGCGGTGAGGAACCGATGACCATGTGTGCGTACAGGGTCGAGACCAGTCGGCCGTTGACGCGGTGGTCGATGACGGCGTACTGGCCGAACTCCGAGTGCCGGCCGGCGATCCGGACGACGCCATCGGCGACGACCTGGATCGGAGTGCCGGCGCCGGGCACGAGGTCGAGCCCCTGGTGGTTCGTTGAGCAGGTGGCGCACGGCGCCAGCCGGTAGCCGAAGCCCGAGCTCAACGGCGCGCCACCGGGGAACGGCCACTGCACCGCCCCTGGCTTCGACGCCCCCGGAGCCGGCGCCGAGCCTTGCTGCGCCACCGCCGCCGCGGCGCGGGTGGTGACCGTGAAGCCGTCTCGCTGCAGGGTCGGGTCGAGCGCCGATGCTGCGACGGTGAGGCTCTGGCCGTTCAGGGCCGGTGCGACCACAGCCTCCGGCGTAGCTGCTGCAGCGGTGTGCGCCGGGAGCGCCGCGGATGCGAAGAGCACCATCACAGCGGCAGCGCCGGTCGATGCCACCACGGAAGGCGCCGCCCGTCGGCGACGGATTCGGTCTGCGCGGTTCGGTGAGGTGCTGCGCGCGGGTCGACGTAGGCCGCGGGCTGCGGCGCGTTCGGCGTCGAGGGCGGCGCGGCGAGTGAGGTGAGTGGGCAGGAAAGGGGTGCGGATGGTGGTGGTCACGGTTCCGATCAAGCGATTCCGGGGCGAGTGCGGGCAGGGCACGGCTGACGACCCCGATGATCGGGGTCGCCCGGAAGACTGATCAGATGCGGGCGATGGCGAGCCCGGTCAGCGATACCGCAGACCACCGCTCAAACGTCCGCGGCGGTCGCACACGGGCGAGGACCCGGGACAGGGCGAACAACGGCCTCTGGCGCTGCCCGATGCGGCTTGCGAGGGCGAGGGTGATCGCCGTCGTGATGACGAGAGCGACGAGCCCAAGTAGGGCGCAGAAGATGCCGCCGACACCGTCGTGGGCATCGATGTGCACCGTCGGCGGTTCCACGTGCCCGACGTTCGCGGTGCTGGCCGTTGCTGCGGTGAGGGTCGTGACGGCGGTGTCAGTGTGAGCTGCGTTGTTCTGCAGGGTGACGGCGCCGAGTAGCAGCAGGACGGCAGCGACGACCGCGGTGACTGCGCGCAGCAGCCGGAGCGAGAGGTCACGAAGTGTCGTCATGGGAGTGGTGGCCATACCAATAGGCCGCATCCATTGTCACTAATGCTGTCAAGCTGCACAGTTCAGGTGTGCGGGGTGTGTTCGTGGTCCCGGTGGGTGGCGGGTTCGAGTTGGAAGGTGGAGTGCTCGACGCTGACGTCGAAGTGCTCCGCGACACACGCCTGCAGCTGGTCGAGGATCTCCGGGGCGTGGCCGTCGCGGAAGCAGTCACGGGTGATGGTGACGTGGGCGGTGAGGATGGGCAGCCCAGATGCGATCTGGGAAGCGTGCAGATCGTGTACCGCTTCGACGTGTTCGAGCGCCTCGAGGTGGGCGCGGACGTCGTCGAGGTCAAGACCGGCAGGGGTGGTTTCCAGCAGCACGTTGACTGCGTCCCGCAGCAGCACGAACGCGCGCGGCAGGATTAGCACGCCGATGAGGATCGCGGCGATCGCGTCGGCGCCGCCCCAGCCGGTGATGGCGATGACGATCGCGGCGATGATGACCCCGACCGAGCCGAGAGCGTCGTTGACGACCTCGAGGAACGCGGCCCGCAGGTTCAGGTTCGCTCCGCGCCCGGAGGCGAGGACGAGGATCGACACGAGGTTCCCGGCGAGGCCGATCACGCCGAAGATCAGCAGTCCCGCGGACGGGATCTCCGGCGGTGTGACCAGACGCTGGATGCCCTCGACGAGGACGAATAGGCCCACCGCGAGCAGGACCGCGGCCTGCGCGGTCGCGGCGAGGACTTCCGCTCGCGCGTATCCCCAGGTGCGGCGTGAGGTGGCGGGCCGCATCGCGAGGGTCGTGGCGAGGAGCGCGACACCGAGCCCGCCGGCGTCGGTGAGCATGTGGCCGGCGTCGACCAGCAGTGCCAGGGACCCCGTCCAGATCGCTCCGATCACTTCGGCGACGAGGACGGTGCTGGTGATTGCGAACGCGATCGCAAGCCGTTTCCGGTTGATGGTGCTGCCGTGAGCGTGAGCGTGAGCGTGAGCGTGGTCGTGTGTCATCCGATTCTCCGTCGGTTAGGCGGTGTCAGCAGCAGTGGTCGTGGTCGTCGTGGTTTTCGCGTTCCCCGGTGAGCACTGAGGCAGGAACGGCGCAGGCTTCACCGCGCCACGCTTCGAGGCCCTCGCGGACCGCGAAGACGACGATCACAAGTCCGGCGACTGCGTCTGCCCACGCCCACCCGAAGAGGGTGTTGAGCAGCAGTCCGATCAGGACTGCGGCGGAGAGGTAGGAGCAGATCAGCGTCTGCTTCGAGTCCGCGACGGCGGACGCGGACCCGATCTCCTTGCCGGTGCGGCGCTCGAACAGGCTCAGCCCGGGCATCACCGGTAGCGAGACTGCGGTCAGGATGATGCCGACGGTGGAGTGCTCTGGGGAGCGGACACCGGTCAAACTCAGGATCGCGTCGATGCTGACGTAGAGCGCGAGTCCGAAGAAGGACACCGCGATCACCTTCAGTGCGACCCGTTCTCGTGCCTCCGGATCTGGGCCGGCGAACTGCCACGCGACGGCTGCGGCGGAGAGCACCTCGACGATCGAATCGAGACCGAAGCCGATCAGCGCGGTCGACGAGGAAACTGTGCCGGCGGCGATCGCGATGATCGCTTCGATGACGTTGTAGGTGATCGTCGCAGCGACGATCCACCGGATGCGCCGCTGCAGGATCCGCTTCCGGTCCGGCTGCAGCGTCCCGACGGCGTTCGTGGCGGTCATGCGGAGACCTCGCAGCTCATCTCGACTTCGCAGTCGTCTTCAACACAGTCGGCACCGTCATCGACGGCGAGGACGACGTCGAGCAGGGCGTGCAAGGCTGCCCCGATGTTCGGGTCAGCGATCTCGTAGCGGGTCGAGCGCCCCTCCGGGACCGCGACGACGATTCCGCACCCACGCAGACACGTCAGATGATTCGACACGTTCGACCGCGTCAGGCCGAGCGTTTCTGCGAGGCGTCCCGGGTATCCGGGGCCACTGAGGAGTTCGAGCAGGATGCGGGATCGAGTTCGATCGGTCATCGCCCGGCCGAGGCGGTTCATGACGTCGACGCGCGAAGCACTGGTCAGCATGCAATGACAATACAGCAGGCACTGACCTGTTGAGGGGGTTGTTTAGAGGAGGGTGACGTACTGCCCGATCTGCGCTCCGATGGTGTACATCAGCGAGGACCAGAGGCCCGTGACCATGAGGACGCCGATCAGGATCAGTACCCCGCCACCGATCAGGTTCACCGTGCGCATGTGTCGCTTGATCCGGGTGACTGCGGTTGTGGCCCAGCTTGCGCCGAGGGCGAGGAACAGGAACGGGATCCCGAGTCCGAGGCAGTAGGCGATGCCGAGGAGGACGCCGTTCCACGTGCTCGCCGCCTGCAGGCTCAGCAGATTGATTGCGGTGAGTGTGGGGCCAAGGCATGGAGTCCACCCGAGCCCGAACACGATGCCGAGAAGGGGTGCGCCGGCGATGCCGGTGGCGGGTTTCCAGCGTGGTTTCAGGGTGCGCTGCAGGACGCCGAAACGGCCGATGAATACGAGCCCCATGATGATCACGAAGCCGCCGAGAATCTGGGTTAGGAGGTCGCGCCAGCGGATCAGCCAGAAGCCGAGCGCGCCGAACGCTGCGGCATAGGCGACGAAGATGACGGTGAAGCCAAGGATGAACAGGAGCACCCCGAGGATGAGTGTGCTGCGGCGGCGTTGCTCGGCGACACCGCCGATGAAGCCGAGGTATCCAGGGACGAGTGGGAGTACGCACGGCGACAGGAAGGACGCCAGGCCGGCGAGGAGCGCCACCGGGACGGCGACGAGCAGCTGCCCGCTGAGGATCGCTTCCGCGAAAGGGTTCCCGCTCACGCCGCCCCGTCCCTAGATGTGGGCTCATCGAAGTGTGGGTTCGGCAGGAGGAACCGAAGGGCGAATCCGGCGATGCCGAGGGTGGCGAAGATGTCGGCGACGTTGAAGATCGCGAACCAGTCGACATTGATGAAGTCGACGACTTCACCGGTGAGCGGACCGTTCTCGGCGCGGGTGACTCGGTCCCAGAGGTTGCCAGCTGCCCCGCCGACGGCGACGCTCATCAGCCCTGTTGCGATCATGTCGGCTCCGCGAACCGCGCGGACGACTGCCCATGTCGTCAGGCACAGCGTAAGCACGATGATGCCGACCGCGAGCGGCGGACCCATGTTCCGTCCGAGGCTGAAAGCGACGCCCGGGTTGAAGACGAGCTGGAAGGTCATACCCGGCGCCAGCTCGATCACTCGCGACGGACCGAGCCCAGTGAGCGCCCACGCCTTCGAGAGCTGGTCGATGGTGAGCGCGGCGGCGGCGATCAGCAGCACCACAGCGACACGGCTGGTCGCTCTCATGACAGGACGTCGATGAGGCGCGCGATCACGCCGGATTCGATGAGGATGTAGAGGCCCAGGCCGATGAAGACGGCCGGCACGAGCCAGTGCTCGATCTTCTCGAGGGCTTCCGTGACGGTCTTGTTCGTGCCAACGAAGCGAGCGACGAGACACCACACCGCAACGAGGACGAGGAACACCGCGATCGTGACCACCGTGTCGGGGATCGGTGCTGTGCGGAATACGGGCGTGTACAGGGAGATGTTGTCGGCGCCGTTGGCGATGGTGATGCCGGCGACCCCGAGAAGCCCGCCCGCGCGCACCGCCGCGTCATCGTCGTCGTCATCTTCGCCACGTCGGCGCAGTGCACGGATCAACCCGACCAGGCCGATCCCGAGGGGAATGAGTCCGAGGAAGCCGACCCACTGATCGGGAACGATGGTGAGTCCAGCGGCAGCGAGGACGCTGATCGCGACGAGCGCAATGAAGCCGGCGTACTGGCCAATGACAACTTTCCACCCCGGCAGCGTGCCGCGCGTTGACGCGAGGAACAGCACCGTCAGGACCACGATGTCATCGATGTTGGTGGCAGCAAAGAGGCCTACCGCTCCTGCGATGGTGCCGATCATCGGGCATCGCGCCCGTAGGTCGAGCACAGGTCAACCTTGTGTCCGGTCGCTTCGAGCAGCAGCTCGGCAGTTTCGAGAACGTCGATGACCTCGGGGGTGCTCACCGAGTAGAAGTTCTGCCGTCCGTCTGCACGGGCAACAATGAGCCCGCAGTCCCGAAGGCACGCAACGTGCTCTGAAACTGTCGACTGGGCCAGGCCTAGCTCGTCCGTGAGATCCCGCACGCGCGCCTCGCTTCGGCTGAGTCGGCGCAGGATGATCAAGCGGTTCGGCTCAGCGAGCGAGTGGAATAGGGAGACGGCGGCGGTCATGTCTGCGGTCATCGGCATCGGCATCGGCCGATCATATCGGAAACCACCGATCATGGAGACCCGTTCTCGATCTCGTGCCAGAAACCTCCGATTCCGCTACAACGAGCCAGGCCCGAAGGGAAGTGATGCCCGGAACGGCGTGTCTTGTAGCGAAACTCAGTCCCGGAATCTACGTCCCGCTACTACCCTCGCCAGTCGAGTTTCGCTACGTTCTTCCCATGGGTCACCTCCTCGGGTACGCGCGCGTGTCCACCACCGACCAGGACGCGTCACTGCAGATCGACGCGCTCAACGCCGCCGGCTGCTACCGCGTGTTCGTCGACACCATGTCCGGCTCGCTCCAACACCGGCCCGAGCTCGACAAGCTCCTCGACCAGCTCCGCCCCGGCGACACGCTCGTCGTCTGGCGACTCGACCGGCTCGGTCGATCCATCCGGCACCTCATCGACCAGCTGCAGGGCCTCGCCGAGCGCGGGATCGGATTTCGGTCTTTGCAGGAGACCATCGACACCACCTCACCCGGTGGCCGCCTCGTGTTTCACGTCTTCGCCGCGCTGGCGGAGTTCGAACGGGACCTCATCAAGGAACGCACCAACGCCGGCCTCGCCGCCGCCCGCGCCCGTGGCCGGACCGGTGGCCGGCCGCCCCGCCTCTCGGCGGACCAGGTGCGCACCGCGCGCCGGCTGTACGAGCAGCAGGACATGACGGTCGCGCAGATCGGTGACGTCCTCGGCGTCAGCCGCACCACCATCTACCGGGCCATCGCCCGCCACACTGAACCGGTCGCAGCGCGTCGGCCGAAGCCCTCACCGACGATGTAGCCAGTCATGGACGCGAGCGAGCGGTGGCGGATCCTTCGACTGCACGTCGACGACGCCATCCCGCTCGCCGCCCTCGCCCGCAGCACGGGCATCACCGAGCGCACCCTGCAACGCTGGCTCGCCCGCTACCGAACCGGCGGGTACGTAGCCCTGGCCGACGGCACCCGGACCGATCATGGCGTCCGACGGACGGCACCGGAAGTCGTCCGCCTGGTCGAAGGGCTTGCGCTCACCAGGCCGAGACCGTCGATCGCCACTATTCACCGTCAGCTCGGCGTCCACTGCGCTGAACGGGGACTGCCGGCGCCGTCGTACTCCGTCGTGCGGTCGATCGTGAGCGCGCTCGACCCCGGGATGGTGACGCTCGCGCTCGAGGGGCCGACCTCGTACCGAGACAAGCACGAGCTGCTGCTCCGGCGTCGCGCTGACCGTCCGAACGCGATCGAGCGCCTGCTCCCACAGATCCAACGCGTCCTGAGGATCAACGAGCTCGACGTCATCACCAACGACGTCGTGGAAGCCGCCCGCAGCACCCTCGTCATCGGCACCACTTGACCCGACACCGATCGCAGCGAAAACGACGACACCGAGCGAGGCTGCTCACAGCAACGCCACCGCTGAATTACGCAGAGGGCTCAATGTGAGCGGGAGCGCAATAATGTCATTCAGCGTCAGCAGCACAGCCGCCGACAACAGAAAGATAGCTCCCGTCGAGACGGGGCGGGGTGACGCCCGTTCACCTCGGTCCGGACCAGCCGAGATCTGCGGGTATCGCGGCCGAAACTGGTCGGTCCAACCTGTGCCGTCCCAGTATCGAAGCGAATGAGAGCTTTCGCCTTCGTACCAACCCGGAGGATGCATCATCGCTCCAGCGTAGTCAGCCGCTAGCTGTTGTGGGTCATGACGTTGTTGACGCCGTTGTGGGAGCGAGGAAGCGGCCCCGTTGCTGGAATATGGGAGTTTCAACCGCGCTGCCGAAGGCTTCACGGCAAAAGAACAGCGCCAGCTTGCCGGCTCCCGGGCGGCTCCCGGCCCCCGGCCGGAAGCTCCTGACCCCTCAGCGTGAGCAGCCACACATGCGACGAATCAATTAGGACGAGGGCCGTCCCGATAGCCAATCGGCTACTGAGACGGCTTCGATGGTGGCTGTGCCGTGCTCAGGACGAGGTGTACCGCCTGTCTTGCTTCGTCAGGAACGAGACGTTCCTCGTCGAGTGATGTTGCCGCGACCCAGTTTGGGTCGTACCTGTTGCTTTCTGACGCACGCTGCAGCTCGGGCCCGCCGAGCGACACCTCAGCAGAGGTCACTTGCACCGCGAAGTACGCGACCGGCACGTCGCGGTCCACAGCGACGTCGACCAGATCGCCCACCTCGCCATCGAGCCCGGTCTCTTCGAGAAGTTCACGGCGGCAGGCCTCGCGCAAGTTCTCGCCCTCTTCGACGCCGCCTCCGGGGAGCACGCAATAGCTCCGACCGTCCTTGAATCTCTTGATCACGAGCACCTGCTCGTCGAGCACGACGACTGCCGCTGATCGGATACGCACAGTCTCAGTTCACCATGCGCGGCCTCAGTCCGTGAGGCGTCCCGATAGCCGATCGGCTACCGGGAAGGCCAAGCGTGGCGAATCTGAGCTACCGTACGGCTCATGTCGAACCGAGCTCCTAGGCGATCTGGGCGTCTGAACACAGCGGTCGGCGGCACGCTTCTCCTCATCTCCGGAGTCGGCCTCGCGGTCGTCGGCTTTTCTGATTCGGTGGTGTGGATTGGAGTGAGCGGATGCATCGAAGCTGTGGTGGGGTTGATAGCGGTCCTCGCTGGCATAAGAAACCGGTCCGTCCGGTAGCGGATCGGCTGTCGGTCGCATGCACGGGACTCGCGGAGGCCGCACCTTCAAGCCCAACGATCAGTGTCCGATTGCTCAACGGCCGAGCGGGACCACGCCGCAACCGCTCTGGCGGTCTCGCGTGCGTCGTGGCGAGCGGTGTCGTACGTCGCGAACTCGTGCGGCGGAGCGACCATGACGGTTTGCAGATCACGGTTGACAGCCACATGCCTCTCGGGGTGCCGCCAAGCCTCACCGTAGCCGCGCTCGACGACCCGTCGGCGGACGAACTCGGGTGGACAGACCAGCGCAAGCATGTTCACACGGAACCCGGCGGACTCCGCTGCCGGCAGGACCTGTGAGGGCAGACCAATGCCGCAGATCACCGGGACGAGGCCATTGCGCAGCACATCTCCGCACACGCGCATCGTGAACTCCCAGTACTCGTCGTAGTCCCAGGGTCGACGAGCCGATGCGAGCGTGTCGCCGTCGATGAAGCACGTCCCCGGCACCGTTCCGGCAACCGCGAGGAACGCAGTGGACTTCCCCGCACCTGCGGCCCCGGTCAAGACGAGGACCTCCGCCGAACTCACCCGCCTATCGAAGCACAGAGGGCTCCCATCGTGAATTCGCACTCCTGGAGTGAGCTTCACCGGGCGGCATCGAGCTCGATCGGTGCGTCGCAGACGCGATCAGCCATTGGACTGCTCGGAGCGCTGGACCAAGGGGTACCCGTTCAGTTGCTGCGGGTGGTCCGTACACTGCCGAGCATGAGCAGGAGGGGGATGCAGGTGCTGGCGGCGCTGGGGAGGTTCAGCGACGAGCACCCGTGGTCACACAATGACGTGTACGCGCCGTTCGTGCTCTGGCATGCTCGGAGAGCCGGCAGAGGGGCCGCGGTCCTGGACGTGGGATGCGGGACCGGCACGTTGCTGCGGCGACTTGCACGGATCGGAAGTGCCGTCGTCGGCCTCGAGCCAGATGCCCGAACGGCGGCCCTCGCGCGTGCGAACGTGACGGGCGTCCGGAACGTCGCGGTACGAGAGGAGCCCTTCGACCTCGCCGTGCGCGGTGAGCCGTGCTATGACGTGGTGACCTTTGTGGCCTCTCTTCATCACCTGCCGCTTGCGCAGGCGCTTGAAGCGGCCAGGTCGTTGCTGCGGCCTAGCGGGCGGCTCGTCATCGTCGGTATCGCCCGAGAGGAGCCGAGGGATCTCGCTTGGTCAATCGCGTCGGTCATCTTGAACGCCGGCATCGGGGTCGTCCGTCACCCTCGTCGCGCCGTAGCGCCGCCCCAGAGCATGACCGCGCCGACGGCTACGCCTCTGCTCACATTCTCAGAGGTCCACGGCGTCGCGAGGCGAGCCCTTCCGGGGATCAAGATGCAACGCTCACTCTTCTGGAGATACGTCGCAGTGTGGGTAGCCCCGCCTGCCCAGTAGCCGATCCTCTACCGGCCGCCGTCATGCCCATGTATCTCTGCCCGTTGGGGATGCATACCACTCAGCGAAGTTTGGTTCACTCCTGACATATAGTTCAGCCCGGGGGGCAACGGTGACTCAGACGATCTCGACGACCGGGCGGCAGCGACGAGCGAAGGGCACGGTGCGGTTTCTCCGCGACCTGCTCGTCATCGTGTTGGTGGCCCTGCTGGTGTCGTTTCTGGTGAAGGCGTACGTCATCCGGTCGTTCTGGATCCCATCGGGATCGATGATGAACACGCTCCAGGTTCAGGACCACGTGATCGTCGACGAGCTTGTCCCCACCATGATCAAGCCGCGTCACGGTGATGTCGTTGTCTTCAAGGATCCGGGCGGCTGGCTCCGACCGGTCGGGTCGCCAGCACCGAGCGGCACCGGACGTACCACGGTGGGCACGGTGATCGGGGCGGCCCTCGGCAGCAGCGACAAGGACGACCACCTCGTGAAACGGGTGATCGGGCTCCCCGGAGACCACGTGGCGTGCTGCAACGACTTCGGGCAGATGACCATCAACGGAATCCCCGTCAAGGAGCCCTACCTCGACCTCCCGCCCGGCGAATCCGCCGCCTCGAAGGTCCCGTTCTCCGTGACGGTGCCAGCACACAGTCTCTGGGTGATGGGAGACAACCGCGACAACTCCGAAGACTCCCGTTTTCACCAGAACCTCCCCAGCCACGGCTTCGTGCCGTACGCGGACGTCACCGGCAGAGCCGTGGTCATCTCCTGGCCCCTTGGACGATGGCAATGGCTCGACGACTACCAGCAGGTTTTCGCCGACGTCGAACAGCGCCAGCACGACGCCTGACGGACCCGTGAGGGTCCGAACAACAAGCGCCCGGTAGCGGATCCTTGGGTTCAGCTGGTCGTTGCAACACCACCGTGATTTGGAGTGTTGCAGATGGGATCGAGGCTGGAGCAGCGTGCCCGGGAGGCGCGATTCTGG
>NZ_LMMJ01000006.1 GCF_001422205.1 Curtobacterium sp. Leaf261
GCAACCTTTTAAGTTTGCTAAAAAAATGTCTGTCATCGCAATAAATATATTCAAATAGAAAAATAAAATAAGTTTTACTAAACAATTTAGGATGTAGTACATAGAAATATCTATTATCGCAAACCATTCAAATTAAAAAGTTATAAAATTTTCGCTAAAAAGGTAACTACAAAAAAACCTGCAATTTTTTCAAAAAAAAAACAGCGTCAACACAAAACTACAAATAAAAGAACCAAGCGCAAATAATTTACGTACTTTCAAAAAAATCAAAAAGATCAATGTTTTCTCGGGATCAAAAATAGGTTATACGTATCTTTAGGCAAAGCCACACACGCCGGTTTCTGTCTTAGATCTTCCAAATTTTCAGCCCCAATTTCAAACTCCTGCATTATACTGGCAAACATGACGAAACTCATCGTAGTTACTAAAGTTTGACCAATGCACGTTCGCTTACCTATACTAAAAGGCAGGAAATGTGGGATGTTCCTCTTAACAGACCAGACTTCTTTTTCCGTCTCCGCTGGCTTGCTCGGCCTTTCCCCATCAGATTCCATGCCGGAATCACAGAAAGAATTCCTTCGAACCCTAACTTTGGTCTTTTCTAGAAACCTTGATGGGTCAAATTTCTCCGGCTCATTCCAGTATTCCTCTGAAGTGTTTAGTTCATAGTTGTTTATGAAGACTATCGTTCCTTTTTCTACGCCATATCCTGAGATTGCTGCGTTCTCCGTAGCTACATGAGGAACGATAGGGGATGAGGCGTATCTTAGACATTCTAAGACAGTTGCTTCTGTGTATGGCAAACTATGACGGTCGAGTAATGTAACAGGCCTTTTGCCTTTAGTCAAACCGTCTAATTCTGCCCTAATCTTCCTGCCGACTTCAGGGTCTCTCGCCACAGCTGTCAAACATAACATGACAAGATTACCCACCGAAGAATGACCGCCTAGAAAATCTTCAAGCATGAAGATTATAGTATTTCTATCAACCGTCGGGTCTTCATGTAAAACTTTTAGCAACCCATCTAGAAAGTCCTTTTCAGGCCCTTCTATGTCCAGATCCAATTCCCTCTGTTCTACGATCCTTGAAAGAATGAACGAGCGAATATCTGAAGACCAGTTAGACAGTTTATCTAAATGCTTCTTGTAAAAAGGTTGGAGCCACGGCAGAAAATCTAAGGCATAACCTTGGTTAATCTCCCAGAAAATTTCGTCAAAATGGTCGACGATGCGCTTGAAATCTTCGTCGTTTTCGGCGTCAAATCTCACGTTGCACATGTAGTGCGAAAACATATTCATTGCTGTAGTCATTAAGATCGGTTTTAGGTTGATGCTGGAGTCTAAAGTACGGGTTATGTTTTTAAGTGTTTGTAGCAGTTCTATGGATTCGAATGTAGCGACGTCTCCG
>NZ_LMMJ01000007.1 GCF_001422205.1 Curtobacterium sp. Leaf261
GTCACGGTCGGGTAACGGGGTGAAGTCCCTCCAAACCATTCCGGAGGGGGTGCCGAATGACTTGTACATCGGGCAAACACCCCGAACACCCACCAGGAACGTCCCGCCCATCAGCAGGCGACACGGAACTGGTTCTCCACCTGACCTCAGGCGGTATTCGGGGTGTCCACAGCAACGGAAAGAGTCCACATCATGCGCAAGCTCACCAAGACCACCGTCAGCATCGCCGCCGCAGCAGCGATCATCGCCGGCGGCGCCGGGTTCGGCCTCACCGCCGCCAACGCCGCYCCCGCCCACAACGTCGCAGCGTCCTCGTCGAAGATCCCCGGCCCCGTCGCCGCGGTCCCCGAGGTCAAGGGCGGCGACACCTCCGTCGCACTCGACTCCGGCTTCACCGACGCCCTCACCAGCCTCGGCCTGACCCCGGGCGTGTCCGGCAACGCCAAGCTCGCCGACGGCGCCGTGTCCTTCCCGATCACCTCCGGCGCGGTCACCTACTGGAACCCCAGCGGCTCCTACCGCCCCTACGTCCAGGGCCTGCTCAACCACGACGACTCCGGCCTGACCCTCACCGCCGGCAGCACCACCGTCACCCTCGAGAACTTCGTCGTCAACCCCGGCTCCTCCAAGCTCTACGGCGACGTCCTCGTCAACGGCCAGGTCGCAGCCCCGAACGCCTACCTGTTCTCCCTCCACGGCGGATCCCTCAAGCCCCTCCAGCTCGAGGGCRACAACGCCATCCTCACCGGCACCACCGTCCACGTCTCCGCCGACGCCGCAGGCCTCCTGAACAAGACCTTCAGCACCGACGCCGTCAAGGCCGGCCTCCTCGTCGGAACCGCCACCATCACCGCCCAGATCAAGTAACNCACCACCGTCCACGTCTCCGCCGACGCCGCAGGCCTCCTGAACAAGACCTTCAGCACCGACGCCGTCAAGGCCGGCCTCCTCGTCGGAACCGCCACCATCACCGCCCAGATCAAGTAACGAAACCCCGTCTCGACACGGATCAGGCACCTCAGGACACGCCGTCTCCCCCTCGGAGGCGGCGTGTTCTGCGTCCCCCGTGGGACAGTGCGTGACCCGGCTACTCACACCGCATCACCTGCCGTACAGGTGTTGCGTGGAAGGCATGGACGTGACCGCATGAAGCACATCGTGTACAGCGAGAACCGCGTACTGACGGGCGACGACGTCGCCGCGGCCGTCATGCGGTACGCAGCGACGCTCGCGCAGCGGAACACCGCGGACATCGTCGACGTCCCGACGACCGGGCAGGACGGGTTCGCCGCGTCGGTCGAGGTCCTCCTCGGGCCGGCCAGCCACATCATGGTCGAGGACGCCGAGGACGACGAACTCGAGACCGCGGCCGTGGACTTCGTGGCCGACCTGGATCGTCGAGCAGCTGCGGTCCGCGGCGGCCACGTCCCCGAGCCTCCACGACCGTCGGCGACGTCCTTCGGCTCGGACATCGGCTGACGCCCACCGCACTGCAGACTTCCGCGCGGCGCTCACACCCGCAGCAGACATCCGCACGGCGGACATGCAAGAGGCCCGGATCCTGATGGATCCGGGCCTCTTCTCGGTGGAGCTAAGGGGATTCGAACCCCTGACCTTCTCATTGCGAACGAGACGCGCTACCAACTGCGCCATAGCCCCGAGTGCCCAGCAAGCCTAGCATCGCTCCGGCCGTGATCCGAAATCGACGCTACCCCGTCAGGCGTGCGACGCCGTCAGACCGCACGACGGCGGCGCAGCACGGCGTCGAGGTCGGTGCGCTCGTACGAGTCCGTGTCGAGCATGCCCATCCCCGCGTACCGGCTCGGAGGCTGCGGAGCCTCCACCGGCGCATCGGCCTGGGAGCGGTCTCCGACATCGACCCCAGAGCGGTGTCCGGCCCGGGCATCGGCCACCGCCTCGGCAGCGAGACTCCTGGCGATCGGTCCGGCCGTCGGCGTCGGCGCGCGGAGCCCCATGCGCTCGGCGAGCGACGCTGCCGGAGCGTCGTCGTGCTCGGCGAGGGCAGCGGCAGCCGCCTCGACGTCCGAGCGCATCCGCGTGACGCGGGCACCGGACGGATCAGCGTTCGCGGACGCGATCCGAGCGGCCTCGGCACGACGTGCCTCGGCCTCCGCATCGGCGTCTGCCGCAGCTGCTGCGACACGCTCGCGGAGCCGGGCCGCCAGGGCACTCGACGACTCCGCCGCGGCGCGACGGGCGTCCTCGCGGGCGCGCTCAACATCCGGTCGCGACACGTAGAGCGGACGGGGGACCTCCACCGGGGTCCAGGTCCGGTCCTCCTCTGCGGCGATGGACTCGGTCGGTACGGCGGGTGGGACGGCAGCGCTGGTGGCACTGCGCTGCGCCGGCCGGGAGGCACGGGTGCGGACCGGCGCGCTCGTCGCGCCGCGCAGACTCCGCGCCCGACCGACCGCCGCGAGCTGGACGAGGACGGCGACGGACCCGACGACCGCGAGGCCGCCGGCGAGGGCGACGAGCCACATCGCGGGGGCGGCGACGAGCGTGACGAGTGCGACGACGATCCCGAGCAGGCCGAACAGCGTCGCGCCGAGCCGTGAACGCCGCATGCGCATGGCGGTCAGCGCCGGGGAGCTCGCGACCCGCTCCAGCTCGGGAGCCTGCTCCGCGAGCCGGCGGGTGATCTCGCGCTGACGGGCGGCCTCGTGGGCGCGGACGATGGCACGGCGACGGGCCTCCTCGCTCGCGGCGACGCGCTGGGCCTCCGCCAGGGACTTCGCGTTCATCTCCACGCGGATCTCCTCCGGGAGTTCGGCAGTCTGGGCCAGGATGCGGAGCGTCTGCTGCAACCGGATGGCGTTCCGCTCGGTCGCGAGGTACTGACGACGGGCGTGCCACGACGGCATGAGGTAGGCGAGCCAGAGCACCGCGGCGACGAGCAGGACGATGCCGCCGCTCCAGTTCGTGATGCTCATGCGAACACGGTAGGGGCGGCGCGGAGCCGAGGAGCCCATTGAGCGGTGCGTGTTGGGCGAATCCCGCGCGAACTCGCTGGCGGGCGCGGGGCACGGTTCTGTCGCAGGGAGCGTCAGACGCGCGAGGGAGTCCCTGGCACAGATGACGCTCTCTGGCACAGGACCTGGGCGACGGACGTGGCGGGGCCGCGCCGAGCCTCCAGACCGGCAGCGTGGGTCCGGACCGGCGTCAGATGACGGTGCCGCCGCGCCGCTTCGTCGGCAGCGGCATCGCCGCGTCCTGCCGGGCCGTGTCCGGGACGGACCCCGAGCCCACCGGGACGTTCCCCTGGACCCAGCGGTCGAGGACGCCCTCACGCACCTCCTCCGCGACGAGCGCGAAGCAGAAGTGGTCGCGCCAGTCGCCGTTGATGTGGATGTACCGGCGTCGGAGCCCCTCGAACCGGAAGCCGAGCTTCTCGACCACGCGGAGCGACGGCGCGTTCTCGGGCCGGATGCAGATCTCGATCCGGTGGACGCCGACCTGCCGGAAGCAGTGGTCCACGGCGAGGGCGACGGAGATCGGCGTGACGTTGTGGCCCGCCGCGGACTCGACGACCCAGTAGCCGATCGACGCGCTCGCGAGCGACCCGTAGGTGATGCCGGACACGTTCAGCTGCCCGACGAAGCGACCGTCGAGCTCCATCGCGAACGGCAGTCCGAGCCCTGCGCGCGCATTCGCCTGCAGGGCCCGGATGCTGCCTCGGACGTCGGTGGACACGTGTCCGGACGGGTTCGTCGCCTCCCACGTCCGCAACCAGTGGCGGTTGCTCGACAGTGCGACGTCGAGATCACGCGTGTCGCGGAGGCGCAACGGACGGATGGACACCCGGCCGTGCGTCAGGGTGGGGATGGTCGTCATCGAGGATCACGTTTCCTGGTTCCGTGTCCCCGGAGGGACGGTCCCCGAGGGGACGGCTACTCGCCCGCGTTGAACTCCTTCAGCCACTCCTTGAGCTCTGGTCCGAGGTCCGCGCGGTCTGAGGCGAGCTGAACGATCGCCTTGATGTAGTCGAGTTTGTCACCGGTGTCGTACCGGCGTCCACGGAACACGACGCCGTACACGCCGCCGGTCCACTCCTCAGCGCTCGCCATCTTCATGAGGGCGTCGGTCAGCTGGATCTCGCCACCCTTGCCGGGCTCCTGCTTCTCGAGGACGTCGAAGACCTCGGGGCGGATGACGTAGCGGCCGATGATCGCCAGGTTGGAGGGTGCCTCGCCCTGCGCCGGCTTCTCGACGAGGCCGGTGATCTTGACGACGTCGTCCTCGTCGGTCGGCTCGACCGTCGCGATGCCGTAGAGGTGCGTCTGCGACTCGGGGACCTCGAGGAGTGCGATGACGCTCGCCTTCTTCTCGCCCTGGACCTCGATCATGCGCTTGAGGAGCGGGTCGCGCGCGTCGATGATGTCGTCACCGAGGAGCACGGCGAACGGCTCGCGGCCGACGTGCATCTTGGCGCGGAGCACCGCGTGGCCGAGGCCGAGCGGGTCGCCCTGGCGGACGTAGTGCATGTCGGCGAGGTCCGTCGACTGGTTCACCTTGGCGAGCTTGTCGTGGTCGCCCTTCTTCCTGAGCGTCTCCTCGAGCTCCGACACGTGGTCGAAGTGGTTCTCGAGTGCGTTCTTGTTGCGCCCGGTGATCATCAGGACGTCGGTGAGGCCGGCCTCGACGGCCTCCTCGACGACGTACTGGATCGCCGGCTTGTCGACGACCGGGAGCATCTCCTTCGGCATCGCCTTGGTTGCGGGGAGGAAGCGCGTGCCCAGCCCTGCCGCTGGGATCACCGCCTTGGAAATCTGGAAGCCCATGCGTGTGAGCGTATCGGGTCACCCTGTCGAGGTGTGGCGCCTTCCGTTTCGGTGCGGTAAACGAACTGCGGACACCGAGGAGGACACGCCGATCCGTCGCTCCCCCGGTTAAGCTCGCGGGATGGAACCCGACACCGGGAACGACAAGCGAGCGCTCCGCGCCGAGCTCCGACAGCGACGCCGAGGCCGGACGGCGACCGAGCGCGACGAGGACACCGTCGCCCTCACCGCCACCCTGCAGCGGTTCGTGGAGGAGCGCGAGATCGCCTCGCTCACCGCCTACCTGTCCTCGGTCGACGAACCGAACGTGCGCCCGTTCCTCAACTGGGCGATCGACTCCGGGATCCGGACCCTGTTCCCGATCACGCGTGAGGACGGCCTGCTCGACTGGGCGGTCGGGGACGGCGAGACCGAGCGCGAGGGGCTCTTCGGCATGCCGGAGGTCGTCGGCGAGGTGCTGTCACCGCTCGCGATCGACGACGTCGATGTGATCCTCACCCCGGCGGCGGCAGTGGATCGCCACGGCATGCGGATGGGCTGGGGCCGCGGCTACTACGACAAGACGCTCGGGTCCATGGCGAAGCGCCCGCCGGTTTATGCTGTTGTCTTCGATGCGGAGTTCCTCGACGAGGTCCCGAGCGAGCGCCACGACCAGCCCGTCGACGGCATCATCACCCCCTCTCGCATCCTCACGTTCCGGAGCTAGCGTTGCCCACCTATTCCTACCGCTGCACCGAGTGCGGCACCGCCTTCGACATCAAGCAGGCGTTCACCGACTCCACCCTGACCGAGTGCCCGACGTGCGGCGGCGTGCTCCGCAAGGTGTTCAGCCCCGTCGGCGTGACGTTCAACGGGTCCGGGTTCTACCGCACGGACTCCCGATCGGGTGGGAGCGGCAAGGGCGACGGCGGTGGGAGCGGCTCGTCGTCGGACTCCGGGTCGAGCACGTCTGGCGGGTCGAGCACGTCCGGCGGGTCGAGCACGTCTGGCGGGTCCGAGTCGAAGTCGGCGTCGGGGTCCGGCTCGAAGCCGTCAGCGCCCACGACGTCAGCCCCCTCGACGTCCGCCCCGGCCTCGAAGCCGTCGTCGGGCAGCTCGTCGTCGGGCAGCTCGTCCGCGGCCTGACGGCGCACCCCGCGGGCGGAGTGCACGTACCCCGGTAGGTTGGAGGCTCCAACCCGACCGGAAGGGGTCCCGTGAAGGGCTTCAAAGAATTCCTCCTGCGCGGCAACGTGATCGACCTCGCGGTCGCCGTGGTCATCGGTGCCGCGTTCACTGCGATCGTCACGGCCATCGTGACGAACATCATCAACCCGCTCATCGGCGCGGCGTTCAACGCCGGCATGCTCGACAAGACGCTCATCGTGTCGATCCCGACCGCGTCGGGTGGCCACGCGAAGCTGCTCTTCGGTGCAGTGATCGGCGCGCTCATCAACTTCCTCATCATCGCCGCGGTGGTCTACTTCGCGCTCGTCCTGCCGGTGAACCACCTGATGAAGGCCACGTTCGCCAAGCTCAAGAACGACGAGGAGAAGCCCCCGGCCGACGTTCCCCCGTCGGACGTCGAGGTGCTCCTGGAGATCCGGGACCTGCTCCGCAGCGCGACCGGCCGGACCGAGCTCGGCGCCGAGGGCGCGCACGCCGCGACGTCCGGTGCCCCCGAGGGCCCGGGCCTCGGCGGCACGACGAAGCTCTAGCCCGCCAGCCCCTCGCTCGGCACCGACGGCCCGTTCTGGCCAGTCGAGAAGTGCCCATCTGTCGAATGGCAACCGCCTGCCGACAGATGGGCACTTCTCATGAGGACCGCGCTGAGGTCGGACGACCGCGCTCCGCCCCGCGTGCCTTCCGGACCATGCCGGATGCGTACTGGATGCCGGCGAGGACGTGCCCGAGGGTGCCGAGGTACACGAACACGAGCGCCACGACGCGGACCCACGGGGCGTTGTCCTCGATCGTCTGGATGGACGAGAAGAGCAGGACCGGGAGCCCGACGAACAGCAGCGCCGAGCGGATCTTGCCCGTCCAGGTGACGTCGAGGTCCGGCGATCCGCGGAACAGCGTGCTCGAGATCACCAGGAGCACGAGGTCGACGAGCACGACGATCGCCACGACCCACCACGGCAGCAGGCCGACGAGCACGAGCGCGAGCACGATCGCGATGATCGACAGCCGGTCGGCGAGCGGATCGAGCGCCTTGCCGAGCTTGGACTCCTGGTGGAACTTCCGGGCGATGAACCCGTCCGCCCAGTCCGTCACGCCCAGAGCGACGAGCGAGACGATCGCCCACGCCGGGTGCTCCTGCACGACGAGGACCACGAACACCGGGATGAGCAGGAACCGGACCAGCGTCAACAGGTTCGGCCAGGTCTGCCAGTCCGGACGCGTCCGAGAGGTGATGTCCGCCATGCCACCATTGTGCCAGGTCGGACCGACGCGACGACCGGCCGTGCCCCTCAGCCCCAGTGCGGCGGGACGTCCCCACGGAGCCTGGCGTCGTTCTCGCCGTCGCCGTGCCGCTCCGGTTCGGGTGCGGGATGCGGGTCGGATCCCGGCACCGGGGCGGTGGTGACGCGCCTGCTGCGGCGGGCGGTCGCGCCAGACCGACGGACGGGAGGCGCGGCACGTGTCGCGTCGTCATCCTGCGTCCGCGACGGGGTCGCGTCCGGCGCCTGGTCCGCCGGAGCCGCCCACGTCCCGAGGAGGTGATCCGTGCCGGGCGTGACGGGTCCTCGGGGGCGTGAGGCGCGCCTCCCGGCCATCAGCGACTCCGCTCCTGCATCAGCACACCACTTCGGGACAACCGGCCCACGAACGAACCCGCCCCGATGTCCCGAACCCGTCTGCGGAGCACGGTGGGCACACGGAGCATGGTGGGCACACGGAGCATCAGCGACCGGCTCAGCGACGGGCTGGGACCGGCGGGATCGCGATCTCCTGCGTCGCACCGCGGTCCACACCGAGCACCTGCGCCACCGTCGTCGCGACCCGGTCGGGGTCGGAGAACAGCTGGAAGGCGTGCACGCGGACGTAGTGCCACCCGAGTCGGCGGAGGACCTCGGGACGGAGCCGGAGCGATTCGCGGAGGGATCCTCGCGCGAGCGTCGCATCGGTCTCGATCGTCACGCAGACCCCGCCGTGCGCAGCGACCAGGCCGAGCTTGCCGCGGTGTCCGAGCGCGACCGGGATGCCGCGCATCTCGAGCCGCCTCGCGAGGTCGACGAGCAGCGGGTCACTGTCGTCGGGCACGTACTCGGCGGTCGTCCTGGCACGGACCTCGGCGAGGATCTCGGCGAGCGCGACGGTGCCGTGGCCCATCCGCTCGGCCTCGATGTCCGACGGCTGGAAGCACGTGACGATGACCATCGACCGGCGCGCACGGGTCATCGCGATCGCCAGGAGACGCTCGCCACCCGGCTTGCCGAGCGGCCCGAAGTCGCGGAGCACCCGGCCGTGCGGCGTCCGCCCGTACCCGATCGAGAACACGACGCGGTCGCGGCTCTGCGCGACGGACTGCTCGAGCGTCGCGACCATGAACGGCTCGGCGCGGTCGCCGATCACGAAGTCGGTGAGGTCCTTGTGGCCCTGGACCGCGGTGAGCACTGCCTGCTCGACGCGGACCGCGTGCTTGGCCGACGCGGTGATGACCATGAGCGACTCGGTGGGCCGGGTCTTCGCGTGGTCGAGGACGAGGCGGACGACGCGGTCGACCTCGGCATCGACGCTCTCGACGGCACCAGACTCCGGGTCGGGGACGGCCTTGCCCTCGGAGACGTAGTCGAGTGCGATCGAGCCGTGACCGAGGAACGAGCCGGCCCACGGCAACGACTCGATGCGGCCGCCGTAGAAGCGACGGTTGACGAGTTCCGCGAGGTCCTCGCCACCGGCGCGGTACGAGCGGGTGAGCGACAGGGTCGGCAGGAGCGTGGACAGCTTCGCGAGCGCCGAGTCGGCGTGCAGCGAGTCGAGGATCTGCTCGTCGACACGGAGTGCCCGGTGGTCCGGGTCGACGGCGATGCGGAACGGCGACGGGGTCTGCGTCACCGGGTCGCCGAACACGACGGTCTGCTTCGCCCGGCGGATCGCACCGACGGTCTCGGCGATCGTCACCGCACCGGCGTCGACGACGATCACCGTGTCGAACGGCATGGTGTCCGCGATCTGCGGGACCTCGTACGGCGACGCGAGCCACACGGGCGCGATCGCACGGGACAGGTGCGGGGCCGAGTCGTGCAGCAGTCGCGAGGTGATCGCGGGCTGGCGGAGCTGGGCCTTGAGCTGCGCCGACTCCTCGGGCCAGTCGACGAGTCCGAGCGTCCAGTTCTCCGCGAGCTGCCAGGCGAGGCCCTGCGAGACACCGGCAGCGTGCGCGTCGTCCACCAGGCGGAAGTCGGCCTCGACCCGGTCGAGCATGTCGGTGTTCGCGCCGAGCAGTGCCCGGTCGCCCTCGAGCATCGACTCGAGCGCGGACTGCCACCAGGCGAGCTCGAGCTCGGCGGGGACCTGTGACTCGGGGACGTGCCGGTTCGACAGGTCGGTGATGAGGGGTTCGAGCTGGAGGTCCCGGAGCGTCGTCATGAGCTCGGTGCGCTCCTGCAGGTTGTGCAGGACGTCGCTCTCCGCCGCGAGCTCCTCGACGTAGGCGCGCAGCGTGTCGATCGGCAGGTTCGCGAGCTGGTCCTCGCGAGTCGTGTTGCCGAGCGGCTCGTCGAGCTTCTGCAGGTCCTCGGCGACATTGGAGTAGAGCACCTGCACGTCGGCGATGCCCGTCGGGATCTCCGGGTTCACACCGGCGGAGACGTACCGCTGCCAGAGCACGCGCTGCTGCTGCACGCGGGTGAGCGCCTCGTGCAGGTCGGACACGTGCACCCCGGGGCGGACGTACTCGCGCGCGAGCTTCTTGAGCCGACGACGGTTCGTCGAGGACATCGGCGAGCCCTCGCCGCGAGGTGCCGTCGCGGCGACGAGTTCGGACACCGACCGGTCGAAGACCACCGGCAGGAACCGGTCGAGCGTGTCGCGGATCTCGGTGAGCAGCCGGAGGTACACGCCGAGCTCGCCGACGGTGGCGAACGGACGCATCCTGGTCGAGCCGATGAGGTCGTTGCCGCGCTGCAGGAGCGCGGGGAGCCCGTTCGCGTGCAGCTCCTTGGCGGTCTGGTGCGCCCGGGTCGCGGCGGCACTGGAGCCGAACTTCGCGCCGTACCAGGGCGAGTCGCCCGGACCGTACTTGAACTCGCCGAGGTTCGCGGCGCTCACCATCGTCTCGGCGACCCGGGCACGGCCGTCGACCATGCTCGACACGGACTGCTGCGAGAGGCGAGCGGTCGTGGCGGGCGGGACGGGGAGCAGCGACAGGCGGGACAGCTCGACGAGGCAGTCGAGGACGGACACCCCGAGGGTCGGGTCCTGGCGGCCGAGTGCGCCCCGGTAGTCGAGGAGCACCTTGCGGAGGCGGACGAGGGCGTCGTCGACCTCGCGGAGGTTCGGCTTGGCGGCCTTCTCGTTCCGCGCGATCGCACGGATGACGTCGCGGCGGAGCGTGGCCGGGGTCACGGCGACACCGGGGAGCTGCACCTCGCCGAACCGGCTCGCGATCCCGCGGAGGGTCGCGCGGCGCGGGCTGACCACGAGGACGCGCTTGTTCGCGGCGACGAGACCGGCGAGCGCGTTGACGATGGTCTGCGTCCCGCCCGTGCCGGGGAGCGTCTTGACGACGATGGAGTTGCCGGCCGCGATCTGCGCGATCACGTTCTCCTGCTCGTCGTCGGCATCGAGCAGCAGCGTGTCGGTCTCCGGGCTGCGCTCGTCCGACGGGGTCTGCTCGACGGGGTGGTAGGACTGCTCCACTTGCCACTTGGCGCTCGGGTTGCCGGCGAGGGCGTCGAGCACCGGATGCGTCAGGTCCCGGGTGTCCTCGACCATGCCCGTCGCGACCTCGGCGAACGTCGAGACGACGAGCCGCGGGTGCACGCTGAAGTGCTCGATGTGCGCCGTCAGCCCACGGAGTCGGTCGATCACCGGGTTCGGCGTGAAGGAACCGTCCTGCTGGGCGAGGGCCACGAACCCCTCGGCGTCGAGGGTGACGCCGAACTGGTCGCGGAGTGCGTCGGCCAGTCCCGGGTTGAGCACGGGCTGACCGAGCAGCCGGACCTCGAAGTCCCGACCGTGTCGCCGGATCGCGAGCGGACGGAGGAGCACGGGGCCGCGGAAGTCGACGTCCTGGTGCTTCCAGTCGACCATGCCGATGCCGAGCTTGACGGCGTCGATGCCCCGGACGGTCGCGAGCTCCATGCCGCGTTCCTCGACGAAGCCCGCGGCGATCCTGGCGGCCCGGAAGGCCACCTCGTCGCGGATGAGGCTCGACAGCAGCGTGGTCTTGCCGGTGATGAACTGGGCGAGGCCGCCGGGGTGGGTGGTGCTCAGCTCGATGCGGGAGCGGGGGTGGTCGGCGAAGTGCACGAGGGGTGAGGTCCCGCCGACACCGGTGAGCTGTTCGCGCCATGCGTCCCACACCGGCTCGGCAGAGTTCCCGGCGGTCAACCGCGGGTCGCCGAGGCTGATCTGCTGCGGGCTCGTCAGCTGCTGTTCGGGGATGGTCGCCTGCTCTTCGGGAATGGTCGCCTGCTCGCGGGGTTCGGTCGACGCCGCGGCACCGGGCTGTGCGGCACCGGGCTGTGCGGCGCCGGGCCGGTCCTCGGGCTGCCGATCGGGTCCCCCGGGCGCGCGCTGGTCGTCGCCGGAAGCGTCGTCGCTCACGTCGTCCTCACGCTCGGTACTCCTGTCGGCACGCCACACACCGCTACTGTAGGCGGCTTCCGGTGCGGGGTCTGGCAATGAACCGAGGTTTCTGCCGATCGGGATGGGTTCGTCGCGGGCACCGCACGGTCGGCCGTGTCGTCCGAGCAGGTCGGGTGTGGTACCAACGGTGCATGGCCATCGACGACCGACCCACCACTCCGACCCCGAGCCGGCACCGCGACGTGCCCGCCGAGATCAGTCGATCGTGGCTCCTGGTGTCCGGCACCGCCGAGGACCGCTTCGATCGTGCAGCGAGGTCGCGGGCAGACCAGGTGATCCTCGACATCGAGGACGCCGTCGACCCGAAGGCCAAGCCCGCGGCGCGCTCGACGGTCGCGGCGTGGCTCTCCGGCGGTGGTGAGGCATGGGTGCGGGTCAACGACGTCACGACACCGTTCTGGACCGACGACCTCGAGGAGCTCCGGGGCCTCCCCGGGCTGAAGGGCGTGATGCTCGCGAAGACCGAGGCCGCCGACCAGGTCACCGACACGTTCCACCGACTGGGCGGCACGACCCCCGTGATCGCCCTCGTGGAGTCCGCGCTCGGCATCGAGGACGCGAGCCTCATCGCCCGCGCGAAGGGCGCGTTCCGCCTGGCGTTCGGCAGCGGCGACTACCGACGGGACACCGGAACGAGCGCCGACACCCTCGCGATGGCCTACCCGCGGTCCCGACTGGTCGTCGCGTCGCGTGTCGGGAACCTCCCCGGCCCGATCGACGGGCCGACCGTCGGCTCCTCGCACCCGATCCTCCGCGAGCAGTCCCAGGTCGCGGTGTCGCTCGGACTCACCGGCAAGCTGTGCCTCGACACGGAGCAGCTCCCGGTCATCAACGAGGTGATCTCGCCCACCCCGACGGACGTCGCGTGGGCGCAGGACTTCCTCGACGACTTCGACGCCCGCGGGCAGGTCATCCGCGACGGCTCCGACCTGCCGCGGCTCGGTCGGGCGCAGAAGATCCAGCGCCTCGCCGAGGCCTTCGGCGTGGTCGCCCGATGACCGGACCGCAGCAGCCCGGGCAGGGACCGCACCAGCCCGGCCAGGGGCCGGACCAGTCCGGGCGGCATCCTGGGAGCGGTCCCCTCCGGCCCGCCAGCTGGGAGACGGCGACCGACCGGGAGGCGCGGGTCGCCTGGGAGCAGGGTGGCACCTCGCTCCTGCCCTCCGGACGCAGGTTCGCCGACCGGGTGATCACCGTCGTCCTGCTCGCCGCCGGTGCACTGCTGACGATCATCGTCGGCATCATCACCGTCATCGCGCTCCTCGTCCAGGTCGCCGCGTGCGACAGCTCGATCGGATGCTCACCCGGCGGCATGCTCGGCGGCGCCGCGATCATCGTCGGCGGCTCGTTCGTGGTCGGCGTCGCGACGATCGTGACGGTCATCGGCGTGTGGATCCGTCGGCGGCCGACGTGGTGGATCGCGACCCTCGGCCTCGTGCTGACGCTCGCATGCATCGTCGGCGGCGGCATCGTGTACTCCGCGGCGTCCGAGACCGCCCGCAGCGGCCAGGTGACGATCCAGCCGTACCCGCTGCCCGGCTCCTGACCCCGTGCCGCACGCGTCGACATCGCTGACCATCGGCGAGCTGTCCCGTCGATCGGGCACGAGCGCGTCGGCGATCCGCTTCTACGAGGAGCGAGGACTCATCGTCTCCGAGCGCACCGCGGGCAACCAGCGGCTCTTCGCCCGGCACACGCTCCGTCGCCTCGCGGTCCTCGCGGCCGGGCGCCGCGTGGGCATGACCCTCGCCGAGATCGGTGCCGCGTTCGCCACCCTGCCCGCGGACCGTGCGCCGTCGCAGACCGAGTGGACGGCGCTGTCGAGCAGCTGGGCCGCGATGGTCGACGCCCGGATCCGTGAGCTCGAGGCACTCCGCGGCGACCTCGACACGTGCATCGGGTGCGGGTGCCTGTCGCTCACGCGCTGCGGGCTCCTCAACCCCGATGACGCGGAGGCGACCGCCGGTCCGGGATCCCGCTGGGTCCGACGGGCGGACGCGGCCCGTGCGGAGGACGGCATCCGCGCGACCGGGACGACCGGGGGCTGACCGTCCGCCCACCGGGCGCGTGCCGTCCCACCTGGCCGGACCGTGCCTCCAGTCCGTATCGTGCCCATCGTCACCATCCGCGCACCCGCAGCATCCATCGTCGAAGAGGACCCATGACCTACACCGCGCCGTCCGCGTTCCAGTCCCGCCCCGACCTCCGCGGCACGTTCGGCATGTCCGCGTCGACGCACTGGCTGGCGACGGCCAGTGCGCAGTCGGTGCTCGAGCGCGGCGGCAACGCGTTCGACGCCGCGACCGCGGGGGCCTTCGTGCTGCACGTCGTCGAGCCGCACCTGAACGGACCGGGCGGCGACATGGTGGGGGTCTTCGCCACCGCCGAGGACCCGACGCCGCGGGTGCTCATGGGGCAGGGACCCGCTCCGGCCGGGGCCACCGTCGAGCACTACCGGGCCGAGGGGCTCGAGCTCGTCCCGGGGTCGGGGGCCCTGGCCGCGGCGGTCCCCGGTGCGGTCGACGCCTGGCTGCTGCTGCTCCGCGACCACGGCACGTGGGAGCTCGCCGACGTCCTGGCGTACGCCATCGGGTACGCGCGTGACGGCCACCCCGTCGTCGGCCGGGTCGCTGCGACGATCGCCGCCGTCGCCGACCTGTTCCGCGACCACTGGCCGTCCTCCGCCGAGCGCTGGATGCCGGACGGTCGGGTCCCCGAGGCCGACGAGGTGATCCGGAACGAGGCGTACGCGGCCGTCCTCGACCGGCTCGTCGCGGCGGGTGCGGGTGCGGGTGACGGCACCGGGGACGACGGCACCGGGGGTGACGGCACCGGGGACGACGTGTCGCGCGAGGAGCGGATCGACGCCGCGCGGGCCGCGTGGAGCACCGGCTTCGTCGCCGAGGCCGTCGACCGCTTCGTCCGGACCCCGCACCGGCACTCCTCCGGCACCGACCACGCGGGCGTCATCACCGCCGACGACATGGCGGCCTTCTCCGCCTCCGTCGAGCCAGCCACGACCATCGAGTTCCGCGGGCACACGATCGCCAAGACCGGCGCGTGGGGGCAGGGTCCGGCGCTGCTGCAGACCCTCGCGATCCTGGAGCCGATGGACGACGACCTGCTCGACCCCTCGACGGTCGCGGGCGCGCACACGATCCTCGAGGCGCAGAAGCTCGCGCTGGCCGACCGTGAGGCGTACTACGGCGACCGGTCGGTGCCGCTCGACCACCTGCTGTCGACGGAGTACGCGGCCGAGCGGCGGGCACTCATCGGTGACCGGGCATCCCGCGACCTCCGCCCCGGCACCGTCGGGAGCCCCGGTGCGATGCCGCCGCTCCGCGAGTCGTACACGCCACCGGCCGCCGACGGGACCGGGGCGACGGCCCCCGCGGGGGTCGGGGAGCCGACGGTCGGGAGCTTCCCGCGTGCGGAGGGCGCGCCCGTCGAGGACGCCGGCGAACCAGCCGTCGAGCCCACCGGCGAGATGCGCGGCGACACGTGCCACATCGACGTCGTGGACCGCTGGGGCAACATCGTCTCGGCGACGCCGTCCGGCGGGTGGCTGCAGTCCTCGCCGACGATCCCCGAGCTCGGGTTCTGCCTCGGGAGCCGGCTGCAGATGACATGGCTCGAGGAGGGCACCGCCTCGACCCTGACCCCCGGCGAGCGCCCGCGGACGACGCTGACCCCGACGCTGGTGCTCCACGACGGACAGCCCGTCGTCGCACTCGGCTCCCCGGGCGGCGACCAGCAGGACCAGTGGCAGCTGCTGTACCTGCTCCGGACGATCGTCGGCGGGTACTCCCCGCAGCAGGCGATCGACGCTCCCGCGCTGCACTCGACGTCGTTCCCGGGGTCGTTCTGGCCGCGGACCTGGGAGCCGGGTGGTGCGGTGGTCGAGGACCGGCTCGGCGCGGACGTCATCGCCGGACTGGAGGCACGGGGCCACGTCGTCACGAGGGCTGGCGACTGGTCGTTGGGTCGCCTCTCGAGCGTCTCCCGTGACCCCGCCACGGGCGTCCTGTCCGCCGCCGCGAACCCGAGGGGCGCCCAGGCGTACGCCGCCGGCCGGTAGCCGCCCGGGCCGGGCTGGGGCCGGGGCCGGGGCCGGGGCGGGCGGGGGCGGGCCGGAGCGCCGGTGAGAAGTGCCGAACTGTCGAGTCGTCGCCGCCACCCGACACTTGGGCACGTCTCGAGGCGCTCCTCCGCGGCGTGTCCACGGGGCTGCTCGTGGTGGACGAGCCGGGCCGGCGTGCTCCCCTGAACGCTCCCGGCGGGTGCAGGGCCATGCTGGGGCGATGAAGCAGCGAATGATCGGTGACATCGACGTCAGTGCCATCGGACTGGGCGGCATGCCCATGTCCATCGAGGGCCGCCCGGACGAGCGGCAGGCCATCGCAACCATCCACGCCGCGCTCGAGGCAGGGGTCACCCTGATCGACACCGCGGACGCCTACCACCTCGCGGCCCACGACGAGGTCGGGCACAACGAGTCGCTCATCGCCAAGGCGATCAAGGACTACGGCAGCGACACCGAGCACGTGCTCGTCGCGACGAAGGGCGGGCATCTCCGTCCCGAGGCCGGATCATGGGCGCAGAACGGGGATCCGAAGTACCTCAAGGAGGCTGCGAAGGCCTCCGCGAAGCGCCTCGGGGTCGACGCGATCGGGCTCTACCAGTTCCACCGCCCCGACCCGGCCGTGCCCTACGCGGACTCGATCGGAGCACTCGTGGAGCTCCTCGACGAGGGCGTCATCCTGATGGCCGGCATCTCGAACGCGGACGTGGACCAGATCCGCCAGGCGAACGAGGTCCTCGACGGTCGTCTGGTGTCCGTGCAGAACCAGTTCTCCCCGGGCTTCCGGTCGAGCGAGGTCGAACTCGCCCTCTGCGACGAGCTCGGGATCGCCTTCCTGCCGTGGAGCCCGCTCGGCGGGATCACCGGTGCGGCCGACCTCGGCAGCAGCTTCGACGCGTTCGCCACCGTCGCCCGTGACCACGGCGTGACCCCGCAGGTCGTCGCGCTCGCATGGGAGCTCGGCAAGAGCGACGTCGTCGTACCGATCCCCGGCGCCTCCCGGGCGCAGTCCATCCTCAACTCGGTCACGGCGCCGACGATCAAGCTCCGCCCGGAAGAGGTCGAGCGACTCGACGCCGCGGAGCCCACGGCCGCCTGACCCACCCGGGGCGCTCCGGGGCCCTCGAGCATGCACAGAACCGCAGTGCGACCGACGTCGCACTGCGGTTCTCGGCATTCTCGGCCCGGATCCGGACCCGGATCCGGCACCCGGCGCGCGGGACGCGGGACGCGTCAGCCGTTGCAGGTCTTGCTGAGCGTTCCCATGCGCTTCTGCAGGGTCGTCAGGTTCGACTGGAGCTTCGACACGTCGGCGGACTCCGGGTCCTTCGCGAACGCGGTGATCTGCGTGGCCATCGTGTGGAAGGACTTCTCGGCGGCCGTGGCCTGCTTCTTGACCGTCGGCTCGGTGACCTTGTCGACGCCGTCGGAGAACTTGTCGTCGAACTTCTGCAGCGCCTTCGCCGCGGCGTCCGGATCGGAGGAGATCTTCGACACCTGGCTCTGCAGCTGGTTGGAGACGCCCTTGACCTCGGACTCGATCTGCTTGCACGCGGCGGCCTTGGACTGGGATCCCCCGCCGCCACCCGAGCACCCGGCGAGCATGGTCAGCGCGAGTGCAGCGGCTGCGACCGCGGTGACGGTCCTGGACGTGGTCTTCATGGTTCCCCCTCGGTGTCGCCGTCGCGGGTCGACAGCGGATCGACCCTACATCGGTGACACACAGGCGGACCGGGTCCCGCGTCCCCAGGCCGACTGCATGCCCAGGCGTACGGTCGGTCACATGCGTGCCATCACCTTCGACCAGCCAGGCGACGAGGACGTCCTCGCCTGGACCGAGATCCCCGACCCGTCCGCCGGCCCCGGCGAGGTCGTCGTCCAGGTCGCCGCCGCCGGCGTCAACAACGCCGATCTCATGCAGCGCAGGGGCGGCTACCCGGTCCCGCCCGGTGCGTCCCCCGTCCTCGGCCTGGAGGCATCGGGCACCGTCATCGAGATCGGTGACGGCGTCACGGACTGGAGCGTCGGCGACCGGGTGGCCGCACTGCTGAGCGGCGGCGGGTACGCCGAGCGCGTCGCGGTGCCCGCTGCCCAACTGTTGGCGGTACCGGCTGGACTCGACCTGGTCGCCGCCGCGGGCCTCCCGGAAGCTGCCTGCACCGTCTTCTCCAACGTGGGCATGATTGCCGGGCTCCGGCCCGGGCAGTCGCTCCTCGTGCACGGCGGCACGAGCGGCATGGGCTCGCACGCGATCCAGTGGGCGCACGCGCTCGGGGCCCGGGTGTTCGCGACCGCGGGGAGCGACGCCAAGCTCGAGGCGGCCCGGGGGTTCGGGGCCGACGTCGCGATCAACCACCGGTCCGAGGACTTCGTCGCCGTGATCCACGACGCCACGGACGGTGTCGGGGTCGACGTCGTGCTCGACATCGTCGGGCCGTCGTACCTCCAGCGGAACATCGAGGTCCTCGCACCGAACGGCCACGTCGTCGTGATCGGCTCCGTCGGCAGCGAGCCCGATGCCCCGCTCGACCTCGGCCTGCTCATGCGGAAGCGCGGCAGCGTGTCCGCCACCACGCTCCGCGCGCGGCCGGCCGAGGAGAAGGCGGCGATCGTGGACCGGGTGCGGCAGGACGTGTGGCCGTTCGTGACGGACGGGAGGATCGTGCCGGTCATCGACACCGTCCTGCCCATGCAGCGGGCCGGGGACGCACACCGCCTGGTCACCGCTGGTGGGACGATCGGCAAGGTGCTGCTGACGCCGTAGCCCCTTCCGGCCTCCAGGTCGGTCCCGCTGGACCGACCTGGAGGCCGCTCAGGCGTGCTCGGCGGCGCGTCGGGCCCGCTCGGCCTCGACGATCGGGGCGCACTTCGAGCCGAACGTCGCCTCCATCAGCGCCGCGGCGTCGGTGTCCGTGTCGAAGAGGGTCGGCATCTCGATGCCGAGCAGGATGCTGAAGAGCATGCCGCCGCCGAGGAACTCACTGACCCGAGGCCCGTCGAACCCGGCCTCGTGGGTGAGGAAGCGGTAGACGTCGAGGAAGCCTGCGCGGGCCGCAGCACCGATCGCGGGCTCGGCTCCGGACACGAACCCCTGTAGGAGGAGCGTGTGGAACCCGCGGTTCTCGGAGAGGTCGAGGTAGGCCGCACCGATCGCCGCACCCCGCGCCTGGTCGTCGTCTCCGCGCTCGACCGAGGCCGCGTGGGCGGAGCGGAAGGCCTCGAGGAGGGTCTCGAGCGTGTCGTGGAGCACCTCGAGGAAGAGCTGTTCCTTCGTGCCGAACATCCGGACGACGTAGGGCTGGCTGATGCCCGCGGCCTTGGCGACCTGGTCGGTGGTCGTGCCGTGGTAGCCGCGACGGCCGAACACGCCGCGCGCCGCCTCGAGGATCTGCGCCCGGCGTTCTGCGGCGGGCATGCGCGAGCTGACGGCGGTGTCGGCGGTGCGCGCTGTCTCAGAACTCACGGTTGACAGGTTATCAGTCGATTACTACAGTCCAGGTAATCATCCGATTACAACTGGAAGGCGCCTCATGAGCACCTCGCTCGGCTCTCGCCGCATCCCCGTCTGGCTGGCGATCACGGCCGCCTCGTTGCCGATGTTCATGGCGACGCTCGACAATCTCGTCGTCACGAGCGCGCTGCCCGTCATCCACGAGGACCTCGGCGCCTCCGTCGAGAACCTGCAGTGGATCACGAACGCGTACACGCTGTCGTTCGCGGCGTTCATGCTCCTCGCGGTCGGACTCGGCGACCGCTTCGGCCGACGCCACGTGTTCATCGCCGGCATCGGCATCTTCACCGTCGCCTCCGCACTGTGCGCCGTGAGCGGGGACCCGACCGCCCTCATCGCTGCCCGGGCGTTCGAGGGACTCGGGGCGGCAGCCGTGATGCCGCTCTCCCTGACCCTGCTCGTCGGCAGCGTCCCCGACCGGTTCCGCTCCCTGGCGATCGGCATCTGGGGCGGCGTCTCCGGGCTCGGCGTCGCGGTCGGGCCGCTCATCGGTGGCGCCGTCGTCGAGGGCTGGAACTGGCAGGCGATCTTCTGGATCAACGTGCCGGTCGGCGTCATCGCCGTCCCGCTCGCGCTGATGGCCCTGCCGAACACGCTCGGCGCCCGCCTCCGCGCCGACGTCCTCGGGGTGCTGCTCGCCGGCCTGGGGGTGCTCGGACTCGTGTTCGGGATCGTCCGCGGGAACGACGCCGGGTGGGGCAGCCTGCAGGTCGTCGGTTCGCTCACCCTCGGGGCAGCACTGCTCGTCGCGTTCGTCATCCGGGAGTCGAGGACCACGGCCCCGCTCCTACCGCTCCGGCTCTTCCGCGACAGGAGCTTCTCGCTCGCGAACATCGTCGCGATGACGTTCACCTTCGGGGCGTTCGGTGCCGTGTTCATCCTGATCCAGTTCCTGCAGGTGGTGCAGGGCAAGACCCCCCTCGAGGCCGGTGTCGCGACGATGCCGTGGACGCTCGCACCGATGGTCATCGCGCCACTGACCGGACTGTTCGCGCCGCGGGTCGGCACCCGCGTGCTGATCGTCGCCGGGATGGTCTTCCTGTCGGCAGGGCTGTTCGAGATCGCCCTGACGATGACGGCCGACGTGTCGTACCTGACGATGCTGCCCGGGTTCGTCCTCGCGGGCATCGGCATGGGCCTGGCGTTCGCCCCGCTCTCCACGGCGGTGCTCTCGAACATGGCGCCGGACGACCACGCGAAGGCCTCCGGCACGAACTCGACGCTCCGCGAGATCGGTGTCGCGCTCGGCATCGCCGTCCTGACGGCGGTGTTCACCGGGGCGGGCGGGCAGCTCACCCCGACGGGCTACGTCGGCGCGGCGGTCCCCTCGGTCCTCGTCGGGGCGAGTGTCGTGCTCTTCGCCGCGGTCGTCGCGCTGTTCCTGCCCGCCGGCCGTGCCTCACGGACGGTGCCGGTGGACCTCGCCGAGCTCGGGACCCCGCAGCCGGAGCCCGTCCCCGCTGCGTGAGCCCCTCCCCCGGCGGGCCGGGCCGCACTTCGAGCGGGCTCGACCTTGACGGCGAGCGGGCACGACTTGCCGCTGTCTCATCCTGAGGCGCGGCAAGTCGTGCCCGTTCGATGCTCACGGCGTGCGTGGTGTCGGCGTCAGGGCCGTGGGCGAGGACGCGGGTGTCGGCGTGTAGACAGGGGTGTTGTTGAAGGCGAACTGCTCATGGTTCAGCTCGTCGACATCGCCGACCGCGCAGGGAGTCTGTGCGCCGATCGTCGTTCCATGCACGGTCGAGCCAAGCTCCACGAAGAAGCCGTCGTCCAGGGCGCCGCCCGTGGGATACCGCAGCTGCAACCCCGGCGGCTCTCCCCCGATTCGCGTTCGGACGGCGTGCCAGCCAAACGCTTTCCACGCCACCTCGACTCTGTCGAACAGCGCAGCCCTGTCTGCGGTCGCAACACCCGGTCCAAGACGAGTGACACACCAATTCACACTTCCATCGGCGCATTTCCGGGAGTTCGTGTCTGACACCTCCCAATCTCCGCCCACGATCTGCTGGGTCGCCTCCACCCGTGTTGTGAGTTCGAGCCACGATTGCTCAGCGGCTGAGCTGTCGATCGATGTCGCGCGCATGTCGGGGTCTCGTCTCGTTGCGGTTTGGGCACATCCGCCGAGCAGGGCCCCAGCGGCGATGATCGACACACTCACGCGCAGAACGCGAGGCAAGAACGTCACGAGATGTTCCGTGCGCCCGACGTGTGACCGAGGTTGCTCAGGGCGTCGGTGTGGCCGATGGCGTGCGTCCGGGGGTGTTGTTGTCGGCAAACTGCTCCTTCGCGAGTTGATCACCATCGCCGGCTGCGCAGGGAGTCTGAGCGCCCATCGTGGTGGCGTGGACGGTCGAGTCGAACTCGACGTAGAAGCCGTCGTCCATCACACCGCTGGCGGGATAGCGGAGCATCTCGCCCGGCGCGTCTCCGCCAAAGTGGGTGCGGACCGGATCCCAGCCGTTGGCTTTCCACGCCGCCTCGACTTCGTCGAACAGCGCACGTCGCTCGGCGGCCGGAACACCGGGTCCAATCCGGCCGATGACCCACTGCACGCCCCCGTCTCCACAATCACGTGCATTGCTGTCGATGAACTCCCAATCCCCGCCGATGAAGTTCTGAGTCGCCTCGATCCGTTTGCTCAAATGAAGCCATTCCGACTTCGCCGCGGAGCTGTCGATCGATGTGCGGTCCATGCTGATCTCCCTGCGTGCATCGCGTTGGGCGCATCCTGTGAGGGCCACCGCCACCGCCACAGCGAGGACGGTCGCAGCGGCGCGAACGACACGGGCCGTGCGTGCCCCTCGCGCCCGCATGGCGGGGTGCGCACGAGGTGCGCCAGCCACGGCTCGAGGCGCACCGAGTCGCGCGCGACGGATGCTCACGGCGCGGGCGGCGTCGGCGCCAGTGCCGTGGGCGAGGCCGCGGGTGTCGGCGTGTAGCCGGGCGTGTTGTTGAATGCGAACTGCTCGCGGTTCAGTTGGTCGACATCGCCAGCCGCGCACGCCGTCTGAGCGCCGATGGTAGTGCCGTGGACGGTCGACTCGAGCTCGACGTAGAACCCATCGCCCAGAACTCCGCTTGCAGGGTACCGGAGCCGCAAGCCAGGCGCGTCCCCGCCAGTTGCCCTCCGGACAGGCTCCCACCCGTTCTTCTTCCAGGCCACCTCAACGCTGTCGAACAGCTCCTCCCTCTCAGCCGTGCGCACGCCTGGCCCAATTCGGGTGATGGTCCAATTCACTGCCCCCTCGTTGCAGGGGCGCGCATTCGAGTCGACGACCTCCCAATCCCCGCCCACGAGCTGCTGTGTTGCTTCGATCCGCGTGGTGAGGTCGAACCACTGGGCCTTGGCCGCCGAGTTGCCGATTGGTGATGCGTTCATTTTCCTGTTCTCGTTCTTTCCGTGAGAGCACCCCACGGTGAGCGCTACAACGGCGGTAGCAGTCACGGTCGCGAAGAGCAGCCGAGGGGTGCGCGTCACGGGATCTTCTTCCCGTCCGGGGTGTAGCCGAGACTGGTGTACGCAGTGTTTCGCAACGACGAGGTGCCGGAGTCGAGGTATCCGCGCTCCCTCACCGACTCGGGATGAGGCAAGAACGTCACGAAATGTTCCGTCCGCCCGACGTGTGACCGAGATTGCTCAGGGCGTCGGTGTAGCCGATGGCGTGCGTCCGGGGGTGTTGTTGTAGGCGAACTGCTCCTTCGCGAGTTGATCGACATCTCCGGCAGCACAGGAAGTTTGTGCGCCGATAGTGGTGCCGTGGACGGTCGAGTCGAATTCAATGTAGAAGCCGTCCTCCCTGACACCGCTTGCGGGATAGCGGAGCTGCAGACCTGGTGCGTCTCCGCCGAGCTTCGTTCGAGCAGCATCCCAGCCGAAGGCCTTCCAGGCGGTCTGGACCCGGTCGAAGAGGTCGTTGCGCTCGGCCTCCGGGACGCCCGGTCCGAGACGGGTGATCCCCCAGTGAGCACCCCCGTCACCACAGTCATCCGCGTTGCTGTCCACGTACTCCCAATCACCGCCGACGATGTTCTGCGTTGCCGCTGCCTTCTCGCTCAGATCGAGCCATTCCGACTTCGCCGCCGAGCCGTTGGTCGATGCCACATTCGTGCGCACGTCCCTTCGTACGTCGGGTTGGGCACATGCCGAGAGCGCCACCACAACTGCGAGGACGGTACCGACTGCGTGAACGACACGGCCCGCACGTTCGCCGAGCGCCCGCTTGGTGGGGTCCGCATGAGGTGCTACAGCCTCAGCCCGAGGCAGGCCGAGTCGTGCGCGATCGTTGCTCACGGCGTGCGGGGCGTAGGCGTCAGAGCCGTGGGCGAGGACGCGGGTGTTGGCGTGTACCCAGGCGTGTTGTTGAAGGCGAATTGCTCGCGGTTCAGCTGGTCGACATCGCCAGCTGCGCAGGGAGTCTGTGCGCCGATCGTCGAGGCATATCTATTCGAGTTGAACTCGATGTAGAAGCCATTGGGCAAGACGCCACTCGCCGGATACCGGAGGCGGAGCCCTGGCGCGTCGACACCGAACGGAGCGCGAACCGGGGACCAGCCGTACGCCTTCCACGCCGCCTCAACTTCGTCAGCCAGTGCTCTTCGGTCGGCGGCCGGCACACCGGGTCCGATACGAGCGACGACCCAGCTCGCTCCTCCGTCACCGCAAGCCCGAGAATTCGTGTCCAGGACCTCCCATTCGCCACCGACCATCTGTTGGGTCGCTGCGATCTGGGTAGTCAGATCGATCCAGGCGGCCTTGGCCGCGGAACTGTTCGTCGGCGGCGCAACCATGCGATCGTCTTTCTGTATGTTGATCGGAGAACATCCTGTAAGCAGCACGACGCACGTCGAGAGTGATGCAACGCTGAGCAGCACACGAACCACGCTCATCACGGGATCTTCTTTCCATCCGGGCTGTATCCGAGACTCGTGTAGGCAGCGTTCCGCACGGACGAGGTCCCCGCGTCGAGGTACCCGTGCTCTGTCACTGGTTGGTGCCGATCGACGGCGTCAGTGGCCGGGGTGGCCGAATGTCCGTCCGACCCCAGGTACTCGGCCCCGTTGATGGTCTCCGCATCCGACGGAAACGTCCGAGCGCCCCATTTGTCGTCCACGGGGTTCAGCGGATGCTCGCTCCAGAACTTCAACGTCTGCGACCGGGTGCCTGTTGCGACGTTGGGCTGACCATGGCCAGCTCGGACACCGGCGTTCTCTACGGAGCCCCTTCCTACGTTCGCGATGTAGTCGTTCGACGCTTGACTGGCCCACACGTGACCCCGGGGCACATTGACCGCATCCGCATCCGCGATACTCCTGTCTACGCCGGCCGAGGCGAGGAGCGTGAGGTTCGACACCGGCGTCGTCGACGTCGCGAGCGTCGCCGTGGTAGTGCCGTAGGAATGGGCCACCACCGACACATGCCGACCGCCGGACCATCCCCGAGTACCGGAAACACCGTCCAGGAACGCGCTGAGGTTCGTCGCACCCGCCCGCGCCTTCGTCGAGAGAAGGACCTCGCCGCTCGGCGGCATGTCCGGGGTGTCGTAGCCGATCCACGCGACGACGGCGACGCGATCATCGATGTGAAGCGCTGACGCTGCTTGCTGCTCCTCGATCCAGAGATTTTCCGCACCTCCGACCCAACCGCGCGTGCTCTGCGCAACCGTGTTTCCCATGCCCGGGACGTTGACGGTCACCTGAGACGCCGCGTCCAGGTCACCGACTGCGATCGCGGCGAGCGGTGGGTGCCCCAAGGTCAGCGAGACGACGGTACGAGGACGGTCAGCGCGCGTATCCGCCAACGTCGCCTTAATCGCCGCCAGCGCCGCGATCCGCTCCGCCAACAACGCGTAGGCGGCGCGCTCAACGGCCGTGAACGGCAAGCCCACCCCGATCCTGGCCGACATCACCTCGTACTGCCTGCGGTACTTCGGGAGCATCACGTCGAGCCTGTGCTGGTTGGCGCGTCCCCGATCGGAGTACGCGACACCGTTCAGGCTGCCGATCCAACCGGACGCGCCCATGACGAGGGCGGTCCGCTGGTCCGCGTCGAGCCCACCCCACCACCTCGCGACGTCCGACGCCGACATCGTCGCCGCGATGTGTCGGTCCCACTCCGCCCGGTGGTGCCTCCGCCAGGCCGAGACAGCCCGCGCACCGCCCCTGGACAGCTCCGCGAGCAACGGGAGGAACGACGCGCTCGTGAACCGCTCGACGACCGCCGCGAAGTCGACCGGCGCGACGAGGAGGGACGGGACACTCGCGGCCGCACCGACCCCGGGCAGCAACGAACTCCCGCCCGCGGCCGTCTGCAGCGCGGCGGTCAGCGTTGCCTGCGCCGCCGTCCACCCCCGCCGCGCAGCGCTCGCCTGGTCGTGGAGGTCCGCGTTGAGCTCGCGACACTCCGGTGGGACATCGCCGCCGCCGTCGCCGTCACCCTCCAGCCTCCGGACACGGGCATGGAGCTCCGCGATGTCCTCGAGCAGGCGTTTCCGGGACCGCTTGAGGGTCGCCACGGCCTCCGCGAATGCGTCGAGTGCCGACGCGACAGACTCACCGACGTCCGCGAGTGCGGCCGCCCTCCGCGGCACCGACTGCAGCGCCGACGCGAGGGCATCGGTGACACCCGGGACCTCGAACGCCCGGCCGATGCCGGCCCAGGCGGACGACGCCGAGTCCCCTGCCCGCTGGAGTTCGCCCGTGGAGGTCCGGAGATCACGCACGACGTCGGTGACGGCTCCCGGATCGACGCGGACGACGGGCAGGTCAGCCTCGACGACCAGCCGCTCAGTCATCGATCCCGGCCGTCCGAGCCGCGGCCGATGCGCGGTCGGCCATCTCGGCGTCGCCGTCCACGATCACGGTCATGGCCTCGGCCGCCGCGGTGATCGCACCCGACACCGTCCGCACGATCGCCGGAGGATCACCCCGTCGTGCGGCGGCGAACGCGCCCGCCGCACTCGAACAGTCCGTCGTGACGAGTGTCCGCTGCAGCGAGTCCAGTGCCGCCCCCACGGCACTCGCCGCGGTCTGCAGATGCTCACCAGCGCCCGCGGTCCGTCGCACCACGTCCCCAGCGCCGACCACGTCGACGCGCCACCCCTCGGTCACGGCTCCCCCTCTTGTTCCGGAGGAGCCTACCGACCTACTGGTACATCAAACAAACATACGATGTCTAATGACCGACCCGCGCGAGGAACGCGCGGAGCGCCGGGTGCTGCGGGTCGTCCAGCACGGCGGCGGGAGCACCCTGCTCGACGACCGCACCCTCGTGCAGGAACACCACGCGGTCGGCCACGTTCCGCGCGAAGTGCATCTCGTGCGTCGTCATGAGGATCGTCGACCCGGACTCCTTGAGCTCCCGGACGAGGTCGAGCACCTCCCCCACGAGCTGCGGGTCGAGCGCGGAGGTCACCTCGTCGAGCAGGATCAGCTCCGGCTCCGTCACGATCGCGCGGACGATCGCCACGCGCTGCTGCTGCCCGCCGGACAACCGGTCCGGGTAGGCCGACGCGAACGCGCCGAGCCCGACCCGCTCGAGCAACGTGCGGGCGGCCGCCGAGGCAGCGTCGGGCGCGACCCCGTGCACCTTGCGCGCAGCGAGTGTCACGTTGTCGAGCACCGTCATGTGCGGGAACAGGTTGAACTGCTGGAACACGACGCCGATCCGGGCCCGGGTCGCGTCGACGTCCACCCGGGGGTCGGAGATGTCCGCGCCCTGCAGGAAGATCTGTCCGTCGTCGATGCCCTCGAGCAGGTTCACCGTCTTGAGGAGCGTCGACTTGCCGGACCCGGAGGCCCCGATGACCGCGATGACCTCGTGCTGGTGCACCGCGAGGTCGATGCCCCGCAGCACCTGGGCTTCGCCGAAGGCCTTGCGGACCGCGCGCAGCTCGAGGACCGGGTCCTGTGCTCCGGGGCCGTCCCGTCCCTCCAGTCCGGTGCTCGTGTCGGAACCCGTCCTGCGGGAGCCGGACGACAGGATGATCGGTCGCGACTCGCGACCGGGGTCGTTCAGCCCTCCGATCGCACTCACACCGCACCACCGATCTGCTCGCGCCGCTGCTGCCGCCGCGCCAGCGCGTCGGTGACCCGGATGAGCGGCAGGCTGATGAGGACGAAGAGCAGTCCCGCGACGAAGTACGGGGTGAAGTTGTACGTCTCTGCCTGCGCGATGTTGGCCGCGCGCACGGCGTCGACGGCACCGAGGATCGAGACGAGCCCGACGTCCTTCTGCATTGACACGAAGTCGTTCATGAGCGCCGGCGTCACCTTCCGGATGCCCTGCGGGAGCACGACGAGCCGGAGCGTCTGCCCGTGCGACAGCCCGAGCGACCTGGCGGCGAGCCGCTGCGACGGGTGCACCGCCTCCATGCCCGCGCGGAGGACCTCGGCCACGTAGGACGTGTAGGTCAGGATGATCGCGACGGTGCCCCAGACCTCGGCCGGGAACCGCGGGAACACCCCGAGCGCCGGGATCCCGAAGCCGACCAGGTAGAGCACGATGATGAGCGGCAGCCCGCGGAACAGGTCCGTGTAGCCCGTGGCGAGCATCCGCAGCGGGAAGAACACCGGGCTCCGGAGGCCCCGCACGACGGCCAGGATCGTCGCGAACACCGCGACCCCGATCGACGCGAAGAACAGGATCCGGACGTTCAGCCAGAGCCCGAGGAGGATCTTCGGGAACGTCTGGGCAGCCGTCGCCGGGTCGAAGAACGACTGCTGCACCGAGGCCCAGCCGGGGGTGTTCACGACCCCGAGCCAGAGCAGCACCACGACGACGAGCGTCGAGACGATGCTCACGGCGAGCGACCTCCGACCGCGCTGCCGCCGCCAGAGCCGACGTTCGAGCTCGACGTCGCTCGGTGGCGCGAGCGGCGCGACCACCGTGGTGCCCGCGGAACCCGCTGGTCCGGTCATCGTGGGGTCCCGCTACTTGAGGACGGGCGCATCGACCTCGGTCGACAGCCACTTCGTGGTCAGCGACTTCAGGGTGCCGTCGGACTGCAGGGCGTTCACGGCCTTCGTGACCTTCGGCGTCAGCGCGGAGTCCTTCGGGAGCACGATGCCGAACCGGTCGCCCTTGCCGTCGTCGGGGAACTGCGCGGACACCTCGCCGCCCTTGACCTGGGAGGCGGAGATGTAGAACGCGGTCGGCAGGTCCGTGACGAGCGCGTCGATCTGGCCGCTGTTCAGGGCGAGCACCGCGTCGTCGTTGGAGTTGAACACCTGCGGCTGCCCGATCTCCGCGTTCACCACGTCGTAGCTCGTGCTCCCGGTGGCGACCCCGATCTTGAGCGCCTTGAGCCCGGCGATGGTCGTGACGCCGTTCGCCTTCGACTTCTTCGTCGTGACGACCGCCTGCGTGGTCGTGTAGTACGCCGGCGAGAAGTCGACGGCCTTCTCACGCTTGCTCGTGATCGAGAACTGCTGGAGGTTCAGGTCCCAGTCCTTGGCCCCGGGCGCGATCGCGCTGTCGAAGGTGCTCCTGGTCCACACGACGTCGGCCTTGCTGTAGCCCATCTTCTTCGCGACGGCGTACGCGACGGCCGACTCGAACCCCTTGCCCGAGCGGGGGTTGTCGTTCTGCACCCACGGCGAGTACGCCGGCTGGCCGGTCGCGATGGTGAGCTTGCCGTCGGTCACGGTGTCGCCGCTCGAGCCGCCGGCCGAGCACGCGACGAGCGACAGGGCGGCCGCCGCCGCCGTCGCGACGACGAGCAGGGAGCGGATGGTGCGGGAGCGGCGAGGAGACATGGGGTGCCTTCTGTCGGTCGAGCGCTCGGGTCGCGCTGCGGGGATGGCGATGATCGTACGACGGACTGGAGGCGCGGTGCGAGTCGATGACGCTCCGTCACGACGAGCGCGCACTCGCGCCCGGTTGCGCGCGGGTGGCGCTCCTCGCGCGGCGCCGTCACGAGCGGGGTGTTCTGAACACGGCCGTCCGCCTGGAACACCTGGATGCGGGTGTTCCGCGTGGACGGGGGTGTTCGGAACACGCGCGCGGGCGGGTCAGTCGGCGAGCGTGAAGTCCTCGAACGAGAACCCGGGCGACACCAGGCAGCTGAGGAGCACCTCGCCGTCGCCCGGCAGGGTCCGCTGCCAGACGCCCCCGCGGACGAACCCCTGCGCGTCGTTCACCCGGTCGCGGCCGGCATCCGGCCCGAGCGTGATCTGCGCCGCGGGGACGGGCTGCTCCCCGGAACCGCCGAGCTCGAGCACGACGCTGTCCGGACCGTGCCACATCCAGATCTCGTCGCTCGTCACCCGGTGCCACGCGGAGGCCTCGCCCGGCGGGAGCAGGAAGTGGATCAGGGTCGCTGCCGGACGTTCGCCGGCGGCGGTCTGCACGACGGCGGGCGAGGTCCACGTCCGGACGTACCAGCCGCCCTCGGGGTGCGGCTCCATGCCGAGCGCTGCGGCCCGACGGGGCACGGACAGCCACTCGATCACCTGTCCGGCGACGTTCCGCCTGGGGACCGTGGTCGGGTGCGGCTGGATGGGTTCGTTCACGCGGACTCCTTCTGCGGGGTGGTGCGGGTTGCGCCGGTGGTGCTCGTGGGGCTCGTGGGGCCAGTGCCTGCGTCGTCGGTGCCGGCCGTCGTGCCCGCGCTCGTGAGCCGGCCGTCCTGCGCCCGGAGCCGACCCCGGACCACGGTGGCGATCGCCCGGCCGGCACCGTCCTCGACGAGCTCGGCGAACGCGTCCGGCACGGTGCGGGCGTCGACGTCGAACACCGCCAGGTCCGCACGGGCACCGACGGCGAGGTGCCCGACGCGGTCCGGGCCGACCGCGAGCCCCATGGCGTGGGCGCCTCCGAGCGTCGCCGCCGCGAGGAGCCGGGCGTGCAGGTCATGTGCGGCGTACCCCTGCGCGCGGGCGATCCGGTGCAGGGCGGTCACGTCGGCCATCGGGTCGAGCGAGGGCGACGACGACAGCGAGTCCGTGCCGACCGCGATGGGACTCCCCTCGCGGAGGTAGTCGCCGACGGGCGGTGGATCGAGCCCGATGACCGCGTTCGACCTCGGGCAGAGCGCGACGGCGGTGCCCCGTGCGCGGAGGAGTGCCCGGTCGGCCGCCGTCATGTAGACACCGTGCGCGACGTGGCAGTCCGGGCCGAGCACCCCGAGCCGGTCCACGAACGTCGTCGCACTCGCCCCGAAGCCGAGGGCTCGGAGCGCCCGGAACGATGGCACGTTCGCCAGGTGCCAGTCCGCACCGTGTCCGATGCCGACGACGCCCTCGAGGCCCGGGATCGGCTCGAGGGCCAGCCGCTCACCCTCGACCGCGGACTCCCCGAGGTGCAGGTGGAGCCGGAGTCCCTGCTGACGGACGATGTCCGGGAGCTCGAGCAGGGGCGCGACGTCGAGCGAGTACGGCGCGTGCGGAGAGAGCCCCGCGCCAGGTGTGGTCGGGATCCGTGCGAGCTCGGCCAGCACCTGGTCACGCCCGCCGGCCTGCCACGCCGCGTTCTCCCAGTCCATCACCTCCCAGTACGCGATGCCCCCGAGTCCGGCGTCGGCGAGGACGTCCGCCGCCTCGATGTCCGTGATGACGTCGGCGATGCTCGTCACCCCGGCGACGATGGACCGCTCGGCGCCGAGCGCCGCGTCGTGCGCCCAGTCGTGGCCCTCGTCGTACGAGGTCGTGAACGAGCGGGCCCAGTCCTCGAACCCGTCGTACGAGCCACTGCCGACACTGGCCATGCCGGTGTACTGCAGGTGCGAGTGCGCGTTGACGAGCCCCGGCAGGATCGCCCCGCGCCAGTGCCGCTCGGTGAACCCCTGCCCGCGGGCGCCGAGCTGGTCGACCACCCACGAGCGCTCGCCGACGTGCAGGATCCGCCCGGCCTGCACGGCGACCGCTCCGTCGAGGATCGGCGGCGCGGTCATCGGCACGACGATCCTCGCGGAGTGCACCGTCACCGAGTCGTCGCGATGGTGCCGGCTGCCCCGGTTCTCCGTCGTCACGGGTGCACCGGACCGAACCGGCTCGACCGGACGTCGTCCTCGGGGTGGTCCAGGGCGTCCGCGGGCCGACCGGCCGGGTCGGTGACGAGTCCGAGGTGCGCGAGGGCGGCTGCGGCGATCCGGTCGTCGATCGCGGGGTCGATGGGGTGCACGCCGACGTCGAGCTCCGCACCGTGCTCGAGCAGTGTCCGGATCGCGCCGAGCTGCACCGCGAAGGACATGTCCATGATCTCGATCGGGTTGCCCTCGCCCGCCGTGATGTTGATGCACCCGCCGTCGTCGAGCACGAGGACGGCGGACCCAGACCCAGACCCAGAACCGGACCCACACCCAGAACCGGACCCGGACTCGGGACGCGCGTCCGCGCCGGGCACGACGAACCGCTCGACCTTCCGCCCGACCACGGATCGCGTCGCTCCGGCGGCCAGGGCGTCCTCGATCGCGATCTCCTGGTCGACCCCGCCCGCCACCGCCACGACGACACCGGGCGCACACGCCCGCAGCACGTCGAGCGAGATCGTGTCCCGGACACCGGTCGCCGAGACGACGAGGTCCGCCGTGCCGACCGCGATGCCGAGCGGCGCCACGGCGTACCCGGCGAAGACGGCCTGCAGCGCGCGCACGGGGTCCGTCTCCGCGACGACGACCCGCATCCCGAGCGCGGCGAGCACCAGCGCGACCCCCTCGCCGACGTGACCGAACCCGACGACCACAGCCGTGCCTCCAGGCCGGACCCGGTGCGGAGCACCGTCGACACCGGTCACGCCGGACACCCCGGACACCCCGGTCCCGCCCGCCACGCCGTCGAGCAGGTCGAGGATCGCGAACACGCACGACTGCCCGGTGCCGTACCGGTTGTCGAAGAGGGTCTTCGCACGAGCGTCGTTCACCGCGATGACCGGGATCGCGAGCACACCGCGCTCGGCCATGATCCGCAGGGGCCGGAGCCCGCTCGTGGTCTCCTCCGCCGCTCCGATGATCTCGGGGAGGAGCTCGGGCCGGGCCTCGTGCGCGAGCCGGATGACGTGCGCACCGTCGTCGACGAGCAGGTGCGGCTCACGGTCGAGCATCTCGAGCGCGAGCGCCCGCTGCTCCGCCATGGACGCCCGACTCGATGCGAACACCACGAGCCCGGCGTTCCGGAGCGCCTCCGCGACGGCGTCGTCGGTCTCGTCGGCGTGCGCGTACACGACGACGTCGGCACCGGCGTCGAGCAGCAGGAGGGAGAGCACGGCGGTCTTCGGCTCGAGCACCATGCTGACCCCGATGCGCATGCCTCGGAGGATGCCGTCCTCGCGGAGGGTCGCCGCGAGGGCTCGCGAGACGGGCATGAACCGGCCCGCCCAGCGGATGCGCTCCTCGGCCGCGGCAGTGGTCTCGAGGTCGCGGCCGGTGCTCACGAGGAACACGTCGTCGGAGAGCATCGGCACACCGAGCACGCCGGGACGCACGAAGCGTGCCGGACCGAAGGCGTCCTCGTCGACCGCGGGGACGTGCCGGCCCGCGTCGACCACGACGAGGGAGGAGCCGCGCGGCCGGTCGGCGAGCGCCTCGATCGCGGCGGTGCTCACCGTCATGTCGCCGATGCACCACAGCTGGTCGACGGTGTCGCCGTCGGTCGCCGCACGCGCGCCGAGCCCGGTGAGCACGGCCGCGAGGACCCGGGCGTCCGGACCGTCACCCACGATCCGGAAGCGCCGCCCCGCGACGAGGAGGTTCGTGGCGGCGGCGAACCTGCGGACGGCGGCCGAGGCCCACGCGACCGCAGCGGGGTCGTGGGCGATCGAGGCTGCCATGCCGCAAGTGTAGAGCGGGGTGGCGGCCTCGGCGTCGGCGCGGCTCAGCGCACGGCGTGCGGGGGCGGCGTACCGCCCCACCCGCTCCCGGCGGTCGCCCACCGGGTGCTCGGATCGGACTGGAGGCCCGGACCGGCCGGCCAGGACGGCCCACCGCCGGCGGACCCGCCGCCCGACGCCGCCAGCCGCTTCGTCTTCCGGGCGTGGTGCACGAGGACCCAGATGAGCACGACGACCCCGATCGCCGACACGAGCGCGATGCCGACGACGTAGAGGACCGTCGTCAGGGACTCGATGTCGCGGATCGTCGCAGGCGGCAGGGTGTGGACGTCCGACGACACGGTGCCGGTGAACACCCGCGCCAGGAGCTCCGCGATGCCGCTCGTGGAGTCCCACAGCCCGTGCAGGAGTGCGACCCCGACGTACGCGACGACCGCGATCCACGACCAGCGGAAGCGCGCGCGGCCGTGTGCGACGCCGAAGACGACCGCGCCGATGATCGCCGTCCAGAGCACGTGCCCGACCGGGGAGAGCACCGCACGGATGACCTCGGTCTGCAGCAGCGAGTACAGGTCGATGCCCCTGGTCGTGATCGCGGCGTTGAACGCGTACCCCGCGGACTCGAAGGCCGCGAACCCCGCACCGACCGTCGCACCGAGGAGCGCACCCTGCCTGGCGGTCTTCGGACGGACGCGCCAGCCGATGAACAGCAGGAGGACCACCTTGACGAACTCCTCGACGAAGCCGACGAGCAGGTACAGGAACACGGTGTTGCCGAGGTTCGCCTCGAGCAGGGACGCGCCGAGGACCCCGAGGATGCCGCCGACGAAGAACGCGACGATGAGCTGCAGGGTGCTGACGGTGCCGGTGACCCGCTCGATGACGAACAGCACGACCGTGAACGGCACCAGGAAGCTGCCGATGAGGATGATCGTCGGCACGAGGTTCACGTTGAGCGTGACGACGGTCACGACGATGGTGACGATCCACAGCGCGAGACCGAGCAGGAGCGTCTTCCACCACCAGCCGTGCCGGTGGTGCGCGTGTGGTCGAGGGACGTCCTCGGGGTCGGGGTCGATGGGCGCGTCGAATGCGACGCGTGCCGGGTCCGTCATGGCCATTCCCCCATCGTGCTCGCGAACCAGTGGACGCGCTCGGAGCCCGCCGGAGATCGGTGGCGTCCCGGTCAGTCGACGGTGTCCATCTGGGCGAACTGCCAGCGCGCCACGAACGTCCGCGCGACCTGCGCCGCGACGATCGCCGTCAGCACGATGCCCGCGAACACGAGCAGCGTGCCCACCGTCCCGATCCCGCGCACGGGACCCACGGCCAGCAGCACGAACGCCGGCGCCGCGAGCAGGCAGAGGTCGCGGAGGCGGTCGAGCACCGAGAACGCCGGACGGATGCCCCGGCCGAGCGTCACGACGGCGAACAGCGCGAGCAGCGCGTCCGGGACGACGAGCGCCACGACGAGGGAGACCGGCAGGAGATGCCCGACGGCGAGTCCGACCGCGAACCCGATCGTGGTGAGCCGCAGGACGGTCGGCTCGATCGCGGTGCCGGTGTAGCCCGCGATCCGGCCCCACGTCGCGAGTCGGACGAACTCCGCCACGAGGACGATCAGCGGGAGCACTCCGGCGACGGTCCGGAGCACGGTGTCGTCTCGGCCGACGACGAGCAGGACGACGAACGCCACGACGAGGACGGCGCGGCCGAGCACGACGGTCGTCGCCCGCCGACCGGCCCGGATGTCGTCCGCGGTCCGGAGCGGAGCCGGAGCGACCAGGGCGTCGTCGAGCGCGATGCCCGTCACCGCGTCCACGACCGGGCCGGTACCACCGGCAGCGCTGGCCACTTCGTCCTCCCGACGCCGACGGAGGACCTTCCGGACCACCACGACGACGATCGCGGCCACGACGGCGACGGCGATGAGGACCCACGCGGCCTGGCCGATGGTGCGCTGCACGGCGTCGATCGAGCCGCGGAGGAGCGCGCCGCAGCCGACGTAGACGAGCGCCCAGGTGACGGCGCCGCCGAGGGACGCCGCGAGGAACGCCGGGTACCGCAGGTTCGCGACCCCGGCCGCCGCGGGCATCAGCGTGCGGATCACGGGGACGAGCCGCGTCAGGAAGACCGCCCACGCGCCACGTTTCTCGAGGACGCCGACGGCACGGTCCCAGTTCGCCTGCCCGAGCTTCCGGACGATCTTGCCGTCGCGGATCCCGCTGCCGAGCTTCCGGCCGAGCAGGTACCCGACGTGGTCACCGGCGGAGGCGAACAGCGCCACCACGATGCCCATCACGACGATCGCGAACGGGTCGTCGAGCGCCGCGGAGAGGATCAGCACGATCGTCTCGCCGGGCATCACGAACCCGAGACCGAGGCCGGACTCGAGGAACGAGAACAGGCCGCCGAGCACCCACACCAGCGGATCCGGGAGCGACGACGCCGAGTCGGTGATCCAGGTGAGGACGTCCATGAGGCCATACTAATACATCAGTGCCGCTCAGAACTCGTAGTGCGTGCCGCTCCATGCCCGGCGGACCTCGGCGTCCGGGTCGTGCTCGACGTGGCTGACCGTGTCGATGCACAGCGTCGCCCGAGCACCCGGCGCTCCGTCCTCCACCTCGTACCGGGGCCACGTCCACCCGGCGTGCGACGGGACACCGTCGCGGACGAACGCCACCCACGAACCCGCGAGCACCCGGTGGACCCGACGGCGGACGCGCGGTGTGTCGGTGCCGGTGACGATCCTCCCGAGCGGTGTGCCGTAGGCGGCGAACAGGTAGGGCAGCTCGGTGCCGTGCGTGGCACCGAGCCCGACGAGCCGCATCAGCGGCGACGCGTGGTCGAAGCGGTACATCCACGTCGGGTGCCCGTTCGCGGCGTGCGCCTGGGCGACGTCGATCGACGGGACCGTGAAGACCCCGTCACCGCCGGCCGCGATCCAGTCGCGGCGGACGTCGTCGGCGCCTCGCTCGATCGAGTACAGGGCGCGGATGCGTTCCCATGCCTCGGGGTCGGTCCCCGCGACGAGCTGCTCGGCCCGCGCCTCCGTCGTCGGCAGGATCGCCGTCTTCGAGCGCTTGAACAGCGAGGACTCGTCGTGGTTGGTGCCGATCACGAGCGGCACGGGGTTCGCCCGACCGGCCCGGAAGGCCTCGAGCGGGTGCTCCGGCAGGAACTCGCCGTCGATGGTCGGCGAGAACACCGCCACGAGTGGCGTCGCGCGGGTCACGTCGTCGTCGAGCTCCTCGCCGACGGCCTGGAGGCGCGCTGCCGGCACCCGGAGCAGGTCGCGTCCGGCGTGGGCCGGGTCGAGACCGAGGCGCTCGACGAGCATGTGGGCGTGCTCGGCCTTGTTCGCCGGGGTGTGCGCCGTCATCGGGTGCGCACTCTGCGCGATCGCTCCGTGCACCAGGTCCCTGGCCGACGGGGTCGCCAGGAGCGTCGTGATCGAGTTGCCGCCGGCGGACTCCCCCGCGATCGTCACGCGGGCGGGGTCACCGCCGAAGGCCGCGATCTCGTCGCGGACCCAGGCGAGGGCGGCGACCTGGTCGCGGAGCGTGCAGTTCGCGTCGAACCGGATGCCGTCGGCGTCGTCGTTCAGCGCGGTGAGGTCCATCGACCCGAACGCACCGAGTCGGTAGGAGATCGTGACGACGACGATGCCCCGGGCCGCGAGCGGGGTGCTGTCGTAGTCCGGCGAACCACCGGTCCCCGAGCGGTAGGCACCGCCGTGGATGAAGACCAGCACGGGGAGCGGCTCCGGGCCCGCGTCGCTCGGGCTGAACACGTTGAGGAACAGGCAGTCCTCCGACTGCGCGAAGGTCTTCGAGATCCCGCCGGTGAACGGGCGGGCCTCCTGCGGGGCAGCGGCGCCGGGCTCGGTCGCAGGTCGGACGCCCTCCCACGGTTCGACGGGCTGCGGAGCGCGGAAGCGCAGCGGGCCGACCGGGGCGGCGGCGTACGGCACGCCCAGCCAGCGACGGACACCGCGGTGCTCGGAGCCGCGGAGGTCGCCGCTGCTCGTCCGGACGATCGGGCTCTTGCGGACGGCGAGGGGGTCCGTCGACGTGGTGGTGGTCATCGTCGGGCGACGCTACGCGCGGGTCCTCGGTGTCGCCCGCCCCAGTTCGGGAGTGCGTCGAGACTGTCGGGTGGCGGCATCGCGCAGGAAACCGGAGTTCTCGGCACACGTCGAGGATCTGGACGTATCCTCACGTCAACCCGAAGGTTCACCTGCTCGTGTCGTACCCGCGATGTCCGAGCGGAGTGGCCACCTCTCCTGGAGTTCCCGTGGACTCGAACCACAGGGCGTTCCCGACGCCCTGGGTCCGACGCGTACCCGCGCGCCGAGGCCCGACCATGCCCGAACGCAGCGCCGGAACGCGCAGCGGTGTCCCTGCGCGCCCCGGTGCCGCCCCGCCCCGCGGTGGTCCTGCGCGCCGCCGCGCCCTCGCACGTCGAGGCGGTGGTGCGATCGCCCTCGCGCTCGTCGCCGGCCTCGCCCTCGCCGGGTGCAGCGGCTACGCCGCCGGCTCGACCGTCCCCGCGTTCGACGCGGGCGCCAGCGCGAGCCCGGGTGTCACCGGGACCGCGTCCGGTACCCCCACGACACCCGCGCGCGGGTCGTTAGACGAGTTCGACGGTCCCGCGGGCTCCCAGCCCGACGCCGCTCGGTGGACCCAGCAGACCGGTGCCGGCGGCTGGGGCAACAGCGAGCTGCAGACCTACTCCGACACGAACGCCGTGCTCGACGGGCACGGGCACCTCGCGATCACGGCGACCGTCGGTCCGGGCGGCGGTGCACCCTACGAGTCGGGACGGATCACCACGAAGGGCAAGCAGTCGTTCGGGTACGGCACCGTGTCCGCGCGGATCAAGTTCCCCGACGGCGGGTCCCTCCTGCCGTCGTTCTGGATGCTCGGGTCCGACGTCGACACCGTCGGCTGGCCCCGGTGCGGCGAGATCGACGTCGTCGAGGCGCCGATCGACACGCACCGGACCACGCACTACGTCCACGGGCCGAGGGTCGGGTCCCCCGACACGAACGTGCAGGCCGGCAACGTCGTGATCCACGACGAGCCGGTCAGCGATGCGTTCCACATCTACTCGGTGACCCGCAGTCCCGGCCACGTCGTGATCAGCGTGGACGGCGTCGTGGCGACCGACCTGACCCCCGACACCTCGCCGGCCGACCTCAAGTGGGTCTTCGACGGGCAGTTCGACATCGTCCTCAGCATGGCGATCGGCGGCTCGACCCCCGCCCCGACGGCCTCGAGCCCGCGGACCTCGACCATGCTCGTCGACTGGATCCGGTCCGCACCGGCGTCCTGAGACGCGCGCGGGGTTACGGTGGAGCCATGGCTGAGACGACCTCCGAGACGGTGACCATGTTCGGCGCGGACTGGTGCCGCGACTGCCGACGCTCCAAGGCGCTCCTCGACCGACTCGGGGTCGAGTACGACTACGTCGACGTCGAGGCGGTCGAAGACGGCGCGTCCCGCGCGCAGGCGATCTCGGGACGTCAGAACATCCCCGTGGTCGTGCTCCCGAACGGCACGCACTTCGTCGAGCCCTCGGACGCCGAACTCCAGGCCGAGCTGGTGTCGTCCGGCATCGTCGCCGCGACGGACTAGCGGCCGGGCCGTGGGCCGCCTCCTCTACTCGAGCATCACCTCGCTCGACGGCTTCGTGGCCGATCGGGAGGGCCGGTTCGACTGGGCCGCACCCGACGAGGAGGTCCACGCGTTCGTCAACGCGCTCCAGCGGCCGATCGGGACCCACCTCTACGGGCGGCGGCTCTACGAGACCATGCAGGCGTGGGAGACCATGGACCTCCTCGGCGAGCCCGCCGTGATGGACGAGTTCGCCACGGCCTGGCGCACCGCGGACAAGGTCGTCTACTCGGCGACGCTCGACGCCGTGCCGACGAGACGCACCGAGCTCCGGCGGAGGTTCGACATCGACGAGGTGCGGCGCCTCCTCCGCGACGACGACCGGGACGTCCTGATCGGCGGTCCGACCCTCGCGGCCGTCGCGCTCCGCGCCGGCCTGGTCGACGACGTCCACCAGTTCGTCTGTCCGGTGGTCGTCGGCGGCGGCACGCCGTTCCTGCCCCTCGGCCTGGAGGCGCGGCTCGACCTGGTCTCGACGCATGCCTTCGCGAGCGGGGTCGTGCACCTGGCCTACCGGGTCCGGCACGCTTGACGCACGGCCCGGGCCCCGGGCCTCGGGCCTCAGGTCTCGGGCCTCGGGTCTCGGGTCAGGGCCTCCGCGGTTCGAGCGTCCCCCGCACGATCGAGTCCCCGGAGTGCTGCGGGTTCCCGTCGTCGGCCTCGGCGGAGACGTCGACGAGCGGGTAGTCGCCCGGGTCGACACCGCTCGGGACCACGAACCGGCCGCGGTCACCGTCGAGGAAGCCGACGCTCACGAGCCCCGAGAGGTCCGGACGCATCAGCCACACCTCGCGCAGCGGCGAACCCGCGCCGGAGCCGGCCTCGGAGCCGGGCCCGGAGCCGGACTCGGACCTCGTGTCGAGGTCGACGACGAGCGTCAACCGTCCGCCCGGCGTCCGCTCGAGCGTCGCCGTCCCGCGCGCACCGGTCCAGCCCGGGAACGCGTCGAGTGCCGCACGGGACACGACGACCTCGCTCCCGACCGCGGTGGACGACTGCGTGGGCGCGGGTGCCCGGAACGCACCGCCACCGAGGAGTCCCCCGGCTGCCCCGACCACCAGGGCGGCCGCGGCGACGGGGATCCACACCGCGCGTCCACGGGCCGGGCGGTCGGGACGGCCGGGCCGTCGCGGTCCTCGTCCGGGGGCGGCGAGGTCGATCGACAGCGGGCGCGCCGCACCGCTCGCCCGCGGTGCAGGATGCGCCGGTGCTGCCGCGTCGTGGTCGAGCCCGAGTTCCTCGGCGATCCGCTGCCACACCATCGGGTCCGGTCGCGAGAGCTCCAGTCCGTCGGAGGCCCGACCGAGTGCGACCACCCGGCGGATCGCGGCGAGCTCGGACCGGCAGTGCGCGCACGCGGCGAGGTGCGACGCCTCCTCCGGGGTCAGCACGCCGGCACCCCACGACCCGGTGTCCGGCGACGCCGCGCCGGACACGATCGCGAGCACGGAGAGCGTCTCGTCGTCGATGTGGGTCATTCGATCACCTCGAGACGTGTTCGGAGCCGAGCGAGACTTCGACGGATGTGGCTCTTCACGGTGCCGAGCGGCAGACCCGTGCGGTCGGCGATCTCGGTGTGCGTCAGCTCGCCGTAGAACGCGAGTCGCATGATGTTCCGGGGCACCTCGTCGAGCCGGTCGACCTCCTCCGCGACGAGCACCCGCTCGGCGACGTCGACGGCGTCGTCCGCCCTCGTCTCCCGCGTGACCTGCTCGGCCGCGACCGCGTGCTCGAGGCGGGACAGCCGCGTCCGCGATGCCCACGTGTCGGCGATGCAGTTCCGGGCGATGCCGACGAGCCAGGCGCCGAGCGGTCCCCGCGCCAGGTCGAACGTCGACCGACTCCGCCATGCGCGCACGAAGACCTTCTGCGTGACGTCCTCCGCCTCGGCGACGTCGGCCAGTGCCCGGAGCGCGAGGGAGTGGACGAGCGGCGACCACCGCTCGTAGGCGGCCGCGAGCGCGCGCTCGTCCCCGGCGCGGAACGCGTCGGAGATCGCACTGTCCTCTGGGGTGGTCGCGGTCACGTCGTCGTGATGCCTTCCGGGCGCCTGATCGTCGGAGCCCGCCGGGCGGCGGGCACGGACGGGCCGATCGTCAGATGGTACGGGGTCGGCGTTGCTCACGGGACCGCCGGGGTCGCGGTCACGACCAGGTTGCTCTCGTAGTGGTGCGTCGACGTGTCGAACACCCCGCCGCACGTGACGAGCACGAGCCGTCGGGGTCCGGTGCTGTCGAAGACGGATCCCCAGGGGACGGACGTCTTGGCGAGCATCTGGACCGAGTCGACGACGTAGTCGGAGACGTCCCCGTCGGCGTCGGTCACCGAGACGGCCGTCCCGTCGGGCACGTCGATGAGGTGCGCGAACGGTCCGATCCCGTAGCCGACGGCGTCGACGTGCGCGGCGATCACCGTCGAGCCCGTCGCCGAGGCCGGTGTCGGCCCGAACCGGTACCAGCCCGCCGTCGCCGGGTCGTCCGGGAGCGTCATGGCCCCCGTCGGGTCGACGCCCTCCGGATGGACGGGGACGTCGACCCCCGCCCAGTCGACCGTGAGTCTGGTCGGCGGAGCGGGGGGCGCCGCGGTGGGCGGGAGTGCGGCGCCCTGGACCGGGACGGCGGTGGAGAACGCCGACGGGACCGGCGTGGGTGCGGCCGTCAGGTCGGACGCGTGTCCGTCGGGGACCCGATCCACCGACGAACACGCGGTCAGCAGGGCCAGGGCGACGACGACGGACGAGGTCGCCGTCACCGCGGCCCGGACCGACATGCTCAGCGCTGCCCGTCCTGGCGACGGACGGCGGTGACCGGCCGCCGAAGACGGGTCGTCACGATCGCCGTCCCCGCGAGCAGGACGACCAGCGCACCGGCGCCCGCGATCCAGCCGGTGTCCGTCGGTCGGTTCGTGGCGACGAGCCCCGCGTTCCCCGCCGGGACCCCGTTCGGGTCACCGCCGAGTCCGGTGATCGACTGCGTGGCGAGGGCCAGGTTCTTGTCGGCCAGACTGCCCCATGCGTAGACGATCGTGTCGGCACCGGCTGCCACGGTCACGTCCGCCGGACCGATCACCGGAGCGGTGGTCCCGGTCGCTGCGACCGTCGCCGACACCGTGCCGGCGGCGAGCGTCAGGGACTGCTCGGCGGGGTTCGACAGGTTCGAGACGACGGCCTTGCCGCCCGCGAGGACGTCCACCGCGGGGGCCGCGGCGACGTGTCGGACGATGAGCCGACCCTGGCCGGCCGGGACCGCCGAGGTGTCGTTCGTGAACAGGGTGGCGGTCGGCGAGCCGTCCGCCTTGTCGTGCGCGACCGCCGTGGAGTTCGCGCCGGCGTCGAGCGTGACGTCGACCGGGCCGATGACGGGCTTGGAGTCGTCGGTGGCGTCGCCGGCGGTGATCGCGAGGGTGTGGGCGCCGGCCGGGACCGTCATCGGGCCGGCGAGCGTCCCCGGGGTGAAGTCGTCGATCGCGCGCTTGCCGTCGAGGTAGACGTCGACGGTGAGCGACGGGACGGCATGCAGGACCGAGAGTGTCGCGTCACCGGTCGCCGCGGACGCCGCCGTGGCGGGCATGGCTCCGGCGAGTGCTGCGAGGAGTGCGCCGGCGCTCAGGCCGGCGGCGAGTGTCTTCCGCAAGGTGTGCCTCCTGGGTGGTCCTGTCGGACCGTTCGGGTGCGACCGGCGTCGTCGACGGTCACCTGCACTACCGACGGAGGCGCCCGACCGGATGCACCCGGACCGAGATCGTGCGGGACACGTCACCGCCGCCGGGACGGCGGGATCCGCACGGACGGACGGGAGGCACGGCTGGCGTCCGCGACGCCGGCTCAGCCCTCCGTGTGGCCGAGGTCCGCGATCCGGCGGAACTCGACGTCACGACCGACCGCGGCGTGCTGCTCGAACACGACGACGTCGTTCGACCCCGAGCGGAGCACCGGCGACGGCACGAAGAGGGTGTGCTGCGGACCTCGCGACCAGTACCGGCCGAGGCAGAAGCCGTTCACCCAGGCGACGCCCTTGCCGAACCCGTCGAGCGCGAGGTGCAGGTCGCGCGCCTCGTCGAGTTCGAGCACGCCGCGAACGACGGCCGGTCCGGCGATCGGCATCGCCGTGGCAGTCACAGAGGCAGAGGCAGGGGCAGGGGCAGGCCGATCGGGCACAGCGTCGACGACCGGCTGCAGGTCGACCGGTGTGACGCTCCAGCGTCCGACGTGGACGCCGTCGAGCCGCACCGGGCCGATGAGGCCCTTCGCCTCCCCGATCCGCGGCCCGTAGTCGACACGCCCCTGGTCCTCCACGAGCACGTCGAGGACCCCGTCGCGGACGGGCGGCAGGACGATCGCACGGTCGTGGTCCTCCCGTTCCAGGACCCCGACCGCGCGGCCGTCCAGGAACACCTGCGCGCGGTCGCGGACCTCGTCGACCGTGAGCACCGCGCCGTCCGGGACGTCGATCCCGGTCCGGTACAGCATGAAGCCCTCGGAGACACCGAGTGCGTCCATCGTCGGGACCTCGTCGTGGGCGGACCACGACGCGAGCTCGGGCAGCAGGGCCGCGAGCAGTCGGTCGTCCCCCATGTGGACGTGAGCGATCGTGGCGGGCGTGCCCCGGGCCTCCAGGCCGTCGGCGCCGGATGGTGACGCGGGTGCGGGCGCGGACGCTGGTGCGGGTGCTGGCTCTGGCGCTGGCGCTGGCGCAGCCAGCTCCAGGGGAAGGTCGGGCACGGGCTCGTACCGCGCGATCACCGAGCGGAACGCGTGGAACTTCGCGGTCGGCAGTCCCGCCTCGTCGAGCGGGGCGTCGTAGTCGTAGCTCGTCGTGATCGGCCGGTACACGCCCTTGTCGTTCGCGCCGTTCGTGAAGCCGAAGTTCGTGCCGCCGTGGAACATGTAGACGTTCACCGAGGCCCCGGCTGCGAGCAGGGTGTCGAGTTCCGCGGCACTCTCCTCGGCGGACGTCGTGTGGTGGTGCTCGCCCCAGCTGTCGAACCAACCGTCCCAGAACTCCGAGCACATGAGCGGTCCCGTCGGCTGCGCGACCCGGAGCCGTGCGAGCCGTTCGGTGACCCGCGAGCCGAACGACCCGGTGCGGTGGAGCTCCGGCAGGGACCCGTCCTCGAGCATCGTGCCGAGCGGCTGGTCGACGCTCGTGAACGGGACTGTGAGCCCGATCGCCCGGTGCATGTCGAGGAGCTTCCGCAGGTACGTGGCGTCTGAGCCGTACGCGCCGTACTCGTTCTCGACCTGCACCAGCACGATCGGTCCGCCCGCGTCGATCTGCCGCGGCACGAGGATCGGCGCGAGCGCATCGAGGTACCGGGACACCGCGGCGAGGTACTGCGGTTCGTCCCGGCGGACACCGACCGGAGCGCCCGCGCCGTCATCCGCGGCGAACAGCCACGAGGGCAGTCCGCCGTTCGCCCACTCGGCGCAGATGTACGGCCCGGGGCGGACGATGGCGTGCATCCCCTCGGCCGCGACGAGGTCGAGGAAGTGGCCGAGGTCGAGTCCGCCGTCGAACGTGAACGACCCCGGTCGGGTCTCGTGGGCGTTCCACGCGACGTACGTCTCGATGGTGTTGAGCCCCATCAGCCGCGCCTTGTGGATCCGGTCCGCCCAGAGCCCCGGGTGCACGCGGAAGTAGTGCAGGGCTCCGGACACGATCCGGTGCGGCGCACCGTCGAGCAGGAAGTCGTCGCTGCCGATCTCGAAACGCATGCGGATCCTTCTCGTGGGAGTGGTGGTGTCGATCAGTACCGGTAGAAGCCCTCGCCGGTCGCGATGCCGAGCTTGCCCTGGTCGATGTAGTGCTCCTTGAGGTACGCCGCGAACGCCTGCGACCCCGGGTCGGATGCCGACGCCGCGATCTCGTACGGGGTCCGGAGGCCGATGATGTCGAAGATCTGGAAGGGTCCGAGCGGCGCGCCGGTGCCGATCCGCCAGGTCTTGTCGACGGTCTCGGGGTCCGCGTACCCGCCGATGAGCAGCTCCGACGCCGCGTTCAGGAGCGGGACGAGGAGCGAGTTCAGCACGTAGCCGGCCTTCTCCTTCTTGAGCTCGATCGGCACCATGCCGGTCCCCGTGGCGAACTCGACGACCGCCTGGACCACCTCGGGGTCGGTGTCCGCCGTGCCCATGACCTCGGCGGTGTTCTGCCGCCAGACGTGGTTCGCGTAGTGGAGCGCGAGGAACCGGTCGGGGCGCCCGGTGAAGTCCTTGAGGTCGCTCGGCAGGAGCGTCGACGAGTTCGTCGCGAAGATCGTGCGCTCAGGTGCGGCGTCGGCGAGCGCGGTGTACACCTCGCGCTTCAGCTCGAGGCACTCCGGCACGGCCTCGATCACGAGGTCGGCGTCCGCGACGGCAGCGGCGAGGTCGGCGGAGTAGGAGAGCGACGCGAGGGCGGCCGGTGCACCACCCTCGATCCCGCCGGTGACCTGCTCGTGCGCGTAGACGTCGGCGAGTCCGGCGAACCGCTCGCGTGCCGCGTCGAGGACCTCGTCGCTGATGTCGTAGGCGGTGACGGCGTAGCCGTGGAACGCGGTCTGGAACGCGATCTGCGATCCGAGCACCCCGGTTCCGAGGACGGTGACGTTCCTGATGGTGTGCATGACGCTCCTGTCGATCGATGTGTGGGTTGGTTGACGGTCAGCGGCGATCAGCCGACGTCCGCGGCGTAGATCGCGCGGAGCCAGATGGTCGTCAGGACGTCGAGCGCGTGGTCGAGCTCGATCGCCGGCGACTCCCCGGTGAAGGCGGCACTGAGCACGCGTTCGTTCATGAGGTTGAGCGCGACGGCCAGCTCGTTCGCGTCGATGCCGTCCGGTGCGGCACCGCGGGCACGTTCCGCGCGGATGACCTCGGTCGCGTAGTCCGACCAGGTCCGCATCGACGCCGACCAGAGCGTCAGCACCTCGGCGTTCCGGAGTCGAGCGGTCGCGGTCGCGGCGGCCACCCCGCGATGCGTCGTGAAGACGTCGACGAACACCCCGATCGACCGACGCCATGCGCGCGCCGGATCCTCCGCGAAGTCCCGCGGGAGCGCGGCCACCCGGTGGCGGATCTCGGTGATCACCCGGTCGAGGAGCGCGAGCAGGACGTCGTCCTTGGACGAGAAGTAGAAATAGAACGTCGGCCGCGAGATCCCGGCTCCCACAGCGAGCTCCTCGATCGAGACGTCGTCGAACCCCCGGGCGTCGAGCAGTCGCTCGGCGGTCTCGAGGATCGCCTCCTGCCGGTCTTCCCCGGTCGGCCGCGACACGCGTCGGCCACGGTTCGCGGCCCGTGCTGTGTCGTCCATGCCGTCATCGTATCGACAGACCGTCGATGAGATCAACAGTGTGTCGACTTACTCGACAGCGTGTCGAACGAGGCGTACGGTGCTGACCATGACGGAACACGTGGACGTGCTCATCGTGGGTGGCGGGATGAGCGGGATCGGTGCGGCGGCGAGGATCACCAGGGAGCGACCGCGGGCGACCTTCGCGGTCCTCGAGTCACGCTCGGCGATCGGTGGCACGTGGGACCTGTTCCGGTACCCGGGCGTCCGGTCCGACTCGGACATGTACACGCTCGGCTACTCGTTCCGCCCGTGGACCGATGGCAAGGCCATCGCGGACGGCGCCGCCATCCGCGACTACATCCGGGACACCGCCCGCGACGAGGGGCTCGAACCGCACATCCGCCTGAACCACCGCGCGGTGTCGGCGGAGTGGTCGAGTGCGACGGCGCGCTGGACGGTCACGGTCGCCAGGACCCCCGTCGACGGCGGCGAGCACCGGGCGGACACCCCGACCGCCGACACGACGACGATCACGTGCTCCTTCCTGTCGGTGTGCTCCGGCTACTACCGCTACGACGAGGGCTTCTCCCCGGCGATCCCCGGCGCGGACGACTTCGCCGGCCGGATCGTGCACCCGCAGCACTGGCCGGCCGACCTCGACTGGACCGACCAGCGCGTCGTCGTCGTCGGCAGCGGGGCCACGGCCGTGACCCTGGTGCCCTCGCTCGCGAAGGACGCCGCCCACGTCACGATGCTCCAGCGGTCCCCCACGTACATCGCACCCGTGCCGGCTCGGGACCACCTCGCCGATCGGCTCCGGGGTCGGCTGCCGGAGCAGCTCGCCTACGACGTCGTCCGTGCGAAGAACATCGTTTCGTCGATGATCACCTACCAGACGGCGCGACGGCGTCCGCAGACCATGAAGGCGATCCTCCGCCGGGCCGCCGTCAGCAAGCTGCCCGCCGACTTCGACGTCGACACGCACCTCTCGCCGAACTACGAGCCATGGGACCAGCGCCTCTGCGCGATCCCGAACGGCGACCTGTTCCGCAGCATCTCGGCCGGGGACGCGGACATCGTGACCGACCGCATCGCGAGGATCACCGCGACGGGGATCGACCTGGCCTCCGGCGACCACCTGCCGGCCGACGTCATCGTGACGGCCACCGGCCTCAACCTCCTGATGATGGGCGGCATGCGCCTGGTGGTGGACGGCACGGACGTGAACGTGTCCGAGCGGCTCACCTACAAGGGGATGATGCTCGAGGGTGTCCCGAACTTCGCGCTGACGATCGGCTACACGAACGCGTCGTGGACGCTCAAGGCCGACCTGGTCGCCGGGTACGTGTGCCGGGTGCTCGAGCACATGGACCGGCACGGCTACCAGACCGTCGTCCCCGAACCGCCGCGGAGCGTCCGACACGGCGACACCGCGCCGCTCATCGACCTGCGCGCCGGCTACGTGCTGCGGAACCTCGGTGACCTGCCGCGTCAGGGTGCGAGGACCCCCTGGCGGCTGCACCAGAACTACCTGCGCGACTTCCGGCTGCTCCGGGTCGGACGCCTCACCGACGACGTCCGCTTCGGGCACCGCACGGCACCGGACCCGCTCGCACTCCCGGGAACGGGCTTCGTGACGGTGGACGGCACGCGGATCCGGTACCGGCGGACGGGCAGCGGCAGCCCGGTGCTCCTGCTCCACGGCATCGGCCAGAGCCTCGAGGACTGGACCGAGCAGCACGAGCGGCTCGGCGAGCGCCACGAGGTGCTCAGCCTCGACCTCCCCGGCTTCGCGTTCTCGGCCAGGCGCCCGGGCCGTGCCTCACTCGCGCGACTGGCGGCGATCCTCCCGGCCGTGCTCGACGCGCTCGGCGTGACCGGACCCGTCCCGGTGATCGGCAACTCGCTCGGTGGCGCGGTCGCCATGCGCTTCGCGGTCGACCACCCGGACCGGGTCGGTGCACTCGTCCTCGTCGACAGCGCCGGGTTCGGGTCCGAGGTGACGCTCGCCCTCCGCCTCCTCGCGATCCGACCGATCGCCGGCCGTCTGCTCCGGCCGTCGCTCCGCACATCGGGGCGGACGGTCCGCGCGCTGTTCTCCGACCGGCGGATGGTGAGCGACGACCGGGTCGCGCGCGCGTTCGCCCTGGCGAGACGGCGCCCGCACGCGGCGACGCTCGCCGAGCTGGCCGAGGAGCTCGGTACCTTCCGCGGCGTCCGGGCCGCCTGGCGGGACGAACTCCTGCCCGCCGTGCAAGCGCTCGACCTGCCGACGCTCGTGCTCTGGGGTGACGACGACCAGATCCTGCCGGTCTCCCACCTCGCCGCCGCGACGGACGCGTTCCCGGCAGCCGCGTCGCACGTGTTCCCGGGGACCGGACACATGCCGCAGATCGAACGTCCGGACGAGTTCGCCGAGCGGACACTGGCGTTCCTCGACGCAACACAGGGTCGCATCCGCCGAAACCCTGGACAAAGCGGGCAGCGACTGGTTCATTGAACCTGACGGGTGATCAGACTCGTCAGATCCGGGCGACGGCGACCGCCCAGTGGGTGCGCCGAGCCTCCTTCATCAGGGGAGAACCATGGCAAAGAACGACGACCTCCCGGTCAGTGCGTCCACGTCCGAACAGCTCGAACAGGACGCTCCGGACCGTCCAGGGGTGCAGCTCTACGCGGCCGAGGCGTTCGGAACGTTCCTCCTCGTGTTCGGCGGTCTCGGCACAGCACTCTTCGCCGCTGCGTTCCCGCAGGTCGGCGTCGGGTTCCTCGGCGTCGCGCTGGCGTTCGGGCTGACGCTCGTCGCGGGGATCAGCGCCGTCGGACACATCTCCGGCGGACACTTCAACCCCGCGGTCACGCTGGGGCTCTGGGTCGCCGGTCGCACCGATGCCAAGCACCTCGTCGGCTACTGGGTGTCGCAGATCATCGGTGGCGTCGTCGCGACGAGCATCCTCGCGGTGATCCTCGCCGGCAAGCCCGGGGCCTTCGCCGCCGCGCACAAGGGCGGGTTCGCGTCGAACGGTTTCGGGGACGCATCCCCCGGCGGGTTCGGGCTCGGCTCGGTGTTCGTGGCCGAGGTCGTGCTGACCGCGGTGTTCCTCGGCGTCATCCTCTCGGTGACGGCGAAGCCCGAGTACAAGGCCCTCGCCCCCATCGCGATCGGTCTGACACTGACCCTGATCCACCTCATCTCGATCCCGATCAGCAACACGTCGGTGAACCCGGCCCGCTCGATCGCCGCGGCGATCTACGGCGGCAGCACGCCGCTCGAGCAGCTCTGGGTGTTCATCGTCGCGCCGCTCGTCGGCGCCGCCATCGCCGGTCTGATCGTCCGCTACTCGACCCGCACCGAGGTGCGCTGACCCGGACTGGAGGGACGGTGCCAGCTGGGACCGTCCCTCCAGTCCGGTACGCGTCACCACCCACGCAGCCGCCGGTCGGGGGCCGTCAGTACGATGGTTGTCGTACTGCGACGTCCGTCGCTCCTCGACCGGAAGGACCCGCGTGACCCGCGCACTCTTCGACCCCATCACCCTCCGCGGCACCGAGATCCGGAACCGGATCTGGATCCCCCCGATGTGCCAGTACGCCGTCGACGCGCAGGACGGCGTGCCGACGGACTGGCACCTCGTGCACCTCGGCGGGCTCGCACGGGGTGGCGCCGGTGCCGTCGTCGTCGAGGCGACCGGCATCGTTCCCGAGGGTCGGATCAGCCCGCAGGACCTCGGGCTGTGGAACGACACGCAGCGTGACGCGTTCCGCCGGATCACCGCGATGATCCACTCGCAGGGCGCGAAGGCCGGCATCCAGCTCGCCCACGCGGGGCGCAAGGCGTCGACCTGGCGCGCATGGGGCGAGCACCCCGACGGCAACGTCCCCGCCGAGCAGGGCGGATGGCAGCCGGTCGGCCCGTCGGCGATCGCGTTCCCCGGGCTCGTGGAGCCCACCGAGCTCACGGCCGAGGACGTGCAGGGTGTCATCCGGGCGTTCGCCGCGGCTGCCCGCCGTGCCGTCGACGCCGGATTCGACCTGCTCGAGGTGCACGGCGCACACGGCTACCTGCTCCACGAGTTCCTGTCGCCGCTGTCGAACCAGCGCACGGACGCGTACGGCGGATCGCTCGAGAACCGTTCGCGGGCGCTGCTCGAGACCGTCGACGCGATGCGGGCCGAGGTCGGCGACAGCGTGCCGATCATCGTGCGCCTGTCCGCGACCGAGTGGACGGACGGCGGCTTCGGCCCCGAGGACGCCGTCGTCGTGTCCGGCTGGTTGCGCGAGCACGGCGTCGACCTCGTGTCGGTGTCGACCGGCGGCAACGTCGCGAACGCAGACATCCCCGTCGGGCCGGGCTACCAGCTCGCCGTCGCCTCGCAGATCAAGCACGGGGCGGGCGTTCCGGTCGCGGCCGTCGGCATGATCGACGAACCGTTCCAGGCCGAGCAGATCGTCGCGCTCGGGCAGGCGGACGTGGTGCTCGTCGGCCGCGAGGCGCTCCGCGACCCGAACTTCCCGATCCGCGCTGCGGCCGCACTCCGCTACGACATGCCGTACCGGCCGTCGCAGTACGAGCGCGCCTACCGCTGAGTCCGGCGGCACGGGGCGCCGGGTCCGCCCGCACCGGGTCGCCGCGCGCGGCGGCACCGGTGCGTCATCGGGGCGACACCTGTCGTTCACCGGACACCGGCAGGGTGTGAACGCTCACAGGGACCGCGATCCGGCGGTCCCTCGCCCCACACCGGAAGCGGACCCTTGCCTGTATCCCGATCCCTGCGCGCGACCGCGACGACCCTGACGTTCGCGGTCGCGCTCGGCACCGCCGTCCTCGCCGGACAGTCCGCCGTCGCCGCGACCGACCCGGCACCGACCGCGGCCGCGCAACCGACCGCGACCACGTCGCCGTCGGCCACCGCGCAACCGACCGCGGCCACGTCGCCGTCCGACACCGCTCCCGCGGCGAGCGCCGCCGACGTCACGGACACGAAGGACCCGAGCTGCACGACGGGTGACACTCGGCCGCTCTGCGTCGACCCCGACACGCTGCTCGACGTCCGCATCGGGGACGTGCACCCGACGCAGCCATCCCTCGGCTACGACGAGGTCTACTACAAGCTCGGCCGCTACTCCACGGCCATCGGCAAGGACGCGGTCGACAAGGAGTTCGGCGACTGGTGCGAGGCGAACGGCCAGACCGACGCCGTCAGTGCCCAGCCCGGCGCGACGCTCCGCGACCCGAGCACCTTCACGTGCGAGACGCCGGTCGGCTCCGAGACGGCGGACAGCATCGCCCCGATGAAGACCGTCGTGATCGGCCCCGGCGGCACGCTGTACCTCACCGACGGGCACCACACGCTGACCTCGTTCGCGGAAACCCCGGACGGCGGCCTCGACACGCACGTCCGTCTGCGCGTCCTCGGCAACCTCAGCGGACTCACCACCGCGGACTTCTGGACGACGATGCAGGAGCAGAAGTGGGTGTGGCTCCGCGACGTCGACGGGAAGACGATCACCCCGTCGCAGCTGCCGTCGACCGTCGGCCTCGCGAGCTTCGAGGACGACCGCGCCCGCAGCATCATGTACTTCGCCCGCGACATCGGGTACTCGGCCGACGGCGCCGTGCCGTTCCAGGAGTTCTACTGGGGCTCGTGGCTCCGCGCCCAGCCCGCGATCGACCTCGCCGGCTGGGACCAGGACGACTGGGACGCCTCCCTCGCGCTGGTCCGGCAGATCACCGAGGCGCAGGTCGCACTCCCCCGGGACGAGGTCGTCGACGCGGACAGCGGGTACACCGCGGCGGACCTCAGCACCTTCACCGCCTGGAACGACGGCAAGAAGGAGACCAAGGGCGAGTGGGCGAAGCTCGCCGTGCCCTACAGCGACGCCAAGCCGGGCAAGCTCGCGTACATGGTCGAGTACCGGAAGACGCTGGCCTCGACCCCGCCGACGGACCCGACGCCGACCGACCCGACGCCGACGCCGACGCCCACCGACCCGGTGCCGACGCCGACCAACCCGGTGCCGACGCCGACTGACCCGACGACCGTGCAGGGCACCGTCGTGGTCAGCGGCCGGATCGTCCCCGGTGGCACCGTCACCATCAGCGGCTCGGGCTTCGCGGCCTCGACGACCGGCTTCCGCGTCGAGCTGCGGTCCGACCCGGTCCTGCTCGGCACCGTCGGCACCGACGCCTCCGGGACGTTCTCGTTGACGACCACGGTCCCGGCCGGGACCTCGGCCGGCGCGCACTCGGTGGTCGTGCTCCTCGACGGGGTCCAGGTCGGCGCCACTGCGGTCACCGTCGCGATCGACCCCGGACAGAACGGGACCGGACAGAACGGGACCGGTCCGAACGGCGCCGGGAACGCCGGGTCCGGCAGCGCGACGGGCGCACTGGCGTTCACCGGGACCGAGGGCGTGGCCGCCCTCCTCGTGGCCGCCCTCGCCGCGATCGTCGCGGGCGCCACGATCCGCACCGCCCGCCGACGCGGCCGCGCCGACTGACGGACCGACGGACTGACGGACTGGGCCCACGCCGCCGGTTCCCGACCGACGCGCCAGCGGCGGGCGGGCCGTGTCGGTGGGGAGAGGGTCGGCGCACGTCTCGCGCCGACCCTCCAGTCCGTCTCATGCACCGTCCGTCGGAGGCGCACCCGCCTCGTTCCTGAGGGAACGCCCCACAGAACATGAACGTCCTCGGACACACTGGTCGGCGACGCTCCCACCGGGGTGGCTCGGCGCCGCTCCGGTTCGATGAACCCGAGGACCCCCGATGCCGCTCTTCCGAGGCCCTGCGCCCACCGACTCCCCGACCGACTCCCAGACCGGCGCACGACGCGCATGGTCCGACGCATTCGGCGGGTTCGCGACCCGGTGCCTGCAGGTCATCATCATCGTCGTCATCGGCGCGGGCCTCGTCTACGCCATCTCGACCCTCAGCGTCGTCACGATCCCGATCCTCCTCGCGCTCATCATCGCGTCCGCGATGCACCCGATCGTGGCCTGGCTCCGACGGCACCGCGTCCCGTCGGTGCTCGCGACGCTGGCCGTGCTCCTCGGCGTGCTCGTCGTCCTCGGACTGGTCGGCTGGCTCATCGTCGTCGCCGTGTCGAACCAGTGGGGCGATCTCCAGAAGTCCGCGGTCAAGGGCTTCGGCCAGCTCCAGGACTTCGCGCAGTCACTGCCCATCTCGATCTCGGACTCGCAGGTCGACAGCGTCGTGAAGACGGTGACGGACTTCGTCACGAGCGCCAAGTTCGGCTCCGGAGCGCTCGCGGGTGCCTCCGCGACGGCGAACTTCCTGACCGGGCTCGTGCTCATGGTGGTCGTGCTGTTCTTCTTCCTCAAGGACGGGCCCCGCATCTGGGAGTTCCTGCTCCGCCCGTTCACCGGCGAGCCCTACGCCCGCGCCCGCCGTGCCGGTGACCGTGTGGTCGCCACGCTCGGCGGCTACGTCCGCGGGACGGCGGCGGTCGCCGCGGTCGACGCGATCGGCATCGGTGTGGCCATCGCGATCCTCGGGGTCCCCCTGGCCCTGCCGCTCGCCGTCATCGTCTTCATCACGGCGTTCATCCCGATCGTGGGTGCGACCGCGGCGGGCATCCTCGCGGCCCTCGTCGCCCTCGTGGCGCTCGGCCCGGTGAAGGCCCTGATCGTCGTCGGCATCGTCGTCCTCGTGAACCAGCTCGAGGGCAACCTCCTCCAGCCGGTGCTCATGGGCAAGACGCCGCGGCTGCACGGGCTCGTCATCCTCCTCGGACTGACCGCCGGCACGGTGCTCGCCGGCATCACGGGGGCGATCATCTCGGTCCCGTTGATCGCGGCGGCCTGGGGCGTCATCCAGGTCTGGGACGGCGAGGACACCCCGGCGCGCGCGTGGCGGCAGAAGCGCTCCGAGGCCGTGCCGACGGGCGAGTGAGCGAGGGACCGGTCGTGACGCGGCGCTGACGCGCGCACCCGACGGGACGCGGCGCTGACGCGCGCACCTGACGGACTGGAGGCACGGGTCGGCCCCGCCCCGTGCCTCCAGTCCGTCACACCCCGCGCCCCGCGCGACCCGTCTTGCCTGCTGCCGCCGCCGCTGCGTCCGCGTCGGTCGCTGCGTCAGCGACGCAGGCGCACCCCGACCGCCTCGAACGGCGCGAGGGTGAGCCGGACGCGTCGGCCGTCGACCTCGACGTCACCGGTCCGGTCGCCGAGGTAGGTCGTCCGCTCGGCCGACACCACGTCGATCCCGACGCCGAGGGTGACCGTCGTCGGCTCGTCGGCGACGGACTGCAGCCGGACGATCGTCGACCCGTCGTCACCGTCACGGTCACCGTCACCGTCGCCGTCTGCGACGACCGACACCAGCCGGACCCGCTCGTCACTGATCGTCAGCAGGTCCGCCACCGCGCGGTCCGACCTCGGGCCGACCGTCGCCGGGACCGCCGAGAGCGGCCGGACGAGGTCGGACGTCGTGGTCAGCGCGACGGCCTCGAGGCGCTGCGCAGAGTGTTGGCGCACCCCGACGGCGTACTCGAACGTCGCCGTGAACCCCTGCTCGATCGGGAAGTTCGTGTCCCACACGTTGTTGTGCAGCCACGAGTAGATCGTCGCGGGCTGGAGCGGACTCGTGCTCTGCGGGAACGGCGCGTACGGCAGGCTGATCGCACCGGGCTGCACGAGGGGAGCGTCCTTCGTCACCCACGCGACGCCGTGCTGGCCGTCCTCGATCGTGACCCAGTTCCGGATCGCGCGCATGTGCTGCGGGGCTCCCGGGATGTGCTGGAGGCCGTCACCCGTGACGCCACCCGACACCTCGGAACGCACCGTCGGGTCCTCGGCAGCGAACGGGAATGCGAAGTACGCGCTCTCCTTGGTCCGGGTGACCGGCTTCGCCAGGCGATTCGCGATGCGCAGTCGGGGCTCGCCGTGCCGGAGGCGCAGGGTGACCCGGACCTCGTCGACTCCACCCGCGGCGAAGGCGTAGGTGAGCCGCTCCTCGACCGCGTCCGACACACGCTCGACGAGCACCGCCGGCCCGCCCGTGGTGCGCGATGCGAGCAGTTCGAGTCGGTCCGTGCTCCACAGCTTGTTCGCCAGGTGGTTCACACCCGCGCCGGACGAGCCGTACTCGTCGTACACGTAGGCGTTGAACCCCGTCGGCGCGTGCTGCTCGACGAGCTGCCGGCCGGTGGCGAGCTCCACGATGGAGCGGATGCTCGACGTGTGCGGGTCGACCTCGACCCGCAGGTACTCGTTCTCGAGACGGAAGAGCTCGCCGAGCGGGTTCGCCGTCGGGTCGTGCACCGTCGACGGCTCGGGCTCGACCTCGGTCGGGTGCACGTCGAGCCGGACGAAACCGAACCCGGGGACGTCCGTGACCTGCGCGCTGATCCACCGGCCGGACTCGCGGTGGAGCGAGTTCGACTGCGGCTCGACGACGTGCGGCAGCACCGCGCCGGTCCGACCGTCACGGAGCTCGACGTGCTGCGCGAACGGGACGGTGGACTCCTTGAGCAGGAGTCGCACCACGCCGGTCCGGGTGGAGCCCGAGGCGTTGGCGACGACGATCCCGGCCAGGGCCCCCGACGGCGCGTCGACCGTGTCGGCGAGCGACACGAGCGCGTACTCCTCGAGGTCGCGGGCGCGCTGCTGGGCGGTGATGGCCTGGCCGACCTTCCACTGCCACTGTCGCTCACCCGAGTCGTAGCCCTCGTCGCCGTGGGTCCACGAGTTGCTGGCACCCCACGTGTGCTCGTCGAACATCGTGATCGCGTCGTACGTGGCGTCGGCGTCCGCGCGCTCGGTCGGCACCGCGTCACCCCCGAGCCACGCGGTCGCCTGCGAGAAGGACCGTGCGTCGCTCACCGTGGCCTGCGCCTCGCGGTTCAGCGCCATCGGCACGGCCGCCGACCCGACGCCCTCGACCCACCAGTCACCCCAGTCGCCCTGCATGGTCTGGACGTCGTCGCCGTGGCGCTCCTCGATCTCGGCGAAGAAGTCCTCGTTCCGGGAGACCCGCAGCGTCGGTGACGTCCAGGTCTCGTTCCAGCGCCGGACGGTCTCGGCGAGGTGCAGACGCGCGGGACCGTTGTCACCCATGAACCCCTGCGTGCGGAGGTGCAGGACCTCCCACGGGTACCCGGGACGGCCCTCGGCCTCTTCGCCGTGGGCGCCGAACACCCCGGGCGGGAACGGGTAGCCCCGGGTGGCGAGTGCGGTGAGGTACGCGGGCAGGTAGGTCTCGGCCACCTCGTAGTCCTCGGTGAGCCCCACCATCGGACCCTCCATGTACGCGAGGCCGTGCGGGCTGTCCGTCATCCAGACCAGGACGGAGTTCCCGGCCGGGGTGGTCCAGCGGAACAGCCGCGGGAGGTCGAGCGCGCCGTTCGTGTGCGGCATCGACCGGCCGGCCCAGTTGTGCGCCACGGCGAGGTAGCGGACGCCGACCTCCTGCAGGGCGTCCGGCAGCCCGGCGACCTGCCCGGGGACGTCGGTCTGCATCGCGGTCGTGAAGTCGATCCCGTACTGCTCACGGATCCGCCGGGCCTCGCGGAGCAGCTCGTGCAGCTCCTCGGTCGAGCAGGTGTCGGTGTGCAGGTTGAACGGCATCGCGCTGAGGCCGATCGAGCCCTCCTGCACGAGCCGGACGAACTCAGCGACCTTCGCGGCGGGGCGGTGCCGCTCCCAGTCCGTGAACGCCCAGAGCGCCTCGACGTTCCAGCGGAACCGTGCGGCGTCCGGCCACTCCTCGGTCGCCGCGGCGAGCTCGACCGCTGAGTCCAGATAGGAGCGCTGCGACGCGATGACGGCGGCCTGCGGGTCGGTGTAGCCGAAGTCGAAGTGCGAGTGGTGCACGACGTGCACCGACCACGCGCGCTGCGGCAGGAGCGTGAAGGTCGCGGTCTCCGGTCCGACTGACGGGAGGCCCAGGGTCACGTCCGTCGGTCCGCTCACCTCGCGCACGAGGAGACGGATCGAGGTGTCGTCCGGTGCGGGTGCGCGACCGACGACGAGCTCGCCGTCCGGGCCGGTGAGCGAGGCACCGGTCGCGGCTGCGGCTGCGGCCGTGGCGCCGGCTGCGTCTGCGGCCTTGGCTCCGGCTGCGTTTGCGGCCGTGGCTCCGGGTCCGTCGGGTCCATCGAGGAGCAGGCGGACGCTCTGGACGGGGACGCCGTCGACCGTGGTGCGGAGCGGCTCGGGCAGGACCCGGACGGTCGTGCCGCCGATCGTCACGGTGGTCACGGTGGCCCGGTCGAGCAGCCCGGCTCTCGCCTCGAGGTGCGACCAGGGCTGGGCGGAGACGAGGGCGGGTTCGGTGCGGTCAGTCATCGGTGTTCGAGGGTTCCGTTCGGCAGTGCAGGGATGGGCTGAGTGGTGCTGGGTGTGGCCGGGCCGGGTGTGGCCGGGCCGTCGGGCTCAGGCCGTCGGGCTCAGGCCGTCGGGTTCAGGCCGTCGGGTTCAGGCCCCGGGCGAAGAACCGCTGGAACCCGAAGAACACCGCGATCGTCGGGAGCGAGGCGACCAGCGCACCGGCGAGCGCCACGGGGGGACCGTAGGTCGAGTAGTTCCCGGTGAGGTCGGCGAGGGTCGCCATCACCGGACGGATGTTCGCGCTCGAGGACAGCGTCAGCCCGAAGAGCAGGTCGTTCCAGATCCACGTGAACTGGAACACGAACGCCGCGAGGAGGGCACTCGTGGACAGCGGCAGGTGGATCCGGAAGAACATCCGGACCCAACCGGCGCCGTCGAGCGATGCCGCCTCGCGGATCTCGATCGGCAGTCCGGTCATGTGCCCGCGGACGACGAAGAACGCGAACGGGATGGTGAGCGCGACGTACACGAGCAGCATGCCGTACTGGGTGTCGAACAACGACGCGGCGGCGTACCCGGTGAACAGCGGCGAGAGGAACGCCTGGAGCGGCAGGATCGTCCCGATGTAGATCACCCAGAACCAGAGGGTCGGGCGCTTGACGGGCATGATCGTCACCGCGAACGACGCGAGCGCCGCGATGAGGACCGCGGCCCCGGCACCGACGACCGAGTACAGCAGGCTGTTCAGCATGCCCTGCCCGACGTTGGCGTTGCGGAACGCGATCCCGATGTTGTCGAACAGCGACCACGACGTCGGCCACCACGACGGTGATCCGGAGTAGTCGGCGCCCTTCGTGAACGCGTTGACGACGAGCAGGTACGACGGGACGAGCCAGATCAGGGACACGAGTGTCAGGACGACCGCGAGGACGCGGCGGGATGTCTTCGTCACGGGGTGGTTCCTAGTTCTCGTTCGGGCGGAGCTGGCGGCGGAGGTAGGCCCAGGACGCGACCACGACCACGACGGTCAGGAACACCGCGACGGCGGCACCGGCCCCGTACCGCGACAGCGTGAAGGTCTCGCGGTACATGGTGAGGGCGAGCGTCTCGGACGCCGTCCCCGGACCGCCGTTGGTGAGCAGGAGCACCTGGTCGAAGACCTTGAGGCTCCCGACGATGGAGATGCCGACCACGACGATCGTCATCGGCCGGAGCTGCGGGAAGGTGACGCTCCAGAACAGCCGCCACCCGGATGCACCGTCGAGCGACGCTGCCTCGAGCGTGCTCGGCGGGATCGACTGCAGTCCGACGAGGAACAGGATGACGCACGCCCCGCTGGCCTGCCAGGTCGTCGCGATGATCATCATCACGGTGTTGAGCGGCCACTGCAGGAGCCACTGCGACACGAGCGCGTCGAGGCCGAACAGCCGCAGCACGGAGTCGAGCCCGCCGTCGGTGGACAGCATGAACGTCCACACCACCGCGGTCGCCGAACCGGAGATCGCGTACGGCAGGATGATCGCGAACCGGGCGAGGCTGCCGAGCTGCAGCTTCCAGGTGCCGACCGCGACCGCCAGGCCGATCCCCACCGGGAGCAGCAGCGTGCCGACGACCCAGAGGAACGTGTTGAAGACCGACTGCCCGAAGGCCGGGTCGGCAAACATCGCGCGGTAGTTCTCGAGCCCGATGAAGCGCCGGGTGAACCCGTTGTCGTCGAAGAAGCTGCGGTAGATGGTGAACCCGAACGGCACGACGAGGAGCAGGACGACGAGCACGACGGCGGGCGTCAGGAACGCACCGCCCACGAGCCGGGTCCGGATCGACGCACTGCGGGGTGCGGTCGTCCTCGCGCGACGGGGTGCAGGGGTGTCGTCCACCGCATCGCGCGGGATCGGGGGCTGGGTGAGTGTCATGCGGCGTTCCAGGTCTTCCACTCGGTCCGTGCTCGGTCCTGCATCGACTGCAGCGTCGACACTCCGTTCGCCTTCGTCGGGTTCACCATGAAGGCGCCGAGGTCGGCCACGTTGCCCTCGATGAGCGGCGTCGGCGAGGCTTCCCAGTACCGCGTCAGCTCGGTCGGCTTCGTCGTGGCGATGTCCTTCGCGAGGTCCTGCACGAGGTGCGACTTCGGGAGTGCTGCCGGGTTCGGGCTCGTGTCGCCGAGGAACCCGACCCACGCGGTCTGGACGTCCGTGGCGAGCCAGTTCCCGGCGACCTCGACGGCAGCGCGGTGTCGGTGCGCCTTGACCGGCACCGAGAGCGAACCGCTCTCGACGACGATCGCCGGATCGACCGACGCGGTGTGCGGCGGGACCCGGAAGAACCCGATGTCGTCGTCGGTGAGCCCGGCGGCGAGCAGGGTGTTGGCGAACCAGGTGCCGTAGAGCATCATGCCGAACTTGCCCTGCTTGACGAGCCCCGGCAGGTCGTTCGACGTGACGTCCGGCGCGGAGAACATCTTGTCGGCGTACATCGAGGACCACATGTCCATCGCCTGCTTCGCCGGGTCGTCGAGGTAGCTCGCGTGGTTCGTCGTGACGGCCTTGTAGTAGGCCGGGTCGATCGACGCCAGGAGCTGCATGAACCAGATCTCGGCTTCCCAGGTGGTCGCGCCCGGCGACAGGAACGGGGTGATCCCGGCGTCACGGAGGGTGGAGGCCGCGCTCATCAGCTCGTCGAAGGTGGTCGGGACGGTGATGCCCTGCTCCGCGAACGCCTTCTTGCTGTAGAACACCGCGTAGTAGCTCTTGTAGAGCGGGACGCCGAAGGCCTTGCCCCGGTAGGTGAACGACGCACGCTGTTCGGGGTCCACCCACTTCCGCTCGATCGCCGTGTCCCAGACGTCGTTGAGGTCGGTGAGGATGTCGGCGCGGGCGATGTCCTGCAGCCGGTACCCGTTCGTCCACTTGATGAGGTCGGTCGTGCTGTCCGTCTGGGCGGTCATCCGGATGATCTGGGTGTAGTTCGCGACGCTCGCGATCGACCGAGACGTGATCCGGTAGCCGATCCGGTCCGCCAGGACGGCGGAGGCCGCAGCGTAGCCGGGCCCCCACGTCGGGTTGTCGCTGTTCAGGGTGACCGTGCCGGCGGCCGACGGCCGGGTGTCGGACCCCTTGGCGCATGCCGCGAGCAGCGCCGCGAGCATGCCGGACCCACCGACCGCGAGCGCGGTCCTGCGGGTCACCTGGGCTGCGCCGGGACCGGGGCGTCCGGTTTCGGGATGGGGCATCGCCGCTCCTCTGTCGTCGTCGACTGGTGTTGATAACGTTACCAACCACCATACACGCCTGTCGGGGCCGCACAAGGTGAACGGTCCTGTATACCTGGGACATGGGCTCGTCGGCAGATTCGTCCCCGATCGGGACCGGACGGGGTGCCGCGATCACCGTCAAGGACATCGCGCGGGCCGCCGACGTGAGCCCGATGACCGTCTCTCGGGTGCTCTCCGGTGGCAAGAACGTCCGACCCGCGCTCCGAGAACACGTCGAGCAGGTCATCGCCCAGGTCGGCTACCACCGCAACGAGAACGCCAGGAGCCTCCGACCGGGACACCGCTCGGGCCTGATCGGCGTGATGATCACGAACATCAGCAACCCCTACTACGCCGGCGTCGTCCAGGGCATCGAACGGGTGGTCGCGGCCACGGGTCGACGGATCCTCGTGGGGACGACCAACGAGGACGCCGAGCTCGAACGACAGCTGCTGTCGGACTTCCTCGGGCGTCAGGTCGAGGGACTCGTCGTGGTCCCCGTCGGACAGGACGCCGAACGGTTCCGTCCGGAGCGGCTGCACGGCGTGCCACTGGTCCTGGCGTCGAGGACCGTCGAGGGGGTCGCCGCCGACTCGGTGCTGATCGACGACGTGCACGGGGCGCAGCAGGCGGCCGAGACCATGCTCGACGAGGGGCACCGGCGCATCGCGTTCCTCGGCAACAAGGAGACCGTGTCGACCGGGCAGCGGCGCCTCGTCGGGTTCCGGTCCGCGCTCGATGCCCGGGGCGTGCCGCTGGCCGACGACCTCGTCGTGTTCGGGCTGCAGGACGCCGAGGCCGCCGAGTCCGCCACACGCGATCTCCTCGAGCGACCGGACGCGCCGACGGCGGTGTTCGCGGCGAACAACCGGATCAGCATCGGTGCGATCCGGGCCATCCGCGCCGCCCAGCTCGCCGGGGGTGCGCCGGTGCGCCTCTTCGCCTTCGACTCGTTCGACCTGGTCGACATGGCGCCGATCCCGCTGTCCGTGATCGACCACGACCCGGAGGAGCTCGGTCGCGTGTCCGCCGAGATGCTCCTGTCCCGACTCGACGGTCGGAGCGACGGCGAGCGTGCTGACGCCCGTGACGAGGACCATGGGGACGACCGCGGGGATCGCCCGGACGACGTCGGCGACCCGGCCACCGGCCCGCGGCTCGTCGAGCTCCCGGTCCGCGTCGTCCACCACTGAGCGCCGCCGTTTGCGCTGCCGCCGGGGGTCTCGACTAGGGTTGGTAACGTTATCACCGCACAAAGGAGTTCTCCGTGACGACTTCCCTCCCCGCCGGAGTGGTCCCCGGCCTCTACGACAAGACACCGACGATCGACCTGCCCGACGGACACGAGGCATGGTCGGGTGCGGCGACGTGGGCTCGGATCGCGGCGGAGCTCTCCGGGCGGACTCGACGTGTCGTGGCCATGGACACCTACCCGGGCACCGACCTCGTCGCACTCCGCGCCGAGCTCGAGTCCGTCGCTCCGGATGCCGTGCTCATCAACGTCGAGGACGCCGCCGCCAAGTCCTCCGGCGAGATCGATGCACTGATCGCCGGGAACCTCACGGACGACCGGGTCTTCGGCGTGCTCGGGCACCAGGTGCTCTCCGACTTCTACGACCGGGACCGCCTCGACACGACCGCGGCGCGCATCGAGCGTGCCGACGGACCGGTGGTCGTGTTCGGCTGGGGTGCAACCCTCGTGCCGACGTCGTTCGACACCGTCGTGCTCGCCGACCTCGCCCGCTGGGAGATCCAGCGGCGACAGCGAGCCGGCGCCCCGAACTGGCGGGCGGACAACGGGGACGAGGACCAGCTCCGGAAGGTCAAGCGCGGCTACTTCGTCGAGTGGCGCGTCGCTGATCGGCACAAGCGCGACCTGTTCGACCGGATCGACTTCGTCCTCGACGCGAACGACTCGATGCGGGGCGCGAAGCTGATCGAGGCGAGGGCCTTCCTCGCGGGGCTCGAGATCGCGAGCCGTCGGCCGTTCCGGGTCGTCCCGTTCTTCGACCCGGGCGTCTGGGGCGGCCAGTGGATGAAGGACGTGCTCGACGTCGGCGACGAGAGCAACTACGCGTGGTGCTTCGACTGCGTCCCCGAGGAGAACAGCCTCCTCCTCCGCGTCGGCGACCCGACGGGCGCGAGCACGACGGTCGAGATCCCTGCGCTCGACCTGGTCTTCCGGCACCCGCGTGAACTCCTCGGCGAGAAGACCCACGCGCGCTTCGGGGCCGAGTTCCCGATCCGCTTCGACTTCCTCGACACGATGGCCGGCGGCAACCTCTCGCTCCAGGTGCACCCGCTGACCGACTACATGCAGAACACGTTCGGCATGCCGTACACGCAGGACGAGAGCTACTACCTGCTCGACGCCGCCGACGACGCCGTGGTGTACCTCGGGGTCCGGGACGACGTCGACCCGGCCGCCATGGAGTCCGCGCTCCGGGCCGCGGCGGCGGGCGGCGACCCGTTCGACGTGCCGGCGTACGTCAACGCGTTCCCGGCGGCCAAGCACGACCACTTCCTGATCCCGGCGGGGACGGTGCACTGCTCGGGGGCGGACTCGATGGTCCTCGAGATCTCGGCGACGCCGTACATCTTCACGTTCAAGATGTGGGACTGGGGTCGTGTCGGCCTCGACGGCGTCCCACGGCCCGTGCACCTCGACCACGCGCTCGCCAACATCCAGTGGAACCGCGACACCGGGTTCGCCCGCGACGAGCTCGTCGGCCAGGTGGAGCAGGTCGCGAGCGGTGACGGCTGGGTGGAGGAGCGGACCGGGCTGCACGAGCTCGAGTTCATCGAGGTCCGGCGACACTGGTTCGACACCACGGTCGAGCACGACACCCGCGGCACCGTGAACGTCCTCAACCTGGTCGAGGGTGCCGAGGCGGTCGTCGAGAGTCCGACCGGCGCGTTCGAGCCGTTCGTGGTGCACTACGCCGAGACGTTCATCGTCCCGGCGTCGGTCGGTCGGTACACGATCCGCCCCTGCGGCCACGGCGAGGGCCAGCGCTGCGGAACGGTCCTCGCCTCGGTCCGGGGAACCTCGATCGACGACTGAGCCCGGGGTCCCCGACGGGCGACAGACTCCCGGGGACCCCGGGCGACAGACTCCCGGGGACCCCGACGGGCGACTGCGTCCTGAAGAACCTCGTCCGACGACGCCGTCGCGCTGGTCAGGCGGCCCAGGCCGCGGCGCCGACGAGGGGCGCACGCGCTCCGAGCCGGGCGGGCACGAGCTCGGGGGCGATCGTCGGCGCGCCCGCCGCGAGTCCGCGTCCGAGCGGGACCGCGATGACGTCCCACGACCCCGCGATGGCGCCACCCACGACGACGCGGGTGGCGCCGAACCGCTGCACCCACGGCGCCAGCGCACGTCCGAGCGCCCCGAGTGCCGCATCGACCACGACCATCGCGTCGTCGTCCCCGGCGCGCGCGGCCGCGCACACCTCGGCGACGGTCCGTTCCTGGCCGGTCCGTTCGCGGAAGGCATCCCGGATCGCCGGCGACGACATCACCCGCTCGAGCGGGACCCCGTCGATCTCGATCCGGTGCGCGTCGCCGTTCGGGGGCACGTCGGGGCCGCCGTCGACCTCGTGGCCGTCCGCCAGGAACGCCGATCCGACACCGGTGCCGAGCGTGACGCACAGCAGTCGAGCGGCGTGCTCACCGGCGCCGGTGGCCCACTCGCCGATCCCGTAGGCGACCGCGTCGTTCAGGAACCCGATGCGGTCGGTCGTGGTGCCGAGCCGCATCGCGAACTCCGCGCGGAGGTCGACACCGGCGATCGAACGGAACTTGTCGACGCCCTCGAAGCTGCCGACACCGGCGGCCGCGTCGAACGGCCCGGGGATGGCGATCGCCCACCGAGTCGGGGCCGCCGCCGAACCGTCGGACAGCAGGGACCGCGCCGGCGCCGCGAGCCCCGCGAGCAGGACCTCCCGCGGGGCGTGGGGGTCGAGGGACCCCGCGGCCTCCGCCAGGACCTGCCCGGGCTCGGCCGGGTCGATCAGCGCTGCTGTGACGTGTCCGCCGCCGATGTCCATGACACCGACGACGGCTCTGTTCGACACGGTTCCCACACGTCCTCCACTCAGCTGATGTCCCCGAGACGGTCGCTCGACCACCCGAGTGCCGCGAAGACCTGGATCATCGCCGCCTGGTCCAGTGTGGCGGCCGGACGGGTCAGATCGACGTCGCCCCCGCCGCTCGGCTGGAAGTGGAAGAGCCCGGTCGCGGGGTCACGGTTGTCCCGCCACGTCGCGTTCGCCCAGGCCTCGGCCGCCGCGCGGTAGGCCGGGTCGTGCTGCACCGAGTCGAGCAGCAGGAGGTCCTTGAAGTAGAACGCGTTGAACACGGCCGGCTGCTGCTGCAGACGGTTGTCCGTGGTCCAGTACGCCAGCGAACCTCTCGCCGCCGCCCGCGCCTGCTGGAGGTACTTCGGGTCCTGGGTCGCGCGGTACAGGATCGTCGCAGTCCCGATCATGGCGCCCGAGTTGTAGGTCCAGAGCGTCGTGTCGACGGTCCCGTCGTCGTTCCGACTGTTCTGGTAGAGACCCGCGGACTGGCGCAGGCACCGGTTGTTCCAGTCGTACAGCTTCGTGCTCCACCGCAGGTACGACGGGTCCTTCGTCTCCTCGTACAGGTGCGCTGCGAGCTGGGCCCCGAGCCCGGTCACGTTCGCGGCCCTGACGGTGTTGTCCGGCCGGTCGATCCAGTCGAGCCCGCCGGGGCAGGTGAGCGTCGTGTCGGTGTTCCATCCGCGCGAGGCGATGTCGAACGCCGTCCGCGCGGCGTCCAGGTACGAGGCGTTCCCGGTCGCGCGGTACTCGCTGATGTTCGAGAGCCCGACCACGTCGTTGTCGTCGTAGTACACGTCGCCACCCGTGCCGAGCGGTGCCGGCAAGTAGGACTCGTAGCCGGGTCGGCCGCCCGGGAGGACGGCGTAGTAGTTCTGGAACCCGCTGACCCGAGCCGCTGCGGAGTTCGTGTACGCGGCGCCCGCTCCGGGCAGCCCCTGCAGGTCGAGCGCCGCCTGCGTCGCCTCGCGGTACTCCCAGAGGTACGAGTACGGGTTCCCGGTGCTCGTGTCGGTGTTCTCGCGGTACAGCCCGTGCCCCGCGGCGCCGGTGTACAGGCTGTCCTGCATGGCGTCGTAGGTGCTGCTCGCACGGGACTGCCAGACGCCGTCCGGCGAGGTGGCGGCATGAGCGGGGGTCCCCGTCCCGGCGACGATGCTGCCGCCGATGGCGAGGGCCGCGACGGTGGCGACCGTCGCGACGCGTGTGAACGCGGTGGTCGTGGAGTAGCGCGTGGGCGTCATTGCACATCCTGCTTCCGTTTGGTATCGATACCATAACCGGAAGGACCGACCTCCGCCAGCCCCTCCGGACGAGCAACCCATGTTCGACGGTTCGTGTGTTGACTGTTTGAGTTCTAACGGTTAGAGTTCTGATCATGAACGAACCGGGTCCCTCGCTGACGACCAACCTCGACCTCCTCCGGTGGATCGGGTGGGCGCAGCAGCAGGCCGGGCTCGAGTGGATCCGGGAGCGCGACCTCAGCCACCAGCAGAGCTTCGTCCTCGGGTACCTCGTCAAGGCCCCCGGCGCGATCCAGCGAGACATCGCGGAGATCTCCCACACCACACCGGCGAGCGTCTCGAGTCTCCTGCAGGGGCTCGAGCGTCGCGGGCTGGTCGAACGACGCGCCGACCCGGACAACGAACGCAGCAAGCGCGTCCACGCCACCCCCGCCGGAACCGACCTGATCGCCGGGTTCGACACCGCCATGCGCGACACCGAGGAGACGATCCTCGCGCCGCTCGACCAGCACGAGCGGGCGACCCTGCACGCGCTGCTGACCAAGATCACCGCGGTCCTGCCGCAGCCGACCCGGAGCTGACCGGCGGCCGACCGGCCGACCGGCACCGCCCCTCCCGGCCGACTCCGCACCCCACGCGCCCGTCAGGGCGTCCCCCACCACGCGCCGTCCGTCGGCGCTCCCTCAGTCATGCCCGAACGCGCCCCGCGCGCGGGCGCACCATCCCCGAAGGAGCACTCCATGAGCACCTCGAACCCCACCACCGACACCCCCACCACCGACACCGCCGACACGCCCACCGCCGACGCCCACACCCCCGCCACCCCGGGCCCGACCCCGGACGCCGCCGCGACCGTCGGCAGCAACCGCTGGTACCTCGCCACCGCCCCGATCCCCCGCGCCCTCGTGCACCTCTGCGTGCCGATGGCAGCGGCGCTCATCGTCAGCGCGCTCTACAACGTCATCAACGCGGGCGTCATCGGCTCCCTCCACGACGCGACCCTGCTCGCCGCCGTCACGCTCGGGTCCCCGATCCTCGGGCTGGTGATGGCCGTCGGTGGTGTCTTCGGCACCGGCGGCAGCGCGCTCATCTCGCGGTTGCTCGGCGCCTCGGAGCACGACCCCGCGAAGGCGGCCGACATCAAGCACGTCGCGTCGTTCTCGGTGTGGGGCGCCGGGATCGTCGGGGCCGCCCTCGGCGTGGTCGGACTGCTGCTCCTCCGGCCGCTCGTCACCGTGCTCGGCGCGCACGGTGCGACCGTCCCCGACACGAGCGCCTTCGTCGGGGTCATGCTCGCGTTCGTGCCCGTGCTCGCCGCGTCGTTCTGCCTGGAGCAGCTCGTCCGCGCCGAGGGTGCCGCCCGCCAGGTGATGATCGGACTCATCGGCTCGACGGTCGCGAACCTCGTGTTCGACGTGCTGTTCATCCTCGTGCTGCACTGGGGCGTGGCCGGCGCCGCGCTGTCCGTCGGCCTCGCGAACGCCCTGACGATCGTGTACTTCGTCACCTGGCTGACCCGGCACAGCGAGCACGTCAGCCTCGCCCCGAAGTGGTTCACGCTCTCCCCCGCCGTCATGAAGCCCGTCTTCGGCATCGGGGTCGGGGAGCTGCTGCAGGCCGGGTTCCTGATCGTCACGTCCCTCGTCCTCAACAACATGGCCGCCGGGTACGGCGACGGTCCGCTCGCCGCGATGGGCGTCGCCGTCCGCATCGCACAGGTGCCGGAGTTCCTCATCATGGGCGTGACGCTCGGCGTCCTGCCGCTCCTGGCGTACTCGTTCGGCAAGGGTGACGCGGCGCGACTGTCCGCGTCGCTCCGCGGGTCGGCGCTGACCGTGGGCGGGATCGCGCTGGTCTTCTCGACGATCGTCTTCGTGTTCCGCGACCAGGTGTTCTCCGCGTTCGTGTCAGACCGGTCGCTCCTGGCGCTCGGTGCGACGATCATCACGGCCCAGCTCGTCTCGATGGTGTGCAACGGGTTCACGGGACTCATCACGTCGATGTTCCAGGCGGCCGGCAGGGCGCTCCCGGCGACGATCATGTCGATGACCCAGGGCGTGGTGTTCATCCCGATCGTCATCCTCGCGAACCTCTGGTTCGGGCTCGACGGCCTCATCTGGGCGCTCACGGTCAGCGAGGGGCTCGTGCTCGTCGCGGGGATCGTGATGTGGCTCGCCGCTCGTGGCGGCATCGCGCGGGGGCTCGCCGAGGGCAGCCCGGAGCGCGCCGAGGAGGTCCTCGAGGGCGCGGAGGCCTGACACGGGCGAGCAGACCCGGACGCCGTGTCCGGGTCTGCAGGCGTCCCGAGTACCGTCACGCATCGACGCCCCATCCCCCGAGGAGAGGAACCCCATGGCCATCCCCGCCATCGACTACGCCCACGTCCGCATCACCGTCACCGACATCGCCCGCTCACGGAAGTTCTACGACGACGTCTTCGGCTTCGAGGTCCTCGCGGAGGCTCCGCCGGAGGACGCGGACCAGGCGACCAAGGACGCCATGTGGTGGGTCTTCGGCGGCGTGGTCTACCAGTTCCACGGCGGCGTGTTCGGCGTGCGGCCCGTCGCCCCGGCCGGCGACGAGTTCGACCCGGACCGCGTCGGTCTCGACCACGTGAGCTTCGCCGTCCCCTCGCGTGACGACCTCGACGCCGCGGCGACGCTGCTCGACGGCCTCGGCATCGCGCACGAGGGCGTCAAGGACATCGGCTCCGGTCTCATCCTCGAGTTCCGCGACCCCGACGGCATCGCGCTCGAGCTCTTCACACCCACCGCAGGCTGACCGGCGGCCGGTGCGATGCCGGCCACGGTGCGGACTGGAGGGACGGTGCCAGGCCGCCCCGTCCCTCCAGTCCGTCGTTCCGTCACCCTGGTGAGCCGGCCCTCCCATCGGTCGGTCTGGCAAGGTGGGGTCCGTGACCGACATCGCGTGGGACTCCGGGCAGTGGACGAACGAGCCGAAGGCAGTGCAGGTCGCCGACGAGGGCATGCACGTCACGGCGCGCGAGGGCAGCGACGCGTGGCGCACGACGTCCTACGGCTTCGTCCACGACACCGAGCACGCGCTGCTGAACGACCTCCCGCAGGGCACCGCGGTCGAGGTCTCGTTCCGTCTCGACTTCACGGCGCAGTTCGACCAGGCCGGTGTGTTCGTCCGGGTCGACGAGTCCACCTGGGTCAAGGCCGGGGTGGAGCTGAGCGACGGCGAGCAGAGCCTCGGCGCCGTGGTCACCCGCGGGGAGTCCGACTGGTCGCTGTCACCGGTCCCGGACTGGGCCGGCCGCGAGGTCACCGTCCGCGCCAGCCGCTCGGGTGACGCCCTGACGGTCCGGGCCCGCGTCGACGCCGAACCGTGGCGCCTCGTGCGGGTGGCTCCGCTGCCGGTCGATGCCGTCGTCGGAGCCGGACCCTTCTGCTGCGCGCCGTCCCGCGCGGACCTGACGGTGCACTTCACTGCGTGGCGGCAGACGACGGCGGACGCTTCTCTCCACCCGGACGACGGCGACGCCTGACCTCGCGGAGCCGCCGGACGGTCGGCCAGGCTCCGGGCCGCCCTGCCGTCATCGCCACCGGACGATCGCGTCGATGACCGGCTCGTGCCGCGCGGCCATCTCCTCGGACCACGCGTCGAGCAGGTGCAGGGTCGCCATCCGGAAGGCCATCGCGCGGACGACGAGCTGTCGCCACTCCGCGAGCCCGGTGCCGAGCGCCGCGAGGCCGTCCGCGGGATGCCCGTGCCAGCACACCGCGTCGACCGCCGCGATCGCCGCCCCGAACGCCGCCGGTCGCCAGTAGGGCGCCCAGTCGATGACCGCGGGAGGCTCCCCCGGCGCGAACAACACGTTGCCGAGCAGGTCGCCGTGGATCACCTGCGAGGGCGACGACACCGGCGCGAACTCCGCCGCCAGACGATCGAGCAAGCGGTCCCGCGGGAGGACGTCCTCCTCCCACGCCATCCGGTCCGCGCGGCTCCACGGATCGTCCGACGTGGCGATGAACTCGGGCCGCTCGAGTCCGGCAACGGCCGCGTGGAACGCCACACCCGCTGCGATGACGTCCTCGACCCGCGTCTCGTCGGCCGAGCCGGACAGCCGTTCCCAGGCCTCCCAGCCGCCGTGGACCCACCCTCCCTCGACGGTGGCGACGGGTCGCGCGGTCCGGAACCCGGGGTCGGGGCGGATGTCGGCGAGGGCCTGAGCCTTCCAGATCGACTCCTCGACGTCGCCGAGCGGGCGGAGGACCACATCGCCGACCCGCCAGGTGAGGCCCCGACCACCTGCGAGCCGTTCCGGCTCGACGCCACGGACTGGTCCGGCCGTACCAACCGCTCGGACCGCTCCGATGCCGAACGCAGCGAGGACCTCGTCAGCAGGCTTCGTCGCTCCGAGCATGACGCAAGGTTAGGGGCTCGCATGCGCTGGGCGCGCGACCACCTGACGGACTGGAGGCGCGGGACGGCGCCGCCCCGCGCCTCCAGTCCCATGGCGGTCCGGTCCGGCGGGCGTCCGGTCCGGTGCGGCGTCCGGGGATACCCTGGCAACCCTGGGCGCCCAGCCCGCTCGACACCGTTGGAGTCCCATGTTCGTCGGCATCGCGATGCTCGTCCTCGCAGCGGTGTTCGCGGCCCTGTACCTGCTCGCCCGACACCGGGACCGTCGGATGCTCCGCAACGGGGTGTTCCTCACTGCGGCGGTGCTCCTGGCGATGCTCGGAGTCCTCACCGTGCTCGCCGCCCTGCTCCCGGGGGTCGGCGTCGTGGTGTCCGGCCTGCTGCTCCTCGTGCCACTGGTGATCCTCGTGCTCGGCATCGCCCTGATCGGCAACGGCGTCACGATGCTCCGGCTGGAGGGTCGGAGCCTCGGGAACCTCCTCTCGCTCGTCCTCGGCGTGCTGGTGTTGGTCCTGCCGGCGCTCGCAGCGACGCTCATCCTGGTGAACACCTCCGAGCGCGCGGGGTTCCTGACCGCCCTCGGTTCCGCGGTCGCCGTGGTCATCGTGTTCGTGTCGACCTACTTCGCGTTCGCGTTCGTCGCGTTCGGCTTCTACTCGATCGTCTACGGGCGGATGCGACACCGGAAGGCCCCCGACGCCATCGTGGTGCTCGGCTCCGGGTTGGTCCGGGGCGAGGTCCCGCCGCTGCTCCGGAGTCGCCTGGACCGCGCGATGACGGTGTACCGCTCCGAGAAGGACGCCGGCCGATCCCCCGTCCTGATCCCGTCAGGCGGACAGGGAGACGACGAGCCCCGATCGGAGGGTGCGGCGATGGCGGAGTACCTGGTCTCCGTCGGCGCTGACCCGGCCGACGTGCTGCCCGAGACCGAGTCGCGGAACACCGCCGAGAACCTCCGGCTGTCGCTCGCGGTGCAGGCGGCCGCAGGTCGGGCCGGGAGCGTCACGGTCGTCACGAACAACTACCACGTCCTCCGCGCGGCGACACTGGCGCGCAAGGTCGGTGCCGACGCGCAGGTGATCGGGTCGCCGACGGCCCGGTACTACGTCCCGAGCGCGTTCATCCGCGAGTTCGCCGCGGTCGTCGTCGAACACCGCTGGTTCAACCTGCTGGCGTGCCTGCCGTTCGTCGTGCTCGCGGGGTTCCTGCTCTGGGAGACCTACCAGTACCGCTGACGTGTGCGCGGACGCCCGCCATCGCACCAGGTGGCACGCGCCCGCGGCGCATCCGACGAGCGTGATGCGTGCGGCTTGCCGAGAATGCACGCGACCAGCTGCCGGACTGGAGGGACGGGTCGGCCCCGCACCGTGCCTCCAGTCCGGATGCGGTCGCCTCGGCGACTCCGGTCGGCGGACCGGACTGTCGGTCTCCTGATCCGCCCCGATCGGCCGTCATACACCGAGAGTTACGAGGCTGTGACCTGGCATGCCCGATCCGCTCAGGGCTGCTGATGCGTCCGGTTCGGAACGAGCAGGATCCGCCGTTCCGGAGCTGTCGCGAGGCGACATCCGTCGCCCATCTCGCTACCGTCGGTGGCTGTGTCCGCGTGCCGGAACCCGCCGGCCGGACCATGCGAGGAGCGATCAATGGGGTCCGATCCCAGCAGTACCGAGCGTCGACGGCCAGCACGTCGACTCCGCGAGAGCGACATCACCGTCGTCGACAAGGGCATGATGCGCAGGGCCGTCGGCGGGATGGTGGTCGGCAACACGATGGAGTGGTACGACGTCGGCGTCTACGGCTACCTCGCCGTGACCATGGGTCGGGTGTTCCTGCCGACCGCTGAACCGTCGGTGCAGATCCTCTTCAGCCTCGGCGTCTTCGCCGCCACCTACATCGCACGACCGCTCGGCGGCATCGTGTTCGGTCGCCTCGGTGACCGCATCGGTCGGCAGCGCGTGCTGGCGACGACACTGATCATGATGGCGGCGTCGACGATGCTCATCGGCGCACTGCCGGACTACGCCCTCATCGGCGCGACGGCCCCGGTGCTGCTCGTCGTCCTCAAGCTGCTGCAGGGGTTCTCGACCGGCGGTGAGTACGCCGGTGCGACCACGTTCGTGACCGAGTACGCACCGGACCGCCGCCGCGGGTTCTTCGCGAGCATCCTCGACATGGGCAGCTACCTCGGCTTCGCACTGGGCGCCGCTGTCGTGACGGTCCTGCAGCTGACGCTCGGGCAGGACACGGTGACCGCGTGGGCATGGCGCCTGCCGTTCCTCCTCGCCGGACTGATCGGCGTCGTCGCGATCTGGTTCCGACTGCGCATCGAGGAGTCCCCCGCCTTCCAGGCCACCCAGGCAGCGCAGGAGGCCGCGACCGGGCGACGAGCCGACGCCGAGGGACGACCGACCTCCGTGTGGGCGATGGTCCGGCAGTACTGGCGCCCCATCGTGATCGCCGTGATGCTCGTCGCGGCGTCGAACACCGTCGGCTACGCACTGACGTCGTACATGCCGACGTACCTGACGGACGCGCTCGGGTACTCCGCGATCAACGGGACGCTGCTGACGATCCCCGTGCTGGTCCTCCTGGCGGTCCTGCTGCCCCTCACCGGTCGCCTCTCCGACCGCATCGGACGCCGCGTCGTCATGTGGATCGGCGCCGCGACGACGGTCGTGCTCGTCATCCCGGCATTCCTGCTCATCGGGCACGGCGCCCAGTGGTCGACACTCCTCGGCCTCGCGTTGCTCGCACTCATGACGGCGCTGTGGGTGTCGAACCAGGCGGCGTCGTTGCCCGCGCTGTTCCCGACCTCGACGCGGTACGGCGGCATGGGGTTCGCGTACAACTTAGCGATCGCGGTCTTCGGCGGCACGACACCGCTGATCGTGCAGGCGCTGCTGCAGGCCACGGGTGACGACCTCGCCCCGGCGTACTTCCTCATGGCCACGAGCGTGCTCGGAGCGGTGGGCGTGCTCTGGATGAAGGAGTCGTCGCGACGTCCGCTGCCCGGGTCGATGCCCGCGGTCGAGACCGCCGACGAGGCCCGCGAGCTCGTCCGGACACAGGACACCAACCCGCACCTGGACACCAGCGAACTGCCGTTCGTCGCGATGGAGACGCAGGCCGAGACCGCAGCCGCCGGAACCACGAGGGCGTGAGCGCCCGCGTGGTCGCGACGGTGATCGGCCGGCGGGCGCGACTCCGGCCGAGATGCGTGCTGTCGCCGCGGACGAGCGGCCCGCGCCCATCACACTCCGTCGATGTCACATGGCGAGGAGTTGCGCGTTCCGGGCTGCGATCTCCTCGTCGGTGTCCGGAGAGATCATCGGCAACCCGAACTCGACGGTCTCGGACTGGATCTTCTCCACCGTGGGGCGGAAGCTGCGCTCGTACTCCGCGAAGGCACCCACCATGTCGCCGCCGGCCGTGACGAACGCGTCGTACAGGGCCGTCGCGCCGAGGATCGCGACGGACCCACCCATGCCGGCAGCAGGTGAGGGGCAGTACGCGGCGTCACCGACGAGTGCGACCCGACCAGATCCCCACGCGGGCAGGCGGTTCTGGCTGAGCTTGTCGAAGTAGAAGTTGTCGGCGTCCAGGGCCTGGTCGAGGACGCCCGAGAACGGCTCGCCGGCGTCGGCGAACTTGTCGCGGATGATCTGCTTCTGCTGCTCGATGTCGTGGTGGTCGTAGGGGATCTCATCGTCGGAGTGGAACATGAACACCACGTCGGTGGTGGTCGCGTACGAGTTCAGCAGCAGCGTGCGGCCCGGCGCGTTCTGGATCCGGGACGTCCACGGTTGGATGAACATGTCGTCGACCACGGTGACGGACGTGTAGTGGTGCAGGAAGTGGCTGTGGTCCGATTCCGGACCGAACCAGAGGCGCCGCACGGTGGAGTGGTTGCCGTCGCAGCCGAGCACCATCGCGAAGTCCCGCTCCGGGCCGTTGCGGAACGACACCCGCACACCGTCCGCCGTCTCGGCGAGTGCGGTGATCGAATCCCCGAACACCACCTCGACGTGGTCCCGGATCTCGGCGTGGAGGATGTCGAGGAGGTCATCGCGGTGGACCTCGACGTCGTCGAAGCGGTGGATCTCGTACTCGTCGATGACGATGCTCCGGTCCGAGGCGTCCACCGTGTCGGGCTCGTCCGGATCGGCGGTGACGATGGGGGTGCCGTCGAGGTCGGCGATGAGGGTCGTCCGTGGTGGCAGCGCCTTCGCGCGGACGGCCGGGAGGATGTCCATCCGCTCGAAGATGTCCATCGCGTCCCGCCGGAGGTCGACCGGCGTTCCGCCCCGGCGGAGTCCCGGTGCCTGCTCCACGATGGTGACCTCGTACCCGAGGCGACGCATCCAGATCGCCGTCGTCATCCCCGCGAAACTCGCCCCCGAGATCAGGACCCGGCCGGGCTGCTCTGTGGTCTGCGTGTTCATGATGTGTTCCTCCCTGGCGAACCGCCAAGATGTTCTTGGAGTGACTCTACTTTTTCGAGCGTAGCACCGATTTTAGAGTGACACCATGATTGTGCGATGATGATGCGGTGACAGGAGACATGGGCCGTCGTGAGCGCAAGAAGCTCGAGATGCGCCAGCGGCTGACCGACGTCGCGGCGCAGCTCTTCATGGATCGTGGGTACGACGCGGTTGCGATGTCGGACGTCGCACGGGTCGCCGGCGTCGCGGACCAGACCGTCTACAACTACTTCCCGACCAAGCCGAACCTCGTCCTGGACCGCGCTGACGACATGCTCGAACGATCGCGCCGCGCCGTCCTCGAACGGGCACCGGACACGACCCCGGCCGAGGCCCTACGCACGCAGGTGCACGCCGACATCGACCACTTCGCCGCTCGCGACGCCGTCTTCGCGCGCGGCGAGTTCCCCGCGCAGTCCGTGGCCAGCGAATCGCTCCGCCGCTACGCGCTGGAGTTCCGCCACGACCAGGCCGGAGCGATCGCGTCGGCGATCGGTCAGACGGATCCGAGTGTGCCGCCCCTCGTTGCCCGCGCACATGCCAGCGCCCTGACGACCGTCATGCAGGCGGTGACCGATCGGATCGGGGCAGCGATCCTGTCCGGCGCGGACCTCGCGGTGGTCGCCCGAGGTCTCCACGTCGATGCAGACATCGCGCTCACGGATGCTGCGGAGGCGTTCCGATCCACGACCGCGCGGTTCGCCGGCTCAGCCTGACGTCGGAACTGGGCGAACCACCGGAAGTGCCCCTGGAGGGACTCGAACCCCCAACCCTTTCCTGAGGACGGAACTGGGCGAACCACCGGAAGTGCCCCTGGAGGGACTCGAACCCCCAACCCTTTCCTTAGGACGGAACTGCTCTTCCATTGAGCTACAGAGGCCGGCCCGACCACTCTACCGAACGGAACCGCCGTCCCGCCGTCACGCGGCGCCGGCCCCCTCCGCAGCGGGATCCACCACCGGGAAGACCAGGAGGGTGCTGGACGCGGTCGCCACGACCCTCCCGTCCGCATCGCGGAGCTCAGCCTCGGCGAACGCGACCCGCTTGCCGGGCTTCGTCACCCGCCCGACCGCGGACAGGGTGCCGGAAGCGGCCGTGACCGCGCGCAGGTAGCTCACCTTGATCTCGAGCGAGGTGTACCCGAGCCCCTTCGGCAGGGTCGACTGCACGGCGCAGCCGGCTGCGGAGTCGAGCACGGTGCATGCGAACCCGCCGTGCACGGCGCCGATCGGGTTGTAGTGCGACTCCCCCGGCTCGCAGGAGAACTCGACCTCGCCCTCCTCGGCGCGCACGAGGGTCATGTCCATCAGGGCGACGATGGGCGGCGACGGGACCGTCCCGTCGATCATCGCCCGCAGGAAGTCGAGGCCCGCCATCGACATCGCGCGAGTCGCCCCGATGGCCGGGTCCTCCCACTCGACGAGGCGGCTGCGGGCGGTGGTGGCGTCAGTGGTCATGTCCGCCATGCTGCCGCGGCCGCGGCGCTCGGCCTGGAGGGACTGTGCAGGTCCCACAAGCCGGGTCGCCGCCCCGGGCGGTGGCGTTGTGCACTCCCGCGGTGACGCCCGGTGCGGATGCCGGAGCCTCTCCGGGTCACTCCGGCGCGAGCAGCCCCTGCAGGAACGCGAAGTGTCCTCGGAGGGCCCTCGACCCGGCGTCGGTGAGCGACACCCACGTCCGCGCCTGTCCCCGCGCGCGTTGCACCCGTCGGAGCACGACGTACTCGGCCTCGGTCAGGGTCTTCAGGTGCTTGCTGAGGGTGGCGTCCGACACGTCGAGGCCGTCACGGAGCACGGCGAACTCGACCTCGCCGCCGCGGGAGAGCATCGCGCAGATCTGCAGGCGCTGGGGCGCGTGCACGACCGCGTCGAACACCGGCTCGACGCTCGTCACCGGTCGAGACCGCCGACGAGGTCCCGCTCCACGCGCCGTCGTGCGGCACGGTCGGCGAGCGGTGAGCAGACGGCCGTCACGGCAGCCGACACGAGCGCGACGACGGCGACCTGCCAGAGCGGCAGGTGGTGTTCGACGATGAGGAACGCCATCGCGACCACGACCACCGCGAGGACCACCACGGACCACGGCGCACCGAGGCGGAGGAAGGCCCACCGCTCCGGGTTCGCGCGGCTGAACCCGACGGAGCTGGTGCGCCAGCGGCCGATCACCGCGAGGCCCAGGACACCGGCGGGGACGAGCCAGGCGGCACCCTCCGGACGCCCGGCGATGCCGAAGACGGTGATGCCGATCAGGAGGGCACGGAGTCCGTGCACCCACCACGCCGACCGGACGCGGGAGGCCATGCGACCCTGCGCGTCCTGCATCACGCGGCGTGCGGCGACGGCGTCGGGGTACTGCTCGGACTGGTCGTTCGATAGGCTTTCCATGTCGGCAACACTAAGTGTTTCCGCTATGGAAAGTCAACTGCTGATCCCTGGGCCGGCTCTGTGCGTGCGCAGAGGGTGTTCCGTGCCGGGCTTGCTGGGTCATGGCCCGGGGTGACACCACCCTCGTCGCATCACACCACCCGCGACCCGTGGTGTCACGCGCCGATCGTGGTGTCACGCGTCGATCGTGGTGTCACGCACCACGGGGTCGGTGGCTCACAGCGTGGGCTGGAACCCCACCTCGAGGAGCAGGTTGGCGTGCGAGCGCTGGTCGCCCGTCGCGATGACGAGTCCGAGCTCGGGGCCGCGGACGGCGTCGTAGAAGGCGAACCGCTCGAGCGAGGTGAACTGCACGTCCGCACCGAGCGCGGATCGGTAGCCGTCGTGTGCTGCGACGTGCTCGTCGGCCTCCATCACGGTCGCGGACTCCACCGGCACGGCCTCCAGGAGCGTCTCGAGCACCTGGTCGACGTCGAGCAGGCCCGGGCGGTAGTTGAGGTACACGAGCTCCGCCGATGGGTTCATCGCCGTCCGGAACGGGTAGTTGCCGTCGGCGAGCAGGATCTTCGAACCGTGGCCGAGGCCGGCGAGCGCGCTGATCGTCGGCTGGTGCGTGAGGGTGTAGCGGAGCACGGGGCTCTCCTGTCGTTCGGCGAACGGGGTCGTGCGGGCGGTCAGGGCATGTGGGCGAGCGGGGCATGCGGGCAGTCAGGGCATGCGGGCAGTCAGGGCATGCGGGCGGTCAGGGCATGCGGGCGGTCGGGGCGTGCGGGCGGTCGGGGCGTGCGGCGGACGACCGAGCCACCGGCGACGAGTCGTGGGGCGACCGCGACGTCGACCGTGTCATGGCTCGCGTCGGGCGCACCGCCGGCCGCCAACCGCGCGCGGATCCGATCGGCCGCGAGCACCGCCAGCTCGTGGGTCGGCTGCGTGATCACGGTGAGCTTCGGCACCGTGACCCGGGCGAGCTCGAGCCCGTCGAACCCGAGCACCGAGAGGTCGCGGCCGAGCATCAGCCCCGACTCGTTCAGGGCGATCACCGCGCCGAGCGTCAGCTCGTAGTTGGCGCAGAACACCGCGGTCGGTCGGGGATCCGCGACGAGGATTCGCTGCATCGCCGCATGGCCGTGCTCCGCCGTGAGCGGCCCGGAGAGCACGAGTGGCTCGGGTGCGTCCACCCCCGGTCGATCGAGCACCGCGCGGAACCCGGCGGCGCGCTCCCGCATCGTCGAGACCGCCGGGTCGCCGCCGATCACCGCGAGGTGTTCGTGCCCGTGGTCGAGGAGGTGCCTGGCCGCCATGGCTCCAGCCGCCTGGTTGTCGAGGAACACGCCGTCGACGCGGAGCCCCGACGCCCGCCAGTCGATCTGCACGACGGGGATCTGCTCGGCGGCTCGCGACAGCGGCTCGACGTCGTGCTCGGACGGAACGGCGATGATGCCGTCGACCATCCGGCTGCGGAGCAGTTCGACGGCGCCGGCGGCCGCGTCCGGGCTCGATGCCACGATGACGCTCATGCCGTGCTCGCGCAGAGCGCTCTCGACGCCGGCGATGACGGTCAGGTGGAAGTCGTTGTCGAGTGCGGGCAGGAGCACCCCGATCGCGCCGGACCGCCGTGACCGGAGGTTCCGTGCGAACCCGTTCGGTCGGAACCCGAGGCGCCGGGCCGCGTCCTCGATCGCGATCCTGTTCGCCGCGAGCACCGTGCCGCCGTTGTAGTGCTTGGAGATCGTTGCGAGGGACAGCCCGGTCTCACGCTGGACGTCCTTGTACGTGGCCGCCGCCCGACCCGGGTCCACCGAGCGGCCGAGGTCCGTCACGCGACCGGGTTCCCGGACCCGCCGCCCGTGATGGTGCCGTCCTCGTCCCACAGGTCGCGCCAGCTGTGCGCACCACGCCAGAGGAACACCTGGCCCTTGATGAGCCGGGCATCGCGGTCGACGTCGCCCATCGCCGAGAGCTCCTCTGCCGTGAGCGGATCCGTGAGCGCCCCCTCGAGGTTCGCCCGGTACTGCTCCGGCTTCACCGAGAACGGGATCGGGACCTGCCCCCGCGCGACGGCCCACTTGAGGCAGACGATGGCGGGGTGGACGCCGTGGTCGCGAGCGATGCGCCGCACGGTCGGGTGCTCGACGTCCACGGGGTCGTCGTCCTCGCGGTCACGGTCCGGGCGTGACGGGGAGCCGAGCGGCGAGTACCCGACCGGCTGGATGTCCATCGCTCGGCAGAGGTCGAAGAGTTCCGTCTGCTGGAACGTCGGGTGCAGCTCCATCTCGTTGAGCGACGGCGGGACCCGCGCGTCGTCGAGGAGCAGCCGCAGCTTCGGGATGGTCGTGTTCGAGGTCCCGAGGTGGTCGACCAGCCCCGCGTCGACGAGGTCCTCGAGTGCCCGCCAGAGCGCCAGGTACGCGGCATGGTCGTACGGACGCGCCGCAGCGTCCCGGTCCTCGACGGAGGCGTGCGGCGGGTGGTGGTTCGGGAACGGCCAGTGCACGAACACGGCGTCGAGTCGGTCGACCCCGAGGTCCGCGATCGAGCGGTGCACGGAGGCCACCGCGTCGTCGGGGTCGTGCGCGTCGTTCCACACCTTGCTCATCACGAAGAGTTCGTCGCGGGGCAGACCGCTCGCGGCGATCGCGGCGCCGACGGCCGGCTCGTTGCCGTACACGGACGCGCAGTCGATGAGCCGGTACCCCGCGTCGATCCCGCCCTGCACGGCCTCCGCGACCTGCGCCGGCCCGTACCGGTCGGACCCGAAGGTGCCGAGGCCGATCGGTGGGATCACCCGTCCTGTGCGCAGTCGCCGACCGGCCGTCTCGCCGACCGCGGCCGTGTCCGTCGGAGCCATGGCGTCCCTCCAGTCCGGTTCGCGCGCCGGCGCGGACGCGACGGAACGTTTCGCCACCGTAGCGCACGTTCCGTCTCGCACAACATCCTTGACTCCGCAGCACAGCACTCGTACCGTCCTCGGTACAGCGGAACGTTTCGTTCCCGATTCGAACCCGGTCGAACCGCTCGTTCGAACCCGGCCGAACCGCTCGTTCGAACCCGGCGGAACCGCTCCCCCGACCCAAGGACGTGTCATGACCCCGCTCGACCTCACCGCCCTCCCGGACCCCGTCGACGTGTCGGACAACAGCCGTGCGCTCGCCGAGGTCGCCGCGGTCGTCACCGCCGGCCCGTTCGACGCCACCTGGGACTCGCTCCGCCGGTACACGCCGCCGCGCTGGTACGAGGACGCCAAGTTCGGCATCTTCCTGCACTGGGGCGTCTTCTCCGTGCCGGCGTTCCGGAACGAGTGGTACTCCCGCGACATGTACCGCGAGGGCACCCCCGAGTACGAGCACCACATCGCGACCTACGGCCCGCACCGGGAGTTCGGGTACAAGGACTTCATCCCGTCGTTCACCATGGAGCACTTCGACCCCGCGGCCTGGGCGAACCTCTTCCGCCGAGCGGGCGCGCAGTTCGTCGTGCCGGTCGCTGAACACCACGACGGCTTCGCCATGTACGACACCGACCGGTCTCGCTGGAGCGCCACGAAGATGGGGCCGGAACGCGACGTGTTCGGCGACCTGCTCGCCGCGGTCGACGACGCCTGGATGGTCCGGGGCGCCTCGTCGCACCGGGCCGAGCACTGGTTCTTCATGAACGGCGGCACGCGGTTCGACTCCGACGTCCTCGATCCGCGCACGATCGACTTCTACGGGCCGGCGCAGCGCGAGGAGACCGCGCCGAACGAACGCCACCTCGAGGACTGGCTGCTCCGCACCGTCGAGATCATCGACAAGTACCGGCCGCAGGTGCTGTGGTTCGACTGGTGGATCGAGCACCCCGCCTTCGCCGAGGCGCTCAAGACCCTCGCCGCGTACTACTACAACCGGGCGGCGGAGTGGGGCCGCGAGGTCGTCATCAACTACAAGTGGGAGGCGTTCCCGGACGGCGCAGCGGTCTACGACGTCGAGCGCGGTGCCCTCGCGGGGATCCGTCCGGTGGTCTGGCAGAACGACACGTCGGTCTCCAAGACCGCCTGGAGCTTCGTCGAGGGGCACGACTACAAGACGGTGGCCGAGATCATCGCCGAGCTCGTCGACGTGGTGTCCAAGAACGGTGTCCTGCTCCTGAACGTCGGCCCGAAGTCCGACGGCACGATCCCGGAGCCCGAGCAGCGCATCCTCGAGGGCGTCGGCGCGTGGCTGACCCGGAACGGCGAGGCGATCTACGGCTCGCAGCCCTGGACGATCCCGGCCGAGGGACCGACCGAGCAGCAGGTGGGATCGTTCATCGACGGTGCCGCTCCGGCCTGGACGTCGGCGGACATCCGCTTCACGTCACGGCACGACGTCACCGGCACCTACGTCTACGCGACGCTCCTCGCCACCCCGGACGACGGGGTCGCGAGGATCCGGGCGTTCGGGTCGGGCAGCGGTCTCCTGCCGCGGCCGATCCGGAGTGTCGAGGTGCTCGGCACGGGTCCGGTGAACTCGAACACCGGAGGCCTCAACGCGTTCGAGGACACACCGGCGGACGGCTCCGGTCCGGTCTCCTGGCGCCAGACCCCGGAGGCGCTCGAGGTCACGATCGACGGCGAGGTCGGCCCCGACTCGGGGCCCGTCGTGAAGATCTGGCTCGCGCCCGAGCGGCCGACCGAGCGGACCGACGCCCTGCACGGCTGAGCCCGCCATCCCGGCCGAGCCCGCGGTGCGGCCCCCCACCGGACGGGAGGCGCGGTGCCAGCCCGCACTGCGCCTCCCGTCCGCGGACTGCCGGACTGGAGGGACGGTGCAGGCCCGCACCGCTCGTCCCGACCCGCAGACCCCCCCCCCCGGGCCGTCGGGCCGCTAGTGTTCCTGGACGGGACGATCGCCGGCCATCACCACGTCGGCGCGTCCTCGAGGATCGGGGAACACGATGGCGGACACCACGGACGACGACACCGGGCGACGGTCCAACGCCTGGCGACGCTTCTGGGGACGCGGCGGATGGTGGCACGCCGTCCTGCTCGCCGTGGCCTACCTCGTGGTGTACCTCGGGATCAGCCAGCTCATCGGCCTGGTCGTCCGACCGTTCATCGACCTCGGCGACGTCTACGGCGATCCGACGAGCGTCCTGCTCGGCGTGATCCTCCCGATCCTCGTGATGGGATCCCTGCTCCTCGCGTTCGGCAGGAGCCTCGGGTGGTTCCCCCATCTGTTCCGCCGCCGCACCGACCGCGCACCTCGGTGGATGTGGGTCGCCGTCGTGATCACGGTGCTCCCGCCCGTCCTGAAGCTCGCCGGCACGGACTGGTCGCGGTTCACCCCGGCGCTCGTGCTCGCGATCCTGTTCTTCGGACTCTGCGTCGGTCTGGCCGAGGAGCTGCTGACGCGTGGGTTCGCCGTGGAGCTGCTCGAGCGGCACGGGTACAGCGAGCGGGCGGTGTTCGTGCTCTCGTCCCTGGTGTTCGGCCTCATCCACCTGCAGAACCTGCTCGGCGGCGGCAATCCACTCCTGGTGTTCGCCACCGTGGGGTACGCCATGGGGTTCGGCGCCATGATGTTCCTCGCCCTCCGGGTGAGCCGGTGGCTGATCGTGCCGATGCTCCTGCACGCGATCACCGACCCGACGACGCTCATGGCCGCGGGCGGCATCAATGACGTGGCGGCGGCGGGCGCGTCGTCTCCGCTCGTCACGATCGCGTCGCTGTTCAACTTCGTCTACATCGCGTTCGGCGTCGTCGCGATCTTCCTGCTCCCCGGCCGGGGAGCGACGACAGGTGCCGAGGCGTCCACAGACGACGGGCGGGGAGCCGAGCGCCGCTGACCCTCGCTACGCGGCCACGAGGTACTCGTCCCACGCCGACTCCGGCCGCTCGATCCCGCGGACGACCCACGCAGAGCCGTGCGGAGCCTTCGGGCGGAATCGGAGCGTCCAGCCCATCTCGCGCGGGGTGCGGTCGCCCTTGGCGTTGTTGCACGCCAGGCAGCACGCCACGAGGTTCTCCCAGGAGTCCTCGCCGCCGCGCGACCGGGGCTGCACGTGGTCGATCGTCGTCGCGTGCCGGTCGCAGTACGCACAGCGGTTGGCGTCGCGGCGGAGCACCCCGCGACGCGACACCGGGACGAGCCGCGACTGCGGGATGCGCACGTAGCGCGTGAGGATGATGACCGACGGACGGTCGAAGCTCACCGTCGAGCCGAACACCGGGTGTTCCGCATCGACCGTGACGATGGCGGCCTTCTGGTTCATGACCAGTACGAGGGCCCGTCGGAACGAGATGACCGCGAGGGGCTCGTAACCGGCGTTGAGGACGAGAGTGCGCATGGGTTCCCTTTCGACGTGCCTGGACGGCTTCCAGGCGGACGACGTGTCGCCGGTCCACGTGCTCCCGACGGGCGACCACCGGCCCCACAACGAAGAAGAGCACCACCCTGACGGGCAGTGCTCCACGATGCGGGTGCGCCTTGCGACGCGGCGTGCAGGTGCACGCTGGTGGTGGTCGATCGTATGTCGACATGCGCGCGCCGACCCATGGTGCGGGTCGTGCGACAGGCTGACATCTGATCTCCCGTTCGGGCCGAGTGGACCGGTACGGAGAGGTTAACCCACAAACCGGCCGGACACGAGATGTGTCAGGCCGGTTCACGGAGAGTTCGCCGAGGAGCGCCAGGGCTCCGGTCGGGGTTACTTGATGCCGAAACGGACGATGTGGTAGTCGCTCGTCCAGATCGGGCGGATGCTGACGGCACCGCCGGGCTTCGGGGCGTCCATGATCATGCCGTTGCCCATGTAGAAGCCGTCGTGCGCCTCGTTGTTGAAGATGACGACGTCACCGGGCTGCGCGTCGGCCGTGGCGATCCGGGTGCCGGCGGCGTCCTGCAGCGGCACCGAGTGCGCCAGCGAGATGCCGAACTGGGCGTAGACGTACATGACGAAACCGGAGCAGTCGAAGCCGGCCGGGGTCGCACCGCCGAAGACGTACGGGGTGCCGATGTATTGCTGGCCGACGGCGGCGACCTGGTCGAGGCTGAAGCTCGGGTACTTGGGGCTCGCGACGTAGTCCGCGGCGGTCGGTCCGGTGTACGAGGCGTAGGACTTGGCCGTCTGCGCACGAGCGGCCTGCACCGCGGCGGTCTGCACGGCCGCGGTCTGCACGGCTGCCGCGACGGGCTTCGGTGCCGGGGCGGTCGCGGTGTAGGCGTCGCGGGAGGTGTCGGCGAGGGACGCGACGCTCGACACGGACACCGACTGCGACTCGGTGGAGCGGAGGTTCGAGACGTCCGCCGCTGCCTGCGAGGAACCGTCCGCCTGGTCGACGGACTGCTGCGCGGCGATCGCGGGGAGGACCTGGGTGCTGAGGAGACCGGCGGTCAGGGTCATCACGACGACGGGCAGGAACCGGCGCTTCTTCGACGCGGTGCTCCGGCGAGCGACGCTCGGCGCGGAGCTCGTGGCGACGGCCGCTGCTCGGGGCGCGCCGACGCGGGCGACCCTGGCGCGGGTGACCGTGCGGACGGGCTGCGCGGGTGCTGCCTGCTGGCGCTCGGGCACCGCCGCCTGCTCGCGCGGCTGCACCGCCGCCTGCGGGACCTCGGGCGTCACCGCGGCCCGCTCGAGCGCCCGGGCGTCCTCGCGGGTACGGGCCTCGCGGAGGGAACGTCGGGTGGGGAGGGCTTCGGGAGCCTGGTCGCCGTTCGTGGCGTCCGTGCTGGAACCGGTCTGCGTCAAGAGTGTGGTCTCCGGCGCCTCGATCGCACTCGGGTGGCATGCTGCGCCGTTCGGGTACGACCCCATCCGTTCGTCATCGTTTCCGATCAGGCAGGAGACGGGTTCGAGACGTCCTGCCACGGTTCCCGCCAGCTCGCTTCCAGGCTGGTGGGACTCGTCGAGTGTACGTACTGGCCGTGGTGGTGTCGAGCCGAAACCGGCCTTTTGTAACAGAATGGTAAAGAACACCTGATCAGGTCGGTGTTTCGACATCTCGTGGCGAGTCGCCGTCATGACCACCACATCTGGGGGCAGTGCGTACCCCGACCACCCCGAGACGGGGTACAGCAGGGGGGACTCAGGCGCCGATCGCCGGTCAGGCGTCGATGTACACGTGCTGGGCGACCTCGACGGGCAGCTCGAGCCCCTCGTCCTCGCCGTCGACCCGGACGGAGACGTAGGCCCCGGCGCGCTGGACGTGCGCGGCCCGCCCGGGCATCACGCCGGCCGCACGCAACTGGTGCAGGAGCTCCGGCTCGAACTGCACCGGTTCGCCGAGCCGACGGATGACACCACTCGCGATCGCGTCGGTGCCCTCGGTCGCGACGACGATGTTCCGCACGCCGTCGAGGAACCGGCCGGCCGGAGAGTCCCCGAGCTCGTCGAGCCCGGGGATCGGGTTGCCGTAGGGCGACTCGCGCGGGTGGCCGAGCATCTCGATGATCCGACGCTCGACCTGTTCGCTCATCACATGCTCCCACCGGCACGCCTCGTCGTGGACGAACGCCCAGTCGAGGCCGATGACGTCGGCGAGCAGTCGCTCCGCCAGACGGTGCTTGCGCATCACGTGGGTGGCACGCTGCCGGCCTTCGTGCGTGAGCTCGAGGTGCCGGTCGCCGGAGACGACGACGAGCCCGTCGCGCTCCATCCGGGCGATGGTCTGCGAGACCGTCGGCCCCGAGTGTCCGAGGCGCTCCGAGATCCGAGCGCGGAGGGGGACGATCGCCTCTTCCTCGAGATCGAGGATCGTGCGGAGGTACATCTCGGTGGTGTCGACGAGATCGGTCATCGGTTCGCCTCCCGGTCTGGCGGACGCCCCGGTCGGTGGGCAGCCCCGACCAGCCTACCGGCCCCGGGGCGCGGTTCCGGCCCCGGGGCGCGGTTCCGAACCCGCGCGCGGGTGCGCGGCGGCGCAGTGGACGGGTGGACCACCGGACGGGAGGCACGGGTCGGTCCCGCACCGTGCCTCCCGTCCGCGCACCGCAGGTCGGGCATCGCCCGCGCACCGCAGGTCGGGCATCGCCCGCGCACAGCGGGTGGGATACCAATCGGTAGGATCGCTCCATGGCAGACATCGTCATCCCCGCCGAGTTCCTCCCCACCGACGGCCGCTTCGGATGCGGTCCGTCCAAGATCCGTGGCGCGCAGCTGGAGTCCCTCGTGACCCGCGGCGCATCGATCCTCGGCACGAGTCACCGTCAGGCGCCCGTCAAGGACCTCGTCGGCTCCGTGCGCGCCGGCCTCGCGTCGCTGTTCGACGTGCCCGACGGGTACGAGGTCGTCCTCGGCAACGGCGGGTCGACGGCGTTCTGGGACGCCGCCGCGTTCGGGCTCATCGAGCGCCGGGCGGAGAACCTGTCGTTCGGGGAGTTCGGGTCGAAGTTCGCGAAGGCCGCGGCCGCCCCGTGGCTCGAGGCACCGCACGTGGTCACCGCTCCGGGCGGATCGCGTGCCGAGCTCGAGATCGTCGAGGGCGTCGACGTGTACGCGTACCCGCACAACGAGACCTCGACCGGCGTGATGGCCCCGGTGGTCCGAGCCGAGGGCGACGACGGCGCGCTGACCGTCGTGGACGCCACGAGTGCCGCGGGTGGCGCGCTCTTCGACGCCGGTGCCGCCGACGTCTACTACTTCGCGCCGCAGAAGAACTTCGCCTCCGACGGCGGGATCTGGCTCGCGCTGTTCTCCCCGGCCGCCCTCGAGCGCGTGGAGCGGATCGCCGCGAGCGACCGGTACATCCCGGAGTTCCTGTCCCTGAAGAACGCCGTCGACAACTCGCGGCTCGACCAGACGTTGAACACCCCGGCGATCTCGACGCTGCTGCTCCTCGACGACCAGATCGAGTGGATCAACAGCTCGGGGGGCCTGGCGTGGGCGGACGCTCGCACCCGGGAGTCCTCGTCGGCGATCTACGACTGGGCGACCGCGTCCGACTACGCGACGCCGTTCGTGGTCGACCCCGAGCACCGGTCGCAGGTCGTGACGACGATCGACTTCGACGATCGCATCGATGCGGCGCAGGTCGCGAAGGTCCTCCGGGCGAACGGCATCGTCGACACCGAGCCGTACCGGAAGCTCGGCCGGAACCAGCTCCGCGTCGCGACGTTCACGGCGATCGAGCCCGACGACGTCCGGAAGCTCATCGGCGCGATCGACCACACGGTGAGCGCCCTGGGCTGACGCCCCCGCCCCTCCCGTCCCGTCCCGTCCCTCCCGCAAAACACCGAGAAGGCGGCTTCTCGCAGAGCTATTTCCCTGCGAGAAGCCGCCTTCCTGGTGTTTTGCGGGCTCGGGGCCTAGTGGTCCCCGTCGGACTCCAGCGCCTCGGCAGCATGCTCCACGTCGACGCGCTCGAACTCGTCCTCGACATCGTCGTCGAGGTCGTCCTCGTCGTCGTCCAGGTCGTCGTCGTCCTCGTCGTCGTCCGAGTCGTCCTCGTCCGAGTCGTCGTCGTCGTCCGAGTCATCGTCGTCGTCCGAGTCATCGTCGTCGTCCGACTCGTCGTCATCGTCGTCGTCCGACTCGTCCTCGCCCGACTCCTCGTCGCCCTGCGCCGCACGCCAGTCCGCCATGCGCTCGGACCACGGCACCCAGTCCGGCGCGAGCAGCGAGCCGTCGCCCGGCATGAGCTCGACCTCGAGCACGGTGGGCGCGTCGCCCTCGACCTGGGCGACGCTGACCGTCCACCGCCAGCCCGGGTACCCGGGCATGGTGTTCGCGAAGCGCACCGACACGACGCCGTCACCCTCGTCCACGGTGTCGAGGACCGCGCCGACGGTCGATTCCGGGGTGACCTCGAGCAGCGCCTGCTTCGCGAGGATGGTGGGATCGTCGATCATGGTGTGCTCACGCGTCCAGCTGGTCCGCCACGTGGCGGAGGATGGTGGCCGTCCGACGACCGTTCTTGGGGTAGTGGCCGTGCCGCAGGTCGCCACTGATGCGGTCGAGCTCCTTCACGAGGTCCTCGATGATCACCGCCATGTCGTCCGCGGAGCGCCGCTGGATCTTCGCGAGGCTCGGCCCCGCGTCGAGGATGCGGACGGACAGCGCCTGCGTGCCGCGCTTGCCCGCGACCACGCCGTACTCCAACCGCGCACCGGCCTTGATGGTCTCGGCACCGTCGGGGAGGGCGGACGCGTGCAGGAAGACCTGTTCGCCGTCATCGCCAGTGATGAAGCCGAACCCCTTCGCGTCGTCGTAGAACTTGACCTTGCCGGTCGGCATGACTGCACTCCTGTGGTTGATGGTGGATCCGCGTGGTGTGACTGCGCGTTCCGTGGTCTGCGCCACCGCCCGGGATGGGCAGCACCTGTCCGGCACGTTCCCGGTCGTCTATCCTTGCCAGGTGGCCAAGCAGACCCGAAGCACTCCCGAGGCCCGGAACGCCGGTACGCCGATCCAGACACCTGGTCGGACGCCGAGCACACCGGAACCCTCGGTGACGCCCAATCGTAGCGAACGCGCGCTGGCGTTCATGCTCGCCGGGGTCGTCGGCGTCTCGATCCTCTGCATGATCATCATGATCGTGGCGTGGTTGACCATCAAGGAGATCCCCGGCACCGGTGTCTGGCCGGTCATCACGGTGCTCCCGGAGATCGGGTTCCCGATCGGGATCGTGCTCCTCCTGACGCTGCTCGCGGTGAACTGGACCCGCAAGGCCCGCGCGAACCGGAACGAGACCCGCTGAGCGTCCGGCGCACGACCGGGCGACCGGACAGCACCCCCGAGGGTCGATGACGACCGCGGCGGACCTCGCGGCGCGCCTCCGGGCGATGCCGAGCGACCAGCTCGTCGAGCTCGTGACGCGGCGACGGCTCCCCGGCGGTGCCCTCGCGGTGAACGGCCCCGCTGCGATCACGGACTTCTTCGACCTCGCCGACGCGCTGCGGACCCCCGAGTCCGTCGACCGCGCGCTCGACCGGCTCCCCCGCCGGGCACTCGAGGCCCTGCTCGACCCGGCGACCGCCGCGCCCGGAGACCTCGAGCCCGCGGTCGCACTGGTGCTCGCCGATGAGCACGAGGCCGACGACGCCGTCGCTGCCCGACTCGCTGCGCGCACCGATCTCCAGCGCGCCCTGGCCGCCGGACCGGCACCGTCCCTCCAGTCCGGATCGTCCGCGAGCGCGGCCGCGGCCGCGACCGCAGCCGCAGCCGCCGACGCAACCGGACCCGCCGACGCGACCGGACCCGACGACGCAACCGGCGCATCCCGGTCTGGAGGCACGGCTGGCGTCACCGGCGCACCGACCGACCCCGACACGCTCACCAGGGCACGCGGCATCGCCGCGGAACGCGCGTTCACGACCATGACCGCACTCGCCGAGCTCCTCCGGCAGGTCGACGACGGCGCCGTGCACGAACTCGCCAAGGGCGGCATCGGCGCGCCGCTCGCACGCGCCCTCTCCGCGGCCGCCGGCACCGAACAGGGTCAGGTCGCACCGCTGCTGCAGCTCCTCACGATGGTGGACGCCGTCGACACGGGCGAGCAGGTCTGGACCGCCACGGAGACCGGCCGTGCCTGGCTCGTCACCGACTGGGCGGAGCGCTGGGCCGAGCTCGTGGCCCGCTGGCGGAACGCGCTTCCGGACCCGGTCCGCTCGGTGCTCGCACTCGCGGCGGACGACTGGGACCACGTCGCCGAGCTCGGTCGCTGGGCGTACCCGGGCGGGGCGGACTGGCTGGACGCCGACCTCGCTGCGGCCGCCGATGCCGCGGAGCAACTCGGTCTCGTGGTCGACGGGCACACCACCTCGACCGGTCGGACGCTCCTCGCGCTGCCGGAACACCCCGGCGGTGACGTGCCGGACCGCGACGCCGCGGTGGCCGTGGCCCGGGCCGACCTCCCGCCGATCGTCGACTCGGTGTACCTGCAGCACGACCTCACGGTGATCGCACCCGGCCCCCTGGCCCCCGCCGACGACGACCGGCTCCGGGCCGTCGCGGACGTCGAGGCCCCGGGGCTCGCCACGCGGTACCGCATCTCCGAGGACAGCATCCGTCGGGCCCTGCTCGGCGGACGTGGCCGCGAGGAGATCCTCGGCATCCTCGGGGACCTCTCCGCCACCGGGCTCCCGCAACCGGTCACGTACCTCGTCGACCAGGTCGCCGCGCGCGCCGGCAGCATCGTCGTCGACCGGGACACCGGTGGCATCGGCACGGTCGTCCGCGGCCCGGCCGACCAGCTCGACCTGATCGGCGTGGACGCGGAGCTCCGGCACTTCACCTGGGACCGCCGCGCGCTGACGGTGCTCGTGACGCGCTACCCCCTCGACGTCGTCGCGGCCGAGCTCGAGCGGCAGCGCTACCCCGCCGTCGTCGCGGCCGGTGCCCGCGAAAGCCGGTCGACCGCGCCGTCGCCCCGTCGTCCGGCCGCCAGGACGCCCGAGACGCAGGCCAGGGACCTCGTCGACCGGCTGCGGGTCGCCACCGAGCGCGGGGATCGCGAGCCGGAGCAGGAGTGGCTCGGGCGACAGATCGACCTCGCGATCCGCGGCAAGGTCCCGATCCGGGTGATCGTCAGGATGCCCGACGGCACCGAGGCCCCGTTCACGATCGTGCCGACGTCCGTCGCCGCCGGGCGGGTCCGCGGGCGGGACACCCACGCGGACGTGGAGCGGACGCTGCCGCTGTCGCTCGTGGTGACGGTGGAGTCCGAGGCGTAGTCCGAGCCGCCCGCCCTGCCCCGCCCTGCCCTGCCGCCCGCCCTGCCTGCGCTGCCCTGCCCCGCCCTGCGCGAGAGGTCTCACTTGAGCCGTCTCGCGTGCCGACGCGTCGCAGATGAGACTCCTCGGCCCAGGAGCTCGGGCCTGCGGACCTCGCCCGGCGGACCATCGCAGCCACGACGCACCCGCGACACGTAAGCTGGAACGTCTATGAACGGGCCACTCATCGTGCAGAGCGACCGCACCGTGCTGCTTGAGGTCGCACACCCGGACGCCGACGACGCACGTCACGAACTCTCCACCTTCGCCGAACTCGAACGCGCCCCCGAGCACGTCCACACCTACCGGATCACCCGGCTCGGCCTCTGGAACGCCCGGGCCGCAGGGCACGACGCCGAGCAGATGGTCTCCACGCTCGAACGCTTCGCCAAGTTCCCCGTCCCGCAGAGCGTGACGGTTGACATCCGCGACACGGTCGCCCGCTACGGCAAGCTCGTCATCCGGCGCGAGGAGGCCGTCGACGCCCCCGCCGTCGCGAACGACCCGCGCGAGGAGCTCGAGCGCCAGCCGAAGCTCGTCCTCACCGCGCTCGACCCGTCGGTCCTGGCCGAGGTCACGCGCTCCAAGCGCATCGCTCCGCTCCTCGGCGAGCGCCGCTCGGACACCTCGGTCGAGCTGCAGCAGTGGGCCCGCGGGCAGGTCAAGCAGGAGCTCGTCAAGATCGGCTGGCCCGCCGAGGACCTCGCGGGCTACACCCCCGGGCAGCCGCACGCGATCGACCTCGACACCACCGAGTGGAACCTCCGCGAGTACCAGCAGGACGCCGTCTCGAGCTTCTTCGCGCAGGGGTCCGGTGTCGTGGTGCTCCCCTGCGGTGCCGGCAAGACCCTCGTCGGCGCGGGTGCGATGGCCACCGCGAAGGCCACGACGCTCATCCTCGTCACGAACACCGTCTCCGCCAGGCAGTGGCGGGACGAGCTCCTCCGCCGGACGACCCTGACCGCGGACGAGATCGGCGAGTACTCCGGCAGCGTCAAGGAGATCCGCCCGATCACCATCGCGACCTACCAGATCCTCACCGCCAGGCGGAAGGGCGTCTACACGCACCTGTCCCTGCTCGACGCGATGGACTGGGGTCTCGTGGTCTACGACGAGGTCCACCTGCTCCCCGCGCCGGTGTTCAAGCTCACCGCGGACCTGCAGGCGCGTCGCCGACTCGGACTCACCGCGACCCTGGTGCGGGAGGACGGCCGCGAGGGCGACGTCTTCTCCCTCATCGGCCCGAAGCGCTACGACGCCCCGTGGAAGGAGATCGAGGCCCAGGGCTACATCTCCCCCGCCGAGTGCTACGAGGTCCGCATCGACCTGCCGCACGAGGACCGCCTGGAGTACGCCGCGTCGAGCGACGAGGACCGCTACCGCCTCGCAGCGACGAGCCCGGCGAAGACGCCGGTGGTCCGGGAGCTCATCGAGAAGCACCGTGGCGAGCAGATCCTGGTCATCGGGCAGTACATTGACCAGCTCGACGAGCTCGCGGCGCAGCTCGACGCCGCCGAGATCACGGGTGCCACGCCCGTAGACGAGCGGGAGCGGCTCTACCAGCAGTTCCGCCAGGGCGACATCGATGTCCTCGTCGTCTCGAAGGTCGCGAACTTCTCGATCGACCTGCCCGATGCGACCGTGGCGATCCAGGTGTCCGGCTCCTTCGGCTCCCGCCAGGAGGAGGCGCAGCGCCTCGGCCGGCTCCTCCGCCCGAACAAGGACGGCGTCCCGGCGTCGTTCTACACGCTCGTCACGCGGGACACGGTGGACCAGGACTTCGCCCAGAACCGGCAGCGGTTCCTCGCGGAGCAGGGCTACGCCTACACGATCCTCGACGCGGACCAGCTCGCGCCCGCCTGATCCGCGCGGCCAGGAACGCGACCGGGGAGACGGACTGGAGGGACGGTGCCAGCCCGCACCGTCCCTCCAGTCCGGTGATGGGTCGCGTTCCGGACACGCACCGGCCTCGTTCCGGCACCACCCCATCCGTTCCCAGGAAACCCCGAGGGAACGGCCAGATACTTGGGACATGACCGATGGCCCCAAGATCCTGATCGTCGACGACGAGCCGAACATCCGCGACCTCCTCACCACGTCGCTCCGCTTCGCGGGCTTCGCGGTCCGTGCCGTCGGCAACGGCGCCCAGGCGATCTCCGCCGTGCTCGAGGAAGAGCCTGACCTCATCATCCTCGACGTCATGCTCCCCGACATGAACGGCTTCGGCGTCACCAAGCGCCTCCGCTCGTCCGGCTACACCTCGCCGATCCTGTTCCTCACCGCGAAGGACGACACCGAGGACAAGATCACCGGCCTCACGGTCGGCGGCGACGACTACGTCACGAAGCCGTTCTCGCTCGACGAGATCGTCGCCCGCATCAAGGCGATCCTCCGTCGCACGATGAACGACGAAGAGGACGCGATCATCCGTGCCGGCGAACTGACGATGGACCAGGACACGCACGAGGTCACGATCGGCGACGCACAGATCGAGCTGAGCCCCACCGAGTTCAAGCTCCTCCGCTACCTCATGCTCAACCCGAACCGGGTGCTCTCGAAGGCGCAGATCCTCGACCACGTGTGGGAGTACGACTTCAATGGGGACGCCGGCATCGTCGAGTCCTACATCTCCTACCTCCGGCGCAAGCTCGACCAGTACTCGGCCGAGCCCGTCATCCAGACCAAGCGCGGCTTCGGCTACATGCTCAAGGCGTCCAAGGCGTCCTAGCCGCAGGTTGTCGGCGCGACCCCAGGTCCACGGGGGTCGCGCCGATTACTGTGTACGCAGCATGCACACACGCCTCTCACGCTGGTGGAGCGGAATCTCGCTCCGCACCAAGATCACCGGGATCACGGTCCTCCTGGTGACCCTCGGGCTGCTCGTGGCCGGGCTCGGCACGATGACCGCGCTCTCGACCTACCTCATGGGGCAGATCGACAACAACGTCAAGACGACCGCCAAGAGCCTCGACGGGCAGCAGAACTCCGTGACCGCCGAGGGGTACTGCAACTTCTCGATCCAGCTCGGCAGCTCGACGTACATCAGTGTCTACAACAGCAACGGCGACCTCATCTGCCACACCAAGTCCTCGGACTCGGAGCCGGACATCAGCGGCCTCGACCCATCCGCCGCCGCCAGCCAGAGCCAGGACGCGCCGTTCAGTCTCTACGACGCAGAGCGCAACCACGAGTGGCGCGCGATGGTCGTCAACGCCTCGGTGAAGGGCTCGGGGCAGGACCTCCGGATCCTCGTCGCGGTGTCGAGCGAGAACGCCGATGCCACGATCGCCCGGTTCACGTTCATCTTCCTGGGCTTCGGCATCTCCGTCGTGCTCCTCGGCGCGATGCTCACCCGGCTCCTAGTCACCGCGACCTTCGACCCGCTGCGCGACGTCGAGGACACGGCCGCCCGGTTCGCCGCCGGGGACTTCTCGCAGCGACTCGGCGACGACACCCCGAACACCGAGGTCGGGCGCCTCAACCGCTCGCTCAACACCATGCTCGAGCGCATCGACTCCGCGTTCGACGACCGGCAGCGGACGATCGAGCAGATGCGCCGGTTCGTCGGAGACGCCTCCCATGAACTCCGGACCCCGCTGGTCTCCCTCCGCGGGTACGCCGAGCTCTACCGGATGGGCGCCCTCCGGAAAGAGGAGGACGTCGCCCAGGCGATGGAGCGCATCGAGAAAGAGGCCCAGCGCATGGGGCTCCTCGTGCAGGACCTCCTGCAGCTCGCGCGCATCGACGAGTCGAAGCCCCTCGAGCTCGGCCCGGTCGACCTCGTGTCGATCGCCAGGGACTCCGCGCTCGACACCATGGCGTCGAACCCCGACCGCGAGATCCAGGTGCTCCTCACCGACTCCGTGACGGGTGTCGGCGTGCCGCAGTGGGTCGGGCCGGCCGCGCTCCCGCCTGCCTCCCCTGTGCCCGGGTCGCCGTCCGCGAACCTCACCGGACCGATCGCCTTCGCCGGGCAGACGCTCGCGCGGCTCCGCGCACGTCGTGGTCGTGCCATGGACGTCGAGTCGTCGGTGTCGGACTCCGAGACGACGCCGATGCCGGCCGTGGTGCTGCCCGCACGCGCGCCGGTGGTGCTCGCCGAGGAGAACAAGGTCCGGCAGGTGATCACGAACCTGATGGGCAACGCGATGCGGTTCACCCCGTACGACGACGCCATCGAGATCGGCATCGGGGTCGACGAGACCCGCGGGATGGCGCACCTCGACGTGATCGATCACGGGGAGGGCATCCCGCCACAGCTCCGCGAGAAGATCTTCCAGCGCTTCTGGCGTGCGGACACCTCGCGTGCTCGGGACACCGGCGGCTCGGGCCTCGGGCTGGCGATCGTGTCAGGCATCGTGGCGGCGCACCGCGGCGAGGTCGAGGTGTTCGACACCGTCGGCGGAGGTGCGACGTTCCGGGTGTGGCTCCCGCTGCTCCCTCGTGACTACGTCGCGCCCGAAGCGCCCGAGGCCTCCGAGGCGTCCGTCACCCAGTAGGTCCGCCGCGAGGTGCCGTGGGCCGTTCGTGCGCCGCACGGTCGGATCGCGCACGTGTCGCTTTCCCCCCGAACCGACAAGCTCGGCGCGCTTTCCGGCCGCGCCTGTCGCTTTCCCCCCGAACCGACAGCCTCGCCGTCCGTTCTGCGCGTGCCGTGCATGCCGTGCGCGCATGTCGCTTTGCCCCCAAACCGACAACCGCGCCGTACGTTCCGGGCAGACATGTCGCCTTCCCGTGAAACCGACACGGGTGTCCGCGTTCCGTTGTGGGGGCCGCGTACACCGGCCCAACATCCCGCCCGTGAAACGACGTCGGGAACCGCTCGAGGTGTCGCTCGATGCCCCGGAAGAGTCTGCGTTCGCATGGAGCGACATCACCGGGTGAAATCGACGTCGCATCTCGGCCCCGTTGTCGCATCATGCGCACGCATGGTGCCACTGGCCCGCAGCCGCGTGAGCGCAGGTCGGCATGAGACGGACGGGAGGCACGGGCCCCGCCCGCAACGCGCCTCCCGTTCGACACCGCGCGCGATCCACACCCCGCTCGCGCCCGCACCGCACCTTCCGCCCGGCGCCGTGCGCGCCCCACCCGCACCCGCACTCGCGCCCGCACCGCACCTTCCGCCCGACGCCGCGCGCGCCCCACCCGCACTCGCGCCCGCACCGCACCTTCCGCCCGGCGCCGTGCGCGACCCGCGCACGCGCATCCGCGGTCGCGGTCGCGGACACGCGGAACGGGCCGCCCTCCCGGAGGAGAGCGGCCCGTTCGTGGTGCTGTCGGCCAGCGGCGGGACTAGAAGTCCATGCCACCCGTCGGGTCGCCAGCCGGAGCCGGCGTGCGCTCGGGCTTGTCCGCGACGACGGCCTCGGTCGTGAGGAACAGACCGGCGATCGACGCAGCGTTCTGCAGTGCCGAGCGAGTCACCTTGGCCGGGTCGATGATGCCGGCCGCGATGAGGTCGACGTACTCACCGGTCGCGGCGTTGAGGCCCCACCCGGAGTCGAGCTCGCGGACCTTGGCGGCGACGACGCCCGGCTCGAGACCGGCGTTGAGCGCGATCTGCTTGAGCGGTGCGTCGATCGCGACGCGGACGATGTTCGCCCCGGTCGCCTCGTCGCCGACGAGCTCGAGGCTGTCGAGCGCGATCTTGCCGGCCTGGATGAGTGCGACGCCACCACCGGCGACGATGCCCTCTTCCACAGCGGCCTTGGCGTTGCGGACGGCGTCCTCGATGCGGTGCTTGCGCTCCTTGAGCTCGACCTCCGTTGCGGCACCCGCCTTGATGACGGCGACGCCACCTGCGAGCTTCGCGAGGCGCTCCTGGAGCTTCTCGCGGTCGTAGTCGGAGTCCGTGGCCTCGATCTCGCTGCGGATCTGGCGCACGCGACCGGCGATCTGCTCAGTGTCACCCGCACCTTCGACGATCGTGGTCTCGTCCTTGGTGATGACGACCTTGCGAGCACGGCCGAGCAGGTCGAGGGTGGCGTTCTCGAGCTTGAGACCGACCTCCTCGGAGATGACCTGGCCACCCGTGAGGATCGCGATGTCCTGGAGCATGGCCTTGCGACGGTCACCGAAGCCCGGAGCCTTGACGGCGACGGACTTGAAGATGCCGCGGATCTTGTTCACGACGAGCGTGGCCAGGGCCTCGCCGTCGACGTCCTCGGCGATGATCAGGAGCTGCTTGCCCGACTGGATGACCTTGTCCACGACGGGGAGCAGGTCCTTGATGTTCGAGATCTTCGAGTTGACGATCAGGATGTAGGCGTCCTCGAAGACGGCTTCCTGACGCTCGGGGTCGGTGACGAAGTACTGCGACAGATAGCCCTTGTCGAAGCGCATGCCCTCGGTGAGCTCGAGCTCGGTGCCGAACGTGTTCGACTCCTCGACCGTGACGACGCCTTCCTTGCCGACCTTGTCGATCGCCTCGGCGATGAGCGCGCCGATCGTCGGGTCCGCAGCCGAGATCGACGCGGTGGCGGCGATCTGGTCCTTGGTCTCGATCTCCTTGGCGTCCGACAGCAGCTGAGCGGAGACGGCCGCGACGGCCTTCTCGATGCCCTTCTTCAGGCTGATCGGGTCTGCGCCGGCGGCGACGTTGCGGAGGCCCTCGCGGACCAGTGCCTGCGCCAGGACGGTCGCGGTGGTGGTGCCGTCGCCCGCGACGTCGTCGGTCTTCTTGGCGACCTCCTTGACGAGCTCCGCACCGATCTTCTCGTAGGGGTCGTCGAGTTCGATCTCCTTGGCGATGGAGACACCGTCGTTCGTGATCGTGGGGGCGCCCCACTTCTTCTCGAGGACGACGTTGCGGCCGCGCGGGCCGAGCGTCACCTTCACGGCGTCAGCCAGGATGTTGAGGCCGCGCTCGAGGCCACGGCGGGCCTCCTCGTCGAAAGCAATGATCTTAGCCATTTGTGTTTTTCGTCCCTCCCGGACGTCGTGCTGGACGCGATGGTCTTGGCACTCGGTGGAACTGAGTGCTAGCCGATTCTGGCACTCGCACCTGGTGAGTGCAACCTCGCGTGCCGGACCCGCCGCGGCCGTGGGCGAACACCCAGGCGCCGAGGGCTGCCGCATCGGGAACGTCCAGAACACCGCGGTCCACCCCGAACACGCGGATCCCCGTGTTCCGTGCGGACGCGCGTGTTCAGAACACCCGTTCGCCCGGCCCGCAGAACACGCCGGCACCCCGCCACACGCAGAAGCGCGCCGTCCGATGTCGGACGACGCGCCTCGCGCTGCTCGGGTGCCGGCTCGGCGTCAGGCCGGCCTGACAGCCTCCGCCTGCGGGCCCTTCGAGCCGGTGCCGACGTCGAAGACGACCGCCTGCCCCTCCTCGAGCACCTTGTACCCGTTCATGTCGATCGCCGAGTAGTGCACGAAGACATCCTGTCCGCCGCCGTCGACGGTGATGAATCCGTAGCCCTTCTCAGCGTTGAACCACTTGACGGTCCCGTTGGCCATGTTCCAGCTCCCTGCGATGTCGCTGACGGCGGGGCGTGGGTTCGCACTCCGCCGGGTCCGAGTGCATCTGTGCCTCACCCGGGTTCTTCCTGACGATCCGCGAGAGCTTCGTCGACATTCCGTCGCTGGGGTGACCAGTTGCGATGCTATCCGCGGACACTCGTCGGACAAGGCCCGCGAACGCCTTTCGACGCGGGTATTCCCGGAACTCAACATGCCGGAAACACACCCGAAACGAACGACGCGGAATCCCCCGATGGAGGCGAGACGACGCCGGTCGCTCAGCGCGCGTAGTCGGCGCCGAGGACGACCGTCACGTCGGCGTTCGGGAACGCGGCGGACTGCTGCACGGAACCGACCCCGAGTGTCTTCACGACGCCCCTGGCGACCGCTGCCTGGTCCGCCGACTGGTAGTAGACGATGGTCCCGGTCGCGCCCTTGGTCGACGCGTTCCCGTCCGACGCGACCTGCCACCCGGCGCTCTCGAGCGTGGCGGTCCCGGTCGCGGCGAGACCGGTCGTCGCCGTGCCGTTCAGCACCGTGAGCGTGAGGTCCGCGGGCTGCGAGGACGGATCGGCGGTCGCCTCCTGGGTCGCGGACGGCGACGCGGACGCACTCGCCGAGGCCGACGTCGACGGGTTGGCGCCGCCGGTGAACTGGAAGCTGTCGTTCAGGAGCCCGAGTCCGAGCGCACCACCGCCGACGAGCACGCCGGTCGCGAGCGCCGCCCACGCGAAGACGATCCATCCGCGTCCGCGTCTGGGGAGTCCGCGGTGTGCGCCGACCCGCGGTCCGTCGGCGACGTCGTCGAACCGGTCTCGGGGGTGTCTAGTCATGCTGTTCGGAGAGTCCTTCACGTTCGGCGGATCCGAGGGTCCCGGACCCCGGAGCCCACGGCCCGATGGTCCCGGAGCCGAAGGTCCTGGTGGCGCGGGCACTCGTCCTCGCGTGGCGGAGGCGCTGCAGCCTGGTCACGAGCTGCGGGTCGACCGCGAGCGCTGCCGCGGAGTCGATCACACGGTTGAGCACCTGGTAGTAGCGGGCCGGGGACATGTCGAACTCGACGCGGATCTCGGCCTCCTTGGTTCGGTCGTGCCGCGCCCGGTCCTGCTCGAACGCCAGGATGCGCCGCGCGAGCTCCGACAGTTCGGAGTCGGTTCGGGGTCCGGTCACGTCGATCCGTTCGGTTGCTGATCGCGCCGGGCGGTTCGGGTCCGACGGCGCTCACGGTCGTCGCAATAGTAGGGGGGATGAGGTGCTGGATCCTGGCATGGCCCTGGCACGTCGCGAACCGGCACTCAGGTCCCCCGACCCAGCCAGCGCACCGCCGTGCCGTGGGCGTCGGCGACCGCCCGCGCCTCGCCGTCGATCGACACGGTCGCGAACGCCGCCGGATCCGCGGGGTCCACGGCACCGGGCAGCGTGGCGGCGACCCCGTGCAGGATCCCGGTGCGCTCCATCGCGATCCACCGCACGCCGAGTCGACGCACCGAGTCGATGAACTCCTGGCGCGCGGCACCCGGCACGTACACGAGCGTCCCCATGGTCACGACGACGGGGGTGCACCCCGCCGGCAGTGCGGCGAGCGCACGCTCCAGGTCGTCGGGGACGCCACCGACCACACGGACTGGAGGCACGGTGCGCGCCACCGACGCCGCCGCACGCATCAGGGTGGTCCGGTCCGTCGCCTCGGGCGGGACTGCCTCGACGAGCCGGTCGAACGCCCCCGGTGCGTCGAGGTCGATCGGGGACGGGTCGAGCGAGACCCTGGCGACGACGTCTGGGCTCGCGAACGGTGCGGGGACCCAGCCGGATGCTCGCGCCCGGAGGACGATCGACCCCGCGCCCGTGCTCGAGGCCGGCCCCGAGCCCGAGCCCGATCCCGACGCGCGGCTCGTCACCATGCGCACCCGATCCGGACCGGCCCCCGCTCCGACACCGTCCGCCCCGGAGCGACCCGCACGGCTCCCGACGTCACGGCCCCGGGTGATCTCGTAGTCGAGCGTCACCCGGTCCGGGATGCCGCAGAGCCCGGCGCTCGCCCCGACGTCCACGATGCCGATCGGCCCGTCCACCTCGGCGAAGAGCGGCAGGACGGCCGCCATCCGCTGGGGGTCGTTCGCCTGCATCGTCGCGGCGGCGAGCTCGTCGACGAAGCCGTCCGGATCCCGCAGGACGACGTCCACGATCGCCCCGGGGTCGGCCGGGTCCGCTCCGAGCCTCCTGGCCACCGCGAAGACGAGCTCCGGCTGTCGCTTGGTCGGTGGCACCCGGTCGAGCACGGCGACGACGGGGACGGATCCGGCGACCGATCTCGACCACGCGGCGTACGTCGGGGACGCGGCCCCGATCCTCCCGGCATGGTCGACGTACCGGTCTGCGGTCCGTGGCGCCGACGTCACGGCCGTCCGGGGCGGTACATGCCGACGTGGCCGATGCCGGCCTCGACGTACGGGGACCCGAAGACCTCGAAGCCGCTCCGGCGGTAGAGCCCGGCGACGTACTCCTGGGCGTGCAGGAGCACGGGGTCGGATCCGTGCGCCTCGAGGACCGCGCCGACGAGTCGATGCGCGAAGCCCTTCCCGCGGTGCTCCGGCGCGGTGGCGACACGGCCGATGACCCACCCGGCCGGCACGACACCGTCGGGCTGGACCTCGTCGACGGCCGGCCGGATGAGGCGGAGGTAGGCGAGAACTCCCGCGGCGGCGTCGTCCCCGGCCGCGATCCACCAGTGCTCGGTGTCCGGCTCGCGGTCCCGGCCGTCGAAGTCCTCGGCGGTCACACGCTGCTCGAGGGCGAACACCCGGTTCCGCAGCCGGACGATCCCGTAGAGGTCGTCGAGGCCCAGTTCCGACCAGTGGGCCCGTCGTACGGAATGTTCACTCACCCGGGAGAGTTTAATGACGGTGACCGTCGCCGGGCCCTGGACCCGGCGGGCAGCGGTCACGAACAGGAAGGACCGAACCCATGGCATACAACGTCGAGAAGTCCGATGCCGAGTGGCGCGAGGAGCTCGATCCGGACCAGTTCGCCGTGCTTCGGCAGGCCGCGACCGAGCGTCCCTGGACCGGCGAGCTGCTCGATGAGGAGCGATCCGGCGTCTACACCTGCGCCGCGTGCAACGCCGAGCTCTTCAAGAGCGGCACGAAGTTCGACTCCGGCTGCGGCTGGCCGTCGTTCTACGAGTCGGTCCGCCCCGAGGCCGTGCAGCTGATCGAGGACAACACCCTCGGGATGAAGCGCACCGAGGTCCGGTGCGCGAACTGCGGATCGCACCTCGGGCACGTGTTCCCGGACGGGTTCGGCACCCCGACGGGCGACCGCTACTGCATGAACTCCGTCTCGCTCAACTTCGCCCCGGTCAAGGACTGACCAGGGACTGGCCGCTGAGCGCCCCGTCGGCCGGCCACCAGTACACTGGTCTCGCCAGCCGACATGGCGCAATTGGTAGCGCACCGTACTTGTAATACGGGGGTTGCGGGTTCAAGTCCCGCTGTCGGCCCCAGTCGGGTGCGCAACACGCCGCGCATCCAACACGGTGGGCACGCAACGCGGTGCGCACGCGCGGCACGGTCAGCACGACGGGCTCGGTGCACGCAGCCGAGCCGTGCAGGGCAGAGAACGACCCCGGACCGCACCCGCGATCCGGGGTCGTTCTGCGTCGTGCCCTCGTTCGGACGCCCGGTCAGCCGCAGGCGACGTTCCAGTCCTGGCCCGAGGCGACCGTCCCGACGACGTACTGGCTCATCGTGATCCGACCTCCGGGCAGGAGCGGTGTCCCCGCACACGCAGCCTTCGCCGCCGCGAGCGTCGTCGGGCCGTTCGCCACCCAGTTCGGAGCGGTCCGGAGCGCGCTCCTCGGGGTGACCCCCGCTGCGATCTGACCCCACTGCAGGTTCGTCGAGTAGAGCCCGACCGAGACGCCCTTCGTGGCGAAGAAGTCGGTCATGCCGTCGAGCACCGCCACGTTCGTCGCGCCGTCGCGCCACGTGGCCCCGGTCTCCACGTCGAGCCACCAGCGGTACGACGACGGAGCGGTGACCCCGCTGTTCGCGAGGTCGTTGTAGGCCAGCGTCCATCCGTACATGTACGAGCACGCGGTGCCGTAGGCGTTCGCACCCGGGGCGCAGTTGCCGTACACGCTCATGACGGTGGTGCCCGAGGGGTCGACGTTCGAGGTGGGCCACACCGCTGCCTGCTGTCCCGCGTTCGCCGCGAGCACGTAGAGCGCTGCCGCCGGCTGCGACGTCCCGCCGCCCGACGACCTGGCCCACGCGAGCTGCTGGGCGAGGCACGGGTTGATCTTGTTCGCGATGCCGTCGTTCACGCCGACGACACCGAACTCCTGGCCGACGGGCAGCTGGGCGCCGCACTGCGGGTACGACACGTCGTTGCCGAGACCCGACGTGGCAGCCCCGTCGGTGAAGTACCCGGCGACGTCGATGAAGAGCCCCGCGCTCCCGCCGCCGCTCGACAGCTTCACCTGCACGGACGCCTGCGACACCTTCGCGATGACGAGGTTCGAGATGGTCTGGCCGGCGCTGAACACCTGCGTGGCGACCGTCGGGTCCTGACCGTACGGCGTGACCCGGACGTAGCCCGCTCCGGCCGGCTTCGACACCTCGACGGTCGCCACGACCGCGGTCGCGTTGCCGGGCACCCCGACGGGCCCGGCGAGCTGGATCTGCTGGGGCGTGGTGGTCACGGAGCCGGCGAACGCGCGCGCGGTGTCGAGCGGCACGAAGACCGATCCCGTCGTCGCGGTCGAGTAGTACCCCGCGACGTCCATGAACAGGGTGGCCTGTCCACGCGAGAGCTTGGCCTGCACGGCGCCGCCCGCGAGCTTGGCGATGACGAGGTTCGAGACGGTCTTGCCCGCGGTGAACTCCTGCGTCGCGACGGTGGCGTCCTTGCCGAACGGTGTCACCCGGACGTACCCGGTCGCCGTCGGCACGGAGACCTCGGCGTTCACCACCACCGCGGTCGCGTCGGACGGCACCCCACCGAGGCCGGCCACCGGGATCTTCGTGGGCGTCGTGCCGACCGTGCCACTGAAGACCCGGCTGTTGGCGAGCGGCGTGTAGGTCGAGGCGGAGGCGTCGTCGGCGTAGTAGCCGGACACGTCCATGAACACCGTTGCGGACCCCGCCGACAGCTTGACCTGGACCGCCCCGCCCACGAGCCGGACCGTCGCGAGGTTCGAGATGGTGGTCCCGGCGACGAACTCCTGGGTCGCGACGGAGGCGTCGCGCCCGGCCGGCGTCACCCGCACGTAGCCGTCGGCCGTCGGGTTCTCGGTCTCGACGTTCACGACGACCGCGGTGGCGTTCGACGGGATCCCGCCGCGGCCACTGATCGGTACCCGCACGATCGTGGTGCCGACGGTGCCGGTGAACACCCGGGCGGTGTCGACGGCGGTGAACCGGCCGCTGGACGGCGCTGCCGCGGACGTGGCGGCGGATGCCGAGGTGGGAGCATGTCCCGCGACGACGGTCACGGCGATCACGAGCACCGCGACCAGCACTGCGACGACCCCGGACACGTGCCACGACCCCGTCGGACGACCCACCTGCAGCACGTTCTCCCCCTCGATGCCCGCGCCGTCGTCGGCGCACATCGGAAGCATACGGACCCGCACCGACCCCGCACATCCATCGTTCGACGGGGAGCGCGACCCAGCAACCGACCGGACGAGGGACGGACCGACCGACCGCGGACGCACACGAGGCCACGTCCCGCACCGGAGCAAGCGCTCCTGGCGGACGTGGCCTCGTTCGCAGCCGGACACGGATCAGGTGGTGGCGGCCGCTGCGGCGGGTAACCAGCCCACCGCGGGCGATCTTCTCAGCGCACCTGCCGGTCCACAAGGCTCATGCGCGCATTCCGGACGCTTCCGGACCCGAAACTGTGCGGATCCACAGTCGACCGCGACAGATCACCGACCTCCGGTGAGTGTCCTCCGACGCTGTGCGGTACCGGCGGTGCCGTACGGGTAGTCGTCGATCCGCGGTGCACTCGCGGTGCCGAGCTCCTCGAGCTCGTCGTCGGTCAGGGCCACGTCGACCGATCCGAGGTTGTCGACGAGCTGCTCCACGGTCCGTGCGCCGAGGATGACGCTCGTCACGGCGGGCTGTGCCAGCAGCCACGCGAGCGAGACCTGCGACGCCGACACACCGTGCGCGTCCGCCGCGGCCGTCACGGCGTCGAGGACGGCCCACGTGCGCGGGTCGCCGTTCCGTGCCTCCCAGGCCTCCATGCCGCGCGTCGGGTTCTCCCCGAGTCGGGTCGCACCGGTGGGCGCCTGGTCCTTGACGTACTTGCCGGAGAGCCATCCGCCGGCCAGGGGCGACCACGGGAGGAGACCGATGCCCGCGTCGAGGCACGCCGGGACGATCTCGTGCTCGATGTCACGGACGAGCAGGTTGTACTGCGGCTGCAGTGTCACCGGCGGCGCCCAGTGGTGCGCCTTCGCCTCGTAGACGGCCTTCGTGATCTGGTAGCCGAGGTAGTTCGAGAACCCGTAGGCGCCGATCTTGCCGGCGGACACGGCGTCGTCGAGGAACCGCAGGGTCTCCTCGATCGGGGTGAGGGCGTCCCAGGCGTGCATCTGGTAGAGGTCGATGTACTCGACGCCGAGCCGGTCGAGGGACGCGTCGAGGGCCTTCGTGAGGTGCCGGCGGGAGAGTCCGACGTCGTTCGGACCGTCGCCCTGCGGGAAGCGGCCCTTCGTCGCGATGACGACCTGGTCGGCCTCGGTCGGGTGATTGGAGAGCCAACGCCCGATGATGCGCTCCGACTCGTTGCCGGAGTACACGTCGGCGGTGTCCACGAAGGTGCCGCCGTGCTCGACGAACGTGTCGAGGATCTGGTGTGAGGTGGGTTCGTCGGCTTCGCTGCCGAAGGTCATGGTGCCGAGTGTCAGCGATGACACGACTGCGCCGCTGTTGCCGAGGAGTCTGTAGTCCATGCACCGGACGGTAGCCCTCACGGGCTGCGGCGCACGCAGGGTGCCGGTATCCGCACTGGCGGTGTGCCGGACGGGAGGCGCGGTGCGGGCCGGCACCGTCCCTCCAGTCCGTCAGGAGGTCGCGTGGTCCGCCGACGGATCGCGTCGTGCGTCAGCGAGTGGCGTCGAGGAACGCGATCGCCGCGTCGCGGAAGACGCGGGACGTCGGGGCGTTGAAGTGGTTGCGCCCCGGGATCTCAAGGAACTCGGCGTGCGGAGCCCTCGCCGCGAGTCGCTTCGACGCCTCGAGGATGCCGTCCTCGCTCCCGGCCGCCATGAGCATCGGCTGCGCCGGCGCGTTCTCCGGGGTCGGCTCGACACTGTCGCGCATCCCCTCCACCATCGCCACGATCGCGGTGAGGTCGTTGCCGTGGACCCCCGCCGCCATCGTCAGGTACTCGTTCGTCAGCCGGTCCTGCACCGGCGTCCCGGACTCCACGAACGCCCGGGCCTCGTCGACCCGCACGCGGCGCATCGGGTCGGCGTCCGGGATGCCCCCGAGGACCGCGCGGGTGATCCGGTCGGGGATGAGGTCCGCCGTGTGCCATCCGACCCGCGCTCCGAGTGAGTACCCGAGGTACGCGACGTCGTCGAGCAGGTAGGTGTCGATGACGGCCGTGACGTCGGCCACGAGGGTCTCCATCGAGTAGTCCGCGGGGCGGTGCGGCTTCGCGCTCCGCCCGTGTCCGCGCTGGTCGATCGCGACGACCCGGTGGCCGGCCCGCGTCAGGTCCCGGGTCCACCCGGACGCGTGCCAGTTCAGGAGCGCGGCGGAGGCGAACCCGTGCACCGCGACGACGGCCGGGGCGTCGCGGTCGCCGAAGTCGTAGGTGGCGATCCTCGTCGAGTCCTGGGAGATCACGAAGGTGGGCTGCGGGGCGTCCGGCACGAGTGACATGTCCGGACAAGGGTACCGATCGCGTGCCATCGTGTCGGACATGGACGAACACCGCTCCGGGTACGGCGCCGACCAGATCCGCGCCGCCGAACGACCCCGTCTCGACGCGGGCGAACCGCTCATGCAGCGTGCCGCAGCCGGCCTCGCGGACGTCGTCGCCGAGCTGCTCGACGACCGGGCGGTCACCGCGTCGGACGAACCGGGCCGAGTGCTCCTGCTCGTCGGGAGCGGTGACAACGGCGGCGACGCGCTGTTCGCGGGCGCATCGCTCGCCGCGAGCGGTCACGTCGTCGAGGTCGTCAGGACGGGGTCGCGCGTGCACGAGGACGGGCTGGCGGCGGCGCTGGGAGCCGGGGCGGGCCTCCCGGCCGAGCACGTCCTGACCGACGCGACCCCGGCGGCGGACGTCACCAGGATCGTCACCGACGCGGCGCTCCGCGCCGACCTGGTCCTCGACGCGGTCCTCGGGATCGGGCGGACGGGGTCGACGGCGCTCCGGTCGCCCGCACGGGAGGCCGTGGTCGCCATCCGCGAGCTCGCCCGGGATCAGCGTGCACCGTTCGTCGTCGCGGTGGACGTGCCGAGCGGGATCGATGCCGACACGGGCGCCGTGACGGACGACCACGTCCTGCAGGCCGACGTCACCGTGACGTTCGGCGGGGTCAAGGCCGGGCTCCTCCGCGGCCCGGGGCGGGCGCTCGCGGGGCGGGTCGTCCTGGTCGACGTCGGCATCGGCGAGGACCTCGCCCGTGTGGAGCCCCTCGTCCGGACCTGACCCCCTGCCCGTGCTCCGGCCCCGGCCCGGCCCCGCGGCATCACCGTCGAGGAGTCACACTTGCGCCGTCTCGGCAGTCGGGACAGCTCGGATGCGACCTCTCGGCGGGGCCGTCCGGCCCCTCGATACTTCCAGACGTTCGGCTCGACACCGTGGTCCTGGAGGTACCCGATGACCTCGACGGTGAGTGACGGCCGCAGTCGACGAGGACACCGGTCCGCGCACGGTCGGCACCGCCCAAGAGCCTCCTCAGACCGAGGGGGACGGACCATTCCGAGTCGGCGGGTTTCCCGTAGGTTGCAGGGCATGACGTTCAACGACGACAGCCGACTGCAGGGCGGCAAGGTCAAACGGCGCGGACGCACGGCCGGGATCGCCGGCGGCGGTGTCGGGGTCGCCGCGATCGTGGTGTTCCTCATCGCGCAGTTCACCGGCGTGGACGTCTCCGGGCTCGTGGGCGGCGACGGGACCTCCACGATCCAGACCGGCGCAGACGCGACACCGGTCGCGGGCTGCGACACCGGCCGCGATGCGAACGCCAGCGTGGACTGCCGGATGGAGGGCGCCGCGGAGTCACTCGACGCGTACTGGACGACCGAGTCACGGCAGCTCGGGTTCTCGTACGCCAGTCCGGAGTTCTTCCTCTTCGACGGTGCGACGGACACCGGGTGCGGGGGCGCGACGAGCTCGACGGGGCCGTTCTACTGCCCCCCGGACAAGGCGATCTACCTGGACACCGCGTTCTACGACGACCTCCAGAGCAAGTACGGGTCCTCCGGCGGGCCGCTCGCGCAGATGTACGTCGTCGCGCACGAGTGGGGCCATCACATCCAGCAGCTCGAGGGGACGTTCGCGAGCACCGACCGGTCGAGCGGCGCGTCATCGGGGAGCGTCCGGACCGAGCTGCAGGCCGACTGCTACGCCGGCGCGTGGGTCGGCGCGGCAGCCACGACGAAGGACAGCTCCGGGACGACGTTCTTCGAGCCGATCAGCCGCGCGCAGGTCGGGGACGCACTGAGTGCCGCGTCGGCCGTCGGGGACGACCGCATCCAGGGGGCGTCCGGCGGGCAGGTCGATCCGGACTCGTTCACGCACGGCACGTCGGCGCAGCGCCAGCGCTGGTTCGAGCAGGGGTACGAACAGGGCGCCGGACAGTGCGACACGTTCAGCGTGTCGGCTGGTCAGCTCTGACGCGGTCGCGTCGCAGCTCTGACGCGGTCGTCTCCCACGCCAGGGCCGGGAGGCGCGACCAACGTCCGCGACGCGACGCCCGCGTCCGACGTCGGCACCGCCTCCAGACCGGGAGGCGCGACCAACGTCCGCAACGCGACGCCCGCGTCCGACGCGAGCGCCGCCTCCAGACCGCTCAGTCGGTGCTCGCGGACGCCGACGGGGTCGGCGTGGGCGTCGGTGTCTCGTCGTCGGACGAGGCGAAGCTGCTCCCCGCCGCGGTCACGACGAACGTCCGGAACTCGGCGTTCGAGAACGGCAGGCTGTAGTCGTACTTCTTGCCGTTGACGAGGATCGTCGGCGTGCCGGAGAAGTCCTTGACGTCCGCGTTCGGGATCCCGTTCGAGGTGACCTTCGTGGTCTCGGCGTCGACCCACTTGGCGAACGTCTGGTCCTGGATGCACCGGGTGATCGCGGCGACGTGGGTGATCCCCTTCGTCTTCGCCACGAGGGCCGTCAGTGCCGCGTCGTCGAGGCCCTTGGTGTTCTCCTCGGGCTGGGCGTCGAACAACCGCTGGTTCACGGCGAAGAACTGGTCCGGGCTGGAGTTCGCCACGCACGCCGCGGCGTTGCCCGCGCGCAGCGAGTACTTGGTGCCCTGCGACCGGTTCGCGAGGATGGCGATGGGGTGGATCTGCACCGTGGCGGCCCCGGAGTTCACGAGACCACGGATGTAGGAGGAGTTCTCCTGCTCGAACTGTCCGCAGATCGGGCAGAGGTAGTCGACGTACAGGGTGATCCGTACGGTGTCACTCGCACTCGCACCCGAGGGTTCGGTCGCGTCGTCGGTCGCGGACGCGTCGTCGGTCGCCGATGCACTGGGTGTGCTCCCGCTCGCTGCGTCGGAGGGAGCTGCGGAGCCACTCGCGCTCGCAGTGGCGCTGGCGCTGGACGACTCCGCCGGTGCCGACTGACTGTCCGCGCTGACCGCCTCGAGGCCGCGGCCGATGGTGATGCCGCCGTCGGACATGTTCTTCGGGCCGGGCCCGGCGGGCTGCACGGAGTTGACGAGCACGAGGGTGACCACCGCGACGACGGCCAGCAGCACCACCGCGATGCCGACCTGCAGGCCGACCCGGGTCCGACGCTGCCGACGCTTCTGCTGCGCGCGCGCCTTCTGGGCACGCACGCGGGCCGCCGCCCTGCGGTGGTTCCGTGCTTCGCGCCCCGGCTTCTCGGGGCGACCCGAGTTCTCGGGACGGCCCGTGTCGCCGGACCTTCCCGTGCTGTCGGGGCGGTTCGTCATGCGGGAGTCCTCCATGGTGGTCGACGGCGGCTCCGTCTTCGTGTCCGACCGACGCGGGACCCGCGCTGGCCCGGACGGACCTCGGAAGTGTAGTCGGGAGGGCTGGGAACAGTCCAAACGGTTGCATGGACAACGTCGATGTACTGGCGCAACGGGCCGAAATCGTGTTCTATGAGCATCGATGGTCGATGTCGCCCATCCGGGGGCCCTCGGGTCGCCGTTCCTCACTACGGATCGTCCGGCACGTACCTGCCGGTGAAGGAGCACGAACGCTCATGGCGTCAGTCACCTACGACAAGGCAACCCGTCTCTACCCCGGAGGCACCCGCGCAGCGGTCGACTCCCTCGACCTCGAGGTCGCCGACGGCGAGTTCCTCGTCCTCGTCGGACCGTCCGGTTGCGGCAAGTCCACCTCGCTCCGCATGCTCGCAGGGCTCGAGGAGGTCAACTCCGGCAACATCCTGATCGGCGACCGCGACGTCACCGACATCCCGCCGAAGGACCGCGACATCGCGATGGTCTTCCAGAACTACGCGCTGTACCCGCACATGACCGTCGCCGAGAACATGGGCTTCGCGCTCAAGATCGCCGGCATCGGCAAGGAAGAGCGTGCCACCCGCGTGCAGGAGGCCGCCAAGCTCCTCGACCTCGAGGAGTACCTGGGCCGCAAGCCCAAGGCGCTCTCCGGTGGTCAGCGTCAGCGCGTCGCGATGGGCCGAGCGATCGTCCGTCAGCCCCAGGTGTTCCTCATGGACGAGCCGCTGTCGAACCTCGACGCCAAGCTCCGCGTCCAGACGCGTACCCAGATCGCGTCGCTCCAGCGTCGTCTCGGCGTCACGACCGTCTACGTCACGCACGACCAGACCGAGGCCCTGACCATGGGTGACCGCATCGCGGTCCTCAAGGACGGCGTCCTGCAGCAGGTCGGCTCCCCGCGCGACCTGTACGAGAAGCCGCAGAACGTCTTCGTCGCCGGCTTCATCGGCTCCCCCGCCATGAACCTGCTCCCCGCCGACGTCGTCGACGGTGGCGTGCAGTTCGGCACCTCGGTCGCCGCTGTCGACCGCGACGTCCTCGGCAACGCCAAGTCGGCCAACGTCACCATCGGTGTCCGCCCGGAGGACGTCGTCGTCTCGAACTCCGGTGAGGGCCTCAAGGTCCAGGTCGGCCTCGTCGAGGAGCTCGGCGCGGACGGGTACCTCTACGGTCACACCGAGGTCGGCGGCAAGCGCGTCGACGTCGTGGCCCGCGTCGACGGCCGCAACCACCCGTTCGCGGGCGACACCGTGTACGTCACGGCGCACGCCGGTCGGGTGCACGTGTTCGACACCGAGTCCGGCGAGCGCCTCGGCGACAAGGCCGTCGTCTCCGCGTAGTCCCCGGAAGCAGTGGCATCGGAGCCTGTCGGACCGCCTCACGTGGGCGGGCCGGCAGGCTCCTCGCCGTCTCCCTGATGTTCCGCCGTACACCCCGGGCCGCACTGCCCGGCCGCACCTGAAAGGTCTGCACGACGTGCCCGACTCGATGTCCATCACCGCAGCCACCGTCGACCCGGGGCTCCTCGACCTCCCCTGGGACCTGCCACTCGACCTCTGGCCCGACGAGACCATCGCGGCGCTCCCGAAGGGCATCTCGCGGCACCTCGTCCGGTTCGTGCACCTCAGCGGGTACGTCGCTGCCGTCAAGGAGACGAGCGAGGAGCTCGCGCGGAGCGAGTACGACATGCTCCGGACGCTCCAGCGCATGGACGTGCCGTGCGTGGACCCGCTCGCCGTCATCACGAACCGCGTCGGGACCGAGGGCGAGTTCCTGCAGCCGGTGCTCGTCACGCGGCACCTACGGTTCTCGCTCCCCTACCGCGCGCTGTACTCGCAGACCCTCCGCCCGGACACCGCGACCCGACTCGTCGACGCCCTCGCCGTGCTCCTGGTCCGCCTGCACATCATCGGGTTCTTCTGGGGCGACGTCTCGCTCTCGAACACGCTCTTCCGCCGGGACGCCGGGTCCTTCGCCGCGTACCTGGTGGATGCCGAGACCGGCAAGCTCTACCCGGGTGGTCTGTCGAACGGGCAGCGCGAGAACGACCTCGAGATCGCGCGCGTGAACATCGCCGGCGAGCTGCTCGACCTGGAGGCCGGCGGTCGCCTCGACGAGAACGCGGACCCTGTCGCGGTCTCCGACGGCATCGTCGCGCAGTACCGGATGCTCTGGAAGGAGCTCACCGGCACCGAGCAGTTCGCGGCGTCGGAACGCTGGCGCATCAACGACCGCGTCGAGCGCCTGAACGACCTGGGGTTCGACATCGAGGAGCTCGCGATCAAGACGGCGGAGGGCGGCACCCAGGTCCGCATCCAGCCGAAGGTCGTCGATGCCGGGCACCACCAGCGCCGGCTGCTCCGCCTGACCGGGATCGACGCCGGTGAGAACCAGGCGCGCCGCCTGCTTAACGACCTCGATGCCTACCGCGCACGGAACGGTCGCGACGAGCTCGACGAGGAGATGGTGGCACACGAGTGGGTCTCGAAGGTGTTCGAGCCCGTCGTCCGTGCGATCCCCCGCGAGCTCCGCGGACGCCTGGAGCCCGCCGAGGTGTTCCACCAGCTGCTCGAGCACCGCTGGTTCATGGCGCAGCAGCAGGAACGGTCGATCTCCCTGCCCGAGGCGACGACGGCGTACGTGAACGACGTCCTGCGACACCGCCGTGACGAGCGCTTGCTCATCAACCCGCCGACGACGTCCATCCCGGTGCTCGACGGCAGCGAGGACCTCGCGGAGCCGGTCGCCGACGACGACGTCGTGGAGGACTGGCGCGCGAACGTCTGACCCCCGGCCCCCTCCCGTCTCCGCAAAACACCAGGAAGGCCGGATCGCGCAGGGAAATACCTCTGCGCGGCCCGGCCAACCTGGTGTTTTGCGGACGGGGATGGGGGCGGGGCCGGGGCCGGGGTCAGCCCTTCCGGCGCCGGGAGACCTCCCACAGCGTGACGCTCGCCGCGATGCCCGCGTTGAGGGACTCGGCGGCACTCGAGATCGGGATCGACACGATCGCGTCGCACGTCTCGGTGACGAGTCGGGAGAGCCCCTTGCCCTCGCTCCCGACGACGATGACGATCGGCCGGTCCGCGAGCTCGAGGGCGTCGAGCTGCACGTCGCCGTCGCCGTCGAGCCCGAGCACGAACAGGCCCTGGGACTTCAGCGACTTGAGGGTCTGGGTCAGGTTCGACGCCATCGCGACCGGCACCCGGGCGGCCGCGCCGGCCGAGGTCTTCCACGCCGACGCGGTCACACCGACCGAACGGCGCGACGGCACGAGCACGCCGTGTCCGCCGAAGGCCGCCGTCGACCGGATGATCGCCCCGAGGTTCCGCGGGTCGGTGATGCCGTCGAGCGCCACGATGAGCGGCACCTGGTTCTTCCGGATCGCCCGCTCGACGAGGTCCTCGGCGTGCGAGTACTCGTACGGCGGCACCTTGAGCGCCACGCCCTGGTGGACGGCGTCGTGCCCGGAGATGCGGTCGAGCTCCGGACGCATGACCTCCATCACGGGGATGCCGCGGTGGGTGGCGAGCGACAGGATCTCCTTGACGCGGTCGTCCATCTCGAGGCGCGTGGCCAGGTACAGCGTCGACGCCGGGATCTTCGCACGGAGCGCCTCAACCACGGAGTTCCGGCCGGTCACGAGCTCCGAGTCGTCACTCGCGCGGCGCTGCTGCGGGCCGGGAGCGCGGAGCGTCCGGGGCTGCGGGGCCGTCGACGCACCGTGCCTGGTGCGTGCCGCGACGAGCCGTTCGGACGCGGCCTTACGCTTGCCGGCGGGGTGGTACGGACGGTCCTCGGCCTTCGGCGTGGGCTTCTTGCCCTCGAGCGCCTGGCGCCCCTGACCACCGGAACCGACCTGGCCGTTGCCCTTCGTGCCGGACCGGACGGCACCGGGCCGCCCCTTCTTCTTGCCGGATACGTTCTTCATGCGATGCTCCAATGGGTTCCGGACGCTGCGTCCTCGATCGTGATGCCGGCCGCCGCGAGGTCGTCGCGGACTCGGTCGGCTGTGGCGAAGTCACGGTTCGCCCTGGCGTGTGCGCGTTCCTCGACGAGTCGTTCGACGAGGGCTGCGAGTGGCGCGGCAGAGGGGTCCTCCGCCGCGGTGGACCACGTGTCCGAGGTCGGGTCGATCCCGAGCACCTCGACCATCGCGGTGACGTGTCGGAACGCGGTCTCGAGGCCGGCGAGGTCGTCGGTGTCGAGTGCGGCGTTCCCGGTGCGGACGGTCTCGTGCAGCACGGCGAGCGCCTGCGGGACCGAGAGGTCGTCGTCCATCGCGAGCGCGAAAGCGTCCGGAACCGCGGTCGGGGCCCCGCCGCCGACACCAGCGGCACCGTCCTCGAGCCGCCGCCGCGCCCGCACGAGGAAGCCGGTGATCCGCTCGAGCGCCGCAGCGGCCTCGGTCAGCGAGCCGTCGTGGTGGTCGATGGTGGACCGGTAGTGCGCGGCGCCGAGGAAGTACCGGACGACGATCGCCGGTGCCGCCGCCAGGAAGTCGGACGCGAAGATCGAGTTGCCGAGCGACTTCGACATCTTCTGGCCCGCGACCGTCACGAGTCCGTTGTGCAGCCAGTAGGTCGCGAACGGGTCGCCCGCTGCCGTCGACTGCGCGAGCTCGTTCTCGTGGTGCGGGAAGCGCAGGTCGAGCCCACCGCCGTGGATGTCGAACGCCGGGCCGAGGTACCGCCTGGACATCGCCGAGCACTCGATGTGCCAGCCGGGTCGTCCAGGGCCCCACGGCGAGTCCCACGACGCGGTCGCGGGCTCCCCGGTCTTCGTGCCCTTCCAGAGCGCGAAGTCCCTGGCGTCCCGCTTGCCCCGCGGGTCCGCGTCGGCAGCCTCGACCATGTCCTCGCGCTGCTGCCGCGTGAGCGCGCCGTAGGACTCCCAGCTCGCGGTGTCGAAGTACACGTCACCGGAGTCGTCCGCGGCCACGTAGGCATGTCCGCGCGAGATCAGCCGGGTGATGATCTCCTGCATCTCCGGGATGCTCGCGGTCGCGCGGGGTTCGTACGTCGGCGGCAGGATCCCGAGCGCACGGTAGCCGGCCGTGAACTCGAGCTCGACCCGGTACGCCCGCGCCCACCACGGTTCGTCGGTGCCCGCGGACAGGTCGAGGACCTTGTCGTCGATGTCGGTCACGTTCCGCACGAGCGTGACGGTGTGGCCGCGGTAGGTCAGCCAGCGTCGCCAGATGTCGTACACGAGCGCGGACCGGAGGTGTCCGATGTGCGGCGACGACTGCACCGTCGGCCCACAGACGTACATGCTGACCCGACCCTCGACGAGCGGGGTCAGGTCGACGACGTCGTGTGCGCGGGAGTCGTAGAGGCGAACGGTCACGGTGACCAGCCTATTCGGGGTCGGAGCGTGCGTCGGCAGGCTGCGGTGACCGGTGCACGAGCGCGGTCGCGATCGACGCGAGGCCCTCGTCGCGCCCGGTGAACCCGAGACCGTCCGTCGTGGTGCCGGAGACGCTGACGGGTGCTCCGACCACGGCGGCGAGCGCGGTCTCCATCTCCGTCCGCCGTGCACCGATCCGGGGCCGGTTGCCGATCACCTGGACCGTGACGCTCGACGGCGTCCACCCGGCCTCGGCGAGCAGTCCGACGGCGCCCGTCAGGAACACCGATCCGTCGGCACCGGCATACCGCGGGTCGTCCGTCCCGAAGGTGCCGCCGATGTCGCCGAGTCCGCCCGCCGACAGCAGCGCGTCGCACACCGCGTGCGCCACGGCGTCGCCGTCGCTGTGTCCGGCGAGACCCGGCTCACCCGGGAAGTCCAGGAGTCCGACGCGGCACGGCGCCGACGGGTCGAACGCGTGCACGTCGACCCCGAGACCGACGCGGGTCGCGATCGTGGGTGGTGCGGTCGGACCGGACGGGAGGATCGGTGCGGCCCCGACGGTCGCCGGTGCGTCCCGCGGACCCGCACCTCCGGTACCCGCGGCGCCCTGTCGTTCGCCGAGGATCGCCTCGGCACGGCGGAGGTCCCACGGCGTGGTGATCTTGAACGCATCGGCGTCGCCCCGCACGGTGCGGACGACCCCGCCCGCTGCCTGGAACACCCCGGCGTCGTCGGTCTCCGAACGGGATGACCGCGCGTAGGCGGCGCGGAGCTCGGCCGCGGGGAAACCCTGCGGGGTCTGCACGCCGACGAGTTCGGACCGGTCGACGGTCTCGAGGACGACGCCGGACCCGACGTCGTCGTGCTCGCCGCGGTCGATCCGTTTCACGGTGTCCGTGACGGGCAGGGCGGGGACGATGCCGGCGCCCGTCGACTCGACCGCGTCGAACACCCGCAGGACCTGCGTGACCGGTGTCAGCACCCGTGCCGCGTCGTGGACCAGCACCGTGGTGACGGAGTCCGGCAGCACACCCAGACCGGCGACGACCGACGCATGGCGATCCGAGCCTCCCGGCACGACCGCCGTGTACCCGACCATCGACCCGGCGACGGACGCGACCAGTCTGCGGCACTCGTCGAGCCGGTCGGCGGGAGCGACCACGACGACGAACGTGGGCTCCGGCAGCATGAAGAGCGTCGCGAGCGCCCGGTCGAGCATGAGTCGGCCGGCCACCGGGACGAACGCCTTGGCGGTGCCGACACCCAGCCGTGTCCCCGATCCGGCCGCGACGACGACGACCGCCCGCGAGACCGGAGTCTCACGGGCGGTCGTTCGTGATGCCGTCGTCACGCTGCGTTCAGGAGGCGAGGACCTCGTCGAGGACGGTCGATGCCTTGTCCTCGTCGGTCTTCTCCGCGAGTGCCAGCTCCGAGATGAGGATCTGACGCGCCTTGGCGAGCATGCGCTTCTCGCCGGCGGAGAGTCCGCGGTCCTGGTCACGGCGCCAGAGGTCGCGGACGACCTCGGAGACCTTGATGACGTCGCCCGACGCGAGCTTCTCGAGGTTCGCCTTGTACCGGCGGGACCAGTTCGTCGGTTCCTCGGTGAACGGGGCACGGAGCACCTCGAACACACGGTCGAGGCCTTCCTTGCCGATGACGTCGCGCACGCCGACCAAGTCGACGTTGTCCGCCGGTACCTCGATCGTCAGGTCGCCCTGCGTCACGCGCAGCTTGAGATAGACCTTCTCCTCGCCCTTGATGATCCGTGTCTTCACTTCTGAGATGGTCGCTGCCCCATGATGGGGGTAGACCACGGTCTCGCCGACCTCGAATTGCATTAATCAGGCTCCGTTCCGAGATACCCAGTTTACCACAAGCTGAATTCGGGTAAGGGAGTCCTAACCACGGGCGGTCCAGGCGGATCGCTAAGATGGGCCGGGACCGCTCGGTCCGTCACGCCACCACTGGAGGAATCTTGCGAGCTCGGGTAACCGTGTCCGTCGCCGTCGCGGCAACCATCGCCCTCGGCACCGCCGGGTGCGGGTTCATGACGCCGCAGTCGACCACGGAGCACTACGACGCGAGTGACGGCGTCAGCGTCACGGTCGGCAAGGTCGACGTGCGCAACGCGATCCTGTTCACCGACGACGGCGAGAGCGCGCGGTTCGTCGCGACGCTCGTCAACAACTCGGACTCCCGCAAGGTCGTCACGATCCAGGCGAAGGGCAAGAACTCCGACGAGACGGACGTCACGGTGCCCGCCAACTCGAGCCTCGACCTCGCGAAGGACTCCGACGCGGTCGTGTTCGACCGGCTCGGCTCGAAGGCCGGGGTGCTCACCAGGGTCTTCTTCACCTACCCGTCCGCCGAGGGCGCCTCGATCCGCGTCCCCGTCCTGACCGGCGCACTCGAGGAGTACAAGACCCTCCTCCCGACACCGTCGTCGACGGCGACCGTCCCCGCGACGGACCCGACGCTGACCCCGGCGCCCTACACCGACGCCACGCCGTCCGAGTCCGCGACTCCCGCGGCGGGCTGAGCCCACGGAGCACGTGAACGCCCCCGGTCCGTCGGACCGGGGGCGTTCTGCGTGACCGGCACCGTGCCTCCCGGCCGTGCGCGTGTTCTGAACACGCCCGTCCACGGGGAACACGCGGATGTGGGTGTTCCCGCCGGACCCCCGTGTTCAGAACACGCGCGCGCAGCGGCGAGCCGGCCAGCCGGCCAGCCGGCGGCGGTCAGGCCTCGATGCGGTAGCCGAGCCCCCGGACCGTCACGAGCAGCTCGGGCGCGCTCGGGATCCGCTCGATCTTCGACCGGATCCGCTTGATGTGCACGTCGAGGGTCTTCGTGTCCCCGAAGTAGTCCGAACCCCACACCCGGTCGATGAGCTGTCCGCGCGTGAGCACCCGCCCGGCGTTCCGGAGCAGCAGCTCGAGGAGCTCGAACTCCTTGAGCGGCATCGGGACGTCCGAGCCGTCGACACTCACGGTGTGGCGCTCGACGTCCATCCGGATGCCGCCGACCTGGAGCAGCCCGGTGTCACCCGGGTCGTCCTCGGTGCGGCGACGGAGCACGGCACGCATCCGCGCGAGGAGCTCGCGCGTGGAGTACGGCTTCGTGACGTAGTCGTCGGCGCCGAGCTCCAGCCCGACGACGATGTCGACCTCGGAATCCTTCGCGGTGAGCATGATGATCGGTGCGTTCGACCGGGTGCGGATCTGCCGACACACCTCGGTGCCGGACAGCCCCGGGAGCATCAGGTCGAGGAGCACCAGGTCCGGGTTGTCGGCGTCGAACCGCGCCAGGGCGGTGACACCGTCCGCGGCGACGGAGGTCTCGTACCCCTCGCGCTGCAGCAGGAACTCGAGCGGGCCACTCAGGGCGGGTTCGTCGTCGACGATGAGGATGTGGGTCACGATCAGTGCTCTTCCAAGTGGTCTTCGAGTGCGGTGGTCAGTGCGGTGTCCGCCTCGGGCAGGCGGATGGTGAACGTCGAGCCCTTGCCGGTCTGCGACCAGACCTTCACGGAGCCACCGTGGTTCCCGACGACGTGCTTCACGATGGCGAGTCCGAGTCCCGTCCCGCCGGTGGCCCGCGACCGTGCGGGATCGACGCGGTAGAAGCGCTCGAACACGCGGTCGAGGTCGGCCTCGGGGATCCCGACTCCCTGATCGGTGACGGCGATCTCCACGAAGCCCTTGGTGCTCCGGACCCCCACGCCGACCCTGGTGTTGTCCGGCGAGTACTTGATCGCGTTCGCGATGAGGTTCGACACCGCGATCTGGAGCAGACCCGGGTCGCCGATGACCCGGAGCTTCGACTTCTTCTCGCGGGCGATGGCGATCCCACGGCTCGCGGCGACGACGGCGTTCGTGTCGACGGCGGCCTCGACGACGCCGTCGATACCGACCTCCTCGCTGGCCTCGATCGCGTCGACGGACTGCAGCCGCGACAGCTCGATGATGTCCTTGGTGAGCGCTCCGAGACGCTCGGACTCGGTGATCAGCTGCCCGGCGAAGCGCTTGACGTGCACCGGGTCGTCCGCCGCGGCGACCAGCGTCTCGGCGAGCAGGCCGATCGCGCCGATCGGGGTCTTCAGCTCATGCGAGATGTTCGCGACGAAGTCCCGCCGGACCTCGTCGATCCTGCGGCTCTCGGTGAGGTCGTCCGCCGTCAGGAGCACGTACCGGTTGCCGAGGGTCGCCGCTCGGAAGCTGAGGTACCCGACCATCTCGCCGCGACGGCCGCGCGGGAGCTCGAGGTCCTCGGACCCCATCTCACCGCTCGAACGGACCCGGTCGACCAGGCGCATGAGCTCCTTGTGCGCGAGCCGCCGCCGGACGACGAGCCCGACCGCGAGTGCCTGCGGCGAGGTCGCGACGACGGTGTTCGACGGATCGACGACCACCGCAGGGTTGTGCATGGTCGCGATCACGGCGGCGATGCCGTCGGGGAGCGCCCGGTCTGCGACGTCCGCAGCGCGTGCCGTTCGTTCCGCGGCGAGGATCACCACCACCACACCCGCACCGAACACACCGCCGAGGAGCATCGACAGTGGCACGAGCCACGCGTTGTCCATGCCGCCAGTGTAGGGATGGTCGGGTCCCGTTCCGCCACCGTCCGCCGGCCTCCCGGTCGCCGGGACGAAGCGTTCAGCCCCGCGTCACCGTCCGTTCACCTGGAGACCCCAGACTCGCTCGTGATGTCCAGGACCTCCGGACATGTGCCGAAGGAAGGGCTCACCATGCGCGAAGTGTTCCAGCAGGAGCTCGAAGACGTCCAGGTCCGCCTCGCGGACATCGCCGGGCTCGTCGCCACAGCGATCGCCCGCGCGACCGAGGCCTTCAACGGCCAGGACGTCGCGCTCGCCGAGCAGGTGATCGCGGACGACGCCAAGATCGACGCCGCCGCGATCGACCTCGACGAGCTCGCGATCGACATCCTCGCCCGCCAGGCCCCGGTGGCCCGCGACCTCCGGACCGTGGTCAGCGCACTCCGGATCAGCGCGTCGCTCGAGCGGATGGGCGACATGGCCGAGCACATCGCCCAGCTCGCCCGGTACCGCTTCCCGGACAAGGTCGTGCCGAAGAGCATCCGCCCGATCTTCAAGGAGATGGGTCAGCTGGACGTCGCCGTCGCGCAGAAGCTCGAGCGGCTGCTCCGCACCGAGGACGTGAGCCTCGCCGAGGAGATCCGCGACGACGACGACCGGATCGACGAGCTGCACGCGAGCGTGTTCGACGCGGTGCTCGGCGAGACGTGGAAGGGCAAGCCGGTCGACACCGTCGACTCGACGCTCGCCAGCCGCTACCACGAGCGGTTCGCGGACCACGCGGTCTCGATCGCCAAGAAGGTGCAGTACCTGGCGACGGGCGACTGGGTCGGCGCTCCGTCCGCGTAGGCCGGGTCGCGGTCGCGACCATCTGACGGACGGGAGGCGCGGTGCCAGCTGGCACCGCGCCTCCCGTCCATCCACCCGTCACGTCGCACACCGGCCGCCGCTCCGTGGGACCGGTGTGGTCTGGGAGACTTGCGGGCATGGCTGCTGTCGCGATCCTCGTCAACGGACTGCCCGGATCGGGCAAGACCACGATCGGGGCCTCCCTCGCCGAGGTCCTCGACTGCCCGTTCCTGTCGAAGGACGCCGTCAAGGAGCCGCTCGCGGACATCGTCGGACCGATGATCCCCTCGAGGCAGCTCGGCGGCATCGCGATGGACACCGTCTGGGCGATGGCGGGGGCCGTCGAGGCCGGGGTCGTCATCGACTCGGTGTGGCTCGAGGGCCGCGACCGGTCGTTCCTGGAGGCGGGACTCGTGGCCGCCGGGTCGCCCCGGGTGGTCGAGGTGTGGTGCGACGCCTCGCGGGAGTCCATCGTCGCCCGACTGGACGCCCGGTACGCGGCCTCGCCGGCCCGACACGTGGTGCACGGCACGCGCGACGAGGTCCTCGCAGCATGGGACGAGCACGCGGACGCCGAGCCGCTCGGCATCGCCGGCGGGTGGCCCGTGGTCCGCGTCGACACCGCGGCCGGGTTCGACGTCGCGGAGCTCATGCGCGAGATCGCCGGGCACTTCGGCGCGTAGCCCGCGGTCTCACCCCGGCCCCGGGACCCGGCCTCGTCCCGGACCCGGCCCGGATCCGGCCCGGATCCGGCCCGGATCCGGTCAGTCTGCGGACTACTTCTTGGAGCCCTGCGCCGCCACCGCCGCCGCGCCGGCCGCCGCGGCCTCGGGGTCGAGGTAGCGCGACGGACCGGTCGGACGGAAGTCGTCGTCGAGTTCGTACACGAGCGGGATGCCCGTCGGGATGTTGAGGCCGGCGATGTCCTCGTCGGAGATGCCGTCGAGGTGCTTCACGAGGGCCCGGAGGGAGTTGCCGTGCGCGGTCACGAGCACCGTCTTGCCGTCGCCGAGGTCGCGGGTGATGTCGGACTCCCAGTACGGGAGCAGTCGGTCGATCACGAGCGCCAGCGACTCGGTCCGGGGCAGCGCGTCACCGAGGTCCGCGTAGCGGCGGTCGCCGAACTGCGACCACTCGGCATCGTCGGCGATGGCGGGCGGCGGGACGTCGAACGACCGTCGCCACTCCATGAACTGCTCCTCGCCGTACTCGGCGAGCGTCTGCGCCTTGTCCTTGCCCTGGAGTGCGCCGTAGTGCCGCTCGTTGAGCCGCCAGTCGCGCTTGACCGGGAGCCAGGCGAGGTCCGCCTCGAGCAGAGCGATGTCCGCCGTCTGGATCGCACGGGTGAGGAGCGAGGTGTACAGGACGTCGGGGACGATGCCGGACTCGGCGATGAGCTGCCCGGCGCGCTTGGCCTCCTGCTCGCCGACGTCGCTGAGCCGGACGTCGACCCACCCGGTGAACAGGTTCTTCTGATTCCAGTCACTGTTGCCGTGGCGGAGGAGCACGAGTGTCGAGGTCATGCTCCGATCCTAGCGACGCGCTCCGCCCCCGTACCCTTGGCGGTATGCCGATCGGGAACGTCACGCGCGGGACGACCGGCACGAACCGGCTCCGCCGGGTGGATCGGTGGATCGCCGGGCTGCCGGTCCTCCGACGGGCCGCGGACCTGCTCGTGGCCGATGTCGGGTACGGCGCGAGCGCGACGACGACGCTCGAACTGCGCGACCGGCTGGCACGGGTCCGGCCGGACGTCGAGGTCACCGGGATCGAGATCGAGCCGTCGCGGGTCGCCCTCGCGAACCGGGCTGCGCGCGACGGCGTGACGTTCCGGCTCGGCGGGTTCGAGACGCCGACCCCCGATGGCCGGCGCCCCGCGGTGATCCGGGCGTTCAACGTCCTCCGGCAGTACGACGAGTCCGCCGTCCAGGCGTCGTGGGACCTGATGGCCGGACGGCTGCAGCCCGACGGCCGACTCGTCGAGGGGACCTGCAACGAGGTCGGCCGGGTGGCCTCGTGGGTGACGCTCGCACGTGGCCCGTCCGGTGCCGGCGTCCCGCTGACGTTCACGGTGTCGCTCCGACTCGCGGGGCTCGACGTCCCCTCGATCGTGGCCGAGCGGCTCCCCAAGGCGCTCATCCACCGGAACGTCCCGGGCGAGCGAGTGCATGCGTTCCTCGTCGACCTCGACCGGGCGTGGGCGATCGCCGCGCCCCTCGGCACGTACGGTCCTCGGCAGCGGTGGATCGCCGCGGTCAGGTCGATGCGCGACGGCTCGGCGGGTGGCAGGGGATGGCCGGTGCTGCACGGCGTGACGCGGTGGCGCCTCGGCGAGCTGTCCGTGCCGTGGGAGTCCGTCGCCCCGCGCTGACCGCCCCTTCCGCCCCGGGCAAGCGGGCGGGCGGGTCACGGGTCGACCAGTCGCGACCGGGCCTCCTCGTGGGACAGTCCCGTCGCCATGAGCAGGTCGATCACCAGGGGCCGGAGCATCAGGACCACGACGGCCTCGCCCGCGGCGCCTTGCTCGGCGGACTCCGGACCGAGCACCATCCGCGGGTCGAGTCGAGCGGCGACCGTCTCGAGGACCGAGCGTGCGCGGTCGAGCTCAGCCGTGCCTCCCGTCCGGTCCTCGGACGCCGACGCGATCGATGCGAGCGCCAACCGGACCTCGTCGAGGAGCGCCGCGATCGGCGCCCGGTCCACGACCGGCGGTCCCTGCGTCCCGATCCGACGGATCACCACACGGAGATTCCGGATCGCGAGGTCGACCTGTCGTCGGACTCGCTCCTGGCCGGCGAGCGCTCCGCGGCGTCGGCGGAGCCAGGGCGAGATGCGGCTCACCGCGACCGCGGTCTCGAGCGACGCCTGCCACGCATCGAGCAGCGGCTGCGTCGAGCGGACCTGGTCGAGCGCCGCATCGGCACGCCCGCGTCGGTCGTACCCGAGCGCCTCGATGGTGTCGACGAGCGCCGTGTCGACGAGCACGAACACACGCCGTGCGTCCGTCCGGGCCAGGCCGACGGGGTCGCGTGGGATGAGCGCCGTCGCGAGGAGCGCCACCACTCCCCCGACGACCCCGTCGATGCTCCGCACGAACGGGCCACCACCGGGGACCGGCAGGAACAGCACCAGGATCGACTGCGTCGCCGCGGCCGCAGCGAACGCGTTCGAGGCCGAGAAGAACCGGCCGACGAGCAGCGCCAGCACCATGAACGGCACGATCTGCCAGACCCCGGCGCCGATGACGGCGAGCAGGAGCTCACTGAGCAGGATCCCCACGAGGATGCCGACCGCCGACTCGAGGACCCGCACGGGCCGGGCGTCGCGGGCGAACCCGAGCGTCGAGATCGTCGTGGTCGCCGCGAGGATCGGGAACTCGTGCCCGAGCACCAGGTGCGCGACGGCGTAGGCGCCGAGTGTCGCCGCGGTGATCTGCAGCGCGGCCGGGATCGAGGCACGGACCCGCACCGCGGACGCGCGCACGTCGAACGGAAGCGGAGACCGACTGGAGGATCGTGGCGCGCTCACCACGTCCCTCCCGTCACCGGGACGGCCGGATCCGGCACCGCGGGGTGGACGGTCAGCGTCGGACGGCGCCGAGGCGCGGCATCCGCGGGACACCCGCCGTGGCACCCGCGTCGGTCGGCACGATCGTCTGCTGGGCTGCGGTCACGGTAACGTCGTCGGCCGCCGTGGTCAGGACGGTGGCCGGGTCGAGGGACCGCTTCACGACGGCGAGCGCGATCGGGCCGAGCTCGTGGTGGTTCGCGACGGCGGTGATCCGGCCGACCTCGGCAGGGTCGTCCTCGACGGTGCGGCCCGGCCCGTGCACGAGCGCGCCGACCGCGGGCAGCACGCCGTCCGACCCGTCGACGTGCAGCATCACGAGGCGCCGCGGCGGATGCCCGAGGTTGTGCACCTTGGCGACGGTCTCCTGCCCCCGGTAGCAACCCTTGGTCAGGTGCACCGCGGACCGGAGCCAGTCGAGCTCGTGCGGGATGGTGCGCTCGTCGACGTCTGCAAGGCGGGGCCGCCACGCGGCGATGCGCAGGGCCTCGAGGGCGAGTGTCCCGGCGACCGGGACGTCGGACGCCCCGAGTGTCGTCGCCGCGTCGAGGGGCAGGATGGTCTCGCGGTAGGTCCAGGTCCGGCCGGGGTGGTCCTCGGCGTCGGCGTAGCTCCACCCGCCGACGGCGACCTCGGACCACGGGTCGATCCAGGTCGCGATGACCGCGTCGTCGAGCCCGGCCGCCGTGATCGGTGCCGGGTCGAACGAGCCGACGACACGGACGTCGGCGGACCGGTCGGCGACCTCGACGCGGAGCATGAAGCGCATCGACGTCAGCCACGCGGCGAGCGGCTCGGCATCGCCGTGCTCGGTGAGGAGCCAGGTGGTCTCGCCGTCATCGACGACCCGCGCCGCGTGCTCCACACGGCCGGAGGCGTCGAGCACGAGCGTCTCGGTCGAGGTGCCGGGCGCGAGCCCGAGCAGGAGCTGCGACGTCATCGAGTTCAACCACGACAACCGGTCAGGGCCGCTCACGGTGACGATCCCGGTACCCCCGAGGTCCACCACCGCGCGACCGCGCTCGAGCAACCGCTGCTCGCCGATCGGGTTGCCGTAGTGGAGTGGGCTGGTGCCATCGGCGTCGAGCACGGCGCCGTCCCGGTCTCCGAAGGGCGACCGCGGCGAGGCTCCGGCCGACGGCGAGGTCATCACTCGACCTTGCTGAGCTGGCCGGACGCGTGCGAGGTGAGCTCCTGTCCGAGGGCGGCGATGTCCCAGGCCCAGAAGAGCTTGCCGTCGACGAGGCCGTACATCCGGGTCGCCGCGGAGTACTCCTTGGCCCGGGCCGACCGCATCACGGCATCGGTGGCGAGGTCGACGCGCGGCCCCTTGATGCGTCCGACGTAGAGCTCGTCGACGCCGGTGGGATGCACGATCGACGCCTCGATGTCGAAGCCGTCGTCGTTGTTGCGGAGCATCTCGACCGCGCGTGCCGTGGTGAACGGTCGCGCGCCGTCGCCCAGGAGCATCGCGGGTCCGGGGTCGCCCGGTTCCGACGGACGGTCGAGGCGCCAGTAGCCCATCTCGGCGGCGAGCGGCGTGTGCTCGTCGTCGAGCAGCCAGGTCGTCGAGCTGTAGTTCAGGTACGGCAGACCGTCGTGGCTGAAGCTCACGCGCTGGCCGAACTCGTGGTCGTGGACCTGGTCACCGACCGGGTAGTGCACGACTCCCGTTCCTTCCCAGATGCCGATCAGCCACGACAGCGGGACGATCTCGGCGGGGAGGCCGGTGGGGATCTCGATCAACGCTGGCCCTTGAACAGCTTGACGACGACCACGATCGAGATGAACGCGATCGCGAGCGACGCGAGGCCCAGGAGACCGACGTAGAAGAGCTCGAGCGGCAACAGGGAGTCCATGCCGCGAGTCTACGCGGCATCGCCGACACCGCGGGCGAGGCGCTCAGCGGATCAGGAGGAGCACCACGGTGGCGACGAGCACGACGACGAACGCCCCGGTCGACGCGATGCTGATGCGTTCGACGAGGCCGTCCTTGGTCTGCGTCGCGAGCTGGAGCGCGAAGCTCACGAGCATGCACGCCACGATGACGAGCAGCATCCACGCGAACGGGGCCTCGGTCGCGAACACGACCACGAGCACCGCACCGACCACCGCGAGCAGCCACACGGGCAGCACCGACGCCAGTCGCAGACTCCGCTGGGTCCTCGGCTCGCTCATGCCCCCATCCTTGCACCCGTCGCGGGTGACACATCGCTCGGATCAGTAAGATGTGGGGACCCCGACCCGTCTGGAGGCTCTGTGGCCCAGCTCCTGGTACTCACCTCGGCCGCGCCCGGAGACGTCCTCCCCGCCCTCGGCCTCCTGAGCCACCGGATCCGGCACGTCCCCGCCGAGGCGGCGCAGCTCGTGAACGCGCCCTCGTCCGACATGATGTTCGTCGATGCCCGGACGGACCTCGCGAGCGCCAAGTCGCTCTGCAAGATCCTCTCGACGACCGGCTCGACGACCCCCGTGGTGCTCGTCGTGACGGAGGGCGGCCTCACCGCCGTGAACAGCGAGTGGAACGTCGACGACGTGGTGCTCGAGACGGCGGGCCCGGCCGAGGTCGACGCCCGCATCCGTCTCGTCGCCGGCCGGGTCACGAAGGCGCAGTCCGGCTCGAAGATCCAGGCCTCCGGCGTCGTGATCGACGAGGCGAGCTACTCCGCCAAGGTGCGCGGACGGCCGCTCGACCTGACCTTCAAGGAGTTCGAGCTCCTGCGCTTCTTCGCCACCCACCCGTCGCGGGTGTTCACCCGTGAGCAGCTGCTCAGCGAGGTCTGGGGCTACGACTACTTCGGTGGTACCAGGACCGTCGACGTGCACGTCCGGCGCCTCCGCGCGAAGCTCGGCGACCTGGAGTCCCTGATCGGCACCGTCCGGAACGTCGGCTACCGGTTCAACGTCTACGACGACGACGCGGACCGGATGAGCGGCGAGGGTGCCTGAGGTCCTGACCGGGGACGCCGCCGTCGCGGTGGTCCGTGCGCTCGCGCAGGAGGCTGCCGCAGCCGGCGAGGCACCGCCGTTCTCGGACCAGACCCTCGTCGACGTCGGCGCCGGCCGGGCGACCGTGCTCGTCGACGACGGCAGGGCCGCAGCGGTCGTGCGGGACGGCGAGCTGGAGCTGATGGTCGGTCTGGAGGCCCGGGGCCGCGGCATCGGGACGGCCCTCGTCCGGCAGGCGCTCGCCTCCGGCACCGCGGACGCGCCCGCCCCGACGCTCGCGTGGGCCCACGGGGACGCACCCGCCGCCCGCGCGCTGGCCCGGGCGTTCGGCTGGTCCGCCGCGCGGACGCTCCTGCAGCTCCGGGCGCCGATCCCCGAGGGCGACGCCGACCCGGGCCTCCCGGCCGGCATGTCCCTCGTGCCGTTCGCGGCGGGCAGCGCGGCGGCGACCCCGTCGGAAGCCGCCTGGCTCGGCCTCAACGCGACGGCGTTCTCGCACCACCCGGAGCAGGGTCGGATGACACTCGACGACCTCCGCGAGCGCGAGGCCGAGGACTGGTTCGAGCCGGCGGACGTGCTGCTGCTGCAGGACGGGGACGGCGCGCTCGTCGGGTCCTGCTGGCTCAAAGTCGACGGACGCATCGGCGAGTTCTACGCCGTCGCGGTCCACCCCGGGCGGCAGGGGCAGGGGCTCGGCGGGGTGCTCATGCGCGCGGGGTCCGCGCGGCTCTCCGGGCGGGGACTCGACGCCGCCGCACTGTACGTCGAGGGCGACAACGTCCCGGCACTCGCGCTGTACCGCCGCACGGGCTTCGTCGACCACACCGTCGACGTGCAGTACGCCGCTCCGTCCGACGAGCAGGGCGCCGCTCCGTCCGCCTGACCGCAGCTCGTCCTGCACAGGCTGGCCGTTCACCTCCGGTCCACACAGCGTCCATGTCCACGCCACCGCCGACACCACGCGGATGGCAGGATGGCCACATGGATGCCGAACCGCAGCTCGACGGGGAATCCGTCGCCTCCGACCTGGACGACTTCGACGAGATCGTCGCGGTCGAGCACGAGTCGCTGCCCACCGATCGGTACTTCGACCGCGAGCTCAGCTGGCTCCGCTTCAACCAGCGGGTGCTCGAACTCGGCGAGGACCGCACGGTGCCGCTGCTCGAGCGCGCGAACTTCCTGGCGATCTTCGCCACGAACCTCGACGAGTTCTTCATGGTCAGGGTGGCGGGACTGAAGCGTCGCATCGACACCGGGCTCGCCGTGCCGACCAACGTGGGCCGCGCACCGCTCGACGTCCTCTCCGACATCGCGCGGGAGGCCCATGCCCTCCAGGACCGACACGCCAAGGCGTTCGCGGAGGTCCTCAAGCCGGACCTCGACGAGGCGGGCATCCACGTGGAGCACTGGTCCGACCTCGAGGAGGCCGACCGCGTCCGCATGCGCGAGTACTTCACCGGGCAGATCTTCCCGGTGCTCATGCCGCTCGCCGTCGACCCGGCGCACCCCTTCCCGTACATCTCCGGGCTCTCGCTCAACCTGTCGATCCGAGTGCGCAACCCGAAGACCGCCCGGCAGGAGTTCGCGCGTCTCAAGGTGCCGCAGATGCTCCCCCGCTTCGTGCAGCTCCCCGACGACGGCTCGGGGCGCCTCCGGTTCATCCCGCTCGAGGACCTCATCGCGAACCACCTCGGCGACCTGTTCCCGGGCATGGAGATCATCGAGCACCACGTGTTCCGGGTGACCCGCAACGAGGACGTCGAGATCGAGGAGGACGAGACCGAGAACCTCATCCAGGCCCTCGAGAAGGAGCTCCTGCGGCGCCGCTTCGGACCGCCGATCCGCCTCGAGATCACCGACGACATGGACGACGTCACACTCGACCTGCTCGTCCGCGAGCTCGACATCACCGAGAACGAGGTGTACCGGCTGCCGTCACCGCTCGACCTCGGCGGCCTGTTCGAGCTGTCGAAGATCTCGCGGCCGGACCTGCACTACCCGAAGCACGTGCCGACGACCGCGGTGCAGATGCAGCCGACGGAGCCGAACCTCAAGCCCGACCTGTTCCGCGCGATCTCGCGCGAGGACATCCTCGTGCACCACCCGTACGAGTCCTTCGCCACGAGCGTGCAGGCGTTCCTCGAGCAGGCGGCCGCCGACCCGCACGTCCTCGCCATCAAGCAGACGCTCTACCGCACCTCTGGCGACAGCCCCATCATCGAGGCGCTCATCGACGCCGCGGAGGCCGGCAAGCAGGTCCTCGCCCTCGTCGAGATCAAGGCGCGCTTCGACGAGCAGAACAACATCACGTGGGCGCGGAAGCTCGAGAAGGCCGGCGTGCACGTGGTGTACGGGCTCGTCGGGCTGAAGACCCACAGCAAGCTCGTGCTCGTCATCCGCCAGGAGAAGAACGGGCTGCGGCACTACAGCCACATCGGCACCGGCAACTACAACCCGAAGACCAGCCGCATCTACGAGGACCTCGGACTGTTCACCGCGGACGACATCGTCGGCAAGGACCTCACGCGCCTGTTCAACGAGCTGTCCGGGTACGCCATCGAGAAGAAGTTCCGCCGGCTCCTCGTCGCGCCCCTGCACCTCCGCAAGGGACTCCTCAAGCGGATCACCGCCGAGGCCGAGAACGCCAGGGCGGGCAAGCCCTCGGGGATCCGGATCAAGGTGAACTCGATCGTCGACGAGCAGATCATCGACGCGCTGTACCTCGCGAGCCAGGCCGGCGTGCCCATCGACATCTGGGTCAGGGGCATCTGCGCGCTCAAGCCCGGCATGGAGGGATACAGCGAGACCATCCGGGTCCGCTCGATCGTCGGCCGGTACCTGGAGCACTCGCGGGTGTTCTCGTTCCACAACGACGGCGACCCGACCACCTGGATCGGCAGCGCTGACATGATGCACCGGAACCTCGACCGCCGGGTGGAGGCACTCGTGCGCCTCACCTCGCCCCGGCACCTGGAAGAGGTCGACAACCTGTTCGCGCTGGCCATGGCCGAGACGACGAGTTCGTGGCACCTCGAGTCGGACGGCGAGTGGACGCGGCATTCGGTGGGTTCGGACGACGAGCCCCTCGAGGACATGCAGAATAGCCTCATGCGGCAGATCTCCTCCAGGAAGCGCTCGGCACGGTGAGTCCCACGCAGGGGCCGGTCGTCGCGGCCGGTGCCGTCTGCTGGCGCGTGCGTTCGGACGAGGTGCAGGTGCTCCTCATCCACCGCGAGCACCACCGGGACGTCTCGTTCCCGAAGGGCAAGGTGGATCCGGGCGAGTCCGTCCCGGAGGCGGCCGTCCGCGAGATCGAGGAGGAGACCGGGTACCGGGTGTCCCTCGGTGCGCCGCTCGCCGCCGCGGAGTACGTCCTGCCGAACGGCCGCGACAAGATCGTGCACTACTGGGTCGCCGAGGTGTCCGCCAAGGAGCTCACGCGCGCGGGGTCCTTCGCGCCGAACGACGAGGTCGCGGCGCTCGAGTGGGTGTCCGTGGCCGACGCGGGCCGGATGCTCACCTACGAGCGCGACGTCGCGATCCTCGAGCAGTTCGGTGAGCGCGCCGCCGCCGGTCTGCACGACACCTTCGCCCTCATCGCCCTCCGCCACGCCAAGACCGTCCCGGGCGGCGACTGGCACGGCCCCGACGCGACCCGGCCGCTCCTGCCCGTCGGTCGGTCACAGGCCAGGCACGTCGCGACGTCGATCGCCGCGTACGGTCCACGGAAGATCGTCAGCAGCACGGCCGCCCGGTGCCTCGCGACCGTCGAGCCACTGTCGGACCGGACGCGGGTCGGCGTCACGAGCACTGCGGACATCAGCCAGGACGCGTACGAGCAGGGCCGGAGCGACGTCAAGGGCATCGTCCGGAAGCGTCTCGCCAAGGCCAAGAGCGCCGTGCTGTGCTCCCATGGTCCGGTGCTCCCGGACATCATCGCGCGGATCGCCCGGGACACCTCGGACGACCCGTCGCGGTTCGACCTCCGACGCGCTGCCATGCTCTCGACGGGGGACTTCGCGGTGATGCACATCGCCGGGTCGGCGCTCGTGGCGGTCGAGACCCACTCCTCCGGCGTCCCGGCCTGAGCCACTCGCCGGCCCCCCGCGCACACGCTCCTCCAGAGGCACGCACCCTCCTACAGATACTCCCGAGCAGGCCCTGGTCGACCACGACCGGGGCCTGCTTCGTCGTGCGTTCACCTCCTGTTCACCAGGGGTCGCCGTGCCGGTCACCTCGGCTCCTTACTGTCACAGGCAGGACGGCACACAGCACTGCCGTCCGGCATGCTCCCCACACCACACGAGATCTTCCCCGAAGGGACCCCTGTGAACATCAAGCGAATCGGTTCGGTCGCAGCAATCGCGATCGCCGGCGCGATCGTCCTGTCCTCCTGCGCAGCGAACGAGGACGCGGCCCCCGCCTCCTCCGGTTCCGCCTCCGCATCGTCGGGCACGGACTACTCGAGCCTCTCCGGCACCCTGAACGGTGTCGGATCGAGCGCTCAGGGCACGGCGGAGACCACCTGGATCTCCGGCTTCCAGCAGAAGGCCTCCGGCGTCACGGTCAACTACAACCCGCAGGGCTCCGGCGCGGGCCGCTCGAGCTTCATCTCCGGTGCCGCGGACTTCGCCGGCTCGGACGCTGCGCTCTCCGACACCGAGCTCTCGAGCACCTTCCAGGCATGCAAGGCCGGCACGAAGGGCATCGACCTCCCGGTCTACATCTCCCCGATCGCCATCGCGTACAAGATCGACGGCGTCAAGAGCCTCACGCTCGACGCCGAGACCATCGCCGGCATCTTCAAGGGCGAGATCACGACCTGGAACGACCCGGCGATCGAGAAGCTCAACAAGGGCGTCGACCTCCCCTCGGCGAACATCAACGTCGTGCACCGCTCCGACGACTCGGGCACCACGCAGAACTTCGCCGACTACCTGTCGCAGAACGCACCCTCGGTGTGGGACGCAGCGGTCAGCCAGACCTTCCCGTACCAGGTCGGTGACGGTGCGCAGCTCACCTCCGGTGTCGCGAGCGCCATGGCGAGCGCCGACAACTCGATCACCTACATCGACGACTCCGGCGTCGGCAGCCTCTCGAAGGCGAAGCTCATGGTCGGCGACACCGCGACCACGATCAGCGCCAAGGGTGCGGCACAGGTCGTCGCCGGTTCCGAGGTCGCAACGGGCCGCGAGGACAACGACCTCGCCATCTCGATCAACCGCAAGGACACCGACAAGGGCGCATGGCCGCTCGTGCTCGTCTCCTACGCGATCGCGTGCCAGACCTACCAGGACAGCGCCAAGGCCGACCTGGTGAAGGCGTACCTCAGCTACGCCGCGAGCTCCGAGGCGCAGGACGCCGCCGCGACCCAGGCGAAGTCCGCGGCCCTGACCGACGAGCTGTCGGCCAAGGTCACGAAGGCCATCGCCACCATCAAGTAGCACCCACGGCCCAGGTGCCCGGTCCTCGCAGACCGGGCACCTGGGCCGGACCCCGTTCCGGTCGGCCTGGAGGGACGGTGCCAGCTGGCACCGTCCCTCCAGGCCGGCGGACGGAACCGCGGTACCCGCCGCACCCGACTTCCCCACCCGATCAGGAGTCCCGAAGGACATGACGACCGAAGCCCCCGCGCCCGAGGCCCCAGAGGTCTCCGCCGCGACGCCCCCTCGGCTGAAGGCCCCCGTCCGGATCGGCGACCGGGTGTTCTCGACCGCCACCGTCCTCGCCGGTGGCCTCATCCTCCTGGTCCTCGCCCTCGTCGCAGCGTTCCTCGTCTGGCAGAGCATCCCGGCCTTCTCCGCCAAGGCCGGCGAGCTGCCGAACGACGCGAGCGGCTTCTGGGACTACGTCGGCCCGCTCGTCTTCGGCACCGTCTGGGCGGCGATCCTCGCGCTCATCATGGCGACGCCGATCGCGATCGGGATCGCCCTGTTCATCTCGCACTACGCGCCGCGGCGGATGGCAGCGGTCCTCGGCTACGTCATCGACCTGCTGGCCGCCGTGCCGAGCGTCGTGTTCGGGCTCTGGGGCGTCGTCGTCCTCGCCCGGTTTGTGACGCCGTTCTACCACTTCCTGAACGAGTACTTCGGCTGGTTCCCGCTCTTCTCCGGGCAGGTCTCCGGCACCGGTCGCACGATCCTGACCGCGGCGATCGTCCTCGCGGTGATGACCATCCCGATCATGACCGCGATCATGCGCGAGATCTTCCTGCAGGCGCCCCGCCTGAACGAGGAGGCCGCCCTGGCCCTCGGCGCCACCCGGTGGGAGATGATCCGCATGTCGGTGTTCCCGTTCGCCCGGTCCGGCATGGTGTCCGCGGTGATGCTCGGCCTCGGTCGCGCGCTCGGTGAGACCCTCGCGGTGGCCATCGTCCTGTCGGTGTCGACGAACATCAGCTTCAAGGTGCTCACCTCGCTGAACCCCTCGACGATCGCGGCGAACATCGCACTGCAGTTCGCCGAGGCCTCCGGTGTGCGGCTCAACGCCCTCATCGCATCGGGTCTGATCCTGTTCGTGATCACACTCGTCATCAACATGCTCGCCCGCTTCATCGTGCGCAAGCGCGTGGGCTGACGGAAAGGCACACCCGATGTCACTCGCCATCCGCCAGAACGCCGGCGCCAGCAACGTCTACGCCGCCGGCAAACTCCCGAAGCCGTTCCCGTGGCTGCTCCTCCTCGGCAGCTGGGTCGTGTTCGGCCTCGTCTTCCTCCTGCTCAACGCCGGTGGCACCGTCAAGGACTTCAACATCGTCGCCGTGGTGTTCCTCGGCACGGTCCTGTTCGACGTGCTCATCGTCGTCATCTCGCGCATCGTCGAGGGCGGCCGCAAGGCCGTCGACCGGCTCATCACCTCACTCGTCGCGACCGCGTTCATCCTCGCGCTCCTGCCGCTCGTGTCGCTGCTCTGGACGGTGATCGCGAACGGGATCGCCCGGCTCGACGGCCAGTTCTTCTCGTACTCGATGCGCAACGTCATCACCGACGGGGGTGGCGCACTGCACGCCATCGTCGGCACCGTCGAGATCACCCTCTTCGCGACGCTGATCAGCGTCCCGATCGGCCTGCTGACGAGCGTCTACCTGGTCGAGTACGGACGCGGGTGGCTCGCCAGGTCGATCACGTTCTTCGTCGACGTGATGACCGGCATCCCGTCCATCGTCGCCGGGCTCTTCGCCTACTCGCTCTTCTCGCTCCTCATCGGCCCAGGGACCCGCAACGGCCTCGTCGCCGCCATCGCCCTCAGCGTCCTGATGATCCCGATCGTCGTGCGGAGCACCGAGGAGGTCCTGAAGATCGTCCCGATGGACCTCCGCGAGGCCTCGTACGCGCTCGGTGTCCCGAAGTGGCTCACCATCGTGAAGATCGTGCTGCCGACGAGCCTCGCCGGGATCACGACCGGGGTGATGCTCGCGATCGCCCGCGTCATCGGCGAGACGGCGCCGCTCCTGGTCACCGCCGGGTTCACGACGAGCATGAACTACGACGTGTTCAAGAACCCGATCATGACGCTCCCGGTGTTCGCGTACACGCAGTACTCGCAGCAGGGCGCGAACCCCGTCCCGTTCGTGGATCGCGCCTGGGCCGCAGCGCTCGTGCTCATCCTCATCGTGATGTTCCTCAACCTGCTCGCCCGGCTCATCGCCCGCGCGTTCTCCCCCAAGCTCGGCCGCTAGGCTTCCCCACCACCCTCCACGTCAGGATCACACTTGTCCAAGCGCATCGAGGTCGACGGCCTCAACGTCTACTACTCCAAGTTCAAGGCCGTGGAGAACGTCTCCATGACGATCGAGCCCCGCACGGTGACGGCCTTCATCGGCCCGTCCGGCTGCGGCAAGTCGACGTTCCTCCGCACTCTGAACCGCATGCACGAGGTCATCCCCGGCGCATGGGTCGAGGGCGAGGTCAAGATCGACGGCGACGACCTCTACGCGCCCGGCGTCGACCCCGTGCTGGTCCGGCGTCAGGTCGGCATGGTGTTCCAGCGCGCGAACCCGTTCCCCACGATGTCCATCAAGGACAACGTGCTCGCGGGCGTGAAGCTCAACAACAAGCGCATCAGCCGCTCCGAGGCCGACGACGTCACCGAGCGCTCACTCCGCGGTGCGAACCTCTGGAACGAGGTGAAGGACCGCCTCGACAAGCCCGGCATGGGTCTCTCCGGCGGCCAGCAGCAGCGCCTCTGCATCGCCCGCGCGATCGCCGTGCAGCCCGACGTGCTGCTCATGGACGAGCCCTGCTCCGCACTCGACCCGATCTCGACGCTCGCGATCGAGGACCTCATCGAGGAGCTGAAGAAGGAGTACACGATCGTCATCGTGACGCACAACATGCAGCAGGCGTCGCGGGTGTCCGACCGGACCGCGTTCTTCAACATCGCCGGGACGGGTGAGCCGGGCAACCTCATCGAGTACGGCGACACCGCCACGATGTTCTCGAACCCGACCGTGCAGGCGACCGAGGACTACGTCAGCGGCCGCTTCGGGTGATCGATCGGTCCCACTGGTCGCGCCGGTGACGGACGCGACGGGATGACGGACTGGAGGGACGGTGCCAGCTGGCACCGTCCCTCCAGTCCGTGGTGGTGCCGGCCCGGCGCGCGTCGGCGAATGAGAAGTGCCCACCTGTCGGACCGCGTTCGCGAACCCGACAGATGGGCACTTCTCATGCGGCAGATCCGCAGCGTGACTACGCGGTGGTCGTGACCGCTGCGATCGGGTCCGTCGTGGGCTGCGCCGAGCCGCCCTTCGGTTCGATCGTGATGCCGACGGTGATGCCGTCGGTCCGCTTGCCGGAGAGCACCGCCGACGACGTGCCGCCATCGACTTCGTTCATGAGGCCAGCCGACGTGATCTTCGAGCCGATGTACCAGAGCTCGTAGGTCTTGCCAGCCGGTGCGGGTCCGACACCCTTGAGGATGACCCCGCTCTTGCCGAGCTTGTCCGACCACACCACGGTCGCGGTCCCACCGGTCGAGACGTCCGTCGTCGACCGCTTGAAGTCCGCCGCCGCAGTGATGCGGTCGACCCCGGAGGCCTGCTGCGTCTGCGACTGCTCGGGGTTCGTGAGTGCGTTGAAGCCGAGGCCGGCGCCGGTGAACACCGCGGTGACGGCAGCAGCAGCTGCGAGCACCATCGCCGGACGCTGGAACCAGCGTGCCCGAGCTCGGCCGGTCGCCGTGTGGGTCGAGGCGCCGACGGTCGGTGCGGTGATGTCGGAGACCGTCGCCATGTCGGACACCGTGGCGTTCGGCTCGATCGTCGGCTCCGACACGGACTCTGCAGTCGTGTCGCTGTGCCGAGCGGTCTGCGCCGGACGCTGCGGGGTGGTGGCGATCTTCGCCATCAGGGACGCCTTGAGCTCGGCAGGCGGGTCCACCGTCTTGACCGCGTAGGCCAAGAGGAGTGCCGTCTGGCGGAGCGAGTCCGCCTCGGCCCGCATGTCGTCCGAGGTCGCGAGCGCTGCCTCGATCGCCTGGCGCTCGGCCTCGTCCACGGCGTCGAGTGCGTAGGAACCGGTCATGAGTTCCATGTCGTCGGATCGGCCGTTCATGACGTCACCCCCATCTCATCGCGAAGTCTGATCATCCCGTCACGCAGACGGGTCTTGACGGTGCCGATCGGGACACCGAGGATGCCGGCCATCTCGCTGTGCGAGTAGCCGCCGTAGTAGGCCATGGTGACGGCCTGACGCTGGAACTCCGTGAGCCTGGCGAGTGCGCGGCTCACGCGTTCGTGTTCGATGCGGATCTCCACCGACTCCGTGACGGAGTCGAAGTCCGTCTCGAAGTCGCGGATGCCGACCTTGACGTCGCGGTCCCGCGACGCCTGGGCGGCGCGGATCCGGTCCACCGCGCGGCGGTGGGCCATGGTGAGGATCCAGCTCGGTGCGGAGCCGCGGGCGGTGTCGAAGCGGCTGGCGTTCTGCCAGACCTCGAGGAACACCTCCTGCGTAACCTCCTCGGACTGCGCGTGGTCCTTGAGGAGCCGCGTGATCAGTCCGAGAACCCGCCCGGAGAGCTGGTCGTAGAGTGCGGAGAACGCCTGCTGGTCGCCGGACGCGACCTTGGTGAGCAGTTCGTCGGGCGACACGATCGGCGAGGCTGTTGCCTCGAAGCCTTCGGTATCGCGGGTCACGAGTGTCAGCATTGCAGGTTTTCCTCCTTCCGGTGTCCAAACAGTGGGTACATCTGGTCGGACCGACCCGGAACTCGGCATCGGCCGCGACGATCGGGGACGATGAAGCCACCGGACCTCGTGCGGCCCGCAGGGAATTGGCCCGGAGGCCCGGGTCGCACGAGGTTTCGTCCGGTGGTGCAATCGGCCGTCCCGCCGTCACACCACTCATTCGGCACCCGGTGCTGAACGGATTGGGTACCGATCTCGAGACGGGCTGCGGAGCGGGCGGTCCGCGGCGGAGCCGCCGGGTCGGCCTTGCGGCGGGGCGGCCGGTCGGCCTGGCCGGCGTCCAGCGAGGGGGGCACGGCCGGTCGGCCTGGCCGGCGGCGGGGCTGCGTGGCCGGCGGCCAGCGGCGGGGCGGTCGGCCTGGCCGGCAGTGGGCCAGCGACCAGCGGACTGGAGGCACGGCGCGCGCCCCACGGTCGGCGCGCGTCGCGCTCGCTGCCGGGCATGCGAAAGCCGGGCCGCAGAAACGCCTCTCGGCGCGAGGCCGCTCGAAGCGGCTAAATTTGGAGCCCGGGGTTACTGCGGCCCGGCGAGGATGAGCTTACAGAAGCCGAGCCGGATGTCCGCCCGTGTTCACTCAGGGTGGACAGCAACCGCTCCGGGCGTGTCCGGGTCCGACGGCCGGACCCAGAGGTGTTCAGAACACCCTCGTCCAGGTCGAACACGCGTATCGGCGTGTGCAGCATGGACGGGAGTGTTCAGAACACGTCCGCGGACCAGGCAGCGAACGACCATCGGCGGACCTGTCAGTCGAGGTCGTCGCGGCGCCACATCGCCGCAGCGGCCGTCAGGTCTTCCGCGAGCTCTGAGAGCCGGAGCGCACGACGCGTGAGTTCCGCCGCCCGCTCCCCCGCGGTCAGGTCGGAGTCGTCCGCGACGCTCGTCGCACCGGCGGCCGCGAGACGACAGAACGCCGCACCCCGCTCGAGTGCGACCGCGAAGTCGCCGGTGTAGAGGCCGCGGAGGATCTGATCGGCGAGCGCGACGATCTCCGCGGGGCCCGTCGGCTGCTCGGCGCCGGCGACGGCCTGGTCGATCGTGGAGACCGCGAGCGTGCCGCGCTGGAAGAAGTCCGCGACCTCCTCCGGGTTCTGCCGGATGAGCGTCCGCACGAGGTAGATGCGCCACAGCGCACCCGGGAGGGTGTGCGCGCCGACGGTGGCCCACAGCTCGGCGAGCGCGTCGATGCCGTGCGTGTCCGTGTAGGTGACGAGGCGCTCGACGACCTCGGGGTCTGGATCGGTGCGCACTCGATGCACGAGCGCCGACGCGGTCTCGTGCGCGACGCGGTTGATCAGTGCGGGGTCCGAGCCGCCCTGCAGGGACTCGAACTCCGCGTCGGTGAACTGCACGGGGCGGTGGTGTTCGCGTGGCATCGGTACGAGTGTAGGCGTGACCCCGGACAGCGTCCTGGCGGCCGGGTATGGTCATCCGGCAGGGAGCGCTCCCGGTCCGAGAGTCCATCAGTCGTGGATCTCCGGGGGCGGAATGGAGAACCTCATGAACGCACTCGTCATCATCCTGGCCGTCATCGCCGTCATCCTGCTGTTCGTCGGCGGGTTCGTCGCGAGCGTCAAGTTCCTGCTCTGGGTCGGCATCGTCCTGCTCGTCATCGCCGTCATCGCGTGGCTGCTCCGCACCCTGACCGGCCGTCGGAGCTGATCCGGTCCCATCCACACGCCGGCCCGTCATCCGTTCGCGGATGGCGGGCTGTCGTCGTTCCTGGCGACCTCGGCGGGGCGGGATCCGGTCACCGGCGGCGCGATACCCTGGTGCGGAGGGCCTCTAGCTCAGTTGGTAGAGCACCGGACTTTTAATCCGAGGGTCGTGGGTTCGAGCCCCACGGGGCCCACTCGACGGTTGGAACGCCCACTCGACTTTTCATCCGAGGGTCGTGGGTTCGAGCCCCACGGGGCCCACTCGACGGAAGTCATCGACGTAATTCGACCTGGGGGGCGCGTTAACGGCCCGGATGCCGTAGCGTGTCCTGCACCAGTCGATGCGCAGCACCGTGCACCGCAAGTAGCAGAACAAGGAAACAACGCAGTCATGGCAACAGGCATCGTCAAGTGGTTCAACGCTGAAAAGGGCTTCGGCTTCATCGCGGCCGACGACGGCAGTGGGGACCTCTTCGCCCACTACTCGGCAATCCAGACGGGCGGCTACCGCTCGCTCGAGGAGAACCAGCGCGTCGAGTTCGACGTCGCGACCAGCCCCAAGGGGCTCCAGGCGGAGAACATCCGCATCGTCTGATCTTCAGATACACCCCGGTCCCTCGAGGGACCGGTGGCGCACGCGGGCTTCCTTCGGGGGCCCGCGTTTCGTCGTTCCGGGGAAGCTGGCGGTCGGGCGGCAGCCCGGTACTCGCTCGGTCGCGCACCCTGATGCCCGCTCGGGCAGGAGCCCGGCGCTCGTGCGCGAGTAGCGTGAAGCGGTGCTCATGACTGCTGCCACGGCGCTCTCCGCCGCTGCCGACACGGGACTCCTGGCGGGCCAGGGGCCGGTCCAGATCGGTGAGCTGCTCCTGGCGTTCGGGCTGTCGTCCCTCATCGGCCTCGAACGACTGCTCCGCGGCAAGAGCGCCGGCCTCCGCACGCAGGCCATCGTCGGGACGACCGCGGCCCTCATGCTCATCGTGAGCAAGTACGGCTTCTTCGACGTGCTCGGCCCCGGTGTCACGCTCGATCCGTCACGCGTCGCCGCCCAGATCGTCTCCGGCGTCGGGTTCCTCGGCGCCGGGCTCATCCTCACCCGTCGCGGAGCCGTCCGCGGACTCACGACGGCCGCAGCGGTCTGGGAGACGGCGGCGATCGGCATGGCCGCCGGTGCGGGACTGTGGCTGCTCGCGCTCGTCGTCACGGCCCTGCACTTCGTGATCGTCTTCGGCTACACCGCCCTCGCCCGGCGGCTCCCCGGCGCGGGCGAGTCAGCTGTCCAGCTCCGCATCACCTACCTCGACGGCCAGGGCCTCCTCCGCACGATCCTCGGTGCGCTCACGACCGAGGGGTGGCGCGTGTCCCGACTCCGGACGGCGGACGACGTCGACCCGGGCGAGGGCGCCCGGCTCGCGACCGTCCTGGTGAGTATGCACGGCGACGAACCGGTCGAGCGCCTCGTGACGCGGATGGGCTCGCTCGTGGGCGTGACCGACGTGAGTCCGGTCGACGAGGACGACCTGGACTGAGCCGCGCGCCGATCTCGACACGCGCAGGGTACGTCCCTGACCGGTCATCGGGGTACATGCCGTCCACAGCACAATCACTGCTGATCTTGTGCACAGCCCAGGCTCCGTTCAGTGGATCACTGGGTCGGCGTCGATAGTGTCCTTCCTGGATCCGCTCCTCGGGTCCACGAGCACCATCGCACGATCACCATGAACGGGGTACACACCGTGACCAAGCCCATCGACGCCCTCCCGAACGACGCCACATCCCGCACGCCGCGGATGATGGACCTCGCCTCGGCGGTGTCGGAGCGCGTCGGCGGCGAACCGTCGGCGGCGAGCCGGCCGGTCATCCTCCCCGCGTCGGGTGCCTCGGCAGCGGATCGGACCCCGGCCGAGCGAGTGATCCACACCCACGTCGCGACCCTGGGCGACGACATACTCCTCGACGAGCTGCGCCGGAGCACCCGGGTGTCCACCCGTCAGATCCGCCTGGACTTCACCGAGGTCCACACGCCGGCCAAGGTGCTCGGCTACGTGCGTCGGCAGCGCAAGCAGTTCATCGCCCTCCGCGGTGACGACCCCGCCTGGGCCGAGGAGATCGGTCAGTACCCGAGTGAGTCCCTCGCGGTCGAGGCCCTCCGGATGCGGCGCGCCTGACGGAGCGATCACAGCGCCGCGACACACGGGCATGCAACGAGTGTCACCAGACGGCACCGGTGGCGGACGGGAGGCACGGGTCCAGCTGGATCCGTGCCTCCCGTCCGCCACGCGGTGCGTCCGTCAGGACGGGATCCGACGGATCCCCCAGCTGCCGGTCCACGATTCGTCGGGCTCGAGCCAGCGGAGGCCCTCCCCCGAGTTGAGCGCATTCGCCGGCGCCGTCATCGGCTCGACCGCGAGCGCGAGGCCCTTGCCGTCGCCGCGCGGGTACTCCCGCGAGGTGAACACCTGCGCGTAGGGGAACGATGCGTCCTGCCACAGCTCGACACCGTCACCGTCGGGCGCGTGCACGATCGTCCGCCGCACACCCTCCGCGTCCGGGGTGATGTCGGTGTACGCCGTGTCAAGCTCGCTCTCGCCGACCACCCGGCCAGCGCGGAGGTCGAGGGGTGTGCCGTCGACGGGCTCGGTGCCGTCCGGGATCTTCCGCTCGTCGGTGGTGAACGCCGTCGCCGCGTCGAGCGTGACGACGAGCTCCTCGACCGGGGCGTCCCCGGCGCGCAGGTAGGGGTGGTTCCCGACGGCGAACGGTGCCCGGACGTCGGAGCGGTTCACGACCTCGTGCGTCACGCGGATGCCGTCGTCGGTGAGTTCGTGGTGGACGCGTGTCTCGAGGACGAACGGCCAGCCGTGCTGCGGGTAGATCGTCGCCTCCTGCACGAGCGACGACTCCGTCTGCTCGACCACGCGGTAGGGGTGGTAGCGGAGCAGACCGTGCGACGCGTTGCCGTACTTCGGCTCCGTGACGTCGAGCTGCTGGGCGGTGCCGTCGTGCTCCCAGACACCCCCGGCGACGCGGTTCGGCCACGGCACGAGCACGATGCCACACGCGCCGGCCGGCACCTCGTCGGCACCGAACGCCTCGGTGAGCGCGAACCCGTTGACGCTCAGCTGCCGGATGCCCGCCGCGACCTGGGTGACCACGGCCTCGACGACACCGTCGGGTCCCGCGTGCCTGAGGTGGTACTGGCCACCGGTGGGTGCTGTGGTCATCGCTCGTGCTCCTGTCGTTCGCTGTCGCCCTGGTGGTGCCCGTCCGCGACGATCACCCGGAGTCCGGTGCCACGGAGCAGCGCGAGGTCGTCCTCGTCTGCGGCGGCGGTCACCAGGACGTCCACGCTGTCGAGTGCGCCGACCACCCCGATGTGCGACCGTCCGAGCTTCGCCCCGTCGGCCACCACCACCGTACGCCGGGCGGTGCTCGCGAGGAGCCGCTTGACCTCGGCCTCCGGGAGGTTCACGTTCGTGACCCCGTGCTCGACCGAGACCCCCGAGCACCCGATCACGGCGACGTCCGCGGCGATCATCGGGAGCACCGTCCCGACGAACGGGGCGACGAGCGAGTGCTGCAGCGGGCGGAGGGTGCCGCCGGTCACGACGACGGTGAACCGCGGCACGGCGGCCTCGAGCACGAGTGCGTTCGTGAGGGAGTTCGTCACGATCGTCACGTCGATGAGGTCCTCACGTGCCACGAGCGCCTCGGCCACGGCGGCCGTGGTGGTCCCGACGTCGAGCACCACGCACTCCCCCGAGCGGACGAGCGCCGCGGTCGCCCGACCGATGGCAGCCTTCGCGGGGGCATCCTGGACCGCGGTCTCCTCGAACGGGCGCTCCTGCCGGAGGACCGCCCCGACGGGGATCGCGCCGCCGTGCACCCGCCGCACCCGACCCGCGAGCTCGAGTGCACCGAGGTCCGCCCGGACCGTGACTTCGCTCGTGCCGAGGGCTGCTGCCAGCGACGACGTCCGGACGAGACCGGGAGCGGCGTCGACGATGGCGACGATCCGGTCCTGTCGGAGCGGGGCCGGCAGGACACCGCCCTGGAGGAACGCGGCGGCATCCGACGGATCGTCACGATGGGCGGGCGGCCGGGTCCCGCTCCCGTGCTGGTCGCGCCCGCCCTGGTCGCGCCCGCTCTGGTCTCGGGCCGATGTCATGCGCCCATCTTCGTCTGCTTGCGTTCTCTTTCGCAACGTTTCGGTCGGGGGTACAGTGTCGGGGTGGGCAGGGCGACCACGTGCGGTCCGCATGCGGACTCGTCACGCCGCCCCGGGCCTCCAGACCGAAGGGAACCACGTGAGCGGCATCACCAAGCGCGCGACGAAGCTCGCCGACGGGCGCGACCTCATCTACTTCGACGACGCGGACACCGTCCTGCCCGTCGAACGCCGGATCGACGAGCGCCCGCTCGACCCACGTCCCGCGACCGCCCGCATGCGGCAGGACCCGCTGACGGGTGAGTGGGTGTCCATCGCCGCGGCACGCCAGAACCGCGCGTTCCTCCCCCCTGCCGAGTTCGACCCGCTCGCACCGCAGTCCGCGACGAACCCGTCGGAGATCCCGGACGTGTACGACGTCGCGGTCTTCGAGAACAAGTCGCCGTCGTTCGGTCCGGACCTCGAGGCCGAGGACGCGCCGCCGTCGATCGCAGCGCTGTCGGACGTCGGCATCGGCCGGGAGTACCGGTCCGTCGGCCGGTGCGAGGTGGTCTGCTTCTCGCCCGAGACCGCGGGGTCGTTCGCGTCGATCTCCGAGTCACGCGCTCGCACGGTGGTCGAGGCCTGGGCGGACCGCACGGCCGCGCTCTCCGCGATGCCGGGCATCCAGCAGGTGTTCCCCTTCGAGAACCGGGGCGAGGCCATCGGCGTCACGCTGCACCACCCGCACGGGCAGATCTACTCCTACCCGTACGTCACGCCGCGGACCCAGCGCCTGCTCGCGTCGATCGAGCGGTTCGGCCCGGACCTGTTCGCGTCCGTCCTGGAGTCGGAGCGAGCCTCGGAGCGGGTCGTCCTCGCGGGCGAGCACTTCACAGCGTTCGTGCCGTTCGCCGCGCGCTGGCCCCTCGAGATCCACATGCTCCCGCACCGCCACGTCGCGGACTTCGCGGGGCTGACCGACGCCGAGAAGGACGAGCTCGCGCACATGCACCTGCGGCTCACGCGAGGCATGGACCAGCTCTACGACACCCCGACGCCGTACATCGCCGCGTGGCACCAGGCGCCGGTGTCCGTCGGTCGCGACACCGTTCGGCTCATGCTGCAGATCACGTCGCCCCGTCGCGCAGAGTCGAAACTCAAGTACCTCGCGGGCAGCGAGTCCGCGATGGGCGCCTGGATCGGCGACATCGTCCCCGAGCAGCAGGCCGCATTCATCCGAGGAGGGATCGAACGAGCATGACCATCGACCAGCAGACCACGTTCGCCGACGTCTTCGGGTACGACCCGACCGTCCGCTACTCCGCCCCCGGTCGGGTGAACCTGATCGGCGAGCACACCGACTACAACGACGGCTTCGTGCTCCCGTTCGCGATCGACCGTCGGACCACGGCGGACATCGCCGTGCGCGAGGACCGGCTGCTCCGGGTCGCGTCGGCGTTCGACCCGGACGGCGGCATCCACGAGGTGTCGCTCGACGCGCTGGACCCCGCGACGATGAACGGGTGGTCGACCTACGTGTTCGGCATCGCGTGGGCACTCCAGGACCGCGGCTCGGACCTGTCGCGAGCGACCGGACTCGACGTCTTCATCGACTCGGACGTCCCCGTGGGCGCGGGGCTCTCCTCGAGCGCGGCGATCGAGTGCGGCGCAGCACTGGCGTTCAACGACCTGTGGGACCTCGGGCTCGACCGTCCGGCGCTCGCGCGGATCGGCCAGTTCTCCGAGAACAACGCCGTCGGCGCCCCGACCGGGATCATGGACCAGTCGGCGTCGCTCCTCGGGGCCGCGGACTCCGCGGTGTTCCTCGACTGCCGGTCGCTCGACGCCGAGGTCGTGGATCTCGGGTTCGCGGCGGCCGGGCTCGAGCTGCTCGTGATGGACACCAACGTCGAGCACGCGCACGCCACGGGCGGGTACGCGGCACGTCGGGCGTCGTGCGAGCTCGGCGCGTCGACGATGGGCGTCCCGGCGCTCCGCGACCTCGCGGTGTCCGACCTGCACCGCGCCGAGGAGCTGCTCGACGACGAGACCTTCCGTCGGGTGCGCCACATCGTGACCGAGGACCAGCGGGTGCTCGACACCGTGCGGACACTCCGCGAGCAGGGGCCACGGGCGATCGGCGAGCTGCTCGTCCGGTCGCACGAGTCCATGCGCGACGACTTCGAGATCTCGGTGCCGCAGCTCGACCTCGCCGTCGAGGTGGCGCTGCGCGAAGGTGCCGTCGGCGCTCGGATGACCGGTGGCGGGTTCGGCGGGGCGGCGATCGCGCTGGTCGACCAGGCCGAGCGGGAGCGCATCGGCACCGCGGTGTCGGCGGCGTTCGCGGAGGCCGGGTACACCGCGCCGACGGTGTTCGTCGTGCACGCGGCGGCGGGCGCGCGGCGCGACTGACGCCGGCTGCGGGTCGGGGCTGCGCCGTCCCTCCAGGCCGCTGCGCGCGCCGTCGACGGACCCGCGCGTGCGGGTGTTCTGAACACCTCGGTCCACGGGGAACACGCGGATCGCGGTGTTCCCGGTGGACGCGCGTGTTCAGAACACGCCCGCCGCGGGCGACGCCCGCGGCGGGCGAGGCGCGAGGCGCCGACGCGCCTACGCCAGCCGGCGCTCCGCCGCCTCGACCACGTTCTTCATGAGCATCGCCCGGGTCATCGGCCCGACGCCACCCGGCACCGGCGACAGGAACCCCGCCACCGAGGCCGCCGCGGGGTCGACGTCGCCGCGCAGCTTCGCCTTCCCGGTGACCTCGTCCACCACCCGCGTGATCCCGACGTCCACGACCGCGGCTCCCGGTGCGATCCAGTCCGCCCGTACGAGCCCTGCCACACCCGCCGCCGCGACGACGATGTCGGCACGACGGGTCTCCGCCGCCACGTCCGCCGTCAACGAGTGCGTCAGCGTGGCCGTCGCCTCGAGCCGGGTCAGCAGGAGCCCGAGCGGCCGCCCGACCGTCAGCCCTTGCCCGATGATCGTCACGTGCTTGCCCCGGATCGGGACGTCGTACGCGCTGAGCATCTCCACGATCCCGCGCGGCGTGCAGGGCAGCGGTGCGTCGATCGTCCCGGCACCCCCGGGGACCGCGAGGACGAGCTCCCCGAGGTTCGTGGGGTGCAGGCCGTCGGCGTCCTTGGCCGGGTCCATCAGCTCGAGCATCGGTGTCGGGTCGATGCCGTCCGGCAGCGGGAGCTGCACGATGAACGCGGTGACCGCGGGGTCGTCGTTCATCTGCAGGATCGCCGCCCGGATGTCGGCGGGCGACGCCGTGTCGGGCAGGTCGATGCGCACCGACTCGATGCCGATCTCCGCCGAGTCACGGTGCTTGCCCGCGACGTACGACAGCGACCCGGGGTTGGCGCCGACGAGGATCGTGCCGAGCCCGGGGTGGATGCCGTGGTCGTGCAGCCGGGCGACGCGGACCGTCAGCTCGGCGCGGACCCGGGCGGCGAGCGCGTTGCCGTCCATCCGGATCGCAGTGGAGGCGTCACCGAACCGCTCCCGGGGCAGTGCAGCCGCGGGAGGAGGTGTCGTCGGGGTCACGCGTACAGCGGGAACGCGTCGGTGAGCACCTTGACCCGGGCGGAGAGGGCCTCGATGTCCGGGTTCGGCATGAGTGCGCCCGCGATGATGTCGGCGACCTCGGTGAACTCGGTGTCGCCGAACCCGCGGGTCGCGAGCGCCGGCGTGCCGATGCGGACACCCGAGGTGACCATCGGCGGACGGGGGTCGAACGGCACGGCGTTGCGGTTCACGGTGATGCCGACCTGGTGCAGGAGGTCCTCGGCCTGCTTGCCGTCGACCTCGGACTCGCGGAGGTCGACGAGCACCAGGTGCACGTCGGTCCCGCCGGTCAGCACGTCGATGCCCGCAGCGCGAGCATCGGGCTGCACGAGCCGCGACGCGAGCAGCTGGGCTCCGCGGATCGTGCGCTCCTGACGGTCCTTGAACTCCGGCTCGGCGGCGAGCTTGAACGCCGTCGCCTTGGCCGCGATCACGTGCATGAGCGGACCGCCCTGCTGCCCGGGGAACACCGCGGAGTTGAGCTTCTTGAAGAGCGACTCGTCGTTCGACAGGATCAGGCCGGAGCGCGGGCCGGCGAGTGTCTTGTGCACCGTGGTGGAGACGACGTGCGCGTGCGGCACCGGCGACGGATGGAGCCCCGCCGCGACGAGGCCCGCGAAGTGCGCCATGTCCACCCAGAGCTTCGCGCCGACCTCGTCCGCGATCGCTCGGAACTTCGCGAAGTCGAGCTGGCGGGGGTAGGCGCTCCACCCGGCGATGAGGACCGTCGGCTGGTGCTCGATGGCCTTCGCGCGGATGTCGTCGTAGTCGACCTCGAACGTCTCGGGGTCGACGCCGTAGGACACCGCGTTGTAGATCCGGCCGGAGAAGTTGAGCTTCATGCCGTGGGTCAGGTGCCCACCGTGCGAGAGCTCGAGGCCGAGGATGGTGTCGCCGGCCTTCGCGATGGCGTGCAGCACGGCGGCGTTCGCGGTCGCGCCGGAGTGCGGCTGGACGTTGGCGTAGTCGGCGCCGAACAGGGCCTTGGCGCGGTCGATGGCGAGCTGCTCCGCGATGTCGACGAACTCGCAGCCGCCGTAGTAGCGCTTGCCGGGGTAGCCCTCGGCGTACTTGTTCGTGAGGACCGAGCCCTGCGACTCGAGCACGGCACGGGGCACGAAGTTCTCGGACGCGATCATCTCGAGGTAGTCGCGCTGGCGACCGAGCTCGAGCTCGAGCACGCGCGCGATCTCGGGGTCGACCTCGGAGAGGGGGGCGTTGAAACTGGAGGGCTGCCCGGAAGCAGCGGATGCGGGGGCGCTGGTGCCGTCGGGAACGGGCGCTGTTGAGATGGACACGGGAACTCCTCGTGGTCGCGGATGCGTCGGTCTCGTCGTGGCCCAGGCGTACGGCCGCGTACCGTGTCAGGTGCCGCTCCCCGATGGTGACCCATCCAACGCCAGTCGCGACCCTGCGATCGTACCAAGCGGACCCGCCGTCGCGCGAGGTGTCCGGGAACGTGCGAACCTGGACGACATGACACTCCTCGACCCGGACCTGGACGTCCGCGAGCGCACCCGCTCGGACGTGCCGTGGGTCACGGTGGTGTGGGACGACCCGGTGAACCTGATGTCCTACGTGACCTACGTGTTCCGCTCGTACTTCGGGTTCCCGGAGGGCACGGCGGAGCGGCTCATGCGCCAGGTGAACGACGACGGCCGGGCGATCGTGGCGTCGGGGTCGCGCGAGGCGATGGAGCGGCACGTCGAGGCGATGCACGGCTTCGGCCTCCAGGCGACCGTCGACCGGAACGACCAGTGACCCGGTCCCGAGCCGCCGTGACCGCGGGGGCGAGCGAGTGATCCCCTTCGTCCGGAAGCGGGACGGCATCCACCTCACCCTGTCGTCCGGCGAGCGCGACGTGCTCGAGAGCCTGACGTCGCAGCTCCTGCAGATCCTCGGGACCGGCCTGCAGGACGATCCCGTCGCGCACCGGATGTTCCCGTCCGCGTACCCGGACGACCCCGAGGCCGCCGCGGAGTTCCGTCGGTACACGTTCGACGACCTGCAGGCACAGAAGACCGAGAACGCCCGCGTCGTGCACGCGTGGTTGACCGGGACGACCTCCGGGGTGTTCGACGAGCGGGCCGAACAGGCGTGGCTCCGGACGCTGACGGATCTCCGGCTGACGGTCGCCGAGCGACTCGGCATCGCCGACACCGACCCGGAGGACGGCACCGACCCGGACGGCACCGGTGCCGGGACCGACGACGGCTTCGGCCTGCGCGACGTCTACGACTGGCTCGGGTACGTGCAGGAACACCTGGTCGTGACGCTCACCGCCCGACAGGACGAGGACGGCCGGGAGGCACGGCGCGGCCGATCCTGACGGCCCCGGACCGCAGCATGGCCGGTATTGGAAGGCAGCCTTGCAAGGTGGCCTTGCAAGGCGTATCGTCCGACGACGTGACCACCACACGCGCCGACATCACCACGGCACCTGCGAGCAGGACCGACCTGGACCTCGCCGAGGAACTCCTCGCGACCTACGGCCGCCTCCGGCGAGCGCTCCTCGCCGTGAAGACCGACGACATCACCCCGACGCAGTCGGCCGTCATCGGCAGGCTCATCCGCGACGGTGCCCAGAGCACCGCGGACCTCGCCCGGGCCGAAGGGGTGCGCCCGCAGTCGATGGGGGCGACCGTCGCCGGGCTCGTCGAGCAGGGGCTCGCGGTCCGGGAGTCCGACCCCGAGGACGGCCGCAGGGCCGTCGTCCGGCTGACTGCGGCCGGCCACGAGGCCCGCGATGGTTCGCGCGCGACCAGGGCGCGCCTGATCGCCGAACGGCTGGCGGGCCTCCCGGCCGACGACCGCACCGCCCTGGAACGGTCGCTGACCGTCCTCGGCGACCTCATCGACGACTGACGGCGCTCCGCCGTCCCCCGTCCCCGTCCCAACTGCACCGATCCTCGAAAGCCGCCGCTCACGCCCACCTCCACCTCCCCAGTCCCCGTCGTCACCGCCTCGACCGCCGCCGCGTCCGAGGGATCCGGGTTCGGCCCGAAGCTCCTCGTCCCGGTGCTCGTCGGCCCCCTGCTCAACCCCATCAACACGACGATGGTGTCGGTCGCGCTCACACCGATCTCGCGCGACCTCGGCATCGGGTCCGCACAGGCGATCTGGCTCGTCGCGGCGCTCTACCTGGCCAGTGCGATCGCGCAGCCGACCATGGGCAAGCTCGCGGACCGGTTCGGCCCGAAGAAGGTGTTCCTGGTCGGACTCGTCATCGTCGGCGTCGCCGGTGTCGTGCCGGAGTTCCTGCAGGGGTTCGGCGGCGCGGTGTTCGCGCGCGTCCTCATCGGCATCGGGACGTCGTCCGCCTACCCGGCGGCGCTCACCACGCTCCGCCAGCACTCCGAGCGGATCGGGAAGCCCACCCCGCCGCTCGTCCTCGGCGCGCTGTCGATCACCTCGCTCGTCTCCGCGGCGGCGGGTCCACCACTCGGTGGTGCGCTCATCGCGGCGTTCGGCTGGCACGCGATCTTCCTCGTGAACGTGCCACTCGCCGCCTTCGGGCTCGTCGTCGCGTCGATGTGGTTGCCGTCGGACCGCGACCGGCCCGTGCGGGACACCGAGGTCCCCGTGCTCACCGCGCTCGACCCCGCAGGCATGCTGCTGATGACCGGGTTCGTGTCGGCCCTCCTCGTGTTCCTGCTCGACCTGTCAGCCGGGTGGTGGTGGCTCCTCGGGGTGGCGATCGTCCTGCTCGTCGCGCTGGTCCTGTGGGAGCTGCGCGCGCACGCACCGTTCGTCGACGTCCGGATGCTGGCACGGAACGGGGCGCTGTCCCGCACGTACGTCCGCCTGTTCCTCATCTACCTGGTGGCGTACACGATGACGTACGGGTTCTCGCAGTGGGTGCAGGACGTCGCGGGGTTCTCGAGCGACGTCGCCGGGTACATCCAGCTGCCCGCCGCGATCCTGGCCGGAGTCGTGTCGTTCGTCGTTGCCCGGAAGACCCGGGTCCGCGGTCCGCTCCTCATCGCCGCGGCCGTCCCGATCGTCGGTGGGCTCATGCTCCTGCTCCTGCACGCGGACGCACCGGTGTGGCTGATCGCCCTCGTGCCGACGATGTTCGGAATCCCGCAGGGACTCGCGTCGGTGTCGAACCAGGCAGCGCTGTACTCCCAGGTGCCGTCGTCGTACATCGGCACCGCCGCGGGGCTGTCCCGCACGAGCGTGTACATCGGCGCGATCGCCGCGTCGTCGCTCATCGGCGGGGTGTTCGGCGAGCGGCCGACCACGCCGGACCTGCACGTGCTCGGGTGGGTGATCGTCGGGGTCGCGATCGCGCTGACGGCGCTGACGGTCGGGGACCGGGCGCTCCGGCGGGGCGCGGTCGGGGCCGCCCGCGGCTGAGCGCGGCTGCGCCTGTCCGCGCGGCTGCGCCTGTCCGCGCGGCTGAGCCTGTCCGCGCGGCTGCGCCTGTCCGCGCGGCTGCGCCTGTCCGCGCGGCTGTCGCTTTCCCCGGAAAGCGACGAGATCCGCGCGGAGATCGCCCGGATCGGTCGTTCTGGCCGAGAACCGACAGCCCGCACGCCCACCCGCACGACGCCCTGCACCGGAGCCGCACAGGGCACCCGCGGTCCGGAGGCGTTGGATGGTCCCATGATCGACAAGAGCAGGATCCACCGGATCGAGAACGCGTCCATCCGGGACCGCGACGGCGCGTCGGTCGGCAAGGTCAAGCAGGTCTTCCCCGCCGACGACGACGGCAGCGCCGCCTACATCAGTGTCGCGACGGGGCTCCTCGGGACGAGCGAGTCACTCGTGCCCGCCGAGGACGCGACGTTCGACGGCATGGACGTCCACGTCGGCTACACGAAGGACGCGATCAAGGACGCTCCCACCCTGGGCCGCGACCGGACCCTGTCGCCGTCCGAGGCCAATGCCGTCCGGAAGCACTACGGCCTGTCGCACGTCGGCGCCGCGACCGGTGACATGGGCGACCGGGACGAGAACCTCGACCAGGCGGGCACCGGCACACCGGGGTCCGACGACACCGAGGGCGCCGGGGCGAACCCGCCGGCCTAGGCCCCCTCGGACCGCCCGAGGCTTTCAGCCCAGCCCGACAACCGTGCCTTGAGTAGTTCGAGGTCAGCCGCGCTGACACCGTACTCCCGGACCTGGCTGTGCTGGATTCGTGTCACGTTCGCGAGCTGCTGAGCGAACATGCGCACGTCGAACCCGGGATCGCGGTCGACAGCGGTGGCGATGAGGTCAGCATCGTCGTACCGTCCCGACTGACGGATTGCGTCGACATCGATGAAGTCGCGGGCCTCGGCTCGGCCGTAGAGGGCACTCACCTTGTTGGCCACCGCGTCGTGGAGTGCGAGTACCGGTCCGACACCGAGGACGACCGGCTCGTGTTCCCGCCAGTCCACGCCGAGATCCACCTCGACCGCGTCGGCACCCGGCACGATGACCTCGAAGCTCGCGAACAGCTCGGCTCGCCGACTCTCGGACACGGTGAAACCCCGGCCGCGGAGTTGGACTGCGAAGCGGTCGACGGCCGCGGCGAACCGGACGGGGTCGGTCTCCGCACTGAAGAGGTCCACGTCGGCGGTGGCACGCTTCGTGAGGCCGTGCTCCCGGATCGCCCCGGACCCAGCAAGGGCGAACGGTTCCGGGGCGAGGGCGACGAGCGCCGCCGTGGCCACGATCCGCTGCGCGTCGGCGTCACCGACTCTGGCAACGGTCATGGGCGTGACTCAAGCTCGGCGAACCGTTGCTCCCACGCCGACCGGACGCGACTCGGCAGCAGCAACGACGACCAGACCTCGCGAAGCCGATCCTCGTTCAGGATGGCCGTCTGATCGGCTGGCCCGGCTTCACGGATCGTCGCCTGGTACGCCTTCACAGTGTCACCGAACGTGCCGATGTCGACGACGGCGACCGGTCCCCAGTAGACCCTCCGAGGCAGCGTGAGGACACCGGTGCGAGGGCCGCGGAGATCCGACAGGCGCGCGGGCACGGCGAACGGTTTGACGTCCTGGATGTGAACGCGTTCCGTCATGTGCCGCCCTTCCCGCTTCGCCCAGGAGCCTAGCCACGAAGTCAGGCAAGCGGCGCGGGGTTCGTATGTGTGTGGAGAACGGAGCGGGCGAGGCGGACCCGCACCGCGCCTCCCGGCCGGACGGCGCACCCGGCTCGGTAGGCTGTCGGACGTGACCGACCCGACCCACTGGACCCTGACGCTCGTCTGCGAAGACCGCCCGGGCATCGTGCACGCGATCTCCGGGGCCGTCGTCGCCGCGAACGGCAACATCACCGAGTCGCAGCAGTTCTCGTCGGCGGACACGGACACGTTCTTCATGCGGCTCCAGGTACTCGCACCCGTGACCCGCATCGAGTTCGAGGACGCCCTCGCACCGATCGCCGAGCAGTACGCCATGACGGTGCACGTCGACGAGGTCGGGCGCCCCCTCCGCACCCTCGTGCTCGTGTCCAAGGCCGGACACTGCATGAACGACCTGCTCTACCGCCAGCGCGCGGGGCAGCTGCCGATCGAGGTGCCGCTCGTCCTGTCGAACCACCGCGACCTCGCCGAGCTCGCGTCGTTCTACTCGGTGCCGTTCGAGGCGCGTCCCGTCACGAGCGACGCCGACAAGGTCGCGATGGAGAACCGCATCCTCGAGGCGGTGGAGGAGCACGACATCGAGCTCGTGGTCCTCGCGCGGTACATGCAGATCCTGTCGCCGGAGCTCTGTACGGCGCTCGAGGGCAAGGCCGTCAACATCCACCACTCCTTCCTCCCCGGCTTCAAGGGCGCGAACCCCTACCGGCAGGCGCACGCCCGCGGCGTCAAGCTCATCGGTGCGACAGCGCACTTCGTGACGAGCGAGCTCGACGAGGGGCCGATCATCGAGCAGAACGTCGTGCGGGTCGACCACTCGCGGACACCGGAGCAGCTCGTGTCGATCGGGCAGGACGAGGAGTCGCGCACCCTCACCCAGGCCGTCCGGTGGATCGCCGAGGACCGGGTGCTCCGCGACGGCGCGCGGACGATCATCTTCCGCTGAGGACCACCATGACGAACGCACCGCAGTCCCCCGTCGACTGGGACGACACCCCACCGCCGGGTCCGACACCGGCGCACGCACCGACACCCCGGCGCGACCTCGATCTGTGGAGCATCCTCCGCAACGTCGTCCAGGTCGTCGGGCTGCTCACCCTGGCGTACTGGGGCTACATCTCGTGGCCGTTCCCGTCGCCGGCACTGTTCTTCATGGTCGGTGCGCCCGGGTTCGCCGCGGTCGTCTGGTTCCTCTTCCGGTCACGGCGGGCCCCGATCCAGACGGACTCGGTCGGCAAGGTGATCGTCGAGACGGCGCTCGTCGTCGCGGTCGGAGCGGCCTGGGTGTCGATCGGGTACCCGGTGGTCGGGCTCGTGTTCGTGCTCGTCGCGGCCACCACGGGGATCATCGCGTTCCGTCGGGAGACGCCGGCGTGACCGGGCGCACCCTCCTGACGAACGCCCACCTCGTCGACGGGGCCGGGTCCGTCGACCGCGCCTGGCTGCTGTTCGTCGGCGACACGATCCGCGCGACCGGCACCGGGTCGGACGTCCCCGAAGCGGAGGAGGTGATCGACCTCGGGGGCGCGACGATCGTGCCCGGCTTCGTCGACCTGCACGCGCACGGCGGTGGTGGCGCCGCGTACGACGACGACGCCGCGGCGATCCGGACAGCGCTCGCCACGCATCGCGCGCACGGCACGACGCGCTCGGTGCTGTCCCTCGTCGCGAACCCGATCCCGGCGCTGTCGTCCTCGCTCGACACCATCCGGTCCGTCATGGCGTCCGACCCGCTCGTCCTCGGGGCGCACCTCGAGGGACCGTTCCTCTCGCCCCACAACAAGGGTGCGCACAACCCCGAGTTCCTCGTGGCGCCGACCCCGGGAGCCGTCGGTGCGCTGCTCGACGCCGGCGCGGGGGTCATCCGCCAGATCACCATCGCCCCGGAGCTCGACGGTGCCGAGGCTGCGGTCCGTGCGATCGTCGGGGCGGGGGTCGTCGCCTCCGTCGGGCACACCATGGCGGACTTCGACGCCGCACGCCGGGCGTTCGACGCCGGTGCGACGATGCTGACGCACGCCTGCAACGCGATGCCCGGGATCCACCACCGTCACCCGGGGCCGATCATGGCGGCCGTCGCGGACGAACGGGTGACCCTCGAGCTCATCCTCGACGGGGTGCACGTCGCCCCGGTCGTCGCGCAGACCCTGCTCCGCGCAGCCCCCGGTCGCTTCGCGCTCATCACGGACGCGATGGCAGCGGCCGGCTCCCCCGACGGCGAGTACACGCTCGGCTCGCTCGGGGTCACCGTGACCGACGGCGTCGCCCACGTCGCGGGGACCGACACCATCGCCGGGTCGACGCTCACGCAGGACGCCGCGCTGCGCCTCGCGGTCGAGCGGGCCGGTGCGAGCCTCCCGGAGGCCGTCGCGGCGCTGACGAGCGTGCCGGCGCGGGCGATCGGTCTCGGTGACCGCCTCGGCCGCCTCGCTGCCGGGTTCGCGGCGGACGTGGTGGTCCTCGACGCCGGGTTCCGGGTCCAGCGGGTGTGGGCGGACGGTCGCCCGCTCTGACGCGGCCGGGCCTTCGTTCTGGCCCGCCCGCGGCCGGGCCTTCGTTCTGGCGCGCCCAGGCCTCGCGCCGACGCTCAGCCGAGGAGCAGGGCCCGCACCCTGGACGCCGCACCGAGTGCCACGGCGTCCGACCCCAGCAGCGCCCGCTCGAGACGGATCGACGCGCCGCTCACCGGCGGCTCGGCCTCGAGACCGGCCCGGATCGCGGGTTCCAGCAGGTCCCAGCTCCTCGTGACCCCGCCCCCGATGACCACCGTCGTCACGTCGAGGATCCCCGCGGTGAGCAGGATCGCCCGAGCCAGGCCGAGGCCGGCCGCACGGAACACCCCGACGGCGACCGCGTCCCCGGCAGCAGCGGCGGCGGCCACCTCGTGCGCGTGCATCGTGGTGCCGGTCCGCTCGGCGTACCGAGCCACGATGCCGTTCGCGGCCGCCAGGGTCTCGAGGTGCCCGGTCCCGCCGCAGGTGCACCGCGCATCGCCGAACCCGGGCACGTGGCCGATCTCCCCCGCGGCACCCCGCGGCCCGTCGAACAGCGCGCCGCCGAGGAGCAGTGCTCCGCCGACACCCGTCCCGAGGGTCATGCCGAGCACGTCGGACTCCCCCGCGACGGCGCCGGCGGACACCTCGCCGCGGAGGAACGCGTTGACGTCGTTGTCGAGAGTCGCCGGCACGCCGAACTCCGCCTCGACGGCCGCGGTGACACCGAACCCGGCCCACCCGGTGAACGAGTCCGCCGTGACCAGCACGTGTCCGGTCCGCGGATCGACGACGCCGGCAGCGCCGACACCGACGCCGACGAGCTCGACGGGTCCGGTGCGACGGAGGAGCTCCCGCACCGCGGCGACGGCGGTAGCGACGATGGCCGCACCCCCCTCGTGCGCCGGGGTCGACACGTCGAGGCGGTCGAGCACGACCAGGTCCTCGGACGCGACGAGCACCTTCGTGTTGGTGCCCCCGATGTCGATGCCGGCGAGCACGCGTGGAACCCGAGCAGCCGGGAGGATCGTGGTCGGGACGTCCGTGCGGCTCACGACCGCGGTCCGTCCGCGGGCGCCTCACCCACGGTGACGTCCGCCGCACCGGTGGCGCGACCGTCGTCGAGGTCGGTCGCCCCCGCGGCGAGTGCTGCCTGCCGCTCCGTCCGACGCTGCCGCTGCAGGACCGGGTCCGGGACGGGGACGGCCGCGAGCAGCCGACGGGTGTAGTCGGTCTCCGGATGCAGGAGCGTCGACGAGGTCGGCCCCTGCTCCTCGATCCGACCCTGGCGCATCACGACGACGCGCTCGGCGAAGTGCTGCACGACGGCCAGGTCGTGCGAGACGAACAGGCAGGCGAACCCGAGCTCGTCCTGGAGCTCCGTGATGACCTCGAGCACGGTCTGCTGCACACTGACGTCGAGGGCACTCGTCGGTTCGTCGGCCACCAGGAGCCGGGGCGACAGGACCAGCGCACGCGCGAGGCTGACCCGCTGCCGCTGGCCGCCGGAGAGCTCGCGGGGTGCACGGTTCGCGAGTCCGCGCGGCAGTCGCACGGCGTCCAGGACCTCGGCGATGCGGGCGTCACGCTCCGCAGCACCCATCCCCCGTCGGTGCACCCTGAGCGGCTCCGCGATGCACTCCCCGACGTCCATCCGCGCGTCGAGCGAGGCGACCGGGTCCTGCAGGACGACACCGATGCCGGCCTGGAGTGCACGGCGTGCGCGGCCCTTCGTGCGCCGGAGGTCCTGGCCGAACAGCGACGCGCTGCCGGTCGTCGGGGCGATGAGCCCGAGCGCGACCCTGGCCGCGGTCGACTTGCCGGACCCGGACTCGCCCACCAGCCCGAGCGTCTCGCCCGCGTGCACCGTGATGTCGATGCCGTCGAGGGCGTGGACGGCACGACGGCCCCTGCCGAAGGTGACCCCGACGCCACGGAGGTCGACGACCGGGGTCTCCCCGTGCCTCCCGTCCGGCGTCCCGGTGGTCACCGGCTCCGCGACCGGCGTGACGGACCGCACCGTCCCCGGCTCCGCGACGTCGAGTCGCGGCACCGCGGCGAGCAGCCGCTGCGTGTACGCGTGCTGGGGGCGGAGCAGCACCTCCTCGACCGGACCGGTCTCGACGATCTCGCCCTGCAGCATCACCGCGACCCGGTCCGCGAAGTCCGCGACGACGCCCATGTTGTGCGTCACGAGGAGCACACCCGTGCCGGTGTCGATCGCCAGACGGCGGAGCAGCTCGAGGATCTCCGCCTGCACCGTCACGTCGAGTGCCGTGGTCGGTTCGTCCGCGATGAGCAGCCGCGGCTCGTTCGCGATCGCCATCGCGATGACGACGCGCTGCCGCTGCCCTCCGGAGAGCTGGAACGGGAACGCCGAGGACCGCTGCTCCGGATCGGGGATGCCGACCCGGCGGAGGAGCTCGACGGCCTCGGTCGCCGCTGCCCGAGCGGACACCGACCGGTGGTTCCGGATGACCTCGGCGATCTGGGCACCGATCCGGGTCAGCGGGTCGAGCGCCGTCGCCGGCTCCTGGAACACCATCGACACGGTCTGTCCGCGGAGCCCGTCGAGGGTCTGCTCCGACGCGGCGACGACGTCCGTGCCGTCGATCGACGCACGGCCGCTCGCCGTGGCGTTCGGCGAGAGCAGCCCCATCGCGGCGAGGGCGATCGTCGACTTGCCGGACCCGGACTCGCCGACGAGCGCCAGGGTCTCACCGGGCCGGACCCGGAGGGACACCCCGCGGACCGCCGGCACGTCGCCGGTCTCGGTGCTGAACGTCACGCCGAGGTCCTCGACGTCGAGGATCGGCGCGACGGAGGACGGGTCGAGTGTGGTGGTGGAGGTCATGCCCGTCCCGATCTCGTCGCCGCCGGCGGTCATCCGCGTCCCCGGACGTCGAACGCGTCACGCAGGCCGTCGCCGATGGCGTTGAACGCGCAGACCACGAGGATCACCGCGAGCCCCGGCGGCAGGATGAGCCACCACCGCCCGGAGTAGGCGGCGGTGAGACCCGCAGAGAGCATCCCGCCCCAGTCCGTCGCGGGCGGCTGCACCCCGAGCCCGAGGTAGGACACGTACGCGACGAGGAGGATGGCGTCGGCGATCTGGAACGTCGCGGCGACGACGATCGTCGACACCGAGTTCGGCAGGACGTGTCGCATCACCGCGCGGGCGTGCGTGCCGCCGATCGCGCGGAGCGTCAGGACGTAGTCGCGGTTCTTCAGGGTCAGTGTCTCGGCACGGATGAGCCGCGACGGGACGAGCCACGACACGAAGCCGAGGATGACGATGAGTCCCAGGACGTCCGGAGTCGAGATCGCCGAGATGACGAGCAGGATGAACAGCGCGGGGATCGCGATGCCGGCGTCGACCACCCGCATCATCACCGCGTCCACCCAGCCGCCCGCGTACCCGGCGACCGCACCCCAGAGCGTGCCGATGACGGTCGCGAGCAGTCCCGCGGCGAGTCCGACGAGCAGGGAGACCTTGCCGCCGTACATCAGCCGGCCGAGCTCGTCATGGCCCACCGCGTCCGTCCCGAGCAGGTGCCCGGCACCCGGCACGAGGTTCGCGCTCGACAGGTCGGTGTGCGTCTGGTCGGTCGGGAACAGGAGCGGGCCGACGAAGCAGAACAGCACGAACAGCACGACGACCGCGAGGCCGATCACGGCGAGCCGGTTCCGGAGGAACCGGCGGATCGCGAGGTTGCCGGGTGGCGTGCCGACGACGTCGACGACGGAGCCGGGCGCGTCTGGTGACAGTTGGATCGTGCTCATGCCTGGCCTGCCTTCACACGGGGATCGACGATGGACTGCACCACGTCGGCGAGCAGCGTGCCGACGACGGTCGCGATCGAGATGACGAGCACGCAGCCGAGCAGCACCGGGTAGTCCGACGACTGCGCCGCACTCCAGAACAACAGGCCCATGCCCGGGTAGTTGAAGAGCTGTTCGACGACGAGTGCGCCGCCGAACAGGACCGGCACGTAGTAGCCGAGCATCGCGATCACCGGGGTGAGCGAGTTCCGGAACACGTGACGGCGGAGGATCGCACCGCGCGTCGCACCACCGGCGCGGGCGGTGCGGACGTAGTCCTCCTGCAGGTTCTCGAGCGTCGCGCTCCGCATGTACCGGCTGAAGACCGCGATCATCGCAGCGGCGCCGGTGACCACGGGGAGCACCAGGCCCGCCGGGTCCTGGAACACCTCGGTCAGGGTCGATCCGCTCGGAGCCTGGGACGGGAACCACGGGAGGACCTGGCTGAACACGATGATGATGACGAGCCCGAGGAAGAACACCGGCGTCGAGTACGCCACGAACGCCAGCGTCGTGACGACGTAGTCGACCGGCTTGTTCCGCCGGACGGCCTGCCACATCCCGAGCGGGATCGCGATGACGAGTGCGACGACGGCCGACAGGATCGTCAGCACGAGCGTCTTCGGGAGCCGCTCGACGATCAGCTGGGTGACCGGCTCGTTCAGCGAGTACGACGAGCCGAGGTCGCCGCGGAACAGCGTCCCGAGGTAGTAGAAGTACTGCACCACGAGCGGCTTGTCGAGGCCCTGCTCACGGTTGAACGCGGCGAGCTGCTGGGCGGTGGCCTGCGCCCCGAGGATCCCGCGTGCGGGACCCCCGGGGAGCGTGTGTAGCAGGGCGAACACGACGATCGTCACGATGAGGATGACGACGACGGCCTGCAGCACGCGTTTGCCGAGGTGGAGCGCAGTGGTCACTTGCTCCACTTCCACTGCGCGGGGTGGAAGTTCGCCAGGGAGTCCTGGTCGAACGAGCCGCCCGTCAGCCCGGTCTTGACGACCGAGATCTGGTAGTCGGGGCTCGGCAGCCAGATCACCGGGAGGTCCTTCGCCACGGCGGCGGAGTAGTCCTGGACCGCGGTGGAGTCGGTGCTCGTCGTGCTCGCGGTGATGAGCTGGTCGACGTCGGCGTCCGAGTAGTTCCCGAAGTTCGAGCCGCCGTTCGTCTGGAACAGCGAGTCACCCGTGGGGTAGGCCGCGAAGTACCAGCTGCCGGCGGTGCCGAAGAACGACAGCTGCCACTTGCAGATGTCCTGGTCGGCGGTGCACTGCGGCGTCTGCGAGAGGACCGAGTTCACCGGGGCCGTCTTGATCGAGAAGTCGATGCCGGTCTTGGCGAGCGAGGACTGGATCGCGCTCATCATGTTGTCGGTCACGGTCGAGCCGGACTGCGACAGGACCTGCATCTGGAACTTGGTGCCCTGGTCGACGCCCTCGCCGCACTGGCTGTCGCCGGTCCCGGGGTCGGTGCAGACCATCGTCCCGCCCTTCGCGGTCCAGCCGTGGCTCGTGAGGAGCGCCTTGGCCTTCGAGGTCGAGAACGGGTACGGGTTGTCCTTCTGCGTCTCGGACACGAAGTCCGAGGTCTGCGCCTGCGGCACCGGACCGTAGCCGGGGACCGCCGTGCCGTTGAACACGACCTTGGACAGCGCGGTCTGGTCGATCGACATCTGCACGGCCTGACGGGCGTAGAGCTGCTTGTAGACCGGACCCATCGTCGGGTTGTTGAAGTTGTACGGCATGTAGGTGATCGACCAGCCGCTCCAGGGCTCGACGTCGTAGCCCTTCGCGGTGAACGAGCTCTTCTGGTCGATGTCCGAGGCGCTGATGTAGCCGTAGTCGACGGATCCGGACCGCAGCGCGTTCGTCTCGGCGTCCGCCGTCGTGAAGGGCAGCAGGTTCACCGTCGTGATCGCCGGCTTCTCGTTGCCGTCGTACTTGCCGTTCGCAGCGAGGACGACCTTGCCCGACGTGGAGAACGAGTCGATGCCGTACGGGCCGCTGATCGTCTTCCAGAGCGGGTTCGTCGCGTAGCCGGAGATGTCCTTCGCGGCGGTGTTGAGGTACTTCCAGACCTGCTTGGCGCCCGCGGTGGTCTCGTCCGCGTTCCCGACCGATCCCGACGCCGAGGTCTTGTCCCACGCGTGCTGCGGCAGCGGCGTGATGAGGCTCAACTCGTTCGCGAGCATCCAGTCGTTGTTGTACGTCTTGTCGAACGTCAGGGTGAAGTGGGTGTCGTCGACCGTCTTGAACGAGGTCCAGTTGTCCGGCGCCTTGCCCTCGTTGTAGCTGGCCCACTGCGCTTTGTTCGCCGTGATGAGGTTGAACCAGAACTCGACGTCGCGTGACGTGATGGGCTTGCCGTCGCTCCACGTGCGGTCCCCGAGGGTCACCGTGACGCTCTTGCCGTCCTCGGCGAAGTCCGCGGCGGTCGCGATGGAACCGGCCTTGTTCCACGCGATCTTGCCGGTGGAGCCGTCGTAGGCCACGAGGGGCTCCCACAGCGAGTGCGCGATCGAGCTGTTGTTGGTGTTCAGGTGCGCGGCGGTGCCGATCGGGAGGATCCAGTTCGGCGTGAAGTTGGCGGGGAGCGCGTAGTTGATCTCGTCGGAGTCCGACGTGGACGCGTTCGACCCACCGGCACATCCGGCGAGCAGGGCACTCGCAGCGATGGCGACGCCGGCGATGAGAGCCAGGCGGCGGGGCTTCGACATGGGGTTCTCCTAGGTGTCGGGCGACGGGCCCGGATGGGTGTCGGACGACGGGTCCGGATGGGTGTTCCCACAGTCAATGGCCAAAGGCACTGGAAAAACAAACCCTCGACGGTAACAAGTGCGTTACTGCCGTTCTGCGGAAACTCCCGGGACGCCAGAGGCCGCTACAGTCGGTCGCACGTCGACTCGTCCAGACTCAGCCCCTCTCGCAGAAGTAAGTGCCTCATGATCGAACGAAGTAGCCGCGGTGTCTGAGCTCAGCGCGCGCGTCCTCGAGCTGATCGCGTCCGGGCAGGCGACGAGCCGCACGGAGATCGCCACGCTGCTCGGTGCGGCGCCGTCGACCGTGTCACTGACGGTCGGGCAGCTCATCGAGCGCGGCATCGTCGCGGAGCAGGGCACCACCGCCTCGACCGGTGGTCGTCCCCGCAAGGCGCTCCGGCTCGGGGGCGTCGACGAGTACGCCGTCGCGGCCGACGTCGGCGGTGGGCACGTCCGCATCGGGATCGTCCTGCCGGGCGGCGGGCTCAGTGACGTCGCGAACGTGCCGTTCTCGATGGACGACGGCCCCGTCGCCGGCCTCGAGCGGCTCGCTGGTCTGATGGAGGGCCTCGTCGAGGCACGCGGTCGCGGGGCGCTCCGCGGCGTCGGGGTCAGCCTGCCCGGTCCCGTCGACGTCGAGGCGGGGATCGTGGACCTGCCGAGCCGGATGCCGGGCTGGAACGGGTTCGAGGTCGCCGCGTGGTTGACCGAACGGTTCGGTGTCCCGACGGCGATCGACAACGACGCGAACTGCATGGCCGTCGGCGAGCAGGCCGTCCAGCCCGCGGAGCGCCGCCAGGCGATCATGGTGAAGGCGGGGTCGGCGATCGGTGCGGGGATCATCGCCGACGGCCGCCTGTACCGCGGCGCGACCGGGGCGGCCGGCGACATCACGCACGTGCGGATCGACGCCGCCGGCGACATCCCGTGCTCGTGCGGGAACACCGGGTGTCTCGAGACCATCGCGTCCGGGGCGGCGCTCGTCCGGATCCTGGGCGAGGCCGGCGTGACGATCACCGACGACGGCGAGGTCCGGGCGGTCGAGACCACCAACGACGTCGTCCGGCTCGCGTCCGACGCACACCCGGCGGCCACGCGGGCCGTCCGCCGAGCCGGCAAGTACCTCGGCGAGGTCCTCTCCGCGAACGTGAACTTCTTCAACCCCGACGCGGTCTACCTCGGCGGCATCCTCTCGACGCTCGAGCCGTTCGTCGCCGCGGTCCGGAGCCAGCTCTACGAGGGCTGCCACCCGCTCGTCACGCAGCACCTGGCGATCGAGCGGGCGTCGCTCGGGGCGGACGCCGGGCTCGTCGGAGCGGGGCAGTTCGCCCTGCAGCGCGCGCTCTCGGCCACGCTCGACGCCATCACCACCACCGCAACCACCCCCACCATCCGGAGGAACCGTGTCCACTGATCCCGCGACGTCGTCCACCGTCCGCCGCCCCGTGATCGCGATCGCGGGGCTCGGCATCGAGTCCTCGACGTTCTCCCCGGCCCGGACGGACGCTCCGGCGTTCCACCCGCTGCGCGGCGACGAGGTCATCGAGCGCTACCCCTTCACGCAGCCGGGGTCCGAGCTCCGCGAGGCCGCCGACTGGCGCGGTGCACTCGTCGGCAAGTCGCTGCCGGGTGGGATCGTCACGCGGGCTGCCTTCGACGAGCTCGCGGAGGAACTGCTCGCGCGGCTGGCCGACATCGTCGCGACCACCCCGGTCGACGCGCTCTGGTACGACATCCACGGCGCGATGACGGTCGAGGGACTCGACGACGCCGAGGCGCTCCTCCTCGCGCGGATCCGTGCCGTGACCGGGGCGGACGTGCTCGTCGGGACGACGATGGACCTGCACGGGAACGTCTCGCGGGAGCTCGCGCACATGTCGGACCTCATCACCTGCTACCGGATGGCGCCGCACGAGGACGCCTGGGACACGAAGGAGCGCGGTGTCCGGAACCTGCTCGCGCTGCTCGCGGCGCAGCCCGCACCGGGCGAGGCCTCGTCCGCCACTGCCTCCGGCACCGCGTCTGCCACTGCGGACACCGCGGAACGGACGGGAGGCACGGCTGGCGCTGGCAGCGTCGGCCTCCGTCGTCCGGTCAAGGCGTGGATCCCCGTGCCCGTGCTGCTCCCCGGGGAGCAGACGTCCACGCGCATCGAACCGGCGAAGCACATCTACGCGGCCGTGCCCGGCGTCGAGGCCACGGACGGGGTGATCGACGCCGCGATCTGGGTCGGGTACGCCTGGGCCGACGAGCCACGGAACCGTGCCGTGGTCGTGGTCACCGGCTGGGACGAGGCCGCCGTGGCCGCCGGCGCCGAACGGCTCGCGCGCTCGATCTGGGACGCGCGCGACGAGTTCCGGTTCGTCGCGCCGACCGGCTCCTTCGACGAGTGCCTCGACGCCGCGCTCGCGTCCGATGCCCGCCCGTACTTCATCTCCGACTCCGGCGACAACCCGACGGCGGGCGGCGCAGGGGACATGACCTGGGGGCTCACCGAGCTCCTCGCCCGCCCCGAGTTCCGGTCTGCCGACGGCCCCACCGTGGTCTACGCCAGCGTCCCCGGTCCGCGGGCGATCACCACGGCCGTCGCCGCGGGGGTCGGGGCGACCGTCACGGTGACGGCGGGGGCCGAGGTCGACGATCGGCACGCCGGACCGCTCACCATGACCGGGCGGGTCCACGCGATCCGGCACGGGGACGCCGACGCCGTGACCGAGGTCGTCCTGCAGGTCGGGAGCGTGTTCGCGATCCTCACCGAGCTGCGGAAGCCGTACCACCACGAGCACGACTTCACGGACCTCGACCTCGACCCCCGATCGGCGGACATCGTCATCGTCAAGATCGGGTACCTCGAGCCGGAGCTGTTCGACATGTCCGCCGACTGGATGCTCGGGCTCACCCCCGGCGGCGTCGACCAGGACCTCGTCCGCCTCGGACACGAGCGCATCCGCCGGCCGATGTTCCCGTTCGACCGCTCGTTCGAGCACGAGCCCGACCTGTCCGCGCGGATCATCCCCGCGTCCGACCAGCCCCTGACCGGAGCCGACGATTGAGCACGGCCGACACCACACCGCCGTCCGCACACGACACCGCTCCCGAGCACGGTGCGGTGTCCGGAGGGCGGTGTCTGGCGCTCGAGATCGCCGTCGTCTCCACCGCCGGCGCCGTCATCGCACGCGACGGAGGGGCCGACCGGATCGAGCTCTGCGCCGCACTCGAGCTCGGCGGGGTCACCCCGTCGCAGGGGCTCGTCGAGGCCGCCGTCGCGACCGGCATCCCGGTGCACGCACTCGTCCGGTCGCGGCCGGGCGACTTCCACTACGACGACGACGACATCGACACGATGCTGCGCGAGGTCCGATCCATCGCGGCAGCGGGTGTCGCCGGCGTCGTGGTGGGCGCGCTCCGTCTCGACGGCACGCTCGACGAGACGGTCATCGGGCGGTTCGTGGACGTCGCTCGACAGACCGCGCCCGGCATCGAGGTCACGGTGCACCGGGCCATCGACCGCACGGCCGACCCCGTCGTCGCCGCCGGGACGCTCCCCCGGCTCGGCGTCACCCGCGTCCTGACCTCGGGCGGCGCACCCGTCGCCCCGGCGGGGATCGACACACTCGCGCGGATGGTGCTCGCGGCCGAGGGCGTGCAGGTCCAGGCGGGTGGGGGTGTCTCACCCGAGGACGTCGGCGCGCTCGCTGCGACGGGTCTCGCGGCCGTACACCTGTCCGCGAAGCGCCGGGCTCCGGTCCGCCCGACGACGACCAGGGCGGGCCGGGTCCCGATGGGCGCGCAGGACGACGTGCACTCCGTGACGGACCCGTCGGTGGTCGCGGCAGCCCGCCGGGCGGTGGACGCCCTGCGGTAGCCGAGCCGTCCCTCCAGGCCGATCACGGTCTCGATCCCGATCACGGTCCCGATCCCGATCTCGATCCCGGTCCCGGTCCCGGTCCCGGTCCCGGTCCCGGTCCCGGGCCACGTTCTGGTCCCGCCGAGGCGGCGCACGTGCGCCACTTCGGCACTCGATGCGTCACGAACGTGACTTCCCGGCCAGCCGACCGACAGGATGGACCCCATGAGCGTCATGATCTCCCCGTTCGATGCCCGCGCCACCCGCACGAGCGAGAAGTTCACCGCCTTCCCGCCCGAGGTCCTGCCGATGTTCGTGGCGGAGATGGACTGCACGCTCGCCGAGCCGGTGCGGGATGCGATGGTCCGGGCCGTGCAGGCGAGTGACACGGGCTACCTCGGGCGGACGCGCGAACTCCCGGACGCCTACGCCGACTTCGCCGAGCGTCGCTGGGGATGGCACGTCGAGCCCGACCTCGTCCGGACGACCACCGACGTCTCCGTCGCGATCGTGGAGACGCTCCGGCAGGTGACGACTCCCGGCGACCAGGTCGTGATCATGCCGCCGGTCTACCCGCCGTTCTGGGACCTCGTCATCGAGGCCGCCTGCACCCCGACCGAGGTCCCGCTCGTCCGACCGGCGGACCCCGCCGACCCCTTCGAGACCTCGGCGCTCTGGTCGATCGACCTCGACGGTGTCCGCGCCGCGTTCGAGACCGGTGCCCGCACGGTCCTCCTCTGCAACCCGCACAACCCGCTCGGCCTCGTGCACACCGCGGAGTCGCTCGCCGCACTCGCCCGGCTCGCGGCGGAGTTCGACGCCGTCGTGGTGAGCGACGAGATCCACGCGCCGCTCGTGCACGCCGACGCTGTGTTCACGCCGTTCCTGGCCGCATGTCCGGAAGCGGCTGCGGTCGGCGTCGCGGTCACGTCGGCGAGCAAGGCGTGGAACATCGCCGGGACGAAGTGCGCGCTGATGATCGGTGGGAGCGAACGGGCCGGGGGCTGGTTCGACGCCATGTCGCACGAGGTCGTCGCACGTACGAGCATCCTCGGGTACGTGGCGAGCGTGGCGGCGTTCCGCGAGGGCGAGCCCTGGCTCGAGACCCTGCTCGGCGAGCTCCAGGGCAACCGTCGGCTGCTCGCAGAGCTCCTGCCCGAGGCGCTCCCCGGGGTCGGCTACCGGCAGCCGCAGGCGTCGTACCTGGCGTGGCTCGACCTCCGCGCGCTGCCCTGGGGCGACGACCCCGCCGGGCCGATCCTCGACGCGGCGGGGGTCGCGCTCGGGCACGGCCCCGACTTCGGGACGCAGGGAGCGGGGCACGTGCGGTTCAACTTCGGGTGCTCGGAGGAGACCCTCCGTGAGGCACTCGACCGACTCGCCGGAGCGCTCGGCACCCGGTGAGCCGCGCGCTCGGCACCCGGTGAGCCGCGCGCTCGGCGCCAGGTGAGCCGCGCGCTCAGGCCGCGCTGACCCGACGTGCGCGACGGTGCTCGCGCCATGCTCGCCACGCGCCGGTGGCCCACAGTGCCCAGAGCACGAGGATCGGCTGGAACACCAGCCGCACCGCCCGGGCTGTGTCCGAGCTCAGCCCGAACGTGCTCCGGTGGTCGACGAGCTGCGCGATGTTCCCCGGGAAGATCACGACGAAGAACAGTGCCACGAGCCAGCCGACGACGTTCCGGGCCGGCCGCTTCCACACGAGCACGAGCGCCAGCCCGAGGACGAGCTCGGCGATGCCGGAGAGCACCACGACCGTGTCGACGGGGAGCGGCACCCACGGCGGCACCTGGGCGCGGAACGACTCCCGTCCGACGGTGAGGTGCACCGTCCCGGTGAAGAGCAGGACGGCGCCGAGGAGCGCCTGCCCGATGGTGCGGAGGATCTCGAAGCGCGACACAGGCTGCATTCGGAGCACCGTACCCGGATGACGGGTCCCCCTCACAGCGCATACTCATTGTGCACAACTCAGTTGTGTGCAATCGTTGGGCCATGGCAACCGAGAGCAGTCCCGTCGACGAGATGGTCTGCTTCTCGCTCTACGCGGCCTCCCGCGCCACGACCCAGGCGTACCGCGCACTACTCGCCCCCTGGAACCTGACGTACCCGCAGTACCTGGTGCTCGTGCTGCTCTGGTCGGACGGTCCGTTGACGGTCGGCACGCTCGGCGACCGCCTCGACCTGGACTCCGGCACGCTCTCCCCGCTCCTCCGCCGGATGGACGAGGCCGGGATCGTCACCAGGACCCGGAGCATCGAGGACGAGCGCGTCGTCACGGTCGACGTCACGGACCACGGGCGCACCCTCCGCGCGGAGCTCGCGCACGTGCCCGCGTGCATCGCCGGAGGGACCCAGCTCGGGTCCCTCGACGAGGCACGCGAGCTCATCGACACCCTGCACCGCCTCACGGCGGGGATGCAGGCGACCACCGCCGACGCACGCTAGCCGCGCCTCCAGTCCGTCCTGATCCCGGACTGGAGGCGCGGTGCCAGCGCGCGCCGACGCTCACGGACCGCAGGTCCGCACCACCGAAAGGAACACCGCATGGACGTCCTCTACACGGCAGAAGCGCTCTCCACCGGCGAGGGCCGCAACGGCCACGTCGCCACGAGCGACGGAACGCTCGACCTCGACATGGCGATCCCGAAGGACATGGGCGGCTCCGGCAACGGCGCGAACCCCGAGCAGCTGTTCGCCGCCGGCTACGCCGCGTGCTTCCACTCCGCGCTGCAGGGCGTCGCCCGCTCGCAGAAGGTCAAGGTCACCGACTCGTCCGTCGGCGGACGCGTCCAGATCGGCCCGAACGGCGAGGGTGGCTTCCAGCTCGCGGTGCTCCTCGAGGTCGTCATCCCCGGCATGGAGCACGACCAGGCGCAGGCCCTCGCCGACGCGGCACACAAGGTCTGCCCCTACTCGAACGCCACGCGGGGCAACATCGAGGTCACGGTCACCGTCTCCGAGGACTGACCCGTCCTCCTCCGGAAAACACCGAGTTGGCCGGTTCTCGCAGAGCAATGTCTCTGCGAGAACCGGCCAACGTCGCGTTTTGCGGAAGGAACAGGGCTACTCGAACCGCTGCCACTCCGGCTTGTTGTCGTAGGTCCAGCGGTAGTAGTCGCCGAGCGTGAGCCGGGATGCGGCCGCCTCGTCGACCACGACCGTCGCGTGCTCGTGCAGCTGCAGGGCCGACCCGGGGAGCATCGCGCTGAGCGGACCCTCGACCGCGCCGGCGATGGCGGCCGCCTTCGCCTCGCCCTGGGCGACGAGGACGAGGTTCCCCGCCTCGAGGATCGTGCCGAGGCCCTGGGTCATGCAGTGCGTCGGGACCTGGTCGATCGAGTCGAAGAACCGCGCGTTCGCCTGCCGGGTGTCCGGGGCGAGGGTCTTGATGCGGGTGCGCGAGGCGAACGACGACGTCGGCTCGTTGAACCCGATGTGTCCGTTCGCCCCGATGCCGAGGATCTGGACGTCGATGCCGCCCGCGGCGCGGATCGCGGCGTCGTACTCCTTGGCGGCGAACTCGATGTCGGTGGCACGACCGTCCGGCACGCGGACCCTGGACGGCTCGAACCCGAGCGGTTCGACGACGTCACGGGCGATGACGCTCGCGTAGCTCTCGGGATGGTCGAGCGGGATGCCGACGTACTCGTCGAGGGCGAAGCCGCGGGCCTCGGCGAAGGAGATCTCGCCGGCGCGGACGCGGCGTTCGAGATCCGTGTAGATGCCCTGGGGGCTCGAGCCGGTGGCCAGGCCGATGACGGCGCTGGGCTTCCGGGCGACGATGGAGGCGATCTTGGCCGCGGCGACACGGCCGACCTCGGCGGCGTTGGGCAGGATGATGATTTCCATGGCGATCCCCACCCTATTGCGGATCGGCTGGACTGGTCATGACCAGGTGGAGACTGGCGTGCGGCAGATCGGTACGGTGGAGGCATGGCCACCCCCGACTTCGTCCTGGCACTCCGCGAGCAGGTCGGGCACGATCTCCTCTGGCTGACCGGCGTGACGGCCGTCGTGACACGGGGCGAGGGCGGCGACCAGCAGCTCCTCGTCGTCCGGCGCGCGGACAACGGCGCCTGGACCCCCGTGACCGGCATCGTCGACCCCGGTGAGCAGCCCGCCGTCGCCGCCGAGCGCGAGGTCCTCGAGGAGGCCGGCGTCGTGGCGGTCGCCGAGCGCCTCGCGTGGGTGCAGACGATCCCGCCGATGCGCTACCCGAACGGCGACGAGGCGCAGTACATGGACCTCGTCTTCCGCTGCCGGTGGGTGAGCGGGGACCCGCACCCGGCCGACGGCGAGAACACCGAGGCCGAGTGGCGGACGGTGTCCGGCCTCCCGGCCATGTCCGACAACATGCGGATGCGCGTCGAGGTGGCGCTCAGCGACGAGTCGTCGGCACGCTTCGAGCGCTGACCCGCGCCCACCCCTCTGGCGTCCGCTCGATCGCACCGTCGGCGGCGAAGGCGTCGAGCCAGCCGCCCATCGGCCACTCCCCCCACCGACCGGCGAAGACCGCGCCGTTCCGCAGGATGTCGTCGAGGTGCTGCCAGGGCGGGGAGGACGTCGGGTGGTGCTGGTGGTAGGCGTCCGCCCCACCGACCCAGACGAGCGGCACACCCTGCTCCCGGGCGGTGAAGGCGAAGTCGGTGTCCTCGCCGCCGTACCCCTCGTACGCCTCGTCGAACCCGCCGAGCGCGGTCCAGACCTCGGCCCGGACGGCGAACGACAACGACCAGAACAGCGGGTACTCGTGGTCGCCGCCGACGACGGTGGTCCCGGCCGCGGGCGCAGGACGCGCCGGATGCGGACGCGTCGCCTGGTCGAGCGTCTCACCACCGCCGAGTGCGAACCCGGCCGGGAGGTACGTCACCGGTCCGACGAGCAGCGCACCCGGGTGCGCGGTCGCGGCCCGCAGGTACATCGGGACGAGGCCCGGCCCGGGGACGCAGTCGGCGTCGAGGAACACCAGGACCGACGCCCCGAGGTCGATGGCGGCTGCGGCACCCGCGTTCCGCCCGGCGGCGAGACGCAGCCCGAGGGGTCCGGGTGGCGTCCGGACGACCATGGCGTCCGGGAAGGCGGGCGGCTCGGTGTCGTCGAGCCAGACCACGACACGCGCGGGCTCCTCGGGCCAACGCGAGAGCAGGCGCTGCTGCTCTCGCACGTGGTCGATCCGTGCGGCGGAGCAGAGGGTGATCACGACGGTGCCCGCTCCGGCAGGCCCGTGGCTGGTCACGATGCGACCTCGAGGATGACGTCCGCCGCACGACGCGCTGCACCCGCCGTGCCCCAGCGGTCCCACGCGGGCTCGAGCGCCCTGGCGCGCGCGAGGAGCTCCGGCCACGCCTCAGTCTCCGGCCACGCGTCGAGGACGACCGCGAGGCCGGCCGCGGCGAGTGCCCGCCCGGTCGCGACCTGCTCGTCGAACGGTCGTGCCTGCGGGATGACGACGGCGTGGGCACCCGCTGCCGCGAGGTCCGCGACACTGTTCTGCCCCGCGGCCGTCACCACGACCTCGGCGGTGCGGATGAGGTCCCACGGGTCCTCGCGCCAGGTGTCCGGGGTGCCGCCGATGGCCGCCCACGAGGTCTCGGGCGTCGCTGCGGCCGCATCGGCCAGGTGGTCCACGACGACCTGCGGTGCCCCGCCGTCCATCGGCGGCGGGACGACGGATCCGAGCACCACGATCCTCCCGGCCGTGTCGCCGAGGGTCGCGTCTGCGCGACCGTCGTGGCGGGAGATCCCGCCGACGTGGCGGACGCGGTCCGCGACCCGCTCGAGTGCGTCCGAGTCGTGCTGACCCGCCGGCCACGGCGCGATGATGCGGTCGGCCGCGTCGTACGCGAGCCGGTGCGGCAGGTCCGAGCGGTCGCCGGGCTGGGTCATCACGACCGTCGGCACGCCGAGCAGTCGGACGAAGAGCGTGACCTCGACCGAGACGTCGACGACGAACGCGGCGAGGTCACGGTCGGTGACGAGTGCGGCGATCGCGGCGAACCGCGCCCGGTGGCCCGGGTGCCCGAGCGGTGCCCAGTGGAGCAGGCCGTTCGCGGTCGGGGACGCGTCCTCGGGCAGGTGCACCGAGCCGTCGGCGTGCTCGACGGGCTCGTCGTCGCGCGGCAGGAGCGTCCAGGTCGTCCCGGGCGGGAGGACGCGCGGGGCCGGCATCGAGCTGACCACGGCGACGTCGGCGTCGAGGTGCTGCCGGATCGCGAGGAAGCGGGTCAGGTGTCCGGCCCCGTGGTGGTGGACGTACCAGCCGATCGTCGTCATGCCGTCGCCCGGGCACGGACGCCGGGGCGGATGCTCCTGGGGCGGTGCCGGTGGCCCGCGACGAGCCCGGCGTAGATCGCCTCGAGCCGCGCGCTCCGCTGGTCCAGGGAGAACCGGTCCACGGCGTCGCCTCGGATGTCCACACGCCGCCACGGTTCGGCCGCGACGGTGTCCGCGAGCGTGACGGCCGCGGTCGCCATCGCGCGGACGTCGCCCACCGGGACGAGCACCGCGCCGGTCGACGCACCGACGACCTCCGGGATGCCGCCGGTGTCGAAGCTCACGACGGGGGTCCCGGTCGCGAGCGCCTCGGCGATGACGAGTCCGAACGGCTCCTCCCACACTGGTGTGACGAGCGCGCAGGCGCTCCGGCCGACGAGCTCCTGCAGGGCGTGCTGCCCGAGGACGCCGACGTACTCCGCGTCGGGTCCGAGTCGGGGTTCCACGTGCTCGGCGAAGTACTCGGCATCGCCGATCCGCCCCGCGAGCACGATCCGCCGACCGGCTGCCGCAGCTGCCTCGAGCGCCAGGTGGGTGCCCTTCTCGGGGACGATCCGCCCGGTCCACACGAGGTCGGGGCCGCCGGACCCGAGCCGCCACGCGTCGGTGTCGATGCCGTTCGGCACGACCGTGGACTCGATCCCCTCGCGGCGCCACTCGGCCGCGGTGTGCTCCCCGACGGACAGGAACGCACTCCGCGGTTCGGCGGTGGCGGCGTGCGCCTCGAGCATGGACGGGAGGGCCGGCGTGTGCAGCGTCGACACCATGGGCACGCCGAGACGGTCGGCCCAGCCGAGTGGGAGCCCGTGGAGGCAGTGGTTGTCGACGATGTCGAACCGGTCCGCATGCTCGCGGACGTAGGCCAGCGCTCGGTCGAGCGCCGCGAACGCCACGTCCAGGTAGCCGGCCGGGTACGTGGTGTCCGTCGCCTCGGAGGGGTCGTCCCAGACGAGACCGGGGATCGTGAACTCGTCAGGGCCGCCGTCGAGGAAGTCGGACCCCTCGGTGGCGCAGAGCAGGACGTCGTGGCCGCGCGACCGGAGCGTCCGGACCTGGTTCCACACCGAGGACTCGAGGCCGCCGGCGTGCGGCTGGGCGATGGGGTAGCGGATGGGTGCGATGACCGCGATGCGGAGCGGGCGGACGGTCATGCGGTCGCCATCGCGGCGGCGTAGACGGCGCGGTGGGCGGCCTGGATCGCGCGGCGCTCGACCCGGCGCTCGGCGCGGCGGGCCGCGATCCGGTCGGCGCGGGCCGGGGAGCCGGGGCGGGTCGAGGAGCCGGCGCGGGCCGGGGAGCCGGGGCGGGCCGCGGTCTGCGCCTGTACCGTCGCCGTGGTCGCGCTCGTCGAGGCTCCCATGGCCGTGGCCTCGGTGATGGCGGCGGCGAGCGACTCGGCGTCTCCGCGGTCGAACGACCGGAAGGACCCCGGGTGCTGATCGGCAGCGTGCCCGACGCGCGGGCCGACGACCGGGACCCCGAGGTCGAAGCACAGCTCGACCCACCCGGAGTGCGTGCCGTGGCCGTAGGGCAGGAGCGCGACGTCGAGGTCGGCGATGGACCGGGCGAGGTCGGCGTCGGAGAGTCGGGGGCCCCGGACCAGCTCGAGGTCGGCGTCCTGGACATCGCTACTCGACCGTCCCACGAGGTCCGCCACGCGTGCCGCCGTCTCCGGGTCCCGGACGCGGTCGTTCAGGTGGATCCGACCCACCACGTCGGCGCCCCGCGCGCGCAGCAGTGCCACGGCGGCGAGCAGCGTCCGGGTGGCGACGACCGCGTCGATGTTCGGACGGAGGTCGCGGAGGTGCATCCCGACGACGATCCGCTCGGAGGGTGCGCCGACCGGGGCCGGACCGTCGAGCGGCAGGACGTTCGGGTGCGGGATCGTGGTCGGACGTCGACCCCAGCGGTCCTCGGTCTCGGCGGCTGCGGCGTCCGTCAGCGTGATGAGGGCATCGGCTGCCACGACGAGTCGTCGAACCTGCGCGAGGTGCGGCTCCTGGTCGGTCAGCTGGGGGTTCGTCAGGTCGTGCACGGTGTACACCAGCGGCTTCCGGAGCGCTGCGAGGGTCTCCACGACCCGCTCGACGTGCTCCGGCGGGAACGACTCGAGGCCGAAGTGCAGGTGCACGAGGTCGAAGTCGTCCGCGTGCGTCCGGAGCCACTCCGGATCGAACACGACCGGCGGCCACCACTGCCCGGGGGCGGCACCGACGGGCGGGACGTCGGCGAGACGCTCGACGGCGGGATCGCCCGCGTCGACCGACAGGTGCTGGACGTACGGGTGGCCGGACGGCACGGAGAGGACGCGGATCGGTGCGTGGATGGCCACGGGGTCGATGACGGGGGCCGGCTCGACCTCGATGCGGACGGTGTCTGCGGTCACTGGATGCACGGGGAGCCTCCTCGGCGGGATCGGGGGTGCCGGGCGACGGCGGGAACGGATGTGCCGGGCGACGGCTGTCCGGCGAGCCGGGCGACGGCGATCGGGTGAGCCGGGTGACTCGGCGGGCTCCGGTGACGGTCGGCGTCCTCGGGGAGCTGATGGCCGCACCGCGGCCACTCCGGACTGTAGACCTGCGGGATGCGGTCTCGCCCGTTCCATCCGCCTGGCGCATCCGGGGACCCCGCCCCGTCGCCGGTCGGGAACGCTCGGCCCCGGGCGTCCATGATGGGAGAGTCCAGGAGAGGAACCATGCACACCAGCGACGACGTCAGTCCCCGCACCCGTCACTACGGTCGGTTCTACGGCATCGACGAGCCCGCGAGCGACCTGGTCCCGGGGCTCGAGAGCGCCCGTGGCACGGAGAGCGCAGATGCCGACGTCGCGCTCGTCGTCGGCAACTGCCAGGCCGAGTCGCTGCGGATCGTCCTCGACGGAGCCGGCGTCCAGGGTGTCCGGATGCCCGCCGTGCACGAGCTCGTCGCCGCCGACCTCCCCCATCTCGACCGGTGGCTGGCGCAGGCGTCGATCCTCGTCACACAGCCGATCCATGACGACTACCACGGTCTGCCCATCGGCTCGCGGCAGCTCGCGGCCCGGACCCGTCCGGGGACCCGGGTGGTCACGGTGCCGGTCATCCGGTTCGCCGGCCTCTACCCGACGCACGCGATCGTCCGCCCACCGAGTGACCTGTCGCTCGTGCCACCGGTCGTCGAGTACCACGACCTCCGCACCCTCGCCGAGGCTGCGGACCGCGCGGCCGGACGTCCGGTGCGTCAGAGGTCGGAACCGAGCCCCGCTGCCGTCCGGGCCGTCGGAGCGCACTCCCTCCGCGAGCTCCGTCGCCGTGAGGAGGCACACGACGCCGTCGTCGTGTCCGACCTCTTCGAGCGCCCGTCGTTCGAGCAGATGCGGACCCTGAACCACCCCGGCAACCCGATCTGGTTCGCACTCGCCCGTCGGGTCCGCGAGCGGATCGGCCTCGATCCCAGCGTGACCGACCCCGGACGCCCCCTGCTCGACGCGGTGCACGCGCCCCGGACGGCCGCGGTGCTCGAGGCGTGGGGCATCGACGGCGAGCCGGACACCGCGTGGAGGGTCGGCGGGCACCCGATCCCCGACGAGGCGGTCCGGGAGGCGCACCTCGGCTGGTACGCGGACCACCCGGACGTGATCGCGGCCGGCCTGGCACGGCACCGGGACACGCTCGACCTGCTCGGGCTCTCGTGAGCGTCCCCGCACTCGTCGTCACGCCCGAGGACCACCACGGCGTGGCCGTCTACGCGCGGCAGGTCGCTGCGGAGGTCTCCCGCATCGCCGGCGTCGACGTCGCGACGCCGGTCGCCGTGCTCGACGGGCCGACCCCGCCGCCCAGGGCACACCTGCACTTCACGGACCGGCTCTGGGCCGCCAGTCCCGAGGAGGCCGCCGTCCGCATCGAGGCCATCGCCCGCCGCACCCGGCTCACCGTCACCCTGCACGACCTGCCGCAGCCCTCGGACGGTGCGCGGAACCTGGGCAGGCGGAGCGCCTGCTACGCCAGGGTCGTGACGGCGTCGCACGGCGTCGTGGTGAACAGCGAGCACGAGGCGGCGCTCCTCGCCGAACACACCCTGACGACGGCCGCGTCCGGGCCAGTGCCCGTCGTCGCGATCCCCCTGCCGGTCACACCGGGGGCGATGGTCGTGGCGCGTCCGGAGCCGGAGCCCGAGGTCGCGGTCCTCGGCTTCTTCTACCCGGGCAAGGGCCACGCCGAGGTCGTCGAGGCCGTCGAGCGGTTCCACCTCGACCCGGCGCGGTCGAGTACCCACGACGTCGGTGTCCTCGTGCTCGGCCGGTCCTCGCCCGGCCACGAGGACGAGCTCGCGGCCCTCGTCGCCGATGCCGGACGCCGCGGCGTCCGGGTCACCGTCACCGGGTGGCTCGACGACGCGGAGATGCTCGACCGGTGCCGACGCGTCGCCGTGCCGGTCGCAGCGCACCGTCACGTGTCCGCCTCCGGCTCGATCGCCACCTGGATCGCGGCCGGACGACGGCCTCTGGTGCCCACCACGCGGTACTCCGCCGAGATGGCGGCGCTCCGCCCGGGCACCGTCACGCTCATGCCCGCCGGCGACGCGCCCGAGGCTGACTCCGCCGGCCTCGCCGCCGCGATCGCCGCCGCCCTCGGGGACCCCGCGTCGACCTGGATCGCGGACGACGCCGTCACGGCACCGGACCTGCACGACACCGCGCTCGCGCACCTCCGCTGGTTCGCGACCCTCGAGGACGGGATCCCGACGCTCGAGGACGGGGGCGCACCGTGACCGCCCCGTTCGGCCGCGCCGTCCCGGGCAACCGCTGGGACCTCCTCGACGGCGAGCAACCCACCACCCTGCCGACGGTGTCGGTCATCGTGCCGTACTTCCGCCAGCAGCGCGAGCTCGACCGCACCCTGGCCGCCCTCGCCCGGCAGTCGTACCCCGCCGATCTGCTCGAGGTCGTGGTGGTCGACGACGGCTCCCCCAAGACGCCGACGGTCCCGGACGGTGTCGTCCTCGTCCGTCAGGAGGACCTCGGCTTCCGCCTCGCCGCGGCACGCAACCTCGGCATCCGGTCCTCGCACGGCGACGTGCTCTGCTTCCTCGACGCCGACACCGCCCCCGAACCGGAGTACGTCGCCCGGCTCACGCGGCTCGTCGCGCTCGTGCCGGAGGCCGTCACGGTCGGGCGCCGACGGCACGCGGACTTCACCGGGGCGTCGGTCACCGAGCCGGTGGAGGTCGCCGGTCCCGCGGGGCAGCTCCCGGAGCCGAGCTGGCTGCAGAACGCCTACGACCGCTCGCACGACCTGCTCGATTCCGACGACCGCTCCTACCGCTACGTCATCGGGGCGGTCATCGCGTGCAGCCGCTGGTTCGTCGAGCAGGTCGGCGGCTTCGACGAGCGCTTCCGCGAGTACGGCGGCGAGGACTGGGAGTGGGCGCACCGGGCATGGGTCGGCGGCGCGGTGTTCGCGCACGTGCCGGATGCCGTCGCGTGGCACGACGGCCCCGAGTGGTCGGGGCGGAGCGACGACGACCCCGGGCGTCGCGTCACCAAGAACGCCGAGACCCTCGCCCTGGCGGACGCGATCCCCGTCCGTGAGTCGCGCGGACGGGCGATCCGGAGCGTCGCGGACGACGTCGTGGTGCGACTGCTGTCCGCGGGCTCGGACGCGCGGGCCTACGTCTGCGTCGACACGGTGCTCCGCGCGCTGCCGACGGCCCGTGTCGTCGTGCCGGACGAGGTCGCCCCGGTGTTCGCCGCGGACCAGCGCGTCATCGGCTCGGCGGACCACGACCGGTCGGTGGAGAACGCCCGGCTCCCGCCACGGGTGACGGTCACGATCGAGCGGCCGGTCCGGATCGACGAACCCGGTGACCTCGTGGAAGCCGTCGACACCGTGGGGCTCGGCACGCTCGGCAGCGTGCACTTCGACGACGTCGAGGGCGCGGCGCTCGTCCGGGTGGTGTCGAACCGGGCCGGACGACGGCGAGCCCGCTGGACGGACGACGAGCTGTTCTCCACCCGTCGACAGCAGAGCGCCTGGCGCCCCCTCGACGAGGAGCCGGGGCTCGCGGCCTACCTCGGCGGCTGGGGCTGACGGGACCCGTCGCGACCATCTACCGGTCTGGAGGGACGGTGCCGGCCCGCACCGCGCCTCCCGTCCGACGTCCCGGTCTGGAGGGACGGTGCCAGCCCGCACCGCGCCTCCCCTCCGAGGTTCAGGACCGGGCGAGCGGCTCGGCCGCGACCGGCACGCCGACGAGCCGCACCGCGACCTCGTCGCCCGCGCTCAGCCGGTGCCCGACGTCGTGCTGCACCGCCACGATCGTGTCGTCGTCGAGGCGCACCGTGGTCCGGCGGACCGACCCCAGGAAGCTCGACGCGACGACGGTCCCCTGCAGGCCGCCGTCATCGCTGAACGCCATGTCCTCCGGACGGACGAACGCCACGACCGGTCCGCCCGCGAGCGTCCGGTCGAGGCACGCGAGCCGGAACCCGTAGGTGAACACGTCGCCGTCACGCAGGTCGCCGTTGAGCCGGTTCGAGTGCCCGACGAACCCGGCCGTGAACGGCGTCGACGGCGTCAGGTACAGCTCCTCGGGCGTCCCGATCTGCTCGATGCCACCCGCGTTCATCACGGCGACCCGGTCGGAGACGGCGAGTGCCTCCTCCTGGTCGTGCGTGACGAACACCGTCGTGATCCCGAGCTCGGTCTGGATGCGGCGGATCTCATCGCGGAGCGTGACGCGCACCTTGGCGTCGAGCGCGGAGAGCGGCTCGTCGAGGAGCAGCACACGGGGGCGGGTGACGAGCGCCCGCGCGAGTGCCACGCGCTGCTGCTGCCCGCCCGAGAGCTGGTGCGGGTAGCGGTCGGCGAACTCCCCGAGGTGCACCATGTCGAGCGCCTCGACGACCCGCGTCTTCCGGTCGGCTGCGGGGACCCGCCGCATCTCGAGGCCGAAGGCGACGTTCTGGCGGACGGTCATGTGCGGGAACAGCGAGTACTGCTGGAACACCATCCCCATGTCACGCTTGTCGACCGCGACGGACGAGACGTCCTCGCCGTCGATGCGGATCGCGCCGCCGTCGATCGGTTCGAGGCCGGCGAGCGCGCGGAGTGCCGTCGTCTTGCCGCACCCGGACGGGCCGAGCAGCGACACGAACTCTCCGGGCTCGATGCGGAGCGACAGGCCGGTGAGCGCGCGGGAGCCACCGTAGGACTTGACGACGCCCTCGAGCTCGACGAGCGCACCGCCGGAGGCGAGCGAGGACGGGGCGTGTGGTGCGGTGATGGTCATGCTGGGTCCTTCCGGGAGGAGCTGGTGGCACCGACGGCGCCGGGGCGTGCGGCGACGACGCGGGCTCGGCGGGAGCCCGGGCGTGCTCCACCCACCCGTCCGATGACGACGAGGAGCACGAACCCGAAGACGAGCGCCGCGACCGAGAAGATCGCCGCCACGTACGGATCGGTCTGCTGCACGAGCACGAGTGCGGTCTGGAACGTCGTCCGCGACAGGAAGGACGCGAGCGTGTACTCGCCGAGCACGACCGTCACGGTGAGGAAGCACGCCGAGAGGATGCCCCGGCGGAGGTTCGGCAGGAGCACCCGCCGGACGACGGAGCCCCACCCGGCGCCGAGCGACCTGGCCGCCTCGGTGAGGAGCACCATGTCGACGGCGGCGATGTTCGCGGCGATCGGACGGAACGCGAACGGCAGCGAGATGATCCCGACGGCGAACGCCAGGGTCCACGCGTCACTGCCGAACAGCCGGGCGACGACCCCGTAGACCGGCACGAAACCGACGACGAGCACGACGGTCGGGATCGTGATCGGCAGGATGCAGACGAACTCGACGACCCGGCGGAGACGCGGGTACCGGAGCGCCGTGAGGATCTGGGCCGGCAGCAGCACGAGCAGCACGATCGCGACGGTGATGGCCGCGATGACCAGCGAGTTCCGGAGACCCTCGAAGAGCGGTTCGTAGGTGGCCCGGTTGACCGGGTCCCCGAGCGCCGCGTAGTGCGTCAGCGAGAGACCGCCGGAGGTGCCGTTCCGGAAGGTGAACTGGACGAGCGCCAGGATCGGGACCGCGAACACGAGGCCGACGACGACGAGGATCACGGTGCTGGTGGTCCTCGAGGGTGCCGCGCCGAACCCGCTCATCGCTGCCACCGCGATGCGCGTCGCTGCAGGGCCGAGTACGCGACCATGACGACCGCCATCACGACGACCATGCCGAGTGCGAGGACCCCGGCGACGTTCTGCACGCCGACGACCGTCTCGCTCGTGAGCTGCTGTCGGATGGTCAGTGGGACGATGCCGCCCTGCGCGATGAGCGCCGCAGCCGTCGCGAAGGACGAGAACGCGTTCGCGAACAGCAGGAGGAGGGATCCCCAGAACGCCGGGGCGAGCACCGGGACGCCGACCCGCCGCCAGTAGGTCGTGCGCGAGGCGCCGAGCGTCGCGGCGGCCTCACCCCACTGCGGCTTCAGCCCCTCGACCGCCGGCATGAACGTCAGGACCATGAGCGGGACCTGGAAGTAGAGGTAGGGGATCACGAGGCCGGGGACCTGGTACAGGATCGGCCCGCCGCCGTTGATGTCCCAGCCGAACGTGTCGCGGAGCCAGACGCTGACGAGCCCCTGGATGCCGATCGTCGCGATGAACGCGAACGCGAGCATCACCCCGCCGAACTGGGCGAGGACGCTCGACGCGGCGTCGATCATCGAACGGACGAGGCCGTCGGGCCGGAGCGCGAGGAGCGCCACGCACACGACGGCACCGATCAGGGCACCGAGCACCGCCGAGACCGCCGACAGCCCGAACGACCCGGCGAACGCGCCGAGGATCTCCGGGTTGCCGAACGCGGCGAGGTTCGCGAGCGTCAGCGTCCCGGAGTCCGTGAAGAACCCGCTCGCGACGGCGAGCACCGCCGGGATCGCCAGGAAGAGGAGGACGTAGACCGCGAAGGGGGTCAGACCGACCCACGCGATGCCGCGGCGCCGGGGACGTGCCCCGGCGCCGCGGCCCGTGGTGGTCTGGCCCTCCGCGGCGCGACGCTGCCGGACCACGCCCTTGCGGGGCGGTGCGACGGTCACGGGTGCGGATGCCATGGTGCGATCAGCCGACCGTCGACGCCCACTTGCCCGACAGGACCGTGGCGGCGTCGGCCGCCTGCTCCGTCGAGAGCTGCACGAAGTCGCTCGGCGCCTTGCCGACCTTGGCGAGGACGCTCTTGTCGACGGTCCCGGCCTTCTCCATCGCCGCGAGGGTCGACGGGTACGCACCGGATGCCAGGTAGAGGTTCTGCACGTCGGGCGTGTAGAGGTACTCCTCCCACAGGCGGGCGGCCGCCGGGTGCGGCGCGTCCACGCTGATCGCCTGGTTGTAGTAGCTGCCGAGCGCGGTGCCCTTCGGGACGACCGTCTTCCAGTTCGCGTTGCCGGCCGAACCGCCCGCGGAGCCCCAGGCGAGGTTGTTGTAGGACCACTGCACGACGACGGGGGTCTCACCGGAGTTGACGGTCGCCTGCGTCGGCAGGACGTTCAGCATGTTGCCCGCGGACTTCAGCTTGCCGAAGTAGTCGACGCCGGGCTCGATGTCCTTCGCCGAACCGCCGTTCTCGAGGGCGGCGAGGTACACGGCACTCGCGGCCTCGTTCGCCTGTGTCGGGTCGCCCTTGATCGCGACCTTGCCCTTGTACTCGGAGCCGAGCAGGTCCTTGAGGCTCTTCGGCGCGGTCTTGATCACCGAGGAGTCGTAGCCGATCGACATGAGGCCGGAGTAGTCGTAGTACCACTTGCCGTCGGCGTCCTTGAAGTCCGTCGGGATGTCGTCCCAGTTCGCGACCTTGTACGGCGCGACGAGGTCGAGGTTGTCGCTCAGCACGGCGGTGCCCATGTCGAAGACGTCGGGAGCGGTGTCCTGCCCCTTCTGCGACTTGGCGGCGGACACCTCGTCCGCGCTCGACCCGTTCGGGTTCGCGGAGTTGATCGTGATGTCCGGGTACTTCTTCTCGAAGCCGGCGATGATCTTGCCGTAGTTGGCCCACGACGGCGGCAGCGTGATGACGTTCAACTGCCCCTCCTTGTTCGCGGCCTTCACGAGCGCGTCCATGCCACCGGCGGACTTCGCGCTGGTCGCGGTCCCCCAGTCGCCGGAGCCGGACGCGGAGTCGCTGGCGGAGGACGTGGCTGCGTTGCTCGTCGACGAGCAGCCGGCGAGGGCGGCGATCGCCGCGGCGGCCAGCGCGATGCCGGCGAGTGAGCGCTTGTGGAGCACGGGGTGGTGCCTTTCGTCAGGGTGGTGTCCGGGTCGGGTCCGGTGTCGTCAGGGCTCTGTCGTTCGGCCCTCGGGACATCGTGCGGTGGGCCGGTGTCCGCGCGGTGCCGCGATCGTGAATGGGAGGAGAACTCCCGGTGCGGCCAGCACTGTGGAGGACGAGGTCGGACCGCGCTACGGTGGCGGTCACTACGGGTGCGCCGCGAGCGGCTCCCGTCGACACGGCCTGGAGGCACGCATGCGGTTCACGACGACGGTCCTGCAGGCGCGGAAGACGGCGACCGGACTCCCGGTGCCGGAGTCCGTGCTCGACGAGCTCGGAGGCGGCCGCCGCCCGGCCGTCGTCGTCACGCTCGACGGCGGCTACACCTACCGCTCGACCGTCGGCGCGATGAACGGGCAGTTCCTCGTCCCGCTCTCCGCCGAGCACCGGGCGGCATCCGGCGTGGCCGCGGGCGATGAGGTGGAGGTCACCCTCGAGGTCGACACACTCCCGCGCGAACTCGCGGTGCCGGACGACCTCGCGACGGCCCTCGACGCCGCCGGGGTCCGGACCGCGTTCGACACGATGTCCCTCTCGCGACGGCGTGCGCTCGTCGACCCGGTCGCCCAGGCGAAGGCACCGGAGACCCGCCAGCGCCGGATCGACAAGGCCGTCGAGACCATGCGGGACGCGACCGCCTGAGGTCGGTCGGCGCGTACCGGACGGCAGCCGTGCCTCCCGTCCGAACCGTCTCAGACCGCGACGGCCGCGTCCAACCCGGCCCAGGTCCGGGCCGCGAGCCCGTGCGAGATGGTCATCCCGACACCGCTCGTCACACTGACGACCGTCAGCCCCGCCTCCGGGTGCGCCACGAGGAACGGCTCGGGCGCCGAGGCGTACACGCCCATCCACCGCTCACGGACCCGGAACCCGTCCGACCGGAGCGACGGCACACCGAGCACCCGGGCGACCGCGGCGAGCAGCACGTCGGACACCGCCTCGTCGAGGAACGGGTCGAGGGTCAGGTCGTACCGATGGCTGTCCCCGACGATGAGCGAGCCGTCCGGACGCTGGGTCAGCATCACGTTCGCGCCGATGTCGACGAGCTCCGGCGCATGCTCGCGGACCTCGATCCCGAGTGCCTCGGCCGCAGTGGTCTCGGCGAACGCCGGGTAGCGCAGCATGCTCGTCCCGGTGAGCACGGCCGGCGCGATCCGCAGCCCGGCCGGCGGCTCCACCAGCGCCATCTGCAGCCCACACCGCTGCACGCCGTGCAGCGCCGCCAGGTCCGGGAACAGCTGGTCGACGTCGTGACCGACACAGACGATGGTCCGCTCCGCCCGGACCGGGCCACGAGACGTCCGGACGATCCCGTCCTCCCACCCGAGGTACGCCGTGCCCCAGGCAAACCGCGCACCACGGTCGGCGAGCAGGGCCGCGAGTCCGGCCACGGCACCGCGGGGGTCCACCCGGACGTCGTCCCGGAGGAACGCGCCACCGACGATGCCGGGGTCGCCCGCTCCACCGATCCGCGCGACCGTCTCCGGTGCGGTCATCAGCGCGACCTGCCCCGGCTCGCGGCTCGCGGAGAGCTCCTCGAGCACGGCGAGCTCGGTGCCGCTCCTCGCCACGGCGACCGCCCCGGAAGCGACCGAGAAGAAGCCGCCGTCGCGGGCGTACCCGAGCCACCGGTCCCGCGCCACGAGTGCGAGGTCGAGCAGCTCGCCGGACTGCGCCGTGACGCACGCGTGTCCGAAGTTCCGGATCGAGGCACCGGTCGCGCGGTGGTCCCGCTCGACCACGAGGACACTGAGGCCTCGGTCGAGTGCCTCGGACGCGTGTGCGAGGCCGATGACACCCGCGCCGACGACGAGCACGTCGACGCCGTCCGGCAGGGTCGCGGTGGGCAGGGACGGGGAGCGCGTGTCGGTCACCGTCCGATCCTGTCGCGTCGCGCGGGCCGGAGGCACCCCGGCGTCCCGGGATTCACCTGCGGTTCACCCGACGGTCGTACCGTGGCGGGGTGATCAACCTCGCGGTGTTCGACATGGCCGGTACGACGATCGACGACGGCGGTGCGGTCTACCGCGCATTGCGGTCCGCAGTGGAGGAACGGGGCGCGTCCGTCGCGGACGCCGACCTGCAGACGTGGATGGGCACCGACAAGGTCGAGGCGATCACGCAGCTCCTGCGGCTCGGTGGCGTGGAGCCGGAGGGATCGGTCGTCTCCGAGGCGTTCACCCGCTTCCGCGAGATCCTCCGCGACACCTACCGCGAGGCTCCGCCGGTCGCGATCGACGGCGTGGTCGATGCGATCCGCATGCTCCGGGAACGCGGTGTCCGGGTCGCGTTGACGACCGGGTTCGACGACGCCGTCGCCCTGCCGCTGCTCGATGCGCTCGGGTGGACGATCGGGCCGGACACCACCGACACCGTCGACGCCGTCGTGACCACGTCGGACGTCCCGGCCGGTCGTCCCGCGCCGTACATGATCCACCGAGCGATGGAGCGGACCGGTGTGGTCGACGTCCGCGAGGTGCTGGCCGCGGGTGACACGCTGGTCGACATCCGGGCAGCGAGGAACGCGGGTGTCGTCGCGGTCGGGGTCTGCACGGGTGCGCTCTCCCGCGAGGACCTCGAGACCGAGCCGCACGACCACGTGCTCGACGGGGTCCGGGACGTACCGGCGCTCCTCGACACGATGGTCCCCGCCTGACCCTGCCGCCCATCCCGCACGGCCTGGCCCCAGGCCCGGTCCGGTCCGGCCGGGCTGGAGGCGCTTTTCGACGCAGGGGCGAGCTCGCGTCGCACCACTCCCCGCGCATCACACCACTGTTGACCGTCGGTGTGATGCGCCGGGAATGGTGCGATCCCGCAGGCATGGGGTCACGCACCGTGAGGGATCTCTCCACAGGACCTCGCAGGCGGGCCCCGTCGCGAGCTCCGAAGCGGCAAGGTTCTCGGATGGTCCACCCTCTGCCGATCCTCTCCGAACACGACGCCCGGTCGAACGACGTCAGCGTGTCGACGATGCATCGAGCGGCCGCGGCCGGGCAGCTGCACCGTGTCGCACCGGCCCGCTTCGTCACCGCGAGCAACTGGACCGCGGCCGGTCCACGCCAGCGTGCGGTCACGAACATCCACGCAGCACTCGACCGAGTCGACGCGGAGCTGGTCGTGTCGCACTGGTCGGCTGCGGCGATGCTCGGACTCCCGGCACTCCGGGGCTGGCCCGAGACCGTCGAGGTCTACGACTCTCGAGCCGCGAGGACCCGGCGCGTCGGCATGACCCTGCGACGACCGGGTGTCCCGCCGCGACGCGACCTACGGAGCATCGACGGCCTGATCGTCACGAGTCTCGCGCGCACGAGCATCGACCTCGCGCTGACTGCCCCGTTCGCGGACGCGGTCGCTGTCCTCGATGCGGCACTCGCGGCGGGCCTCGATGCCGAAGCGCTCGTGCACGTCCTGTCCGAGCGTCCCGCGGCCCGGCGCCGACGCACCGCGCGCGATGCCGTCGACTTCGCAGATCCGTTGGCGGGCTCCGCCGCTGAGTCCTTCACCCGCGTGGGACTCGCGGAGATGGGGGCGCCCCGGCCGACACTGCAGCACGAGTTCACGACACGGAGCGGGACTCGAACAGTGGACTTCTGGTTCCCGGACCAGGGCGTCGCGCTCGAGTTCGACGGACGCGCGAAGTACACGCAGGAGCGGTACCTCCAGGGGCGCTCGCCCGTCGACGTGTTCGTGGCCGAGAAACGCCGACACGAGGACCTCATGGCCTGCTCGGGGCTCCGCGAACTCGTCCGGATCGAGTGGCGCGACGTCGACGCTCCGGCCCGCCTGGTCGAACGGCTCCGAGCTGCCGGTGTCCCATGCTCCGGCGCACCCGTCCTCTGGCACCGCGGATGACGCATCGCACCACGAACGACGCATCGCACCATTGCGGCGCGGCACCGGTTGCGATGCATCGCACCACGAACGACGCACCGCACCACCGGAGACCAGTGGTGCGGTGCGTCAAGAGTGGTGCGGTGCGTCAAGAAGGGTGTGATCCCGGAAGGACCCCAGGCCCCGGGCCCAGGCCAGCCGGGCCAGCCCGGGCCAGCCCAGGCCAGGCCAGCCCGGGCCAGCCCAGGCCAGGCCAGCCCGGGCCAGGCCCCGCCCAGCCCTACGCGCGCACCACCCGGAGCGTGGCGATCTCGAAGGGGCGGAGCGTCAGGGACACCGGCTCCCCCGCGGCCCACGTCCCTGCCCCGGGCTCCCCCGCCGGCAGCGCACGCTCGAGCAGATCGGTCCTGACCACACCGGCGACCTCGAACCCGAAGTCGACCGACACCGCGGACGCCCGACCACCCCGCGCCTCGTACAGCCGCACGACGACGTCGCCCGAGCGGTCCTCGGCGAGCTTCACCGCCTCGACGAACACCGCCGGGTCGGACACCGTCACGATGGGCGCCACGGCCGTCGACCCGGACACGGCCCGTACCGGCAGGTTCGCCCGGTACCCGGAGTCCGCCGCGTCGAGCACGGTCGGCGCGATCCGGAGCACGGTGTGGAACACGTGCCGGCCCTGGTCGGCGTCGGGGTCCGGGAACTGCGGTCCCCGGACGAGCGACTCGCGGACGAGCGTCGTCGTGCCGCCGTCGGCCCTCGTCGACCGGGTGATGTCGTGCCCGTAGGTCGAGTCGTTCGCCACGGCGACCCCGAACCCGGGCTCGGCGACGTGCACCCAGCGATGGGCACTCGTCTCGAACCGGGCGTGGTCCCACGAGGTGTTCTGGTGCGTCGCCCGCTCGATGTGGCCGAACTGGATCTCGGACGACGCGGTGTTCGCGAGGACGTCGATCGGGAACCCGAGCTTCAGCAGCTTGCCGTGCTCGTGCCAGTCGACGTCGGTCTCGATGACGAGCTCCGACGCCCCCGAGACCGCCGAGTAGCGGGTCGTGATCGTCGAGTCGTGGAACGATCGCCGCACCTCGAGCACGCCGTCGTCGGAGGACGAGACCTCGACGGACGACGCAGTGTCGAGCTCGGTCGCGTGCCGTCGGTACGTCTGGTCGATGTCCCACGCGTCCCACTTGTTCGGCTTGTCGCGGAACACGGTGTAGAGCGCACCGCGGGCGTCCGGCGCGATCGCGTCGCGACCACTCGCCGCGTCGACGAAGCTCGCCACGAGGCCGTCCGCGTCGATCGTCGCGCGCACCGCGCCCGTGTCGAAGACCCATCCGTCTCCGGACCGGACGGGAGGCACGGCTGCAGCCGCGTCGACCACCGAACCGCCCAGGGCGGTCACCCCGTCGGAGGTCACCGGCGCGGCGTTGAACCGCACCACGGTGCCGGACCCGGAACCGGACCCGCCGGACCCGGCGAGCGCCGTCGTCGACGCCTGGATGAGCGACTCGAGCGTCTCGGCGACCGCGGCGTAGTTCTCCTCCGCCACCTCGTACACCCACGCGATCGAGGAACCGGGCAGGATGTCGTGGAACTGCTGCAGGAGGACGGTGTGCCAGACGTCCTCGAGCGCGTCGTACGGGTACTCGGTGCCGAGTCGGACGGCCGCGGTCGTCGTCCAGAGCTCGGCCTCACGGAGGAGGTGCTCCGAACGCCGGTTGCCCTGCTTCGTGCGGATCTGCGACGTGTACGTCCCGCGGTGGAACTCGAGGTACATCTCCCCCGACCACACGGACGGCGTCGTGAGCTCCTGCTCCAACGCCTCGAACACCCGCACCGGGCTGCCGAGCGACACCTGGGGAGCACCCTCGAGCGACTCGTTCCGGTGCGCTGCCCCGAGCATCTCCCGCGTGGGTCCACCGCCTCCGTCGCCGAACCCGAAGAGCAGCATCGACGTGTTCGCGACACCCTTCTCCTTGTTGTTCCGCTCACTCAGGGCGAGTTCCGCGGCGGAGACGGACGAGTTGTACGTGTCCGCCGGCGGGAAGTGCGTCAGGACCTGCGAGCCGTCGATGCCCTCCCACATGAACGACGTGTGCGGCATGACGTTCGTCTCGTTCCACGACGGCTTCTGCGTCAGGAACCACTTCGAGCCGGAGGCCTTGACGAGCTGCGGCATCGCTCCGGTGTAGCCGAAGGAGTCCGGGAGCCAGACCTCGGGGGTCTCGTAGCCGAACTCCTCGAGGAAGAACCGCTTGCCCGCGACGAGCTGTCGGGCGAGCGCCTCACCACCCGGCAGGTTCGTGTCGGACTCGACCCACATGCCGCCGACCGGGATCCAGCGTCCCTCGGCGACGCGCTGCCCGATGCGCGCGAACACGTCGGGGTAGAACTCCTTCATCCAGGCGTACTGCTGGGCGCTCGAGCACGCGAAGACGAACTCGGGGTCGTGGTCCATCAGCTCGAGCACGTTCGAGAACGTCCGAGCGCACTTCCGGATGGTCTCGCGGACCGGCCAGAGCCACGCGGAGTCGATGTGCGCGTGCCCGGAGGCGATGATGTGCTGCACGGAGGCGGCGGCCGGAGCGGCGAGGGCCGGGGCGAGCTGCTCGCGGGCGTCCGCTGCGGTCCCGGGGACGTCGTCGGGGTCGAGTGCGTCGGCGGCCCGCTCGAGGGCGCGGCGGATGTCCGCGACGCGGGTGCCGTCCACCGGGAGCTGGAGCGACAGACCGTGGAGAGTCCACATGTCCCGCTGGAGCGCCCAGACGGTGACGTCGCGCTCGGCGACCTCCAGGCGGCGGAGTCGGTAGATCGGGTCCTCGCCGGCAGTCTTCTTCGAGCCGACGTGCGTGGAGTCGTAGTTGTAGTGGCCGCCGACGTTCGGGTTGGACGCGGCCTCGACGTACAGGTCGATCACGCCGCCGGGAGCGACCTCGCCCGAGCCGCTCCCGCCGACGCCGACGCCGTCGCCGTCGCCGGCGCCGACGCCGTCGCCAGCGCCGACTCGGAGCGGGACGTACGAGTTGAACGGCTCGAGGCCCTTGACCGTGGTGCCGTCCGGCCGCCAGACGAGTCCCTCGGCCTGGAACCCCGGGTTCGCGTGCGAGAACCCGAGGTCGACGAGGAGCTCGACGTCGGTGTCGTCCTCGGACCCGAAGTCCGCGGGGACCGTCCCGGTGACGTGGAACCAGGTCGTGCCCCACGGCTTGCCACCCCAGTGCGACCCGATCTCGAACGGCGTGTACTCCTGCCCGACGGCCTCGCTGAAGGCGACCGGTTCGTCCGGCACCTGCCAGGCGGTGATCGTCAGCGGGGCGGTGCGCCGGTGGACGTACGGGTCGATGCGGTCGTGGACGAGTCGTTCGATGCGGTCTTCGAGCAGGCGGTCGTCGTTGTGCATGCGGGAGGTTCCTCCAGGGTGTTCGGACGGTGGTGCGGGGTGATCCGGGGAGATGCGGGGGTGGTGCGGGCATGGCTGCGCCCCGGCCCACCGCGCGAGCGGGCCGGGGACGGGATCAGCCCTTGATGCCTCCGGCGAGTGCGTTCGCGCCGCCGAGACCGCGCGAGACGACCACGTAGAGCACGATCACCGGGACGGAGTACAGCAGCGAGAAGGCGGCGAGCTGCCCGTACGCGACCGACCCGTACTGGCCGAAGAAGTTGAAGATGCTCACCGCGGCGGGGAGCTTGCCCGGCGAGAGCAGCAGGATGAACGGGACGAAGAAGTTCCCCCACGCCTGGATGAACACGAAGATGAACACGACGGCGATCCCCGGGCGCATGAGCGGCACGACGATGCTCCAGAGTGTCCGGAGCATCGAAGCGCCGTCGGTCCAGGCGGCTTCCTCGAGCTGGATCGGCACCGAGTCCATGAAGTTCTTCGCCATCCAGATCGCCATCGGCAGGCTCGTCGCGGCGAGGAAGAAGATCACGCCGGCCGGGTTGTCGATGAGGTTGAGCGACACGAACAGGCTGTAGACCGGCACCATCATCGCGGTGATCGGCAGGCCGGTCCCGAACAGGATCGCGTAGAGGAACGGCTTGTTGACGCGCATCTTGTAGCGGGACAGCGGGTACGCCGCCAGGATCGCCACGACGACCGTGACGATCGCGCAGCCCCCGGACAGCACCAGCGAGTTGAACAGCGGCACGAAGGCCAGGTCCGGCGTCAGCACCTTCTGGAAGTTGTCGAGGGTGAACTGCGACGGGATCTTGACGGACAGGGTCGCACTCGCGTCGAACGCCGCGAGGACGAGCCAGACGAGCGGCACCGCGAAGCAGATCGCGATGACGACGAGCACGACGTTCGAGACCCAGCGCATGGTGCGGTGGCCCGGGCTCGTCATGCCGAGTGCGCCGGCGCCCTCCTTCGCGCGGCCCCGACGAGCGGGGGTGGCGGCGGTGGGCTGGTCGATGGTGATCGCCATGGTCAGTCGACCTCCGGCTTGAGTGCGCGGATGTAGATGATGGAGAAGACGGCACCGACGACGAGCAGGATCGTCGCGATCGCCGTCCCGAAGCCGAGCTGGCTGAACTTGAACGCCTCCTGGTACGCCAGGATCGGCAGCGTCGAGGAGTTCGTGCCCGGCCCACCGCCTGTCATCACGTAGATGAGCGTGAACACCGACAGCGTCTGCAGCGTCGTCAGCATGAGGTTCGTCGAGATCGAGCGTCGGATGACCGGCAGCGTGATGTAGATGAGCCGCTGCCAGCCGGTCGCGCCGTCGACCTCGGCGGACTCGTTGATGTCGTCCGGGACCTCCTGCACGGCGGCCGAGTACACGAGCATCGAGAACGCGGTCCCTCGCCAGATGTTCGCGAGGATGATCGCGACCATCGGGAACGTGTACAGCCAGTTCGCCCCGGTGATGCCGATGCCGGCCAGGAACGTGTTGAGCGTGCCCTTGTCGTTGAAGAACGCGTACGCGGCGAACGCGGCGACGATCTCCGGCAGGACCCAGGCGGCGACCACGAAGGTGCCGACGATGGCCCGGACGACCCGGTTCGCCTGGCGCATGAGGAGCGCGAGCCCGAGGCCGAGCACGTTCTGCCCCACGACGGCGGACCCGAGCAGGAACACGAGGGTCAGGACGACCGACTTCGGGAAGTCCTTGTCCTGGAAGAGGTCGGTGTAGTTCTTCAGCCCGACGAACTGCTGGCTCTGCGCCGCGGCGCCGGTCAGCGCGGAGTTCGTGAACGACCCGTAGAACGAGGTCAGGATCGGGCCGACCAGGAAGATGATCAGCAGGATCATCGCCGGCACGAGCGGGGTCGCACGTGCGGTGGTGCGGAGCGCCTTGCCGCGGTTCCGCTTCAGGGCCGGAGGATCGGTCTTCGGGGGTCGCGCCGCGGGGAGCGGCGCAGCGAGTTGGGTCGTCATCGGGGACTGCCTCTGCGTTGAGGGGTGCGGGTACTGCGGCGGTGTGCCGCCGGTGCTGCTGCGGCTCGCGCCGCGTGCGGCTCGCGCCGCTGTCGGACGGGAGGCACGGTGCCAGCTGACACCGTCCCTCCCGTCCGTCAGGTGGTCGCTACTTGACGCTCACGGTGTGGTCCTTGCCGACCACGCCGATCACCGACTGGTCGTACGTGGCAGCCGCCTGTTTCGGCGTCTGCTGACCGGTCATCACCGACTCCATCGCGACCTGGATCGCGTTGGACACCTGGCTGTAGTCGCTCGTCGCCGGACGGAAGTTCGTGTGTTCCACGAGCCCGGAGAAGAACTTGAACGTCGGGTTGGACGCGTCGTACGTCGGGTCCTCCGCGACGTCGCTGCGCACCGCGATCTGGCTGTTCTGGATGTCGTACTTGAGCGAGCCCTCCTTGTTCAACGCCATCGTGATGAAGTTGAACGCGGCCTGCGGGTTCCCGCTCTTGGCGCCGACCGCGAGGGTCCAGCCACCGGACATGCTGTTGTAGCCGGGTGCCTGGCCGTTCTGGGTCGGCATCGGAGCCTGGCCCATGACGTTCGACCAGTCCGACCACGGTGCGGTGCCGGTCTTCAGCCACGTGCCGGACTGCCACGAGCCGTCGAGGTCGATCGCGAGCTGGCCCTTGGGGAGCCAGGTGTTCGCGACGGTCGTGCCGACGTTCGGGTCGAGCTCCTGCTGCGGTGTCGGGCCGAGGCCGCCCTGGTAGACGTCCTTGATGAACTGGAGCGCGTCGACGAACTGCTGCGAGCCCGTCACCCACTTCTTGTCCCTGTAGAGCGTGTCACCGGAGCCGTCCGCCCCGTACAGGAGCATCTCGAAGCCCTGCATGGTCGAGGCCTCACCCTGCGGCTTGCCCGAGTACATGTGGAACGGGATGATCCCCGGGTCCTTGTCCTTGATGGTCTTCGCCGCGTCGAGGACGTCCTGCCAGGTCTTCGGCTCCCACGGCACGGGGAGTCCGACCTTCTTGAAGATCTCCTTGTTGTACCAGAGGGCACGGGTGTCGGTCCCCATCGGGACGCCGTACGTCTTGCCGTCGACGCCCTGGCCGGCCTTCTTGGCGTTGTCGTAGAACTTGCTCCAGTCGTCCCACTTCGCCGTGTACTTGTCGAGCGGCAGGAGGTACCCGGCCTGCGCGTCCGCCTTGACGAGGAAGGTGTCCTCGTACATGACGTCGGGGGCCGTCGCGGGCGCCTTGTTCATGAGCGCGAGCTTGGTGTAGTAGTCGTTCTCCTGCGCCTGGATGGGCACGAGGTCGACCGTGATGTTCGGGTACTTCTTCTCGTAGGCCTTCTTGACGTCCTTCATGTGGGCGTCGAGCTGCTGGAACGAGCCGAACTTCTGGTAGGCGATCTTGATCGTGTTGCTCGACCCCGAACCAGAGCTGCTGCACCCGGACAGGGCGAGGGCGGCGACGGCTGCTGCGGCGGCGATGGTGATCAGGCGGGTGCGTTTCATGGTGCTCCTTTGCTCCACAGGACGCTCGGGCTCCCTTGCCCGGTGCTGCATTAGTCCACTGTATGGACTTAATCTTTGTCAAGACATCTTCGCGGCGATTCGGTAACGGATGCGGGTGCTGGCCAGCGGGTGCCGTGCGGGGTGCGGCGTGCGGCGTGCGGCGTGCGGCGCTGTCGGTTTCACGCCAAAGCGACGAGTCGGGCCCGAAGCGCGGCCGATCTCGTCGCTGTGCGGGCAAACCGACAGACGCCCGGGCGGCGAGAACCCCCCGGGCGGAGGCCGCTCAGCGGGCGGGCGCGGTGCGCAGCCGACGGAGGTCGAGCACGAAGGCGACGACGGCCACGGGCACGAAGACGATGAGGGCGCCCCACATCCCCCGGAAGTCGCCCGCCGCACCGGGTACGAAGAACGCGATCAGGGCGGCGGCGAGGAACACGACGGACAGCACCGCCGCCATCGTCATCCGCGCGAGGACGTCGAACCGCAGGGGCCGGGCTCCGACCACCGTCGGGGCGACGAAGATGCCCACCGCTCCCCCCAGCGACGCCACGCCCAGACCGCCGGCGATGCCCGCGGTGACGAGCACCGTCGGGATGCCGAACCCGACGACCACGCCGACGACATGCAGCCGCCAGGACGCGCCCACGTCCTGCCTGACGAACGCCCGGCGCGCGCCGACCCCGTACGCGATCGCGCCGAGTATCAGCGCCGAAGACGCCACGGCCCCGGCTGCGTGAGCCTGCGGGGTCGGGTCGTAGCGCAGCGAAAGGACACCGATCCCGACGCCCAGGAGCAGCAGGACGAGCGGGTTGAGCCACCACTCCCATGAGCGGACCGGAGTCCGGAGCACCCACGAGGGTGGCGGCTCCGGGTCTTCGACGGTCATGCCACCATCGTGGCCCGGTGTGCGGGTACGCGCTCGATGTCCGGCGCGCGGAGTGCCCGCGCGGTCGTCAGCGGCGGATGAGCATCGCGGAGGCCTTCGGCGCCAGCGCCGCGTCGAGAACCAGGCACGCCGCCCCCACCGCCGCGACGTCCTCCCCCAGCGCGCTCTCGGTGACCACGACGGGGTGCTTCGCCACGAGGATCGGAGACCCTTCGATCGCGGACGTCGCCGCCGGCAGTGCCCGCGGCGCGATCCGCGACCAGAACGGCCCGCCGAACACCACGCGGTCGACGTCGAGCAGGTTCACGACGACGACGGCTGCTCGCCCCATCGCGGCACCCGCCTCCGCCTGGATGTCCTGCGCGAGCGCATCGCCGTCGGCGGCGAGCGCGGCGAGCTCCGTGAACGCCCCGTCCACCGCGGCGATGTCCGCGACGTCCCCGGCGCCGTCGCCTCCGACACCCGTCGGCAGCGGGAGCCCAGCCGCGACGGCGAACGCGACCAGCCGGTCGGGCGCGACGGTCCTGCCCACCTCGCCACGACCCTCCCGGCTGTCGACGGTCCCGGCGAGCGTCCCCTGCTCGACCACGATGTGCCCGGCATCGCCGGCGTTCGCGCCGACCCCCCGCACCGGTTCGTGGTCGAGCACGAGCCCGATGCCGAAACCGGTGCCGTAGTAGACGAACGCGAAGTTCCGCGGTGACGACTCGCCCGCGAGCCACATCTCGCCGACCGCCGCCGCCGTGACGTCCTTCTCGAGGAGGACGGCGTACCCGGTGGCCTCGGCGAGCGCGTCGACGAGCGGGACGTCGCGCCAGCGCGGCAGGAACGGCGGGTCGACCACGACTCCGGCCACCCGGTCGATCGGACCGGGTGACGCGACGCCGACCCCGAGCACGAGCGCCACGTCGATGCCCGCTCCCGCGACGAGCTCAGCGACCGCGCCCGCCATGACGTCGACGACCTGCTCGGGGTTCGCGGCGGAGGGCGTCGAGGTCGTGGCGTCGGCGACGACCCGGCCCGCGAGGTCGAGCAGCACGTAGGTGACCACCGCGGGGTCGACGTGCACACCGACCGCGTACCGGCTCGTCGGGTCGAGCTGCAGGATGGTCCGGGGCTTGCCACGCCCGGCGACGACGGTCCCGGTCTCGACGATCATGCCGATCTCGAGCAGGTAGCGCGTCACGTTCGACACCGTCTGCGGGCTGAGCCCCGTGCGGTGGGCGAGCTCGACGCGGCTCAGCCCGTCGTCACTCCGACGGACGGCATCGAGCACGACGGTCCGGTTGAACCCCCCGATCGCCGGGAGGTTCGCGCCACGACGGTGTTCTGCCACGGCTCCTCCGATCGGTTCCGACCGACCCTACCGCCCCCGTGGACACCGACGGCAGCGTCATGCGCGCGCATTGTTCATTGGCTCCGGACGCCTGGCACCGATACCCTGACCGGCATGACGGACCTCCGCCTCGAACCACTCTCCGCCACGACGATCGTCGCGGCGAACTCACTGACGCTGAAGCCCGGCCAGGAGCAGTACGCCCAGCCGGTCTCACACTCCATGTGGGAGTCAGCGGTGAGCCAGACGACGACCTGGCCACGGGTCGTCATCGACGGCGACGAGGTGGTCGGGTTCATCGTCGGCAACTTCGACGCCGAGGCCGACCAGGAGGAACTCCGGAGCTGCATCTGGCGTCTCAACGTGTCCGGTGACGTGCAGGGCCGCGGCATCGGTCGGTTCGCCGTGCACGCCCTCGCGGCAGAGGCCCGGGACCGCGGGTTCGAGCGTCTCACGGTGATCTTCGAGCAGGGCGACGACGGACCGGAGCCGTTCTTCACGGCGATCGGGTTCGAGGTCGTCGGCGAGACGCCGTTCGGCGAGAGCTTCGCGTCCATCACCCTCTGACGGACCTCGTGTCCGAGCCGTTCGACTTCGGTGCCGCCGTCGCCGAGCTCGTCCGAGCGATCCCGCCCGGCCGCGTGATGACCTACGGCGGCGTCGCGGCCGCGCTCGGCTCCCGGGCCTCCCGCCAGGTCGGCAGGGTGATGGCGCACGAGGGCGGTGACCTGCCCTGGTGGCGTGTCGTCCGCGCCGGCGGTCTGCCGCCGGCGGACCACGAGACCCGCGCGCTCGAGATGTACCGGGTCGAGGGCACGCCCGTCGTGCAGGGGCCGACGGCCTGGAGGGTCGACATGCGTCGCGCAGGCTGGTCACCCGATGCGGACGGCTGGTCTGGCAACGCGGACGGGGACGCCGACGGCGACGTCGCGGACCCGACCCTCGATCCGGGGTTCCCGCGCGACCCGTTCTGAGCTGCGTGCGTTCGGGTGGTGCCGTGCGAGGCGGGGCCGAGCCGCGCCTCCCGTCCGGTGTTCCGTCACCACCTGCCGGACCGCCGCCGTCCCGCGCTCTCTTACGTCGCGTGACTCCGTCCGGCCGATCCACCGGGACGGCGTCGTACGCTCGCCGGACCGCCATCCGGGCCTCCCACCCGGTCAGGACCGCCACGAGGAGCGCACCATGCCCGAACAGACCATCGCCGCCCAGGTCGCGGACTTCAACACCGGCTTCACCGCCCAGATCGGCCCGACGCTCAGTGCCGTGTTCGCGGGCGAGCAGCAGGATCTCGTCGCGGCCGGGGCCCCCACCGGTGTGATCACCGTCGGCAGCCGGCTCCCCGCGGCCGTGCTCCTGACCCCGAGCGGTGAGCGGGTCGCGCTCGCCGACGTCCTCGCCGGCTCCCTGACCGTCGTGGTGCTGTACCGCGGCGCATGGTGCCCGTACTGCAACCTCTCGCTCAAGCACTACCAGGCGGCGCTCCTCCCCGAGCTCACCGCGGTCGGCGCGCAGCTCGTCGCGATCAGCCCGCAGACACCCGAGGCATCCGAGCAGTCCGTGGCGAACGGCGGCCTGGAGTACGCGGTCCTGTCCGACCCGTCGAACAGCCTGGCCGCGGAGCTCGGGCTCGTCACAGCGCCGAGTTCAGCGGCGCAGGCGGCCCACACCGAGCTCGGGTTCGCGGTCGCCGACAGCAACGCGGACAGCACGGCGGCGATCCCGTTCCCGACGGTGCTCGTCGTGGACGCGGACCGTGTGGTGCGGTTCGTCGACGTCCACGTCGACTACACGACGCGCACCGAGGTGCCGACGATCCTCGACGCCGTGGAGCCGCTGGTCCGCTGAGCCAGGCCTCGGCGCGCCAGCGGCCAGCGGTCAGCGGTCGAAGCGCGTGCCCTTCGGGTTCGCGGGCAGGAGCGCGAGGACGAACACGGCGAGGGACCCGAGCCCCGGCACGAGGTGCAGCAGCTGCCACCACCCGGACAGGTTGGCGTCGTGCAGGCGTCGAGCACCGAGCGACAGGTTGCCGATCAGGGTGACGAGCCCCCAGATGATGATGAGTGACGCCCCGAGCGCCGTCTCGCCGACCGGGGTGTCCCCGCGGAAGGCGTCGCCGATGAGCTCCATCACGATGAACACGGCGAACGAGGTCAGCCACCACCACCAGAACTCCGCGCGGCTCGCCCGCCCGGTGAAGTCGGTGTACTTCCGGACGTAGCGCCGCATCGCCTCGCCGATCGGGGCGCCGTACAACGGGCGGGCGAGGGGGACGCCGCCGGGCTGCGGGAGTTCGGTGTCGGGGGTGTGCTGTGTCACGGTGTGTTCCTCCAGGAGTTGCCCCCAGCCAACCAGGTGCGGCCGAGGGGCGGCCCGGAGGCGGCCGCGGGCGGACGCGGCCGCGGGCGGCCGGCTGGCGACCCGAACACGCACATCCGCCCCGAACACCGTGATGCGGGTGTTCGGGGCGGATGGTGGTGTTCGGAACACCTGGAAGGCCGGTCGGGCTCAGACCAGCGAGTCACGCCACGCCGCGTGCAGCTGCGCGAACCGCCCGGTCCCGGAGATGAGGTCCGCCGGAGTGCCGTCCTCGACGATCCGGCCGTGCTCCATCACGAGCACCCGATGGGCGATCGCGACGGTCGACAGCCGGTGCGCGATGATCACGGCCGTGCGGTCGGCGAGGAGGGTCTCGAGGCCCTCCTGCACCAGCCGCTCGGACGGGATGTCGAGCGACGCCGTCGCCTCGTCGAGGATGAGCACCCGCGGGTCCGCGAGGAACGCCCGCGCGAACGAGAGCAACTGCCGCTGCCCCGCGGAGACCCGGCCACCGCGCTTGTTGACGTCGGTGTCGTACCCGTCGGGCAGCGCCATGATGAACTCGTGCGCGCCGACCGCCTTCGACGCCCGCTCGATCTCCTCGTGCGTCGCACCCGGCTTGCCGAGCGCGATGTTGTCGGACACCGATCCGGAGAACAGGTACGCCTCCTGCGTGACCATGACGATCGCGCGGCGCATGTCCTTCGTGTCGAGGTCCCTGAGGTCGACGCCGTCGAGCTTGACGGAGCCGCGGGTCGGGTCGTAGAAGCGCGCCATGAGCTTGGCGAGCGTCGACTTGCCGGCACCGGTGGAACCGACGAGTGCGATCGTCTGCCCTGCCGGGACGTGCAGGTCGAACTCCGGGAGCACGACCGCGTTCCGGTTGTAGGCGAACTCGACGTCGTCGAAGTCGACCTTGCCTGCCGCCTGCTGGATGTGCACGGGCTTGGCGGGATCCGGCACGCTCGGCACCTCCTCGAGGACGCCGGAGATCTTCTCCATCGCCGCCGAGGCCGACTGGTACCCGTTGTAGAACATCGCGAGCTCCTGCGCGGGGTCGAAGAAGCGCTTGGAGTACAGGGCGACCGCGAGCAGTGCACCGATCTCGAGCGACCCGCCCGCGACACGGAAGCCACCGACGATGACGACCGCCGCGAGGGTCAGGTTGCCGATGAGCACCAGCGCCGGGTCGAAGGTCCCGAACAGGTTGAACACCTTCGTGTTCGCCACCCGGTAGTCCTCGACGTACCCGCCGTACTCGTCGCGATTGCGCTTCTCCTTGCGGAAGGCCTGCACCGCGCGGATGCCGGTCATGGTCTCGACGAAGTGCACGATCACGCGCGCACTCGCGACACGGGTCAGCCGGAACCGCTGCTGCGAGTTCTTCTGGAACCACCGGATCAGCACGTACAGCGGGATGAGCGCCACCGCGAGCACGATCCCGGAGGTCGGGTCGAGCGCGACGAGGGCCACCGCCGTGAACACCATGTACAGCACGCCCTGGATGAGCTGGTTCAACCCGGAGTCCAGCAGCTCGCGGATCGAGTCGAGGTCACTCGTCTGGCGGGAGATGATCCGGCCGGACGTGTAGGTCTCGTGGAACTCGAGGCTGAGGCGCTGCGTGTGCAGGAAGACCCGCTTGCGGAGGTCGAACAGGATCGCCTGGCTGATCCGCGCCGCGAGCACGGTGTACCAGGCGGTGAGCACCGCGCCGGCGATCGCGACGGCGATGTACCCGCCGACGGTCCAGAACGCTGCCGTCCAGTCGTCGTTCTGCATGACGGCCGGCAACGCGTTGTCGATGCCGTACGCGATGAGCGCAGGACCGGCGACCTGGCCGGCCGTGGAGACGACCACGACCACCGCGATGATCCACAGCCGGACCTTGAGCGGGCTCATCAGGGACCCGAGGAGCGCCAGCGAGCGTCGGCGGAGCCGGATGCTCTCCGCCTTCGTGAAGTCGTCGCGCTCCTCGCCGCGGACACCGTGCACCGTGATCGAGGCGGTCGGCGGGTTCGCCCCGTCACCGCCTGTATCGGTACCGAGCGTGGCGGCGTCCGGACGGGCCTCCTCTTCGAACTCGGTCTGGAACTCGTCCACGGGCTCGCCCGGGACGTCCGGCCGTGCCGTCGTCTTGTTGCGGTCGCTCATGCCAGTGCCTCCTCTCGCGCGTTCGCGTCGTCCTCGTCCAGGGACGAGATGACGTAGCGGTAGTGGTCGTTCGTGGCCATCAGGTCGTGGTGCGTCCCGACGGCGGTGATGCGTCCGTTCTCCATGAGCGCCACGCGGTCTGCGAGCGTCACGGTGGACGGACGGTGGGCGACGATGAGCGACGTCGTCTCGGCGAGGACCCGGCGGAGCCCCTCCTCGACACGCGCCTCGGTGTCGACGTCGAGCGCCGACAGGGGGTCGTCGAGCACGAGCACGGACGGCCGCGCCGCGATCGCCCGGGCGAGTGCGAGCCGCTGACGCTGCCCGCCCGAGAGCGACAGGCCCTCTTCCCCGACGCGGGTGTCGACGCCGTCGGGCAGGTCGGCCACGAACTCCGCCTGGGCGATGTCGAGCGCCTCGCGCATGAGGTCGTCGGCCTCCTGTCCGGTGACGTCGGGCCGCCCGAGCAGCACGTTGTCGCGGACGCTCGCGCTGAAGAGGGTCGCGTCCTCGAACGCGACACCCACCACGCGGCGCAGCTCTTCGCGCGTCATGTCGCGGACGTCCACGCCGTCGATGGTGATCGAACCACCGGTGACGTCGTAGAGCCGCGGCACGAGCGACAGGAGTGTCGTCTTGCCGGAGCCGGTGAGTCCGACCAACGCCATCGTCTCGCCCGGCTCGAGCTGCAGGTCGATGCCGTTGACGAGGTCGGGGTACTGCGCCCCCGCGTCCTGGTACCGGAAGTGCGCACCGTTGAACGACAGCGCACCGTGCGGCTCGCCGATGGTCTTCGGGGACGCCGGGTCCTCGATCGTGTTCTCGGAGTCCATCACCTCGAAGTACCGGTCGACCGCGGTCCGCGTGTCGTAGGTCATCGAGAGGAGGAAGCCGATCGACTCGATCGGGAAGCGGAGCACCGTGGCCGCCGCGAAGAACGCGAACAGCGCACCGACGGTGATCTGCCCGTCCGAGGCGAGCCAGATGCCGACGAGCAGACAGAGCGCGAATGCGACGTCCGGCACGAGCAGGAGCCAGAGCCAGAGCCCCGCGATCGCCTTGGCCTTCTGGATCTCGGTGCCGCGGAGCGCCTCCGCCTGCTCCGAGAACTCGTCGAGCTTCGTGCGGCCGCGGCCGAACGCCTTGAGCACGCGGATGCCGTGCACGGACTGCTCGACGCTCGTGGCGAGGTCGCCGACCTGGTCCTGGCTCCGCCTGGCGACGATCGAGTACTTCCGCTCGAACAGGATGGAGCAGATCCAGATCGGGATCGACGCGACGAGGAACAGCAGGCCGAGCTGCCACCCGAACGTGAACAGCACGCCGAAGCCGACGATGATCGTGACGATGTTGACGATGAGCAGCACGACGCCGAACGCCAACCAGCGGCGGATGAGGCTGAGGTCGCTCACCGAACGGGACAGCAGCTGCCCGGACTGCCAGCGGTCGTGGAACGCGACGGGCAGCTCCTGGAGCTTCGCGTAGAGGGCGTTCCGCATGCTCGCCTCGATCTTCGTCGACGGTCGCATGACCATCTGACGACGGGACAGCACGAAGCCGGCCTCGAGGACACCGAGCGCGAGCACGATGAGCCCGGCGGGCCAGATCTGGCTCTCGTCGCCGGACGACAGGGGTCCGTCGACGAGCCGCTGCAGGACGAGCGGGATTGCGAGCGCGACCAGGGAGGCACCCATCGCGACGAGCATGCCGCCGATGAGGCGCCCTCGGAAGGGCTTCACGTAGGGGTAGATCCGTGCGATGGCACGGAAGGTGGACGGGCGCGCCTGGGAAGGCGTCTTCGACATGGGAGCGTCCTCATGATCGAGCCGGACTGGAGGCCCGGTGTGCGGTGTTGAGAGAGCATCCCGCCCGCCTGTGCGGAGCCAGCTCTGGCGTCCGCCCTACGGGCCGGATGACGACGCGGACACAGGGGTCCGTCGTCGGGTGGGACGGTGCGGGGTCTGACGACCTACCGCGTCCGGGTGGGGACGGTTCGGAGTGCCGGGACGGAGCCACGACCTGCCCGCGCGTCCACTGCCGCGTTGTCAGTCGTCGAGTCCATCGTCACTCCAGTCGTCGTCTTCGTCACCGTCGTCCCGCCGCGGGGCCGCGCTGGCCGTACTGGTTGGTACGACGCCTGCGTGTCACCCATGCCTGGCGGAGCCTTACAGGATATTCAGAGGGAGTCCCAGCGCGCAACAAGGTGCGGCGTGTCGTGGTGGCATGGCCGGTCGTCGAGCCTCCCACCGCTGGTCGGGGGCACCGGCGGACCCGTCGGTTTCCGGGCAGAGCGACGAAACTCGGCGACAGAACGGCGAGATCTGTCGGTCAGCGGGGAAACCGACAGCCGCGGGGCCAGGGCAGGGCAGGGCAGGGCAGGGCAGGGCAGGGCCAGGCCGGCCAGCCCAGGCCCCCCGGCTCAGTGGAAGAAGTGCCGCTCGCCCGTCAGGTACATCGTCACGCCGGCGGCCTGCGCGGCCTCGACGACCTCAGCGTCCCGCATGCTCCCGCCGGGCTGCGCGACCGCGCGGACCCCGGCGTCGAGGAGCACCTGCAGGCCGTCGGCGAACGGGAAGAACGCGTCCGAGGCGGCGACCGACCCCGCGGCGCGCTCCCCCGCACGCGTCACGGCGAGGTGGCACGAGTCGACCCGGTTGACCTGCCCCATGCCGACACCGACGCTCGCACCCGCGTTCGCGAGCAGGATCGCGTTCGACTTGACCGCACGGCAGGCCTTCCACGCGAAGGAGAGGTCCGCGAGGGTGGCGTCGTCGGCGGGCTCCCCGGCGACGAGGGTCCAGGTGGTCTGGTCGAACGAGGTGAAGCGGTCGGAGTCCTGGACGAGGAACCCGCCGGAGATCTGCTTGACCTCGCGCGGTGCCAGGGCGAAGTCCGACGGCAGCGTCAGGAGCCGGATGTTCTTCTTGGCGGAGAGGATCTCGAGCGCCTCGGGGTCGAACGCCGGGGCGATGACGACCTCGGTGAAGATGTCCTTGACGGCCTCGGCCATCTCGCGGGTGACCGGACGGTTCGCGGCGATGACGCCCCCGAACGCGGAGAGCGGGTCGCACGCGTGGGCACGCGCGTGCGCGTCGGCGATCGGGTCGGCCGCGTCGGGTCCGGCGACCGCGATCCCGCAGGGGTTCGCGTGCTTGACGACCGCGACGGCCGGCTCGGTGAAGTCGAACGCCGCGCGGAGTGCCGCGTCGGCGTCGACGTAGTTGTTGTACGACATCTCCTTGCCGTGCAGCTGCGTCGCCTGGGCGATGCCGGTGCCGTCCGTGCTCGTGTACAGCGCCGCGGACTGGTGGGCGTTCTCGCCGTAGCGGAGCGTCGCGGCCAGGTCCCCGGACAGCGTGACGGTGGCGTCGAAGTCGCCGGCACCACGGGAGTCACCGGTGTCGTCGGGAGCGGAGGACTCGCCCGCCCCGGCGACGTGCGTCGCGAAGTACGCGGCGACCGCGGTGTCGTACGCGGCGGTGTGCGCGAACGCGGCGGAGGCGAGCCGCTGTCGGAGACCCAGCCCCGTGCCTCCAGACCGGATCGCGTCGACGACCTCGGCGTACGAGGCGGGCGAGACCACGATCGCGACGTTCGCGTGGTTCTTGGCGGACGCGCGCACCATCGCGGGGCCACCGATGTCGACGTTCTCGACGACGGTCGGTGTCGCGGCGCCGGACGCGACGGTCTCGACGAAGGGGTAGAGGTTCACGACGACGAGCTCGAACGGCCGGATGCCGAGGTCGGCGAGCTGTGCTTCGTGCGACTCGAGCCGCAGGTCGGCGAGGAGCCCCGCGTGCACGGCCGGGTGCAGCGTCTTGACCCGGCCGTCGAGGGACTCGGGGAAGCCCGTGATCGACGCGACCTCGGTCACGGGGATGCCGGACGCCGCGATCGTCGACGCGGTCGACCCCGTCGAGACGATCTCCACCCCGGCGGCGTCGAGGGCGCCGGCGAGCTCCAGCAGGCCGGACTTGTCGCTCACCGAGACGAGGGCTCGGCGGACCGGGACGACGTCCCGCTCGCGGTACAGGCTGGGGTCGGCGGCGTGCACGCTCATGCTCGGGAGGCTTCCTTCAGGTCGACGGTTCCGTTGGCGACGTCGAGGACGGTCTGGATGAGCAGCCGTCGTTCGACGTGTTTGATGCGGTCGTGCAGGGTGGACTCGGTGTCCGTCGGGAGCACGGGGATCCGCTCCTGGACCAGGATCGGGCCGCTGTCGACGCCGTCGTCGACGACGATGACACTCGCCCCGGTCTCGGGGACCCCGGCTGCGACGGCGTCCCGGACGGCGTGCGCTCCGGGGAACTCCGGCAGGAACGCGGGATGCGTGTTGATGACGTTCGGCCCGAACTCGGCGACGACGTCGTGCGGGAGCAGCCGCATGAACCCGGACAGCACGAGGAGGTCGGGACGCCACACCCGGATCTGGTCGGCGAGCGCCGCGCCCCAGGCCTGCCGGTCGGGGAAGTTGCCGTAGGACACCTCGAACGTCGGGATGCCGTACTCCTCGCCGAGCGCGAGCCCCTCGGCGTCGCGGTCGGCTCCGATGGCGACGACCCGCGCGGGGTACTCGGCGTCCTCGGCCGCGTCGAGCAGGGCCCGGAGGTTCGATCCGGTGCCGGAGATCAGGACCACCAGTTCGAGCACGCGCCCAAGCCTATCGGTGCGGCGGAGCCGGTCTCCCGGTCGAGCACGCCCCCAGTCGAGCACGCCCCCAGTCGAGCACGCCCCCGGTCGAGCATGCAGGAACGCGGAGTGGTCCGGGCCTCGGACTCCCGGTTCGAGCATCCTCGGCAGCGCGCCGCGATCAGCCGTCGCCCTTGGGCCGCCGCCACCACGGGAGTTCGTGCTCCGGGACGTCGTCGACCGCGCCGGTGTCCCAGTCGTCGGGTTCGTCCTCCGCCGCCGGTGCCGGACGCTGGATGGGCGTCGACGCCGTGAACCCTGCCGGACGGCGCGGCACGACACCGGCGGCGGGTTCGGTCTCGCCGAGCTCCGCGCCCGGCCATGCCGTGGGGACGTCGGCGGTCGCCTCCGGTCGGCTGGACGCGTTCGGGGTGTCGAGACGACCGCTCCGCGGCGGACGGGAGGCACGGCTCGCCTCCGCATCGTGCGTCGCCCCGGCCGGTTGGCCTGGTCCGTCGACCTGGTCGACGCCGGCAGCGCGTCCGGCGCGACGGGCGCGCATCGCGTTCGCGAGCAGTGCGGACACCCGGTTCTTGGCGTCACCCGCGAGTCCCGCGGCACCGGCCCCGGCGGCGGACGCCCGGTCGACGAGGGACGTGCGCTCCGGAACGGCGTCCCGGTCGGGCTGCTCGGTGCCGGGCTGCTGGGTACCGGGTTGCCGGGTACCGGGCTGCTGGGCGTCGGGCTCGATCTCGGGCTGCTCGCCGTCGGCCCGCTCGGGGACGTGTCCGGGGGCGTGCTCGGCAGCAGCAACCGTCGGCTTCGTCCCGGGCTCCTCGGTCCGGAAGCGCCGTCCGTGCGGGCGGGTGTCGGACGCACCCGCGCGTCCGAGCGCCCCGATGAACCCGCCGTCCGCCTCGTGCGTCATGGTGTCGCTGCCGGCGAGCACCACGGGCCGCGGCTCGTCGTCCGGGTGACCGTCGGTCTGCCAGCGCTCGCGGGAGGGCAGCCAGGTGTCCCGGTCGCGCAGCCGTACGAGGTCGCTCCCGACCGCCAGCGCCATCGCCGCGGGCACCCCGATCTCGAGTGCGGCGAACAGCCCGACGAGGAGCGGCTGGGCCCCGACCGTCGCGAGACGCCCGGGCCCGAACGAGCCCGACGACACCCACGCGACGAGCCCGACGAGGACCCCGCCGACGATCCCTGTGCCGGCTCCCGCGAGCGCCCGGTGGCCGGCGGTGTCGTTCGCAGTGCCGAGCGCCCGGACGAGCCTCGGGCGGAGGAACGCGGACACCAGGAAGGACCCGACGACGGGCACCAGGACCCAGAGCAGGCCGAAGCTGTGCCCGCTCGTCGGCAGGGCTCCGAACACCGGGATGCCCGGGATCGGTCCGAGGGTGGTGCCGATCGGCGACACGTTCGACCCGGTGCCGATGGCGAACCCGGGGCCGACGATCCACGACACGGCCCAGCCCAGGAAGTCCGGCAGGAACGCGAGCTGCCCGACGGTGATCGCGAGTCCACCGAGGACGCCGGCGTGGGACTGCTCGTAGAGGGTGATCACCTCGGCGTACGACCCGAGCACGAGGAACCCGACGAGGACCCCGGCGACGGCGACGACGATCGCGACGACCATGGTGCCTCCGCGGAGCGCGACGCCGGCGATCGCCCGCCAGACCGTGGGGATCCGGTCGACCAGGTCGAGGATCCGCGCGGTGACGGGGTCCGGCGAGGCACCGCGCCGTCGACGTGCGATCTCCGCGGCGGCGATGAGCGGAACGCCGTACCAGAGGGCCGGCAGCACGATCGACTGCCAGAGCGAGGGCCGGGTCGCGATGCTGATCGAGGAGGCCGCGATCGCGAACGACAGGGCGACGACCACCGCGATCCCCGTGACGGTGCCGGTCGCCCGGTGCTCCGTCTCCGCGAGGCGTCTGCCGGCCCGGGCCCCGAGCCACGCCGTGACGACCGCGAACCCGAGCGCCGCGATGGTCATCACGATCGGTGCACCGGCGCCCGGGAGTCCGGTCGCCGACGCGGTGGCCGCGTCGAGCACGAACGTGACGTCGACGCCGTGTCCGAGCAGCCAGATGCTGGCCGCCGCGCGCCAGAACACCACCCACGGGATCTGCAGGCCGTACTCGATGCCCCAGAGGAGCGTCAGCGGGACGAGCGCGACGCCGATGCCCACCGCCACCGCGATGACCGCCTCGACGGCGGCGAACAGGGCGGTGGCTGGGCGGTTCATCGTGGCGAGGATACGGGAGCCGGACGTCGTGACCGGTCCGCCCCTCCGTGGAACACCACCTTCGCGGCATGGCGCAGGGACATGTCTCTGCGCGTTGCGGTCAAGGTGGTGTTTTGCGGAACCGACCGCAGACGGACTGGAGGGACGGTGCCAGCTGGCACCGTCCCTCCAGTCCGTCCGTGCGCGCGTCTACAGCGCGGCGTAGGCCTCGCGGAGCAGGGCCGCCGTCTCCGACGGCGTCTTGCCGACGCGGACGCCGGCTGCCTCGAGCGCGGTCTTCTTGCCCTCGGCGGTGCCGGCCGAGCCGGACACGATCGCGCCGGCGTGGCCCATCGTCTTGCCCTCGGGGGCGGTGAAGCCCGCGACGTACCCGACGACCGGCTTCGTGACGTTCGCCTTGATGAAGTCCGCGGCACGCTCCTCGGCGTCGCCGCCGATCTCGCCGATCATCACGATGGCCTTCGTCTCGGGGTCGGCCTCGAAGGCCGCGAGGGCGTCGATGTGCGTCGTGCCGATCACCGGGTCGCCGCCGATGCCGATGGCGGTCGAGAACCCGAGGTCGCGGAGCTCGAACATCATCTGGTAGGTCAGGGTCCCGGACTTCGACACGAGACCGATCGGGCCTTTGCCGGTGATCGTCGCCGGGGTGATGCCGACCAGCGACTCCCCCGGGGTGATGATGCCGGGGCAGTTCGGGCCGATGATGCGCGTGGCCCCACCGAGCTCCTTGGCGTGCGCCCAGAACTCCGCGGCGTCCTGCACCGGGATGCCCTCGGTGATCACGACGACGAGCGGGATCGAGGCGTCGATGGCCTCCATCACGGCGTCCTTCGCGAACGCCGGCGGCACGAAGACGATCGAGACGTCCGCTCCGGTCTCGGTGATCGCCTCGGCGACGGTGCCGAACACCGGGAGCGTGACGTCGCCGTGCGTGACGGTCGTGCCGGCCTTGCGGGCGTTCACCCCGCCGACGACCTGCGTACCCGCCTTGAGCATGAGCGCGGTGTGCTTGGTGCCCTCGCCGCCGGTGATGCCCTGGACGATGACCTTCGAGTCCTTGTTGAGGAAGATCGACATTGGTTCGGTCCCTTTCCTACGCCGCGGCCGCAGCGAGCTCGGCGGCCTTCTCGGCCGCGTCGTCCATGGTCGCCACGACGGTGACGAGCGGGTGGTTCCTCTCGGCGAGGATGCGTCGACCCTCGTCGACGTTGTTGCCGTCGAGCCGGACGACGAGCGGCTTGGAGGCCGCGTCGCCGAGGATCTCGAGTGCGGCGACGATGCCGTTCGCCACGGCGTCGCAGGCGGTGATGCCACCGAAGACGTTGACGAACACGCTCTTGACCTGCTCGTCGCCGAGGATCACGTCGAGGCCGTTCGCCATGACCTCGGCGGACGCTCCACCACCGATGTCGAGGAAGTTCGCGGGCTTGACCCCGCCGTGACGCTCACCGGCGTAGGCGACGACGTCGAGCGTCGACATGACGAGCCCCGCGCCGTTGCCGATGATGCCGACCTGGCCGTCGAGCTTGACGTAGTTGAGGCCGTGCTCCTTGGCCTTCGCCTCGAGCGGGTCCGCGCTGGCCGTGTCCTCGAGCTCGGCGTGGGCGGCGTGGCGGAACTCGGCGTTGTCGTCGAGCGTGACCTTGCCGTCGAGGGCCAGGATCTGGCCGTCCTCGGTCCGGACGAGCGGGTTGACCTCGACGAGGGTGGCGTCCTCGCCCTTGTAGACGTCGTAGAGCTTGACGAACGCGGCCGCGACCTGGTCGACGAGCTCGGGGGCGAACCCGGCCTGCGTGGCGAGCTCGTGCGCCTTCGCGTCGTCGATGCCCACGGTGGGGTCGACCTCGACGCGGGCGAGTGCCTCGGGGCGTTCGACGGCGAGCTCCTCGATCTCCATGCCGCCCTCGACGCTGACGAGCGACAGGTAGGAGCGGTTCGCACGGTCGAGCAGCACGGAGAAGTAGAACTCCTCGGCGATCTGGGCACCCTGCGCGACCATCACGCGGTGCACGACGTGGCCCTTGATGTCAAGCCCGAGGATCGCCTTCGCGGCCTCGAACGCCTCATCCGCGGTCTTGGCGACCTTCACGCCGCCGGCCTTGCCACGACCGCCGACCTTGACCTGGGCCTTCACCACAACGACCCCGCCGATCTTCTCGGCGGCCGCCCTGGCGTCCTCCGGGGTGTCGGCGATGATTCCCTGCAGGACCGGGACGCCGTAGGACTCGAAGAGGTCCCTGGCCTGATACTCGAAAAGATCCACGCTGTTCTTCCTCACCGCGTCGTGTGTCGTGTGACTGTGTCGGCAGCGCCGGGTGCGATCTGTACGGCAGCCGTGCGCTCGGCACGACAGCCGTGCGGGTCGCGCGGCGGCGCTGGTTGCGGTCGGAGTTCTCGGCGTCGAGAGGTCGCTCGATGTCGAGACAACGGCCGTCGAGCAGCCTAGCGCCCGCGGCTGAGGCGTCGTCGCCGCGTCGCTTGTCCCCCGTCCGCTGTGTCCGGGATCGGCGTCCGATCGGGGATCGCACTGCGCGGACTGGGCGGGTGCTGGGGATCGGCGGAGCCACCTCGCCGGACGGGGTAGCCATGACAGTGGCGCCGACCCGCGGCGACCGAAGACTCTTCCCTGGAGGTCAGCATGACCAAGGACATCAACGTGCAGGCGCAGCAGCAGCTCGGCGGCATCATCGAGGCCCGTGACTTCGACCGCTTCGGCGAGGTCTGGGCGGACGACGTCGTGGACCACGACCCGGCTCCCGACCAGGCTCCCGGCATCGAGGGCATCGTGTCGTTCTGGAAGGGCTTCCTCGCGGCCTTCCCGGACCTGGCACTCGAGCCGCAGATCCTGACGGCTGACGACGAGGCGGTGTCCGTCGTGTTCCGCATCACCGGCACCCACTCCGGCGACTCGAGGGCCACCCCGCCACCGGTCGCACCTTCGACGTCCGCGGCATCCAGGTCGCCAAGTTCCGCGACGGCAAGATCGTCGAGCGCTGGGGATCGACGGACCAGAAGGGCATCGCCGAGCAGCTCGGGCTGGGCGGCGACGACGCCCACTTCGTCAGCGCCTGATCCGCACACGCAGCGCCTGATCCGGACACGCAGCGCCCACACGAACCGCAGCGAGCAGAGGAGCGAGCCATGACCGATCCGTACACACCCGAGGACGAGTCCCTCGAGACCGTCACGAACGACGCCGTCGCCGGCGAGACCGTCGACCCGCAGCCGGGTGACGGCACCGACGACGGCCCCACCGGCGGCGCACCCCGTGAGGGCGCGCCCGCCGAGTGGGAGCACGACGACGAGGCCGACGGTGTCGACTTCGGCAACGACCAGGTCAGCCCGCTCTGACGATCGGACCCACGGGGGCGGCAGACCGAGAGCGGTCTGCCGCCCCCTTCCGGACTGGAGGCCCACCCGTGCGCCCGCACCGCGCCTCCAGTCCGTCGCACCGTCCGTCCGGATCCGCGCTGCCGTCTCGGCCCGTCGGGCGCGACGTCCGACGCTTCGGCACGGATGCGTCCCTCGTCATGGCGGGCGGATGCGCGATCCTGCTGCAGATCGCGGACCCGGTGGTCGGCGCAGGTGTCGCCCGGCACAGCGACTTCGTGCACCGGCCCCAGCAGCGGCTCGTCCACACGCTGGCGTACGTCTACGCCGTCGTGTTCGGGACACCGACGGACGCTGCCGTCGCGAGTGCGTTCGTGGAGCGGGCGCACCGGCCGGTCGAGGGCGCGGACGACCCCGGTCGACAGCTCTGGGTCGCGGCGACCCTGTACGACTCGGCGATCCGGATGCACGAGCTGCTCCGCGGACCGATCGACCCCGCCCTCGCCCTCGGCGTGCTCCGCGCGTACGAACCCCTCGGGACCGCCCTGCGGGTCCCCGACGGCGTGTGGCCGACGACCGTCACCGCGTTCGAGGAGTACTGGGGTCGGACACTCCAAGGACTCCTGGTCACCGAGGACGCCCGTGCCGTGGTCCGCGACCTCCTGCATCCGCGGTTCGCACCGGCCTGGATCCGCATCGCGATGCCGCTCGCGCGGATCGTCACGGTCGGCATGCTCCCGACCTCGGTCCGGCAGGCCTACGGGTTCGCCTGGGGTCCCCGCGAGGAGCGCCGGTTCGCGCGGACGATCAGCGTCCTCCGGGTCGTGGTCCGGGCCGTCCCCGGGCCGATCCGCCGCCTGCCGCACCGGGTCCTGATCAGGGGGATGCGCCAGGCCGCAGTCCGGCACGAGCACTGACCTGACCGTCGGGACGAGCACGGACCTGACCGTCGTCCGGGGCGCGGTGGCAGGCTGGCGTGCGTGAGCACTTCCCTCTCCGGCGACGACGGCCTGCACCGACCCGAGTTCGACTCCCCACCGACCGACCCGATGCCGCTCGCGCGGGAGTGGCTCGACGCAGCGGAGCAGCAGGAGGTGTCCGAGCCGCTGTCGATGACCCTCGCGACCGCATCACCCGACGGCATCCCCCACGCACGGACCGTCGACGTCAAGTCGATCGACGACGACGGCCTGGTGTTCGGCACCTCGGAGGACTCGCCGAAGGGTCGCGACCTCACCGAGAACCCGTACGCCGCGCTGCAGGTGTACTGGCGCGAGACGAAGCAGCAGCTCCGGTTCGAGGGGCGCATCGTCCGGCTCGACGACGCGGCGTCCTACGCGCTGTTCGCGAGCCGCTCACCGAAGTCCCGTGCCGCCACCGCTGCCGCCGACCAGTCGGCACCGTTCCCCGTGGACGAGCTCGACAGCACGATCGGGGCCCTCATCGACACCGCGAACGGCATGCTCGGTGAGCACGGCGACGACGTACCCCGGCCGGACTCGTGGCGGGCGTGGCGTCTCGAGCCGACGAGCGTGGAGTTCTGGCAGTCGAGTCGCGACCGCATGCACCGCCGGCTCGAGTACCGCCGGGCGACCGGCGGCTGGACGGTCGTGCACCTGCAGCCGTGAGCTGAGCCCGCTCCGCCAAGGCCGGGCCGGGCCGGGCCCGTCCGCATCGCACCGCTCTCCGGACACCCCACCGCACGTGAGCGCGGTGTCATGTGCGGACGGCGGTGTCGTGCGGCGTCCTAGGCTCGGCGCATGGGGGAGTTCACGATCCGGACCGCAACCACCGACGACGCACCGGAGATCGCGCGGGTGCACGTGCAGGCTTGGCGGGAGACGTACGCCCACCTCGTGTCGGCCGAGTACCTCGCCGCCCTCGACGTCGAGGCGCGGGCTGCTCGCTGGCGGTCGATCATCGACGACGACTGCACCGACGTGTCGGTCGCTGTCGCCCGGGGCAGGTCGGCGGCTGGGCGTCCCTCGGCAGAGGTCGCGACCACGATGCGCCACGGCCGGTCGAGATCGAGGGCATCTACGTGCTCGCCGACCACCACGGGAGCGGCGTCGGTCAAGCGCTGCTGGACGCCGCCATCGGTGATGCGCCGGCGTACCTGTGGCGCGCTGCCGACAACGCCCGGGCGGCCGCCTTCTCTGCACGGAACGGATTCGTCCTCGACGGCACGCGGACGGTCCAGACGTTCGGGACCGAGCGGATCGACGCGGTGCGCATGGTGCGCTGACGCGCGTCTCGCCGGACTGGAGGCACGGTTCCAGACCGACCCGCGCCTCCCGTCCGGAGCGGCGCCGCCCGTCGGCACGCGTGCTGCTTCTGAACACGCGCGTCCAGGGGGAACACTCCGCTGGCGGTGTTCAGTGTGGACGACCGTGTTCAGAACACGGCCGCGAGCCGCGAGCCGCGGCCTGCGGGCCGCGGGTCGCGAGCTACAGCTTCTCGATGGGGGCGATCTTGATCAGGAGCTTCTTGCGGCCGGCGGCGTCGAACGCGATCTCGGCGATGCGCTTCGCACCGAGCCCGGTCACGCTCGTCACGCGGCCCTCGCCGAAGTCGACGTGCTTGATGCGGTCGCCCGCTTCGAGCTCCATGTCGCCGTTGTCGCGCACCTGCCCGGTGACGCGGTTCGCCCACTCGGTCTTCGGGCGGGTCTTGGACGCCGCCGTCGCCCGGTCGTACGACCCGCCCCCGAAGCCGCCACCGCCCCGGTAGCCGCTACCACCGCCACCGCCACCGCCTCCGAACCCGCCCTCGCGACGGGCGTTGAGCGCCCGGGGCTGCGTTCCGCCGCGGCTGTTCGCCATGCCCGGCGACTGCTTCCAGTCGATGAGGCCCTCGGGGATCTCCTGGAGGAAGCGCGACGGCATCGCCACGTTGACGTCGCCGAACTGCGCACGGGTCATCGCGAGCGAGAGGAACAGGTGCTTCCGAGCGCGGGTGATGCCGACGTAGAAGAGTCGGCGCTCCTCAGCGGGCCCGCCCGGTTCGGCGGCAGACATCCGGTGCGGCAGGAGGTCCTCCTCGATGCCGGTCAGGAACACCGCCTCGTACTCCAGGCCCTTCGCGGTGTGCAGCGTCATGAGGGACACGGTGCCGGACGAGTCGTCGAGTTCGTCCGCGGCGGCGACCAGCGAGACCTCGGTCAGGAAGTCCGACAGGGTGCCGTCGGGGTTGTTCTTCTGGAACTCCCGCGTGACCGCCACGAGCTCGTCGACGTTGTCCGCGCGAGCGGCGTCCTGGGCGTCCGGGGACGCCCGGAGCACCTCGAGCAGGTGCGAGCCCTCGAGCAGCTGCGTCAGGGTGTCCACGACGGGCTGCGTCGCCGCGCGGGAGGCGACGTCGTCGAGCAGCGCGGCGAACTCCGTGATCGCGGTGCGGACCTTGGGACCGAAGCCGAGTTCGCCCGCGTGGCGCAGTGCGTCACGGAGGGTCGTGTCGTGCTGGTCGGCGTAGCGCTGCAGGGTGGTCTCGGTCACGGCGCCGATGCCGCGCTTCGGGACGTTGAGCACGCGACGGAGCGAGAGCGGGTCCGCGGGGTTCGCGACGGTGATCAGATAGGACATGGCGTCCTTGATCTCGGCACGCTCGTAGAACTTCGTGCCCCCGAGCACCCGGTACGGGATCGCCGAGCGGATGAAGATCTCCTCGAGCGCACGCGTCTGCGAGTTCGTCCGGTAGAACACCGCCATGTCGCGGTAGTCCATCGACTCCTCATCGTGGAGCCGTTGGACCTCGTCCGCGACGAACTGTGCTTCGTCGTGGCCGGTGTACCCGGTGAACCCGGTGATCTTGCTCCCGGCACCGACGTCCGTGAACAGGTTCTTCGCCTGCCGGTCGAAGTTGTTCGCGATGACGGCGTTCGCGGCGTCGAGGATCGTCTGCGTCGACCGGTAGTTCTGCTCGAGCAGGATCACCTTGCTCCGCGGGTAGTCCCGCTCGAACTCGACGATGTTGCGGATGTCAGCGCCGCGGAACGCGTAGATGGACTGGTCGGAGTCACCGACGACCGTGAGCGACGCCGGCGCGATCGACCCGTCGGCCTCCCGCATCCGGGCGACGTGCTGCCCGCCGTCCTCGAGCCGGTCGACCTGCTCCGGCGCGACGGGGCGGGTGAGCTCGCGGATCAGGGAGTACTGCGCGTGGTTGGTGTCCTGGTACTCGTCGACGAGCACGTAGCGGAAGCGGCGTTGGTAGAGCGCAGCGACCTCGGGGAACGCGCGGAACATGAACACGGTCTGACCGATGAGGTCGTCGAAGTCGAACGCGTTCGCACGACGGAGGTCCTGGGAGTACCGGCGGAACACCTCGAGGAACATGACCTCCTGCGGGTCGCCGGCGTTCATGTCGCGCGCGTAGGACTCGACGTCCTGCAGCTCGTTCTTGGCCTTCGAGATCTTGTTCGCGACGGCGCCGACGGTCAGCCCGAGCGAATCGGCTTCGAGCTCCTTGAGGATCCGTTTGAGGAGCGCCTTGGAGTCGGCCGAGTCGTAGATGGTGAACGACGAGGTGAACCCGAACCGCTCGGACTCGCGGCGGAGGATCCGCACGCACGCCGAGTGGAACGTGGAGATCCACATGCCCTCCGCAGCGCCGCCGACCAGAGCCTCGACGCGCTCGCGCATCTCGGCGGCGGCCTTGTTCGTGAAGGTGATCGCGAGGATCTGGCTCGGCCAGGCCTCCCTGTTGGCCAGGAGCAGTGCGATGCGCCGCGTGAGGACGCTCGTCTTGCCGGATCCGGCTCCAGCCACGATGAGCAGGGACTCGCCGCGGTACTCGACGGCCTCCTGCTGCTGGGGGTTGAGGCCCGCGGTGAACGGGTCTTCGTAGGCAGCACCCGCCGTGCCCTGACCGTCTGGGCGGGAGGGTCCGCCTGCGCGGTCGGGCACCGGGTCGAATCCATCGAGCACGATCGTCATGTCCGAGACAGTGTAGGCGCGACCACCGACGCGCGACCCCGCCGCGGTCCCGGAGATCAGCTCCGCAGCGTGCTCCGCGCCGCGACAGCCAGGTCCGGGTGGTCCGCGAAGACACCGTCGATCCCGGTCCGCATCACCGAGGTGTACCAGCGCTGCCAGTCGCCGTGCGCGGCGACCTCTCCCCCGCGCTTGAGCGGTCCGGGGAGGAACCGGTTCTCGGGCCGCAGGGTCCATGCGTAGGCGACCAACCCGGCGTCGTGCGCCCGGTCCACGATGCTGCTGACGAGCCTCCCGGCCGTGTCCGGCGCGACCGTGTCGACGCCGGCCATGACGGTGCCGACCGCCATGCTGATGCCGTCGAACGAGCGCGCGAGCGCGGCGAGCGACGCGTCGGACCGCTCGGACTCGTACGTCGGGGCGGCGGATCCGTGGCGGTCGACCTCGTCGGCCGCGGCCCCTCTCGCCTCCATCAGGTACACCGAGCGTCCACCGGCCCCCCGCGCGGCGAGGTCCAGCAGCACCTGCTTCTCGAAGGACTCGAACGTCAGCCGGGCGTCGTCCCGCCAGCCGTGCGCGCCGAGGACGCCGTCCACGAGCTCGTCCATCGGGAACCCGGCGCGGTCGAAGAACGCGGCGTGCTTGACCTCGGCGACGAGCCCGATCGGCCGGGGTGCGGCGTCGATGATCGCGAGCAGGTCCTCGAGGCGCAGGATCGGCTCCTCCCCGTCGTGGGCGGCGCTCTCCGGGCGGAGCTCCGGCAGCCGTTCCCGGACCCGGAGGGTCGCGAGCTCGGCCCAGGTGAAGTCCTCGGTGAACCAACCGGTCAGGGTCTGGCCCTCGATGGTCTTCGTGGTCCGGAGGGGCCGGAACTCCGGGTGGGACGCCACGTCGGTCGTGCCGGAGATCTCGTTCTCGTGCCGGAGGACCAGCACGCCGTCCTTCGTGGGCACGATGTCGGGCTCGATGGCGTCGGCGCCGAGCTCGATCGCGAGCTCGTACGCGGCCCTGGAGTGCTCCGGCCGGTGGCCGCTGGCACCGCGGTGCGCGATGACGAGAGGGAGGTCGGTCATGGCTCCGACAGTACGGTCACGGCGCGCTCGGGGTCCGGGACTCGTCCAGCCCCGCCGGGTGTTCAGAACACGCCCATCCACGCCGAACACGAGGATGCGCGTGTTCACACCGGACGGCGGTGTTCAGAACACCCTCAGGCCCGGTCGCGCATCCCGCGTCAGTGGCACCCGCATGAGCGACGCAGCACGAGCTCGCCCCGGAAGAGCTCGTGGTGCGGCCGGCGGAGATCGCTCGACGTCGACCGACTGAGGACCCGCTCCACCGCGCTCTCGGCCATCCGCTCGATCGGCTGGCGGTACGAGGTCAGCCCCGGCCAGGCGTACTCCCCTTCCCAGGTCCCGTCGAACGCCACGATCGCCACGTCGCCCGGGACGTCGATCCCACGCTCATGGAACGCCCGCAGGACACCGACGGCCGTCCGGTCCGACGCGATGAAGAGCGCGGTCGGCCGATCGGGGTCCGCTGCGAGCCCAGTCCCGACCTCGTGGCCGCCGGGACGGGTGATCGCCGCGCCGAGGAACGGGCCGGCGGGCAGCCCTGCCGCGGCCATCGTCTCGCGCCAACCGACGTGCCGCGGTTCGTCGACGTTCGGCTCGCCGATGAACGCGATCCGCTCGTGGCCGTGGTCCAGCAGGTGCTGCGTCGCGACGACGGCACCGTGCCGCAGGTCGGCGCCGAGGCTCGCGACACCGCTCACCGGGTTGACCGCGTTCAGCTCGATCCACGGCAGTCCCACTCCGTCGAGTGCGACACGGTCGAGTGGGGTGTCGCCCGGGAGCACCAGGACTCCGTCGACCTGCCGGGACGCGAACTCGTGGAACCGACCGAGGACGTCGTCCGGGTCGAGTGACGATGCCGTGGTGTAGAGCGCGTAGCCCCGCGCGCGGGCGGCGGCCTCGATGACGCTGGCGTACTCGCTGAAGAACGGGTTCGCGAAGATCGGGTCGGCGCCGTCCGGAACCACGAGGACCAGGGTCCTGGCGGATCCGGACTTGAGCGCCCGCGCCGCCTGGTTCGGGCGGTACCCGAGCTCGGCGACCGCCTCCCGGACCCGTTGCGCCGTCGCTGCGGCCACCGGAGCGCCGCCGTTCAGCGTGTAGCTCACGACGGCATCGCTGACGCCCGCGAGCCGCGCGACGTCGCGCCGGGTCGCCTTGTGCGGCGGGGTGGGCATCGGCTGCGTCACGGGTTGCTCCTCCTCGACTGCGTCCACCCTACGGCGGGGCTGCGCAGCCCTACGGCGGGGCTGCGCAGCCCGGTCCCCACTGGCGCACCCGACCTGCCGGACTCGAGCCGTCCCTCCAGTCCGACCGTCGCCCCGTCGCCCCGCGCACCGGACCTGTCGGGCGCGGGGCGTGCCGTCCGGTCCGTCAGGCCTCGGCGCGCGATGCCTGCAGCGACTCGCCGACCGCCACCGGGGCGTCCCCGAAGTCGGGGATCGTCAGTCGGGCGCCGTCCTGCAGCGCGGACTCGTGCGCGACGAGGCCGGGCAGCGTGTACCGCGCGGCCTGCCAGGCGTTCACGGGCGGCAGCACGTGCCCCTCGACCGCACGGACGAAGTCGTCGACGAGGAACTGGTGGCTGCCCTCGTGGCCGTTCGGCGCGACAGCGAACTCCTCCGGCAGGCGACCGGACTCGGCGTCGTGGACCGGCGCGTGCCCGGAGACGAACGAGCTGCGGAGCGCCGGCGACACGTTCGCGAGCCGCGGGTCGTCCTCGTCCATGGTGTGCCGCGTCGCGATCTGGTTGGAGACGTCCTCGGCACCCTGCTTGTCCTGCCAGATGCTCGTCGTCGCGAGCTGCTCGAAGCTGCCCTGCGTGCCGAACCAGCGGAAGCGGCTCTCGCGGAGGTGCGACGGGTAGCCGACACGGCGGAACTCGTTGATGCGCATGGACCCGCCGCCGGCGAGCTCGAACAGTGCCGACGCGTTCGAGAAGTCGTTGTCGAACATGCTGACCTCGGTGTCGAACACCCCGTCCTGCTCCTGGTCGTGCACGCCGATGCAGCTGACGCTCACCGCGTGACCCGGGATCGCACCGAGCACGCCGCCGATCGCGTGGGTGGGGTACCACATGGGCGGGTAGCTGGCGGTGGACTTCCAGTCGTCGCCGCCGCTGTAGCGGTAGGCGTCGTAGAACCCGAGGTCCATGTCGTGCAGGTAGTCGCCCTCGGCGTAGATGATCCGGCCGAACGCGCCCTGCTCGAGCTTCTGGCGAGCGAACACCGTCGCGGGGTTGTACTGGCTCGTCTCGCCCATCATGTAGGTGAGCCCGGTCTCCTGCACCGCCTCGATGATCGCGCCGATCTGCTCGCGCTCGACCGCCATCGGGACCGCGGAGTAGACGTGCTTGCCGGCGCGGAGGGCCTTGAGCACCAGCGGGCCGTGCGTCCAGCGCTGGGTGAAGATCGCGACGGCGTCGATGCGGTCGTCGGCGAGCATCGCGTCGAGGTCCGGGAACGTGCCGGCGAGGTCGAGGTCCGTGACGAGCTGCTCGGCACGCCCCTCGATCACGTCCGTCGCGTAGACCGCGCTGATGCCGGGGTGGAGCTGGAACAGCGTTGCGAAGTGCGCGGAGAACTGGCCGGCGCCGACCATGCCGAGGGTGAAGCTCATGACGGGGATTCCTTCTGTGCGTCGTTGCGGTGGAGGGATGCGCCGTCGCGGTGAACGAGGCGCGCGCTGATGAGGTCCAGCTTGCCAGGTTTCGTTTACTCGGGTCAACCGCGGTGGCATGTCGTCGGAAGAAGCCATTGCGGGCATGGGTTTACTCGGGTAATGTCCGGCGGCAGCGAGCACAGTGGCTCGCCCCACCACGGAGGTCCGACAATGCCGTCACAGATCCGAACGACGCCGAACACCCGCTCCGCACGGCGCATCGTCGCCATCACCGCGGCGGCCATCGCCGTCGCCGCGACACTCACCTCGTGCAGCGCGTCGGGGTCGGCGTCCGGCACGACGACGCTCGAGTTCCAGACCGCGCAGTCGGCGGACTCCCCGCTGCTCGCGGCGCTCACCACCGCGACGAAGCAGTTCGAGAAGAAGAACCCGTCCATCAAGGTCGACCTGAAGACCGGCGGCAACGACTACGAGTCGCAGATCAAGGTCCGACTCGCGGCGAACAACCCGCCGGACCTCTGGGCGACCCACGGCTGGTCCCTCGACCGGTACAGCTCGTTCCTCGCGCCCCTCCAGGACGAGTCGTGGGCGAAGCACTTCAACAAGGTGCTCGACCCCGCGATGAAGAACGACGAGGGTCAGTTCTTCGCACTGCCCGTCGACACCGCGGTGTCCGGGCTCATCGTGAACGAGACGGTGCTCCAGAAGGCCGGTGTCACGGCGGACTCCATCACCGACTGGGACTCCTTCATGACCGCCTCGGACAAGGTGGCGAAGAGCGGCGCCACCCCGCTGACCCTCGCCGGCTCGAAGGACGGTTCCGCCGGGAACGTCGTGGACTGGCTCGCGCCGGGCGCGTTCTCGGACGCGCAGCTCGCGTCCTTCGGCAAGGGCGACTTCCAGAAGCCCGCCTACCAGAAGATCCTCGACGTGCTCGAGCAGTTCCGGACCAAGGGCTGGATCAACCCGGACTACTCGTCCGCGACCGGTGACGACATGGCCAAGGCCCTGGCCGAGAACCGCGCCGCGTTCGCGCTGAGCAGCAACTCGCTCATCGCGCAGGCGCAGGAGTACGCCCCGGACGCCGACCTCCAGTTCGTCCCTGTCCCGGCGCTGAACGGCTCGAAGCCGTACCTGATCGGCGGCGAGAACACCGCGTTCGGAGCTGCTGCGAAGGGTGCGCACCTCACCGAGGCGAAGAAGTACCTGGCGTTCCTCGCGACCCCGGCGGTCGACGCGAAGCTCGCCGAGTCCACCGGCAGCCTCCCCGGCCTGACGAACGTCACTGCCGACCTCGGGTCGCTCGCGCCGAGCTACGAGCAGTGGGTCACCCCGAACGACGTGCCGCTCCGCCCGTACTTCGACCGGGTGTCGCTGCCGAACGGCATGTGGAACACCGTCGTCACGACCGCGGACAGCGTCGTCGCGGGACAGTCGTCGCCGTCGGCGAGCACGAGCAAGGTCGCGAGCGACTTCTCGACCCTCTACAAGAAGACCAAGTGACGTCGCCGGGTCGGCCTGCGGTGAGCAGGTCGGCCCGGAACGTGGATCGGCCCGCGGTGAGCAGGTCGATCCGGAACACAGCCTGGAGGCCCGCATGAGCTCTGCAACGACCGTCGCGCAAGCAGGATCCAACGCGACCGAACCGCCCGCCGGGCACCCGCCACGGCGCACCGCCCCCCGCCGGTCGAGCCGCTTCCGCGGCGCGAGCGTCAACCTGCTCTACGTCCCGGCACTCGCGCTCTTCGCGGTGTTCACGATCTACCCGCTGATCAGTGGCGTCCGACTGTCCTTCACCGACTGGGACGGGTACACCCCGGTGTTCTCCTGGGTCGGCTGGGCCAACTACACGCGACTGTTCACCGACGACACGTTCCGCTCGGTGCTCGTCACGACGTTCGTCTACGGGATCGGGAGCACCCTGATCCAGCAGGTGCTCGGCCTCGGGCTCGCACTGGCCCTCGACAGCAAGCTCCGCGGACGGAGCGCCGCGAAGGCGATCATCTACCTGCCGGTGCTCGTCTCGCCGATCGTGATGGGTACGTTCTACTACCTGCTGTTCCAGTACGACAACGGGACGCTCAACGACATCGTGGTCGCGTTCGGCGGCCAGCGGCACGCGTGGCTCAGCAGTGCAGCGAGCGGCGTCACGATCATCGTCATCGTGAACTCGATCCAGTTCGTCGGGACCTCGATGATCATCTACCTCGCCGGACTCCAGTCGATCTCGCCGGAGTACACCGAGGCGGCGATGCTCGACGGCGCGAATGCGTGGCAGCGGTTCTGGGCGGTGACGCTCCCGCTCCTGCAGCCGGCCTTCGCGACGAGCATCATCCTCAACCTGATCGGCGGGCTCAAGCTCTTCGACGTCATCCAGGTCCTGACCGGCGGCGGCCCGGGGACTGCGACGAGCTCGGTGTCGACGCTCATCGGCACCACCTACTTCGCGAACCAGGCCGCCGGGTACTCCTCCGCGATGGGCGTGGCGCTCTTCGTGATCATCGCGATCCTCACCGTCGTGGCGAACGCCGCACTCAACCGCCGTCGTCTGGAGCAGTCATGAGCGCCGAAGCCCCCGTCCGCCGTCGTACCACGGCACCCACGCCGACCCGATCATCGCCGACCGGGTCCGCCGGAACCCCGCCCCGCTCCACGGCCTGGCTCCCGAACTCGCTCATCAGCGTGTTCGTGCTCGTCGTCGTGGTCCTGCAGCTCCTGCCGTTCTACGTCGCGCTCACCACGTCCCTCAAGCGCAAGACGGACCTCAGCCCGCAGTTCTCGTTCCCGATCTCGAACCTGACGCTCGACAACTTCCTGCAGGCCGTCTCGCAGGGCGGGATCTTCCGCGCCATGCTCAACAGCGTGCTCGTGGCGGGCGTCTCGACGCTGCTCGTGTGCTTGCTCGGGGCCCTCGCCGCCTACCCGCTGGCCCGACGCCGCACGAGCCTCAACAAGGCGGTGTTGAGCCTCAACGTCGGGCTGATGATGGTGCCGGCGCTGAGCATCCTCGTCCCGCTCTACTCGCTGCTGTCGAAGATGCACGCCCTGAACACGTACTGGGGCATCATCCTCGTGATGGTGACCACCGGGCTGCCGCTGGCGATCTTCCTGTACAGCTCGTTCATGCAGACCCTCCCCGCGTCGGTCGAGGAGGCTGCCCGCATCGACGGCGCGAACCTGTTCCAGTCGCTGTTCTACGTCGTCATCCCGATGCTCAAGCCGGTCACGGCGACGGTCGGGATCATCACCGGCGTCGGGGTCTGGAACGAGTACGCGCTGTCCGGGTACATCCTGACGACACCGGAGACCCGGACGATCGCCCCGGCCATCGCGTCGTTCTTCTCGATCCAGTCGAGCAACCTGCCGACCGCGGCAGCCGCTGCGCTCATCGCGGTGATCCCGATCGTGGTCGCGTACCTCTTCCTGCAGAAGTACTTCGTGAAGGGGCTGGTCGGCGCCGAGAAGGGCTGAGAGCGTCTCGACCCTCAGCACCTCCGCATCCGTCATCGAGAGGACCCCCGGCTCGGCGCAGTACGTTCTGACTACGCGCATCGCAGATGCACCCGTTCGGTCAGGACCCCTGCAGTGTGCTCAACGCGAATCCTCAGCCTGGGGGTCGAATCGGCCCGTAGTCTGAGAGAACGCGGATGTTCGCATCCGTCAGGTCCGCTCGGCAGCTGCCGACGCGGACTCCAAGCAGCAGAGGAATCCTGAGGACCCCATGGCCTTCAAGCCCGGTTTCGACCAGTCGCCCGCCTTCAACGACGCGGGACGCAACGCCTTCAACGGGTCGCTGAACGGCGCCCCGTACGGCCAGCAGCCCGCGGCAGGGCAGCAGTACGGCGGCCAGCAGTACGGCCAGCCCGCTGGTCAGCAGCAGTACGGCCAGCCGTACGGCTCGCAGCCGCTCTCGCCCGAGCAGCTCCAGAACATGTACGACCGTCCGGCAGCGGGTCCGGTCGAGACCGAGCGCATGACGTACGAGGACACGATCGTCAAGACGCTCGTCGCCTTCGGCGTGCTGCTCGTCGGTGCCGTCATCGCGTGGAACATCCCGATGCTCGCCATCGTCGGCGGCGTCGTCGGGTTCATCCTGGCGCTCGTCAACACCTTCAAGAAGAAGCCCTCGCCGGCGCTCGTGCTGCTCTACGCGGGCATGGAGGGGCTGTTCGTCGGTGGCATCTCGGCCATCTTCAACGCGATGCCGAACCTCGACGGCATCGTCGGCCAGGCCGTGTTCGGCACGCTCGGCGTCTTCGGTGTCACGCTCGTGCTGTTCCTGTCCGGCAAGGTCCGTGCCAGTGCTAAGGCGACCAAGATCTTCCTCATCGCGATGGTCGGCTACCTGGCCTTCTCCCTTGTCAACCTCGTCCTTTCGTGGACTGGTGTCACGCAGGGCGCGTACGGCCTTCGCAGCATCGAAATCATCCCGGGTGTTCCCCTCGGCGTGATCATCGGCATCCTCGTCGTGATCATGGCGGCGTACTCGCTGGTCCTCGACTTCGACCAGATCAAGACCGGCGTCCAGCGCGGTGCTCCTCGCATCTACGCCTGGACCGCAGCCTTCGGTCTCATCGTGACGCTCGTGTGGCTGTACCTCGAGATCCTCCGCCTCCTGGCGATCCTCCGCGGCAACGACTGACCAGTCGTCCCGCAGCATGAACCAGGCCCCGCCGACGCGTCCCCGTCGGCGGGGTCTCTTGCTGTGCAGCTATCCTGTGCGGCCAGCTCGCAAGGCACCGCCGTCCGCACAGAACACCGCCCCCGAGGACGGTGTCGCGTCCGCAGAGCGGTGTCCTGCAGTCCGGCCTGGAGGCACGCCCCACGTCCGCCAGTCCGGTCCCCTGCGCAAGACACCAGGAAGGCCGCATCTCGCAGGGGAATGTCCCTGCGAGATGCGGCCTTGTTGGTGTTCAGCGGGGTCAGCTTCCGGCGCCGTGCTCGCAAGCTCGCCCGGAGTGACTCCGCGCAACGCTTCGCGTTGCCCCTAGCGGAGAGTCACTCCCACTCGATCGTTCCCGGCGGCTTGCTCGTGACGTCGAGCACGACCCGGTTGACGTCCTTGACCTCGTTCGTGATCCGGTTCGAGATCTTCGCGAGCACGTCGTACGGCACCCGGGTCCAGTCGGCCGTCATGGCGTCCTCGGAGCTCACCGGGCGCAGCACGATCGGGTGCCCGTAGGTCCGCCCGTCACCCTGCACGCCCACGGAACGCACGTCCGCGAGGAGCACCACCGGGCACTGCCAGATCTCCTGGTCGAGCCCGGCCGCGGTGAGTTCCTGGCGCACGATGGCGTCGGCCGAGCGGAGCAGGTCGAGGCGGTCCTTCGTGACCTCGCCGACGATGCGGATGCCGAGTCCGGGCCCGGGGAACGGCTGGCGTCCGACGATGACCTCGGGCAGCCCGAGCTCACGGCCGACGGCGCGGACCTCGTCCTTGAACAGCGCCCGGAGCGGCTCGACGAGCTCGAACTGCATGTCCTCGGGGAGCCCGCCGACGTTGTGGTGGCTCTTGATGTTCGCGGTGCCGGCCCCGCCGCCGGACTCGACGACGTCCGGGTAGAGGGTGCCCTGCACGAGGAACTTCACAGCACCCTCGTCGGAGGACGCCTGGGCCTCGAGCACGAGCGCCTCGGCGGCGGCCTCGAACGTCCGGATGAACTCGCGCCCGATGATCTTGCGCTTCTGCTCGGGGTCGCTCACCCCGGCGAGGGCGTCGAGGAACTGCTGCTCGGCGTCGATCGTGATGAGGCGGACACCGGTCGAGGCGACGTAGTCTTCTTCCACCTGCTTGCGCTCATCCGCCCGGAGCAGCCCGTGGTCGACGAAGATGCACGTCAGCTGGTCGCCGACGGCCTTCTGCACGATGGCGGCGGCGACGGCGGAGTCGACCCCGCCGGACAGCCCGCAGATGACGCGCGACGAGCCGACCTGGGCCTGGATGCGGGCGACCTGCTCCGCGATGACGCTGTCGGAGTTCCAGTCACCGGGGAGACCCGCGGCCTTGTGCAGGAAGTTCTCGATGACCCGCTGGCCCTCAGCGGAGTGCTTGACCTCGGGGTGCCACTGCACGCCGTACAGCTTGCGCTCGTCGGACGAGAACGCGGCGACCGGTGTGGAGGAGCTCGATGCGAGGACGTCGAAGCCCTCCGGCGCACGGCTCACGGAGTCGCCATGCGACATCCACGTGGTCTGTGACGACGGCTGACCGCCGAGCAGTGTGCTGTCGGTGCCGGACACGGTCACGTCGGTGGCGCCGTACTCGCGGAGGCCGGTGTTCGCGACCTCGCCGCCGAGCGACTTCGCCATCACCTGGAACCCGTAGCAGATGCCGAGCACCGGGACGCCGAGCTCGAGGATGCCGCCGTCGAGCTCCGGCGAGCCGGTCTCGTAGACGCTGGACGGGCCTCCAGACAGGACGATCGCCGCCGGGTCCTTCTCCTGGATCTCGGCCGCGGTGATCGTGTGCGGCACGATCTCGCTGTACACGTTCGCCTCGCGCACGCGGCGCGCGATGAGCTGGGCGTACTGCGCGCCGAAGTCGACGACGAGGACGGGACGCTGGTCGGTCTCGCTCACCGAGCGGCCTCCTTCTCACGCTGCTGGGCAGCGGTCAGTTCACGGTGGGTGTCCAACGCGATCGCCGCCATGCGGTGCTCGACGACGAACGAGAGGAACGGGATGACACCGCCGAGTGCGATCCAGAGGAACCGGAGCGGCTTCCAGCGCATGATGCTCCAGAGGCGGAAGTCCGAGAACAGGTAAAGCACGTAGAGCCATCCGTGAGCGATCAGGATGCCGATCGACAGGTTGAACGTGCCCGGCTCCTTGCCCGCGGTGCCCTCCGGAACGAAGAACCCGCTGCCGCCGAGCTGCATCTCGGTGTGCAGCGGCGTGTACTTCAGGACCATCTCGAGCACCAGCAGCAGCAGCATCACACCGGTGATGTAGGCCGAGACGCGGTACAGACGGACGGCTCCCGGGATCTTCGGGATGTCACGGGTTCGGACGGTCAGGGCCATGGGTCGATCCTACCGTCGACCCGCACCGGCTCCGGCGAGTGGCCGGGGCTCCTGTGCACCTTCGGATGCGCCACCGGTGAGCACGACCTCAGGACCGTTCGACCCGAGGTGCGAACCGTCCACACGCGCTCCGCCGGACCCCGGCCGGTCGTCGTCGCCGTCCCCCGGACCGCCGCCACCGCCACCCCCGTCGCCGCCGGCCTCACCCGCCTCGTCCTGCTCACGCTCCCAGGCGTCACGCACGAAGCGGTACCAGAGGAACACCGCGAACCCGGCGAAGACGACCCACTCGACGGCGTAGAAGAGGTTGAGCCAGTCGAACTGGACATCGCGGGTCGGGGCGCGGTCCGCGATCGCACCGAGATCCGCCTGCGATGCGGTCGCAGCGGTCGCGACGACGTACCCGCCGTAGACCGTGCCGTCGAAGTGCTTCCACTCGTTCACGAGCGATGCGACGGCCACCGACGACTGCCGTCCCTTCGTGAAGTCGTCCTGGTCCGGCGACTCGGCGGGGTAGTAGCGGCCCTCGACCGTCACGGTCCGCCCGGTCACGGCACGCGAGCCGCCCGCGAGCGCGTCAGCCCGGGAGTCCGCGTACCCGATGACGACCGGCAGGCTCGCGCCGGACGCGTCGACGACGAAGTTCCCGACGGTCTGGAACGACCCGCCCCCGCTCCGACCGGTCAGGACGACGGTGTCGTCGGCCGCGAAGTGTCCCCGCACCCGGACCTGCTGGCCGGCGAGGTCCTCCGGCATCGCGGACTGCGGCTTCGCGACCGCGTCGAGTGTCCTGCGGGTCTCGGTCGCCGCCGGACCGGGCTTGCCGTTCTCGATGCTCCGCTGCAACTGCCACTTGCCGAGCCCCGCGAAGGTGCCGGCGAGCGCGAGTGCGAGCAGGAGCAGCGCGATCCACCGCGGTCGTCTGGCAACAGCCCACATGCGTTCAGTACTCCGGATCCCGCTGTCGGTTCGCGCGAGCGTCGGACTGCTGCCCGGCCTGCTCGGCATGGATGTCGATCGGCGATGTCGGTTCCCGCTCCCCGCTCGGCACGGGTTCCGCGATCGGCGTCTCGCGGACACCATTCTCGCGCGCTTCGCTCCCAGCGGCCTCCACGAGGGCGATCTCCTCGGCGAACCGTCGATCGCGCTCGGCCTTCCGCTCGGCAGCAGCAGCGTCGGCGACCCGTGCCCGTGCCGCGGTGCGTCGCCGGAACGGGTTCAGTGCCGGACGGAGCACGAGCCGTCCGATCCGGTCGGAGTTCACCGCCATGATCGGCCCGATGATCGCCATCACGAGCACGTAGAGCCCCGCGAACGCGGTCAGACGGTCCTCGAGCCCCGCCGCGGCCGCCAACGTCGCGAGGATGAGGGCGAACTCGCCCCGGTTGACGAGGATCACGGCGGTGTTGATGCCCGCCTGCGCGCCGAACCCGTTCATCCTGGCGACGATCTGGCCTGCGACGGCGTTCAGCACGATGGTCATCACGATCGCCCCGAGGACCGGCCAGAGGACCTCACCGAAGGTGGCGACGTTCAGGGCGAGCCCGAAGTTCACGAAGAAGAACGCCCCGAAGACGTCGCGCATCGGGAGCGCGAGCTGCTCGATGCGGTCCCGGTAGCGCGTGGCACCGCACAGCAGACCGATCACGAACGCGCCGATGGCATCGGTCACGCCGAGGACGTCGCCGAGCCCGCCGAACAGCACGGCCAGCCCGAAGAACAACACCGTGAAGAGCTCGTCGTCGCGGGTGTTGAACGCGCGTGAGACGACCTTGCCGCCCCATCGCGCGAGCGAGAACATCACGATGAGGAACCCGAACGCGAGCGCGAGCTTGCCGACCACCGCCCAGACGTTCGTGTCGCCGCTCAGCACGACCGACACGATGGCCAGGTAGATCGCGATGAAGACGTCCTCGATCACGGTCACACCGAGGATCATCGGGGTCTCGTCGTTCGCGAGCCGCCGGAGCTCGATGAGGAGCTTGGTGACGATCGCGCTCGACGAGGTCGCCGTCATGCCCGCCACCACGAGTGCCTCGCGCGTGCCCCAGCCGAGCGAGAACCCGAACGCGAACCCGACGCCCATGTTGATCGCGACGTAGGTCCCGCCGGAGACCAGGAGTTTCCCGGCGTTGCCGTAGAACTCCTCCTGGTCGAACTCCAGCCCGAGGTTGAACAGCAGGAGGATGAGCCCGAACGTCGCGATGAGCTCGATCGTGTGGGACTCGATGTTGAGCCCGATCCAGCTCGAGTTCGGACTCGCGATGAGCCCGACGAGCATGTAGATCGGGATCGCCGGGAGCCCGATCAGCTTGCCGAGCCGTCCCAGGACGTAGGCGATGAGGAACAGGCCGCCGATGGTCAGCAGCTCACCACCCAGATGCATCGCCTACCCTCCGGGCGAGGCCTCGACGGACGCCGCCGCCAGATCGCCACTGCGGTAGTAGGTGAACGCCTTCGCGACCTTCTCAGGGGAACCCGCGACGACGAGGGTGTCCCCGGGGAACACGACGAAGTCACCGGAGGGGGCAGGGTTCGCCGAGTCGCCACGGACGACGGCCACGACGGTCAGGCCGATGACACCGGACGCCCGGAGGTCGCCGAGCGGCTTGCCGGCGATGGCGTCGTCGTAGTCGACGGAGAACCAGTCGATGGAGAGTCCGGGGATCTCGTCGAGCTTCGACAGTCCCTCGGTGATGCGGGTGCCGCCGAGGAGCTCGGCGAGGGTGTGGGCCTCGTCCTCGGAGAGGCGGAGCGACACCTTCTCCGACTTGTCGGCACCGTCGGACACGTCGGCGAAGGAGATGAGGTCGGAGTGCCCCGACCGGTGCGTGATGACCCCGCACTTGCCACCGTCGTCGGTGTAGAAGCTGTGCAGTACGCCGACGCCGGGGAGTTTGACGCGATGGACGTCGACCATGAGATGGCTCCCTTTGTTGTCCATCATGCTAACGCTCGAGCGGATCGGCGCATTCCTCGCGCTCGGACCTGTGCGGGCCCGACGGCGTCTGCTGGTTCCCTCCCCGCTCCCCCGACGAATCGGCGCCATGGCAACGATTGCCAATCTTCACAGCGAGTGTTCTGGATGTGACATGTTGTTCGCGACAAAGGAGGCACCATGCCACAGAACAAGCTCGTCATCGCGACGATCGCCGCGCTCGTCGTACCCCTCACCGGAGTAGGAGTGCTCGGCCAGACGACGGATGCGCAGGCTGCGTCGACCACGACCGTCCAGGCGTCGACTCAGTCGATCAACCCGGCCTGCGCCGCCGTCCCGACGACGACGACGGAGTCGGACGGTGTTCCGGGACCGGTCTTCTACAAGCGGCTGCAATGCCTCGGCAGCCTGGCCGGCTACCAGGGGCCGATCGACGGGGTGATGGGACCGAACTCGTGGATCGGCGTCTCCGCGCAACTCGCCAAGGGCGGGTACTACCGGGCACCCGCCCTGTACGGATGGGAGAGCACGGAGGTCGTCCGTGCGCTGCAGCGGTGGGCGGCTGCGAACGGTCGGTACTCCGGACCGATCGACGGTGTGTGGGGTCCGAACAGTTACCGCGGTGCAGCGTGGGCGTTGAACCGGTCATTCTGACCTGAGTCGGACGACAGGCCGGGTCCCGACCTGTCGTCCGACCCCGTCGGATCTGCCGGCTCCGAGACGATGGCCTGCGCACGATGGCCTGCGCACGATGAGCACGCCGGTTCCGGCGCAGAGCACGTCGACGGGGTGGACACGGAGCGGGCCGGTCCCGGCACTGACGGTCAGGAACGACCGGGAGCGGTCAGTGCGCGTGGTACGGCGCCACGACCACTTCGACCCGCTGGAACTCCTTGACGTCGGAGTACCCGGTGGTCGCCATCGACCGTCGGAGCGCCCCGACCAGGTTCGCGCGGCCGTCACTCGTCGGCGTCGGACCGTTCAGCACGCTGTCGAGGGTGCCGATCGTCCCGACCTCCACCCGACGACCACGAGGCAGCTCCGGGTGGTGCGCCTCGGATCCCCAGTGGAACCCACGACCGGGGGCGTCGGTGGCCCGGGCGAGCGCGGTGCCGAGCATGACCGCGTCGGCCCCCGTCGCGATCGCCTTGACGATGTCACCCGAGGTGTTGAGTCCGCCGTCCGCGATGACGTGCACGTAGCGGCCGCCGGACTCGTCCATGTAGTCGCGGCGGGCACCGGCGATGTCCGCGACAGCGGTGGCCATCGGCGCGTGGATGCCGAGGGCTGCGCGCGTGGTGGACGCCGCTCCCCCACCGAACCCGACGAGGACACCGGCGGCACCGGTCCGCATCAGGTGCAGGGCCGCCGTGTAGGTCGACGCGCCACCGACGATCACGGGGACGTCGAGCTCGTAGATGAACTTCTTGAGGTTGAGCGGCTCCTGGTTCTGAGAGACGTGCTCGGCGGACACCGTGGTGCCGCGGATGACGAAGAGGTCGACACCGGCGTCGACGACGGTCGAGGAGAACTCCTGGGTGCGCTGCGGGCTGAGTGCACCGGCGACGGGGACCCCGGCCGCGCGGATCTCGGCGAGGCGCGCGGTGATCAGCTCGGGCTTGATCGGCTCCGAGTAGATCTCCTGCATGCGCGCCGTGACGGTGCCGTCGGTGAGCGCACGGATCTCGGTGAGGTACGGCTCCGGGTCCTCGTAGCGGGTCCACAGCCCCTCGAGGTCGAGGACCCCGAGCATGCCGAGCTCACCCATCCTGATCGCGGTGGCCGGGCTGACGACGGAGTCCATCGGTGCGGCGATGATCGGCGACTCGAACGTGAAGGCGTCGATCGACCACTGCACGGAGACGTCGCGCGGGTCCCTGGTGCGCCGCGAGGGCACCACCGCGATGTCGTCGAAGGCGTACGCCCGTCGTCCGCGCTTGCCGGCCCCGATCTCGACTTCATTGCTCACCCGGCAACCCTACCGGCCCAGGTCCGACGGTGCCCCGGCCGGACGGGCCAGCGACGGCGGGTCAGCGACGACGCGTGCGTCGGACGAGCCGGAGCGTCAGCCCGAGCAGGACCGCGAGGACGACCAGCACGACGACGAGCACCACGAACACCTTGACGAGGAGCGCCGCCCCGACGAACAGCACCCCGAACACGATCCACACCCCCGAGTCGAGGAAGCGTTCCGAGGTGCGCGGGCCGGCCATGCGACGACGCTAGCAGCGCGCGTCACGCGGGTCGCGCCTCCAGTCCGACACGGCCGGGAGGCACGACACGCGCCCGGCGGGCGGGCCCGGCCAAGCACACGGATGGCTCCGCACAGCGCGAGGGGCCGCCCGGCGATGCCGGACGGCCCCTCGGCGGATGCCACCCCCACGGTGACATCCGCGGTCGACGCGCTACTTGGCGGCGTCGACGTCCTTGGCGAGCGTGCCGAGGTAGAGCTCGATGACCTTCGGGTCGTCGGCCAGCTCGCGGCCGGTGCCCGAGTACGCGTTCTTGCCCTGGTCGAGCACGTACCCGCGGTCGCAGATCTGCAGGCACCGACGAGCGTTCTGCTCGACCATGACGATCGTCACGCCGGTCTTGTTGATCCGGCGGGTGCGGATGAACGTCTCGTCCTGGCGCACCGGCGACAGACCGGCGCTCGGCTCGTCGAGGAGCAGCACCTTCGGATCCATCATGAGCGCCCTGGCCATGGCGACCGACTGCCGCTCACCACCCGAGAGCGACCCCGCGCGCTGCCCTCGACGCTCCCCGAGGACCGGGAACAGGTCGTAGATGACCTCGAGCCGCTCGGCGAACTTCTTCGGGCGGAGGTACATGCCCATCTGCAGGTTCTCCTGGATGGAGAGCGACGGGAACACGTTGTTGGTCTGCGGGACGAACCCGACACCGGCCTGGACGAGCTTGTTGGCCTTGAGGTTGGTGATGTCGTCGCCGTCGAGCGTCACCGAGCCGCTCCGGATGTTCACCTGGCCGAACAGCGCCTTGAGGAGCGTCGACTTGCCGGCGCCGTTCGGACCGATGATGCCGATGAGCTCGCCCTTGTAGACGTCGAGGTCGCAGCCGTTCAGGATGTTGACCCCCGGGAGGTACCCGGCGACGACGTTGTCCGCGCGCATCACGAGCTCCCGGTCGTCGGTCGCGGTCGGTGCTCCGCCGGTGCTGACGTCGCTCATCGTGCGTCCCCTTCCTTGTCGGCCGCCGCGTCCTCGGCGGCGACCTCCTGCTCGAGCTGGACCATCGTGTCGTCGGACAGGAGCGCGTCGTCACCGAGGTCGGTGTCGTGGTGCGCCCCGAGGTACGCGTCGATGACCGCCTGGTCGTCCATCACCGTCTGCGCCGGCCCCTCGGCCACCACGCGGCCCTCGGCCATCACGACGACCCAGTCCGAGATGTGCCGGACCATGTGCATGTCGTGCTCGACGAACAGCACCGTCATGCCCTCGTCGCGGAGGGACTGGATGTGGCCGAGCAAGGACTGCGTCAGCGCCGGGTTCACCCCGGCCATCGGCTCGTCGAGCATGATCATCTTCGGGTCGGACATGAGCGCCCTGGCCATCTCGAGGAGCTTCCGCTGCCCGCCGGAGAGCGAGCCCGCGTAGTCGTCCTTCTTCTCGAGGAGCTTGAAGCGCGCGAGGAGCTCCTCGGCCTTCGCGGTGATCTCGGCCTCGCGCTTGCTCCACAGCGGCTTGATCAGCGCCGTGAAGAAGTTCTCGCCGGGCTGGTCCGTCGCCCCGAGGAGCATGTTCTGCATGACCGTCAGGCGGGAGAGCGCCTTGGTGAGCTGGAACGTGCGGACCATGCCGGCGCGGGCGACCTTCGCGGCACCGACGGACCCGAGCAGTCGACCGTCGAACGACCACTTCGCGGCGTCGGCACCGCCCTTGCTGAACATCCCGGGTGCGCTCGAAGGACGGTCGAACCCGGTGATCAGGTTGAAGAACGTCGTCTTGCCGGCACCGTTCGGGCCGATGAGCGCCGTGATGGTGCCGCGCTGGACCTCGAGGTGGTCGACGTCGACCGCCGTCATGCCGCCGAACCTCCTGGTGATGTTGTCCACCGTGAGGATCGAGTCCGGCTTCGGGGACCCGGGGGTGTGGTCGACGGTGGTGAGTGCGGCCGTGGGCGTCGTCGCGGCGCCGGTCGCGGCGCCGGTCGTGTTCGTTGCGTCAGACACTGAACGTCAACTCCTTCTTGTTCCCCAGGAGGCCCTGTGGACGGAACACGATCAGCAGCATGAGCGCGACCCCGACGAGGACGTAGGAGAACTGCTCGGCCTGCTGGCCGTTCATGATCGACGAGGGGATGAAGTCGCCGGCGAGCGTCCGGATGAACAGTCGCACGACGAAGAAGAGGATCGCGCCGAGCACGGGCCCGAACACCGTCGCGGCACCACCGAGGATGAGCGCCGTCCAGATGAAGAAGGTCATCGAGCGGCCCATGGCGTCCGGTTGCACGGATGACGGGAGCACGTAGATGATCCCGCCGATCGCGCCGAGGGCACCACCGAGGACGAGCGCCTGCATCTTGTAGGAGTAGACGTTCTTGCCGAGACTGCGGACGGCGTCCTCGTCCTCGCGGATCGCCTTGAGCACGCGACCCCACGGACTCCGCATGAGCGCCCAGAGCATCAGGGCGAACAGCGCGACGAGGGCCCAGCCGACGATCCGGATCCACCAGCCGCTGACCCCGTTGTTCGAGTACTCGAACCAGAGGACCTTCGTGGTGCCGTCCGGCAGGAAGGACAGCGCGTTGAACGGGTCGCGGTAGCTGTTGCCGACGAGGCCGTTCGAGCCGCCGGTGACGTCGGTCAGGAGGCTCGACCTGCCGACCATCCGGATGATCTCGGCACCCGAGATCGTCACGATCGCCAGGTAGTCCCCCCGGAGCCGGAGGGTCGGGATGCCGAGGATGATCGCGAACAGGATCGCGGTGATGAGCGCCACGATGACCGCGAGTCCGAGCGGCAGGCCGTTCTGGATCGAGATCGCGAACCCGTACGCACCGAGCAGCAGGAACGCCGCCTGGCCCATGTTGACGAGTCCGGTGAGACCGAAGTGCACGTTGAGGCCGATCGCCGCGATGGCGAAGGCCGCGGTCGTCGGCGCGAGCGCCTCGGCCGAGAGCGAGTAGAGCAGGTTGACGAAGTAGTCCATGGTCCGTTCCCTTAGCCGATCCGCTCGGCACGACCGAAGATGCCCTGCGGCCTGACGAGCAGGACGAGGATGAGGATGACGAGCGCGGTCGCGTACTTGAAGTCACCGGGGAGCACGAGGTTCGTGAGCTCGACGATGACACCGATGATGAGCGACCCGACGAGCGCGCCGTACGCCGTGCCGAGACCGCCAAGCGTCACCGCCGCGAACATCAGCAGCAGCAGCTGGAGTCCGGTCTGCCAGTTCACGCCGTTCAGCACGAGCCCGAGCATCACGCCGGACAGTCCCGCGAGTCCGGCGGCGAGGGTCCAGACGAAGCGGATCACCCGGTCGACGTCGATGCCGGAGGCCGCCGCGAGCGCCGGGTTGTCCGACACCGCCCGGGTCGCACGGCCGAGCCGGGTCTTCACGAGGAAGAGCCCGGTCCCGACGAGCACCAGGATCGCGATGCCCATCGCGACGTAGGACTGCACGGTCAGCGTGACACCCGCGAAGTCCACCGTCTTCGGGTTGCCCTGCTGGATGCGGACCGTCGAGGCGCCGAAGAAGTACTGGAACGCGTACTGCAGCGCGATCGAGAGACCGATCGTCACGATCATGAGCTGCGTGAGACTGATCCGCCGTCGCCGCAGGGGCTTCCAGATCGCCGCGTCCTGCAGGTAACCGGTCGCCGCGCAGAGGATCACCACGATCACCCCGGTGACCCAGATGTTCACCCCGAGCACGTTGGCGAACACGTAGGCGAGCAGCCCGCCGAGCGTCACCTGCTCACCGTGCGAGAAGCTCGAGAGGCCGGTCGTGCCGTAGATCAGGGAGAGCCCGACGGAGGCCAGTGCGATGAGCAGGCCGAGTCGGATGCCCGACACGAGCTGCTGCCACGACCGGTCCCACGTGACGCTCGAGGTCGCTCCGGTGTCGCTCGTCGCGCCCTGGACGTTCGACAGCTGGAAGATCGCGCCGGCGTTCGACCCGACGTTCGCCTGCACGGGGCGGGCGTTGTCCTTGGCGTCCGTCAGGTACTGGCCCTTCGGGAGCGAGGACTGCTGCAGGCTCAGCACGTACTTGCCGGACTTCGTGACGCTGACGAACCAGCGGCCGTCGGCGTTCGTGGTCGCGGTCTGCGCGAACGAGCCCGGGCCGGTGACCTTGATGTCCGCGTCGGCCACGGGCTTCTTGTCCGAGCTGAGGATCGTGCCCTGGATGCAGCCGTTGGTGGGACTGACCGTGCAGGACGTCGCGGAGCTCGTCGGGCTGGCCGAGGAGGACGGCGCCGCAGCCGCACTCGTCGACGTCGCGTGCGCCGGGGGCGTCATCGCCCACTCGACGACGAACGTGGCGGCGAGCGCGAGGAGCGCGGCGACGATGAAGATCAGTCGTCCGCGGCCGATCCGGCCGTGGAGGGACCGGCGTGACGCTGCCGGTCCTGTCGACGTCGTGGAACCCACAGAGCCTCCCTCTCGGATCGTCGGACGTCGACGATTCCGTGCGCGGCCCACCATCGGGTTGGTGTGGTCCGCACGTGCGGGCCGACTTTACGGAGGGTATGTGTCACGTGTGTTTCCATCAGGTTCCCTCCGCGCTTCGTGCGCAAACCGTGATGTTCCACAGAATCGGACTGAAACGGACATCGACCACCCAGGGAACGGGTCGAGATGGACACGGACGGGAGGGACGGGGCGGTCTGGCACCGTCCCTCCAGTCCGACGGTGGTCCGGGACCGCGTGCCGCGCACGCGGAATGGGTGCGTGCCGTGCGCGCGTTACCATGGTCTATCCGGTACCCGTCGCTGTGTCCGGACCACCTCACCGCACCTGGAAGGGGCCTCATGGACCAGCCGGATCCGTTCGGATTCATCGGACTCACGTACGACGACGTCATGCTCCTGCCGGGGCACACGGACGTCATCCCGAGTGAGGCGACGACCTCGTCGCGGCTGACGAGGCGCATCTCGGTCAACGTCCCGCTCCTCTCCGCGGCGATGGACACCGTGACCGAGTCGCGGATGGCGATCGCCATGGCGCGACAGGGCGGGATCGGCATCCTGCACCGCAACCTCTCGATCGCCGACCAGGCGGCCTACGTCGACAAGGTGAAGCGGAGCGAATCGGGCATGATCACCAACCCGGTGACCACGACGCCGGACGCCACGGTCGCCGAGGTCGATGCGCTCTGCGGCCAGTTCCGGATCTCGGGCCTCCCGGTCGTCGAGGGCGACGGCACCCTCGTCGGCATCATCACCAACCGCGACATGCGCTTCGTCGCCCCGTTCGAGGCCGCGTCGACCCTGGTGCGCGACGTCATGACGAAGGCCCCGCTCATCACGGCCGCCGAGGGGATCGACCCCGAGGAAGCCGTCGCGATCTTCGCGCAGCACAAGATCGAGAAGCTCCCCCTCGTCGATCCGGACGGCAAGCTCCGCGGGCTCATCACCGTCAAGGACTTCGACAAGAGCGAGCAGTACCCGGACGCCACCAAGGACGACGCCGGTCGACTCCGTGTCGGTGCCGCGATCGGCTTCTTCGGCGACGCCTGGGAGCGGGCGACCGCGCTCCGGGACGCCGGCGTGGACGTCCTCGTCGTCGACACGGCGAACGGTGAGAGCGAGGGCGTGCTCGACATGGTCCGGCGGCTGAAGGCCGACCCGTCGTTCGACGGCGTGGACGTCATCGGCGGCAACGTCGCGACACGCTCCGGGGCGCAGGCCCTCATCGACGCGGGTGTCGACGCGGTCAAGGTCGGGGTCGGCCCCGGCTCGATCTGCACCACACGCGTCGTCGCGGGCGTCGGCGTGCCGCAGGTGACCGCGGTGTACGAGGCCTCGCTCGCCGCGCGCGAAGCCGGTGTCCCCGTGATCGCCGACGGCGGGCTGCAGTACTCGGGCGACATCGCGAAGGCGCTCGTGGCCGGGGCGGACACCGTGATGCTCGGCTCCCTGCTCGCCGGCTGCGACGAGTCCCCGGGCGACCTGGTGTTCGTGAACGGCAAGCAGTTCAAGGCGTACCGCGGGATGGGGTCCCTCGGGGCGCTGCAGACCCGTGGCAAGAAGACCTCATACTCCAAGGACCGGTACTTCCAGGCGGACGTCCCGTCGGACGACAAGCTCATCCCCGAGGGCATCGAGGGCCAGGTGCCGTACCGCGGCTCGCTGTCGAACGTCGTGTACCAGCTCGTCGGAGGGCTCCGGCAGTCGATGTTCTACGTCGGTGGTCGGACGATCCCGGAGCTCAAGTCCCGCGGCAAGTTCGTGCGGATCACGGCGGCCGGGCTCAAGGAGTCCCACCCGCACGACGTCCAGATGGTCGTGGAGGCCCCGAACTACCAGCGGTAGCCCCCGCTCCGCAAAACACCGCCCTCCGAACAGCACACCGTCCCCCGCGGCGGTGCAGTGTTCAGAGGGCGGTGTTTTGCGGCGGGCGGCAGTTCTCCACAGATGTCCTGACCCCGATCCACGACGGCCGAGACTGCGGCAAGGTGTCGGGATGCGTTCGGCCGAGGTACCGCTCCACCGTTTCGATCCTGACCAGCCCAGGCCCGCCCGTTCGGCCGCGCGGCGGGTCCTTGCACGTGGAGTCGCGGTCGATCCCGCGCACTGGGAGTCACTCGACCGGCTCGGCCGCAGGCGGCTCGTCGTCCGGGCACGCCTGGCGACGCTCCGAGCCCCGGGGGTGATCTCGCACGCATCGGCAGCCGCGCTCTGGGGACTCCCCGACTTCGACCCGGACGACGGCCGTCTCCATCTGACCGACCCGTACCGGACCCGGACCCACTCCGGCCCGGGCGTCGTCCGTCATGCCGCTCCGCTCCACGACGACGAGGTCGTCCACGTCGGACCGGCCAGGGTCACGACTGCGGTGCGCACCCTCGTCGACGTCATCCGCTCCGCGTCGTTCACACACGCGGTGATGGTGCTCGATCACTCGCTGGCGACGGGGCTCGTCGACCGCTCCGAGCTCGAGGCTGCGCTCGTCAGGCAGGGCCCGCGGGGAACAGCACGTGCGCTGCGAGCACTTGACTTCGCCGACCCGCGGTCTGAGTCGCCGGGTGAGTCGTTCAGCCGGGTCCGGTTCCGCGAGTTCCGTCTGCCGCCACCGGAGCTCCAGCACGAGTTCCACACCGATGCCGGTCGCTTCCGAGTCGACTTCTGGTGGCCGCTCTCCGGGGTCATCGGTGAGTTCGACGGCCGCGTGATGTACGGGTCCGGGGACGCCGAGACACTCTGGCGGGAGAAGCAGCGCGAGGACGCACTCCGACGCATGCCCGAGGTGAACGGCTTCGTGCGGTGGGTGACGCGCGACCTGTACTCCCCGGGGCGGCTGGAGCGCCTCCTACTCGCCGTGACAGCAAAACACCGCCCTTCCGACAAGACGCCGTCTTGAGGGACGGCGCCTTGTGCGGAGAGCGGTGTTTTGCGGAACGGACGGGCTACTTCGTCGAGCCCTGGATCGCCGACTGGTAGACCGGCTTGTTGTCCTCGTCGTACTTGTAGATGCCGATGTAGGCGCTCGACGGGTCGTTGTCCGAGTTGAACGGACCGATGCCGGACTTGCCGGTGTACTCGATCTTCGTCCCGGCGTCGACGAGCTTCTTGCACGCTGCGAACGTCTCGCACTTCGTGCCGCCGTCCGCACCGGAGACCTTGGCCATGTTGGCCTGGATCGTCGGAGCGTCGGTGCCCTTGCCCGCCTCGGCTGCGAGCGCGGTGAGGACCATCGCGTCGTAGGACTCGGCTGCGTACGAGTAGTCAGCGAGGTCCTTGCCCTCGTTGGTCTTGTACCAGTCGTTGAGCTGCGACTTGAACTCGTCCTTCGGGGACGCACCGGGGATCGTGCCCTGGCCGCCCTTCAGCGTGTTCGGGTCGAAGTCGCTCGAGTAGTCCGCCGTGTTGCCGTCGGACATGTACGTCTTGGACATGTCCCAGCCCTGCGAGACGAGCTCCGGGACGATCGACTTGGTCTCGTCGAAGGCGAGGATGACGATCGCGTCGGGCTTGGAGGCGATGGCCGCGGTCACCTCGGACGAGAACGTCGTCTGCCCGGGCGGGAACTCCTGGCCCTTGCCCTTGCCGCCGTACACGACCGAGCCGCCGGCCGAGTCGACCGCCTTCTCGATGGTGTTGCGGAGACCGGTGCCGTACGCGTCGTTGAAGACGAGGAAGGCGACCTTCGCGTTGCCGTCACCGGTGACGAGCTGGCCGAGCGCGGAGCCCTGCACCGTGTCCGGCGGAGCGGTCCGGTAGTAGTACGACGAGTAGCCCGAGAGGTCGGTCGCCGTGTTGGCCGGCGAGATCTCGATGGTGCAGTTGGCCGTGAGCTGGTCGACGACGTTGAGCGTCACCGAGGACGACTCGGCGCCGAGCACGACGGGGACCTTCGCGTTGATGAGCTTCGACGCCGCGGACGACGAGACGGTCATGTCCGTGCTGTCGCCGGAGTCCGTCGCGGTGGAGATCTTGACGTCCTTGCCGATCACACCGCCGGCGGCGTTGATGTCGCTGACCGCGAGGCCGGCGCCGGCGATGGCGGGCGGGCCGAGGTAGGCGAGGCTCCCGGTGAGCGGCAGCATCGTGCCGTACTCGAGTGCGTCCTGGCTCGGGCTCGACGGAGCCTTGCAGCTCGACGCCGGGTCCTTCTTGCCGGAGGCGGAGGACGCCTTGTCCGAAGCGCCGCCGCTGCCGCTTCCCCCTGTTGAGCAACCGGCGAGCAGGATGGCTGCTGCTCCCGCGATCGCGAGTGCCTTGGCGGCACTGCTGGTACGAATCATCCGTGGAACCCTTTCTCTGAGCAGATCCGCCGTCGCCTCGGGTGTCGAGCGGCCGTGAATCCACTGGGATGCGAGTAAACGTAGGGTTCGAATGTTTCCGGCGCATGCCGAATTCGTGTGACACGTGTTTCGTTGCGGAACCGTGACCGAACCTGAACAGACGTCAAGGCATCCGGAGCACGGTCAGGCTCGGCCCCGGTGGGGCGGCGCGGTATCGGCCTGGAGGCACGGTGCGGGTCCGCCACACCGCCCGCGTCAGAGCACGGGTGCGACGACCCTCCGGCGCGCGGACCGACCGGCGACGAACGAGTCGACGGTGAGCAGCAGGAGCGCGATCCACACGATGCCGAAGCCGATCCAGCGCGACGCGGACATCGCTTCGTGCTGGACCAGGACCCCGACGACCAGCTGCAGGATCGGCGTCAGGTACTGCGTGAGCCCGAGGGTCGACAGGCTGAGGCGCCGGGCCGACGACGCGAAGAGCAGCAGCGGCACGGCGGTGGCCGGACCGGCGCCGATCATGATGAGCGTGTGCACCCAGCCCTCGGACGCGAAGGTGATGCCCCCGCCGACTCCCGTGAGTCCCATCACGACGAGTGCGCCGACCGCGACGGGTGTGAGCCAGAGCGTCTCGATCGTCAGCCCGCTCACGGCGTCGACCACTCCGCCGACGCGCTTCTTGACGAGCCCGTACAGGCCGAAGGAGAACGCCAGGGTCAGGGAGATCCACGGAATCTGCCCGTACCCGACCGCGATCACGACGACGGCCACGACGCTGATCCCCACGGCCACCCACTGCGCGACGCGGAGTCGCTCGTGCAGCAGGAACACGCCGAGCGCGATGGTGACGAGCGGGTTGATGAAGTAGCCGAGCGCTGCCTCGACGGTGTGGCCGGTGGTCGTCGCGAGGACGTACACCGTCCAGTTCACGACGATGAAGGCTGCGGCGAGCGCCATCACGGCCATCACGCGTCGCTGTCGGAGGAGCGCACCCGTCCGTCGCCAGGACCGGAGCACCGAGAGGAGCACGGTGCAGAACCCGAGCGCGAAGACGATCCGCCACGCGACGATCTCGTAGGCGCCGGCCGGAGCCATGGCGATGAACAGCAGCGGGAGGACACCCCACAGCCCGTAGGCACCGATGGCCTGCGCGACGCCGACGCTCGCCTCGCTGCGGGGTGCGCGTGCGTCGCTCGGGGATGCGCTCGCGGGGCGCTCGTCGATCACGTGACGATCCTAGGGACCGCCACCGACCTGCCGGAGCGGAGCCGTGCCTCCAGTCCGGACGCGCCGAAGGCCCGCAGGCTGAGCCTGCGGGCCTTCGGGAGGAAGCGTCCTAGCGGACGACGACCGCGAGAATGTCACGCGCGGAGAGGACCAGGTAGTCCTCGCCGCCGTACTTGACCTCGGTGCCGCCGTACTTGGAGTAGATCACCTTGTCGCCGACGGCGACGTCGAGCGGGACGCGGTTGCCGTTGTCATCGATCCGACCGGGACCGACGGCGACGACCTCGCCCTCCTGGGGCTTCTCCTTCGCGGTGTCCGGGATGACGAGCCCGGAAGCAGTCGTCTGCTCCGCCTCGACCTGCTGGATCACGATGCGATCTTCGAGCGGCTTGATGCTGACAGCCACGGCTGACCTCTTCTTTCTCGGTGCTGATGAAAACCGGGGTTGGCACTGCCCGGGGGCGAGTGCCAAGACCCAACTGTAGGGCGTCGCTGGCACTCGGTCAATCCGAGTGCCAGCGGTTTCACACGGTCGGCGCGGCGTGTTCGCGGACGGCGTCGAGTCCGCCGTCCCCGAGGTCGACGGCGCCGTCGGCGGCGAGCCACGCGAGGGCGTCGGCGATGGCGCCGAGGGAGTCGAACCGCGGTTCGTACCCGAGGTCCTGCCGGGCCCGGTCGATGCTCATCGTGTGGCTCCGACTCGCGTGCTCGACGGTGGCGTCAGCATGCTCGACGGTCGTTCCTGCGCGGAACTCCTCGAGCGACACGTCCTCGAGCACCGCCGACCGCCCGAACCACGACGCGACGCCCTCGGCGAGCCCGCGGAGCGTCATCGAGCGCGCGGCGACGATGTTGTAGACCCGCCCGCGGACCACCGTCGGTCGCTCGACGGCCGCGGCGAACGCCTGCGCGACGTCGTCGGCGTGCACGTGGTTGAGGGTCGGGACGCCGAGGAACGGCACGGCGACCCGTTCCCCGGTCGCGAGCGCGTGCCAGACATCGAGGTCGAGGTTGCCGACGGGGTTGATCATCGGCCAGCCCGGCCCGGTGATGTGCCCCGGGCGGAGGACCGTCGTCGCGAGCCCGTCCGGTCGGGCCGACTCGGCGAGGAGCAGGTCCTCGATGGCGGCCTTCTGCGTGCCGTAGTCCCCGACCGGGTTCCGCGGGTCGTCCTCGGTGGTCGGCACGACCGTCGAGGGCCCGTGCACCCAGATCGTGCCGCAGTGCGCGAGCAGCTCGACGCGACCGCGGAGTGCCTCGACGAGTGGAGCCGCCTGCTCCGGCGTGAAGCACGTCAGGTCCACGACGACGTCCGCCCCGAGGCCCGCGATCGCCGCGGGGAAGCCCTCCGGATCTGCCTCGCGGTCGAGCGACACCGGACGGACCTCCCGCCAGGCGGGGTCGTCGACGTACGGGGCGCGCAGCCCGCGGCTCACCCCGATGACGCTGTGCCCGGCGCGGACGAGCCGGGGCACGAGGAAGCTGCCGATGTGACCGGTCGATCCGATGACGACGATCGTGCTCATGCTGGACCCCTTCGTTGCGGTTCCGGGTCGATCGCCCGGCGGAGGTCACGGTAGACGCACCACGCCTGGGAGGATCGATCCATGGAAGCCGCCGACCTCGCCCAGCTGCTCACGCCGGAGGGCATGGCGCTCCTCGACGACACACCCGCCGTGATGAACGACGGTGACGTCCTCCGCACCGTGACGCGGCTCCGGGTGGCCGGGCACGACCCGCGGCTCGTCGCGACCGTGCTCACCCAGGCGAGGCTCCGGCAGCGTGCAGTGGCCAAGTTCGGCGACTTCGCGAGCCGGATGCTCTTCACCGAGGCCGGGCTCGAGCAGGCGACGCGACTGCAGGTCGCGGCGCAGCACGCCGGGCGCTTCCAACGCGCCGGGATCACCCGGGTCGCCGATCTCGGGTGCGGTATCGGCGGAGACGCGCTGGCGTTCGCGGCGCTCGACCTCGACGTCGTGGCCGTCGACCGCGACGAGGTGACCGCCGCGATCACGACGCACAACCTCGCGCCGTGGCCCAACGCCCTCGTCGAGCTCGGCGACGCCGGGGCGTTCGACCTGTCCCGCGTCGACGGTGTCTGGCTCGACCCCGCCCGTCGCACCGCCGGGCACTCGGACACCCGGCGCATGGCGGACCCGGACGACTGGTCGCCGTCACTCGACACGGTGTTCGCGACGGCGACGACCATGCCGACCGGGGTCAAGCTCGGCCCCGGCGTCGACCGCGACCTCATCCCGGACACCGCCGAGGCGCAGTGGACGAGCGTCGACCGCGAGGTCGTCGAGCTCGCCCTGTGGTTCGGCCCGCTCGCCCGGCCGGGGATCCGCCGGGCCGCGACGGTCATCGGAGCGCACGGGATCGCCGAGATGACCGGCGCGGAGGACGCGGAGGACGTCGAGGTCGGTCCGCTCGGCGACTACCTCCACGAGCCGGACGGTGCGGTGATCCGGGCGCGGCTCATCGGCGACCTCGCCAGGACGCTCGGCGGCCGGATGCTGTCCGACGGCATCGCGTACGTGACCGGCGACCGCGCCGTCTCGACGCCGTTCGCGCAGACGTTCCGGGTGCGGGAGGTCCTCCCGCTCGACCCGAAGCGGATCGGTGCGCGCCTCGCCGAGGACGGCGTCGGCCGGGTGGAGATCAAGAAGCGCGGCGTGGACGTCGACCCCGCGGAGTTCCGGAAGCGGTTGCGGCTGCGCGGCGGCAGCGCGTCCGCGACGCTGGTGCTGACCAGACTGGAGGGACGACACACCGCGATCCTGTGCGATCGCGTGACCGAGACGGTCGGCTGAGCGCAGGCCCCGGCGCTGGGCCGGGATGCGGCGGGCGGTCAGGCCCGGAGGGCACCGATCGACGCGAGGGCGCCGTCGTAGTCGGAGTAGTCGGAGCTCGACCCGAACACGATGACGGCGACGATGATGAACACGACGTAGGCCACCAGGAACGCCGTGAAGATGTACCCGAGGATGAGGCCGGCGAGCGCGAGGCCGTGACCCTGCTCGTGGGTGCGCTTGATCTGGCGGAGCGCGAGGTGGCCCAGCACGATCGCCACGGGTGCGAAGACGAACGCCGCGACGAAACCGATGATCGCCAGGACGTTCCAGCGCGGTGCCTGCTGGAGGTAGCCGTACCCGGGCTGGCCGTACTGCGGCTGGCCGTACTGGGCCTGGCCGTACTGCCCCTGCGGCTGCCCGTACTGACCCGGTGCTGATTGGCCGTACTGGCCCTGCGGCTGGCCGTACTGCCCCTGCGGCTGTCCGTACTGGCCCGGTGCTGACTGGTCGTACTGCCCCTGCGGCTGTCCGTACTGCGGCTGTCCGTACTGCGGCCGCTGGCCGTACTGGCCCTGCGGCTGCCCGTACTGCGGCTGCGCGTCCTGTGCGCGGTCGTCCGATGCCTGTCCGGCGTCGTCGTTGTGATCGGACACGGTGCTCCCTCCAGCGTGCGCCCGGGTCTGGGCACCCCTGAATCCTCCCACAGCGTCCGCGCATCGGGCGGCCCGCGACCAGGGGCCAGGGGCCAGGGGCCAGGGGCCAGGGGCAGTGCCCGATGCCCAGGCCGCAGGCGAGCGGGATCAGACCTGCACGGTCGTCACGGGCAGGGTCGAGTCCGCCGCGATCCCGAGGTCGCTCGGTGCGTGCCCCGCCGCGACGAGCTGCACGCCGATCGCCGCGATCATCGCGCCGTTGTCGGTGCAGAGGTCGAGCGGCGGGATCCGGAGTGCGATCCCCGCCTCCGCGCACCGCGACGTGGCGACCTCACGGAGCCGGGCATTCGCGACGACGCCCCCGCCGAGCAGCAGCCGGTCGACGCCGGTGTCCCGGCACGCGTTGATCGCCTTCGTGACGAGGACGTCGACCACAGCCTCGCGGAAACTCGCTGCGACGTCCGCCGTCGGCACGGGCTCGCCCTCGTCCTGCCGCCGTTCCACCCAGCGGGCGACGGCGGTCTTCAGCCCGGAGAACGAGAAGTCGTACCGGTGCGCAGCCATGTCCTTCGGGAGCGTCAGACCCCGCGGGAACCGGATGGCCTTCGGGTCGCCGGACGCCGCGGCTCGGTCGATCTGCGGCCCGCCCGGGTACGGCAGCCCGAGCAGCCGAGCCACCTTGTCGAAGGCCTCCCCCGCGGCGTCGTCGATGGTCTCCCCGAGGAGCTCGACGTCGTCGACGAGGTCGCGGACGAGCAGCAGCGACGTGTGCCCGCCGGACACGAGCAGCGCGACCGTTGGGAGCTCGATGTCGCTGCCGTCGGCGCGGAGGACATCGGCCCCGACGTGCCCCACGAGGTGGTTCACCCCGTAGAGCGGCTTGCCGGTCGCCACGGCGAGCGCCTTGGCGGCTCCGACGCCGACCATGAGCGCGCCCGCGAGTCCTGGCCCCGCGGTCACCGCGACGGCGTCGAGGTCGTCGAGCGTCACGCCCGCCTGCTCGAGCGCGGCGGTGAGGGTCGGCGTCATGGCCTCGAGGTGCGCACGGGCGGCGACCTCCGGGACCACACCGCCGTACCGGGCGTGCTCGTCCATGCTCGACGCGATGACGTTCGCCAGCAGGGTCCGACCGCGGACGATCCCCACGCCCGTCTCGTCACAGCTCGTCTCGATCCCGAGGACCAGGGGTTCAGCGGCGCTCATGCCAGGTCTCCGTCGGCCGGACCGACGGCCTCGGAACCGACCGCACCCGTCCCTCCCGGCCGATGCGCCGCAGGCGCCGCAGGCGCCACGAACTGGACCCGCATCACCAGCGCGTCCACGTCGTCCGGCTGGTAGTAGCGGGGCCGGGTCGCGATGTGCTCGAAGCCGAACGCGCGGTACATCGCCTGCGCGACCGGGTTGTCCTCGCGGACCTCGAGGAACACGTCCGTGACGCCCCGCCGCCGGGCCTCGTCGAGCAGCTCGGTGAACAGCGCACGCCCGAGACCGGTGCCGCGGGCTGTCTCCGCGACCGCGATCGTCTGGACGTCGCCGTCGGTGCCACCCGTCAGCGACATGAGCCCGGCGTACCCGATGACCCGCCCGCTGTCCTCGGCGACGACGTAGTACCCGTGCCGGGATCGCAGCTCGCCGGCCATCTGCGGCTCGCTCCAGGCGTCGGTCGGGAACGACGCCTGTTCCAGCGTCATGATCGCAGCGAGGTCGTCCAGCGTCGCGCGTCGGATCACCGGGCTCATGCGCGGACCCGTTTCGGCACACCGGGCATCGTGACGTCGGGGTCGCGGAGGTACAGCGGCTCATCGGACGCGAACGCTCCCCCGGTCGCGAGCAGTTCCGCCGCGACCAGTCCGAGCCGCCCGGCCGGGATCGTCGCCGCCGTGACACGGCGGTCGCCGGCCGCGCCGCCGAGCACGGCGTCCAGGTCGGCCGGTCTGGTGAGTCCGGGTCCGGCCGTGCGGACGGGGACGACGGACGGACGGGAGGAACGGCTGGCGTCCGCATCGACGCCCGCGGTCGCGTAGGCGCTCCAGTACACCTCGCGGCGACGGGCGTCCGTCACGACGACGACCGGTCCGGGCCCGTCCGTGGCGAAGGTCTCGGCGGCGACGGCGTCGTGGCTGACGAGGGGCAGGAACGGAACGCCCCGCGCGACGGCGAACGTCCGACCGGCGACGATCCCGACCCGGAGGCCGGTGAACGGACCGGGGCCCATGCCCGCGACCACCCCGGTCACACCCGCTGGGCCGATGCCGGCCTCGGCGAGGACCTCCGCGAGGAACGGGCCGATGACCTCGGCGTGCCGGCGGGAGTCGTCCGTGCTGCGCTCGGCGAGCACCGACCGGGTGTCGGGGTCCACGATCGCGACCGCGGTCCCGGCGGACGTGTCGATGGTCAGGAGCACCGGTCCATCGTAGGCCGCCCGGACACACGTCCCGGAGCGCGACCGCCCGATCCGGATCTCAGTTCTCCTCGAGCGGACCGGCGACGGCGGCCCAGATCTCGTCCGCACGCCAGCGCTCGCGACCACCCCTGCCGGAGCGCCCCAGACTCCGCAGCCACCCATGCCCCTCTGCGCGGCGGAGGAGCCCGGAAGCAGTGGGCTGTGACACACCGAGCTGGCGACGGACGGACGCGACGGTGAGCACCGGACTCCGGAACACCACGTCGACCAACGACGGCAACGCGGAGCGGTCTGCGTACGAATCGACCCGGTAGCGTTCACGGATCTCGACGAGCTTCTGTATCCGGGCGCTGCTGTCGAGCGCGCGCTCCGTGACGGCCTGCGCGAAGAACTGGATCCATTCGTCGATCTCGCCCCGCTCCCGGACCGCCTGGAGACGGGCGTAGTTTCGCTTCATTATAGGAAAAACGGGCTTGGGCTTATAACTAGCGATTGATTTGTCAAAGGTTGCCCATGACCTGTGCAGAGCCATGGCGCACTGCTTCGGCCCGGTCGGCGCAGGATCACAACCGCGGGTCGACCGGCTCCGACTCCATCGCGAGCACCCCGAACACCGCCTGGTGCACCCGCCACAGCGGCGCGCCCTCGACGAACCGCTCGAGCGCCTCGAGCCCGAGCGCGTACTCCCGCAGCGCCATCGACCGCTTGTGCCCGAGGTTCCGGTCCCGCAGTCGCTCGAGGTTGTGCGGCTCCGTGTACTCCGGACCGTAGATGATCCGCAGGTACTCCCGACCGCGCACCTTGATGCCCGGCTGCGACAGCCCCTTCGGACCGCGGTACAGGTTCTCGAACGGCTTCACGACCATGCCCTCGCCGCCCTCCACGGTGAGCGCCTCCCACCACGCCACACCCGCGTCGACGCTGTCCTGGTCGGCGAGGTCGACGACGACCGAGCGCGTCGGTCGGACGAGCTCGGGGTCGGCTGCGGCGAGCCGGTCGGCGATCCCGAGGTGCCAGCCGTGGTGGGTCGTCGCGAAGGTCCGGCCCGCGGCGGCGAGGACCTGGAACGGCGCGAACTGCACGCCGTCGAGACCGTCGGCCGGGGCGGCGTAGCGGCGGTAGGACTCCACGTACGCGGTGGCGTCCGCGGTGCGAGCCCGGGTGCGCCCGAGCAGGTCGCCGACGTCGATGCCGTTGGCCGCCGCGCGTTCGAGGACCTCGACCGCGTGCGGGAGCGCCCCGGTCGCGGCCGCGCCGATCGCTGCGTACTGGTCGCGGATCATCCCCTCGGCCTTGATCGACCACGGGAGGATCTCACCGTCGAGCAGGAGCCAGTCGGTGTCGAGCTCGTCCCACAGCCCGGCACGCTCCACGGCGGCGTGGAGCCGTGCAAGGAAGGCCGTCTGCAGCGGCTCGTCGAAGAACGCCCGGCCGGTGCGGGTGTAGGCAACGCCGCGCCAGCCGTCCGGTGCCCCGAACCGTGCGGGGTCCCGGCTGAGGAGCACGGTTGCCCGGGAGCCCATGTGCTTCTCCTCACCGATGACACGGTCGACGCCGGCGTCCCGGTAGGTGGCGAAGGCTTCGAGCGGGTGTTCGAGCAGTCCGTCGAGCGATGACGAGGCGGTGGGGCTCATCGTCGGCGGCAGGTACACGAGCTGCGCGGGGTCGACCGCGAACCGGCTCATCACCTCGAGCGCGCCCGCCGCGTTCTCCCCGCGGATCCCGATCCGACCGTGCAGACGGGTCTCGACGATCTGCTTGCCGAGGACGTCGCCGATCTCGAGCATGCCCGCGGGACGCGGCGACGCCGCAGTTCGGAGGGGAGGCACGGTGCCGGTCGCGGACGCGCCGTCCGCTCCCGAGATGGTCGCGCCCGACTGCCCGTCCGTCCGCTGGCTCGCCGCGACCCGGTCGGCGCGCAGGGGCTCGAGGGGCTTGGCCGGCTCGTACCAGACGCGCTCCGCGGGGACCTGCACCACCTCGCGCTCCGGGTACCGCAGCGCCGACAGCTTCCCGCCGAACACACACCCGGTGTCGAGGCACATCGTCCCGTTGATCCACTCTGCGTCGACGGTGGGCGTGTGCCCGTACAGGACCGTCGCCTCGCCGCGGTACGAGTCCGCCCACGGCAGACGCACGGGCAGCCCGTACTCGTCGCTCTCGCCCGTGGTCTCCCCGTAGAGCGCGAACGACCGGACCCGCCCGGATGCTCGCCCCTGGTACGCCTCGATCATCCCGGCGTGCGCGACGACCAGCCGGCCGTCGTCGAGGACGAGGTGGCCGACGAGCTCCTGGCAGAACGCCTGCACCTCGTCGCGGAACTCCTGCGGCTCGGCGGCGAGCTGCGCGAGGGTCTCCGCGAGGCCGTGCGAGGTCTGCACCTTCCGACCCTGGAGCGCACGCACCAGCTTGTCCTCGTGGTTCCCGGGGACGGCCAGAGCGTGACCGGCCCGGACCATGCCCATCACGAGCCGCAGCACGCCCGGCGTGTCCGGGCCACGGTCGACGAGGTCGCCGAGGAACACCGCACGCCGCCCGGGGTGCGCGGCGTCCACGGCCCGGCCGTCGGTGTCGCGGGTGATCGTGTACCCGAGCGTCTCGAGCAGCGTCTCGAGCTCGGACCGGCAGCCGTGCACGTCCCCGATGACGTCGAAGGGACCGTGCTCGTGCCGGGCGTCGTTGAGGAGCCGGTCGCGGACGATGCTGGCGGCGGCGACGTCCTCGACCCCGCGGAGCACGTGGACGCGCCGGAAGCCCTCCTTGCCGAGGCCGCGGATCGAGCGGCGGAGCTGGTCGTGCTGCCGCTTGACGACCCTGGCGCCGAAGTCCCGGTCCGCGCGGGCGGCGTTCCGAGCGACACAGACGGGCTCCGGGACGTCGAGCACGATCGCCACCGGCAGGACGTCGTGGTCGCGTGCGAGCTTCACCCAGTTCCGGCGGGCCTCCGGCTGCACGTTCGTGGCGTCGATCACGGTGAGGAGTCCCGCACGGAGCCGATGTGCGACGACGTACCGCAGGGCGTCGAACGCCGCCGGGGTCGCGGCCTGGTCGTTCTCGTCGTTGCTGACGAGCCCCCGGAAGAAGTCGCTCGACAGGGTCTCGAAGTGCCCGAAGTGCGTCGCGGCGAACGTGGACTTGCCGGAGCCGCTCGTGCCCACGAGCAGCACGAGCGCCATGTCCGGGAGGTGCAGCTCGAGCGGCTCGGTGGGGGTCGTGGTGACGTCGCTCACGCGGCGGCCTCCGTTCGGGTCGTCGGGGACGAGCGCCGGAAGAGCGCCATCTGGGTCGGCGGTCCGACCTCCGGGTCCGCGTCGCCGACCGGCCGGTACTCGACCGCGTACCCGTTCGCCGCGGCCACCCGCTCCGCCCAGGCGCGGAACTCGGACCTGGTCCACTCGAACCGGTGGTCGGTGTGCCGGAAGTGCCCGGCGTCGAGCGTCGGGAACCGGACGTTGTGGTCGGCGTTCGGGGTGGTGACGACGACGGCACCCGGCCGGGCGGCACCGAACACCGAGGCCTCGAGCGCGGGGAGCCTCGACTCGTCGACGTGCTCGATGACCTCCATGAGCACGGCGGCGTCGAGCCCGGCGAGGCGGTCGTCCACGTAGGTGACGGAGGACTGCACGAGCCTGATCCTCGCCCGCTCGGTGTCGCTCGCATCGTCGAGGTGCAGGCGTCGCTCGGCACGTGCGAGCTCGCGGGGCGACACGTCCGCGCCGATGATCGTCGTGAAGGTGCGGTCGGCCATGAGCGGCACGAGGAGCGCACCTTCACCGCAGCCGATGTCGGCGACGGTGTGCGCGCCGACGTCACGGAGCGCGGTGAGCACGGCGTCGGCGCGCCGGCGGTACAGCGGGACGGGTGCGTCCGCGACCGGCTCCGGGACCGCGGCCTGGGCTGCGGGGGCGACCCGTGCCTCCAGTCCGGCCGTGTCGGCGGCATCCGCGTCGAGGCCCAGCAGCCGGTCGGTGGCGTCCGCCACCATGCCCCGCTGGTGCGCGAGGTACCGCTCCGTGATGAGGTCACGGAGCGGGTGGTCCGCGAGCCAACCCTCACCGGCACGGAGGAGCTTGCGGACCTCGTCGTCACTCACCCAGTAGTGCTTGGCGTCGTCGAGCACCGGGAGGAGCACGTACAGCTGCCGGAGCGCCTGTCCGAGGCGGACGGACCCGGTCAGGGTGAGCCCGACCGTCGACGCCGGCCCCCACTCCGGACGGGTCGCGTCGAGGGGTGGACGGTCCTCGACCACCGTCCAGCCGAGCGGCGCGAAGAGCCGGGTGGCCAGCCCCTCACCGTCGGCGGACAGCGCACTCGGGACGCTCGTGAGCCGGATCTCGAGGTCCATCGGCGCCGCCGCACGCTCCGGCCGGGACTCGCTCCGACCACCCATCGCCGTCCGGAACACCTGGCCGATCGCGACCGCGAGCATCGACGACGACGCGTACGGGCGGTCGTTGACGTACTGCGACAGCGCCTCGGCGTCACCGCCGAACCGTTGGCTCCGTGCGAGTCCGACCGGGTCGACCTCGAGCAGCAGCGCAGCGGTGCACTCCTCGGAGGTCGCCGACGGGTAGAACACGTGCGCCTCCCCGACGCTCAGCGAGAACTGCTGTGCGCGGGCCGGGTGCTTGTGCAGGAGGTGACTGAGGTCGAGCGCGTCGACGTCGGCAGATGCTCCGACGGCGCCTCGGGTGGTGATGGTGACGAGCACTGCGGTGGTTCCCCTTGTCGGACGTCCCACGATCGTAGGGCAGCGCGTCAGATCGCGATGCCCTCCCAACGGGGGCCGATGCCGGTGACGACGACCCTGCGGGGCTCGTCGGGGACGTCGTCCGGGTCGAGGTCGGGATCGTCGACGTCGGAGTCGGCATCCGCGCCCGTCGCCCGCGAGATCTCCACGTCCAGCACGTTCTCCGACACCCCGTCCACCATCCCGCGCCCCCACTCCACGACCACGATCGCCCCGTCCCAGTCGAGGTCGAGGTCGTCGAGCTCGACGGGGTCGGACAGCCGGTAGGCATCGACGTGCACGAGGTCCGGCCCCGCCGCCGTGGGATGGGTCCGAGCGAGCACGAACGTCGGGCTCGACACCTGCCCGCGAGCACCGAGTGCCGCCCCGAGTCCGCGGGTCATCGTGGTCTTGCCGGCGCCGAGCGGCCCGGTCAGGACGACGAGGTCCCCGGCCCGGAGCACCGCTGCGAGCCGAGCCCCGAGCTCCCCCATCGCGGCGGTGCCGTCCACCCGTTCGTCGAGCAGCAGGGTCATGGTCGGTCGTCCGTGTGCCGTTCGCCGACGTGCACCCGTGGGACGCGACCACCGATACGGCAGACGATCTCCTCGCCGATCGTGTCGAGCGCGACACCCCACTCGAGGACCGTCATCTCGCCGCGGTCGCCGGTCCCGAAGAGCACGACGGTGTCGCCGACCCGCACGTCGTCGTCCCCGACGTCGACGAGGAACTGGTCCATCGCGATCCGACCCGCGACGGGGTACCTGACGCCGTTGATCGCCACCTCGATGCGATCCTGCGCGAGGCGGGGCAGACCGTCCGCGTACCCGAACGGCACGAGCGCGAGCGTCGTCTCCGTGTCGGTGCGGTACGTGTAGTCGTACGAGACCCCGGTCCCGACGGGCACACGCTTCGTCTTGGCCACCGACGCCTCGACCGTCATGACGGGGCGGAGCCCGAGGTCGGCGGCGCTCACCCCGTCCGCCCCGGGGATGCCGAACAGGTTCGCGCCCATCCGGACCATGTCGTACCGGAACTCCGGTCGTTCGAGCCCGGCGAGGCTCGCGGCGACGTGCCGCATCCGGATGTCGAGCCCGGCGTCCTCGGCTGCCTCCACCAGGTCGTCGAACGTCCGGACGGCGGCGCTGTCGTCGTCGTCCGAGGCCTCGGCGAGGTGCGTGTAGGCCGCGACCACCTCGATCGAGCCGTCGCGGACCGCGGCGAGCGCAGCCTGCACGAGCGTCGGCCAGTCCTCGGCGGTCGCACCGTCGCGGTGCAGCCCGGAGTCGACGCCGAGGTGCACGCGGGCCGGACGCTGGTCGACGGCCTCGACGATCCGCGCGAGTTCGTCCACGTTCGAGATCCCGAGGTCGACACCGGAGTCGACGGCGTCACGGAAGTCCAGGCCCGCGTCGTGCTGCCAGGTGAAGAGCCGGACGTCCTCGCCGATGCCGACGGACCGGAGCCGCAGCGCCGCCTCGACCGTGAGCACCCCGATCCAGCGGATGCCGGCGTCGACGGCGGCGCGCGCGACCTCCTCGATCCCGTGTCCGTACGCGTCGGCCTTCATGATCGCCATGACCTCGACGGGGTCCATCCAGTCGCGGACCCGGTCGATGTTCGACCGGTAGGCGTCGAGGTCGACGACGGCCTCGCGGAGCGGCGCGCTCACAGTGTCCTCCGCTCGAGCAGTCGGCCGAGTCGGGCGACCACCTCGTAGTTGATGGTGCCGATCGCGTCGGCCCACTCCTCCACCGCGGGGACACCGGTCGCCGGGTCGCCCCAGAGCACCACCTCGTCGCCCACCCGGACGTCGGCGTCCCCGATGTCAACGTGCATGGCGTTCATCGCGACGCGGCCGACCACCGGGAACCGCTGCCCCCCGATCGACACCGAGACACGGTTGCCGTACGCCCGGTCGAACCCGTCGGCGTACCCGAGTCCGATGATCGCGAGCGTGGTGTCGGTGGACGCGCGGTGCGTGTAACCGTAGCTGACACCCTCGCCCGCGCGCACCCGCACAGTCCGGAGCACCGACGCCGTCACGGTCATCGCGGGTCGGAGTCCGAGGTCGGCCGACGTCCGGCCCGCGAACGGACTGAGGCCGTACAGCGCGATGCCGACGCGTGCCAGGTCGCGACGTGTCTCCGGGACGGCGAGGCTGGCCGCGCTCGCGGCGAGGTGCACGATCTCGGGGACGATGCCGTGTGCGGCCAGACCGTCGAGGGCACGCCGGAGCGTGGCGTCCTGCTCGAGGTCGTCGTCGCGGGACGCGTTCGCGAGGTGCGACATGACCCCCTCGATCCGGGTGCGCTCACCGCGCCGCTGCAGGGACCCGGCGGCGTCGAAGAGCTCCGCCCACTCGGACTCCACGGCGCCGTTGCGGCTGAGGCCGGTGTCGATGACGAGGTGCACCGACGAGACCTCGGCGGCCACCGCGGCGTTCAGCTGGTCGACGCTCGACACGGCGGGAGTGATGTTCTCCGCGGCGGCCCGCTCGAAGTCCTCGTCCGGCGCGTGCAGCCAGGCCAGGATGCGGACGTCGATCCCGCCGTCGCGCAGCGCGAGTGCCTCGTCGATGTCCGCGACACCGAGCCACTCCGCGCCGGCGTCGACGAAGGCCTGTGCAGCATGGAGTGCGCCGTGGCCGTACGCGTCGGCCTTGACGACCGCGATCACGCCGGACGGTGCCACCTGGTCGGCGACCGTCGCGTAGTTGGCGATCAACGCCTCCCGGTCGACGCTGATCCCCGTGAACGCGACGTTCCTGTGGTCGCTCATGCGCGTCGGCCCACGTCGTGCGCGTGGTCGCGCGGATCGGACGGGAGGCACGGATGCAGCCGCGCGCATCGGCGCGGCTCCGGCAAGTGGCTGGTCACGAAACCCCTTCGGTTCCCTCGATCACGACGAACGCCGTCGCGATCGGTCCATCGTGCGACAACGACAGGTGCACCGCACGCACGCCACGCGCGTCGGCCACGGCCTGCGCGCCGGAGTGCAGCGTCAGCGACGGTTTGCGCTGGTCGTCGGCGACGACCTCGAGCTCCTGCCAGCTCAGTCCCGCGCTCGACCCGAAGGCCTTGATGAGCGCCTCCTTGGCGGCGAACCGGGCGGCCAGCGACGCGACCGGCCGGAGCTCGCCGTCGCGGACGAGCTCCGCGGGCGTGAACAGGCGGGTGCGGAGTGCCGGTGTGCGCTCGAGGACGCCGGCGAACCGCGCCAGGTCCACCACGTCGACACCGATGCCGAGGATCACGGGACTGCGCTACTCGACGGTGACCGACTTGGCGAGGTTCCGCGGCTGGTCCACGTCGAGGCCCTTCGCCGCCGCGAGCTCCATGCCGAACATGTGCAGTGGAGCCACCGCGAGGAGCGGCTCGAACAGGGGTGCCGCGACCGGGATCCGCAGGACCTCGTCGGCGTACGGCAGGACCGCTGCGTCGCCCTCCTCCGCGATCGCGATGACCCGGGCACCGCGAGCGCGGATCTCCTGGATGTTCGAGACGACCTTCGGGTGCAGCGACCGGGCGTCCCGCGGACTCGGCACGATCACGAAGACGATCTGCCCCGGTTCGATGAGCGCGATCGGACCGTGCTTCAGCTCACCGGCGGCGAATCCCTCGGCGTGGATGTAGGCGAGCTCCTTGAGCTTCAGCGCGCCCTCGAGGGCGATCGGGTACCCGACGTGCCTGCCGAGGAACAGTACCGAGCGGGTGTCCGCCATCCACTTCGCGAGTTCGCTGACCCGGCCGGCGTCCGCGATGACCTGCGAGAGCTTGTCCGGCAGCGCCTCGAGCTCGGCGACCTGCTCGGCGATCTGCTCGCCGGCCATGGTCCCGCGGATCGTCGCGAGGTGGAGCCCGAGCAGGTAGAGCGCGACGCCCTGCGCGAGGAACGCCTTGGTCGACGCGACCGCGACCTCGGGGCCGGCGTGCGTGTAGATCACGGCGTCGGACTCCCGGGGGATCGTCGCGCCCTGGGTGTTGCAGATCGAGAGCACCTGGGCGCCCTGCTCCCGGGCGTACTTGACGGCCATCAGCGTGTCCATCGTCTCGCCGGACTGGCTGATCGAGACGACGAGCGTGCGGGCGTCGAGCACCGGGTCGCGGTACCGGAACTCGTGCGCGAGCTCGACCTCGACGGGGATCCGGGCCCACTGCTCGATGGCGTACTTGCCGAGGATGCCCGCGTAGGCCGCCGTGCCGCAGGCGATCACGATGACACGGTCGACGGTCGCGAGCCGCTCCTGGATGGGCTCGAGGTCCGTGAGGGTCACCGCACCGTCGTGGACCCGGCCGAGCAGGGTGTTCCGCACGGCATCGGGCTCCTCGCTGATCTCCTTCGCCATGAAGCTCGACCAGCCGCCCTTGTCCGCCGCCGAGGCGTCCCAGGAGACTTCGAACTCGGTGGCCTCCGCGGGCGCGCCGTCGAAGTCGACCACCGTGACGGAGTCCGGGCGGATCGTGACGATCTGGTCCTGGCCGATCGCGAGCGCACGCTGCGTGTACGACACGAACGCGGCGACGTCGGAGCCGAAGAAGTTCTCCCCGTCGCCGAGGCCGACCACCAGCGGGGAGTTCCGGCGAGCGCCGACGACGACACCGGGCTGGTCGGCGTGGATCGCGAGCAACGTGAAGGCGCCGTCGAGCCGCGCGACGGTCCGCCGCATCGCCTCGGTGATGTCGTGCACCTGTCGGAACTCCCGCGCGACGAGGTGTGCGGCGACCTCGCTGTCGGTCTCGCTGAGGAACTCGACGCCCTCGGCGACCAGCTCGTCCCGGAGCGGGGCGAAGTTCTCGATGATGCCGTTGTGGATGAGCGCGAGACGGCCGCCGTCAGCGAGGTGCGGGTGCGCGTTGCCGTCGGTCGGGCCGCCGTGCGTCGCCCAGCGCGTGTGGCCGATCCCGGTGCCGCCGTCGGTCATCGGGTCCTCGGCGAGGTCGTCGGCGAGCACCCGGAGTTTGCCGGCGCGCTTCCGGGACTCCAGGCGTCCGTCGGGGTCGATCACCGCGACACCGGCCGAGTCGTACCCGCGGTACTCGAGTCGGCGGAGTCCACCGAGGAGGACCTCCACGCTGCTGTTCTTGCCGACGTACCCGACGATCCCACACATGCCGACGATCCTATGGTGCCCGTGACCGAGAACCCGCCCAGAGGGGTGCGCCATGGCAGTCCGGCGGGGTTAGCGTGCAGACATGACCCTCGCCGAGATCCCGATCACCACGCTCAAGGGCGGCACCACCACCTTCGGCGAGTACGCCGACAAGGTCGTGCTCGTCGTCAACGTCGCATCCCGCTGCGGGCTCGCGCCCCAGTACGAGCAGCTCGAGGAGCTCCAGAAGACCTACGGGGACCGCGGGTTCACCGTGCTCGGCTTCCCGAGCAACCAGTTCCTGCAGGAGCTCGGGTCGGCCGAGGCGATCGAGGAGTACTGCTCCACCACCTGGGGAGTCACCTTCCCGATGTCCGAGAAGGTCAAGGTGAACGGCCGCGGCGCGCACCCGCTGTACCAGGAGCTCAAGAAGACCCCGGATGCCTCGGGCAAGGCCGGTCGCGTGGCCTGGAACTTCGAGAAGTTCCTCGTGACGCCGTCCGGCGAGGTCAAGCGCTTCCGCCCGCAGACCAAGCCGGACGCACCGGAGATCGTCGAGGCAATCGAGGCGGCACTCCCCGCCTGAGCGGGTGACCGGGCGCGAGCGCGCACCGGACGGGAGGCACGGGTCGGGCCCGCACCGTGCCTCCCGGCCGTTCCCGCACCGACCCGGTTACGCTCGATCCCATGCCCAACGCGCACGCGGACACCGCTCGGCACGCCACCCCGTTCGTCGAGATCGACCGCGGCGAGTGGGCGGGCCTGGCGCCGTCGCAGCACCTCGCGCTCACCGAGACCGAGATCGTGCAGCTCCGCGGGCTCGGCGACCGGCTCGACATGCAGGAGGTCCAGGACGTCTACCTGCCCCTCTCCCGCCTGCTGAACCTCTACGCGGCCGGAGCGCGGGACCTGCACGCGCAGACGAGCCGGTTCCTCGGGGAGCGGGCGCAACCGACCCCGTTCGTGATCGGCGTCGCGGGGTCGGTGGCCGTCGGCAAGTCGACCGTCGCGCGGCTGCTCCGCGAGCTCACGAAGCGGTGGGAGGACACCCCGCGGGTCGAGCTCGTCACCACGGACGGGTTCCTGTACCCGAACGCCGAGCTCGAGCGGCGCGGCATCATGGACCGCAAGGGGTTCCCGGAGTCGTACGACCGCCGCGGTCTGCTGCGGTTCGTCAGCCAGGTGAAGAGCGGCGCCGCGGAGGTGCGCGCCCCGTACTACTCGCACCTGCGCTACGACATCGTCCCCGACGCCGAGATCGTCGTCCGTCAGCCGGACGTGCTGATCGTCGAGGGCCTCAACGTGCTCGCGCCGCCGGTGCACGGCCGTCTGGCGCTGAGCGACCTGTTCGACTTCACGATCTACGTCGACGCGAAGACCCGCGACATCGAGTCCTGGTACGTCGACCGGTTCCTCGCCCTGCAGGAGGAGGCGTTCGCGAACCCGGACTCGTTCTTCCACCGGTTCGCGGCGCTGTCCCGCGAGGACGCCGTGCGCACCGCGACCGACGTCTGGCGTGCGATCAACGAGCCGAACCTGGTCGAGAACGTGCTCCCCACGCGCTCCCGCGCCACCCTCGTGCTGAAGAAGGGCGCGAACCACAAGGTGCACAGCGTCCTGCTCCGCAAGATCTGACCCGTCCCTCGTTCCCCGGGGCTACAGCGCCAGACGGACGCGGACGACCTCGGCCAACTCTGCGGCGACCCGCTCGGCCGTCGCCTGGTCGGCGGCCTCGACCATGACCCGGACGACGGGCTCGGTGCCCGAGGGACGGAGCAGCACCCGGCCGGTGTCACCCAGGGCCTCGCTCGCAGCGGCGACGGCGTCCTGGACACCCTGGTCGGCGAGCCCGTGCCGGTCGACGCCCTTGACGTTGACGAGCACCTGGGGGAACACCGTCATCACGGACGCGAGTTCGCCCAGCGTCTTGCCGGTCCGGGCCATCTCGGCGACCAGGTGCAACCCCGTGAGGATGCCGTCACCCGTCGTGGCGAACTCGTTGAAGATGATGTGGCCGGACTGCTCGCCGCCGAGCGAGTAGTCCCCCTCGACCATCTTCTCGAGCACGTAGCGGTCGCCGACGCCGGCCTCGATCACGGAGATGCCGTTCTCGGCCATCGCACGCTTCAGCCCGAGGTTCGACATCACCGTCGCGACGAGCGTGTCGTCCTTCAGGTGCCCGCGCTCCTTGAGCGACAGCGCGAGGATCGCCATGATCTGGTCACCGTCGACGGCGTTCCCGGCGGCGTCCACCGCGAGACACCGGTCGGCGTCTCCGTCGTGCGCGATGCCGATGTCCGCGCCGGCCTCGAGCACGGCGCGGGCGAGGTTGTCGATGTGCGTGGAGCCGACACCGTCGTTGATGTTCATGCCGTCGGGGTCGGCCCCGATCAGCGTGATCGTGGCACCCGAGTTGACGAACACCTCGGGAGACACCCCCGCGGCAGCACCGTTCGCGCAGTCGAGGACGACGTGGATGCCGTCGAGCCGCGCCGGGAGCGTGCCGAGCAGGTGCACGACGTAGCGGTCCTCGGCATCGGCGAACCGTGTGATGCGGCCGACACCGGCACCGGTCGGGGTCGGGATCTCGGTCGTGCCGATCGCCGCCTCGATGCGGTCCTCGACCTCGTCGGGGAGCTTCCGGCCACCGGCGGCGAAGAACTTGATGCCGTTGTCGGGGGCGGGGTTGTGCGACGCGGACACCATCACGCCGAAGTCGGCGTCGATGTCGGCCACGAGGAACGCGGCGGCGGGCGTCGGGATCACACCGGCGTCGAGGACGTCGACCCCGGCACTCGCCAGACCGGCAGCGACCGCCGCGCCGAGGAACTCCCCGGAGACACGTGGGTCACGCGCCAGGACCGCGCGCGGGCGCGGTCGACCGGACGCGCGTCGCGCGTCCGCATGGTGTCCGTGTGTGAGCACGGCCGCGCTCGCCTGGGCAAGGCCCAGTGCGAGCGCGGCCGTCAACTCGCCGTTGGCGAGACCACGAACACCGTCGGTACCGAACAGACGCGGCACAGCAGCTCCCGCCGACGTCGGATCAGCGCTTCGAGAACTGCGACGCCTTACGGGCCTTCTTGAGACCGGCCTTCTTGCGCTCGATGACGCGGGCGTCACGAGTCAGGAAGCCGGCCTTCTTGAGGGCGGCGCGGTTGTTCTCGCGGTCGATCTCGTTGAGCGTGCGCGCGATGGCGAGGCGGACCGCACCGGCCTGGCCGGAGGGGCCACCACCGGTGACGCGGACCGTGACGTCGTAGGACCCGAGGAGCTCGAGCACCTTGAACGGGTCGTTGATGAGCTGCTGGTGCAGCTTGTTCGGGAAGTAGCCCTCGAGCGTACGGCCGTTCACCACGAAGGTGCCGGAACCCGGGACGAGGCGCACGCGGGCGATTGCCTCCTTGCGGCGCCCGACGGCACCGCCCGAGACGTTGAGGATCTGGCGAGGGGCTGCCTCCGCGGACGCCGGGGCGCTCTCGGTGGTGAAGCTCTCGGGGGTCTGCTCGATGCTGTCAGCGATCTGGGCCATGAGTTCTTATTCCTTCGAAGTCTTCGTGACCGACGCTTACTGCGCGACCTGGTCGAGGGTGTACGTCGTGGGCTGCTGGGCAGCGTGGGGGTGCTCGGAGCCCGCGTAGACCTTGAGCTTCTTCAGCTGAGCGCGACCGAGGGAGTTCTTCGGGAGCATGCCGCGGATGGCCTTCTCGACGGCACGCGTCGGGAACTTCTCGAGCATCTCGGGGTAGGTCGTGGCCGTGATGCCGCCCGGGTAGCCCGAGTGGCGGTAGTAGATCTTCTCGGCGAGCTTGGCGCCGGTGAGGGCCGCCTTCTCCGCGTTGATGATGATGACGAAGTCGCCCATGTCCATGTGGGGGGCGAAGGTCGCCTTGTGCTTGCCGCGCAGGAGCGCTGCGGCGTGCGATGCCAGGCGGCCGAGCACGACGTCGGTGGCGTCGATGATCAGCCATTCATGCTGGACGTCAGCCGGCTTCGGTGAGAACGTGCGAGTCACAGGTGTGCTGCTTTCGTGTCGAGGTGAGTTGTCCGTGAATCCCACTCCGGTGAGGGTTCCGTACCGGACAGACGTCCGGGGAACACTCCGTTGGAGGGCTCATCTTCGGGTCGTGCGCGCTGGTGGCGCAGACCAAGGGGCAACGATACGCGACGCGAGGTCGCGGGTCAAACGCGGTTGCGTGCGCAACAACGGACGGGAGGGACGGTGCGCGTCCGACTCGCACCGTCCCTCCCGTCAGTTCCAGGCTGGCGTCAGCCGTGCCAGAGGTGCGCGATGATCCAAGCGATCAGCGCGGCGATGATCTCGGCGGCGCTCTGGCCGGGGTGTCCGGGCTGACCCGGCTGACCCGGGTGACCCGGCTGCCCAGGGTTGCCACCGTGACCCGGGTTGCCGGGGTTGCCCGGCTGCCCGCCGTTGTCGACCCCCGGCAGGTCGATGCCGACGAGGATCGGGTCGTGGTCGCTCGCGCGGTACTGGTCGGGCGTGTACAGGTTCGACACGTTGTCGTTGTACCGGCTGTACTCCAGCCCGACCGACTCGACTGAGTTGATGTTCCAGATGTCCACGCCCTTGACCGTCGCGAGCGCGGCCTTCGACGCGAACACGTGGTCGAGCGAGCCGCTCAACCCGTCGAACACGTACGAGTGCTCGGACGCGTCGAGCGCCGGGCCGAGGTCCGTGTAGCCCGCCTGGTCGAGCGCGACCACCGGGTCCTCCTGGCTGTAGGCGTTGAAGTCGCCGAGCATGAAGACCTTGTCGGTGCCGTACTGCTGCTGCATCGCGGTGGAGAAGGTCACGAGGGCCTTCGCCTGGTTCACCCGCGACAGGTTCGAGGCACCCTGCCCGTCGCCCTGGTCGGCGTCGGCACCGGTCCCGCTGCCCTTGGACTTGAAGTGGTTCGCGATGACGAGGAACGTCGTGTCCTTGCCGCCGACCTTCGTCTTGCCGGACTTGCCGACCGGCACGAGCGGGCGGAACGCGTCGGCCACGGGCTGCCGTGCGTTCGTGAACGCCGGGGCGTCCGTCAGGATCGTCGACTCGCCCTGGGGCGCGACGCGGTCCTTCTTGTAGATGAGTGCGAGGCGGATGACGTCCTCGCTCGCGGGGACCTTCGCCGGCGACGGAACGTACGCCCAGACGGTCTTCCCCGCGGCGGCGTTCAGCGCGTCGACGAGGGTCGAGAGCGCGGCGTCCCGGTCCTTCCCGAAGCGTGCGGAGTTCTCGATCTCCTCGAGGGAGACGACGTCGGCGCCGAGGCCGTTGATCGCGGTGACGATCTTCTGCTGCTGGCGGGCGAGGTCGTCGGCGTTCGCGGCACCGCGGGCGTCGCAGCCGTCGCGGACGGTGAGCGGGTTGCCCTCGCGGTCGTCGTAGTACGTGCACCCGGTGAGCTGGTCCCCGGTCGTCGGGAAGTAGTTGAGCACGTTGAACCCGGCGAGCCGGATGTCACCGCCCACGTTCGCGGGGGCGGCCGGTCGGACGTTCCCGAAGGTCGCCGGGAGGTCGGCCTTCGCCGTGGCGCCGGTGACGGGTGTCGTCGGCTCGAACTTCCACGCCGAGTTCCGGAAGTCGAGGACGACCGGCTTCGAGAACTGCACCGGAGCGCCGACCGTGACGGGTCCGGCGTTCGTGAGCCACGGCACGGGGATGCTCGACCCGGCCGCCGTGAGGTAGTTCGTGCTGGCGCCGTCGTCGAGGGTGATCGCACGCGCAGCGTTGTCGGCGGCGACCGCTGCCGCGGCGGGGGTTCCCGGGCGGGCGACCTCGGTCGGCTGCAGGAGCGGGGTGGTCCCGCTCGCCAGGGCGACCTCGCCGTACTGGTTCGTCGTGTAGACGTCGGTCACGGTGTAGCTCCCGGCGGGCTGCACGAGCATGCTCTCCAGCGACTCGCGTGCGGCGTCCGTCCGCGGGAAGGCCACCTGCGCGGGTTTCGGGGCGACGACGCCCGCCGCGGGGAGCTGCTCGAGGCCCGACGTGCTCGTGACGTTGAGCTCCGTGAGGCCGTAGAACTCCGACACCGTGCCGGTGAGCCGGACGGCCTGGCCGATCGCCACGCTGCCGACGGTGGTCGGCGAGTAGACGAAGACACCGTCGGACGCGGTGTGGGTCGACGCGTCGATCGCACCGCCGGTCCCTGCGGTCTGGACGAAGTAGCCCTGGTAGCCGCCCGTCGGGTACACCGCGGTGACGACGCCCGTCGTGCGGACGGCCTTGTCGACGTACGGCGAGGTGTCCGTCGTGCCCTGGAGCTCGGCGATCGTGACGTCCGTGGCGGGTGCCGGGGTCGTGCCGCCGTCGCCGGGATCGGTCGGGTCGGTCGGGTCGGTGGGATCGGTCGGCGCGGTGGTGTCGCCCGCCGCGTTCGTCGGGGTGATCGTGCTCGTCAGCGCGAAGTCCGCCGCGTTGACGTCCGTGTCGGTCGTGCCCGTCCGCGTCAGCGCGTCCGGCACGGTGTTCGCGGTGCCGGCCTTCGCGACCGTCGTCTCGAACGTGTTGGACGTGCCGTACCCGACGAGGTCGACGACGCCGGCGGTCCCGGTGGCGATCGCCCCGGTCGGCAGCGTGAGCGCCGTGGCCTGGTCGGAGAGCACGAGCGTGCCCGTCGAGCCGCTCGGGTTCACGGTGGTGACGGCGTCCGGCGTCGGGAGGGCAGCGCCGTTCGACCCGTTCGAGGAGAGCTGGACGAGGAACGTGCCGTGCGCCGGGATCGACCCCGAGAGCGCACCGACCGATGCGGCCCCGGTGCCGGTGGCCGAGCGGTACTGGAGCGACCAGCCACTGAGGTCCACTGCGGCGGCGGTCGGGTTGCCGAGCTCGACGAACTTGTTCGTGAACGGTGCGTTGGCGCTGCCGCCCTTGAGGTAGGCCTCCTCGATGACGACGCCCGTTCCGGACGGGTTCGCGGAGGCGGTCGTGACGGCGACGAGCGGGGCGACGAGGACGGCGGCAGCGGCGGCGATGCCGAGCACGGTCCTGGAGGTGGAGCGAGGCATGGTTTCCTTCGAGAGACGAGAAGATCCCTCGAAGCCTATGGAGCTGGGCGAACCCACAGGTTTCGACAAGGTGAACTCTGCCCCTCGAACAGGGGCAGACCGGTTGTGCTCCGATCATCGGCCTCCGTCAAACCGTCACCATCCGGTAGACGGCGATGATCGCCGCGAGCACGAACCACCCGAGGAGGCTGTCCCGCCGCCGCGCAAGGAAGACAGCGATCGTCGCCGCGACGATCGCGCACGACATCGCTCCGACGCGGATCGAGAAGTCCTGCCCGGACACCCCGGCGACCCAGAACCCGAGCGTCCCGATCACGACGAGCATCCCAACAGCGACCCGACGCCATCGGGCACGACTTGCTCGACTGGGGGTGTGGCCCTGCTCGGCGGCTTGCTCGAGACCCATCAGCTCTCCTCCCGCTTCATCCGGATCACGGCGCCAGTTGCCGGCAGAAGGATCCAGAGGGTGAACGCGCACGTACCGGCACCGACACCGACACCGCCCTCTCCAAGCAGCGCATTCTGCAAGGACGAGAAGCGAAGGATCTGCGTCCACGCGGGCAATGCCAGGGTCGCGGTGTCAAGAACGAACGTGACCAACACCACGACGATGACCCCCGCAGCAACGGAGCGCAGGAGCGCTCCGAGAGCGAGCCCGAAGAGCGCAGAGGTGTACACGAGCACAACTGCCCCCCAGAACGCACCCGGGAGATCACCCGATCGGAACGGGAGACCCGAGATGACAGCTGTGGTTACGACGACGACGCTTGCGACGGTCACGGACCAGATGAGAACGGCCGTGCTCGCGAGCATGGAAGCGCTGAGCCTAGCGAGGAGGATCGATGTTCTGCTGGCACCTGCGAGGATCTGACTTCGATCTCCACGATGCGTTGCGTCTGCGGCGCCGGTGACGACGCTGATCATCGGGATGCTGATCGCTGACGGAAGGATCGAGATCGCGATGATCTCAGACAGCACAAGGCTGCCGCGGCCCGCGCCGATGGAACTCCCGAGAACCGCAGACGCAACGATGAGGGCGGTGAGTGCGGCCGTGCCGGATGCGGCTCCGATCGTGTCGATTCGACGGCGGAGTTCGAACTTCGTGAGCGTGTGGACGCGCATCGACTCAACCAGCCTTTGAGGAGAATTCGGCCACCGTCACGGAATCGAAGATCCGCTCCAACGCCGGTCGACGTCGAGGGCCGACCTCGTTCACGTCGAGCCCGAGCTCCACTGAGACGCGCACGAGGTCCGCGGCACTCAGTACCGTCTGGATCCGGCCTCCCAAGATTGACACCTCGTGCCCGAGTTCCTCGAGTCGGTCGACCAACACCTGGGCTTCGCTCACGACGATCTCCGAACCGGCGCCGAGTTCCTCATCGGATCGGCCGACCGAGGACACCATCCGCCCCTGGCTGAGTATGAAGACCTCATCCGCCACGGCGTCGATCTCCCGGAGGAGATGACTGGACACGACGACGATGCGGCCGCGAGCGCGGAGGTCAGCGGTGATCTGACGGACCCAACTCATCCCATCCGGATCCAATCCATTCATCGGTTCATCGAGGAGGACGACCTCTGGATCACCGAGCATGGCCATGGCGATGCCGAGGCGCGCCCGCATCCCCAGCGATAGCGCGCGCACTCGACGGCGCTGGACGGGCCCGAGACCACACTGCGTGATCAGACCGTCGACCGACGTCCGCTGGACTCCGCGCAGCATCGCTGAGAGGCGCATCGTCTCGATGACGGATCGGGCTGGGTGGAGGTCGTCGGTGCCGAGAGACGCCCCGACCCGCAGTGGGGCATCCACGCTGTGCCGCAGGTCGACGGCGCCCCGATCGGGAAGCGTCAGTCCAGCGAGGATGCTGAGGAGTGTCGATTTCCCTGCTCCGTTCGGACCGACCAAGCCGTAGACACGTCCTGGCATCAGCGTCATGGACACATCGGCGAGCCTCACGCGTCCACGAGTCGACTTCGAAACACCCCGCACATCGACGATGCCGATGTCCATGTTCGTCCCCTCCTTGTTGCAATTGGCAGGCCCGCCCGCTGTCGCGCGGACGGGCCCACCGGGTGATCAACCAAACAGGGTGATCATCCGAAGAAGTAGTGCCAAAGCTGATCGAACAACTCCGTCAGCGACAGCTGTGCGAGCTGGTTGATCGTGGTCCGGATCCAGCCTGCGAGGCCATTCCACCAATTCGTGAACGCCTTGATGCCAGAGCGCAACGCGTCCTTCAGGGCCGGGACGATGGACGGCGCATTCGATTTGATCCAGTTGACGATCGAGCCGATCGGCAGCCCGCGCGTCTCACCACCAGCCGGTGCTTGGCCGGCAGGTGCCTCCGTTCCGCCGATGCTCACGGGCGAGAGAGGACCGCGGAGGGCCCCGCTTGAACTCATGGCGGCCGTCGGCGCGGAGATCGGCTGAGCATTGGCCGCAGTCACACCAGCCCCACCGACGAGCGCACCGGTCACGACGCAGACGATCACGCCGACTTTGTGAATCTTGTTCATGAATACCCCTATCCTCTCCGGCGACAGTGCCGGGTGAGAACACCTTTGCAGACTGATGTATAAAATAACATTGTCATCTTATAAATTTTACACATCAAAAACGAAACATCCCGGCTGAGGTCGTCGTCACCCGGCTCCGAGCCTTCGGTTGTTCCCGTCGAGCGGCCAGCCGATTACGCGGTCCCGCCGGCGACCTCGGCGAGCGCGTCGCCGTCGAGCCGGCACGTCCGCCACTCGTCGAGGAACGACGCCCCCATCGACTCGTAGAACCCCACGGCGCCGCTGTTCGTGTCGAGCACGCTCCACTCGAGCCGCGACCACCCCTGCGCGACGCACTCGGACGCCAGCCGCGCGAGCAGCGCCTTGCCGTACCCGGCGCCCCGGTGCTCGGGCCGGACGTACAGGTCCTCGAGGTGGATGCCGTGGTCGCCCGTCCACGTCGAGTAGGTCAGGAACCAGATGGCGATCCCGGCGAGCCGGTGCGGCCCATCGGGACCACCGGCAGAGTCCGCCTCCACGACGTGGGCGAACGCCTTCGGCGCCTCGCCGAACAGGACGGACTGGAGGCGCGGGCCTGCGTTCCGGACGGCGTCCGGCTCCCCCTGGTGCGCGGCCAGGTCGCGGATGAGCGCCAGGATCTCGGGGACATCGGACGGTTCGGCGGCGCGGATGGTCACCGCACGAGCCTAGGGCGCAGCGGCCCCCCGTCGGCTACTCGGCGTCGCGGCGCGCTCTCGTCGTGAGCGCACGGGCGGCGAGGTCCTCGTCGGCGGGGTACCCGACCTCCACGAGCGTCAGGCCCTTCGCCGGTGCGACCTTGAACGCGCTCGTCCGGGCCTCGGCCACGCGGAGTTCCTCGAGCTGGGTCGGCGTGAGCTTGCCCTCGCCGACGCCGATCGCTCCGCCGACCATGGCCCGGACCATGCTGTGGCAGAACGCGTCGGCCTGGAGCGACGCCACGAGCACGCCGTCCGGCTCCCGGTGCCACCGGAACTCCTGGAGCGTGCGGATCGTCGTCGCACCCTCGCGGGGCTTGCAGAAGGATGCGAAGTCGTGCAGACCGAGGAGCGTCAGCGCACCGAGGGCCATGGCGCCGGCGTCGAGGTGCGCCGGGTACCAGAGCGTGTGTCCGCGGCGCAGGGGGTCCCGCGGTGCGTCGAGGTCGGCGACGCGGTACTCGTAGCGGCGCCACACCGGCGAGAAGCGGGCGTCGAAGCCCGGCGCGGCCTCGGTGATGCGCGTCACGACGACGTCGCTGTCGAGGCCGGCGATGCCGTTCAGCCGCGCGAGCAGCGCATCCGACGGCGTCCGTGCCGGCCGGTGCGACGGACCACGGTGCGGCTTCGCGAGGCCGCCGAACTGCTCACGGGTGAGATCGACGTGCGCGACCTGCCCGGTGGCGTGCACGCCCGCGTCGGTCCGCCCGGCGACCGTCAGTCGAGGTGGAGGTCCGGTGCGTCGGAACACGGTGGCGAGGGCTTCCTCGAGCTCCCCCTGCACGGTGCGGAGCGTCGGCTGCCTCGCCCACCCCGCGAACCCGGCACCGTCGTAGGCGATGTCCAGACGGAGCCGGACGGTGTCGGACCCAACCATCTCGCTCACGCGATCGAGCCTACCGATCTGACACGTGCCTCCCGTCCGTGTCAGTGGCACGTCAGTGCCGCGTGAGCGGCACCGGACACCATCGACATCGACGCCGCCATCCGGACGGTGTCGATGAGAGGACACCCATGAACGACGCACCGCTCGCGGTGGAGGCCACCGGCCTCGTCAAGACGTTCGGCCAGAACCGTGCGGTGGACGGCGTCGACCTCCGGGTCGAGGCCGGCACCGTGTACGGCGTGCTCGGACCGAACGGCGCCGGCAAGACCACCACCATCTCCATGCTCGCCACGCTCCTGAAGCCCGACGCCGGGGAGGCGCGGATCTTCGGGCACGACGTCCGACACGACGCGCAGGCCGTCCGCCGGCTCATCGGCGTGACCGGGCAGTACGCATCCGTCGACGAGACGCTCAGCGCGACCGAGAACCTCGTCATCTTCGCACGGCTCCTCGGACTCGGCCGGAAGGAGTCCAGGGCGAAAGCCACTGAGCTCCTCGAGCAGTTCGGCCTGACCGAGGCGGCGAAGCGCCCGCTCAAGGGCTTCTCGGGCGGCATGCGGCGACGCCTCGACCTCGCCGCGAGCCTCATCGCGCAGCCACCGTTGATCTTCCTCGACGAGCCCACCACGGGCCTCGACCCGCGGACCCGCGCGCAGATGTGGGACACGATCCGCGAGCTCGTGGCGACCGGGTCGACCGTGCTCCTCACGACGCAGTACCTCGACGAGGCGGACCAGCTCGCCGACCGGATCGCCGTCATCGACCGCGGCCGCGTGGTCGCCGAGGGCACCGGCGACGAGCTGAAGTCCTCGGTCGGCGTCTCGAGCCTGCAGCTCCGGATCACCGACCCGGCCGGGATGCCCGATGCCGTCGACGCCGTCCGCCGAGTGCTCGGGGTCGACCCGGTCGTCTCCCCCGAGGGCGGCCGGATCACCGCACCGATGGCCGATCCCGACCGCGTCACGGACCTGCTCGTGTCGTTCCGGCAGGCCGGCATCTCCCTGGCCGAGATGAGCGTGCAGAAGCCGACGCTCGACGAGGTCTTCCTCACCATCACCGGCAAGCCCGCGGCCGCGGACGACGCCTCCGCCGCAGAACGCGTCCTCGAAGGGGCCACCGCATGACCACGCTCATCGCACCCACAGCACCCCGCACCAGCGCCACCCCGCGCGCCGGGGTCGGTCGCACCGGCATCGGGGCGACCGTCCGGCAGTCGCTCACCATGGCGTACCGGGGCCTGATCAAGGTCCGCCGCACACCGGAACAGCTGTTCGACGTGACGCTCATGCCGATCATCTTCACCGTGATGTTCACCTACATCTTCGGTGGTGCGATCGCCGGCGGAGTGGCCGCCTACCTGCCGATCATCATCCCCGGCATCCTCGTCCAGACGAACATCACGTCGTCGATCGTCACGGGTGTACAGCTCCGCGAGGACATGGACAAGGGCGTGTTCGACCGCTTCAAGTCCCTGCCGATCGCGCGGATCGCCCCGCTCGCCGGCGCACTGCTCGCGGACACCGTGCGCTACGCGATCGCGACGACCATCACGTTCATCGTCGGCTTCTGCATGGGCCTCCGACCCGAGGGCGGCATCTGGTCGCTCGTGGCCGCGGGCGCCCTGGTGGTCGTGGTCGCGTGGGCGATCAGCTGGATCTTCGCGTTCTTCGGCGTCGTCGCACGCACGGCGTCGAGTGTCTCCGGCATCTCGAACATGGTGCTGTTCCCGCTGACGTTCCTGTCGAACGCGTTCGTCCCCGCGGACACCCTGCCGTCGTGGCTGCGGTGGTTCTCCGAGATCAACCCGATCTCGCACCTGATCACGGCGGTCCGTGAGCTCGTCAACCACGGTGCCGTCGGCGGTGACCTCGTGGTCTCGCTCATCGGCGCCGCGGTCGTGGTCGCGGTGTTCGCCCCGCTCACGGTGCGTGCGTACATGCGGAAGGCCTGACGGGTCGCGTTCGGCGCGACCACCTGACGGACTGGAGGGACGGTGCCAGCTGGCACCGTCCCTCCAGTCCGTCGCGTGGTCCGCTCAGCGCGGCTCAGCGCGGCTCAGCGCGCCGGTCGTCGCGCCTCATCGCGGGATGCGGACGGCACCGAGCACGGCGGTGGCGGTCCGGAGGACATCGTCACGGGTCCCGCCCGCGCTGACGCGTTCGGCGGTTGCGAGCAGCGCATCGGCTGCCGGTTCGTCACCGTCGACGGCGAGCGACAGCACCAGCCGACGACGGAGCCTCGTGTGCGCCAGCACCGCGAAGTCCTGTCGCGACCCGAAGCGGCTCGCGGTCGCCCAGAGCGTCGCGACCACGTCCGGCTCGAGGTGTCCGGTCCGGGCGCCCCACACCGCGACGCCGAGGAGGCCGGTCGCGATCACCGGCAGGTCGAGGAACCACGGTCGGAGCCGGAGCATCACGATCGCGGAGACCCGGAGGTCCCGCGCGGTCCTCCGCGCCTCGTCCGGGTCGAGCGCGACGTCGCCGGCTGCGTGGACCTCGTCATCAGCGGCGAGGAGTGCGGCGCGGAGGAGCACCAGCCACTGCCACGACTCCCGCCCGCGCTTCGGGATCGCGGCGACCGCCCGCCGGTACTCGGCGAGCCCGGAGACCTCGTCACCGTCCGCACGGAACGCCTCCGCGGTGATCGCGATCGACAGCACGCTGATCTCCGCACGGTCCCCGTCGGGACGTCCGCTGTCCGCGCCGGGCATCGCGAGCTCTGCGGCACTCGCGCGCGCCGCGACCACGTCCCCGGTCGCCGCCTCGGCCAGCCCGACGAGCCAGCGGAGCTCCCGCATGTCGTCCTCGGCGCCGAACTGCTCGAGGCGGTGGCGCGCGACGACCGCCGAACGGAGCGCGTCCGTCGGACGTCCGGTCTGGCCGAGCAGCTGCGTGATCGACACCGAGGCGGTCCCGGCCGTCCACGGGTCCACCAGCGCGTCCGCGAGGTCGTTCCCGCGCCGCGCGTACTCCAGGGCCGTGCCGACGTCGCCGTCGTTCTCAGCGAGGGGCGCGCTGATCGTGAGCGCCAGGCACGCCACCCGGGGGTCGCCGTCGGCGCGGAACCGCGCGAGGAGCACCGGGACGTCGTCCGGCCGCCCGAACGCGAGCATGAGCTGCAGCATCGCCTCGAGCAACGCGTCGTCCGCCGGTCCGTCCCGTCGGATCCGGCGGAGGGCGCTCACCGCGACGACCGTGGTCCTGACGCCGAGGAACGCGCTCGTCGCACCCGCGACGACGAGACCCATGATCGTGGCGGTCCTGGCCTCCGGCGCGGGCCGCCCCGCCGCGACGACCCGGATGATCTCGGGCGCGGCCGCGGTCACCTCGGCGTGCGCGCCGCGCACCGACCAGTACGAGCAGAGCGCAGCGAACACGACGGCGACGGTCGAGCGGTCCGCCGCGCGGATCGCCCAGCGGAGCAGCACCACGAGGGTCTCGGCCTCCCGGCGCACCTCGGCGAACGTCCGTAGCTGCGTCGAGGTCTGGAGCAGCAGGTTCCGGGGCGCCGCGAACGCCACGGCCCATCGGAGCATCGCGGCTCGGACCTCGTCGGTCCGGCCACGCTCGACGAGCTGGGTGGCACCGAACTCCCGGACGGTCTCGAGCAGCCGGTACCGGGGTGGTGCGCCGTCGAGCTCCTCGAGCTGGACGAGTGACTGCTCCACGAGGTCCGCGAGGTCGTCGAAGACGGTGTCGGCTCGTGCCGGGTCGCCGACCGCCTCCGCGGTGTCGATGTCGAACCCGTCCGGGAAGAGCGCGAGCCTCGTCAGCAGGTCCTGCGCACCCGGACCGAGCAGCCGCCAGCTCCACTCGATGACGGCGAGGAGGGAGCGGTGCCGCTCGGGCGCGCTCCGGTCCCCGCCACGGAGCAGGGCGAACCGGTCGTCGAGGCGCCGGGCGATCTCGTCGAGCCCCATCCCGCGGATCCGCGCCGCTGCCAGCTCGATCGCGAGCGGCGAGCCGTCGAGTCGCGCGCAGATGCTCCGGACGGTGTCGACCGGGAGGGCTGCGCCGGGCCGCGCCGCCCGGGCGCGCTCGGTGAAGAGCCGGACGGCCGCGCCGTCCTGGTCGACGGGGAGCGGTGCGAGCGGTGCGACGGCCTCCCCTGCGATCGCGAGCGGGGCACGGGAGGTCGCGAGCACGCGGAGGTCGGGCAGCTCGGCGAGGAAGCCGGCGGTGAACTCCGCGACGTCCGCGACGATGTGCTCACAGTTGTCGAGGACGAGCAGCATCGGCCGCTGCCCGATGATCCCGAGGACGCGTTCGCGGAGGTCCGCGGCCGCGCCCGGCCGGAGGGTGCGCCCGGCACGCGTGTCGATGCCGAGCAGTGCTCCGAGCGCCGGGATGATGTCGGCACCCTCGGAGAGCGGAGCGAGCTCGATGACGACCACGGCCGTCTCGTCCGCCACGTCCGCGGCCACCTGCTGCGCGATCCGCGTCTTGCCGAGCCCGCCGGCACCGAGGACGGTCACGAGACGGTGCTCGGCGAGGAGGTCGTGCAGGTCCGCGAGATCCGCGTCCCGGCCGATGAGCGGGGTCGCCGCGACGCGGATGCCCACCCGCCGTGCGCGCGTGCCGTCGGATCCACCGCGGCGGAGCAGGTCGGCGTTCATCCTGACCAGGTCGGCCGACGGGTCCGCGCCGAGCTCGTCGGCGAGTCGTGCCCGGTGCGCAGCGAACACCGCGAGCGCCTCGGCCGAACGCCCGGCAGCGTCGAGGGAGCGCATCCGCCCCGCGACGACCTCCTCGTCGATGGGGCGGCTGGTGGCCTCGACGGCCCACACCTGCGCGGCACCGTCCGCGTCGTCGCAGCCGAGCAGAGCGTCGGCACGGATGCGTCGGAGCGTCCGCCGTGCATCCTCGGCGCGCACGGACGCCTGCTCGGCGAGTTCGCCCTCGAGGTCGGCCCCCGGGTCGTCACGCCAGAGCCCCAGCGCGTCGTCGGTGAGCCCCATGGCCGTCCGCGGATCGCCGTGGTCGAGTGCGGTCCGGGCTCCGGGAACGGCGGCCTCCGCGCGGAGCAGGTCGATGCCGTCCGGTTCCACGGCGAGACGGTACCCGGTGTCCGTCGACACGACGAGTCCGTCCGCCAGGGTCCGACGGAGGCGCGACACGAGCGTCTGCAGGGCTGCTCTGGCAGCGCGCGGCGGCTCTTCGCCCCACAGCTCGTCGATGAGCGCAGTGGTCGTCATCGACCCGCCGCGCGCCAGCGCCAGCGCCACGAGGAACCCCCGGGACAGCGCTCCGGCGACCGGGACGAGCTCGCCCCGGCGGTCCTCGACGAGCACGGGCCCGAGCAGGGCGAGACGGAGCCCGACCGTCGGGGTCGGGATCCGTGTCGGTGTCGCGGTCCCGTCCGTCACAGCCCGAGTCTACGAGGGGCGGGGACTCCGGAACCGTGATCGCATCGATGCCCCGGGACGCTGAACGGACCCACAGCGACGGCTACGATCCCGCCATGGACATCTCGATGCGGGACCGGCGGGCGCGGACGGTCACGACGGGCGTGGTCGCGGCGATGCTCGTGGTCGGTCTCAGCGGATGCTCGTTGCTCGGCGTCGGTGGTCCGGCACCATCGTCGTCCCCGACGCCGACGTCGAGCCCCTCCACGACGGCAGCGACAGACGGGGTCCGGTTCACGGAGCGACCGGACCAGGCCGGGATGCCCGCATGCACGAGTGTCCTGCCCGCCGGGCTCACCGCGCGGCTCGTCCCGGCGGTCGCGGACGACGACCTCCTCACGGAGCAGGAGCACATGGACCCGTCGGCCATGGCCGCTCCGGCTTCCGGCGGCCTCACGTGCAGCATCGACAACGGTGTCGCGGCGATGGACAGCGTGTACCCGGGCACGCAGGGCGACCCGATGCGGAACGCCGTCACCGCGACCGTGCTGCCGGACGCGTCGGAGGCACTCGACACCTTCCTCGGTCAGGACTCGTCGGGGTCCGGCCCGGTCTGGTGCGCAGCGACCGACGCCGCGCGGCTGCTCTGCCAGGCCGACGTGCACGCGGGGTCCGCCTGGCTGAGCGTCGGCCTCGAACGGGTCCAGGACGCGACCGACGTCACACCCGAGGGCATGCGGGACCGCTTCCAAGCGCTCGTCGCCCACGCCACGACCGCCGTGCAGGACTCACCGCTCGGGTCGGCCGAGGTCCCGCACGAGACCGGTGACCCGGGCCCGAGCACCTGCATCGCGACGCGCGTGGACACGGTCACCTCCACACCCCTCGTCGACACGAACGCCGGGACCGACTGGCACGACGACATCTCGTGGGTCGCACTCGAACGAGCCGGCGCCGACGTGTGCGACTTCCGCCCGGCATCCGAGCAGGGGTACGCCACGGTCGCTGCGCGCTACGGCACGCTCCCGAAGGGGTCGTGGGCCGTCCGTGCCCGGATCGAGGCGGGTCTCGTCGATGCGGCCGACCGGATCCAGCTCGACGGCCTCGGTGCGCACGACGCGGCGTTCCGGACCTGCGACGACACGCTCTGCACCGTCGACGTCGTGCACGGCGGGGACTGGACGCGGTACCTGCTCGCCACGTCGGTGGCGCCGGACACGAGTGCTGCGATCGAGAGCTGGGCGACGTCCTCGTTCGACCGGTGACCGACGGCGTCGTCGTCAGCGCGCCGTCAGGCCGTCGCGCGTCGCTCCGACTCGACGATCCCGCGGAGCGCCACCGTCGCCGCCGAGGTCAGCGTGACCTCCGACGGACGGTTCCGGTCCCCGGCGTCCATCGCCGACTCCACGACGCCGATGGCCTGCACCGCCTCGTGGTCGAGCGCGTCGGCCCCGTCTCCACGGACCACCGCCGCCACCGCGCGCACCGCCGCCGCCAACCGGTCCGCGTACTGCGGCGAGACCTGCCCGAACTGCCCGGACACCGGACCTGACCGCCCGACGATCTCCGTGAGGTCCGTCGTGTACCAGGCGGCACGCTCGAGCGCCCGGAAGCGTGCGGCGTCCGCGACGAGTCGGCGTCGGTTCCGCCCACGGATGGCCCTCGGGTTCGCGCGCTTGCTCTCCTCGGCGGCACCCAGCCGCTCCCGGACGTCGGCCATCTCGCGATCGAGTCGCTGCTGCCGCGCCACCCACCGCTCGGGTTCCGGAGTGTCGGAGCGGAGCGCATCGGCGAGGTCCTCGAGGTGTTCCGCGAGCACGTCGTTCGTCTCGGAGATCCGACGCTCGGCATCCCAGAAGTGCAGCGGCGGGAACACGGCGAAGTTCACGACGAGACCGATCGCGACGCCGACGGCCATCTGGAGCACGTAGCCGAAGGAGAACCCCTCGGCGTGGGATCCACCCACGAGCAGCACGAGGACCGCGGCCGTCGGCGCCCAGCTCCCGCCCTCACCGAGGATGCGGAAGCCACCGATGAGCACGCCGATGCCCACGGCGATGCCGACCGCGACGAACCCCGGGTCTCCGAGCCACATGGTGATCCCGGCGATGACGATGCCGATCGCGATACCCGCGAGGGTCTGCACACCGCTGCGGATGCTCGACAGCAGGGTGGACTGCATCGCCACGACGGCACCGAGCGGCGCGTAGTAGGGGTAGTCCGCCGCGACACCCGGCATGTAGCGCGCTACGAGCCACGCGGCGACTGCAGCGACGGCGGCCTTCCCCGCGAGGAGGACCCGCGGCTGGGTGCCGGACGTCCGGCTCCAGCGCCAGATCTGCCGTCCGGCGGTGGTCACGGGTCCGAGTTGCACTGTGCTCCTGATCTGCGGCACGCCCGTGGTCGGAACGAGCGGCCATGCGGTCGCGCGGTCGCGCGGTCGTCACGCGATTGAACGCATCGCGGTTGAGATGTCTACGTCGGGAATGCCGAAGGCCCCCGCAGCGGACTGCGAGGGCCTTCGGTGGTGGTGCTGCGTGTTACTTGTCGTCGCCCTTGGCGGCGGAGTCGCTCTTCGTGGCGGCGTCGTCCTCGACCTCGGTGGCAGCCTCGGTGGGCTCCTCCGCGGCGACGGGGGCAGACGTCTCCGTCGTGTCGTTCTCGGCCGACTCGGCAGCGGTCTCGTCGGCGTCCGTGGTCGCGTCGACCTCGGCGTCCGACTCGTCCGTCGTCGTGGCGACCGGCGCGGCAGCCGGAGCAGCCGAGCGACGGTTCACCGGGGCGGGCGTGCTCGAGACGGGCTCGAGGACGAGCTCGATCGAGGCGAGCGGTGCGTTGTCACCCTTGCGGAAGCCGAGCTTCGTGATGCGCGTGTAGCCACCCTGACGCTCCTCCATCTGGGGAGCGATCTCGGTGAACAGCGTGTGCACGACCGACTTGTCGCGGAGGATCGCGATCACGCGGCGGCGCGAGTGCAGGTCGCCACGCTTGCCGAAGGTCACGAGACGCTCGGCGTAGGGACGGAGGCGCTTGGCCTTCGTCTCGGTCGTGGTGATGCGGCCGTGCGTGAAGAGCGCGTTCGCGAGGTTGCTCAGGAGCAGGCGCTCGTGGGCGGGCCCGCCTCCGAGGCGGGGGCCCTTGGTGGGCTTGGGCATGTCAGTTCTCCAGTGTTGGGAAGGTGGGTCACGCTACGTGCGCAGCGCAGCGGATGTCAGTTGTTGGACTCGTCCTCGTCGTACCCGCTGTAGAAGTGGGCGCCGTCGAATCCGGGGACGGTGTCCTTGAGGGAGAGGCCGAGCTCGGTGAGCTTGTCCTTCACCTCGTCCACCGACTTCTGACCGAAGTTACGGATGTTCATGAGCTGCGTCTCCGACAGGGCGACGAGCTCGGACACCGTGTTGATGCCCTCGCGCTTGAGGCAGTTGTAGCTGCGCACCGACAGGTCGAGGTCCTCGATCGGGGTCTGCAGCTCGTTCGAGAGCACCGCGTCGACCGGCGCGGGGCCGATCTCGATGCCCTCGGCCGCGGTGTTCAGCTCACGGGCGAGCCCGAAGAGCTCGACGAGCGTCCGACCGGCGGACGCGATGGCATCGCGCGGCGTGATGGCCGGCTTCGCCTCGACGTCCACGACCAGACGGTCGAAGTCCGTGCGCTCACCGGCACGCGTCGCTTCGACGCGGTAGGTGACCTTGAGGACGGGCGAGTAGATCGAGTCGATCGGGATCTGCCCGGCCTCGGAGAACTCCGAGCGGTTCTGCGTCGCTGAGACGTAGCCGCGGCCGCGCTCGATGGTGAGCTCGAGCTCGAACTTGGCGGACTCGTTGAGCGTCGCGATGACGAGTTCCGGGTTGTGGATCTCGACACCGGCCGGAGCCGAGATGTCCGCCGCCGTGACCTGGCCGGCACCCTGCTTGCGCAGGTACGCCGTGATCGGCTCGTCGTGCTCGGACGAGACGACCAGGTTCTTGATGTTGAGGATGATCTCGGTGACGTCCTCCTTGACACCCGGCACGGTGCTGAACTCGTGCAGCACGCCGTCGATGCGGATGCTGGTGACGGCGGCACCGGGGATCGAGGACAGGAGCGTGCGGCGCAGCGAGTTGCCGAGGGTGTAGCCGAAGCCGGGCTCGAGCGGCTCGATGACGAACCGCGAGCGGTGCTCGGAGATCGGCTCCTCAGTCAGAGTGGGGCGCTGTGCAATGAGCACTGTGGATTCCTTTCGGCGAAGTGTCCGCTATATGACACTTGGCGGTACGGCGGGGCGCGAGCCTCGCCGGGTCTGTTGAGTTGTGATCACGCGCACCGACGTGCGCGATCGAACGACCAGGAATGGCCACGACCCGCGGACACCTCGTGACGAGGGGCCGTGGGTCGCGGCCGGGGGCTCCTGCTTAGACGCGACGACGCTTCGGCGGGCGGCACCCGTTGTGCGCCTGCGGGGTGACGTCGTTGATCGAGCCGACCTCGAGGCCAGCGGCCTGGAGCGAACGGATCGCGGTCTCACGACCGGACCCGGGGCCCTTCACGAAGACGTCGACCTTCTTGACACCGTGCTCCTGCGCCTGACGGGCAGCGGACTCGGCGGCGAGCTGCGCCGCGAACGGCGTGGACTTGCGCGAGCCCTTGAAGCCGACGGCCCCGGAGGACGCCCAGCTGAGGACGGCACCCGACGGGTCGGTGATGCTGACGATCGTGTTGTTGAACGTCGACTTGATGTGGGCCTGGCCCACGGCGATGTTCTTCTTTTCCTTGCGCCGCGGCTTGCGCGCAGCAGTCTTGGGGGTAGCCATGATGATGTCCTATCGCGCCTTCTTCTTGCCTGCCACGGTGCGCTTCGGACCCTTGCGGGTACGAGCGTTGGTCTTGGTGCGCTGACCGCGCACCGGGAGACCACGACGATGGCGGATGCCCTCGTAGCTCCCGATCTCGACCTTGCGGCGGATGTCGGCGGCCACCTCGCGGCGGAGGTCACCCTCGACCTTGAAGTTGCCCTCGATGAAGTCGCGGAGGGCGACGAGCTGGTCGTCGGTGAGGTCCTTGACGCGGATGTCACCCGAGATGCCCGTCTCGGCGAGTGCCTGGAGGGATCGGGTACGGCCGACGCCGTAGATGTACGTGAGTGCGATCTCCACGCGCTTCTCGCGCGGGATGTCGACGCCTGCTAGACGTGCCATGTCTGGCTGCTCCTAGTGGTTTGTGGAGGTGTGGTGCAGCACCGGTGCCCGGGCCTCCACCCGGGGTGTCCCCCGTCCGATCGATGTCGGGCGGGATCTGGTGCTGCGTCGATGTTCAGTTGTGGATGTGCAAGCGGGACCGGGGTCCCGGTGGTTCAGCCCTGGCGCTGCTTGTGGCGCGGGTTGCTCTTGCAGATCACCATGACGCGGCCCTTCCGACGGATCACCTTGCAGTGCTCGCAGATGGGCTTGACGCTGGGGTTGACCTTCATGTTGATTCCTTGATCTCGCTGGCTTCGTGCCCGACGGGAGTGTCGGGCCGTTCCTTTCCAGCTCGGATCACTTGTAGCGGTAGACGATCCGGCCGCGTGTCAGGTCGTACGGGCTCAGCTCCACGATCACGCGGTCCTCCGGCAGGATGCGGATGTAGTGCTGGCGCATCTTCCCCGAGATGTGCGCGAGGACCTTGTGCCCGTTGGTCAGCTCAACGCGGAACATCGCGTTGGGCAGCGCTTCGAGCACCGAGCCTTCGATCTCGATGACACCGTCTTTCTTGGCCATGGCCTCACTGTCATTAGTTCTGGCGGCCGCCGTGCATGGCCGTCCTGGGATGGAGTGTCGCTTCAGTGGTCCGAACCAGTCATGCGGGTTCGGTGTCCGCGTCGACGGCGGGAGTGACCCGCCGGCGGACGGCCATCCGCCGGAGCGGACGCCTGCGCCACGCCACGAGGGCATGACACACCAAAGATCGATCGTATGTGATAACACGAAGATTGCCAAGTCGAGGTCGGCGCGCCGTCCCAGCGGTGCCCGATCCGCGTCGTCGGACGGAGGCCGGACGTCTCTTCAGCCCTTTGACGGCGATTTCCCGGAGCGTCGAGGGCAGGACATCGTACCGTTGCCCCGTCGACGTCCACCAGGGAGTCGACTCGAGCAGTCGCCGCGAACCCCGACGCAGGCGGACCGCCACCAGCCCCAGCGCCCAGAGCGCCCGTCGAACGGAGTCCAGCGTGCCCGACGCCCCCCAGCGCCGCGGCGGCCGCCCCGGCATCGCACGCCACGGTCGTCTCCCCCGGCGCCGTGCCTGGACCACGCTGCTCGTCGGGTTCGCGACCGTGATGGCCGTCGTCGCCGTGAGCGGGGTCTCCGTCGGCGCCGTCGCACTCCAGTCGATCACCGGCGGGATCAACACCGTCAAGCTGAGCACCGATGACACCTCGACCGCGAACAAGACCGACATCACGGCGATGAAGGGCGGCGCGAACATCCTGCTCGCGGGCAGCGACACGAGGATCGACCAGTTCGACGCGAACGAGGACGTCGAGGGCGCCCGGAACGACGTCACGATCCTCGTACACATCTCAGCGGACCACACCCAGCTCACCGCGGTCAGCTTCCCCCGCGACCTCATCGTCCCGATGCCCGCGTGCACGAACCCGGAGACCGGCACGTCCTACCCGTCCTCGACCGCCGCGCAGTTCAACACCGCGCTCGGCAACGGCGGACTCTCCTGCGTCGTCGACACCGTGGAGAACCTCACCGGCCTCTCGATCCCCTATGCCGGCATGATCACGTTCGACGGCGTGATCGAGATGTCGAACGCCGTCGGCGGCGTGGACGTCTGCGTCGCGAACCAGATCGACGACGCGTTCACCGGTCTCCACCTGACCGCGGGGAACCACTCCCTGCAGGGCGACGACGCCCTGAAGTTCCTCCGCACGCGGCACGGTGTCGGCGACGGCAGCGACCTCGCCCGGATCAGCTCGCAGCAGGTGTTCCTCTCCGCCCTCCTCCGCAAGGTCACCTCCGACGGCACGCTGTCGAACCCGCTGACCCTCTACAAGCTGGCGCGCGCGGCGATCTCGAACATGACCCTCTCGGACGGCCTCGCCTCGACGACGACCCTGGTCGGCCTCGCGACGACGCTCCGCGGGATGAGCACATCGAACATGCTCTTCGTGCAGTACCCGGTCGTCGACGATCCGGACGACCCCGCGAGGGTGATCGTCGCGCAGTCGGACGCCCACACGCTGAACGTCGCACTGCAGAACGACACGAAGACGTCCCTGAGCGACTCGAGCACCGGCCGCGCGTCCGAGAGTGACGGCACCGCGACCGGGGCGGCCTCGGCACCGACGTCGGACGCCACCACGGCCGCGCCGTCCGCGACACCGTCCGAGGCATCGACACCGCTGCCCTCGTCCATCAGCGGGCAGTCCGCCGCGGAGCAGACCTGCTCCGTCGGCAACTGACGGGTCGCGTCCGCCCCGCAGCACGCTGACACGGCCGGGAGGCACGACCCACCGCCGGTCCGTCGGCGACCGTCCGCCACGCACGGGCCGGGTGCATGTGCGCACGACCCGGCGATCGACCACTCCACCGGTCCGGCGCCCGCCACACCGGTTCGGTGCCCACACCGGTCCGGTGCCCACATCGGTCCGGTGCCTGCCACACCGTTCGAGCGCCGACAGGACGAGTCCGGCGCCTGCGGCACGCGCGGCCTCGGGGGTGCCGGGCCGGGCCAGCGCGACCGAGCGGAACCGTGCCTCCAGTCCGAGACCCGATGGCGGGCCGCTGGTCAGGCGACGGGGACCGGGCGGACGCCGAGCGGGGCGAGCGCGCTCGCGCCGCCGTCCGATGCGGTCAGGACCCAGATGCCGCCCTCGTGCACGGCGACGCTGTGCTCCCAGTGCGCTGCGTCCGAACCGTCCACGGTGCGGACCGTCCACTCGTCGGCGTCGGTGGAACCGTCGATCGAACCGGCGGTCACCATCGGCTCGATCGCGACGACCAGGCCGGGCTTCACCGCGGGACCGTTCCCGCGGACCCGGTAGTTGAACACCGGCGGGTCCTCGTGCATCGACCGGCCGATGCCGTGTCCGGTGAAGTCCTCGACGATGCCCCACTCGCCGTCCGCGTCGACGACGTCCTCGATGGCCGCACCCACCTCGTTGAGGTGCCGAACGCTCGCGAGTGCCGCGATGCCGTGCCACATGGACCGCTCCGTGACGTCGCGCAGTGCCGCACGCACGCGTGCCCGCTCAGGATCCGCATCCCCGGGAACCACCACGGTGATCGCGCTGTCCCCGTTCCAGCCGTCGACCTCGGCGCCCGCGTCGACCGACACGATGTCGCCTGGTTCGACCACCCGGTCACCAGGGATGCCGTGCACGATCTCGTCGTTCACCGAGACGCACAGCGTGTGGCGGTACCCGGGCACGAGCTGGAAGTTCGGGATCCCACCGCCTTCGCGGATGACACGCTCGGCGATCGCGTCGAGCTGCCCGGTGGTGGCCCCGGGCTGCAGTGCGGCTCGGACCGCGACGAGCGCCGCCTCGGTGAGGACGCCCGGCCGGACCATCGCGCGGAGTTCGTCCGGCGACTTGTAGATCGAGGGTCTGCTGAAGCGGATCATCCTCGGACGGTCAGGAGACCGTCGTGCCGTCGGCGACGAGCCCGCGGGAGGACAGCGCCTCCGCGATGCGGTCGCCGACCTCGTCCACGGAACCCAGTCCGTCGACGTCCACCACGAGACCGCGCTCGGCGTACGCCGCGACGATCGGTGCGGTCTCCGCCGTGTAGATCTCCTGGCGACGGCGGACGACGTCCTCGGTGTCATCGCTCCGGCCCTGCTCGGACGCACGCTTGAGCAGACGTCCGACGAGCGCCTCCCGGTCCGCCACGAGCCGGATGACGGCGTCGATGGACTGCGACTGGGCGGCGAGGAGGCGGTCGAGCGAGGACACCTGGGCCGTGGTGCGCGGGTACCCGTCGAGCAGGAAGCCGGCCTCGGCGTCCGGCTGCGCGAGCCGGTCGGCGATGAGCTCGTTCGTCAGCTCGTCCGGCACGTAGTCACCCGCGTCGAGGATCGCCGTGACCTTGACGCCGAGCGGTGTCGCGTCGCGGACGTTCTGTCGGAAGATGTCACCGGTCGAGATCGCGGGGACCCCGAACGTCTCGGCGATGCGTCCGGCCTGCGTGCCCTTGCCCGCTCCGGGGGGCCCGACGATCACGAGACGTGCGCTCAACGGAGGAGCCCTTCGTAGTGGCGCTGCTGCAGCTGGGAGTCGATCTGCTTCACCGTCTCGAGGCCGACACCGACGATGATCAGGATGCTGGCGCCACCGAACGGGAAGTTCTGGTTCGCACCGAACCACGCCAGGGCGGCGAGCGGGATGAGGGCGATGATGCCGAGGTACAGCGACCCTGGCAGCGTGACGCGGGTGAGCACGTAGTCGAGGTACTCCGCTGTCGGGCGACCGGCCCGGATGCCCGGGATGAAGCCGCCGTACTTCTTCATGTTGTCCGCGACCTCCTCCGGGTTGAAGGTGATCGCGACGTAGAAGTACGTGAACCCGACGATGAGCAGGAAGTACAGCACCATGTAGAACCAGTTGTCACCCGAGGTCAGGTTGTTCTGGATCCAGGTCACCCACGCCGCGGGCTCGGTGCCGTCGGCCTTCTGGTTGAACTGTGCGACGAGCGCCGGCAGGTACAGCAGCGACGAGGCGAAGATGACGGGCACGACGCCGGCCATGTTCACCTTGATCGGGATGTAGGTGTTGTTGCCGCCGTAGGTCCGCCTGCCGACCATCCGCTTGGCGTACTGCACGGGGATCCGTCGCTGCGACTGCTCGACGAACACGACGGCCATCATGATCACGAGGCCGACCAGGATGATGAACAGGAACAGCTCGAACGACTGCGACTGCTCGATGCTCCAGAGCGCGGAGGGGAACTGCGCTGCGATGGAGGTGAAGATGAGGAGCGACATGCCGTTGCCGATGCCGCGCTCGGTGACGAGCTCGCCCATCCACATGATGAGGCCGGTGCCGGCGGTCAGCGTGACCACCATGAGGAGGATCGCGTACCAGCTGTCGTTCGAGATGATCGACGAGCACGAGGTCGACGCCGACGAACCGAAGAGCGCGCCGGAGCGGGCCACGGTGATCAGGGTGGTCGACTGCAGGACGCCCAGCGCGATCGTGAGGTAACGCGTGTACTGCGTCAGCTTCGCCTGGCCCGACTGGCCCTCCTTGTAGAGGGCGTCGAAGTGCGGGATGACCACGCGCAACAGCTGCACGATGATCGACGACGTGATGTACGGCATGATGCCGAGCGCGAAGACGGAGAGCTTCAGCAGCGCGCCACCTGAGAACAGGTTGACGAGCTCGTAGAGGCCCTGCGACGACGACGCGCTGGCCAGACAGGCCTGGACGCTCGTGTAGTCGACGAACGGTGCGGGGATGTACGACCCCAGGCGGAACAGCGCGATGATCGCGAGGGTGAAACCGATCTTCTTGCGAAGGTCGGGGGTGCGCATGATGCGCGCAACCGCTCTGAACACGAGATCTCCGTACTTCGATGTGTGCGAGGACGACTGAGCCGTCCCCGTCTACGATCCTGCCCGAACAGGATCGCGTCAAGGAAACCGAACCGGCGGCCCGTGCTCAGCACGGGCCGCCGACGGTGGTTCTACTTGGTGACGGTGCCGCCCGCCGCCACGATCTTCTCCTCGGCCGAAGCCGAGACCTTGTCGACCGCGACCGTGAGCTTCACGCTGATGTCACCCTGACCGAGAACCTTGACCTTCTCGTTCTTCCGCACCGCGCCCTTGGCGACGAGGTCGCTGCTGGTGACCTCACCACCCGTCGGGTAGAGCTCGGCGAGCTTCTCCAGGTTCACGACCTGGTACTCGACGCGGAACGGGTTCTTGAACCCGCGGAGCTTCGGGGTGCGCATGTGCAGCGGCATCTGCCCACCCTCGAAGCCGACCTTGACCTGGTACCGGGCCTTCTGGCCCTTCGTACCGCGGCCGGCCGTCTTTCCCTTGGAACCCTCACCGCGACCGACGCGCATACGGTCCTTCTTGGAACCGGCTGCCGGGCGGAGGTGGTGGACCTTGAGGACCTGCACGCGGGCCTCGGGGGCCTTGGTGTCGGTCGACTTGGTCGACGAGGCCTTGGTGGCCTTGGGTGCGTCGGTCATGAGTCAATCTCCTCGACCTTGACGAGGTGCGCGACCGTTGCGACGTACCCGCGGTTCTGGGAGTTGTCCTCGCGCAGGACCGTACGGCCGATGCGCTTGAGGCCCAGGCTGCGGAGCGTGTCGCGCTGGTACTGCTTCTCGCTGATAACGGACTTGATCTGGGTCACCTTCAGCATGCGAGCCATCAGGCACCTGCCTTCTCGGTCGCTGCCGTACGAGCGGCGGCCTCTGCGCGCAGCAGACGCTCCGGGACGACCCGGTCGACGGGGAGACCACGACGCGCGGCGACCGCACGGGGCTCCTCGAGCTGCTGCAGCGCGGTGACCGTCGCGTGCACGATGTTGATGGTGTTCGACGAGCCGAGCGACTTGCTCAGGACGTCGTGGATGCCAGCGCACTCGAGCACGGCGCGGACCGGACCACCGGCGATGACACCGGTACCGGCAGCTGCCGGACGGAGGAGGACCACACCGGCGGCCGCCTCGCCCTGCACCGGGTGCGGGATCGTGTTGCCGACGCGGGGGACGCGGAAGAAGTTCTTCTTCGCCTCCTCGACGCCCTTGGAGATCGCGGTGGGGACCTCGCGGGCCTTGCCGTAGCCGACGCCCACGAGACCGTTGCCGTCACCGACGACGACAAGCGCGGTGAAGCTGAAGCGACGACCACCCTTGACGACCTTGGAGACGCGGTTGATGGTGACGACGCGCTCGAGGAACTGGCTCTCGCCACCCCGGCTGTTGCGGTCGCCGCCACGGCCACCCTGCTGACGGTCACGACCGCCACCGCCGCCACCACGACGACCGGCGTCGCGGCCGGACTCGCGGTTGGCCGAAGCGGAACCCGCTGCGGTCTCGACGGGCTTCTCGACGACTGCCTCCGCGGCGACGGGTGCCTTGGCGTCCGTGGTCGCAGCAGCGTCGGCCGCCGGAGCGTCCGTCGACGTGGCGTCGGTCGTCGCCGCAGCGTCGGCCGGCGTCGCGTCGGTGTTCGTGGTCTCGGTGTTCGTGGTCTCGGTGGACGTGGTGTCCTCCGTGCCCTTGGTGTCCTCTGCGTTGTTCGCGGTGTCGCTCACAGGTTCAGCCCTCCTTCACGGGCGCCTTCGGCGATCGCGGCGACGCGACCGGCGTACTTGCTGCCGCCACGGTCGAAGACGACCGCCTCGACTCCGGCGGACTTCGCACGCTCGGCGATGAGCTCGCCGACCTTGCGGGCCTTGGCCGTCTTGTCGCCGTCGTTGGTGCGGAGGTCCGCCTCCATCGTCGACGCGCTGGCGAGGGTGTGGCCCTTGGTGTCGTCGATGACCTGGACGAACACGTGACGTGCCGAACGGTTGACGACGAGACGGGGACGTGCCTCGGTTCCGGTGATCTTCTTGCGGAGACGGGTGTGACGGCGCGCCTTGGCGGCCGACTTGCTCGCTCCTCGAGTTCCGATAGCCATGATTACTTACCTGACTTTCCGGCCTTGCGGCGGACGACCTCGCCGGCGTAGCGGACACCCTTGCCCTTGTAGGGCTCCGGCTTCCGCAGCTTGCGGATGTTGGCGGCGACCTCACCGACGGCCTGCTTGTCGATGCCGTTCACCGTGAGCTTGTTGTTGCCCTCGACGGCGAAGCTGATGCCCGCGGGCGGCTCGACCGTGATCGGGTGGGAGTAGCCGAGGGCGAACTCGACGTTCGAGCCCTTCGCCTGGACGCGGTACCCGGTACCGACGACCTCGAGGCCCTTGGAGTAGCCCTGGGTGACGCCGATGATCTGGTTCGCGATGAGGGTGCGGGTCAGGCCGTGGAGCGACCGCGAGGTGCGCTCGTCGTCCGGGCGGGAGACGAGGACCTGGTTGTCCTCGACGGCTGCCTGGATGGGGCTGGCGACGGTGAGCGCGAGCTCGCCCTTCGGGCCCTTGACGGCGACGTTCGCGCCGTCGACGGTCACGGTGACGCCGGCGGGGATGTCAATGGGAAGACGTCCGATACGTGACATGGTCGATCACCACACGTAGGCGATGACTTCTCCGCCTACGCCCTTCTGCTCGGCCTCGCGGTCCGTGAGGAGTCCCGAGGAGGTCGACAGGATCGCCACGCCGAGGCCACCGAGGACCTGGGGGATCTCTGTCGACTTTGCGTACACCCGGAGGCCGGGCTTGGAGACGCGCTTGATGCCGACGATCGAGCGCTCGCGCTCGGGGCCGTACTTCAGGTCGATGGTGAGGGTCTGGCCGACGCGAGCGTCCGCGACCTTCCACTCGGTGATGAAACCCTCGCGCTTGAGGATCTCAGCGATGTGCGTCTTCAGCTTGGAGCTGGGAAGCGAGACGGCGTCGTGGTGCGCCGAGTTCGCGTTCCGCAATCTGGTCAGCATGTCTGCGACCGGATCGGTCATCGTCATGATGGTCATCCGTTCTCATCCGGTTTCGACACCCGTTCCACGAGTGCCGACCTTGATGATCGATTCGGTCCCTGCTGCGGTGCGCGACGCTGACGTCGTACGGTGCGCGGGACCTGGACGACACCGGGAGTGCCCGGTGTCGGGACGGATCAGGGCGTACACCCCGATCCGGAGGTCGGGCGGCAGACCGGGAGTGATCCCGGTCGTGCCGCCCGAACGATCTTAGACCGTCTGCTCGGTGGAGCGGAACGGGAACCCGAGCTGACGGAGCAGCGCGCGGCCCTCGTCGTCCGTCTTCGCGGTGGTGACGACGGTGATGTCGAAGCCGCGGACACGGTCGATGCGGTCCTGGTCGATCTCGTGGAACACGCTCTGCTCCGTGAGACCGAAGGTGTAGTTGCCGTTGCCGTCGAACTGGCGGTCGCTCAGGCCACGGAAGTCGCGGATGCGCGGGAGCGCGAGCGACAGGAGGCGGTCGAGGAACTCCCAGGCACGGTCGCCGCGCAGCGTGACGTGCGCACCGATCGGCTGACCCTCACGGAGCTTGAACTGCGCGATGGACTTGCGGGCCTTGGTGACCTGCGGCTTCTGACCCGTGATCGCGGTGAGGTCCTTGATGGCCCCGTCGATGATCTTGGAGTCGCGAGCTGCCTCGCCGACACCCGTGTTGACGACGACCTTGACCAGGCCGGGGACCTGGTGGACGTTCGTGTACGAGAACTGCTCGGTGAGAGCGGCCGTGATGTCGGTCTTGTACTTCTGCTTCAGGCGCGGTTGAACTTTCTCAACAGTCGCGGCAGACGTGGTGTCGCTCATTACAGGTCCTCACCAGACTTCTTGGCGTAACGGACGCGGACGGTCTTGGTGACGCCGCCCTTCTCGACCGTCTCGGTGCGGAATCCGACGCGGGTCGGCTTCTTGGTCTTCGGGTCGACGATGGCCACGTTCGACACGTGGATCGGCGCCTCGTGCGTCTCGATGCCACCCGTCTTGGAGCCGCGCTGCGTCTGACCGACGCGCACGTGCTTCTTGACGAAGTTGACACCCTCGACGACGACTCGGTTCTCGTCCTTCAGGACCTCGATGACCTTGCCCTGCTTGCCGCGGTCTCCGCCGCGGGCCTGGGTCGGTCCCGAGATGATCTGGACGAGGTCGCCCTTCTTGATGTTCGCCATGACTAAATGACCTCCGGCGCCAGCGAGATGATCTTCATGAACTTCTTGTCGCGGAGCTCACGACCGACCGGCCCGAAGATTCGGGTACCGCGGGGGTCGCCGTCCGCCTTGAGGATCACGGCTGCGTTCTCGTCGAACTTGATGTAGGAGCCGTCCGGACGACGGGTCTCCTTCTTGGTGCGAACGATGACGGCCTTGACGACGTCACCCTTCTTGACGTTGCCGCCGGGGATCGCGTCCTTGACCGTGGCGACGATGACGTCACCGAGTCCGGCGTAGCGACGACCTGAGCCACCGAGCACTCGGATGGCCAGGATCTCCTTGGCACCGGTGTTGTCGGCGACCTTGAGGCGGGATTCCTGCTGGATCACTGCTGTCTCCTTTTCCGCAAGAAGGCCGAGGCCTACTTGGCCTTCTCGAGGATCTCGACCAGGCGCCAGCGCTTGGAGGCGCTGAGGGGACGGGTCTCGCTGATGACGACGAGGTCGCCGATGCCTGCGGTACCGAGCTCGTCGTGCGCCTTGACCTTGGAGGTACGGCGGATGACCTTGCCGTACAGCGGGTGCTTCACGCGGTCCTCGACCTCGACGACGATGGTCTTGTCCATCTTGTCGCTCGTGACGTAGCCACGACGGGTCTTGCGGTAGCCGCGAGTGACGGCCGTGGAGTCGACCTCAGTCTTCTCGGTAGCCATTACTTCTCCTCAGTGCTGGTCGATGCGGGGGTCTCGGTGGCCTCGGCCGACGCGGAGGGCTTGTCAGCCTTCTTCGTCGACTTCTTCGCCGCGGCCTTGGGCGCCTCGACGGGGGCGGGGGTGGCACGGATGCCGAGCTCGCGCTCACGCAGGACCGTGTAGATGCGAGCGATGTCGCGCTTGACGGCACGGAGACGGCCGTGGCTCTCGAGCTGGCCGGTGGCCGACTGGAAGCGCAGGTTGAACAGCTCTTCCTTGGCCTTCTTGAGCTCGTCAGCGAGACGCTCGTCCTCGAAGGTGTCGAGCTCCGTCGGACGGAGCTCCTTGGAACCGATCGCCATTATGCGTCGCCCTCCTCGCGCTTGATGATGCGTGCCTTGAGGGGCAGCTTGTGGATTGCTCGGGTGAGCGCCTCGCGAGCGATCTCGTCGCTCACGCCGGAGAGCTCGAAGAGCACGCGACCCGGCTTGACGTTGGCGACCCACCACTCGGGGGAACCCTTACCGGAACCCATGCGGGTCTCGGCGGGCTTCTTCGTGAGCGGACGGTCGGGGTAGATGTTGATCCACACCTTGCCGCCACGCTTGATGTGACGCGTCATGGCGATACGAGCGGACTCGATCTGACGGTTGGTCACGTACGCAGGCGTGAGGGCCTGGATCCCGTAGTCACCGAACGACACCTTGGTGCCACCGGTGGCCTGACCCGACCGCTTCGGGTGGTGCTGCTTGCGGTGCTTGACTCGACGGGGAATAAGCATGATTACGCCTCAACTCCTGCGCCGGCCGGCGCGTCCTGCGGAGCCTGCTGCTCGCGACGGTCGCCACGGGGGGCGCTGTCGCGTCCACCGTCACGCCCGCCGTCGCGGCCGCCACCGCGGGGCCCACGGCCACCGCCATCGCGACGCTCCGGACGGGACGAACGCTGGTTCGCCTGCTCGCGAGCGAGCTCCTTGTTGGTGATGTCGCCCTTGTAGATCCACACCTTCACACCGATGCGACCGAACGTCGTCCGGGCCTCGTAGAAGCCGTAGTCGATGTTGGCGCGGAGCGTGTGCAGGGGCACGCGGCCCTCGCGGTAGAACTCCGAGCGGCTCATCTCGGCGCCGCCGAGACGACCGGACACCTGGATGCGGACACCCTTGGCGCCGGCGCGCTGAGCACCCTGGAGGCCCTTGCGCATCGCACGACGGAACGCGACGCGAGCACTGAGCTGCTCCGCGATCCCCTGTGCGACGAGCTGCGCCTCGGTCTCGGGGTTCTTCACCTCGAGGATGTTCAGCTGGATCTGCTTGCCGGTGAGCTTCTCGAGGTCGCCACGGATGCGCTCCGCCTCTGCACCACGGCGACCGATGACGATGCCGGGGCGAGCGGTGTGGATGTCCACGCGGACACGGTCACGGGTGCGCTCGAGCTCGATGCGGGCGACGCCCGCGCGGTCGAGGGACTTCGTCAGCATCTGACGGATCTTGATGTCCTCAGCCACGTAGTCGGCGTAGCGCTGACCCTTCTTCGTGCTGTCCGTGAACCAGTGGGAGATGTGGTCCGTGGTGATACCGAGACGGAAGCCGTACGGGTTGACCTTCTGGCCCATTACTTGCTCGCCTTCTTGCTCGTAGCGGCCGCCTCGACCTCATCCGGCGTCGCGAGGACGACCGTGATGTGGCTGGTGCGCTTGTTGATGCGGAAGGCGCGACCCTGTGCACGCGGCTGGAACCGCTTGAGGGTGGTGCCCTCGTCGACGAAGACGCTGCTCACGTAGAGGTCGCGCTCGTCGAGGAAGCTGTTGCTCTGGTCGGCCTTGACCCGTGCGTTCGCGATCGCCGAGGCGACGAGCTTGTACACGGGCTCCGAAGCGCCCTGGGGGGCGAACTTCAGGATGGCGAGTGCCTCATGGGCCTGCTTGCCCTTGATCAGTGCGATGACGCGACGGGCCTTCTGAGGCGTGACGCGGATGTGTCGCACGCGGGCGATCGACTCCACCATTTCTCTCCTCCTCCTGTCGCCTTAGCGGCGACGGCCCTTCTTGTCGTCCTTCACGTGGCCGCGGAAGGTGCGGGTCGGGGCGAACTCGCCCAGCTTGTGACCGACCATCGACTCGGTGACGAACACCGGGATGTGCTTGCGGCCGTCGTGCACGGCGATCGTGTGTCCGAGCATGTTCGGGACGATCATCGAGCGACGCGACCAGGTACGGATCACGTTCTTGGTGTTGGCCTCGTTCTGTGCAACGACCTTGCGGAGCAGGTGGTCGTCGACGAAGGGGCCCTTCTTCAGACTGCGTGGCATCTTCTACAACTCCTACTTGCGCTTCTTGCCGGCGTTGCGGCGACGAACGATGAGCTTGTCGCTGGGCTTGTTCCGCTTGCGGGTACGGCCCTCGGCCTGACCCCACGGGCTGACCGGGTGGCGACCACCGGAGGTCTTGCCCTCACCACCACCGTGCGGGTGGTCGACCGGGTTCATGGCGACACCACGCACGGTCGGGCGGACGCCCTTCCAGCGCATGCGGCCGGCCTTGCCCCAGTTGATGTTCGACTGCTCGGCGTTGCCGACCTCGCCGATCGTGGCGCGGCAGCGGGCGTCGACGTTCCGGACCTCGCCCGACGGCAGACGGAGCTGCGCGTAGGGGCCGTCCTTGGCGACGAGACGCACCGAGGCGCCGGCGGAGCGGGCCATCTTCGCACCGCCACCGGGGCGGAGCTCGATGGCGTGGATGACCGTACCGACCGGGATGTTCCGGAGGGGCAGGTTGTTGCCGGGCTTGATGTCGGCGCCGGCACCCGACTCGACGACGTCGCCCTGCTTCAGGCGGTTCGGCGCGAGGATGTAGCGCTTGGTGCCGTCCACGAAGTGGAGCAGCGCGATGCGCGCGGTGCGGTTGGGGTCGTACTCGATGTGCGCGACCTTGGCGTCGACGCCGTCCTTGTCGTTGCGACGGAAGTCGATGACGCGGTACTGGCGCTTGTGCCCACCACCGATGTGGCGGGTCGTGATGCGACCGGAGCTGTTGCGGCCACCCGTCTTGGGGAGCGGACGCAGGAGCGACTTCTCCGGGGTGGAACGCGTGATCTCAGCGAAGTCCGAGACGGACGAGCCGCGACGACCGGGGGTCGTCGGCTTGTAGTTGCGAATAGCCATGATTTATCCCTCTGGTCCTCAGCCGACAGCCGTGAAGATGTCGATCGAACCGGACTTGAGCGTGACGATGGCGCGCTTGGTGTCCTTGCGCTTGCCAGTGCCGAAACGCGTGCGGCGGGTCTTGCCCGGACGGTTCAGGGTGTTGATCCCGGCGACCTTGACGTCGAAGATCTTCTCGATCGCGAACTTGATCTCGGTCTTGTTCGCACGGGGGTCCACGATGAACGTGTACTTGCCCTGGTCGATCAGCGAGTAGCTCTTCTCCGAGACGACCGGCGAGATGATGATGTCGCGGGGGTCCTTGTTGTTGCCGCTCATGCGGTGATCTCCTTCGCGGTCTTCGATGCGACGAACGCGTCGAGGGCGCTCTTGCTGAAGACGATGTCATCGCTGACGAGGACGTCGTAGGCGTTGAGCTGGCCGTACGTGAGCGCGTGGACGTTCGGCAGGTTGCGGACGCTCTTGAGCGCGACCTCGTCGTTCGCCTCGAGCACCACGAGGACGTGCTTCACCGGGGCGATCTTGGCGAGGAGCGTGAGCACCGTCTTGGTCGAGGGGACCTCGGCCTCGATGAACGACTCCACCGCGTGGATGCGGCCACCGCGTGCGCGGTCGGACAGGGCACCGAGCGTCGCCTTGGCGATCATCTTCTTGGGGGTGCGCTGCGAGTAGTCGCGCGGCGTCGGTCCGTGGACGATGCCACCACCGGTCATCTGGGGCGCACGGATGGAGCCCTGACGGGCGCGACCGGTGCCCTTCTGCTTGAACGGCTTGCGGCCGGCGCCGGACACCTCGCCGCGACGCTTGGTCTTGTGCGTGCCCTGGCGCGCTGCGGCGAGCTGGGCGACGACGACCTGGTGGATCAGGGGGACGTTGGTCTCGACGTCGAAGACCTCGGCGGGGAGCTCGAACGTGCCCGACTTGGCGCCGGACGCGTCGAGGACGTCGATCGTGGTTGCAGTCGTGGTGGCCATGCTCACTTACCCTTCACGGCGGTGCGGACGAAGACGATGCGGCCACGAGCACCGGGGACGGCGCCCTTGACGAGCAGCACACCCTTCTCGGCGTCGACGGCGTGCACCGTGAGGTTGAGGACGGTGACGCGCTCCCCACCCATGCGACCGGCCATGCGCATGCCCTTGAAGACACGCGACGGGGTCGACGAAGCACCGATCGAGCCGGGCTTGCGGTGGTTGCGGTGCGCACCGTGCGAGGCGCCGACACCCTTGAAGTTGTGACGCTTCATGACACCGGCGAAGCCCTTGCCCTTGCTGGTGCCGACGACGTCGACCTTCTGGCCGACCTCGAACGTGTCGACGGTGAGCTCCTGGCCGAGCGCGTACTCCGCGGCGTCGGCGGTGCGGATCTCGGTGAGGTGGCGACGCGGGGTGACCCCGGCGGCCTCGAAGTGGCCGGCGTCCGGCTTGTTGACCTTGCGCGGGTCGATCTGGCCGGCGGCGATCTGGATCGCGACGTAGCCGTCCTTCTCGACGGTGCGGAGCTGGGTCACGACGTTCGGCGAGATCTCGACGACGGTGACGGGGATGAGCTTGTTGTTCTCGTCCCACACCTGGGTCATGCCGAGCTTCTTGCCGAGCAGGCCCTTGACGGTCTTGGTTGCAGTTGCCATCAGTGGTCGCCCCCTACAGCTTGATCTCGATGTTGACGTCGGCCGGGAGGTCGAGACGCATGAGCGAGTCGACGGCCTTGGGCGTCGGGTCGACGATGTCGATGACGCGCTTGTGCGTGCGCTTCTCGAAGTGCTCGCGCGAGTCCTTGTACTTGTGGGGAGAACGGATCACGACGACCACGTTCTTCTCGGTGGGGAGCGGCACCGGGCCGACAACGGTCGCACCGGCACGGGTCACCGTGTCGACGATCTTCCGAGCCGACGTGTCGATGACCTCGTGGTCGTACGACTTGAGCCGGATGCGGATCTTCTGTCCCGCCATGTTCTCTTCTCTCTCTTCTGCGCCGCGCACCACTCGGGCCGCCTGACGCCGCCGAGATGTGCTCGCGCACCCTCGGCTGTTTTCGGTGAATCACCGGCACCACCGCAGTGGCAGACCGCTGTTCTTCTGTGAACTGCTCGGCACGGTCCTGACTGACCCCGCGGCCGAGCGACATGTCGACTCCGCGGCGCGCAGACGAGCGGTGTTCCGCTCGCACTGCATTCCGTGATGGAGTCGAATCGTGTTCTTGCTGTCTGCGGCCCAGACGCTTCCACCCTGCGAACGAACGCACTGGTGGGGTCTGTGCACTGCCAAGACAGTGACCCGGCGGACGCGAACGTCCGAGGAATTTGGAACCGGACAAGTCTCCCATAGCCCGCGGCTCCGTGCAACCCGGGCGTGTCGCGCCGCGATCCGCAGTGTGTCGCGGAAGTGCGGTGCCGCCACGGGGCGGCGGTGAGGCGGTCTGGAGGCCCGGATCCGGCCCTCCAGACCGCCCTGCTCGAGCGCGTGGCCGGCCGCACCGATCGGCGTGTCAGCCGATCGTGACCGCCGCCCGCCCGACGACGCTGCCACCGACGTCCGCGGTCAGCAGGATGCGCGCCCCGCCGAGTCCCGTCGTCGAGATCGTGCGCTGCCACGTGCCGCGGCCGACGATCGCGGTGATCGCCGCGCCGTCACCGTCGCGGAGCGGTGCACCGTTCTCGTGGGTGAACCGCACCGTCGCACCCGGCTCGCCCCCACCGACGAGGACGGCGCGGCCCTCGCCCTGGGACTGGACCCTCGCGGTGAGCGGCTCGGGGATGGTCGCCGAGGTCGTCGTCCGACCGACCTCGGTCCCGCCGACCAGCGTGACGACGTCGATCGCGTGGAAGCGGACTCCAGCACCCGGGAGCGGGAGACTCGCCCGCCACACGCCATCGTCGCCCGGGACGGCGGAGACCGCGGCGCCGTCCGGACCCGTGATCGCCGCGCCGTCATGCAGGAACCCGAGCTCGGTGCCGCTCGGCGCACGGCCGGAGACCTGGATGAGTCCGCGGTCGTGGTCGACGTCGGCACGGACGTCGACGGCGCTCCCGTCGACGAGGAACACGTCATCGACGCCGCCGTTCTGCGCGCCGTCGAAATGCTGCGCAGCGCCGATGTGACGCTGCCCGAACGCGAGCCCGCGAACGGTGGAGGACCAGTCCCCGTTCGCGTCCGCCTTCGCCGTGCCGGCCCGCTCGCCGTCGACGGTGATGACGATGCGCGCATTCGGGTACCCGCTGCCCGAGAGCGCCACGCTGCGGCCGGAGTCGTCCACCACGCCGGTCATCTCCGGCGCGAGGAGACGGAGGATGGTGACGGGGACGTCGACGGGCTTCCACACGCCCGACTCCGCGACCTGGAGGACCCGGTCACCCGGTTGCGCCCTGATCCGGGCCGTCCAGGTGCCGTCCTCGCTCGCGACCCTGGCGGCGGACTCGACGACGTCGCCGCCGACGAACACGGCACGACCCGGTTCCGCGGTGCCGGACAGCGTCACACGCCCGAGCCCGTGCTTGATCGCCGTGACCCGAGCCGACAGGGCGACGGACGGAGCGACCGACGGAGCCGACCCGGCCTGGACCGCCGGAGGCGACGCCACGGCCGCCGCCGGGCCGGCAGGGGCGGCGGCGGTCGCCGCACCCGCGGGGGCGGCGGCCAGTCCGGCGGCGAGAGCGCCCACGAGGGCGGCGCCCGAGAGGGCGGCACGGGTGGTGCCGAGGGGACGAGGGATGTGCATGCTGACTCCGATCCGGACACGCAACGGCGCGTGTCCGAGATCAGCCTGTCATGTCAGTGTGACATCCGTATTTCGTGTCGGGGACGGACTCGCGTCATCCTTCGACCGGAGCCGGCCGGAACCACGGCGGGAAGATCGCGACGCGCGGCACGTGACCGCCGGCGTCCGCGAGGAGCGCCCGGACGTCATCACGCATCCGGTCGTTCGGGACCCCGATCACGGCGACCGACGAGAACGGCACGCTCGGTCCGGCGAGCAGTTCGAGGCCGAGCATCTCGGGGTCCGAGACGTCCGTCCGGCGGAGGAGCGCGGTTGCCGCGTCGGGTCCGACCGCGAACCGCGCGGACTTCTCGTCGGCCTGACGGTCGGCGAGGATCACGGATGCGCCGAAGGCGGTCGTCGGCACGACGAGCACGACGTAGTCCGTGCCCCGGGTGCGTCGGGCAGCGTCGGACCAGCGGTCGCCGTCGGCACCGGATCGGAGTTCGTCCCAGGCGCTGGCGTCCGCGGTCATCGTGAACGGCACGTGCTCGGCGACGGTGGTCCCGTCGGGCGCGGTCACCTCGGCCCGCCGCGCACGGGTCTCCGGGGCGCTGACGTCGATGTCGGGCGTCGCGGTGGTGCTCGCGTTGATCACGCCGTCCGTGACGATGCCGCCGAGGTTGTCGAGGTGCGTGAAGTGGTGCGCACGCAGGGCCGAGAAGACGCGCGGCGGCGCCTCCACCGTGACGCTGGCGCTGCGCTTGGCCGCCGCGGACGGAGCGACGGTGCGGAGCGAGGAGGAGATGCGCGTGCGCCGTGGAGCCGGGGCCTTCGGGGCGTCGTCCGACTCCGGACGCTGCCGTGGGGAGCAGATGTCGCAGAGCTCGGTGGGGAAACCGTGGATGCACTCGTCGGTCACGCGGGGTCCTCGTCCTTCCGTGCCGGGTCCAGGGTCGAACGGCACGGGTACCAACCGTACGTCACGAACGCCCTCGGCCGCGCCAATCCGGTCATGCCGGCTTCCTGTCACGGTAGAGCAACGCCCTGATCTCCGCCTCCGAGGACCCGAGCCGATCGGGATCGATCGTCTCGCCGTGTGCGTAGGCGTCGAGCAGCCTCGGGTCGACGTAGCTCTGCCTGGCGACCGTCGGGGTGTTGCCGAGCACCTCGGACGCGGCCCTGACGGCGTGCGAGACGGCCTTGGCGCGCCTGGCCTGGGAGGACTCCGGCCCGGTGCGTGCGAGGTCCTCAGCGGCCGCCACCGTGCCGTGCAGTGTCCGGAAGTCCTTCGCGGTGAACGCCTCGCCCGCACGCTCCTTGACGTACTCGTTGATGTCGTCCGCGGTCAACGGCACCCAGTCCGCACCCGCGCGCTCGCGGTAGGAGAGCAGCCGGGCGTTCCCCCCGCGCCGCTTCATGCCGACGAGGACCCGCGCGAGGTCGTGGTCGTGGATGCTCGACGACCACGCCTGACCGCTCTTGCCGGGGAACTCCAACTCGATGTCGTCCCCGGAGACGTGCGCATGGGTGCAGAGGAGCGTGGACAGTCCGTGGCTGCCGTGCTCGGCCGCGTACCGCTCGGACCCGACGCGGAGCGACCCCTGGTCGAGCATCCGGAACGCTGCCCCGAGCGCGCGCTGCCGGTCCGGCTCCGGACGACGGAGGTCCATGGTGACGTTCCGTCGTGCGACCGGGAGCGACTCGGCGAGGGCGAGGGCCCTGTCGTACTTGATCCGGTCCATCCGCTCGCGCCACGACGGGTGGTACATGTACTGCCGTCGCCCGGCCGCGTCGGTGCCCGTGGCGAGGATGTGCCCGTTCTCGTAGGGCGCGATCCAGACGTCGTCCCACGCTGGCGGGATCACCAGCTCCTCGAGGCGCCGTCGGGTGTCGGCGTCCGTCACGGTCGCGCCGTCCGGGTCGCGGTAGGTGAAGCCCGTGCCGGAGCGGAGACGGTGGTAGCCCCGTCCGGTGGTCGTGGAGCGGCGGAGGCGGGTCACCCTCCTGAGTCAACACGCGTTCCCGGGCTGCGGTCGCGACCCGGAGACGGACTGGAGGCCCGGTACCAGCTGGTACCGGGCCTCCAGTCCGTCACACCCGCAGGTGGTGCGTCCGGCTACCGCCGGGGTGCGCCGCCGGCCGGTCGGCGTCGGCGGAGGACGACGAGTCCGGTGCCACCGGCCACCGCGAGGAGCGCGAACAGCGCGAGCGCGAGCACGCTGCCCGACCCGGTGAACGCGAGCGCTGCCGGGTCGGCGGCCACCGTGGCGGGGTCGCTCGCACGGAGCGGGTCCGACCCGACGGGGCCGCCGTCGCTGCCGCCGTCTCCGGCACCGTCGCCCGCCTGCCCGACCTGCACGGTCGGCGTCGCGACGACCGCGCGGTTCGTGATCCGGTCCGGAGCGTTCCCGGCCACCTTGACGGTGAGCTGGAGCGCGACGGACGCGTCGACCGCGAGCGGGGCGTCCAGCGTGCACACGACGGTCGTGCCGGTGGTGCAGGTCGCCGCGTCACGCGTGTCGATGCTCACGAACGTGAGGCCGTCCGGGAGGGCGTCCGTCACGGTGACCGGACCCGGGTCCGACGTCGGTCCGGCGTTCGTCACGGTGATGGTGTACCCGACCGTGTGGTTCCGGACGAGCGCCTGCGTGTGCGTCTTCGTGACGCTGAGGCTCGACAGCGCACCGATCGTGATCGCCGTGTCGGAGGTGTTGTCCGCCGTGGTCGTCTCCGGAGTCGCGGTCGCGGTCGTCGCACCGATCGTCGCCGTCGGGTACGACCCCGGCGTCACGACGCTCGTGACCACGATCGGCGGTGCCGTCTGCCCTGGGGCGAGCGGCCCGGCAAGCGAGAACACGATGGTCGTCGTGCCGTCGGCGTTCACCACCGGGGACCCCGCCGTCCACGCGGGATCGGTGCCGTCCGTGTCCCGGAAGGTCAGACCAGCGGGCAGCGTGATCGTCGCCGTGACGTCCGTCGCGGTCGACGGCCCGGTGTTCACGACCGTCGCGGTGGCGGGGATCGGCTGCCCGATCACACCGTCGCCCGAGTGGGTGATCGTGATCGCGACGTTCGCGTCCGGAGCCACCGTGACCGAGCCCTCGGCGCCACCGTCGGTGCCGAACGGCGCCGGGGTGGGCGAGGAGACCGTGGCGGTGTTCGTCGTCGTCCCCGCGGCCTCGGCCGGGTCGATCGACGTCGCGATCACCAGGGGTGCCGCGTCGGTGTCGGCGAGCACACCGTCCTGCGTCGTGCACGTGACGACCTGCGGGTCGGTGGCGTCGACGGTGCACGTCCAGCCCTGGTTCGCCCCGTCGAGCATCGAGTCCGCGAGGCCGACGTAGGTCATCCCGGTCGGCAGGTGGTCCGCCACCGTGACCGGACCGTCCGCGTCGGACGGGCCGGCGTTGTGGATCTGCAGGCGCCAGGCGACCTGGTTGCCGGCCGCGACCGAGGAGACGGGCTTGCCGTCCGCCCCGACCGCGGTCTTCGTCATGGTGAGGGCCGCTCGGTCGATCACGTCGACGTCGGCGGTGTCCTCGGCGGACCTGCTGCGGTCGCTGTCCCCCCAGGTGACCGTCGCGGTGTTCGTCAGGGTCGACGCTCGGACCGAGGCTGCGATCGAGCCGGTCACCGTGAACACCGACGTCCCGGCGTCACCGGACGCGAGCTGGTCGACGGTGCAGGACGCGGCGGCGCAGGTCCAGGCGGGACCCGACGTCTGCGCGACCTTCGTGATCGTCATCCCGGCGGGGGCGAGGTCGGTCAGCGAGACCGTCCTGGCGTCCGACGGGCCGGTGTTCGCCACCGTCACGGTGAAGGTGGCGTCGGTGCCCGCGACCGTCGAGGAACCGGGTGCGAGCACCTTGTCGATCGTCAGGGCGGCCCTGGTGGCGACGTCGACCGAGTCGGTGTCGCTCGCCGAGTGCGCCGCGGCGCTGCTCGTGACGGTCGCCTCGTTGACGATCGGCCCTGCCACCCGGTCCGCGTCGACGACGACCGAGATCGTGATCGCCGGGAAGGCGCCCCCGACGCGGACGCCGCTCGTCGAGGTGAACGTCAGGGAGCGGCCGTCCTGCACGACCGTCCACCCGGTGCCCTCGGCGCTGACGAACGTCTCACCGACGGGCAGCTCGTCCGTCACCACGGTGGTGTCGCCCGTCACGATGTCGGACGGGCCCCGGTTGCCGACCGCGATCGTGTAGTCGAGACCCTGTCCAGCTGCGAGGTCGGCCGGGGCGTCGTCGGTCTTGTCGATCGTGAGCTCGGTGAGCGGCGTGGTGCTCGTCGTCGCGGAGCCGCTCGCGTCCGGGGCGTTGTCCGCCGACGCCGTCGCGGTGTTCACCACGTCGTCACGGATCCCGGCGGGGACGTCCACCGTGAGGGTGAGCGTCGCCGACTCCCCCGCGGTGAGCGTGCCGGCGAGGGTGCAGGAGACGTCGACCGCCGTCGCGTCCGCGGAGCAGGTCCAGCCGTCGTCGGACGCGACGGACGCGTACGTCAGCCCGTTCGGCAGCGGGTCGGCGAGCGTCACCGAGCGGGCGTCGGCCGTGCCGGTGTTCGTCACCGTCACCGCGTAGGTGCCCGTCGTGCCGGGGGTGAAGGACGTCAGCACCTTGTCGACGCTCAGGGTCGTCGCGCTGCCGATCGAGGTCGAGACGGTGCCGGAGGTGTTGTTCCCCGGCGTCGGGTCGGGCGTCGGCGAGGACACCGTCGCGGTGTTGGTGACCGTGCCGGTCGTGGCCGACCGGACGACACCGGTCACCGTGATCGCGGAGACGCTGCCGTTCGCGGCGAGGCCGTCCGGGAGCGTGCAGTGCACCGTGTTCGTCGCCGGGTCGCACGTCCAGTCGGCACCCCCGTCGACACCGGTCACCCGGATCCCCGCAGGCACCTGGTCGTCCACCGCGACCGGTCCGGCGGCCGTCGACGGACCGGCGTTCGTGACCGCGATCGTGTAGGTCACGGTGTCGCCGGTGTTCGCCGTCGTCGGGCCGGTCTTGGCGATCGCGAGGTCCGCGCGTGCCGCCGTCGTCACGTCAGCGTGGCTCGAGTCGTTGCCCGGGTTCGTGTCGGCGGTGTGCTGGTCGACGATCGACGCGGTGTTCCCGACGACGGTGCCGGCCGGGACGCTCTGGTCGAGCGCGACCCGCACGGTGATCGGCGGGAGCGACGCACCCGGCGCGAGGGTGACGCTCGAGGCCGTGTCGCAGGTGACGACGCCGCTCGCGAGGGCACAGGTCCACCCGGTCCCGGTGGCGCCCGTGACCGTCACGCCGGCGGGCAGCGTGTCCGGGGTGTCGCGGACGTGGAACGGTCCGACGGAGGTGTCCGTCGTGCCGGTGTTCTCGACGACGATCGTCCAGCCCGCGGCGGGACCGGCACCGGCGATGGGTGCGGTGGCGGCCGCCCTCTTCGTGATCGCGAGGTCGGCGGCGTCGATGTGCGCGGCGGCCGTGGCGTCCGGACCGGCGTAGTTGCCAGCCGCGGTCCTCGTGCCACCAGCGGCGTCGGTCACGACGGCGTGCACGGTGTTGGTGTGCGACACCGTCGACCCGACCCCGGGTGTCGTGGTCACCCCGGCCCGCGGGGTCGCCGTGTAGGTGAGCGTCATCGTGCCGTTCGCGGGCAGTGCGCCGAGCGTGTTCCAGGCGATGGCCTGGGGGGTGCCCGTCGCCGAGTCCGCCGCGACCGTCGTGGCCGTGCCGCCGTTCACGGAGACCTTGGCGGAGCCGGTGTCGAACGTCCAGTTGGCCGGCAGGGTGTCGGTCGCCGCGACGTTCGTCGCCGCGGCCCCCGTGTTCGTGAACGTGACGGTCCAGGTGTACGGCGCACCGATGTACGCAGGACCCGTCGCACCCGACTTCGCGATGGCGACGATCGGGAACGCCGGGGTCACTGAGCTGCTCGCCGCGACGCTCGGGTACGAGGCGCCGGCACCGGGCATCGACGTGTACGGGCCCGTCGCGACGCGGTTCGTCAGGAGCGCCCTCGGCGTCAGCGAGGCGGACGGTGCGAGCTTCGCCGCGTACGTGTAGGTCAGGGGCGTGCCGGCGTTGACGTCCGCCGTCGGCCAGGTGATCGTGCCGCCGCCGTTCGCCGCGTCGGCACCGGTGAGTGTGCCGCCGCCGGTGATCGTCGCCGGGTCGACGACGACGCCGGTCGGGACGGTGTCCGTCGGCGTGGCGCCGTAGGCCGGGTTCTGGCCGGAGTTCGTCACGGTGACCGTGTAGGTGAAGACGTCACCGGGCTTCGGCGCGGGGTTCGTGACCGTCTTCGTCGCTCCGAGGACCGGCGGTGCCGTGCGTGCCCGGACCGCGTTGGACGCCTGCGTGTGCGTGAAGGCCGCGTCAGGGTTCGTGGGCTGCGTGCCCGTCGCGTCGTTCCACCCGAGCTTCGCGGTGTTGTCGTAGTTCGTCGCGGTGGTCGTGCCCGTCGGGAACCGGACCGGCAGCGTCACCACGACGGTGCGTGCGGCGTCGGCCTTGATGACGTCGCCGAGCCGGAAGAGCACCTTCGTCGCGGGCGAACCCGTCTGGAGCTCGTCACAGGCCTGCGGGGTTCCGTCGATGGTGCACGTCGGGGCCCCTGTGGCGGTCATGCCACCTGGGAGTGTGTCCACGATGCTCGCCGCGTACAGGTTCACGTCGGCGGGGATCGTCGCGGTGATCGTGTAGGACGCGGTGGTCTCGCCGACGCGGACGTTCGACGCCGAGTTCGCGAGCGCGCCGCCGTTCACCGAGATCTGCTTGGTGAGCGATGGACCGGCCACCGTGACGGCGGCGTTCGACGCTGCCGAGGTCTCGACGCCCTCGGTCGCGGTGTTCCGCCCGCCGTCGCTGAGACTCGAGGTCACGAGTCGCGCCGTGTTCGTGTAGCTGCTGCTGCCGGCGGCACCGTTCGAGAGCGTCGCCGTGCGGGTGAACGCGACGGACCCGCCCGGCGCGATGGTGCCGACGGCGTAGGCGTGCGCGGTCGTCCCGGTGGCGCAGGTCGGGGTGGCCGGTGCGGCGACCTCGGTCACGCCGGTCGGGAGCGGCGTCGTCTGCGTCGCACCGAAGCTCAGGGCGTTCGGCAGGCAGTCGACCACGATGGCGTCGTACGCGTTCGCGGTGGTCGAGTCGTTGCGGGCCGTGATGACGAAGTCGACCGTGCGGCCGGCACCGACCGTGGTGCTCGAGGCCGTCTTCGTGACGCGGGGCACCGGGACGACGACCGTGATGTCCTTCGGCGCGGAGATCGTCTTCGTCGAACCGGCGACCGTGCTCGTGAAGGTCGCCGTGTTCCGGATCGTCCCGACGCCGGAGGTCGGCGTGACGATGAGCCCGGACACCGTCACCGAGACCGCCTGGGCCGCGTCCGTGGTGTTGTCGTAGTTCGCCGGGAAGTCGAGCGTGCCGTCGGCGTGCAGGGTGAACCCGCCGACCGCGGTGTCGCCCGTCGGCGCCGTGATCGTCGCGGGCGGGGTGCCGGGGACGGAGACGACGTAGCGGACGCCGGTGGTGGCGGTCACATCGGTGGGGAGTGTGTCGACGAGCGACCCGGCCACGACGCTCGTGTGGGCGGGGACGTTCGCAGTGTACGTGTACGACAGCGCTTCACCCGGCACGGCGGTGTTGCCGGAGACGTTCGTGACGGTGGTCGAGTTGTCCGCGGCGCCGGTCTTCGTCACCGTCGCGTCCGGGAGCGCGATCGTCGTCCGTGCGTTGGCAGCGGGGGCGGTGCCCTGCGACCCCGTCGGTCCGGTCGCGGAGGAGCTCGTGCCGGCGATGACCGCCGGGACGTACGTGGTCGACGCGCCGGTGTTGTTCGGTGTCGCGAACGAGGTCACCGACGCCTGGTTCACGAGCTGCGTCGACACACTCGTGCCGGCCGGCGGGACCACGACGTAGGTCAGGGTCTTCGTGCCGGATGCGGCGATGGTCCCGAGCGGGTCCGTCGTGCCGTCCGCACTCGGCGTCCATCGCACGTAGGAGCGACTGGGGAAGGCGGCGCCGGTCGGAGCCGTCGTGCACACGCCACCGTCGCTGATGTGGGCGGCGGGCACGTCAGCGCAGGTGATCCCCAGCGGGAGGGCGTCCCACACGGTGACGGCGTCCACGTCGCGCGCCGTCCCCGCTGCCGCGGTCCCGGTGTTCCGGACGGTCAGCTGGTACTGGAGCGCCTGACCCTCGGCCGTGTACTGCGGCTGCGGGGACACCGGCGTGAGGGCACCCGGGTTCGGTCCGACGGCCGTGATCGCCTTGTCGAGCGTGACGACCGGGGCCGCGGCGACCTCGTAGCCGACGCTGGTGCGGAGCGAGCTCACCTTGCCGGCGGTGTTCTCCTGCCGGAACTTCATGAGGTTGGCCCCGAGGTCCGGCGTCGTCTGCGACGTGCCCTGCTTCGTGATGTTCGCGAGGACGTAGAAGACGAGCTTCGTCCCACCGTCGACGTAGCGGCCGTTCGTGCCCTGGGTCGTCCCGAGGTTCCAGGTGGCGCGGGTCGTGTCCGAGACGTTGCCCGCACGGACGAAGGTCGACGCGTCGAAGGTGCTGTCAGCGGGCAGTGCAGCGTCCACGAACGTCGTCCCGACGGGAACGTAGTCGGTGACGGACGGGTTGCGGGTGTCGATGCCGGTCGGGAAGTCGACCTCGAGGCGGAAGCAGACGTCGTCCCCGAGCTGGAACGGGTTCGCGGTGTCGGTGCTCGAGGAGTACAGGCCCTGCGGCGCGGTGGTGCAGTCCGCCGCGGAGGAGATCGGTCCTGCCGTCCGCGAGAGCACCTGCTTGCTGATCTGCGTCGGTGCCGTCGAGATGCTCGTGCCCGACCCGTTCGTCACGGAACGCGTGACGGTGTCGGTGTCGTTGACGGGTGTCGAGGTCCCCGCAACGTCGACGGTGTTCGCGAACGAGTCACCGCTCGACGTCGGGCCGCTGTTCCCCGCCCCGGTGTAGGCGCCGCGCATGAGCGCCGTGTAGGTGATGTTCGTCTTCGACGCAGCCGAGTCGTAGCTCCGGCCCATCGTGGCGGAGGCCGAGCCACCGAGCGTCGGGGTCATCGTCAGCGTGAACTTGCCGGTCGAGGCGTCGTAGGCCACCGCGGTGATCGTCGCGTTCACGGCCTGCTCGTCGAGCGCGGATCCGGGGGTGTGCGCGCAGTCGGCGGGGACCGGGTCGCCGCTCACGGTGATCGACGACGGGTACGCGGGGCAGAGGCCGTTGTCGAGCACGTCGGTGATCGTCATCGCGGAGTCGGACTCGTACTCGCTCGCGCGGAGCCGCAGCGAGTAGGTCGCCGTGCCGCCGATCGTGAAGGCGGGGGCGCCGCCGTCGCCGGCCGGGTTCGTCGTGACCGACTTGATGATCGAGAGGTCGGTCGCGAGGACCTCGGTGGAGTCCTCCGCCGTGACCGTGGTGCTGGTGCCCGTGGCCACCGGGCCGGCGTAGTCCCCTGCGGCGACGGCGTGGTTGACGAGGGTCTGTCCGCCGCCGATCTGCCGGGTCGACGCGCCGGTGTTGTTGTCCAGGTTCGCCGCTTCGGTGTCGCCGCCCGGCTCCCCCGTCGGCCATGCGGCGTTCGCGCGCTGCGGGATGCCCGCGACGTACTCGATGGTACGGGTGCCGTTCGCCGCGAGGTCGCCGAGCGCCCAGACGACCTTCGTGTAGACCCCCGCGTCGTAGCCGGGCGGGTTCGTCACGGTGGTGACGGACTGGGGCGTGACGCAGTTGCCGTGCGTGTCCGCCGTCGTCGCGGTCAACGATCCGGATCCGGCGTACTCCGGCGCCTGGCCCGTGGTGTGGTCGATCCCACCGCACTCGAGGAACTCGAGCTGGGCGGGCAGGTAGTCCGTGACCGTGACGGTGTTCGTCGCGGCGATCGCAGTGTTCGTCACGACGAGCTTGTAGACCGTCGGGTGGTCGTGCACACCGCGCATGAGCTCGTGCTCCGGGCTCGGCTCGGACTTCTCGATGGTGAGGGCCGTGACCTTCGTCGGGTCGACGGCCTTCGTGGCACTGTCGTCGAACCCGCCGGTCGCGAGGCCGGTCGTCGGGTCGAAGACCGGGAGCGTCCTGGCGTCCTCGCTCGTGTAGACCGCAGCCGATCCGGTGATGTTCGAGCCCACCGGGAAGACCGCCGGGTCCGCCGTCACGCCGAACGAGATCGCGGAGGTGTCCCCCGCGACGAGGTCGGACACGTTCGCCCAGACGAGGACCTGGTGGGTCCCGTTGCCGTCCGTGATGGTGGAGATCGTCGGCTCACCGGCGCTCGACGGCGTCGTCGGTGCCGTGTAGGTCGCGCCCGCCGGCAGCGTGTACTGGAACCCGGCGTTGTACTCGTTCGTCGTCGAGGGGTTCGTCGCCGTCAGGGTCACCGTCGTCGGCTGCCCGGCGAGGACACTCGCGGTCGCGGTGGCGGCGAGGCTGACCGTGCTTTCCGCCGCCTGCGCTGGAGTCGCTGTGGCGGCGACGGCGGTGGCGACGAGGAGTCCACCGGCGATCGCGGCGACCAGGGTCATCGCGAGTGTCCGGGAACGAGGGATCAGGGAGAAGCGCAGCATGGACCGGTTTCGCTCGGGTGACGACGGTGCCGGCCGAACGGGAACTCACCGGAGGCACCACGACGGAACTGAGAATGTCCCGTGCGCGTGGGTCATCCTATTGACGTGACGAAATCTCGTCAGTCCCCCGGAGGGGGGACACGGGCTGCGACGCACTCCGACCTGCCGCCTGCGCGACGCTCGCCGAGACGCACTGGAGGCACGGTGCGAGCCCGCACCGCGCCTCCAGTCGGTCCCCCGTCAGCAGGCGACTCCTCTGCCGTGGACCTACTCGTCGCCGATCTTGCCGTCGACGTTGTCCCGCGCCGAGTCGATCTGCTCGTCGTACTTGCCGCCGGTGACCTTCTTGGCGGCGTCCGCGAGGCCGTCGAGGATCTTGTCGGAGATCTCCTCGGCCTTCTCGCTCTGCAGCGCGTCCTTCACCTTGTTGTCGTCGAGGAAGGCCTTTGCCTTCGCCGTCACGTCGTTCTTGATCTCGTCGAAGTTCGCCATGGTGCCCTCCCGTGCCGGCGGCCGGACCGTCCGACCGATGGCACTCATGGTCGCGCGCCCGCATCGTCCTGTCCAGAGCGGAGGAGTGAACTCCCGGGAACGACGAACGGGGCCGGACCCGAAGGCCCGACCCCGTTTCGTTGTGAACAGGTACTGCGTGGAGCTGGTGCTACTTGACGATCTTCTCGACCGTACCGGCGCCGACCGTACGACCACCCTCGCGGATGGCGAAGCGGAGGCCCTCCTCCATCGCGATGGGCTGGATCAGCTCAACGGTGATGGAGGTGGTGTCGCCGGGCATGACCATCTCGGTGCCCTCGGGCAGCGTGATGACACCGGTGACGTCCGTGGTACGGAAGTAGAACTGCGGGCGGTAGTTCGCGTAGAACGGGTTGTGACGCCCACCCTCGTCCTTGGAGAGGATGTAGACGTTCGCCGTGAACTCGGTGTGCGGGGTGACCGAACCGGGCTTGACGATGACCTGGCCGCGCTGGACGTCCTCGCGCTTGGTGCCACGGAGGAGCAGACCGGTGTTGTCACCAGCCTGGGCGGAGTCGAGCAGCTTGCGGAACATCTCGATGCCCGTGACCGTGGTCTTGACGGTCGGGACGATACCGACGATCTCGACCTCTTCGTTCACGTTGAGCGAACCGCGCTCGACACGACCGGTGACGACGGTTCCACGACCGGTGATCGTGAAGACGTCCTCGACGGGCATGAGGAACGGCTGGTCGGTCGCACGGACCGGCTCGGGGACGTTCTCGTCGACGGCGGTCATGAGGTCGGCAACCGACTGGCCCCACTTCTCGTCGCCCTCGAGCGCCTTGAGTGCGGAGACCTGCACGACGGGCGCGTTGTCGCCGTCGAACTCCTGGCTCGAGAGGAGCTCGCGGACCTCGAGCTCGACGAGCTCCATGATCTCCTCGTCGTCCACCATGTCGGCCTTGTTCAGGGCGACGACGATGTACGGCACACCGACCTGGCGAGCGAGCAGCACGTGCTCACGCGTCTGGGGCATCGGACCGTCGGTGGCGGCGACCACGAGGATCGCGCCGTCCATCTGGGCCGCGCCGGTGATCATGTTCTTCACGTAGTCGGCGTGGCCAGGAGCGTCGACGTGCGCGTAGTGGCGCTTGTCGGTCTGGTACTCGACGTGCGAGATGTTGATCGTGATGCCACGCGCCTTCTCTTCCGGCGCGTTGTCGATCTGGTCGAACGCCGAGGCGGTGTTGAGGTCCGGGAACTTGTCGTGCAGGACCTTGGTGATCGCCGCGGTGAGCGTGGTCTTGCCGTGGTCGACGTGACCGATCGTTCCGATGTTGACGTGCGGCTTGGTCCGCTCGAACTTGGCCTTGGCCACTGTGGGTCCTCCTCAGGACTCGGATGCGACGCCCCCGGTCGTGCCGGGCGCCTCGCGAGTTGGTGTGTTCTTACTTTACTTGGTGGCGAGGGGGCCGTCGCCGGCCGCCCTCGCCTGTGGAGAAGCGCCTCGCCTGTGGAGAGGTGCCTCGCCCGCAGGGACGCTACTCGCCCTTGGCCTTCTGCACGATCTCCTCGGCCACGGCCCGGGGGACCTCGGCGTAGGAGTCGAACGTCATCGAGTAGACCGCACGACCGGAGGTCTTCGACCGGAGGTCGCCGACGTAGCCGAACATCTCGGAGAGCGGCACGCTCGCACGGACCACCTTGACGCCGGAGGCGTCCTCCATCGACGAGATCTGCCCACGACGGGAGTTCAGGTCGCCGATGACGTCGCCCATGTACTCCTCGGGGGTCCGGACCTCGACCGCCATGAGCGGCTCGAGGAGGACCGGGTCGGCACGACGAGCGGCTTCCTTGTACGCCATCGAACCGGCGATCTTGAACGCCATCTCCGAGGAGTCGACGTCGTGCGACGCACCGTCGAGGAGCGACGCGCGGACGCCCACCGTCGGGAAGCCGGCGAGGATGCCGACCTGCATGGCGTCCTGGATGCCGTGGTCGACCGAGGGGATGTACTCGCGCGGGATCCGGCCACCGGTGACCTTGTTCTCGAACTCGTAGATCTTCTCGGCGGTGACCTCCATGGGGTGGAGGGCGATCTGCACCTTGGCGAACTGGCCGGAGCCACCCGTCTGCTTCTTGTGGGTGTAGTCGTAGCGCTCGACCGGCTTGCGCAGGGTCTCGCGATACGCGACCTGCGGCTTGCCGACGTTCGCCTCGACGTGGAACTCGCGCTTCATGCGGTCGACCAGGATGTCGAGGTGGAGCTCGCCCATCCCCTTGATGACCGTCTGCCCGGTCTCGGCGTTGAGCTCGACGCGGAACGTCGGGTCCTCTTCGGCGAGCTTCTGGATGGCCAGGGACAGCTTCTCCTGGTCCTGCTTGGTCTTCGGCTCGATCGCGACCTCGATGACCGGCTCCGGGAACGTCATGGACTCGAGGACGATCTGGTCCTGCGGGTCGCACAGCGTGTCACCGGTGGTCGTGTCCTTGAGACCGATCACGGCGTAGATGTGCCCGGCGGTGACGTTGTCGACCGGGTTCTCCTTGTTGGAGTGCATCTGGAAGATCTTGCCGATGCGCTCCTTCTTGCCCTTGGTCGAGTTGATGACCTGGGCACCGGACTCGATCGAGCCGGAGTAGACGCGCACGTAGGTGAGACGACCGAAGAACGGGTGCACCGCGACCTTGAACGCCAGGGCCGAGAACGGCTCCGTCGCGTCGGGCTTGCGGATGATGATCTTCTCTTCGTCCTTGACGTCGTGGCCCTCCATGGGCGGCACGTCGAGCGGGGACGGGAGGTAGTCGATCACGGCGTCGAGCATCGGCTGCACGCCACGGTTCTTGAACGCGGAGCCGCACAGGACCGGGTACAGCGTGCTGTTCACGGTCAGGGCACGGATCGCGCTCTTGATCTCGGCGACCGAGAAGTCGGTGTCGCCCTCCATGTAGCGCTCGAGCAGGGCGTCGTCAGCTTCGGCGACGCGCTCGATCAGCTTGAGGCGGTACTCGTCCGCCTTCTCCTTGAGGTCGGCCGGGATCTCTTCGATCTCGTACTTGGCGCCCATCTCGACGTCACCCTTGGCATCGCCGCGCCACGTGAGTGCACGCATCTCGACAAGGTCGACGACGCCCTCGAAGGACGACTCCGCACCGATCGGGAGCTGCAGCACGAGGGGCTCGGCACCGAGGCGGTTCACGATGGTGTCGACCGTGAAGTAGAAGTCCGCGCCGAGCTTGTCCATCTTGTTGACGAAGCAGATGCGGGGGACGTCGTACTTGTCGGCCTGACGCCAGACGGTCTCCGACTGGGGCTCGACGCCCTCTTTCCCGTCGAACACCGCGACGGCGCCGTCGAGGACGCGGAGCGAACGCTCCACCTCGACGGTGAAGTCGACGTGCCCGGGGGTGTCGATGATGTTGATCTGGTTCTTGTTCCAGAAGCAGGTCGTCGCGGCCGACGTGATCGTGATGCCGCGCTCCTGCTCCTGCGCCATCCAGTCCATCGTCGCAGCGCCGTCGTGGACCTCACCGATCTTGTGGGTGATCCCCGTGTAGAACAGGATGCGCTCGGTGGTGGTCGTCTTGCCAGCATCGATGTGGGCCATGATGCCGATGTTGCGGACCTTGTTCAGGTCGGTGAGCACGTCCTGTGCCACAGGGTTCCTCCGAGAGAGTTGTGGGAGTTGAGCGTTCCGTCCGGGACGCCGCGTGTGTTGTCGCCAGCGCCCCGGACGGAGCGGATGCTGCTGCCTGCAGCGCCGATCGACCAGTCGAGCCGGTCGATCAGCGGTGCCGACCTACCAGCGGTAGTGGGCGAAGGCCTTGTTCGACTCGGCCATCTTGTGGGTGTCCTCGCGGCGCTTGACCGCGGCACCGAGACCGTTCGACGCGTCGAGGATCTCGTTCATGAGACGCTCGGTCATCGTCTTCTCGCGACGGGCCTTGGCGTACGAGGTGAGCCAGCGGAGTGCGAGGGTGTTCGCACGGTGCGGCTTGACCTCGACGGGCACCTGGTAGGTCGATCCACCGACGCGGCGCGAACGCACCTCGAGGGTCGGACGGACGTTGTCGAGAGCCTTCTTCAGCGTGACGACGGCATCCTGCTGGTTCTTGGCGGTGACGCCTTCGAGTGCACCGTAGACGATGCGCTCCGCGAGGCCCTTCTTGCCGTCGAGCAGGATCTTGTTGACGAGCTGGCTGACGATCGGTGCGCCGTAGACCGGGTCTGCGACGACGGGGCGCTTGGGGGCTGGTCCCTTACGAGGCATGTTCTCAACCCTTCTTCGCGCCGTACAGGCTGCGGGCCTGCTTGCGGTTCTTGACGGCCTGGGTGTCGAGCGCACCACGGACGATCTTGTAACGGACACCGGGGAGGTCCTTCACACGACCACCGCGGACGAGCACCATCGAGTGCTCCTGGAGGTTGTGGCCCTCACCGGGGATGTAGGCCGTGACCTCGGTGCCGTTGCTCAGCTTGACGCGAGCGACCTTGCGCAGTGCCGAGTTCGGCTTCTTGGGGGTGGTGGTGTACACGCGAGTGCACACGCCACGCTGCTGGGGGTTCGACTTGAGCGCGGGTGCCTTGGTCTTGACGACCTTCGGCGTGCGGCCCTTGCGAACGAGTTGCTGGATTGTAGGCAACTGCTGCTCCTGGTTCCTGCTCGATTCCCTGGTCGACGTGGTTCGCCGACTTCCTCGTCCCACGGCGGACGGAGTTCGACTCGACTGGCGTGTCGATCTCCGGACGACCGTTCGACCGGACCGATGATTCCAATCACCGGGACCCGATCGGTGGGCGCTCTCGCGACACCACCTGGACGGATGAGTCCACCGGCCGTGACGACCGCGTGGATTTCAGGCGCGCCGTAAGGCGCACACCCGAGCAAGACTACCTGGGGCCCGATGCTTAATCAACCGGCGGCCACCCCGTGGGGCGGCGTCCGACGGTCGGACCGCTCGCCGCGGGCGAACGCGTGTCGATGGCGGACGGGAGGCACGGTGCGGCGCCGCCCCGTGCCTCCAGTCCGGTGCCACGCGCGGCGGCCTGCCGAGGCGACCGGGGGGGGTGGCGGAGCCGGGTCCGATGTGGTGGTCAGGAGGCGGCGCCGCCGCCGGCCGCGTTGGTGATCGCCGGCGCGTAGGTCGCCCCCGCCTCCGTGAAGGCCGTGATGTACCCGTCGGCGTAGAACGTGATCGGACCCGCGGTGCCGGTCCCCAGCCCGGACGGACCGGTGAAGCTCGAGGTGAACGTCGCTGCACCCGGCGTCGTCGTCCGCATCGTCCAGCCGCGGGACGTCCAGTCGCCGACCTCGACCACGGGCCGTGTGTCGAGCGTCCACTTCTGGTCGGAGTAGGTGTTGTCCGGGGACTCGCCGTACGCGTAGAAGCTGCAGTTCGCGGGCTGGATGTCCGTCGAGGCGATGCAGCCGTCGACCCAGCCGTTCACCGCGTCCGTGGCAGCCTGCTTGCCCGCATCGGTCAGCGTCGTGGTGATGTCGGCCGTGCCGTCCCCGGAGGCGAACCCCCAGACCGTCGCCGCCTGTGCGTTGCCGGTGTACCACTTGGTGTCGGCGATCGCGGTGTCGTAGGTGCCGGGGAGCGCGCTCAGGATCGTGGAGTCGTCGCTCGTGGGGTCGACCGACTTGCCCGCCACGGTCACCTTCGCCCCGGACGGCCCCTCGACGTGCACCTTCACCGAGCCGAGGGCGACGACGTCGAGCTGCCACTTCGTGAAGAACACGCCGGTCGACCCCTTGTCGACCAGGTGGAAGGTGGTCGGGATCGGCGAGCCGCCCTGGGTGAGGACGACCGCGACGTCGGCGGTGCCGTCGGACGTGCGCGTCGACACGATCCGGTGGGCGGTGATCGTGTCGGTGGCCTTGGCGTAGACGGCGTCCGTGAGGAGGGGCTGGCCGCTCGTCGGCACGTGCGCGATCTTCAGCGCGGCGGTGGCGTGACCGTGCTCCAGGGCGTCGAGGAACGCGTCGACCTGTCGCTCCGGAGCGTTCTGGCTCGACCCGGTCGCGTAGCCGACGGATCCCAGCACGATGACCAGGAGGAGTGCGACGGCGCCGCCGATGATCCCGACGAGGGCCTTGCGTCCGAGGCGTCGGCGCGGCTTCGGCTGGTACGACCACGGGCCGGGTGCCGCCGCGGGGTACTGGCCGTTCTGACCGTAGGCAGGGGCGGGGGCTGCGGCGAACGTCGGAGCGGGCGGCATTGCCGCGGGCGGCATGGGCGCAGGCGCGGTCGCGGTGTCGGGACCCGCGGAGATCGGCTCGGCGCGTGGTGCATGGCTGTCGTCTGGTGAGAAGCCATCGACACGGGTCCCGCCGGTCTCCGAGACCGACGGCACAGACCCCCAGCCGTCGTCATGGTGGGGCCGCTCGTCGCGCAGGCTCGCGGCCGCGTCGTGCTGGCCCTCGGCCGCGTCAGGCAGCCCCGCGGGCGCGTCGTGCTGCCCCTCGGCCGTGCCGAAGCGCTCGTCGTCGTTCATGATCCGCGGTCACTCCCCCATGCGCCGGGCGACGGAGTTCGCCCGGGCGACGATCCTACCGCGGAGGGGGTGACATGCCGGATGCGGGCTCCCCCGGTCCCGACGGCGGACTCGACCGGTCGCGACGCGAGATCGCGACGGCGCCGGCGATCACGAGGAACGCGATCACCACCGTTCCGACGACGAAGGGACCGAGCGCGTACGTCGCCGGGAACACGAACAGCTCGGCGACGTCGCCGTGGATCATCGCGTACCCGAACGCGCCGACCGCGAGCATCACGAGGTACGAGGTCGCGGCGCCGATCAGCCCACTGCTGAGCGGCGATCCCCGCCGGATGCCGGAGGCCGTCGCGAGCACCACGACGATCGCGACCGCGACGACCATCGCCGGACCCAGGTACGGGGTCGCGTCGGGCTGGCTGATCACCTCGAGACCGGTGAGCAGGCTCTCGAAGCCCGTCACACAGATCACGAGCGCGACGAAGAGCACTGTCGTCATCGTCGCCAACAGCCATCGGGACATGCGGTCATGGTACCGCCGGTCGTGCCACCGAGGACGGTTGTTCAGTGCTGGGATCGCTCCAGGACGTCCACGGAGCGTGATGGTCGGTCCACGACCGGCTCGTCGCGTGCTGCCTCGTCGCGTGCCACCTCGTCGCGGGCCACCTCGTCGCGGGCCACCTCGTCGCGTGCCGCCTCGTCGCGGGCCACCTCGTCGCGGGCTGCGGCGATGATCGCCACGGCGATCGCGGCGGTCACGACCGGGACGTCCGCCATGGTGAGCGACCCGGTCTGGAGGGACGGCTGCGGCCCGGCGGCGTCGGTCGCGGCAGCAGGGTGCTCGGCGGACACCGCTGGTCCGTCCGTCACGCGCGCGGTGGTCTCGTCGACGGCCCAGATCTCGGCCATCGTCTCCGGGTCGCGCACCGCGGGACCGATGACCGGCAGGACCATGGTCGTGGTCGGGAGCTCCGAGTGGGCCTCGGTCAGGACGGTCCCGTCGACCGCGAGGGCCGACGTCGCGGCACGCTTCCGGGCGACCGCCATGCGGACGAGCACGACGGCCGCGATGACGGCCCAGATGCTGTTCACGATCGTCGACGGCCAGGCATGGTGCGCGAGCACGTTGACGGTGATCGCGAGTGCTCCGACGAGGTTGATCACCTGGTAGGCGACCCCGTTCCGGAGCCTGCCAGCCGAGAACAGCAGGTAACCACCGAGGATGGTCACCGCCCCGAACCAACCGAGGGACTCGATGATCACGCCCATGCGCCTGTGCCTTCCGAACGACGAACAGCGCCCGGGATCGACCGGGCGCTTCGTGTGGGTGGGAGATGCCGCCCGCGAGCGCGGCGACGGCCAATCGTACGCACCCGACGAGGGCCGACGGAAGAGGACACGGCGTGGCGCGACCACCCCGTTCCGGGGGTGGTCGCGCGGGTGGTGGGTCGTGCCTCCTGGCTGGATCGGCGAGGGTCCGCTCAGCCGTTCGTGGCCGTCGCCGCGCTCGTCGACGGTGCGGCCGTCGCCTTGGTGTTGAGCACGTAGATGTACCCGGACAGGGTCCACGTCGTGGCCCCTGATGCTCCGGTGGATGACGACCCATCTACCCCCGAACCGTCATTCCCTGACCCGTCGCCTCCGGCTGTTGCCGTACTCGTCGACGACACGAGCTTGTCGATGAGGAAGAGCCGCTTGGCGGCCTGCGCGCCCTTCGTGAACGCGAGTGCCTGTTCGTACGAGCCTTGGACGCCGACCGAGACCGGGATGACGGTGAAGTTCGACGACGTGATCGCTGCGTTCGTCGTCGTCTTCGGTCCGGCCGGGGTCGCCACCGCGCTGGGGGTCGCGGACGCGGAGTCACTCGCCGTTGCCGACGGCGATGCGGACGCCGTCGCCGTGCCCGACGGTGCGACCGGAGCCACCGGCGACGTGTACGGCGCGGCATCACTCACGGCGATCGAGCTGATCGAGACTCCGGACTCCCCCGCGATGTCGTTCAACGATGTGATGAACGAGTTCGTGTCGGCCTCGGCGGGGATAGACGCCGAGAGCGCTGACAGGTCACCCTTCATGTCCGCGAGCTTCGTGAACTGGGTCTGCAGACGAGCGAGCTCGCTGCGGTTCGTCGCGTTCGTCGCCTCGATCGTCGCCTGCTGCGCGGAGTTCCTCGCTGCGGTCGCCAGCTGCGGCTGGACACCCAGGAACCACCCGCCCGCGAGCACGACGACGGCGGCGACCAGGGCGATCACGAGGGAGAGCTTGTTCCGGTTCATCTCACTTGCCCTCCGCGTACTTGCCGTCGTACGCCTTCTCGTTGATGTGCAGTGTGATCGATGCCGTGTAGTTGTCTGCGGTCCCCTCGCGGGAGATCGACGTGATGCTCGAGTCGACGTACCCGGTCAGGGTGGACAGGCCGCTCGTCCAGTCCGGCACGGACGGGATCGTGGGCGAGGAGACGGCGATCTGGAGCGTCGCGATCCGCTGACCCTGCAGCGGAGTCGTCGCCTGCACGTAGGTGGTCAGCGGTGTCGCCGAGTCGATGGACAGGCCGGTGATCGAGACCCCGGACGGCAGGGACGCGTTGAGCTCGGTCAGGTACTTCTGCCAGTCGATCTCCGTGGATCCACCGACCGCCTGCCCAGCCGTGATGAGCGTGGACTCGCGTTCGACGTCTCGGACCTCCGAGTACTTCTGCTGCTGCAGCAGGAGCGCCGACGTCTCGTTCTGCGCGCCAGCGAGGTCCGTCTGCGAGCGCAGGCCGTTCACGGTCACGCCGCCGATCGCCAACACGACCACCACGCCGACGACGATGACACCGAGCCATGCCCGACGCGCCGTCGCACGTTCCTTGCGGTCGACGTGGACCTCGGTGGGCAGGAGGTCGACACGCGGCTCGCGGCCCACGAGCACCACCGCCGCGGCGGCCTTGCCCTTCGGTGCAGGGGCGTCGGCCGCGCCCTGCCCGTCGAACGGTGGCCGGAGCGGCGGCATCCCTGAGCCGCCCTTGTCCGCCTTGGACGACTTCGCGTTCCTCGACCTCGGTGCAGCCGAGGTGCGCTGCTTCTGGTCCTTGCGGACGTCCGCCTCTGCCCGGCTCATGCTGCCCTGCTTCCCACCGCGAGCCCGTAGGCCACGGCGATCGAGGTGCCGCGCATCGCGACGTCCTGCTGGCTGATCGACTTCGCGAGCGAGACCCCGGCGAACGCGCTCCCGATGGACACCGGGAGTCTGGTGAACTCCGAGAGCGCGTCGCCGAGTCCGGGGAGGAGCGATCCGCCACCGGAGAGGACGACCTGCGCGACCGGAGCGCTCGGGTGCGTGTTGACGAAGTAGTTGATGGTGTTCCGGAGGCTGGAGAGGAGCTCGTTCACGGATTCGTAGGTGATCGCGATGGCACGGTTGTCGTCGAGCGTCTGGGCGTTCGAACCGATGCCGAGGTGTCGCTTGACCGCCTCGGCCTGTTCGAACGGGATGTCGAGCCGGCCGCCGAGCGTCTTCGTGATGTCGTCGCCCCCGGTCGGGATGATCCGCACGAACTGTGGGATGCCGTCGGTCGCGATGACGACGCAGGTGGTGTCCGCGCCGAGCTCGACGAGCGCGACGGTGCCCGGGATGTTCTGGCGGGTGACCATGACCCGACTCAGCGCGAACGGGATGAGGTCGACGCCTGCGGGGTTGAGGCCCGCGAGCTGCACCGCCTTGACGTTCTGCAGGACGGCGTCCTTGACGGCCGCGATGAGGAGTCCGTTCACGACGGGTCCGTTCTCGCCGATGCCCTCGGAGGTCGGGTAGAAGTCGAGGATCGCGTCGATGACCGGCACCGGGAGCATGTCCTGCACCTGGAACGGGAGGCTCTCGCGGATCTGCTTCATCGGCGCACGGGGCACCGTGAGGTCACGGGACAGCACCCGCTGGTTGCCCATGCCGAGGACGACGTCCTTCGACCGGAACTTGCCGATGGACCAGAGCTGCTTGAGTGCGCCGGCGACGGTGTTGGCCTCGAGGACCTCGCCGCGACTCACCGACCCCTCCGGCGTGGGGACCTCGGCGAAGCGCACGACGGTCGGTCGCCCCTTGTCGGCGTCCGCGACCTCGACGGCCCGGATCGATGTCCCGGCGATGTCGAGGCCGACGATGCTCTTGCCCATGTCAGTCCCTTTGTGATGGCGGTGGTCGGTCCTGGCCGTCAGGCCAGTCCGATGAGGCGGATGTAGGAGTCCATGACCGGAGTCCCGACGAGGACACCGACCCATGCGCCGGCGAGCATCCAGGGGCCGAAGGGGATCCCGGACTTCCTCCCGGCACGTCGCGTCACCATGAGGAACAGCGCGAACATACCTCCGAGGAAGAACGCACCGAAAGCACCCACTGCGAGGGGTCCCCATCCGAGGTACGCGAGCGCGAGACCGAGGATGCCGGCCAGTTTCACGTCCCCGAGGCCCATGCCGCCCGGCACCGCGACCGCGAGGACGAGGTAGACGACGCCGAGGACGGCAGCACCGATCGCGCCGCGGATGAACGGCTCCCAGTCGCCGTCGAGCGCGGACACGCCGGCGAGCAGGACCGCGAGCACGATGTACGACGGGTAGGTGATCGCGTTCGGCAGCGTGTGCGTGTCGAGGTCGATGAGCGCCAGCGCGACGCTGATCGCCATCAGGTACAGGAACGCGACCAGGAGCACGAGGCGAGCGGCGAGACCGGCGTCGGTCGTGCCTCCAGGCAGGGTGGTCGCGCCGGACGCGACCGGCCAGAACCGGAGTGCCACGACGACGAACAGGAGGCCCGTGGCGAGTTCCACGAGCGGGTACCGGACCGAGATGGGCTCGCGACAGTCGCGGCACTTCCCCCCGAGCACGAGCCACGACAGTACGGGCACGTTGTCGAAGCCCCGGATCGCCTTCCCGCACCTCGGGCAGGCGGACGCCGGAGCCACGACGCTCATGCCGGCGGGGACGCGGTACACGACCACGTTCAGGAAGGAGCCGATGAGCAGGCCGAACACGCCGCCGAGGACGGTCGCGATCCCCGCGAACTGGACGATCCCCATCAGACGCACACTCCGGACTTCTGGACGCAGCTGCCGTTGACGTTGTAGGCCGGGGAGACCTCGGCGATCGTGGTGATGCCGTACGTGGTGGTCACCGGGTTGAGGAACTTCGGCGGGGCCGTGTGCTTGAGACGTGAGTCGTAGACGTAGTTCTTGATGTACCCGTTCCCGTTCGTGCTCACGACGCCGCGGAACTTCTGCGCGATGGCACCGTAGAGGGTCAGGGTCCCGCGACCTCCCCCGTAGGCGCTGTTCTGCACCTGGAACGTGTGGGCTGCGGAGATGACTGCCGCATCGATCTCGCGGTCCGTGTCAGCGAGCAGCGAGGAGTAGCAGGTGCTCGTCCCGAAGAACCCGCAGCTGGAGGCCTTCATCGGGTTGTAGACCGAGATCGCGTTCGTCGCCGTCAGGCCGAGGATGTCCGAGCTCTTGTCCTGGTAGTCGATGTCGCCCGTGACGTAGAGGCTGTTCTCGGCGGCGACCGTGAGCTGGCCGCTGAAGTCGCCACGGACGAACGCGTCGCCGTTCCGGGACCCGTAGCTGCACGGGCTCGAGCTGAGGAGCGACGTCGTCTCGCCGGCTCGTGGGTACCCGACACCGTTGCCCTGGTTGCACGTGTCCCGCAGCGCCGTCGTCGAGGTGTAGTTCTTGTCGGTCGGCGACGACGGCACGTTCTGCACGTAGACGAGGTTGTTGGCAGGCACCGTGATCGTGGCGCCGGCCGGGGACTTCAGCTGTGCCGGTGTCCCACACGCGGCTGTGTTCTGACCGGCCGACGAGTCGTCGTTGGCGGTCTGCGTGTACAGCGTGTTCGGCGACTTCACCGTCATGGTGCCGTTGGCGTTGAAGACGATGTCCGTGGGTCCGGTGTAGAGACACCCGGGAGAGCGGTTCGTCGCGAGGTCGTAGCGCGTGGCCGCCTTCTGCTGCGCGTTGGTCGACGGCATCGGGATGGTCGAGGTGAACGCCGGCTGCGAGACACCGGCGGGGAAGACCTGCCCGGAGCACGCCGCGTTCTGCGAGGTGACCTTCGAGTACCGCAGACCGGTCGTCGGATCGGCGTTCGGGTTCGACGTCGTGATCTGGCTCGTGAACTGCGCGTCGCAGATGCGCATGGTGTCGTTCGAGTGCGCAGGCCCGTCGATCTTGTCCCCACCGCCGAAGGCGATCTCACCGCAGGGGTTCGGGTTCGCGGACGTCTGCCGCGTCCGGCCCGTGCCCTCCCACGCGTGTTTGACGCAGTTCGTGACGTTCGCGCCGGTGATCTGCGGATCCTGGATCTCGAAGTCGGTGAAGTAGAGGAAGTCGATGAATCCCTGCTGCCTGATGCTCGCCGTGACCGTCCGGACGGCGTTGTTCACCTTGCCGGTCGCCCGCACCCGGATGATGCCGGTGTCGTAGTACTTCGACGCGTCGACCTCGTACCGGTACTTCGCCGTGCCGTCGGTGTCCGGCACGGAGGCCCACGACCCGGACGCACCGGTGCCGAGCGCGTCGTTCGTCGTCGGCGGGAGCGTCAGGAGCCCGGCGCTGCTCGCGCTGAACGGCGCACTCGGGTTGCCGTACTGGGTGTAGCCGGTGTCGTTGGAGAGCCGGGCCTCGTAGTCCTGGATGCCTGCGTACGCGGCGCTCAGCGACCCGTTCCAGTCGGCGTCGGTGACCGACTTCCGGATGCCCGAGGTCGCGACCGTCACGGCGGTGGCGACCATGAACACGATGACGGTGCCGAAGATGATCGCGATGGCGAGCGCCATGCCCCGCTCGTCCTGCATCGCATCGAGACGCAGGAGGCGCCGGAGACGGATCATGTCGAGCTCCCGGTGGGTTCGAGGAGGTTGGGCAGGCCGATCGTGTTCTTCAGGACGACACCGTTGGTGAGCGTGCTCCTCGTGTTCGCGATGCGGAGCGTGACGGTGACGGACGCGATCTGGTTGCGCTGATCGAGCGTGAGCTGGTTCGTGGTGGTCGACGGGGTCAGGACGTTGCCGCCCCCGTCGCGGTACTGGAAGAGCGGGTCGCCGCCGCTCGGTGTCGCACCGACCGAGGCGGTCACGACGCGCGCCGCGCCCGGGGTACCGAAGGTGAAGTAGGTCCCGTTCGCGGAGGCCGCGGCGCTCGTCTCGGTGAGGTTCCGGGCACCGTCGAGGGCGAAGGTGATCTGCTGCGGCACGGCGTCGCGGCCCGATGACACCAGGGTCGAGAACGTCATCGTCTCGGGCCCGGCGACGGTGAACGCGGGCGTGTCCCCCGCGCCGACGACGGGGTTGTCCGCCGCGGACCGGATCATCTTCGTGAGCTCGTCCATGCCGTTGGTCGCGACGCGGGTGTTCGTGTCGCGTGCCGCGGCGAAGCTCGTTGCCTTCGTGATCGACACGAACGTCCCCACGACGATGGTCAGCAGCACCGCGAAGAGCCCCATGGCGACGAGGAGCTCGATCATCGTCAGACCGCCCTCACGGTTCGCGACGTCGCGCAGCCGGCGCATCACGGTGCGACTCGCGGATCGAGCGTGACCGACCCGGTGTTCAGCAGCACGCCCAGCAGCGTCTTCGGGGTCACGTTGACGGGGTTCGAGGCTGCGTTCTTCTGGCTCGTCACCGACCACGTCCCGTACGGCAGCGCAAGCGTCACGTCGACGGAGCCGCCGGAGCCGTTCGTCGCGGCGCGGGTGAAGTTCATCGTCTGACCGACCACGCACCCGGGGTCGCCGTTGGCCGCGGTGGCGGTGGTCGCCGTGAGGATGGTGTCGGACTTGCTGATGGTGACCGTCACGAGCCCCATCGGGACGTTCGCGGTCGTGTTGCCGATGCCGACCGACGGCGACGGCGTCTTGCCGACCCGCCCGTCGGCGGCGCGGGGCCACATCGTCGGGTCGGTCGACAGGCAGCTGTTCGTGTTGGTCGAGCCGTCGGCGTTCTTGACGTTCGAGTCGAACGACCCCGGGTACACGACGTACCCGGAGGAGATCGGCGTCACCCACTGGTCGGTGGGGGTCCCGGTCAGCTTGACCGCGCCGTAGGAGCTGACGAAGGACGTCGTCAGGTTCGTCGGCAGCATGGTCGTGCTCGTCGCGTTCGTGGCGTAGTTCATCTTGACGTCCACCGCCGGGTCGTAGTTGAACGAGGCGCCGCTCGACTGACCTGCACCGACGACGATCGTCTTGACCGGGCTCGCCACCAGGTTCTCGTCGCGGTACTGGCCACCCGGGGGCGTCAGCGTGACGAAGTACGTACCGGGCGTCACCTTCGTCGCGATCGAGCAGCCGTCGGCGTTCGTCACCGGAGGCTGCGCAGCGAGTGCGACCGCCGTGTTCGAGCTGTACCCGGCACCGGTCGCGGGCGCGATCGTCGCCGTGATGTTCCCGACTCCCCCGCTGCCGGTGATCGACTGCACCGAGACGAGGACCGTCCCGAGCGTCGGGTCGTTGATCTTGCTCGCGGGGGCGAAGATCGTGTTCTGCTTCACGGGTGCCGCGGACCCCATGCCGTTCCACGTCACGGTGATGTGGATGTGGAGGAAGAGGAGCTGCGCAGCCGTCCCGGTGGACGACGCCGAGCACTGGTTCGAGGTGCCGTTCGTGTACTGCCACGCGAGCGTCCGGACGACCTTGTAGGAACGGCCGTCGACCGGCGTGCTCGTGGTCGATCCGGACATCCCCGTGATGTTGCTCGCCGCCTCGACGCGGGCGGAGTCGATCGCGGACGAGGCCAGGTTCACGGCAGCGGAGCGGCCCGTGTTGTCGGAGGTGATGCGCATCACCGTGGCGATGCCCGCGAGGGCGCCGGCGACGATGAGGGCGAAGAGCGTCATCGCGATGATCACCTCGACGAGGGTGAACCCGCGCTCGTCGCGTGCCCGCTCGAGCCTGCGTGCGATCGTGCTGATCATCGTTGCCACCTCCTCCGGGGTGTCGATGTACCCGTCCGTACCTGCGCGGAAGGGGCCGGGGCGAACCCCGACCCCCTCCGGAACCGGCCGCTCCTCAGGAGCGGCCGGCGGCGCTCATCAAGCGCAGGTGCCGGACTTCACACCGGCGGTCTGGTTCGCGAAGAAGGTCTTGCCCGTGCTGCTCTTGCCCTGGACGCAGAACGCGGAACCGGTGCCGGGGACGAACTTGAGCTCGGTCTCGGAGTCGCTCCAGGTGGCGCCGGCGTCCGACCACGTCTGGCCACCGGTGACGGTCGCTGCGTTGATGCCCGTGGCGGCCGATGCGGTCAGGGCGCTCGGGAGGGCGTTGCTGTTCTGCGTCATCGCGCTGACCGCGGCGGTCTTCAGGTTGGAGACGTCGTTCTGCACGCCCGAGTCCTTGGCGTTGTTCTGCACACCCAGGTAGACCGGGATGGCGATCGCGGCGAGGATGCCGATGATGATGACGACGACCAGGAGCTCGATCAGGGTGAAGCCCTTCTCGTTCTGCTCGGTCAGGTTCTGGCGGCGAGCGTTGAGCTTGCCCATGAGACGGAAGTACATGAGGTGTCCATTCCTTCGGGAAATGTGATTGGGATGTTGGGGCTGGTGCTCTGCCGCCGGTGATCAGCGTATTCGGCGTCGATTCTGGGCATAATCCCGAGAACGGGGGCCAAGGGGGTATCGAAATGCCCCCAGTAACGGGGGCATCGCTCGGGCGATCTCCCCCTGTGCGGGGGGCACGCTGCCGGAATGCACATGGCCCGCCGGACCAACGAGGTCGGACGGGCCATGTGCGCGGAGCCTCAGTGGATGAGGCTCGTGATCTTGAAGATCGGCAGGTACAGCGCGACGATCATTCCACCGACCACGACACCGAGGAATGCGATCAGCAAAGGCTCGATCAGGCTCGTCAGCGATTCCGTGGTGGACTCGACTTCTGCATCGTAGAAGATCGCGATCTTCTCGAGCATCACCTCGAGAGATCCGGCATCCTCACCGACGGCGACCATTTGCGAGACCATAGTCGGGAACACTGATTCCCGTGCGAGCGGGCCGGCGATGGATTCGCCTTTCCGGACCGATTCCGCAACTCGCTCCAAAGCTCTCTGCACGACGAAGTTGTTCGACACTTCCCCAACGATCTTCAACGCCTGGAGAATAGGAACTCCTGCACCGATCATGTTCGAGAAGTTCCGAGCAAACCGCGCGATGACGATCTTCTTCGAGAGCGCGCCGAACACGGGCAGCCGCAGCCGGAGCGGGTCGAGGAACCCGCGGACACGGTCGGTGTTCTTGTTCGCCCGGTACCAGAGCCACCCGACGATGATCACGACGGCGAGCAACGGTCCCACCCAGCGCATCGCGTGCGACGCGTAGACGAGGATCAGCGTCGGCAGCGGGAGCTGGCCGCCGAGGCTGGCGAACATGTTCTGGAAGATCGGGACGATGAAGACGAGCATCACCACGACGGCGACGAGCGACATCACGAGCACCACGACGGGATAGGTCATCGCGGACTTGATCGTCGAGCGGAGCTTGTGCTCCTTCTCGAAGTTCGTCGCGATCGAGTCCATGGCCTTGTCGAGGAAGCCGCCGGTCTCGCCGGCCCTCAGCATGTTGATCATGATCGGCGGGAAGTCGACCGGGTACTTGGCCACCGCGTCGGAGAACGACACCCCGCGCTCGACCTCGTCGCGCACCTTGCCGATGATGTCCTTGAGCTTCTTCGACTCCGTCTGGTCGGCGAGGATCGACAGTGCACGCAACAGCGACAGGCCGGACGAGAGCATGGTGGACGCCTGCCGCGCCATGATTGCCAGGTCCTTCAGCCCGACGCCCTTCTCGAACCCCGGGATCTTGATCTCGGACTGGAGCCCGGTGCCGGCCTTCGCCTCGGCGAGGGAGATCGGCGAGACGCCCATGGTTCGGAGTCGGGCGACGGCAGCGCCCTCGGACGCCGCGTCGAGCTTGCCCTTGACGATCTTGCCGGCGGTGTCGCGCCCGCGGTAGTCGAATGCGAGTGACATCAGAAGTCTCCTCCGGAGTACTTGTCGCCGAAGTCGATCCCGCTCGCGGCGATCGCATCGGCCGAGGCGTCCGACGGACTCTCGACGCGCTGCACGAGCCGGTCGAAGCCCTCCTTGTCGTGCACCTTCTCCATGGCGGCCTTGCGGGTGATGGTCCCGACGTTGACCAGGTCGGCGAGGTCCTGGTCCATCGTGTGCATGCCGAGGTCCTTGCCGGCCTGCATCGCGGAGGTGATCTGGTACGTCTTGCCCTCGCGGATGAGGTTCCCGATGGCGGGGGTGGTGCGCATGATCTCGGTGGAGACGACTCGACCGGTGCCGGTCGCCTTCGGCACGAGCGTCTGGCAGACGACACCCTGGAGCGTCGTGGCGAGCTGCGTGCGGATCTGGCCCTGCTGGTGCGGCGGGAACACGTCGATGACACGGTCGATCGTGCCGGGTGCGTCCTGGGTGTGCAGGGTCGCGAACACCAGGTGGCCGGTCTCTGCGGCGGTCAGCGCCACCGAGATCGTCTCGAGGTCGCGGAGCTCGCCGATGAGGATCACGTCGGGGTCCTGCCGGAGCACGTGCTTGAGCGCGTTCGCGAACGAGTGCGTGTCGGCCCCGACCTCGCGCTGGTTGATGATCGCCCGCTTGTGCTCGTGCATGAACTCGATCGGGTCCTCGACCGTCACGATGTGGTCGGCACGGGTCTCGTTGACCAGGTCGATCAGGGCCGCGAGCGTCGTCGACTTGCCGGAACCGGTCGGGCCGGTCACGAGGACCAGTCCGCGCGGCAGCTTCGAGAAGTCCCCGACGTGGTCCGGGATGCCGAGGTCCTTCAGGGTCTTGATCTTGGTGGGGATCAGACGGAAGGCCGCACCCCAGTTGCCGCGCTGCTGGTAGAAGTTCACGCGGAACCGGGACTCCGTGGACAGCGAGTACGCGAAGTCGAGCTCCTGCTTCTCCTCGAACTGCGCGAGCTGGTCGGTGCTCGCCATCGTCGTCAGCGCGGCGATGACCTTGGCGCGCGACCACGGGCCTCCCGGCACTGCGGGGCGGAGCGAGCCGTCGACGCGGACGGTCGGCGCCGCGTTCGCGGTGACGTGGAGGTCGGAGGCGCCCTGGCGCACGACCTCGGAGAGGGCGGTGATGAGGTCGGGGTCGGCGACCTCGCGAGCGTGGTGCGTGTACTCGATCCGGACGTCCGAGCTGATCGCGGTGGACGGGGCGACGAGCGGAGCGGCGTGAGTCGGCGGTGCGGGGACGAACGCCGGCGCCGGGACGGACGCGGTGGGCGCATCGGCGAACGAGTACGCGGCGGTCGTCGGGGAGATGGGGACCGGCGTGGCCCACGTCGGAGTCGGCACGGCGGGAGCAACCGACGCGGACGCGACCGGCGCGGATGCGATCGGCGCCGGCGCCGCAGGCGCGAGATCCCACGTGCTCTCGTCGGACAGGTCGAACACGCGAGCCGCCGGAGCGGGCACGGTCATCGGCGCGACGGAGGTCTGCGGCACGTACGGCACCTCGCCACCAGCCGCGAGTCGGGCGGCACGGCGACCGCCGACCTCCGTGCCCGGCTGTCCCGGATGCCATCCGGCGGCGATCCCGTCGTCCGGCGACGTGATGTCGTACACGGAGTCGCTCATGCGTGTCCCTGTCTGTGAGCAGTGCTGTGCAACGAGCCCGTGATCGGGCTCGTCATCGATGTGGAGGGGGAGGAGTCCTACGCGACGACGCGGAGGATCTCCTCGACGCTGGTGAGGCCGAGCTTGACCTTCTCCCAGCCGTCCTGACGGAGGGTGAGCATGCCCTGGTCCTGCGCGACACGACTGATCTCCGCGCTCGAGGCACGCGAGACGGCGAGCCGCTCGATCTCCTCGGTGACCGTCATGACCTCGTGCAGGGCGATGCGGCCGCGGTAGCCCGTGTTCGAGCAGACGGCGCACCCCACGGGCATGAAGATCTCGGGGACGTCGGGGTTCCAGTCGTTCACGAATCGCAGGTCGCGGAGGTGCTCGAACGTGTGCTCCGCAGGTGCCTTGCAGCGGTCGCAGAGCCGGCGCGCGAGTCGTTGGGCCACCACCGAGTCGAGGGCCGACCCGACGAGGAACGGCTCGATGTCCATCTCGGTCAGACGGACGACGGCCGAGGGGGCGTCGTTCGTGTGGAGGGTGGAGAGGACGAGGTGGCCGGTGAGCGATGCCTCGATCGCGATCTGGGCCGTCTCGTGGTCACGGATCTCGCCGAGCAGGACGACGTCGGGGTCGGAGCGGAGGATGCTGCGGAGCGCCGAGGCGAACGTCAGCCCGGCCTTCGGGTTGACCTGCACCTGGTTGATGCCCGGCATCCGGTACTCGACCGGGTCCTCGACCGTGATGACGTTGATCTCGGGCTTCGCGACCGCGTTCAACGTCGTGTAGAGCGTGGTGGACTTGCCGGAACCCGTCGGGCCCGTGACGAGGATCATGCCGTACGGCTTGGAGTACGACGCCTGGTACGCCTCGAAGTTCCGGTCGAGCAGGTTGAGGTCCTTGAGCGTCATCGACGTGTTCGTGTTGTCGAGGATGCGCATGACGACCTTCTCGCCCCACACCGTCGGCAGGGTCGCGACGCGGAGGTCGATCTGGCGGCCACCGTGCCGGACCGACATACGGCCGTCCTGGGGCTTCCGTCGCTCGGCGATGTCGATGTCGCTCATGATCTTGAGGCGCGAGATGACACCGTTCTGGATGTTCTTCGGCGCCGGGGTCATCTCGTGGAGCACGCCGTCGATGCGGTAGCGGACCCGCACCTCGTGCTCGCCGGGTTCGATGTGGATGTCCGACGCGTGGTCCTGGATCGCCTGGGAGACGAGCAGGTTCACGAACCGGACGATCGGGACGTCGTCGAGTGCACCGTCGGAGAGGTCGGCCTGCGTCTCGGTGACGGAGGCCTCCTGCTCGAGCGAGGACGTCAGGTCGTTCAGCTCGTCGTCGGCGCGGAGGTAGCGGTCGAGCGCCGACGCGAGGTCACGCTCGTCGACCTGCAGCGGCTTGATGACGCGGCCGGACGAAGCCCGGGCGTCGTCGAGCGCGAGCACGTTCGCGGGGTTCACCATGGCGAGCACCAGCGCGTCGCCCTCGAACCCGATGCCGAGCACGCTGTGCCGACGGCAGAGTGCTGCGGGCAGCATCGACACCGCGGTGCCGTCCACCGGGTAGTCGGTGAGCGGGACGGTCTTGGAGTTGTTCGACGCGGCGCGCGCGGTGATGAACTGCGCCTCGCTCACGACGCCGCGGTCGACGAGGGACCGGATGTTCTTCTCGTCCACCATCTCGTCACCGGTCAGGGTGTCGAGGTGCTCGATGGGCAGAGCACCGTTGAGGATGAGGATCTCAGAGAGGGTTGCCATGGTGCTCCCTCACCTCCTTGGTGTCGCACGTCTGGGAGCCGTGTCGCGGTTCGGGTACCGATGACGGTCTGCGGCCGTGGCCCAACGCTAATTCGTCGGCGTGCTCTTCGAGCAGTCCCAGAAAGAGGGGTCCGGCAGACTCTCGACGGGGCGGTCCGGAGGGGCGGCGACTCCGGCAGTGCTCAGAAGTGCAGGGTGTGCGTGACCGCGACCGTCCCGCGCGTGAACCCGAGGCGTTCGTAGAGCCCGAGCGCACCGGTCGGGTTCTCGGCGTCGACGTCGAGCACCGCGGCGGCGAGGCCGTCGGCACGGATCGCGGCGAGCACGCTGCTGAGCACCACGCGCGCGAGACCGCGTCCGCGGTGTGCGCGGACCACGCCGACGTAGTCGACGTACCCGAAGCTCCCGCCCCGGGCTTCGAACGACTCCGGGTCCACGTCGACGAAGGCGAACGCCACGATGGTGCCCTGCGCGTCGGTGACGACCCGCGACAGGTCTCCGCGGAACGCCGGCGCCGATCGAGCACGAGCCCAGTCCTCGGCCGGCGTCGGCTGCGAGCCCCAGTGGTCGCGGAACGAGTCGTTCTTGGCCAGACGCATTCCCTCGAGGTCGTCGGAGACGTACTGCCGGAGCGTGTAGCCGTCGGGTGCCGGTGCGACGTCGACCGGGTCGGTGAGGTCCCTGGTGAGGTCGAACCAGTACCGCGTCGGCTCCATCCCGAAGCGCGCCGCGAGCGCCAGCGCCGGCGAACCCTGTCGATCGGTGAGCTCGAGCTGCGCGGGGAGGTCGACGCGGAGCCCGGCGAGCAACTGGCGTGCGCGACCGAGCTGCCACGCGAGCAGCCGCCGGCCGATTCCCCGCCCCCGGTGCGCGGGGTCGACCTCGCCGGGGAGCCAGACGCGGACGAGGGACTCGTGGGCCGGGTGGAGCATGACGATGACGTAGCCGATGACATGTCCATCAGCATCCAGGGCCACGAGGCTGTCCGTGGCCGGGACCAGTCCGGTTGTGGACAGTTCGTACTCGATGTCGTCCTGTGCAGGACGTTCGTCCGGCGAGTCCACCGCACACGCGGCGAGCAGCACACGGTGCATCGCCGGCACGTCGGACAACGCCCCCGGGCGGAACGTCACGCCGTCGAGCGGTGCGGGGGTCTCCAGGTGGGCGGGCGCGACGACGCGATCGGCGAGGGAGGACATGCCTCCATCCTGGCAGGAGTCCCGACGACCTCGCGGCGACCGGTCGGCACGGATGTCCCGACCGGTCGGCACGGATGTCTCGACGCGCCGGGCACCGGTGGACCAAGATGGACCATGGACATCACGAGCGTGACGGTCGGGCTGCCGGTCAGCGACATCGAGTCCGCGTGCCTCTGGTACGGCGCGGTGTTCGAGCGCGAGGAGCCGGACCTCGAGCCCGCCGAGGGCGTCGCCGAGTACGAGATCGGCGGCATCTGGATCCAGCTCGTCGTCGATGCCCATGCCGACGAGAACGAGGTCGCGGTGCGCTTCGGAGTCGACGACGTCGCCGCGCAGCACGCCCGCATCGCTGCGCTGGGGATCGACGTCGGCCCGGTCGAGCGCGTCCCCGGTGCCGTCGACTGGTTCGACTTCCGCGACCCGGACGGCAACCTGCTCAGCCTCTACTCGCTGATCGACGAGACCGCTGATCGCTGACGCGCCGGCGGACCACCTGTCGGACTGGAGGGACGGTGCCGGCCCGCACCGTCCCTCCAGTCCGACCCACGGTCGCCACCGGGACCCGGTTCCGCCACCGCGACCCGCCGACGCGACCCGCCGACGCAGAAGGGCCCCGCACCAATCGGTGCGGGGCCCTTCTGTGTCACTCAGTCACCATGTCGGCTGACCGATCAGTTGTACGTCCCGGGCGTGAAGTCGTCCGACGAGAAGCTGTCGAAGTCGACGAAGCTCAGGTCGGCGTCCGAGAACGACGAGTCGTCGGCGAAGATGCGGTTGGGGTACCGCTCCGCCTTCGCCTCTTCGGTGGCCTGGACGTCCACGTCGCGGTACCGGCTGAGACCCGTCCCCGCAGGGATGAGCTTCCCGATGATGACGTTCTCCTTGAGGCCGACGAGCGAGTCGCGCTTGCCCTCCATGGCCGCCTGCGTGAGGACGCGGGTGGTCTCCTGGAAGGACGCAGCGGACAGCCACGACTCGGTCGCGAGGGACGCCTTCGTGATGCCCATGACCTCCTGGCGGGCGGAAGCGGTCTTCTTGCCCTCCTGGAGTGCCGCACGGTTGATCTCGTTGTACCGCGAACGGTCGACGAGCTCACCCGGGAGCAGATCGGTGTCGGCGTGGTCGACGACGGTGACCTTGCGGAGCATCTGTCGGACGATGACCTCGATGTGCTTGTCGTGGATCGGCACACCCTGCGAGCGGTAGACGTCCTGGACGCCACCCACGAGGTGCTTCTGCACCTCACGGACACCCTTGACCCGGAGGACCTCCTTGGGGTCCACCGCACCGGCGATGAACTGCCCACCGAGCTCGATGTGCTGGCCGTCCTCGACGAGCAGGGTCGCACGCTTGAGCACCGGGTAGATGAACGGCTCGTCGCCGTTGTCCGGGGTCAGGATGATCCGACGCTGCTTGTCCGTGTCCTCGATGACGACGCGGCCTGCGGCCTCGGCGATCGGGGAAGCGCCCTTCGGGGTGCGGGCCTCGAAGAGCTCCGTCACGCGGGGGAGACCCTGCGTGATGTCGTCCGCCGATGCCGAACCACCCGTGTGGAAGGTACGCATGGTCAGCTGCGTGCCGGGCTCACCGATCGACTGGGCCGCGATGATGCCGACGGCCTCACCGATGTCGACGAGGTTGCCGGTGGCGAGCGAACGGCCGTAGCACCGCGCGCAGACACCCACGCTCGACTCGCAGGTCAGGACCGAGCGCACCTTGATGCTCTCGACGCCCTTCGCCACGAGTGCGTCGATGAGGACGTCACCCACGTCGTCGCCGGCCGTCGCGAGCACCTCGCCCTTGGCGTTCACGACGTCGGTCGCGAGCGTGCGGGAGTAGACGGTGTTCTCGACGGTCTCGTCACGGACCAGCTTGCCGTCCGCACCAGCTGTGGCGATCGGCAGCTCGAGCCCACGGCTCGTCCCACAGTCGTCCTCGCGGATGATGACGTCCTGCGACACGTCGACGAGACGACGGGTGAGGTACCCGGAGTCCGCCGTCCGGAGCGCGGTGTCGGCCAGGCCCTTCCGAGCACCGTGCGTGGCGATGAAGTACTCCGCCACGGTCAGGCCCTCGCGGTACGAGTTGATGATCGGGCGGGCGATGATCTCGCCCTTCGGGTTGTTCACCAGACCACGCATGCCGGCGATGTTCCGGACCTGCAGCCAGTTACCACGAGCACCGGAGGACACCATGCGGTTGATGGTGTTGTCCTTCGGGAAGTTCGCGCGCATCTCGGCGGCGACCTCGTTGGTGGCCTCGGTCCAGATCTTGATCAGGTCGGCGCGACGTTCCGCGTCGGTGATCAGACCCTTGTCGAACTCGCCCTGGACCTTGGCGGCCTGGATCTCGTAGCCCGCGATGATCTCGGCCTTGCGCGGCGGGGTCACGACGTCGGACAGCGCCACAGTGACGCCCGAGCGGGTGCCCCAGTAGAAGCCGGCGTCCTTGATCCGGTCGAGTGCTGCGGCGACCTCGACCTTGGGGTACCGCTCTGCGAGGTCGTTGACGATCGCGGAGAGCGTGCCCTTGTCGGCGACCTTCTGGACGAACGGGTAGTCCGTCGGGAGGGTCTCGTTGAAGAGCGCCTGGCCGAGCGTGGTGTCGAGGATGAACGGCTTGCCCTGCTCGAAGCCCTCGGGTGCGTCGCCCTCGGCGAAGTACAGGTCCGACATGCGGATCTTGACCTTCGCGTTCAGGTGCAGCGAGTTCTGGTCCTTCGCGAGGATCGCCTCGGCCACGGACGAGAACGCACGGCCCTCGCCGATCGCGCCCTCGGTGACCGTCGTCAGGTGGTGCAGACCGATGATCATGTCCTGTGCGGGCAGGGTCACCGGACGGCCGTCGGACGGCTTCAGGATGTTGTTCGAGGCGAGCATCAGGATGCGTGCCTCGGCCTGGGCCTCGACCGAGAGCGGCAGGTGGACGGCCATCTGGTCACCGTCGAAGTCCGCGTTGAACGCGGCGCAGACGAGCGGGTGCAGCTGGATCGCCTTGCCCTCGACGAGCTGGGGCTCGAAGGCCTGGATGCCGAGACGGTGCAGCGTGGGTGCTCGGTTGAGGAGCACCGGACGCTCGCGGATGATCTCCTCGAGCACGTCCCAGACCTGCGGACGCGAACGCTCGACCATGCGCTTGGCGGACTTGATGTTCTGCGCGTGCGACAGGTCGATGAGGCGCTTGATCACGAACGGCTTGAACAGCTCGAGCGCCATCTGCTTGGGCAGACCGCACTGGTGGAGCTTGAGCTGCGGGCCGACGATGATGACCGAACGACCCGAGTAGTCGACGCGCTTGCCGAGCAGGTTCTGGCGGAAACGACCCTGCTTCCCCTTGAGCATGTCGCTCAGGGACTTCAGGGCGCGGTTGCCGGTACCCGTGACGGGGCGACCACGACGACCGTTGTCGAACAGTGCGTCGACGGCCTCCTGGAGCATGCGCTTCTCGTTGTTCACGATGATCTCGGGGGCACCGAGGTCGAGCAGGCGGCGGAGACGGTTGTTGCGGTTGATCACACGACGGTAGAGGTCGTTGAGGTCGGAGGTCGCGAAGCGGCCACCGTCCAGCTGGACCATCGGGCGGAGCTCCGGCGGGATCACCGGGACCACGTCGAGGACCATCGCCGCCGGCGAGTTGCCGGTGATGAGGAAGGAGTTCACGACGCGGAGACGCTTGATCGCGCGGATCTTCTTCTGGCCCTTGCCCTCGGCGATCTGCAGGTGCAGCGCCTCGGCCTCGGCGGTCAGGTCGAACGACTCGAGGCGCAGCTTGATCGCCTCGGCGCCCATGTAGGCGTCGAAGTAGATCCCGAAGCGGTCCTGGAGCTCGTGGAAGACGGCGTCCTCGGGCTTGAGGTCACCGACCTTGAGGTTGCGGAAGTCCTCCCACACACGCTCGAGGCGGGTGATGTCCTCGTCGAAGGACTTGCGGACCTGGGACATCTCCTTCTCGGCGCCGTCCTTGGTCCGACGCTTCTGGTCGGACTTGGCGCCCTCTTCCTCGAGCGCTGCGAGGTCGTCCTCGAGCTTCTTGAGGCGGTCGGCGACGATCGAGTCGCGCTGACCCTCGAGGGTCTTGATCTCGAGGCGCAGCTCGTTCTCGAGCCCGGGCATGTCCGCGTGGCGGCCGTCCTGGTCGATGTCGATGATCATGTACGCCGCGAAGTAGATGACCTTCTCGAGGTCCTTCGGGGCCATGTCGAGCAGGTAGCCGAGTCGCGACGGGACGCCCTTGAAGTACCAGATGTGCGTGACCGGGGCGGCGAGCTCGATGTGGCCCATGCGCTCACGGCGCACCGACGACTTCGTGACCTCGACGCCGCAGCGCTCGCAGACGATGCCCTTGAACCGGACTCGCTTGTACTTGCCGCAGGCGCACTCCCAGTCGCGCGAAGGACCGAAGATCTGCTCACCGAACAGACCGTCCTTCTCGGGCTTCAGGGTGCGGTAGTTGATGGTCTCCGGCTTCTTGACCTCGCCGTACGACCACTTGCGGATGTCCTCGGCAGTTGCAAGGCCGATCCGCAGTTCGTCAAAGGAAGTTGCTTCGAGCAATGTTCTTCTCTCTTGGGTAGACAGACGATTGACGGGCGGGATCAGATGTCGTCGATGGACGACGACTCGAACCGCGAGGAGATGTTGATGCCGAGTTCCTCAGCGGCACGGAAGACCTCGTCGTCCGTGTCGCGCAGGCTCACCGTGGTGCCGTCGGCCGAGAGGACCTCGACGTTCAGGCACAGCGACTGCATCTCCTTCATGAGGACCTTGAAGCTCTCGGGGATACCGGGCTCCTGGATGTTCTCACCCTTGACGATCGCCTCGTAGACCTTCACGCGGCCGAGGATGTCGTCGGACTTGATGGTCAGGAGCTCCTGCAGCGCGTACGCCGCTCCGTAGGCCTCGAGGGCCCACACCTCCATCTCACCGAAGCGCTGACCGCCGAACTGCGCCTTCCCACCCAGCGGCTGCTGCGTGATCATCGAGTACGGGCCGGTCGAGCGTGCGTGGATCTTGTCGTCGACCAGGTGGTGCAGCTTCAGGATGTACATGTAGCCGACCGACACGGGCTCCGGGAACGGCTCGCCGGAGCGGCCGTCGAAGAGCTGCGCCTTACCGGACGAACCGATCAGACGCTCGCCGTCGCGGTTCGGGAGCGTCGAGTCGAGGAGGCCCTCGATCTCGCGCTCGTACGCACCGTCGAACACCGGGGTCGCGACCTTGGTCCCGGGGGCTGCGCTGTGCGCCGCCTCGGGGAGGCTCGATGCCCACTCCTGGATGCCCTCGACGTTCCAGCCCTGCTTCGCGAGCCACCCGAGGTGGATCTCGAGGACCTGGCCGAAGTTCATGCGGCCGGGGACGCCGAGCGGGTTGAGGACGATGTCGACCGGGGTGCCGTCCGCGAGGAACGGCATGTCCTCCACCGGGAGGATCGTCGAGATGACGCCCTTGTTCCCGTGGCGGCCGGCGAGCTTGTCACCCGCGGTGATCTTGCGCTTCTGGGCGATGTAGACGACCACGCGCTGGTTGACGCCCGAGCCGAGCTCGTCGTCGCCGTCCTGCGCGTCGAACACCTTGACGCCGATGATCGTGCCCTCTTCACCGTGGGGCACCTTGAGCGACGTGTCGCGGACCTCGCGGGACTTCTCGTTGAAGATCGCGCGGAGCAGGCGCTCCTCGGCGGAGAGCTCGGTCTCGCCCTTCGGCGTGACCTTGCCGACCAGGATGTCGCCGGGGCGGACCTCGGCACCGATCCGGATGATGCCGCGCTCGTCGAGGTCGGCCAGGAGGTCCGGGCTGACGTTCGGGAGGTCGCGGGTGATCTCTTCCTTGCCGAGCTTGGTGTCGCGGGCGTCGACCTCGTACTCCTCGATGTGGATCGAGGAGAGGACGTCGTCCTTCACGAGGTTCTGCGACAGGATCATCGCGTCCTCGTAGTTGTAGCCCTCCCACGGCATGAACGCGACGAGCAGGTTCTTGCCGAGCGCGAGCTCGCCGTTCTCGGTCGCGGGACCGTCTGCGACGACCTCGCCGACCTCGAGCCGCTCACCGGCGTTCACGACGACGCGGTGGTTGTAGCTCGTGCCCTGGTTCGAGCGGTCGAACTTGCGGAGGTAGTAGGTCTGCGTCCCACCCTCGTCGAGCTGCACGGTGACGGCGTCGGCGGAGACCGCCTGGACGACACCGGCCTTGTCGGCGGTGACGACGTCACCGGCGTCGATGGCGGTGTAGCCCTCCATGCCGGTGCCGACGAGCGGCGACTCGGAACGGAGGAGCGGCACGGCCTGGCGCTGCATGTTCGCACCCATGAGTGCGCGGTTCGCGTCGTCGTGCTCGAGGAACGGGATGAGCGAGGTCGCGACCGACACCATCTGGCGCGGCGAGACGTCCATGTAGTCGACCTCGTTCTTGTCGACGAGCTCCACGTCACCGCCCTTGCGGCGGACGAGCACCTTGTCGTCGACGAACTTGAAGTCGTCGGACAGCGGCGCGTTCGCCTGGGCCACGACGTACTCGTCCTCTTCCGAGGCGGTGAGGTAGTCGATGTCCGTGGTGACCTGGCCCTTCGTGACCCGGCGGTACGGGGTCTCGATGAAGCCGAAGGAGTTGATCCGCGCGAACGACGCGAGCGAACCGATCAGGCCGATGTTCGGGCCTTCCGGGGTCTCGATCGGGCACATGCGGCCGTAGTGCGACGGGTGGACGTCGCGGACCTCGACACCGGCGCGCTCACGGGACAGACCACCCGGGCCCAGCGCGGAGAGGCGACGCTTGTGCGTCAGACCCGCGAGGGGGTTGTTCTGGTCCATGAACTGCGACAGCTGGCTCGTCCCGAAGAACTCCTTGATCGCGGCGACGACGGGGCGCACGTTGATCAGGGTCTGCGGGGTGATCGCCTCGATGTCCTGCGTGGTCATGCGCTCGCGGACGACGCGCTCCATGCGGGACAGACCGGTGCGGACCTGGTTCTGGATGAGCTCGCCGACGGCGCGGATGCGACGGTTGCCGAAGTGGTCGATGTCGTCCACGTCGAGGCGGAGCTGCACGGGCTCGCCGTCGCGGGTGCCGTTGATCGTCTTCTGCTCGGCGTGGAGCGAGACGAGGTACTTGATCGTCGCGACGATGTCGTCGACCGTCAGCACGGAGTCCGACAGCGGTGCGTCGATGCCGAGCTTGCGGTTGATCTTGTAACGACCGACCTTGGCGAGGTCGTAGCGCTTGGAGTTGAAGTAGAAGTTGTCGAGGAGCGCGCGAGCGGCCTCTGCTGCCACCTGCTCGCCCGGACGGAGCTTGCGGTAGATGTCCTTGAGCGCCTCTTCCTTGGTGAGGATGGCGTCCTTCTCGAGGGTCGCCTCGATCGAGGCGAAGCCCTGGAACTGCTCGAGGATGTCCTCGCTCGTCAGGCCGAGGGCCTTGAGGAAGACGGTGACGCTCTGCTTGCGCTTGCGGTCGATGCGGACGCCGACCTGGTCGCGCTTGTCGATCTCGAACTCGAGCCATGCACCACGCGAGGGGATGACGCGCGCCGAGTAGATGTCCTTGTCGGACGTCTTCTCCTGCTGGCGCTCGAAGTACACACCGGGGGAACGGACGAGCTGCGAGACGACGACGCGCTCGGTGCCGTTGATGATGAACGTGCCGCGCTCGGTCATGAGCGGGAAGTCGCCCATGAACACCGTCTGGGTCTTGATCTCACCCGTCATGTGGTTCATGAACTCGGCGTTGACGTACAGCGGGGCGGCGTAGGTCTTGCCGCGCTCCTTGCAGTCGTCGATCGAGTACTTCGGGTCTTCGAGCTCCGGAGCGGTGAACGACAGCTGCATCGTCTCGCCGAGGTCCTCGATCGGGGAGATCTCCTCGAAGATCTCGTCGAGGCCGGAGTGCAGGGCGATGTCGGTGCGACCCTGGGACTGCGCCTCTGCGAGGCGGTCCTTCCAGATGTCGTTGCCGACCAGCCAGTCGAAGCTCTCCGTCTGGAGTGCGAGCAGATCAGGAACCGTGAGGGTGTCCTTGATCTTGGCGAACGAGAGCCGCGATGCGTTGCGGCCGTTCTTGGGTGTGTTGGTGGATGCGTTGGGCGCAGCAGCCAAGGAAGTAACCTCCGGATGGCCCCGTCGGGCCGATACTGACAGGCAGCATGTAGGTGGATGGACTGATCGCTCGCCGATCCCGTTCCCACGCCGATCCGCCCCTGTGCCCTCGAACCGCGTTTCGCAACGCTCGGTCGGGAGGCCCTGTGGGATGATCAGGTGAGAGGTTCCTGCCGGACGTTCCGCTCCCGCCGCAATATTCGGGAGGTGGTGGATGGCCTGCAGGAGACTGGTGATGGCGTGTCGACCGCAATATGACGACACCGATGCCAGGGAGCGCGAACCTCTATCATAGGTCGCCGGATTCGCGGATGTCCAGTCCGATGTTGACCAGAATCGCCGGTCCCGTGTATAAGCCCGTCGGCGACCGCTCCGCTCCCCGCCCGGACCTCAGTCCTCGCGACCTGTCCCACCAGCGCGCCCGGACCGGTGTGTGAGCGCGCGGAACGCCCGTTCCGGATGTGCCGTCCTGACGAACCACGTGCGACCTCGGACGTCCGTGACGGCGATGCCGAGGCCCGGCGTGAGCATCGCCGCACGCCAGCCGCGTCCGACACGGAGCCCGACACCGCCGTAGGTGCCGACGTCGGCGTCGACGAGTCGCACATCGGCGATGCGCTCGCGTGGGATCGTGATCGGCGGGAGCGGGCGGAACCGGAGGACGACCGCATCAGCGGTGATGTCGAAGCCGCTCCGCGCAGACCAGACGAGGGCTCCGATCGCCATCGCGAGCAGCGCGGGGAGGACGAGCGCCACCTCCGGCGCGGAGCCAGGCCATCCGAGCACGATCCCGGTGAAGACCGTCCCGAGCACGATCAGGACCGCTCCGGTGACGCGCATCCACACCGGGGCACGTTCGTGCTCGACGTGGAGCGGCTCCCCTGTCGCACACACCGATGTGGCACACACCGACATCGGCGGTCTCGTGGGCGTCCGGTGCTCCGGAGTCGGCCTGGAGGCGCGGGGCACGTCGATCACGCCGGTCGCGGTCATGCGGTCCTCCGTTCGTCGGCGACCTCCGGTCGCACATCGTGTTCTGCATGCATATTTTACATCGCGGATGCGATGCTGACAATGGGTGATGCACGTCATCCGGCCGCGGTGCCGGTGGGGCGACGAGGATGGTCCGATGTCCGAGATGCACGTGAAGACCTTCGCCGATGCCGCCGAGGCCGCCGGCGAGACCGCTGGCCTCCTGTGGATGGCGGAGGCGATGGCGACGGGTGGGGTGGACGTGGTCAGCGTCCACCCAGACAGCTCGTCCTCCCCGACCCAGGTCGCGATGGACCTCGTCCACGAGGGGAGGCCCACCCGACGAGCCGCCGCACGGTTCGGTCGAGCATTGGCCCACACGCATGCCGCAGGTGGCGGATGGTGGGGCTGTCCTCCTGACGGATGGCCCGCTGGGACCCCGCTCCGGATGGGCCGGTCCCGGACGCCCTTCGTCGCCAGTGCGGATGCACCGAGCACCTGGGGAGCGTTCTATGCCGAGCACCGCATCATGGACTTCGTCCGGCGGATCGTCGATCGTGGCGGCTTCAGCACGGGTCAGGGCGCGCCGTTCGAGCGCGTCGCGGCACGGCTGGTGGCCGGTGAGTTCGAGGAGCGACAGCCCGCACTCGTCGGAGCCGGGCCCGCCAGGCTCCACGGCGACCTGTGGAGCGGGAACGTGCTCTGGCCGGATGACGAACGGGCGCCGACCGGGGCCGTGCTCATCGACCCGATCGCGCACGGGGGACACGCCGAGACCGACCTCGCGCTCCTATCGCTGTTCGGGTTGCCGCACCTCGACACCGTCGTCGATGCGTACGACGCCGAGTCACGCCTCGCCCCGGGATGGCAGGAGCGGGTCGAGCTGCATCAGCTCGCCCCGCTCCTGCTCCACACGCTGCTGTTCGGCGGCTCCTACGCGGAAGCGGCGATCCGCGCCGCCAAGCGGTACGCCTGATCGTCGACCACGTCCGGCCGGCCTCGGGTCAGATGTGGACGCCGGTCATGTCGGGGTAGCGGTCACCGGCCGCGGGCTCGAGGCCGTCGAGCGTCGCGAGCTGGTCGGGGGTGAGCACCAGGTCGTCGGAGCCGAGGTTCTCCTCGAGTCGGCTGACGCGCTTCGTGCCGGGGATCGGTGCGAGGTCATCGCCCTTCGACAGGACCCAGGCGAGTGCGATCTGCGCCGGGGTGGCGTTCGCCTCGCGCGCGATGCGCTCCACCTCGTCGACGATCGCCAGGTTCCGCTCCAGGTTCTCGCCCTGGAAGCGCGGGTTGTTCCGGCGGAAGTCGTCCGCGTCGAGACTCGACAGGTCGCGGAGGGCCCCCGTCAGGAACCCGCGGCCGAGCGGCGAGTACGGGACGAAGCCGATGCCGAGCTCGCGGAGCAACGGGATGACGTCGGCCTCCGGGTCGCGTGTCCAGAGCGAGTACTCCGTCTGCACGGCCGTCACGGGGTGCACGGCGTGCGCGGCGCGGATGCGGTCGGGAGCTGCCTCGGACAGGCCGTAGTGCAGGATCTTCCCCTCGCCGATGAGCTCCGCGAAGGCGCCGGCGGTGTCCTCGATCGGCGTGCCCGGGTCCATCCGGTGCTGGTAGTAGAGGTCGATGTGGTCGGTCCCGAGGCGCTGCAGCGACCCCTCGACGGCGAGTCGGAGGTTGTCGCGGCTGCCGTCGAGCCCCCTGGTCCCGTCACCCGTGTGCTTGATCGTGCCGCCCTTCGTCGCGATCACGACGTCATCGCGGTGCGGTGCGAGCGCCTTCCCGACGAGCTCCTCGTTGATGTAGGGGCCGTACATCTCGGCGGTGTCGAAGAAGGTGACCCCGAGCTCGACCGCGCGGTGGATCGTGGCGGTCGACGCGGCATCGTCGGTGGCGACGCCGGAGTAGAAGGCGCTCATCCCCATGCAGCCGAGGCCGATGCGGGAGACGTCGAGGGTGCCGAGTGTGGCGTGACGCATGTGCTGTGCTCCTTCGCGCGGTCCAGACGGCCGCGACGGTCGGGGAGTCCTGGCCGGGTGGCCGGACGATCACGGACGTTACGCCCGATCCTCCTGCCGGTTCACACGCTGGGATTCCGGAGTGCCGGTGCCGGTCGGCGAACCCGGCCTGCCGAGCCGGAGGAGGGCCGCGTCGAGCGCGTCGACGAGCACCGCGAAGCTCCCGTCCACCGACCGCGGCATCCCGAAGCCGGAGGAGCGCTCGAGGTCGACGAACCCGTGCAGAGCTGCGCGGACGGTGCGGACGACGTCGACCATGTCCGTCCCGACGACGCCGTAGCCCGCGAGCGCCGCCGTGATGACCGCGACCGACTCCGATGCGGCCTCCGCCCTGTCGGGCTCGGCGTCCCCGGGGGCCGTCTGGGTGAGCGGGTAGAGCCCGGGGTGCCGCGTCGCGAACGCCCGGTAGGCATCGGCGACGGATCGGAGCGCCTCCGAGCCCGAACGTCCGAGGGCTGCCGTGGTGATCGCGGCCGTGAACTCGCGTGTGGCGAGGAGTGCGACGCGCTCGAGCAGATCGTCCAGGCCGCCGACGTGTTTGTACAGGCTCGGTGGTGCGACCCCGAGGCCGGCGGCGAGCTCGGCGAGTGTCAGGGCACGCGCGCCTCGCTCGTCGATGAACGCGGCGGCAGCACGGGTCACGCGCGCGGCATCAAGCCCGGCCCGAGGCATCCGGCACCTCCCCCAGGAACTCGATCGTCGCCCGTGCAACCTCGTCCGGACGCTCGAGCATCGGCGCATGCCCGGCCCCGTCGATCCGTACACGTCGGCCGTGGACCCGATCCGCGACCCACGATGCCTCGGCGACCGGGTCCTTCCAGTCCGGGTCCGCCGTGCCGGCCACGACGAGCGCTGGTGTGCCGAAGTCGCGGAGCCAGGGGCCGACGACCCGGTGGTCGGTGTGTGCGGTCCGGACGAACGGCCGCCAGCGCCCCGGACGGGTGATCGACGCGAGGTTCGTCGCGGCCCGTTCGCTCGCCCCGTCGGCACCGAGCCCCGGCCAGAGACGCTTCGAGTACCCGTGCCAGACGGTCCGGCCCCACGGGCGGAGGAGCATCGCGTGGAAGAGGAGGCGCATCATCGCTCCTCCCGAGCCGTTGCGGAGGAACGGGGCCACGAGGACGACGGCACGGACGAGGTCGGGTCGGCGGCCGGCGGCGATCACCGCGGCCGCGGCGCTCATCGACGCACCGATGACCACCGCCGGGACGCCGTCGCCGAGGCGGTCGAGCACCGCGATCAGGTCGTCCGCGGTCGCGTCGTCCCCGTATCGGTCGAAGCCGGTGCTGCTGTCGCCGTGTCCACGGAGGTCGACCTGCGCGGTCCGGTAGCCGGCATCGACCAGCCGAGCCGCGAGAGCGTCGAACGCATCGCACGTGTCGCCCATCGCGGGCGAGCAGAGGACGAGCGGGCCAGCCCCTCGGACCTCGACGGCGAGCGTTCCGCCGTCGGTCTCGATCCAGTTCATTGTCATAGCCGAAAAGCTATTGTAATTAGCCGACGGATGCAAGCTCCTTCCTCGCCCGACGTCAGGGCTCAGCGGAGGACGCGGGTGATGGCCTGTGCCCTCGACGCCACACCGAGCTTGGCGAAGATCTGGTTGACGTACGACTTCACCGTCGGGACCGAGAGGAACAGGTCCGCAGCGATCTCCGGGTTCGAGCCGCCGGCCGCCATGCGTCCGAGGACCTCGGTCTCGCGTGGGGTGAGCTCGGGGAAGCGCGTGCGGAGCGAGTCGACGTCGAGCGGACCGGCAGCGACATCGGCACCCGCGCCCGTGCCTGTGCCGGTGCCCGCGCCCGCGCCCGCGCCCGCAGGCATCGTCGGTCCCCCGGTCAGCCCCGCCACCAGGAGCGCGCCGACCGAGGCGTCGAACGTCGACTGTCCGGACGCCACCGCTCGGATGGCGGCCGCGATCTCGACACGACCGGCGTCCTTGGTGAGGTACCCGCGGGCGCCGGCACGGAGCGCCGAGACGATGGAGCGGTCGTCGGCGAAGGTGGTGAGGACGAGCACGGCCACGGCGGGGTGGTCCCGGAGGATCGCTTCGGTCGCCTCGGCACCGTCCATCCGCGGCATCCGGAGGTCCATGAGCACGACGTCCGGCTCCAGGGCGTCGACGATCGCCACGGCTGCCGCTCCGTCCTCGGCCTCGCCGACGACCTCGATGTCGGGGAGCAGCGAGAGCACCGTGACCAGGCCGTCGCGCACGATCGCCTGGTCGTCGACCACCACGACCCGGATCGCGCTCACGACCGAGACTCGCGGTCGTCGGGGGTGACGGGTACCCGCATGGACACCACGAAGGCATCGGCTGACGACGCGACCTCGACCGAGGACCCGTCGTCGAGTTCGGCGAAGCGCTCCCGGATGCCGAGCAGCCCGTGTCCGGGCAGGGCGACCGGGTTCGAGACCGACACCCCCACAGAGCGGCCGGAACCGTCGACACGGGCGATCACGAGCGTCACCGGCGCACCCGGAGCGTGCTTGCGGGCGTTGCTGAGCGCCTCACGGGTGGCCATGACGAGGGTCTCACGGTGACGCCCGTCGACCTCGGCCAGGCGCACGTCACCCTCCACGGAGACCACACCGCCGAACGACCGGTGCGCGTCGACCAGGTCCTCGAGACCGCCGGAGCCGACCGGCTCGGGACGCGAGCGCGCGATGCGGGCCGGGGGCGCGCCTCCAGTCCGGACGGTCGCGGGCTCCGCCGCTCCCACGGTGACCGGTGTCGCTTGCTCAGCGGGGTCCCGCAGGGTCGCGACGGCGCGACGCGCCTCGGCGAGGCCGTCGGCCGCCAGTGCCCGTGCAGCCCCGGCGCGGCCGGCCGCATCGTCGACCCGGCCGGCCTCGAGGAGCGCCTCGACCGCGTCGAGCTGCAGCACGAGACCTCCGAGACTGTGCGCCAGGACGTCGTGGACGTCCCGCGCCACGCGAGCCCGGTCCGCGAAGAGCGCCGCCCGCTCCTGCTCGCGCTCCGCCTCGCGCTGCCGCTCCGCGAGTTCGGTGCGCTGCAGTTCGGCCGCTCGTGCCTGTCGGCGGGAGTACCCGACCAGGAGCGCGATCCCGATCCCACCCAGTGCACCGAGCAGGTACCCGATGCTCGACGCGGCGAGCGCCGCTCCGACGCTGGCGATGACCGCAGCGGCGAACGCGCTCGCGCCGCCGAGCCACGGCGGCAGGTCGTGGTCCGCCTCGAGCGCGATCACCGCAGCGATCACGGGGGCGATCGTCAGCGCGTCGGTCGGCTCCATCGTGAGTGCTCCGAGCACGACCATGAGGAGCGCGCACACCAGCCGGAGCACCGGGGCCCGCAGGACCTGGCGGACGAGCCACGCCACGAGCGCCACCCCTCCGAGGACCAGCACCGTCGCTGACCGACCGGGCGCCAGCGTGACGAACCAGAAGACGACGACCGCGAGACCGATCAGGTTCAGCGCGAGACCGAGGGACGTCCGCTCCCGCCCGGTGACCGGGTCGAGGGCGGACGTCGCACGCGGGTCGTGGATCACGGCACCATCATGCCCCGGCACGGACGTGCGCCGGGATGCGACGGTCGAGGACGAGTGCCCTGGCGGCCCGGTTCACCGCGATCATGACGAGGATCATGCCCGTGGAGGACAGCAGGTGCACGCCGAGTCCCGCGCCGACGACGTCCATGCCCACACGGACGGCGATGAGCACGATCCAGAGGACCGCCCCGAGCCCGCCCGTCCTGGTCTGCAGCGACCGACCCTTGTCATCCGGCCGGGCTGCCACCCGGAAGTGCGCGATGTTCCCCATCAGGAGGCCGACGGCGACGGACAGCACGACCTCGGCACCGAGGAACGCGACGTCCATGCTCGTGATCGGACCACCGCTCGACTTCGCGATGGTGATCACGCCGATGGCGCCGAGGATGACCGGCATCCGCCAGATGCGCGCCGCGTCGAGGAACTGCCAGGTGGCCTGGCGGTACATCAGGAACCCGACGAGCGCGAGTCCGATGACGATGTCGGCGATGGTCTGGACGGTCATGGCGCTTCCGTTCTGTCAGCCGCTGCCCGGGTGGCGAGCGGTGGTACCAGCCTCGCGATCCGGGGTCGACCGGCCCACCACCCCAGGGTGGGAGTGCGGGTGGGGATCGCGGGTCGACGGCCACGGGGGTGGAGGATGGTGCCATGGACGACGGAATCCGCATCGGTGCCGGCATCGCGACGATCGAACCCGACCGGCACCGACCCGGGTCCTTCACGCTGATCGTGGACGGCACGCCGCAGTCGCACGTCGACCTCGAGGACCCGACCCACCTGGCGTTCGAGTACATCCGGCGGATCGGACACGCGATCGACCTGCTCCCTGACGGCCCGATCACGGCGCTGCACCTCGGCGCGGGGGCGCTGACCCTCCCCCGGTACGTCGCCGCGTCACGCCCGGGCTCGCGGCAGCAGGTCGTCGAGCTCGAGCGCGACCTGATCGACTTCGTCCGCTCCGAGCTCCCGTTCCCGAAGGGCGCCTCGATCCGCGTGCGGTACGGCGACGCCCGCGAGACCCTGGGCAAGCTGCCGGCCGGACTCACCGGAACGGTCGACCTGGCCGTGGTCGACGTGTTCAACGGCTCGCAGATCCCGGCGCACGTCACGAGCGTCGAGTTCTACCGGTCCGTCGCCGAGCTGCTCTCCCCCACCGGGATCGTCGCGGTGAACGTCGCGGACGGCGCCGGTCTCGCGTTCGCCCGCGGACAGGTCTCCACGCTGCAGGCCGTCCTGCCGTCGGTCGCCGCCGTCGCGGACACCGGGATGCTGAAGGGTCGGCGGTTCGGGAACGTCGTGCTGCTCGGATCGCGGGCTGATCTGCCGATCGAGTCGATGCCGCGGCTGTACGCCTCGGACCCGCTGCCGAGCAAGGTCGTGCACGGGGCCGAGCTCACGGCCTTCGCGGCCGGGGCGCCGATCGTGACGGACGCGACCGCGGTGGCGTCGCCCGAGCCGAACCGGTCGGTGTTCACCGGCGGTCGCTGAGTCGCGCCACCGCGTTCCCGGCACGTCCACACCCGACGCTCCGGCGTCCCTGCCAAGATGTCCTTGACACGCAACGACACCGCGACCAGTGGGGACCGCCATGAGCAACGACGATCGTGAACAACCTCGCTGGGGCGAGCGCCTGCCGGAGCCGAGCCAGCGGGCGGAGGCGAGTGGTGCCTCCAGTCCGGATGCGGTGCAGGACGCGCCCCGGTACGGTGAGCGCGTCGAGCAGCCGCCGGCGAGCTCCGCCGGGCCAGAGCAGCAGTACGGCGGGCAGCAGTACGGCGGGCAGCAGCACGGCGAGCAGCAGCACGGCGAGCAGTCGTACGGACAGCAGTCGTACGGACAGCAGTCGTACGGACAGCAGTCGTACGGGCAGCAGCAGCCGGGATCCGACCGGCAGGACTCGCAGCACGGCGGGCACCAGTACGGCCAGTCCGGGCAGTCGTCCGGCGGACAGGACCAGTACGGCCAGCAGACCCAGAACGGCCAGCAGACTCAGAACGGCCAGCACGACCAGCAGAACCGGTACGGCCAGCCCCAGCACGGCCAGCCCCAGCACTTCGGCGCGGCCCCCGGCTACGGCCAGCAGAACACCCAGCACTGGGACCAGCGGAACGGCAACCGCACCAAGCAGCGCGGGACCCTCGGGGTCGTCGCCGGCATCGCGGGCCTCATCGCCCTCGTGCTCGGCATCGTCGGCGGCATCGTCTTCGGCAACGCCCTCGCCGGCATCCCGGGCTTCGCCGACGCTGCGACGAGCGGCTCGCAGGACACCTCGCAGCTCGAGCAGTCCCTGCAGGACAACCCCTCCGCGCTCGGCTCGCTCCTCGTGGCGGTGCTCCTCGGCGGCATCGGCACGGCGTTCGGCATCTGGGCGATCATCCAGGGCATCATCGCCGCGGTGAAGAACAGGGGACGGCTCTGGGGCATCATCGCGATCGTCCTCGCGGTCCTCGGGCCGATCGTCTTCGGCATCATCTACGTGGCCGTCGCCGCGTCGAGTGTCTCCTAGCGAGCCGCGACCCACTCTCGAGCGTGCACGGATACCCTCGACCCTGATGTTCCCTCCACCGTCCGACCCCACCGACGACACCGCACCGCGCCCCGACGGCGGCCAGCCCCGCGCGGACCAGCAGGCGCGCACAGGCGCCCGCGCCGACGAGCAGGCGCGCGCAGGCGCCCGCGCGGACAGCCAGGCGCGCGCAGGCGGCCAGGCCAGACACGATCCGCGCGCCCGGCACGCCCAGCCCGGCACGCAGGTTCCTGCCGCCGGGGCTGCCGGCGCGACGTTCGCACCGATCAGTCTCCGGCCGGCGGTGGACGTGGCCGTCATCCAGGAGCGGCTCCAGCAGCTCGGACAGACCAGGAGCACCACGGCGCTCGCCGAACGCGCCGAGCTGCTCCGTCTGCTCGGACGTCTCGACGAGGCACTGGTGATCGCGGAGGAGACCTTCCGGCTCGCGCTCTTCACGGGTGACCGCGCCGACGGCGTCGCCGCGCGGATCCGCCGCGCACACGTGCTGCACGACCTCGGACGGTTCGAGCGCGCCGCGACCGAGTCGGCGACGGCCAGGGGCACGGCGTCCACCGAGGACTGGCACGAGCTCGAGGGTGCCGCCGCCGAACTCGAGGGCTGGTCGCTCTTCGAGCTCGGCCGCTACGAGGAGGCCAGGGCAGCCCTGAGCTCCGCACACGACGCGTTCCGCGCGGCGGGTGCGCCCGCCGAGCGGACCGCCGCACTGAAGTCCGCGATCGAGGAGTCGATGCGCGCGTTCCTCGGGCGGACCCGGAAGCAGCCCGTCGACCCGCAGGACGCGGTGCGTGCGGCCGCGGCACGGACCGAGCTGGATCGGTGAGCGACCTCGACCGCGTCCGGCTCTGGGCGGAGTCCCTCATCCGGCTCCACCTCGACGAGCGGACGTGGTCGTTCGGGTTCGACAACGCGAAGACGCGCGCCGGTCAGTGTGACTTCTCGCGACGGCGGATCACGGTGAGCCGGCACCTGGCGACCCGGTTCGAGGACGAGGACATCCACCAGGTGCTCCTGCACGAGGTCGCCCACGCGCTCGTCGGTGCGCGGGCGGGGCACGGGGCCGTGTGGCGCCGGACGGCCGGAGAGCTCGGGTACACCGGGTCCCGGTTGCACGACGGTCCGATCGCGAGCGAGCTCGCACCGTGGATCGGCACGTGTCCCGCGGGGCACGAGCACTTCCGGTACCGGACGCCGTCGCGCCCGATGGCATGCGCGCGCTGTGCCCGCAGGTACGACCCGAGCAACACCATCACCTGGCACCGGCGGGAGACGACGCAGGTCGTCGCCTGAACGCACCGGGCACCCCCGCAGCGGGCGTCACCGCACCGGGCACCTCCGCAGCGGGCGTCACCGCACCGGGCACTCCCGGGCCTGGCGCCGTGGCGGTAACCCGTTAGCCTGGTCCGATGCACACCGGCCAGGACATCCGCACCGACAGTGGATCCTCCTGGTTCTTCGACGCCGGGCGGATCGCCCTGGACTTCGCGCACACCGGCGGCTTCGCGGACGATCCGGCCGGTCGTCGGCCCCGGGCGCACCTCGGCGAGCTGCTCATGACACCGGCGGACCTCGACGAGTGGCTGTCCGGACACACCGAGCCGATCCACGTCGGTGCGGCGGACCGCGAACTCGTCGACGCGCGGGCGCTCCGTGCCGCCATCGCCCGTCTCGCGGTCGCAGCGGCACCGGCCCCGGCCCCGGCCCCGGCCCCGGAGACCACGGCAGCAGATCGGAACGCTGCCGCCGCCGGGCTCCGAGCCGGGACCGGGCGGACCCAACCGGCGCGTGACGACATCGACACCGTGAACCTGTTCGCCGCGCTCCCGGACGTCCCACCGACCCTCGACGGTGGGCGGCGGCGCGCGGGGGCGAACCGGGTCCGCCTGGCGCAGGCCCTGTCGAGCGTCGCCAGGGACGCGGTCGCGCTGTTCACCGAGGTCGGCTTCGACGACGTCGCCGCGGACGGCAGCCCGACCCGCCTGAGCCGCTGCTCGGCCCCGGACTGCGGGCTCGTCTTCTACGACTCGTCCCGCGGGGGCACCCGTCGCTGGTGCGCCATGCAGCGCTGCGGGAACCGCGCGAAGGTCCGCGCCCACCGCGCCCGGCAAGCGGCCGTCTGAGTCCGGACCACCTGTCGGACTGGAGGCGCGGCACCAGCCCGCACCGTTCCTCCCGTCCGGACACGACCACCAGGATTCGGTGCGCCGAATCTTTTCGTACGGCATGCCGCAACCTGTGGCACGCTGGGGTCTCGGACATCCAGGACCGACCAGGGGCATGCCGCATGACGAACGTCGCCACCGCACCACCGACCGACCAGCCTCCACGGTCGAGGGCTGCCGGTCTGACGCTCCTCGGCCCGGCGTTCGTGGCTGCCATCGCGTACGTGGACCCCGGCAACGTCGCCGCGAACCTCACCGCCGGCGCCCGGTACGGCTACCTGCTCCTCTGGGTCCTCGTCGCCGCGAACGCCAGCGCGGTCGTCGTCCAGTACCTGTCCGCCAAGCTCGGGATCGTCACCGGCCGGTCCCTCCCGGAGATGCTCGGGCTCCGACTCCGGAAGCCCGCGCGACTCGCGTTCTGGGGCCAGGCCGAGATCGTGGCCGCTGCGACCGACGTCGCCGAGGTGATCGGCGGCGCGCTCGCATTCCACCTGCTGTTCGGCCTGCCGCTGCTCGCCGGCGGGGTGCTCACCGGCGCGATCTCGATGATCGTCCTCGCGGTGCAGTCCCGACGTGGTGCCCGGCCGTTCGAGATCGTCGTGACGGGCATGCTGGCGATCCTGACCGTCGGGTTCTGCGCCGGCCTGTTCTTCACCGATCCGTCGCCGGCCGGCATGCTCGGCGGACTCGTCCCACGCTTCGAGGGGTCGGACTCCGTCGTGCTCGCCGCGTCGATGCTCGGTGCCACCGTGATGCCGCACGCCGTCTACCTGCACTCCGCGCTGAGCCGGGACCGGCACGGGTCGACACCCGCCGGACCGGAGCGCCGCCGGGTGCTGCACTTCACGCGGTGGGACGTGGCGCTCGCGCTCGTCGTGGCCGGCGGTGTGAACGTCGCGATGCTCGTGCTGGCCGCTGCGACGCTCCAGGGCGTGGGCGGCACCGACACCATCGTCGGCGCACAGCACGCGATCGAGTCGCGGCTCGGGGCCGGGGTCGGGGTGCTCTTCGCGGTCGGGCTGCTCGCCTCAGGGCTCGCGTCGACGTCGGTCGGGTGCATGGCGGGCGCGGAGATCATGCGGGGGTTGCTGCACGTGCGCATCCCGCTGCTCGCCCGGCGGCTCATCACCCTCGTCCCGGCGCTGGTCCTGCTCGGGATCGGACTCGACCCGACGATGCTCCTCGTCGGCAGCCAGGTCGTGCTGTCCTTCGGGATCGCGTTCGCGGTGGTCCCGCTCGTCGTGTACACCTCGCGGCGGAGCATCATGGGCGCCGACGCGAACGCGCTCGTGACGAGGATCGTCGCGAGCGCGGTGGCGGTCGTCATCGTGGTGCTGAACGTCGCGCTGGTCTGGTTGACGTTCGCCGGGTGAGCCGTTGCCCGGCCCGGCCCGGCCCGGTCGTTCTCGCGAAACACGAAGTCGGCCGCGTCGCGCACAGGTATTTCCCTGCGAGACGCGGCCGACCTGGTGTTCCGCGGAGGCGGGTCAGTCGGTGACCTGGCGGGTCAGTCGGTGACCTGGACGCCCTTCCAGAACGCGACGTAGCCGCTGAAGTCCTTGCCGACCCGGTCGAACGCGGTCTTGATCGGGTCCGGGTACGAGAACGCCGCGTCGGTGAACGTCTGGTCGCCAGCCTTGACCGTGAAGTACTGCGCGTCGCCCTTCCACGGGCAGTGGTACGGCGTGTCGGTCTTCGTCAGGAGCTCGGTGTTGAGGCTCGCCGGCGGGAAGTACCAGTTGCCCTCGATCTGGATGAGGTCCTCCTGCGGGGCCTCGGCGATGACGGTGTCGTTCGCAACTGCCTTCATGGTGCATCCTTCGCTTCGTCGCGGACCACGGGGTGGTGGCCCTGCCATGGAACGAACGCTACGCGCGCCGGGTCTGTTCCCGCGGTGCGCGACGACCGGCCCCTGCACGGAGGGTCCGCAGACCGGTCGTCGGTGCGAACGCGCGCGCGACGGACTCGCCCCGCCCCACCGACTCGAGCATCGTCGCGCTGACGGACGCCGAGACCAGGTGCCGCACCGCACGACGGAGGCCCGTGTACGCCGCGCATGCCGCCGCGGCCTCCGGTGAGCTCGCGTCGATCCCACGTGCGGCGAGCGCGTCCACCACGGCCCCCGCCGCGAGGAGGTCCTCGACCGCGAAGTCCGGCGACGTCGCCTGGTCGCTGGTCGACTCACCCGCGCCCTCGAGCGACGGGTCGACCGCGCCGCCGCCGACCGGCCCGTCGTCGATCCCCGCGGCGATCACGGCGACGATGCAGCGGTCACCACGGTCGGACTGGAGGCCCAGCACGCGGTCCGCCACGGCGCTCGCGTCACCGAGACCGGCGAGCACCACCTCCGGCCCGTCGGGCAGGAGCCCCGCGGCAGTGCGGGGGTCGACCGTCGGGAGGACGTCGACCCACACGACCAGATGGGCGTCGCGGGCGATCCTCGCGGCTCCGGCGGCACCCCACCCGAAGCGGACCTGATACCTCGTCTGACCTCGCTCGTGCACCCCGACACCATATCCACGGCCGGTACGATTCCGGGATGGACGTTGTTCAGATCCCCACCCTGACCGGCGACCGCGTCACCCTCGAGCCCCTCGGCCGTGAACACGCCGAGGACCTGCGGGCGGCCGTCGCCGACGGGGACCTCTGGCGCACCTGGTACACGAACGTGCCGCGCCCGACCGAGGTCGAGGCGCACGTGGACCGGTTCCTCGCCGAGCACGCGGCCGGGACGATGATGCCCTTCGCGATCCGGGACCGTTCCACCGGGCGCGTGGTGGGCATGACGACCTTCCTGAACATCGAGGTCCCGCACCGTCGGCTCGAGATCGGGGCGACGTTCCTCGGTGGGTCCGCACAGCGCACGGGCATCAACACCGAGGCCAAGCTGCTGCTGCTCTCGCACGCGTTCGACACCTGGGACGCCACCGCGGTGGAGTTCCGGACGCACTGGCACAACCACGGCTCGCGGGCGGCGGTCCTCGCCCTCGGCGCGAAGCAGGACGGGGTGCTCCGGAACCACCGCCTCGGCCCGGACGGCTCGCGGCGGGACACCGTCGTGTTCTCGATCATCGACGCCGAGTGGCCGACGGTCCGCCTCGCGCTGCAGGAGCGGCTCGCCGCGCGCGACCGGGTCGCCGGCAGTCGGGCCGAGGGTCGGCACACGGGCCGCCACGCCTGACCCGCACGTTCGGGAATTCCGGGTGGGTCAACCCGCACGCTCGTGCGGTTGCGGCCGGCGGGCGGACCTGAGTTCGCTGGGACGGGACCTGCGGGGCGGGGCCGGGCCGCGCCTCCAGGCCGACGCGCGTAGCGTCACCGGCATGCACGTCGGCCTCCGCATCGTCCTCAACGCGCCCGTGGACGTCGTCCGCGACGCCCTCCGCAACCCCCAGGTGATGGTGGCGGTGACCGAGCCGATACTCGTGTACCGATCGCTCTCCGCATCCGGGTTCCCCACGCGGTGGACCCCCGGGCAGGCGCATCCGGTCCGGGCCGACGCGTTCGGGGTCATCCCGAGTGGGAACACCCACGTCGACATCGACCTGTACGACATCGACGGCATCCCCGTGCAGCGCGACAACGGTGGCGGGACCTCGGGGCTGTTCGCCCGGATGGACATGCAGCACCGGATGGTCGCGACGGAGCTCCCCGACGGGCGGACGCTGTTCCGCGATCGCCTGAGCTACCGGATGCGCCCGTGGCCGCTCGGCCTCGCGCTGTGGCCGGGACTCTGGGTGGTCTGGCAGTGGCGGGCCGCACGGATGCGCGCCCTCGCCCCCTCGTGGCGCCGGGAGGACGTCACTCGCTGACCGCAGGCTGCGACGGCGCGGGCTGCGACGGCGACAGCGCGGGCTGCGACGGCGACGGCGACCTCCGGGCGGATGCGATGGTGATGACGACGGCGCCGAGCACGACCAACCCGATGACGAGCATCGTCCCGACGGTCCAGACGCCGCCGGGTGCCTGCCACCCGTCGCCGGAGAACATTGCCCCGCGCGAACCCATCGAGCCGACCGAGTAGCGACGGTAGACGGCGACGAAGCTCAGGACCTGGCCCACGGCAGCGGCACCGACGAGGACCGCGGCCGCCCTGCCCCCGGTCCGACCTCGGGACGAGGACCCCGCTGCGAACCCCGCGACGAGGACCATCGCGACCAGGACGGGCAGCCCGTACCGCCCCTGCCAGATGTACCCGAAGGTGTGCGCCGTGGGGGCCTGGAGCGCGACCGGGAACAGCACGACGGCCGCCATGAGGACGAGCGCTCCGAGCATCGCGCGGCGGCGCCCTGCGGCGAGCGCACCGAACACGACGATGCCGAGCCCGATCGTCCAGCCCGCGTACACAGCCTCCGGCGCGAAGGTGTCCTGCCAGCCGAAGATGCCGATCATCCCCTTGCCGAAGGTGCCGGTGTCGAGGAACGTGTGGGTCGCGGCGGCGAGCACCCCCGCGCGTTCCGGGTCGGAGGAGGGGATGAACCCGCCGTCGCGGGCGATGCTCATCGTCCACACCACCGCGGGGAGGATCGCCACCACGGTCGCGGCGATCGCGACGAGGACCGCCCGGGTGCGCAGAACGCTCACGAGCCGCGCGACCGGCACCGTCAGGCAGACGGCGACGAGCACGATGACGAGGATCACGGGCGACGTCGAGCGCATGCTCGCGGCGACGGCGATCGACACCGCGAGGAGCGCCATGCGACCGGCCGACGGCCGCTCGCGGCTGTCGTGCAGCACGAGCAGCCCGAGCGCCGTCGCAGCCGCGGTCGCACAGATCTCGGTGCCGTTCGGGTTGACGAGGCCGCCCAGGTAGAACACCATCGGCGTGCAGGCGACCGCGAACCACCCCGCGAGGGTCCGGAGGCGTGGCAGGGACGCCGCAGCGAACAGGACGAGCGCGAGGAAGAAGCTGTTGACGAGCGCCGAGACGAGCCGCATCCCGAGCATCGACCAGCTCCCGCCGACGATGAGCGACGGCCACCCGACGACCGCGTAGTACAGCGGGTAGTAGGAACCCACGCCGGTCTTGACCGTCTGGACCTCGTGCCCGAGGGACGCCGGCGCCGGCGCGCAGGACGCGGTGGTCATCGGCAGGGCGACGTAACAGGTCATCTCGCCGCCGACCTGGCCGATGTCCGCGGGGAGCCGGAACGTCGTGATGCCGGGGGTGTCGGTCGGGGCGCCGACGAACTGTCCACGAACCGTCGCTGCCGCCTTGGCGACGTGGCCCGACTCGTCCGGGCCGGAGGACAGCGGCGATGCCAGGGACCAGGCGGCCGACACCAGGAAGAGCCCGAGCAACGCGACGACGAAGACCAGCCGGGGCGTGACGACGACACGCGGGGCGCGAACCGCGCGCGGGGTGCGGTCCGGGCGCGGGGTGCGGCGTCCGCGCGCGGTGGTCATGCCGCGCGATGACCCGGACCGCGGCACAGGTGTTTCCCCCATGCGTCGATCCTACGAGCTCCGCCGAGTCGCCCCGGACGGCGTACCCTCCTGTGTGTGAGCGACACCAGCGCGACCGCAGATCCAGCACCCGCCGCCGACCGGGTGTCCTCGACCCTCGCGACGATCGACTGGCGCCGGACGACGTTCGACCTGTACCGCCGCATCCGCGAGACGCACGACCCGGAGACGGCCCACGCGCTCTGGCGAGAGTGCCGGGACGCCCTGTTCGCCGAGCACCCGGCGAGCCCACTGCTCCCCGGCGACCGAGCAGGCTTCGAGATGCTCCCGGTGCCGACCTACGACCCGCGGTGGCGCTTCACGGTGCCGATCGAGGACGCCGAGCCCGCCCACATGGACGTGCCGACGGGCACCGACGGCGTCGTCGCGTTCGACCGCATCGGCCTCGTCCGGATCCCCGCGGTGGGCACCCTCGACGTCTGGGCGCACGGCGGCTACGCGGGCGGCGTCTTCGTGCCGGTCAAGGACGCGAGTGCCGGCAAGGCCCGGGGGACCTACGGCGGTGGCCGCTACCTGCTCGACACGATCAAGGGCGCCGACCTCGGTGGTCAGGACGGCGAGCTCGTGATCGACCTGAACTTCGCCTACAACCCGTCCTGCGCGTACGACCCCGCCTGGGCGTGCCCGCTCGCCCCACCCGGCAACACCGTCGACGTCGCGATCCCCGTCGGCGAGCAGTACGACTTCTAGGTCCTGGAGGACTCCCGTGAGCAGCACCGCTCAGCTCGTCGCGATCGACGCCGGAGGTCGTGTCCCGCCCTTCGAGCAGGTCCGGTCGCAGATCGCCGCGCAGATCACCGCCGGGTACCTCGTCGACGGGGAGCGCCTGCCGAGTGTCCGAGGACTCGCGGCCGACCTCGGGCTCGCCGCGGGCACCGTCGCCCGCGCATACACGCTGCTCGAGGAGGCCGGGCTCGTGTCGACCGCGCGGGGCGGTGGCACGCGGGTGGTCCGGCCGGCGGCGGTGCCGTCGCACGTGGTGGACGCCGCCCGGGCGTTCCACGCCGAGGCGCACGCGGCCGGGCTGTCGCTCGACCAGGCGGTCGCCGCGCTCCGGGAGACCTGGCCCGCCTGAGTCCTGTGAGCGGGGCAGGCCCCGCTCAGCAGTGCTCGAAGCGGTACTGCGACGACGACGGCGTCACCAGGTCCCGGTCGCGGAGGATCGTCATCGCCGGCCGAGCCCCCGACGCGCAGACCGCCGACCACGACGTCCTGAGCGAGTCGGTGTACTCGACGTCGATGACGTGCCGTCCGTACACCTTCGTGTAGGCCCCGCACTCCCGGTACTGCATGCACTCCTCGGCGACCGCGAAGTCGAACCCGATCGCCTTCCCGCGGACCCCGAGCTGCGGCGTGTTCTTCTGCCCCACCGCCATGCCGAGCCGGTGCGCGTCGTCGACGAACACCGAGGCCATCGCGACCGCGTCAGCCCGGTCGAGCAACCCGCGCGAGCGCGTCCACGAGTCGAGGTTGTCGAACTCCACGGCCTCGAACCCGCGCTTCGCGCATCGCTCGAGCGTCGGCTGCAGCACGCGCGCGATCCCGGTCCGCCTCGCAGCGGTCGAGGTGTCGAGGATCGTCTCGTCGGGCCACCCCGGGTCGATGAACCGCGCGCCGGATGCCCGGTGCAGCAGGAGGTCGTCGTGGCCCGTCCACTCCGCAGACCCGGGCTGCGTCTGGAACCCGTTGACGTAACAGATGTCGTAGACGCCGGACGCTGGACGATCGGTGCTGTCGCGCGTCACGACCGTCACCCCGTCCGGCGGGGTGTACGCGCCGCCGAGCTGGTAGTCCGGGATCCCCGTCGTCGGGGGTGCGGCCCACGCCGGGTCGTTGATCGTCGTCGACGTGCACCCTGCGAGCGTCACCGCGAGCAGACAGCCGAGGAGCACGGACGGGAGGCCCGGGGAGACTCGCGTGGAACGGCGCACGCCCGTCATCCTGGCACGTCCGGCAGCCCGGACGAACGTGCCCGCCCGCGGCGCGCGAGGGGCGCGGCCTGGTGCCCACGGGCCTCCAGGCCGTATACTGGAGGCACTCGAGACGTTGACTTGTCTCGTGCGTCGTACGGACGCCCCGAAACTCTCCCGATCTCGGCACCGCGGTTCATCCCGAACTCCGGCTCCAGGGGATCGATGCGTATCAGCATGCTCGTTCCTCGAGGACGAGCACTGCCAGGCTCTCTGCGGCGACATCGCCCGCGCACCCGCGCCGGCGTCCCGCTCTGCGCAGGCCACAGATCTGCGCGCACCCGAAAGGCCACTCGTGACCTCGACCATCTCCGCCGCGCCCTCGCACGGCATCTCCTCCGACTCCGACACGACCGGCATCAGCTTCGCCGACCTCGGCGTCCCCGCAGCCATGGCCCGCGTCCTCGCCGACCAGGGCAAGACCTTCGCGTTCCCGATCCAGGTCGACACGCTCCCCGACACCCTGAACGGCAAGGACGTCCTGGGCCGCGGCCGTACCGGCTCCGGCAAGACCCTCGCCTTCGCGATCCCGCTCGTCGCACGCCTCGCAGCCGACGGTCGGAAGCGTCGCAGCGGACACCCGCGCGCGCTCGTCCTCGCACCGACCCGTGAGCTCGCGACGCAGATCGACGCGGTCCTCGCGCCGCTCGCGGCCGCGATGGGCCTCAACACGACCGTCATCTTCGGTGGTGTGTCGCAGGGCCGCCAGGTCGACGCCGTCTCTCGCGGCGTGGACATCGTCGTCGCGTGCCCCGGCCGCCTCGACGACCTCATGAAGCAGGGTCACGTCAAGCTCGACAGCATCCAGGCCACCGTCCTCGACGAGGCCGACCACATGGCCGACCTCGGCTTCCTGCCCGTCGTCACGCGCATCATGCGTGCGACGCCCGAGCAGGGGCAGCGCCTGCTGTTCTCCGCCACGCTCGACAACGGCGTGGACAAGGTCGTCAAGCAGTTCCTGCACACCCCGGTGATGCACTCGGTCGACGACGCCTCGAGCCACGTCGACCAGATGACGCACCACATCTTCGAGGTGTCCGGCGCGGACGACAAGAAGGACCTCGTCCAGAAGCTGGCGTCCGGCAGCGGCCGCCGCATCATGTTCATGCGCACGAAGCACCACGCCAAGCGCCTCGCGAAGTCCCTCTCCGCCGCGGGCATCCCCGCCGTGGACCTGCAGGGCAACCTCTCGCAGCCGCAGCGCGACCGGAACCTCGCACGCTTCTCCTCCGGTGACGCACTCGTCCTCGTCGCGACCGACGTCGCCGCCCGCGGCGTGCACGTCGACGGCGTCGAGCTCGTCGTGCACGTCGACCCGCCGACCGAGCACAAGGCGTACCTGCACCGCTCGGGCCGCACCGCGCGTGCCGGCTCGGCCGGTGACGTCGTGACGGTCGTGCTCCCCGAGCAGCGCCGTGACGTGGCGCAGATGCTCAAGAAGGCCTCGATCGGCGCACGCCCGCAGCAGGTCACCGCGAACTCCGCGCCGGTGAACTCGCTCGTCGGTGAGATCGCTCCGGTCCGCCACGTCGCCGAGGCGGCACCGCAGCAGCAGAACCAGCCGCGCCAGCGTGCCGAGGGCGAGTCGTCCGGGCGTCGTCGTGGCGGCCGTGGTGGCGCGTCGACCGCCGCTGCCCCGCAGCGCGAGTCGCAGGGTGGTCGCGGCGGTCGCTCCGGTGGAGCGGCTCGCGGTGGCGACACCGCCGGCCGACGGACTGGAGGCGCGGCACAGGGCGGCACCGCCCGTCGCGGTTCCGATGGTGGTCGCCGCGCACAGGCTCCGGCCACGCGGGGCGGCTCGGCACGGATCTACTCGTCGGAGACCGGCGTCGCGGCACAGCCGTGGAAGGAGTCGGACGACCGTCCGGCCCGTCGCACCGGTGGCTCGCGTCGGGCCTCGCGCCCCGCGGGCTCCGGGCGCTGACCCCGACCGGTCACGCTCCACGACGCCGCACGCCCGCGCGAGGGGGCGTGCGGCGTCGTCGTTGCGCGCCGCCGCGCGCCCTCGCGAGGGACCGGTGGGTCGTCGGCTACATCAGGGCGCCGACGGAGGCCAGGCCGGCCCGGAGCAGGGTGCCGCGGCCGCCCTCCATCTCGTCGGCCACGGCCTCGCTCGCTGTCTCGTGCGCGGCAGGGTACGGCAGCAGCGGTGTCCGACCCTCATACAAGAGGGGAACAGGGAAGTCGACGGCCAGTGATACTCTGGAGTATCTCATTCCTGGCGACCGGTCATCGTGGTCGCGACCGATGCCGTCCGTCCTGTCGAATCTCCGTCGGGGAGCCTCATGCAGCGCTACCGTGAGCAGATCCCGGCTCCTGCACCCAACCGCATTCTCGGGATCGGAGTCGGATCGATCGGTGTCGTCCTCCTGATCATCGCGATCGTCCGACAGGTCGGTGGAGGGTCGCGTGAGGACCTCACGTTCGTCGTAGTCGCAGCAATCATCGCGCTCGTGGTAGGAACTTCAGTCGCGGCCGGGTCGATGACGCTCGTGGTCGACGAGCGCGTCTGCACGATCCGAGTCCGGGGCCTCGTGACCCGTCGAATCGCTCTCTCGGACATCCGGCACGCAACAACGACGGTGGTCTCCATTGCTGCCTACGGGGGAAGTGGTGCGCGACGAGCACCTGGGCGGCCGCCCGCTTTCTTCCTCAGCTCGGGTCCGGCGGTGCTCATCGACCTCGAGCCGGGCGGGGCGGTGATCGTCCAGTCCACGACGCCCGAGCGCTTCATCGCCGCACTGGGCACGGCGCCGCCCGACGGTGTCGCGGGCTGACACCGTCGCGCCTGTGCATGAGAGAGGTGCGGGCTGAACCGGGGGATGCCTGTTGCACCACGGCATGCCTCGGTTCGACGGGCATCGGGCGGTTCGAGGCCCGGCCGCGCGGACGGTGTGCGCGAACGGGCTGCGCCAACGGGCTGCGCGGGCGGGCGTCGGCTACATCAGGGCGCCGACGGAGGCCAGGCCGGCCCGGAGCAGGGTGCCGCGGCCGCCCTCCATCTCGTCGGCCACGGCCTCGCTCGCTGCCTCCGACGGGCTCATCCACGTGAGCTCGAGCGCGTCCTGACGCGGCTCACACGTCCCGGTGACGGGGACGACGTAGGCGAGGGAGATCGCGTGCTGCCGCTCGTCCGTGAACACCGAGGCGCCGGGGAGCGGGAAGTACTCCGCCACCGTGAAGGGCGTCGGGCTCGGGGGCAGCTGGGGGAACGCCATCGGGCCGAGGTCCTTCTCGAGGTGCCGGAAGAGTGCACTCCGCAGCGACTCCCCGAACATCACGCGCCCGGACACGAGGGTCCGCGCGATCGACCCGCTCGGCGACACCCGGAGGAGCACCCCGACCTCGGTCACGACGCCAAGGCCGTCGGTGCGGACCGGGATCGCCTCGACGTACGCGATCGGGAGTCGTCGACGGATCGAGGCGAGCTCATCGTCGGACAGCCAGCCGGAATCGGGGTCGGGAGTTCGCGTCGAGGACATGGACCGTTCTTACCAGTCCGCCCCGGCCGCGCGGTGTGCGCCGCACCGCTTCCACCTGGTTGACGCGTCAACTATCGTCGGGGTGTGCTGACGATCGACGACTCCCTGGTCCAGTGGTCCCGCCCCGCCGACGCCCGCGCCGGCAGCCCGCTGCTGGTGCTGCTGCACGGCGTCGGATCGAACGAGCACGACCTCATGGGTCTCGCACCGGGACTTCCCGACACCTGGACACTGGCGTCGCTCCGCGCCCCACTGCAGCACGGGCCGGGATTCGGGTGGTACCCGCTCGGCGAGCCGGGGTCGCCGGATCTCGCCCCGGTCGACGACGCAGTGGAGGCGGTGCTCGCCTGGATCGACCGCGTCGCCGCCGCGCATGGTCGCGTGGCGCTGCTCGGATTCTCGCAGGGCGGCTCGATGGCGCTGCAGCTCCTGCGGGCGCGGCCCGGTGCGTTCGCTGCGGTGGTGAGCCTCTCGGGGTTCGTCGTCCCCGGCGTGACGGACGATCGCGACGAGGCCGTGTCCCGCGCTCGCCCTCGGGTGTTCCTCGGGCACGGCGACCGCGACCCGGTCATCCCGCCGTCCGCCACGGCGCGGACCTCGGTCTGGGCGGCCGCGCACACCGACGTCGTCGAGCGCACATACGCCGGACTCGGGCACGGGGTCGCCGGTGAGGAGCTGTCGGACGTGGCGGCGTTCCTGGGGAGCTGACCCAGCGCGCCCACCGCACCGGTTCGGGACACCCGGCGGCGGTCGCTCGTGGGCCCGATGTCCCGAACCGGGCTCCGGGCACCCGGCGTCCGCGCCCTGCATGCCCGCGCCCCCGCAACGACGGAACGCCGCCCGATCCGAGGATCGAGCGGCGTTCCTGTCGTGCGGCGGGGTCAGTCGGCCAGGATCTGCAGGAGGTCCCTGCGGAGCTGGTCGAGCTTCTCGGTGGCGGCGTTGCGCTGGGCGTCCGTCGCCGTCGTGCGGTACATGTGCAGCACTCCGAAGAGCTTCTGGAGGCTCTCCACGAAGCCCTGCTGGGCGTCCGTGGCACCGGGCGTGGAGTTCCACGCGGCGGCGATGTCGTCGGCTCGGGCCTCGACCTCGGCGCGACCGGCGTCCGTGAGGGCGTAGGTCGAGCGTCCGTCGTCACCCGAGGCGACGATGAGCCCCTCGTCCACGAGCTGCTGCAGCGTCGGGTAGACCGAGCCGGGGCTCGGCCGCCAGGCGCCACCGGTGCGCTCGGCGATGGACTTGATGAGGGCGTACCCGTTCATCGGCTCCGAGCCCTCGGCGGCACTGTCGCCGAGGAGGCTCAGGATCGCCAGGCGGACGTCGCCGCGACGTGCACGGCGACCCTCGCGGCCGAAGCCGAAGCCCGGGGCGAAACCCGGACCGCCGAATCCCGCACCGAACCCGGGACCGCCGAAGCCGCCGCCGAATCCGCCGCGTCCGCGACCGCTGGGGCCGCCGTGTCCACGACCGCGGCCGGGACGCTCGTCGTGCGAGTCGCTCCCCTGGCCGCCGGGGCCGTGATGCTCGCGACCGCCGCCGAAGCGCGGGCCACGAGGGCTGATGCGACCGTTGCGGCCGCGTTCGTTGTCGTCATACATGGGGCGCATGATGATCTCCGTTCGTTGTGAGACGTTGTGGGCTGCGGTGATGCACCACAGTGTCGCGATGCTCGTTGGTGTATCGCGATGTTCTAACGATAGATCTTTGACGACGAGGGTGTCAAGCAAGAAATCGTTGTCGCGTTGTGCGCGTCCTCCGCGACCTGTACACATGACGGAGGAGCTCGGCAACGTTCAGGGACGCCGAGGATCACACATGGGCAAACTCGTGTACGGCACGAACCTCGTCGAGATCGGTTTCGACGACCGGACGCTGGCGCACCTCAGCGTCGTCATCGTCGCCAAGCTGCGCCGGCGGGAGAGCCTGCTCTTCTCGTGGCGGGACGACTCGTCGGTCGGGGACGGGAGGAGCAGCGTCTGGCTCGATCCGTCCATCCCGCTGTACTTCAAGTACTTCGGGTCGAGGCCGCCGAAGATCAACCGCGCCTGGGTCGTCGCGCTGACCGTGACCGCCAACTCCAACCAGGGGCTGCACCTCGTGCCGGAGCCGCTCGACGGTGACGTGCCGCACGAGGACTGACCTCGCTGGCGATGGTGCGCCTTAGCCCGCCAAGCGTTGGGAGTCAAGGGGGTTTTCTTGCGTCGACTGCACGATTACAGTGCAGTACACGGTGACGATGAGAACCCTCGCCATCCGTGACCCGACGCGGGAACGTCGGTGGGGGCGGCGCGGAGTGCAAGGATCAGGGCACTCCGCACCGTCCCCTTTCGCGGACCCGGCGGCACACTGACCGTGCTGGTCGGCACCATCGAGCGCGCCACCTGCCGGTGTCAGGGGTCGCGGGCATAGTGGGACACCCATGCCGGACGTCCTCGATCGATTCGCACCCGCCACCGCGGACTGGTTCCGCGGTGCCTTCGATGCGCCGACACCGGCCCAGACCGGCGCCTGGGACGCGATCTCGACCGGACGGCACGCGCTCGTGATCGCCCCGACCGGCTCCGGCAAGACGCTGGCGTCGTTCCTCTGGTCGATCGACCGTCTCATCCGAGCGACCGAACGCCCGCCCACGAAGCAGCGCACGAGGGTCCTCTACATCTCACCGCTCAAGGCACTCGGCGTCGACGTCGAACGGAACCTCAGGAGTCCGCTCGTCGGGATCACCCAGACCGCCAGGCGGATGGGGCTCGAGCCACCCGACGTCACGGTCGGCGTCCGGAGCGGCGACACCCCCACGGCCGATCGACGGCTGCTCCAGCGCACACCGCCGGACATCCTCATCACGACGCCCGAGTCGCTGTACCTCATGCTCACGTCCTCGGCCCGCGAGACCCTGGCGAACGTCGACACCGTCATCATCGACGAGGTCCATGCGGTCGCCTCGTCGAAGCGGGGTGCGCACCTGGCGCTCTCGCTCGAACGCCTCGACGACCTGCTCGGCACCCCGGTGCAGCGCATCGGGCTCTCCGCGACGGTGCGTCCGGCGGAGGAGGTCGCCCGGTTCCTCGGCGGCCGCGCGCCCGTCGACATCATCGCCCCGCCGGCCCAGAAGACCTTCGATCTGCGGGTGGTCGTGCCCGTCGACGACATGTCCGAGCTCGGGCAGCCCGCGGCGGGCGACGACCCCGGCGCCAAGCCGACGAACGGCTCGATCTGGCCGCACGTCGAAGAAGCCGTTGTCGACCTGGTCGAGGCACACCGTTCCACCATCGTGTTCGCGAACTCCCGACGTCTCGCCGAGCGACTGACCGCGCGGCTCAACGAGATCCACGAGGAGCGCGTCGGCGCCACGGCCGAACAGGCCCTCATCGCGGTCGGCGCGCCCACGTCGGACCTCGACGAGGAGTCCACGGAGTCGGACAACGGCCGCGGCACGAACCGTCGCCCGCCGGCCCAGGTGATCGGGTCGTCCGGGCAGACTGCCGGTGGCGGTGGCCCCGACGTCGCGAACGTCCTCGCCAGGGCACACCACGGCTCGGTGTCCAAGGACCAGCGCGCGATCATCGAGGACGACCTGAAGTCCGGCCGGCTCCGCTGCGTCGTCGCCACGAGCTCCCTCGAACTCGGCATCGACATGGGTGAGGTCGACCTCGTCGTCCAGGTCGAGGCTCCCCCGTCCGTGGCGAGCGGCCTGCAGCGCGTCGGACGAGCGGGCCACCAGGTCGGCGAGATCTCCCGCGGCGTGCTCTTCCCGAAGCACCGCGCCGACCTCATCCACTCCGCCGTCGTCGTCGAGCGCATGGTCGAGGGAGCGATCGAGTCGATCAGCGTCCCCGCGAACCCGCTCGACGTCCTCGCCCAGCAGACGGTCGCCGCGGTGGCCCTCGACGTCATCGACGCCGACCACTGGTTCGAGGTGGTCCGCCGCAGCGCACCGTTCAGCGGCCTGCCCCGCTCGGCGTTCGACGCGACACTCGACCTCGTCGCCGGCCGCTACCCGAGCGACGAGTTCGCCGAGCTCCGCCCGCGCCTGGTCTGGGACCGCGTGCACGGCAGCCTGACCGGACGTCCGGGGGCGCAGCGCCTCGCGGTGACGAGCGGCGGGACGATCCCGGACCGCGGCATGTTCGGGGTCTTCATGGTCGGCGAGAAGGCATCGCGCGTCGGGGAGCTCGACGAGGAGATGGTCTACGAGTCCCGGGTCGGCGACGTCTTCGCGCTCGGGGCGACGAGCTGGCGCATCGAGGACATCACGCACGACCGGGTGCTCGTCAGCCCGGCGTTCGGGCAGCCCGGCCGGGTGCCGTTCTGGAAGGGAGACGGTCTCGGACGCCCGGCTGAACTCGGGCGGGCGATGGGTGCGTACGTGCGCGAGCTCGACACCGCCGCCCCCGCCGACGCCGCGGCACGCGTGTCCGGGAGCGGCCTCGACGAGCGCGCGACGACGAACCTGCTGCAGTTCATCCGCGAGCAGCGCGAGGCCACGGGACACGTCCCGACGGACACCACGCTCGTGGTCGAGCGGTTCCGCGACGAGCTCGGTGACTGGCGGATGATCCTGCACTCGCCGTTCGGCATGCCGGTGCACGCGCCGTGGGCCCTCGCGATCAGTGCCCGCCTCGCGGAGCGGTACGGGATCGACGGCGGCGCGATGGCGAGCGACGACGGGATCGTCGTCCGCATCCCGGAGACCGACGCCGAGCCGCCCGGGTCGGAGCTCTTCGTGTTCGAGCGCGACGACCTCGACGCCCTCGTGACCGAGCAGGTCGGCAACTCGGCGCTGTTCGCGGCGCGGTTCCGGGAGTGTGCCGCGCGGGCGCTGCTGCTCCCCCGTCGCGACCCCGGCCGTCGGTCCCCGCTCTGGCAACAGCGCCAGCGCGCGTCCCAGCTGCTCGACGTGGCCCGCAAGTACCCGACGTTCCCGATCATCCTCGAGACGGTGCGCGAGGTCCTGCAGGACGTGTACGACGTCCCTGCGCTCCTCGGCATCGCGGACGAGATCGCGCGTCGCCAGATCCGGATCGTCGAGGCGCAGACCGACCAGGCGTCACCGTTCGCCAGGTCGCTGCTCTTCGGGTACGTCGCCGCGTTCATGTACGAGGGCGACACCCCGCTCGCGGAACGGCGTGCCGCGGCACTGTCCCTCGACGCCACCCTGCTCGGCGAGCTGCTCGGGCGCGCGGAGCTCCGGGAGCTCCTCGACCCGCAGGTCATCACGGACGTCGAGAACGACCTCCAGCGCCTCTCACCAGACCGTCGAGCGCGCGACGCCGAGGGTCTCGTCGACGTGCTGCGACTCGTCGGTGCGCTCGACCTCGACGAAGCGGTGGCACGGAGCTGGCTCGCACCGGCCACGAGCACCGCACCCGCAGCCGTCGGACGCGACGAGGACGCCGACCCCGCTGACATCGCCGACGCCGACGCCGACGCCGACGCCGACCCCGCGGACGACGCGGGTGCTCCGGTCGCCGCAGCGGCTCCCGTCGAACACGCCGCAGCCCGGAACGCACTGGAGGCGGTGCTCACCGGGCTCGAGCGCGACCGGCGCGTCCTCGGGTTCACCTTCGGCGGCACGAGGCGGTGGGCCGTGATCGAGGACGCGTCGAGACTCCGCGACGCCCTCGGCGTCGCCCTGCCGATCGGCGTCCCGACGGTGTTCGTCGAGCCGGTCGCGGATCCGCTCGGTGACCTGGTCGGTCGGTACGCACGCTCACACGGACCGTTCGCCGCGATCGACGCCGCGAACCGTCTCGGGCTCGGGGTCGCCGTCGTCCAGGACACCCTCCGACGCCTCGTCGCGGACCGTCGGGTCGTCGAGGGCGAGTTCCGACCCGACCGCCAGGGTGCCGAGTGGTGCGACTCCGAGGTCCTGCGGCGGATCCGCACGAAGTCCCTCGCCGCGCTCCGGCACGAGGTCGAACCGGTGTCGTCGGACACCCTCGCACGCTTCCTGCCGTCCTGGCAGCACGTGCAGGCGCCCGGTGCTCGCGGCGGGCTCCGCGGAGTCGACGGCGTCCTCCAGGTGATCGAGCAGCTCGCGGGTGTGGCCGTGCCCGCGACGGCGTGGGAGTCGCTCGTGCTGCCGGCCCGTGTCAGCGACTACTCCCCCGCCATGCTCGACGAGCTCACCGCGACGGGCGAGGTCCTCTGGTCCGGTGGTGGCACCCTGCCCGGCAACGACGGCTGGGTCCGCCTGCACCTCGCCGAGACGGCGGCCACCACGCTCGCCGAACCCGCGGGGACCGAGACCACCGAGCTCCAGCGCGACGTGCTCGGGGCCCTCGCCGGCGGTGGTGCGTACTTCTTCCGACAGCTCGCGCAGTCCGTGGGGAGCACCGACGACGCCGCACTCTCGACGGCGCTCTGGGACCTCGTCTGGGCCGGCCAGATCACGAACGACACCTTCGCCCCGCTCCGGGCGACGATCGGCGGGCGGACGAAGACCGTCACACCACGGACGAGGGCGTACCGCGGCCGTCGACGCCCGACGCTGCCGACGCAGTCCGGTCCGCCCGCGGTCGGTGGCCGCTGGTCGATCCTGCCGCTCGCCGAGCCAGACCAGACCGTCCGGGCCGCGGCGACCGCCGAACAGCTCCTCGAGCGGTACGGCGTCGTCACCCGCGGGGCCGTGCAGGTCGAGGGCGTCCGCGGCGGGTTCGCGGGCGTCTACCGGGTGCTCGCACGCTTCGAGGAGACCGGGCGGGCGCGCCGCGGGTACTTCGTCGACGGGCTCGGGGCGGCGCAGTTCGCCACCGGTCCGACCGTCGACCGACTCCGGACCTTCGCCCGTGACGTCGACGGCGACGGCGCGGAGAGCAACCCGGACCGTCCGCGCTCGGCCATCACCCTCGCGGCGACCGACCCGGCGAACCCGTACGGGGCGTCACTGCCGTGGCCGGGTGCCGGTCCGTCAGCCGCTGACGACGGCCCGGCCGAGGGTCCCGACGCCGCCACGACCACCGCGCGCGGGCACCGGCCGGGGCGGAAGGCGGGTGCGCTCGTGACGATCGTCGACGGCGCGCTGACGGTGTACGTCGAGCGCGGCGGGAAGAGCGTCCTGACCTTCACCGACGACGAGCCGGCGCTCACCGCAGCGACGCTCTCGATCGCCGGGGTCGTCCGCTCGGGGCTCGGACGGCTCGCGATCGAGCGGGTGAACGGCACCTTCGTGCTCGAGACCCCGCTCGGCGACCTGCTCCGTGACGCAGGGTTCACCGCGACACCGCAGGGGTTGCGTCTCCGTGTGTAGGCGTCCGTTCGCGCACCGTCCGGCACGCGTGCAGGTGGAGGCTCCGGCACGCGTGCGGGCAGGGGCTCCGGCACGCGTGCAGGCGGGGGTGACCCGTGCCTGAAGGAGACACGGTCTACCGGGCTGCTGCGCGCCTCCAGTCCGCCCTCGGTGGGAAGGTCCTGACCCGCAGCGACTTCCGCGTCCCGGCGTTCGCGACCCTCGACCTCGTCGGGCGAACGGTCGACGAGGTCGTGCCCCGCGGCAAGCACATCCTGCACCGGATCGGCGACCTGACCGTGCACTCGCACCTCAAGATGGAGGGCCGCTGGGACGTCTACGCACCCGGTGACCGCTGGCGACGACCGGCACACCAGGCACGGTGCATCCTCGACGCCGAGGGGGTGTCGACCGTCGGGTTCGCGCTCGGGGTCCTCGAGGTCGTCCCCCGCGACCAGGAGGACGACATCGTCGGGTATCTCGGGCCGGACCTGCTCGGGCCGGACTGGGACGCGGACCTCGCGTTGGCGAACCTGCTCGCGGTGCCGGAGCGTCCGGTGGGTCTGGCGCTCCTCGACCAGCGGGTGCTCGCCGGCCTCGGGAACGTCTACCGGGCCGAGCTCTGCTACCTCCGCGGGGTCCTGCCGACGCGGCCGGTCGGCGAGGTGTCCGACCCGGTGCGGCTGATCGACCTCGCGAAGCGGCTCATCGTGGCGAACCGCGACCGCAGCGAGCGCATCACCACGGGCAACTCGCGGCCGGGCCAGCGCTTCTGGGTCTACAACCGCGCGGGCAAGCCGTGTCTCCGGTGTCGGACCCGGATCCAGCACGGGCAGCTGGGCGACACCGAGCTGACCCTCCGCGACACGTACTGGTGTCCGAACTGCCAGCACTGACGCCGGCAGTGACCGCCCAGACGTTCGGATGATTCCTCGGGGACCGGGGGCGTTCGTCCGGGCGCATGTGCCAGCCTTCGAGGATGCCGTTCACCGTGAGCCACACGATCGTCGCGCTGCCGTTCCGGCGGACGGCGATCCCCGCGGCTGCACTCGCCGTGGGGTCGATGGCGCCGGACGCGGTCCTGTTCGTGCCGGCGCTCCCGCCGTACGGTGTCACCCACTCGGCCCTCGGCGCGCTGTCGGTGTCGCTGCCGGTGGCCCTCGTCGTGCTCCTCGTGTGGACGTTCGGCCTGCGATGGGCGTGGACCGCGATCCAGCCGCGGCCGGTGCACGAGCGACTCCCGCCGTCGTGGGACGATCCGCTGTCGGCCTGGAGGACGTTCGTCGCGCGGACGCCCGGCCGCCGTGTCGGTGACCTCGCGCTGACGCTCGGGACCGTGATCGCGGGCATCTACAGCCACATCGCCTGGGACTCGTTCACGCACTCCCGGGGGTGGTCCGTCGCGCGGATCCCGGCGCTCCGGACCGACGTCGCCGGGCACCCCCTCTACGACTGGATCCAGAACGCGTGCTCCTTCGGCGGGATGGTCGTCCTCGCGATCGCGTTCGCACTGTGGTTCCGACGGACGGCGCCGACGCCCCGAGGCCGCGAGGTCTCACCACACTCGGCCCGCCGCATCCGTGTCACGCTGCTCGTCGTGCTGGTCGTCGTCACGGCCGTCGGCGCGAGTCCGCTGCTCCTCATCGGCGCCGGACCGACCGGGGTGCTCGGCTGGGCCGCGATCCTCGCGATCCGGGTGGCAGCAGTGCTGCTCGTCGGGACGGCGGTCGCCCTCGGGGTCCGCGAGGTGGTGCGGACCCGGCGCCGGTCCGGCTGAACCACCTGCCGGACTGGAGGGACGGGGCGGGCCGACACCGTGCCTCCAGTCCGGTGGGTGAGGACGCAGAGAACCGCAGTGCGGTCGGGTCTGCACTGTGGTTCTGCGCATCCTCGCGTGGGCCTACCGGCGGGCCTCGGCCATGATGAACGCCAGCGTGTACGACCTGGTGTTCGCGGTGTCGATCGCCACGTCCGGCAGGGTCCTCGCGGTGGTGAGCGCCCGACGGGCATCGGCGGCCGACGCCAGCGACCGGTACATGAGCAGGTAGTCGCCGAACTGCACGCCGTAGCCGTTCGGGGTCGCGGCCTCGACGACCGCTCGGATGTGGCTCGCACCACCGCCCGCCGGGCTCCCGAGGTACGCCGGCGCCGCGGGCGTCATCGGGATGAGCTGGATGCCGGCGATCGCCTCGGGCAGGGCGCTGAACCACGTGCCGTAGTCCCGCTTGCCGCCCCACGTCAGACTGACGATGTCGTGGTCGTACGACGCGACGTCGGCCTCGCCGAACGCGGACGCCGAGATGTCCGGCGCGACGGAGTCGTCGAGCGCCGCGGCCGACTCGTTGCTGAGGAGCCAGGTCGCCTCGCTCCGGAGCCCGTCGTCACCGGCCGCCGAGGCCCATGCCGCGAGTCCGTTCCAGGCGTTCACCGCCTCCGAGGTCGACTCCTGGTTGTTCCCGTCGACGAACGGCGAGTACCCCGATGCCCAGCTGTGCTGCGCGTACGGGTCGTAGACGCGCTGCTCGGGGAACGACGCCGTGGTGGTCGGCGCCGCGATGTCCGCCGCGACGAGGGTCATCGTCGCGTTCCAGCGGTCGACGAGGTCCTGGTGCCCGGCGGCCATCACACCCGCCGCGTACAGGATGTAGCCGTAGTGGAAGTGGTGGTCGTTGAACTCCTCGGACCCGAACGAGGCGGTCTGCCCGACGACGCCCTTGATGGTGTCGTCGTACCCGAAGCACTGCTCGGTCCTCGTGAGGCAGCCCTTGGCGTCCGCCCAGCGGTCGAGCACGGCGACGGTGGTCGTCCGCAGACGAGCGGCCACGCGGTCCATGCCGAGCTGGTCGGCGAGCGTGTACAGGTTCGCCGCCCGGGAGAGGTTCTTGCCCCCGGCGTAGGTGTCGGCCGCGAAGGACGACGCGTCGATCCCCGCAGCGTCGGCTGTGACCTGCTCCCGGAGCTCCGCGCGGTCGCCGTTGGTCAGCGCCGACAGATCGAGCTCGGTCGTCGGGGTGACGGTCGGGGCGGAGAACCGCAGTGCGGTGCCGGTGCAGAGCGGCACGCTGCCGTCGATGGTGTCGTAGCGGAGGCCTGTGCAGTGCAGGCCCGACGTGCCCTGCGAGCGCTGCGGCACGACGAGGGTGTCGCCCCGCGCCGCGGTCCGGTACGCGAGCACGGTGCGCTGCCGGTCGGACGACCCCGACCGGGACAGCTCGACGCCGGTCAGCGGAGACGCGGCCGCGCGCTGGAGTGTCCCGACCTCTGCATCGCGCGCCCCGGCTGGCACCGGGAACATCACGACGCTGCCGGACCGCTCGAGCGTGATCGAGCCGCCGTCGGCGGCGATGGAGCCGCCCTCGACGACGACCGCCCACTCCTGGCCGGCTCCAGTCGCGGTCCCGGTGGTCCTGCTCGAGCGGGTGATCGTCGCCGTCGGAGTGACGGTCTGACCGGTCGCGGCGGTGTAGCCGATGGACGGCGACCCCTCCGCGATCGTGGAGTGCCCGACGACGGACCCGGCTGCCGTGTGGGCGATCGTCACCGCGACCTGGTCGTAGGCGCTCACCCGCATGCCGGTCGCACCGACGTCGAGGCCGAACTGCGCGACGGCCGGGCCGGTGATCCCGTTCGCACTCGCGGTCACGGTCGGCAACCCGCCGGAGAACCCCGCGGCCGTCGGCGTGTACGAGATCGGCGACGGGAACACCGGCAGCAGGTCCGGCCCGAACACGAGCCCGGAGAACCACCGGTTCGTCGGCGGGACGAGCCCGTCGGCCAGGCGCATCTGCGGCGCGGGGACCACCGGGGCGGTGCCGAGCCGCTGCACCCCCGAGGCGAGGGCACTCGCGGAGAACCCCGCGTCGACGGTCGTGGTCGACGTGCGGTCCTCGCCGCCGTCGCTCCTCGTGCAGCCCGCGAGCACCGTGGTCGCGACCGCCGCCATGGCCACGAGCACGACGAGACGTCGTGACCGCGGGTGGCGGGAAGCGATGCTCACAGTCCGATCTGACGCATGAAGCCGTGGAAGCCGTCGCTCACCCCGGCGAGCGGACCGTCGTCGCGGAGGTGGAGCGTGGCGTCGACCGGGGTGCCCGGCATGGTGAGGCCGGAGTACTCGCCGTCCTTGAGGTCGGTGCTCGCCACCTCCACCGTGGTCTTCGCCTGCCCGGTCACGTCGGTCTCGACCGTGATCTGCCGGACCGTGCCCGCGAGGACCGTGGTGTTCGGCAGCTGGAGGTCGACGTTCGCACCCCGCGAGATGCGCTCGTAGTCCCGCGGCGTCAGGATGAAGTTCGACGAGACGAAGAGGCTGTTCGCCCGGTCGATCGTGCCGAGCTCGGTCCCGGACTGCACGTACCCGCCGGCCTTGACGTCGATCTTCGCCATGGTGCCGGCGACCGCGGCGGTGAACGTCATGAGTCCGTCCGGCCCGAGCGTGTAGGCACTCGTCGTGTCGTCGGGGCTGATCACGTCGTTGTCGATGTCCTGCTGCAGCTGGAGGCTCTGCACCTGGAAGAGCTCGTCGCCGACCTCGACGCGGTCGCCCTCCTGCACGAACTCCTTGGTGACGGTCCCGCCGTAGTCGGTGCCGACGGCGTACTCCTGCGCCTGGATCGACGCAGCGACGCTCGTCACCTCGGTCTGGCGCTGGTTGAACACGAGGGTGCAGGCGGCGACGAGCAGCAGGACGCCCACGAAGCCGAGGAAGAGGCGGAGGCGGTTGGTCCAGGTCATCGTCCGAGTTCCGTTCGTCGAGTGGTGCGGTGTTCTCGGCGGGTGACGGCCGATGCGGGGACCGGCGCGGGCACCGCGGCCGGGGCCGGCGCGGGCGCGGGGGTGGACGCGACCGTCTCGGAGCCGCGGGCGGCGCGGTCGGGCTGCACCGTGCCTCCCGTCCGGTTCGGGAACGGCCAGGTGTCCGCTCGCGCGGCGAGTGCCGGAACGGGCTCGCGCTCAGCTGGTGACGGTGCCGCTGCTGACGCGGGGGCCGACGCCGGGGCCGGGGTCGGGCTCGACGCCAGGGCCGGCGTCGGGGCGGACGTGGGGGCCGCAGTCGGCACCGCTCCCGACGCGCGCGCTGCGAGACGGTCCCGCAGCTTCTCCGCGAGACGCGTCGCGGACCCCTCGCGAGCGGCGGCGATGATGAACGCACCGAGGATGATCGTGTTCGTCACGTTCCACGCCGTCGCGAGCGTGAGGTGCCCGATCCCGATGTCCCGCCACGCCGCGACGAAACTCGTCAGCGCCAGGAAGACGAACGTCAGGACCTGCGGGATGATGAAGTTGAACGGCGACGGCGCCCGGCCGCGGTTCGCTCCCGTGACGTGCCAGCTCTGCTCCTTGCCGGTGATCACGTTCCAGAGCGCCTTCGCGTAGATCGGGAACGACACCGCGGCGAGCATGAGCGTCTCCCACCGGAACGACATCAGCGTGTAGAACGCGAGCACGATCTGCATGACGTAGAACCCGGCGTAGTAGAGCAGCCACTGGCCGAACGAGATCGACAGGTTCATCGGTCGCAGGTCGAAGTAGATCTCCAGCGGTGGCACGAGGAGCAGGAGTCCCGGGGCGATGCCGGTCAGGTAGAACGTGCTCGTGACGAGGTACTGCAACCGCTGGTCGATCGTCAGACGGCGGCGCGGACTCAGCGGGTTGTGCGTCAGGAGGATCTCGAACCCGCCGGTCGCCCAGCGGAGCTGCTGCTTGCTGTAGGCCTCGATCGTCTCCGGGGCGTCACCCGTGGCGAGCTCCTTCGGGATGTAGATCGACTTCCAGCCGCGCTCGTGGAGACGCATCGAGGTCCAGACGTCCTCGGACTTGGAGTCGGTGTAGATCCCGCCGATGTCGTCGACCGCGGTCCGTCGGAAGATCACGTTCGTGCCGACGCAGAACGCCGCGTTGAAACGGTTCCGCCCGGGCTGGATGTACCGGTAGAACACGGCCTGCATGTAGCCGGCGCCGCGCGAGACGAGGTTCACGAGGTTGCCGTACGTCTGCGGGGTCTGCACGAAGGAGACGCCCTCGTCGACGAAGAACGGCACCGTCTCGTGCAGGAACTCCGGCTTCGGGACGAAGTCCGCGTCGAACACCGCGAAGAACTCGCCCTTGGCCAGGGTGAGCGCGTGGTTGATGTTGCCCGCCTTCGCGCCGTGCCCGGTGAGCCGGCGGACGTACCGTGCGCCGAGGCGGCTCGCGAGTCGACGGACCTCGTCGTCGCGGCCGTCGTCGAGGACCCACGTGCGGTGTCGGCCCTTAATCGCGATCGCGGCCTCGACGGTCGCGGCGATCTTGTCGATCTCCTCGCCGTAGACGGTGATGAACACGTCGACGTCGATCTCGCGCCCGCGGACCATGAGCGGCCACTGGTTCGGGACCTGGTCGAGGCCGTCGTGCACGATCGCGGCCCGGTCGTAGAGGGCGTCCTGCGCCTGGTGGAAGGCGAAGTCCCGAGGGTCGACCCCGCCGGAGAGGATGGTCCAGGCCGAGATGAGCGCGTGGATCACGAGCACCGACTCGGCCACGATGACCATCGTGTACGGCAGGAAGTCGCCGCGGTGGGCCGGGTTCAGCAGGAACTGCGCGTAGAGCAGGATCCCGGCGGTCGCCACGAGCACCAGCAGCACCATCACCGGGTTGTGCAGGCGGCCCTCCGCGCGCGGCGCGATGAAGACGTTCTCGTGGTGGTCGATGCCCGCGCGACGCTTCCGACGGGCAGGCGCGGGGCCGACCGGGCCGAGGAGCGGGGCCGCGGACGGGCCGGGTGCCATCGGTCGGCGGGCCGGTGCGGTGCGATCGGCACGCTCGAGGGCGCTCCGGTGCGCCGCTGCGCGCTCGGCGGCGGCGCGGTCGACGGACGGGGTCCGGAAGTCGAACCCCGCTGCGTCCTCGCGGACGTGGCCGGGTTCGGGTTCGGGCGCGCGCGTACGGCGCGCATCGTCGATGGCAGACATCATGCTCCTGGTCGGGTCGTGGAGACGCCGCTGCAGCCGGGAAGCTGCGAGATGCGGCGGTGTGTCGACAACGTCGGCGACCAGTCGGATCGGGATCGATCCGATGAACCGACGGGGATCGGGATCCGTCGGGGTCGTGCCGGCGGGGACTGGGGACCCGCCCGATCGAGCTGCGAGAGCTCAGGTCACCCGTTCAGGGGACAACGGTGACTGGGTCCCGAGCGTAGGCGATGAGTGCCCGTCTGTCATTTCGGGCAGGTTAATGATCCGCGAACCGCTCGCGCGCGGTCGTCACGACCGCGTCCGAGATCCGGTCGAGCAGCGGTGAGGCGAGGTTCCACCGCTGCCAGTGCAGCGCCACGTCCGCGCTCCGGCCCGGGACGAGCTCGACGAGGGTCGCCTCCGCCAGGCGCTCCCACGAGGCGGCCGGGAGGATCGTGGCTGCGACCGGCGGATCGGCCACGGCTGGGCGGGGCGATCCGGAGGCGGGCTGCCTCTGCGTCTGGCCTGCGTCGGCCCCAGCCCCTAGCGTCGGAGGGTGCCCCTCTCGACGACCCTGCTCCCCGCGCTGCTCGGCCTCGGGACCGGCCTCGGGCTCATCGTCGCGATCGGCTCGCAGAACGCCTTCCTGCTCCGACTCGGGATCACCGGCCGGCCCCGGGTCGTCGGCGCGGCCGTGCTGGTGTGCGCAGCGTCGGACGCGGTGCTGATCGTGGCCGGCGTGCTCGGTGTCGGGGTGGTCGTCGAGCGGTTCCCGGTGGCGCTCGTGCTGGTGCGGATCGTCGGTGCGGGGTTCCTCGTGACGTACGGGGTGCTGGCCGCCCGGCGCGCGCTCCGGCCGTCCGGGGACGCGCTCGAACCCGGTCCCGGTGCGGGTCCGGCGACGCTCGGCATGCGGCGCGCCCTCGTGACGATGCTCGCCCTGACCTGGCTGAACCCGCACGTGTACCTCGACACGCTCGTGTTCCTCGGCTCCGTCGGGAACCAGCAGGGCGAGGCGGAGCGGTGGTGGTGGGTCGCCGGGGCGGTGCTCGCGAGCTGCGTGTGGTTCGCGGGGCTCGGGTTCGGCGCCCGGCTGCTCCGGCCCGTGTTCGCGAGACCGGTCGCCTGGCGGGTCCTCGACGGGTGCATCGCGGTGGTGATGGTCGCCCTTGGGGTCCGGATCGCGCTCGGGGCCTAGGACCTCCGGTCGAGAAGTGCCCAACTGTCGGGTCGGAGCCGCCACCCGACAGATGGGCACTTCTCAACGAGGATCACGGGCCCGGCGCGGGGTCAGGAGCGGGTCGCGGTCAGGTCCCGGCCGACGCGGCTGTGCCTCCGGCCGTACGACCAGTACACGACCATGCCGACCACGAGCCACACGACGAACCGCACCCACGTCAGGGTCGTCAGGTTGCACATCAGCCAGACGCAGAGCACCGCGGACAGGATCGGCAGCACGGGCGACCACGGCACGCGGAACGCCCGGGGCACGTCGGGCTGGCTGCGCCGGAGCACGACGATGCCGATGCTGACGAGCACGAACGCCGACAGCGTGCCGATGTTGATCATGCCCTCGAGTGCGTCGACCTGCGTGAACCCGGCGATCCCGGCGACGACGACGCCGGCGACGATCTGCACGCGCATCGGCGTCCCGCGCTTGCTCGTGACGCTGAACCACCGCGGGAGGAGGCCGTCGCGGCTCATCGAGAACACGATGCGCGACAGGCCGAGCAGCAGCACCATGACGACGGTGGTCAGCCCGACGAGGCTCCCGACGGCGATCACGCCCGCGGCCCACGGCTGTCCGACGAGGTCGAACGCCGTCGCGAGCGAGGGGGTGTCGGCCTTCGCGAGGTCCTTGTACGACACCATGCCGGTGAGCACGATGCTGACCCCGACGTACAGCAGGGTGACGACGCCGAGCCCCAGGAAGATGCCCTTCGGCAGGGTCTTCTGCGGGTTCTTCGTCTCCTCGGCGCTCGTCGCGACGACGTCGAACCCGATGAACGCGAAGAACACCAGGGACGCCGCGGCCAGCAGCCCGAAGCCGCCGTACTGCGCCGGTGCGCTGCCGGTGGCGAACGCGACGAGCGACTGCTCCCAGACGTCGGCCCCACCGCCCTTCGTCGGCTGCGCGGGCGGGATGAACGGGGCGAAGTTCGCGGCCTTGACGAACAGGGCGCCGACGACGATCACGAACAACACGATGAGGATCTTGATCGCGGTGATGACGGTGCTGACGCGGCTCGACAGCTGCGTGCCGATCGCCAGCAGCGCCGTGAACACCCCGACCACGAGCACCGGGCCCCAGGTGAACGGGATGCCGACATCGATCGTCGCGGGGACGTTGATCCCGAAGACGTCGAGCGCGGTGCTCAGGTAGATGCCCCAGTACTTCGCGATCACGGCCGCGGCGGTGAGGGTCTCGAGGATGAGGTCCCACCCGACGATCCACGCCAGCAGCTCCCCCATGCTCGCGTAGGTGAACGTGTAGGCGCTGCCCGCGACGGGGATGGTCGAGGCGAACTCGGCGTAGCACATGATGGCGAGTCCGCAGGTGACGGCGGCGAGCACGAACGACAGGATGACGCTCGGGCCGGCGAAGTTCGCGGCGGCCTGCGCGCCCACCGAGAAGATGCCCGCCCCGACCGCGACGGCGATGCCCATCGCCGCGATGTCGACCGTGCCGAGCGTCCGCTTCAGCGACCGGCCCTGCTCCTCCGAGTCGCGGAGGCTGGCCTCGATGCTCTTGATCCGGATCCGGTTCGGACGGTCGGTCGTCGTGCGGGACGGTGCGCTCATGGTGCGGTGGATCCAATGGCTCGGCGGCTGCCGCGCAGGCGGCGGTCGGACCCGCCGAGAGTAGTGGGCGCGCACCGGCGCCCGCAAACCGTGTGACGGACACCGTTCCGGACGGGAGGCACGGGTCGGCGCCGCACCGTCCCTCCCGTCCGATGCGGCGTCAGTCCGGCCGTACGCGCCGACCGGTGTCAGCGCTGGCGCGGCGTCAGTCCGCCTGGCCGCGCCACTCGGCGAGGAAGCGGGCACCGGCAGCGTCGTGGATGACGCCGTCGGGGGCCGTGAGCACCGGGTACGGCGTCTCGGGCACACCGTCGTCCGGTCGGACGTCGACGTGGCTGACCTCGTGGCCGTTCGCGTGCAGCCAGTCCGCCATCGCGTAGTCGCTCCGCGAGTCCCCGACCGTCCGCCACGCGCTCGGGAGCTCGCCGTCCTCGCGGAGCATCTCGAGGGCGCGTTCGGCACCCATGTCCTTGCCGGACCGCGTCGCCTCGATGTCGGTCGAGATGATCGTCGGGTCGATCCGCCACGGGACCTCGCCGTCCGCATCGGGACGGACGTCAGCGAGCCGACGGACGCCGAGACCCCGACGGACGAGCGCGTCCATCGCGAGCGCGTCGAACGCGGGCTGGCGCTCCAGGTACGTCGCGTTCGGCACGTCGACACGCTGCTCGATCGACACCATCGCGCGCTTCGTCTCGTCGAAGAACACCAGGTCGGCGAACCGGTCGCGGACGAGCTCGCGCATCTCGTCGGCGAAGTCCGTCGGCAGCGCGAGGTCCTCGGCGACGTGGATCTCACCCACCCCGCCGTCGAACTGCGGGCCGATCGTGAACCAGACCGCACCCTTCTCGCAGATCGCGTGCACCCGTCCCCCGGCGGCGAGCCCGCCGGCGAGGAGCGGCCCGACGACCTGCTCTCGGATGAACGCGTCGCTCCGCCCGGTGTTGAAGACGACGGGCACGCCCTCCGCCGCGAGGGCGACGAGGTCCTCGACGATGCTCGGGATCGCGATGGTGCGGGACACCGGGCTCGCGATCGGACCGTCGACGTCGAGGAGGAGGCCGAGGCGGGGTCTGGTGCTGGTCGTGGTCACCGCATCATCATCGCAGCGGATCGGGCCGAGTGGACGGATCCGCCCCGTCGCGCGGTCAGGCGCGGTGGTCGTCGGCCGCGATCAGGCGCGGTGGTCGTCGGCCGCGATCAGGCGCGGCGATCGTCGGCCGTGGTGAAGAAGCGCGACGCGGCGGCGGCGAGCGCGTCCGGGGCGACCTGGTGGCCCTGGGCGTTCAACACGGTGTGCTCGGAGCCCGGGATGACACCGACCACTTCCTGCGCGGCGATCTTCAGCAGGTCGGGGCTGTCACCGCCCGCGATCACGAGGACGGGACGGTCGATCCCGCGGAACCGCTCGGGGTCCAGGGCGAACCCGTCCATCACACGGGCGTCGTACGGCAGGGTGGCCGCATCGTCGATGAGTCGCCGCCACAGGCGAGGGCGCAGTCGGAGCAGGAGCGGGGACCAGCGCGGCATGCCGAGGACCCGAACGAGGAAGTACGCGACCGCGGCACCGCGGCGTCGCCGGTCGACGAGGTCCTGCAGGGCGGCGATGGCCTCGGCCCCGGCTCCGTCCGGCCGCGTCCCGGGACGGTAGGACGGCTCGTACAGGACGCTGCTGACGATCGGCGCACCGTCGGCGAGCGCGTGCAGGGTCAACCCTGCGCCGGCGCACAGTGCCACCATGCGGACGTCGGCCCCGACGCCGTCGATCACGGCGCGGAGGTCCTCCAGCTCTCGCTCGACGGCGTACGGGGCGGTGTCGCCGCTCGCACCCCGGCCGCGCCGGTCGTACCGCGTGACCGAGAACGATCCGTCGAGGGCCTCGGCGATCGCGGTCATCATCGCGGACGTACGGTTGTCGAAGGGACCGCCGACGAGGACGACCGCGGGGCCGGTACCGGTCGTCGTGAGCGCGATCGCGGTGCCGTCGGTGGAGACGACGGTACGGTCGATGGCGTTCATGGCGGTCCTCGGTCTGGCGTCTCGACCGCCCTGATCCGGCGGTCGTCCTGTCGAGTGTGACAGCGGGATCAGTCCGCGTCATCACCCACAACAAGGGGTGAACACCGGGTGCACGGCGGGTGTGAGCGGAGTAGGAGCGGGCTGCAGCCGCCCCGCCCTGCCCTGCCCGCTCCGGCCGCCCTGCCCGCTCCGCCCGCCCTGCCCGCTCCGCCCGCTCCGCCCGCTCCGCCCGCTCCGCCCGCTCCGCCGGGGCATGATGGGGCCGTGCCTCGCATCGTCCGCCTCGCAGCCGTCCTCGGCGCGGCCCTCGTCGTCGCCTCGACGGTCGTGGCGGCGAGCACCGCCACCCCCGCAGGCCTCCCGGTGGAGGCGTACGTGACCGCCGGGCACGGAGCTCCGGCCCTCATCACGCGGGCCGGCGGTGCCGTCCGGACGATCGGGATAGACGGCGTCACGCTGTCCGAGGACGGCGCCCGCGTCCGCGCGCTCGACCCGTCCGTGGCAGCGGCTGTCGCGAGTGCACACGCCGTCGGCGCGACCGCCGAGCTCCTCGTCAGCAACTACTCCGATGCCGTCGACGACTTCTCCCCCGGGGTCGGGACCGCGCTGCTCGGGGACGCCGGCCACCGGGCAGCAGTCGTGCGGGCGCTCGTCGACGACGTCGGGTCGAGCGGTGCCGACGGGGTCCAGGTCGACCTGGAGTCGCTCCGGGCACGTGACCGCCCCGGGCTCACCGCATTCGTCCGCGAACTCGGATCGGTGCTCCGGTCCCGGATCGGCGACCGGGCGACGGTGTCGATCGCCGTGATGGCATCGACCTCCCGGTCCGGGTACGCCGCGCGCGGGTACGACGTCGCAGCGCTCGCGGACACCGCCGACCGCCTGGTGCTCATGACCTACGACCAGCACGGGCCATCGTGGTCCGGCGCCGGGCCCGTCGGCGGACTGCCGTGGCAGCGCCGTGCCGTCCGGGCGTTCCTGGCGGCAGGGGCCCCGGTGGACCGGACCGATCTCGGCATCGGCGGGTACGGCTACACGTGGCCCGCGCACGGGACCGGGGCGCTGCTGACCGATGCCGCGGCACGCCGGAAGGCAGGAAAGCACGCGGAGTGGTCGGCGAAGCAGGGCGAGTGGCACGCGACGATGCCGTCAGGACTCACGATGTGGTGGTCGGACGCCAGGTCGTTCGACGCTCGGACCGCCCTCGCCCGGGAGCTCGGCCTGCACGGGGTCGCGCTGTGGCAGCTCCGCGGCTCCGACCCGCTGCGCTGACGCACGACGGCCCGAACGGAGAAGACCCTGGTCCCCGATCCACCCGAAGGATCGGAGGCCAGGGCCTCGTCGGTACCCCGTCCCACGGGGTTCCGCATCCGTCACCCCCGACCAAGAGGGTTCCGTTTCCGTCCGGGACGCTGCTCCCACAGGTCCCGTGCCCGTCCGACCCACCCGAGGGTCGTCCGTCTCCGTGAGCATCCCACGTCGTGTGAGTGTTTCGGAACTGCCGACGCGAATCGGCTGCCCGGCCCCGCGCCCCACTTCGGGGGTCGGAGTGGGGCGCCCTGGGTGGGACCGCCGACCCGCGGCGTCACGGAACTGGTCGAGCGACCGCCCACCGTGCCACGCTGGGACGTCCGGAGGGCATCCACCCGCGCCCCGCCACCAGAGGAGCAACCGTGCCGTTCGAGAACACCGACCACGTCCAGGCCACCACCGCCGGGTCACTCCCGCGCACGCCTGAACTCATCGCGGCGAACGGGGCACGACCACTCGCGGAGGACGGCTTCACCCTCGCGACGACCGACGAGGTCCGTGCCCTGACGAGCGCCGCCGTCGACGACGTGGTCGCCCGCCAGACCCGCCTCGGCATCACGCAGCCGGGGGACGGCGAGTTCGGCAAGGCGATGTCGAGCGCGGTCGACTACGGCGCCTGGTGGGGCTACTCGTTCCAGCGGGTCAGCGGTCTCTCGCTGACCGAGGAGAACATCTTCACGCAGGAGCCCGTGCGTTCGGCCCCGGGCGACGTCCGGCTCACGAGCTTCCCGGATCGGCGCGACTGGTCGATCTTCCGCGAGGCGTACACCGACCCGGCGAGCGGCATCTCGACCGGCAAGAACGCCACCGCCTTCCCGACCACGACCGGCCCGATCGTCTACACCGGCCACGACGCGGCCCGCACCGATGCCCGGAACCTGACGCACGCGATCGAGGCCTCCGGTGCCGACAACGGTTTCATCACGGCACTCTCGCCGGGGTCGGCGGCGCGTGTGGCGAACGAGTTCTACGCCACGGACGAGGAGCACATCTGGGCGTGGGCCGATGCCCTCCGCGAGGAGTACCAGATCATCCTCGACGCCGGGCTGGTCCTGCAGATCGACGACCCGTCGATCGCCGAGAACTGGGACCAGATCAACCCGGAGCCGTCGGTCGAGGACTACCAGGCCTTCACCCGCATCCGCGTCGAGGCCCTGAACCACGCGCTCCGGGGTCTCGACCAGACCCGGGTCCGGTTCCACCTGTGCTGGGGCTCCTGGCACGGACCGCACACCACCGACATCGAGCTCCGGAACATCGTCGACCTGATGCTCGAGATCGACGCGGGCGCGTACTCGTTCGAGGCGGCGAACGCCCGGCACGAGCACGAGTGGACCGTGTGGCAGGAGACGGCGCTCCCCGACGGCAAGGTCATCGTGCCCGGTGTCGTCGGTCATGCCACGAACGTCGTCGAGCACCCCGACCTCGTCGCGCAGCGCATCGAGCGGTTTGCATCGGTCGTCGGTCGCGAGCGGGTCATCGCCGGGACGGACTGCGGGCTCGGCGGGCGCATCCACCCGCAGATCGCCGCCGCCAAGCTCGAGGCCCTCGGCGAGGGTGCCCGTCGCGCCTCCGCGAAGCTCTTCTAGGCCCACGTCCGCCGTCAGACGGGCACCGGCTCACTCACCGCCTCGCGCTCCAACAGCGACCGCTTGACGTCGAGCCCCCAGGCGAACCCGCCGAGCGTGCCGTCGGTCCGGAGCACCCGGTGACAGGGCACGAACAGCGCCGGGGCGTTCCTGGCGCACACCGAGGCCGCGGCACGCACGGCGTCCGGTCGCGTCATGGCGGCCGCGAGCTGCGTGTAGGTGAGCACCTGCCCCGCCGCGATGTCCCTGAGCTGCCGCCACCCCTCGGTGAAGAGCTCCGTGCCGAACTGCCGCACCGGGACGGACATGATCGGCAGGACGTCGCCGTCGTAGTACGCCGCGACCGCCTCCGCCGCCGCGATCTCCCCCGGCACGACGACCTTCGGCCGGTACCGCTCCGCCAGGCGCCCGAGGATCCGCGCGGGGTCGTCGGTCCATCCGGAGGACAGCACCCGTCGTTCGTCGTCCTCGAGCACGGTGAACGGACCGTCGGGGGTGTCCAGGGTGCCGATCCTGCTCTCGATCATGGGGTGGTGCTCCGTTCGTTCGTGGATGTGGTCCGACGCGAGGTCTGCAGCGCGCTCGCCGCCCGCCAGAGGTGCATCGTCAGGTAGCTCCGCCAGGGAGCGACTCGGGACGACCATACGGAGAGGGCGCGCGGCTCGGACGGGATCCCGAGTGCCTGTGCACCGTTCCGCACGGCGACGTCGCTGGGGAGGACGAGGTCGGGGTGGTGGCGGATCCGCATCGCCGCGGAGTCGGCCGTCCACGGGCCGATCCCCCGCACCGCCAGGAGCCGCGCGCGCAGGTCGTCCACCGTGTCTGAAGCATCGACCACGAGCGACCCGTCGGCGAGTGCGGCGGCCACGCGCTGGACCGTCTCGATGCGCGACCGCGGGCCGCGCAGGACCCCGGGCGCCCGGTCGGCGAGCACCGCCATCGTCGGGAACACCCGCATCCCGGGTGCGATCGACGGGTCGACGGGCTCGCCGAGCTCCGCGACGATCCGGCCGAGTGCGGTCGTCGCCGCAGCCACCGTGACCTGCTGCCCGACGACGAGCCGGATGAGGAGTTCCTCGGGGTCGACGGTGCCCGGGAGGCGGATCCCCGGGGTCGCCGCCACCGACGCCGCGAGCTCCGGGACGCTGCCGAGCAGTGCGTCGACGGCGATCGGGTCCGCGTCGAGGTCGAAGAGCGACCGCACCCGCGCGACGAGGCTCGGCAGGTCGGCGAGGGTGCTCGCCCTGATCCGGAGGTCGAGCCCGACACCGCGCCCGCCCGTCCGTGGCATCGCCGGTGTGACGCCGAACCAGCCAGGGCCTCCCGGCAGTCGCAGGACACGTTCGTACCGGAGGTGCCCCGGCGTCCCGTCCGCGACCTCCATGCCCGGCACGGCGCGGGCGGCGAGCCAGGCGAACACGCCGGCGGCGTCGAACGGCGCCCTGGCCGGCAGGTGGACGCGGAGCACGCCGTCGTCGGACGCGGGCACACGGCGCCGGGCACGAAGCTCGGTCGGGGTGAGCCCGAACACCTCGCGCACCGTGTCGTTGAACTGTCGGACGCTGTGGAACCCGGCTGCGAACGCGACGTCGGCCACCGGGAGCGATGACGACGTCAGGAGCGTCCGTGCGTGCTGCGCCCGATGTGCACGGCTGAGGGCCTTCGGTCCGGCGCCGAGCTCCTCGACGAGGATCCGCGTGAGGTGCCTCGGTGAGTACCCGAGTCGCGCGGCGAGGCCGGGGACCCCGACCCGCTCGACCACACCGTCGGCGACGAGGCGCATCGCCCGTGCCGCGACGTCCTCGCGGACGTTCCACTCCGGGCTGCCCGGGGTCGCCTCGGGCAGGCAGCGCTTGCAGGCCCGGTACCCGGCGAGGTGCGCAGCGGCGCTCGTCACGAAGAACGTGACGCCGTCCCGCCGCGGCGTCCTGGCCGGGCAGCTCGGTCGGCAGTAGATGCCGGTCGAGTGCACGGCGGTGACGAACTGGCCGTCGAACCGCTGCTCGCGCGACGCGACGATCCCGTACCGCGCATCGTGCAGGGCACGTGCTCGCTGGTCGTCGCGCTCGTGGTCCATGCGTCGAGCATCGCACGGCCCGCGGACTCCGACTGGCGGGAATCGGCCATCGCGGTGGCGGCCCGCGAGCGCGGACGCAGACGCGGACGGGAGGCACGGCGCACGTCGGTCGGACCGGCCCGCCGCCGCGGGCGCGCACGTCCGGCACCGCACTCGGTACCGTGGTCGGCATGACCGACGGCGACCCGACGGACCCGGCCACGGGCCTCCCGGCTGTCCACCGGGTACGGATCGAACTGCTCCTCGTCTCCTCGCGACACCGGTACGAGGGGCGTCCTGCCGACGGCGCGCTCCCCGCGGACGAGGACGAGCGGCGCGACACGATCCGGCTCCGCGAGGGACTCGGGATCGTCGGCGACCGGTACTGCAATGCCCCGGCGCACCGACGGGCCTCGGTGACGGTGATCGGCGCGGATGCCCTCGACGCCGTGGCGGAGGAACTCGGTGTGCCGATCGACCCCGTGGCGACCCGGCGCAACGTCGTGCTCCGCGGGGTCGACGTCGACGCGCTCCGCGGTGTGCGGTTCTCGCTCGACAGCGGCTCGGGCCCGGTGCTGTTCCAGGGCAACCGGCCCGCGAACCCCTGCGCCTGGATGGACCACGAGCTCGCTCCAGGGGCGTTCCGGGCGATGCGGGGTCGTGGTGGGGTGCGCTGCGAGCCGCTCTCGGACGGGTCGCTGTCGCTCGGTGCGGCCGTGCTCCGGACCGCCGTCGCGCTGCTCTAGCTGTACGGACGAACGACATCCGCGCGGTCGGACGACCGCGCGGATGTCGTTCGGGGCGAGCAGCAGCCGCCGGTCAGGCGACGGGGACGAGCGCGCCCGAGACGGCGTCGACGAACGCGGGGAGGTCGTCGGGGTTCCGCGACGTGATGATCGTCGAGCCGGTGGAGTCGTCGACCTCGACCTCGCGGTCCACCCACTCCGCCCCCGCGTTCCGGACGTCCGTCTGCAGCGACGGGAACGACGTGATCGTCCGTCCGGGGAGCACCCCCGACTCGATGAGCAGCCACGGACCGTGGCAGATGGCCGCGATGGGCTTGCCGGCGTCGGCGAAGGCGGCGACCAGGGCGATCGCGCCGGGTTCGCGGCGGATCGAGTCGGCGTTGATGGTGCCGCCGGGGACGACGATCGCGTCGTAGTCGCCCGCATCGGCCTCGTCGAGCAGGATGTCCGGCGTGACCGTCTTGCCCGGGTCCTTGTCGCCGACGAGCGTCTGGATCGGGTCGGTCGTCGTCGCGGCGACCGTGATCGTCGCACCGCGATCGGCGAGGTCGTGCACGGGGACGACGATCTCGTCCTGCTCGACGCCGTAGTTCGTGGCGATGACGAGGATCTTCGAGCCGGTGAGGTCGGAGGTCATGGTGTTCCTTCCGTCGATGTCGCGCCGGATCCGGCGCACCTCCGATCATCGGCGGTGAGCCGGCACCTGTCCGGACGTCTGAGCGGGTGCGGAGGTTGGTGTTCCCCTGCTGCGCTCGACGGACAGATGCTGCGCTCGACGGACAGATGCTGCGCTCGACGGACAGACCGACGGGGTCAGCCCGTGACCCGCACCCGTCCGTCGGAGTCGCGCGTGACCTCGACGCCGACGTAGCCCGGGAGACGGTCGAGTCCCTCGGTGACCGGCGATGACAGGTCGCCGACCACGACGACCTGCGCACCGGACGCCACGGCGGACTCGACACCGGCGGGGGCGTCCTCGAACGCGATGCAGTCCGCGGGGTCGAGGCCGAGGAGCTCAGCGGCCTGCAGGTAGCAGTCCGGGGCGGGCTTGCCACGCGGGACGTCCTCGGCGGTGACCACGACGTCCGGCACGGGGACCCCTGCGGCCTGCATCCGGCTCACGGCGAGGTCCCGGGGGGCGCTCGTGACGAGGGCGACCGGGACGCCGAGGTCCTCGAGCGACCGGACGAACGCCGCAGCCCCGTCGATCTCGACGATCCCGCCGTCGCCGCCGCCGCCGCTGAGGTCGGCCGTCCGCTGTACCTCGTCGGCCACGAGCGCGTGCGCGACCGCGACCCGCTCGTCCCCGGTCAGGTGCGGCAGGAAGTGCGTGACGGTGTCGATCGTCTGGCGCCCGTGCGAGAACGCCAGGATCGTCACGGGGTCGATGTCGTGGTCGGCGCCGAAGCTGCCCCACGCGGCCTCCACGATCGCGGTCGAGTCGACGAGCGTCCCGTCCATGTCGAAGAGGAACCCGCGGGCGGTCCGGTCGATGCGATGCGTCACGCCGGCAACGCTACCCGAGCCCGGTCAACAGCCGAGATCGGGGGGGCGTGCGGGCCAGCCGTCCAGGCGGGGCAGCGGTCCGGGCGGGCCGGCGGTCCGGGCGGGCCGGCGGTCCGGGCGGGCCGGCGGTCCGGGCGGGCCGGGCGGGCAGACCCTCAGCGCGCCCGGACGTACCGCGACAGCAGCACGTCCCCGGACCGCAGCACGTGCGCGAGCCGCATCGTCCTGAGCTCCGGCGACCGGCCGGTCGTGATCCGCGGACCGACGCCACCCTCGAGCGCCGGGCTCGTCGTGAGGCAGAGCTCGTCGACCTGGTCCGCGGCGGTGAGCATGCCGAGGAGGCTGGGACCGCCCTCGCAGTGCACCCGTCCGAAGCCCCGATCGGCGAGCACGTGCCGGAGGACACCGGCATCGACGGTGTCGGGGTCATCGGGCGAACCGCAGTCCACGACGTCCGCCACCGCGGTGAGCGCCGCCCGTCGCGCGGGGTCCGCCCCCGCGGTCGTCAGCACGATCGGCCGCACCGGCGCCTCGGTGAACACGGTGCTCGCGGGGTCGAGTGCCAGGCTCCCGCTGAGGATCGCGAACACCGGGTGGTCGGGCATGTCGCGCGCACGACGCCATGCGACGTCGGCGTCGTTGAGCCGCATCGCCCCGTAGCCCTCGTCGCGGACGGTCCCCGCAGCGACGAGCACCACGTCCGCGAACCGTCGGAGCAGGTCGAACACGCGCAGGTCGGCGTCACCCCCGAGGGAGCCGGAGACCCCGTCCGCCGTGGCGGAGCCGTCGACCGTGGCGACGAAGTTCACCGCGAGCCACCCGTCGCGTCCGGGCTGGTCGTAGAGCGCGATGAGGGCGTCGTCGTCGAGCGGCCCGGGCACGGCCGGCGCCGGGAACAGCTGCTCGATCGCGGACGCGCTCACGATGCGGCCCCGACGTTGTGCACCGGGTCGATCGGCTGCCGCCATCCGAGGACCGCCTCGACCATCCGCATCGCGTCGACCGACGCGGCGACCTCGTGCATCCGGACGATCCGCGCTCCGAGCATCGCGCTGACGGTCGCGGCCGCCAGTGAACCGCTGAGCCGCTCCGCACGCGGACGACCGAGCGACTCCCCGACGAAGTCCTTGTTCGACACCGCGGCGAGCACCGGGTACCCGAGCGCCGCGACCTCACCGAGGCGCCGGGTGATCTCGAGCGTCTGGACCGTCGACTTGTTGAGGTCGTGGCCCGGGTCGACGACGATCCGGGCGTCCGGGATCCCGTGCGCGTGGGCGAGGTCGATGCGGCGTCGCAGGAAGTCGACGACCTCGGCGCCGATGTCGTCGTAGTGCGGCGCCGTGGCGAGCCTGGTCCGCGGCACGGCGAGGCTGTGGGTGATGACGATCGTGGCGGCGCTGTCCGCGACGACGTCGGCCATCCGGGCGTCCGACATCCCGGTGGTGTCGTTGATGACGCTCGCGCCGGCGTCGACCGCTGCCCGCGCGACCTCCGGCCGGAAGGTGTCGACCGAGATCACCACGTCCGAGCGGTCGGCGAGCGCGCGGATCACCGGGACGACGCGATCGATCTCCTCGTCGGCGGGGACCTCCGGCCCCGGCGCGAACTTGACGCCGCCGATGTCGACCCAGTCCGCGCCCTCGTCGGCCGCACGGACGGCGGCGTCCACGGCCCGGTCCAGGGCGAACGTGGCCCCGCGGTCGTAGAAGGAGTCCGGGGTCCGGTTCACGATCGCCATGACGGCGACCCGACGGTCGAAGTCGAACGTGCGGCGCCCGATCGTGCGGACGGGGTCCCGCAGGTCCGGCAGGCGGTACCAGGCATCGGCCGGGAGGCCCGGGGCCGCGTCCGCCACACCGGCCCGGCCCCGGCCCGTGGTCACGGGGGCGCCGGTGGTGGCGGGGGCGCCGGTGGTCGCCTCGGTCCCGGCACTCATGCGAGGTCCGACGGTCGGCCGGGGGCTGCATCGACGACGGCCGTCCGGGGTGCGCCGATGAGCGCGACGACCTCGGCCCGGCGGAGCGGTTCCTCGAGGAGTCCGGTCGCGGCCATCGTCACGGTGGAGCTCGACGACTGCCGCTCGCCGCGGGTCCGGACGCACCCGTGCTCGGCGTCGAGGACCACGAGGACCCCCCGGGCCCCGAGCCCGTCGGCGATGCTCGCGACGAGCTCCTCGCCGAGCCGCTCCTGCAGCTGCGGCCGCGAGGCGATCGCGTCGACGACCTTGCTGAGCGTGCCGAGTCCGATGATGCGCTCCCCCGGGACGTAGGCCAGGTGCGCGACCCCGAGGAACGGGAGCAGGTGGTGCTCGCAGACGGACCGGAAGCGGATGTCCCGCACGACGACGATCTCGCCGAGGTCGTCCGGACCGGCCGGGACCGCTCCGTCGCGGACGATCGCCGTCGCGTCGACCCCGAGCCCCGCGAAGAACTCCGCGTACGCCTCGGCGACCCTGGCCGGCGTGCGCTCGAGCCCCGGTCGCGAGACGTCCTCGCCGATGCCCGCGAGGAGCTCCCGGACGGCGGCTTCGAGGCGTGGACGGTCGATGTCGGGGTGCACCAGTTCATCATCCCCGTTCCGGACACGGATCGCGCGCCCGTATGGTCGATGCATGAGCATCCACATCGTGGGCTGCGGCGACCTCGGGACCGCGACCGGGCTGCGCTTCGCCGCCGACGGTCACCGCGTCGTGGGCTTCCGACGCCACCCGGACCGCATCCCCCTGCCGCTCGAAGGCCGCGGGGTGGACCTCCGCACCACCGTCCCGGTCATCGACCCCGACGTCGAGGTGGTCGTCGTCGCCCTCGCCGCCGGGAGTCGTGAACCGGCCGAGTACCGCGCCACGTACGTCGACGGGCTCCGCAACGTCCTCGACGGCGTCGACGCGTCCGGGGCCTCCCCGCGGATCATCGTGGTGTCGTCGACGGCGGTGTACGGCGTGGACGACGGCAGCACGGTGACCGAGGCGACCCCGGCCACCGGTCCGACCCCGACGGCCGCCGTGCTCGTCGAGGCGGAGACGCTCCTCCGCGACCGGGTCCCCGACGCGACCGTCCTCCGCCTCTCGGGGGTGTACGGCCCGGGCCGCGAGCGGTTGATCGACCAGGTCAGGAGCGGTGCCGCACGGCTCACGGCAGCGCCCGGGCGGTCCCCGGTGACGAACCGCATCCACCGGGACGACGCTGCGGCCGCGATCGTGCACATCACCGGGCTCGTCGACCCGGCGCCGCTGTACCTCGGCACGGACGACGAGCCCGTCCGCCTCGACGACGTCTCCCGGTTCATCGCGACGGAGCTCGGCCTCCCGGAGCCGCCGACGGCCGACAGATCGCCAGCGGCGGACGGGTCGACGTCGGCGACCAGCGACACGAGCGACCAGCGGAGCGACAAGTCCCTCTCGAACGCCCTGCTCCGCTCGACGGGGTTCGCGTTCCGGTACCCGACGTACCGCGAGGGCTACCGGGCCGTCATCGCCGGGACGGGAGTCCGCCACCCCTGACGCTCAGGCGTCGCGCGGCGGCACGTCCTCCCCGACGTCGGCCGGAGTGGCCTCGTGGTGGGCGAGTCCGTGCGTCCGCCGGTCCTCCTTCATGCCGGCCTCGAAGAGGTGGCGACGTCCCGCTGCCAACTGCTCACGGGCCTCCCGTTCGGCTGCGCGCAGCGTGTCGTAGTACCCGTCGTCGTAGTCCTCGACGATCTGGAACGACCACCGCCCGGCGATCGCGTTCCGCCCGACGACGTCGCGCTCGATGCGGTCCGCGACGTCGTCGCGACCGGCCTTCCGGAAGAGCTCGACCGACTCCCCGATCGTCAGGTCGGCCATCCCGGTCAGGCGGTGGAAGCCGTAGAGGAGACCGCGGGCGTGCTCGACCACCTCGAGTCCCTCAGAGAGCTTGCCGAGGGCCTCGACGGTGGCGTCGTCGACCCCCTCGGGAACGCGGTGGGCAGCATCGGGACCGTCGTGTGCGTCTGTCATGCATCCCGTCTACACGGACCGGGCTGCGGGGCCCGGGGTCAGAGCAGTTTGCGCAGTGTGGTGCTGTTCCGCGTCGTCGTGGAGGCCTTGAAGCGGGCCCTGCCGGCGGTCTTCGCGAACGCGGTGTCCGTGCTCGATCCCCTGGGGCAGGCCCAGTACACGACGCCCGCACCGGGGGCGGTCCGCTCGACGTCGCTGGTCGGGGCCGCCAGGAGCTCGTCCCGGGCTCCGGTGTCCGAGCAGAACACGACGTAGGCGTGTGTGTCCTCGTCGGGTGGGAACGGATACCCGTCGACGATGCCCGCGAGGTCGTCGTGCGCCACGAGGACGATCCAGGCGTCGTACCCGAACCGATCGCGGAGCCCCGTCTCGATGCGGGTGCGGAGCGTCCTGACGTCGGCGTCACCCGCCGTGAACACCACGTTCCCCGAGGCGAGCACCGTCCGGACGTCCGCGAACCCGAGTGTGCGGAACAGCTCGCCGAGGTCCGCGCTCCTGATGGTGATCCCGTTGACGTTGACGCCGCGGAGCAGGGCCACCCACCGCGCCGCGGTCGTCGGGACCGCCGTCATCGGGCCTGCTCCAGGTGCGCGTGCAGCTGCGTCCGGTCGAGTCCGGTCGAGGTGAGCCAGCGTTCGAACGACGAGCGGAGGAGCAGTGGCGGACGGCGGACCGTGACCCCCGAGGCAGCGAGGCGACGGACGAGTTCCCGGGCGATCTGGGCGAGCGAGAGCAGCAGGAACGACAGCGCCGACACCACGAGCAGCACGGCGACGATGACCAGAGCGACGGACAGGAACGCCCCGTCGCTGCCGAGCACCACACTCCCGGCGACGAGCACCACGGCGACGAACGTCAGCAGCGCCGACAGTCCCTTCGCCCGGGCCGTGCGGGCGCCGAGCTCCCGACCGAGGAGCGTCGTCCAGGTCTCGAGCATGTCGACACGCTACCCGCTGGCGCGGCGGAGCGGCCTGCCGGGCGCGAGCCGCAGCGGACTGGAGGGACGGTGCGGGCCCGAACCGTCCCTCCAGTCCGGAACGGGACCCGGCCGCTCAGGCCGTCTGTGCGTCCTGGTCGACGTCGCGGTCGAGCGTCACCGTCGGGACCGACGCCGTGATGACCGACCCGTCGGCGCGGAGCGTGCCCTGGATGTCACTCGTCGTCGGCGCGTGACCCTGCATCCGCGGCCCCTGGTGCATGAGCGGCACGACGACCGGCTCGTCCGCCGTGATCGCGAACTCCTCGTTGTGCACCCACACGGTGGCGCCGAACCCGGTCTCCACCGTGAACGTCATGCGCTCCTGCTCGAGGTCGACCCGCACCCGGGATCCCCGGATCGTCAGCCGGTAGGTGAGCTTCTCCCATTCCTTCGGGAGCCGCGGGTTGAACGTGATCCGGCCGCCGTGGTCCCGCATCCCGCCGAACCCGCTGACGAGTGCACTCCAGATGCCGCCGGTCGAGGCGACGTGCACGCCGTCGGCGGTGTTGCCGTGCAGGTCCGCCAGGTCGACGTAGAGCGCGGACATGAAGTACTGGTTCGCGAGGTCGTGGTACCCGACCTCGGCCGCGATGATCGACTGCACGACGGCGGACAGCGTCGAGTCCCCGGTGGTGAGCGCGTCGTAGTACTCGAAGTCACGCCGCTTCTCGGCCGGGGTGAACTCGTGGCCCTGCAGGAACAGCGCGAGCACGACGTCCGCCTGCTTCAGCACCTGGAACCGGTAGATCACGAGCGGGTGGTAGTGCAGAAGGAGCGGACGCTGCGACTCCGGGGTCTTCTCGAGGTCCCACAGCTCCTTGTCGAGGAACTGCGCGTCCTGCGGGTGGATGCCGCGGTGCGGGTCGAACGGGATCTCCATCGCCTCGGCGGCGTCCTGCCACCGGACGACCTCGGACTCCTCGAGGCCGGTGCGGCGGACCGTCCGGGCGTACTCGACCTGGTCGTCGGCCTGCAGCTCGCGGACGGCGTTCACCGCGGACCAGAGGTTCGCCCGCGCCATCACGTTCGTGTACAGGTTGTCGTCGACCACCGTCGTGTACTCGTCCGGTCCGGTCACGCCGTCGATGTGGAAGCGCTGGTCCCCGTTGCTCCGCCAGAACCCGAGGTCCTCCCAGAGCCTGGCCGTCTCGATGAGGACGTCGATCGCGCCGCGCTTCAGGAACTCGGTGTCACCGGAGGCGCGCACGTACTGCATGAGGGCGTGGGCGATGTCGGCGTCGATGTGGTACTGCGCGGTGCCGGCGGCGTAGTACGCGCTCGACTCCTGGCCGTTGATCGTGCGCCACGGGAAGAGCGCGCCCCGCTGGTTCAGCTCACGGGCCCGGTCACGAGCCGCGTCGAGCATGTTGTAGCGGAACCGCATGACGTTCCTGGCGACGAGCGGCGCCGTGTAGCTGAGGAACGGCATCACGTAGATCTCGGTGTCCCAGAAGTAGTGGCCGCCGTACCCGGACCCGCTGACGCCCTTCGCCGCGACACCGTGGCCGTCGGTCCGCGCGGTGGCCTGCGCGAGCTGGAACAGGTTCCACCGCACGGCCTGCTGCAGCTCGGGGGCACCCGCGATCTCGACGTCGCTCCGCTCCCAGAAGTCGTCCATCCACTCGCGCTGGTGCGCGAAGACCTGCTCGATCGGCATCTCGGCAGCGCGGTCGAGTGTCCGGTCGCAGCGGTCGCCGAGCTCGCGCGCCGGCACGCCACGGGAGGTGTGGTACGTCATCGTCTTGACGAGACGGATCGGCTTGCCCACCTTGGCGGCGACCCGGTACACGTGCTTGGCGAGGTCGTCGTCGATCTGGGACGTCACGTCCCAGTCGTTCTCGGTCTCCAGGTGGTGCTCGACGCCGACCGCGATCGTCATGCCGGACTCGGCGGTCTGGTAGCCGAGCAGCGAGCGGGAGCCGACGGTGCGCTTGAGCTTCGGCAGGAGTACCCGGTGCTGGAACGCCTCGGCCTGCCGCGGGTCGAAGCTCGCCGCCGCGGCCCGCATGCCGGCGTGGTACTCGTCCGAGACGTCCTGGCGGTTGAGGACCTGGCTCGAGAGCAGGACCGACGCGGCCTGGTCGAGCATCGTCACCTCGTACTCGATGACCGCGAGGTGCCGGTCCGAGAACGACACGAGCCGTCGTGACCGGATGAGCACGCGCTTGCCGGACGGCGTCGACCACTCGGTCTCGCGCAGCAGGTAGCCGTCGCGGAAGTCGAGGCGGCGGCTGTAGCGGAGCAGGTCCGCCTCGGCGAGCACGAGCGGCTCGTCGTCGACGTACAGCCGGATGACCTTGGCGTCGGGGACGTTGACGATCGTCTGCCCGACCTTGGCGAAGCCGAACGCCTCTTCCGCGTGGCGGATGGGCCAGGTCTCGTGGAAGCCGTTGACGTAGGTGCCGTAGGAGTGACCGCCGCGGCCCTCGTCCAGGTTGCCACGGAGCCCGAGGTAGCCGTTGCCGACGGCGAACACGGTCTCGTCGACACCCTGCGCCTCGGTGGCGAACTCCGCCTCGACGAAGGCCCACTCGTCGACGGGGTACCGGGTGCGGTCGAGCGGGTCGGAGGTGATGGGGTTCATGCGTCGTTCCGTGTGGGGGTTGGCAGGGAGGCGGTGAGGTCGTCGAGGTCGTCGACCACGACGTCCGCGCCGTTGTCGAGCAGGGCGGGGTGGCCGACGCCGCGGTCGACGCCGACCACGAGACCGAAGGCCCCGTTCCGGCCGGCCTGCACGCCGGAGATCGCGTCCTCGACCACGACGCACTCGAGCGGCGTCAGGCCGAGCTTGGCGGCGGCGTCGATGTACGTGTCCGGGGAGGGCTTGCCCGGCAGTCCCTCCGCCGCGGCGACGGCGCCGTCGACGATCACGTCGAAGCGGTCGATGATCCCGGCCGTGGTGAGCACGGCGCGGGCGTTCGCGGAGCTCGACACGACGGCGACCTCGACCCCGGCGGCGATCGCGGCGGTCAGGAAGGCCACCGACCCCGGGTAGGCCTCGACACCGTTCTCGACGAGCTCGGCGGTGAACGCGGCGTTCTTGCGGTTGCCGAGCCCGCACACGGTCTCGTCGTCGGGGGTGTCGCTCGGTGTGCCCTCGGGCAGGGTGATGCCGCGCGACTCCAGCAGCGAGCGGACCCCGTCGTAGCGGGGCTTGCCGTCGATGTACCGGAAGTAGTCGTCGTCCGTGTAGGCCGCGACACCCCTCGATGCCAGGTACGGCGTGAAGAGCCTCGACCAGGCCCGCTCGTGCACCAGGGCCGTCGGGGTCAGCACGCCGTCGAGGTCGAACAGGAGCGCGCGCTGGTCCGCGAGGCGCGCTGGGGACCGCCGATCCGGCGAGGTCATGTGGGGCCTTCCAGGGAGGCGGGTTCTGACAGGTCGGTGGTGCTCCTGGCAAGTGTAGAACCATCGCGTCCGTGGTGCGGCTCCGGCTCCGGCTCCGGCTCCGGCAGCGTCAGTTGATGCAGCTGCCGTCCGTGCCGTAGGCGTTCCCGGCCGGCGTGCTCGAGGGCGAGGACTCCGCGGACGCCTCCTTGGAGGGTGCGGCGGGATCCGGCGCCGCCGCGGAGCTGTCGCCGGCCGCCGGGGTGCCGGACGAGGGGACCTTGCCGTCCGTGCCGAGCAGGAGCGTCACCGAGCTGACCGACGACGTCAGCACCGCGGTCGACCCGGGGACGGCGTCCGCGACGGCCTTGGCCTGCGCCTCCATGCCGGCCGGGTACTCCACGAGCGTGCTCGCGGTCGAGGTGGACGACCCCGGCGTCCCGACGGCGAAGCCGAGCGCGGTGAGCTGGGTCGATGCGGCCGCTGCGGCCCCGGTGACACCGCTGCCGTTCAGGACGGTGACGTCCACCCCGGCCGGGCTCGACGCCGTGGCATCGGTGTAGGCCTCGGGCGGTCCGATGAGGCTCTGGATGTACGCGGGCATCCCGGCGGTGTCGACGACGTCGACGTCGTTCCCCGCGATGGTCGCGAACGTGACCGGGAGGGTGTCCGAGCGGATGTCGCCCGGACGGAGGTTCCGGAGCTGGGTGGCGAGCTGCAGGAAGTTCAGCCCGTCGTCGGTCGTCAGTGACTGCTTCACGGTGTCGAGGACCCGCGTGGTCTTCACCGGGTTGAGCAGGGTCCCCGCGGAGAGGACCTGCTTGGCCTCCTGCGCGAGGAAGTACTGCTGGCGGACGGTCCGGTCGATGTCCCCGCGCGGCAGTCCGTGTCGCTGGCGGACGAACTGGAGCGCCTGGTTCGGTGCGAGCTCCTGCACACCCGCCGGCAGGTTGATGCCGGTGTAGCTGTCCTTGACGGGGTTGTTCAGGCACACCTGGACCGGCCCGAGCACCTGCACGATCCGGTAGAACTTGATGAGCGACACCTGGACGTAGTGGTCCATCGTCAACCCTGTGAGGTTCTGCACCGTCTGGGTGAGGAGCTGCGCGCCGCCGCTCGCACCGCCGCTCGCCATGCCGAGCGGGTAGGCGCTGTTGATCCGGCCCATGCCGTGACCGGGGATGGCGACCCACGAGTCACGCGGCAGCGACAGCATCGTGGCGCTCTTCCCGTCCGCGGCGATGTGCAGGACGATGACGGTGTCGGTGTTGATGCTGCCGGGGTGGGCGTCGGTGCCGAGCTCGTGGAGCTCCTCGGGGGTGGCGTCCGCGGGCCGCTCGTCGTCCCCGACGAGCAGGATGTTCTGGGCCGTGCCGTCGAGGTCGTCCGTGGCGGCGCCCGACGGCTTCGACAGGGCGTCGACGTGGGACACGCCCGTCGAGAACCTGGTGTAGCTGTACGCGGAGTACCCGCCGACGAGCACGATCACTGCGGCGAGGACCCCGGAGACCACGGGGAGGACGATCCGGGTGTGCGCGCGCCGAGCGTGGCGTGGAGCGTACTTCATGCTGACACCGTAAGTGATCCCATCGCAGACATGCTGAATACACCCCCGTTCAGGGGGCGTGCGGCCGGGCGCCGCCGAACGAGAAGTGCCCATCTGTCGGGTGCCGTGGGCGACTCGACAGATGGGCACTTCTCACCGCAGGCCGGACCGGGCCAGGCCGGGCCAGGGCGGGTCAGGCCGGGAGCTGCAGGACCTGGCCCGTGTAGATCAGGTCCGGGTTCGCGATCGTGCTGAGGTTCGCGGCCTGGAGCTTCGTGTAGCCGCCGTCGATCCCGAGCGTCGTCGCGATCTTGTCGAGGGTGTCGCCCGCGACCACGGTGTAGGTCTGCCCGCTCGTCGGGACGGCCGCCGGGGTCGCCCGTGCCGCCGGAGCCGGGGTCGCGAGGTGACGCGGTGCGGCCTTCGTCGCCGGGGCGGCGGCGGGCGCCGGAGCGGCAGCCTGCGCCGGGGCAGCAGCCGGAGCCGCCGCGGTGGGCTGTGCCGCGCCGCTCGCGCCGACCTTCGCCGAGCAGGTGGGCCATGCGCCCCAGCCCTGCGCCGCGAGCACGCGCTCGGCGACGGCGATCTGGGTGGCCTTGCTCGCCGAGGACGCCGAGCCGGTGCCGCCGTAGGCCGCCCACGTCGACGGGGAGAACTGCAGGCCGCCGGAGTAACCGTTGCCGGTGTTGATGGCCCAGTTGCCACCGCTCTCGCACTGGGCGATGGCGTCCCAGGTCGATTCGGGTGCCGCGCTCGCGGGCGCTGCGGTGAGGCCGACACCTGCTGCGGCGATGCCGGCGAAGGCGAGTCCGCCGAGGAGCGTGCGGGTACGAGTCTGCTTCTTCATGGTGATGATCCCTGTTCCTTCGAGGCCGCTGACGTCGTCGATGCGACACGGACTGCCCGCCTCGTACCGGTAGCGGTCGAGGTACGGTCCCCGCCGCGGGGCAGTGTCGCGCGCGAGCGGGGCCGGTGGTGCCGAACCGCCAGAGGGGCGGCGCACCGTCCCCCCGAGCCCGGGAGAGGGGCTGCCGGGAGGAACGGGGATGACCATAGGAAATGCCCGGACCGACCGCAAACGCGACCGTGCGGTCTACCGGGCGGCCGGGGCTCGGTACCGAGCGATCCTGTACGGCCCGATCCCCGCGGCCGAGGCGATGCACCCCCCGTTCGAGGGGCAACATCACAGTCCCCTGTGAACCCGTCCCAGGGTGCCGGAGGACGGACTGGAGGGACGGGGCGGCGCCGCCCCGTCCCTCCAGTCCGTCCGTCGCCGGTCAGGCGAGCGTCACTTCCAGATCGACACCCAGTCGACGTCGACGTGCCCGCTGCTGCTCTGCGGAACGGACCCGAGGATCGCGGTCTCCGCCTGCAGCGCGACCCGCATCGGGCTCTGCGGCACGGCCTTCGTCGTCTGCGAGACGAGCGTGTCGTCCCAGTAGAACCGCACGATGCCGTGGTCCCACTCGGTGGTGGCGACGTGGTAGCTCGTGGTTCCCGTCGACGTGTGCTTCTCGACGGAGTGGTCGAACACGAGCTGGCCGTTCCGGAGGCTGCCCGGGATGCCCGACGCCGGACGGGGGGTCTCGCCGAGGTCGCCCTCCGGCCAGTCGATTTCGCCCTTGTTCCAGTCGTCGCGATCCGGCCAGAGCATGCCGACGAACTTGTAGCCCGCCGTGTCCGTGGTCTTGTACCGGACGGAGACCCGACCGGTCGTCATCGTCGACCAGCCGGCCGGCATCACGGTCGCGGCGAGCGGTTGCCCGTTCTCCGAGTGCACCCAGTAGTCGAGGTTGCCGTCCTTGACGCTGAGCACCCGGTTCGGTGCGTAGACGCCGCGGCCGCTGGTGTCGCGGCCCCCGTTGTACGTCGTGAGCGCCGGGTACTTCTGCAGGACCGAGCCGAGCGGAGCCGGCGTGTTGAAGTCCTCCCGGTAGGCCTGGTGCCAGGTGCGACCGTTCGAGCGGACGTCGCCGGTCGGGAGCGAGGTCGTCGCGGCGGATGCCGAGACGGGTTGTTGGGCGATGCCGAGGGCGAGTGCCCCGGCAGCGACGAGGGCGAGCGGTAGTGCGATGGTCTTGTTGAGGGTCATGCCTGTCGTTCCTCCCTGTTCAGCGTGGTCGCGGAGCAACCACGGACCGAGGAACCATAACCCGTCCGGTGCCCCCCGAACAGGGGCCATGCATGAACACCCGTCGCGCAACGCGAAGACCCCGGGGGACGGACCGATCGGTCCGTCCCCCGGGGTCTCGGAGCCGCTCAGGACGCGGTGTCCACCAGCCCGTCGAGGAACGCCAGGTCCTCGGCGGAGACCGTGAAGTCGACGTCGGCGTTCTCGGCGATCCGCGACGGCGTCGTGGTCTTCGGGAGCGGCAGGACGTCCTTCTCGAGCAGGTAGCGGATGCAGAGCTGCGCGACGGACTTGCCGTACTTGTCCGCGATGCCCTTGACGTCCGCGTTGTCGAGGATCGCGCCGGTGGCCAGCGGCGAGTAGCCCTCGACGAGGATGTCGTGCTCCTGGCAGAAGGCGGTCGTCTCGTCCTGGGTGAACCCGACGAACCAGCGGATCTGGTTGGCGTGCGGGGTCACGGTCGCGGTCTCCATGAGCGACTCGATGTCGGCGACGTCGAAGTTCGAGATGCCGATCGAGCGCGCACGACCGGAGGCGTGGATCTCCTCGAGGGCCTTCCACGCGGCCTGGTTGCCCTCGCGGTGGTCGGTGTGCGGGTCGGACCAGGGCCACGGTGCGTGGATGAGGTAGAGGTCGACGTACTCGAGGTCGAGTGCCGACATCGTCGTCTCGAAGCTCGCGAGCGCTTCGTCGTGGTCCTTGACCTCGGCCGGCAGCTTGGTCGTCAGGAAGATCTCGTCGCGCGGGATGCCGCTGTCACGGATCGCACGACCGACACTCGCCTCGTTGCCGTAGGCGCGTGCGGTGTCGATGTGGCGGTAGCCGACGCGCAGGGCCTCGGCGACGGAGTCGTACGCCTCGTCGCCGTCGGGGATCTGCCAGGTGCCGAAGCCGATCTTCGGGATCTCCACGCCGTTCGCGAGGCGGAAGGTGTCGGTGAGGGCGGGCATGGGTGTTCTCCTTCGAACTACGATGCGATGCGGTGGGTGGCGAGCCGATCGCGGACCGGCGGGCCGTGTGGAACGCTACCCGCGCCTCCCGTCGGGTGTGCCGCGCCTGCGCGGTGTCCGGACGATCGTCGGAGAACACGCCTAGGGTGGGCCCACCTCCACCGGATCAGGTTGGAGGTGCGGGGGGCGGCCGGAGCGCGTTCGGGTCGCAGTTCGGCCGCTTCCCCGTGTTCCCCGGCGCGGCGCGGCGCGGCGCGCTATCGTCGCGCCATGGAGCTCCACTTCAGCGGACCGCTCTGGTACTGGCGCGGCCCCGCGCCGTTCCACTTCGTCACCGTGCCCGCGGACGCCAGCGCGGAACTCGCCGAGATCGCTCCCCTGGTCAGCTACGGGTGGGGCATGGTCCCCGTCCGCGTCCGGATCGGTGCGACCACGACCACGACGGCGCTCTGGCCGAAGGACGGCGGGTACATCGTCCCGGTCAAGAAGGCGCTGCAGACGGCGGAGGGACTCGAGATCGACGACGTCGTCACGGTGACCCTCGAGGTGTGAGTCCTGAACCCCCGCTCCGCGCCGATGGGTACGGTCGGCGGCGACGAACCGGTCCGAGCAGACGGCCGGTCCCTGCAGAGGAGCACCACATGAGCACCATCGCCATCATTGGCGCCGGCAAGGGCCTCGGGCTCACCGTCGCCCGTCGCTTCGGCCGCGAGGGCTTCGCCGTCGCGCTGATCGCCCGGAACCAGGAGCGGGTGGACGCACTGGCCGAGACCCTCCGCGACGAGGGCATCAGCGCCGAGGGCTTCACCGCCGACGTCCGCGACACCGCCTCGCTGCAGCGGGCCCTGGTGCACGCTGCCGAACGCCTCGGCATCATCGAGGTGCTGCAGTACAGCCCGCTGCCCGCCAAGGAGTTCATGCGGCCGACGCTCGAGACGACCGCCGAGGACCTCGTCGGTCCGATCGAGTTCTCGGTCTACGGACCCGTCACCGCTGCGCGCCAGGTCATCCCCGGCATGCGGTCGCTCGGGAAGGGCTCGATCCTGTTCGTGAACGGTGCGAGTGCCGTCCGTGCGCGTGGAGCCGTGACCGGGACCTCGATCGCCTTCGCCGGCGAGAGCGCCTACGCCGAGCTCCTGCACGAGGCGCTCGAACCGGAGAACATCCACGTGGCGCAGCTCATCATCCCGCGGGGCATCGGTGGCGGCGAGGAGTCGCACGAGCCGTCCGTCCTGGCGGACACGCTGTGGCGCCTGCACAGCGAGCGCGGTGACTTCCGAACGTACGCGGCAGATCTCGACGCACCGTCCGACTGACGAACTGGAGGGACGGTGCCAGACCGCACCGTCCCTCCCGTCCGGTGCGGTGCGGTGTTCAGAGCACGTCCGTCCAGGCCGAACACGCGGATCCCGGTGTTCCCGGCGGACGCGCGTGTTCGGAACACCCCGCGGCACCGCCGCCTGCGGAAGCCCCCGACGCGGTCGACGGACATCCCTGGACACCCGACACGCGGCCATGAGGACAGTGGACGCATGAGCCAGTACGACAAGCAGGACCCGAACAGCCTCTACCCCGCACCGCCGTACCCGAAGCAGGAGCAGTCGCTGCCGGGTGCCGCGTACAAGATGGACCCGAAGCCGGACCACGGCGAGGAGAGCTACGTCGGCCTCGGTCGACTCAAGGGCTACCGCGGCATCGTCACCGGGGCCGACTCCGGCATCGGCCGCGCCGCCGCGATCGGCCTCGCCCGCGAGGGTGCCGACCTCGTCCTCTCCTACCTGCCCGACGAGCAGGAGGACGCGGAGCAGGTGCGCGACCTCCTCGTCGCCGAGGGCCGGACCATCGTCCTGTTCCCCGGGGACATCTCCGACGAGCAGTACTGCAAGGACCTCGTCCAGAAGGGTGTCGACGAGCTCGGCGGCCTCGACACGCTCGTCATGGTCGCCGGCCGGATGGACAGCAACGACGACATCCTGACCCTCGACACCTCGATGTTCGACTCGACGTTCAAGACGAACATCTATTCGCTGTTCTGGCTGACGAAGGCGGTCGTCCCGCACCTCGAGCCGGGTTCCACGATCGTCACGACCGGGTCGATCCAGGCGTCCACCCCGTCGGCGGACAAGATCGACTACGCCGTGTCCAAGGGCGCGATCAAGCTCTTCACCGAGGCGGTCGCGCAGCAGCTCGCCCCCAAGGGCATCCGGGTCAACTCGGTCGCCCCCGGCCCCGTGTGGACGCCGCTCCAGCCCGGGTCCGACGACGCCGAGACCGTCTCGACGTTCGGTCAGGACTCGCCGTTCGGTCGCCCCGGACAGCCCGCCGAACTCGCCGCGGCGTACGTCCACCTCGTCAGCCCGGAGTCGAGCTACAGCTCGGGTTCCACGATCACGATCGCGGGCGGCACGCCCGCCTTCTGACGGGCTGACGGGCGGTCGGACTGGAGGGACGGTGCCAGCTGGCACCGCCCCTCCAGTCCGTCATCAGGGCCGTCCACCGGACCGCAACCCGTCGAAGTCCGTGTCGCGCCACTCCTCGGCCTGCCGGGTCGACTCGTCGGTCGCGGCGAGCGCCTCGCGGTCCCGCAGTTCCACGCGGCGGATCTTGCCGGAGATCGTCTTCGGCAGTGCGCCGAACTCGACGCGGCGGACGCGCTCGTACGCGGGGAGTGCCGTGCGGGCGAACGCCAGGACCGCGCGGGCCGTCTCCGCGTCCGGCTCCCACCCGGCGTTGAGCGTCACGTACGCCTTGACGACGTTCAGCCGGGTGTCGTCGGGTGCCGGCACCACCGCCGACTCCGCGACCGCGGGGTGCTGCAGGAGTGCGCTCTCCACCTCGAACGGCGAGACCTTGTAGTCGGAGGACTTGAAGACGTCGTCGGTGCGGCCGATGAACGTGAGGACGCCCTCGTCGTCGACCGACGCCACGTCCCCGGTGTGGAACCATCCGTCGCGGAGGGCGCTCCTCGTCCGGTCCGGGTCGCCGAGGTAGCCCGCCATCAGGTTGACCGGGCGGGTCGTCAGGTCGAGGCAGACCTCGCCCTCGGCCACGGCGGGTTCGCCCGTCACGGGGTCGACGAGCGTGACGGTGACCCCGGGCAGCGGGTGCCCCATCGCGCCGGGTCGCACCGTTCCACCCGGGCTGTTGCCGACGATCGCCGTCGTCTCGGTCTGGCCGTAGCCGTCGCGGATGGTGCGGCCCCATGCGCGCTGGACGCGGCTGATCACCTCGGGGTTCAGGGGTTCGCCGGCGGACACGACCTCGCGGAGTGCACTCGGCCGGGTGCCGAGGTCCGCCTGGATGAGCAGGCGCCACACGGTCGGCGGCGCACAGAACGTGGTGACCCGCGCCCGCTCGAGCTGGTCGAGGAGCGCAGGGGCGTCGAAGCGCTCGTAGTTGTAGACGAACACGGTGGCCTCGGCGATCCACGGGGCGAAGAAGCAGCTCCACGCGTGCTTGCCCCACCCCGGCGAGCTGATCGCGAGGTGCACGTCGCCGGGGCGGAGTCCGAGCCAGTACATCGTGCTGAGGTGTCCGACGGGGTAGGACACCTGCGTGTGCACGACCATCTTCGGCTTCGACGTCGTGCCGGACGTGAAGTACACCAGGCAGGGGTCGTCGGCGCGCGTGACGACGTCGGGACGGGACTCGTCGGCGGGCGCCGGGTCGTCGAGCGTGGTCGGGTAGTCGTGCCAGCCCGCCGCGGCACCGCCGATGACGATGCGCGTGAAGCCACCTGTCACGTCCGTGAACTTCGGCGTCTCGCCCGCGTTCGTGACGACGTGCCGGACGAGTCCCCGGTCGATGCGGTCCTGCAGGTCGGCGGACTCGAGCATCGTCGAGGTCGGCAGGATCACGGCGCCGAGCTTCATCACCGCGAGCATCGTCTCCCACAGCTCGAGCTGGTTGCCGAGCATGAGGAGGACGTGGTCGCCCTTCCGGACACCGAGCCCGTGCAGGTGGACCGCGAGCCGCTCGGACCGGCGCGACATCTCGGCGTAGGTCGTACTCGACCCGGAGCCGTCCACCTCGACGAGCTGGAGGGCGACGCGGTCGTTGTCCCGGGCGACGGCGTCGAACCAGTCGGTCGCCCAGTTGAAGGTGTCGCCGACGTCGGGCCAGCGGAAGTCCGCGCGTGCAGCATCGCCGTCCTCGCGCACGGACAGCAGGTGGTCGCGGGCGGCTCGGTACCTGGCGGTGACCTCTTCGGATCGCATGCAGTGATCATGCCCGACGACCCGTGGAGTCTGCGGGTGCCGGTGCGGACGGCGGCGCGCGGACCGGGGTACCGGTGACCCCTCCCGCAGCACACCGCGCTGGGGTTCGATGGACGCGATGACCACGACACCCGCGGGAGACCACCGCATGACCCGCCGCCTCACCCTGCTCTTCGCGATCGCCGGGGGTGCCGCCGTCGGCAACCTGTACTGGGCGCAGCCGCTCCTCGACGTCATCGCCCGGGACCTCAGGACGGGCACCGCCTCGGCCGGCTGGCTCGTCACGGCCACGCAGATCGGGTACGCGGTCGGCATCCTGCTGTTCGTCCCGCTGGGGGACGTCGTCGACCGGCGTCGGCTCGTACCGCTGGCGCTCCTCGCGTCGGCGGTCGCGCTCGTCGCAGCCGCCCTCGCGCCGACGTTCCCGGTCTTGCTCGGTGCCCTTGCCCTGGTCGGCCTGACCACCGTCGCGGGGCAGGTCCTGGCGCCGCTCGCCGGGGACCTGGCGACCGATGCGGACCGCGGTCGGGTGGTCGGGACGGTCGTGTCCGGGATCCTCGTCGGCATCCTCGTGTCCCGGACGGTCAGCGGTCTCGTCGCCGGGGTCGCCGGGTGGCGCGCGGTGTACGTCCTCGCGGCGGTGTTCGCCGTCGTGCTCGCCGTGCTCCTGTACCGCGCGATCCCGACACTCGAACCGCGGACCCGCCTGCGCTACCCGGCGCTGATCGCGTCGGTGTTCGCCATCGTCCGACGGGAGCGGGCCGTCCGCTGGAGCCTCGTGCTCGGCGGCACCTCGTTCATGGCCTTCACGATGTTCTGGACGGCGCTGACGTTCCTGCTGAGCGCGCCGCCGTTCTCCTACCCGGTGCCGGTGATCGGGCTGTTCGGGCTCGTCGGACTCGCGGGTGCGATCGCGGCCCAGCGCGCGGGTCGGCTCCACGACCGCGGATGGGCGCTCCCCGCGGTCGGCATCGCGTGGGCGCTCGTGCTCGTCGCCTTCGTGATCGCGGGGTTCGGCGCGCGGTCGGTCGTCGTCATCGTCGTCGCGATCCTGGTGCTCGACGTGGCGATCCAGGGGCACAACATCATGGTGCAGTCACGGATGTTCCAGGTCGACCCGTCCGCCAGGAGCCGCATCAACACGGCCTTCGTGACGAACAACTTCATCTGGGGTGCGGTCGGTTCGGCACTCGCGTCGGTGCTCTGGGCCCATGCGGGCTGGTTCGGCGTCAGCCTGGCGGGTGCGGTGCTGAGCGGGTTCGCGCTGACCGTGTGGGCCGTCGGGCGTCGTGGTGGGCTCGTGGTCGCTGCCGCACGCTGAGCTCGGGCACCGGCGCTGGATGGCCCCGAGCCGCGGGGTGGGCCCTCCGGGCTGCATGACACCACTCCCGGCGCATCGCACCATCCGTCGGCAGGGGTGCGATGCGCCGCATGTGGTGCGACGCGCGGGGCGGGGTGCGACGCGCCGCATGTGGTGCGACGCGCGGGGCGGGGTGCGATGCGCCGCATGTGGTGCGACGCGCGGGGCGGGGTGCGATGCGCCGAAGGTGGTGCCACAGAGCCCCGTGGTGCGAGGATCGGCGGCATGAGCCCTGAGCAGCCGGCACCTGAGGTCCTGGTCGTGGCGGATGCGGCCGCGTGGCGTGCGTGGCTGGACGAGCACGAGTCGACCTCCGACGGGGTCTGGCTCGTCCTCGCCAAGAAGGGCACCACGTCGCCGACCTCGCTGACCTATGCGCAGGCCCTCGACGAGTCGCTCTGCAGCGGGTGGATCGACGGGCAGAAGCGGAGCCGCGACGAGAGCACCTTCGTGGAGCGGTTCACCCCGCGGCGGCGCGCGTCGCTCTGGTCGCAGCGGAACATCGGGCTCGTCGCGGCACTCGTCGCCGAGGGTCGGATGCGCCCACGCGGCCAGGCCGAGATCGACCGTGCGAAGGAGGACGGCCGCTGGGACCGCGCCTACGCCGGGCAGTCGTCGGCCGAGCCACCCGAGGACCTGCTCGCCGCCCTCGCGGCGACACCGGGGGCCGCTGCCACGTTCGCGACCCTCGACTCGGCGAACCGGTACGCGGTGATCCACCGGATCGTCACCGCGCCGAGCCCGACGGCCAGGACGAACCGACTGACGAAGCTCGTGGCGATGCTCGACCGTGGCGAGCGCCCGCACCCCTGACGCCGACGGCCGACCGCCGACGGCCGACGAGGCGCAGCACACGGTGCACGGGGCACGCCACACGGGAATGGGTAGCGACCGGGTCCGCTTGACGCCCCCATGACGTCATCGGCACCGACCACCCCCACAGGCTCGGTGCCGACCGCCGAACCGACGACGACGGACCGCCGCGGCTGGCTCAGCGTGCTGTCGGTCGCCCTCGGGTCCTTCGTCCTCGTGCTCTCCGAGTTCCTGCCCATCGGCCTGCTGCCGGCGATCGCGGACGGCCTGCGCGTCGACATCGGCACGGCGGGGCTGATGATCGTCGTCACCGCGCTCTTCGGGGCCGTCGCCGCCCCCGTCGTCACCGTCGCGTCGTCGAGCGTGGACCGGCGAACCGTGCTCGTCGGGCTCACCGTGCTGCTCGTCGTGGCCGACGGCCTCGCGGCGATCGCACCGACGTTCGCCGTGCTACTCGTCGCCCGGATGCTGCTCGGCATCGCGATCGGCGGGTTCTGGGCGATCGGCGCCGGGATCGCGACGCGACTCGTGCACGCGTCCGCGGCGATCCGGGCGACCTCGTTCATCACCGCCGGCATCTCCGTCGCGACCGTGGTGAGCCTGCCCCTCGGTGCGTTCGTGTCCTCGCTCGCGAGCTGGCGACTCGCGTTCGTCATCGGCGGGGCCCTCGCGGTCGTCGCACTGGTCCTGCAGCTCGCCCTGCTGCCGAGCATCCCATCACGACAGCGGGTCCGGTTCGCCACCCTCGGCGCGCTCCTCCGCGTCCCCCGTGCCCGGGTCGGTCTGATCGCGGCGGTGTTCATCTTCATCGCCCAGTTCGCGGCGTACACCTACGTCACGCCGTTCCTCGAACGCACCGTCGGCGTCGGGCCGGACACCGTCACGCTGGCGCTCCTCGTGTTCGGGATCGCCGGCATCGTCGGGAACTTCGTCGCGGGACTCACCCTCGGGCGCACCGTGATCGGGACGATCGGCACCGCGAAGTTCGTCCTCGCCGGCGCGGTGGTCCTGCTGCCGTTCCTCGCCCAGTCGACCGTCGGGGTGTTCGTGGCGCTCGTCGTCTGGGGACTGGTGTGGGGTGCGCTCCCGCTCGCCACCCAGACCTGGATGACGACCGCGACGCCCGGCACGTCCGAGAGCGGCCTCGCCCTGTTCGTCACGACGATCCAGCTGTCGATCTCCGCCGGGTCCGTGCTCGGTGGGCTCGCGGTGACCTCGTTCGGCATCGCGGCGGACTTCTGGTTCGCCGGTGCGGTGGCCGTCGTGGGCGCGGTGGTCCTGCTCACCATGGGCACTCGCCGGGCTGCCCCCGCTCCGGCCCCGGCCCCCGCCCCCGCCTCCGCCTCCTGAGCGACGCATGGCACCACTTCCGGCGCATCGCACCATCCGACATCGGGGGTGTGATGCGCCGACAGTGGTGCCACCCGAGCCGAGCCGTGCCACCCGAGCCGAGCCGAGCCCACCGGACCCGAGCCGAGCACGAGGGGTGCCCCGACAGAACCCCTGTCGCACACCACACCCCGCGTAGCGTGGGTCGTGCACAGCGCCGCCGGCCCTCGGGGCCAGGCCTGGTCGTGCATCCACCCACCCGACGAACCCAGCAGGAGAACCTTGCGCACCGTCAACGCCTACGCCGCCACCTCGGCCACCGAACCCCTCGTCAAGACCACCATCGAGCGCCGTGACGTCGGCCCGAAGGACGTCCAGATCGAGATCACCTACGCCGGCATCTGCCACTCCGACATCCACACCGTCCGCGGCGAGTGGGGCGACATCGCCTACCCGCAGGTCGTCGGCCACGAGATCGTCGGCCACGTCTCCGCCGTCGGCAGCGACGTCAGCAAGCACAGCGTCGGAGACCTCGTCGGCGTCGGCTGCATGGTGAACTCCTGCCGCGAGTGCGAGCAGTGCCTCGCCGGGCAGGAGCAGTACTGCCTCAAGGGCAACATCGGCACCTACACGGGCGTCGACCCGGCCGACGGCACCATCACCCAGGGCGGCTACTCCGAGGCCGTCGTCGTCGACGAGGACTTCGTCCTGAAGGTCCCGGAGTCCCTCGACCAGGCCGCCGTCGCCCCGCTCCTCTGCGCCGGCATCACGACGTACTCACCGCTCCACCACTGGAACGCGGGCCCCGGCACCAAGCTCGCCGTCGTCGGCATGGGCGGTCTCGGCCACATGGCCGTCAAGATCGCGCACGCCATGGGCGCCGAGGTCACCGTCCTGTCGCAGACGCTCTCCAAGCAGGAGGACGGGCTCCGTCTCGGCGCGGACCACTACTACGCCACGAGCGACGAGTCGACGTTCACGGACCTCGCCGGGTCATTCGACCTCATCATCAACACGGTGTCCGCGAAGGTCGACATGAGCGCCTACCTCGGCCTCCTCGCCGTCGACGGCACCATGGTCAACGTCGGCGCACCGTCCGAGCCGCTCGCCGTCCCCGCGTTCGCCCTGATCCCCGCTCGCCGCAGCTGGGCCGGCTCCGCGATCGGTGGCATCCGCGAGACCCAGGAGATGCTCGACTTCTGCGCCGAGCACGGCATCGTCCCGGAGACCGAGCTCATCTCGGCCGACCAGATCAACGAGGCCTACGAGCGCGTCCTCAAGTCGGACGTCCGGTACCGCTTCGTGATCGACGCGGCGACGCTCGCCTGAGCATGACGGACTGACGGACTGGAGGGACGGTGCAAGCTGGCACCGTCCCTCCAGTCCGTTGCATGGCCACGTCGAGGACGCGACCCGCGGTCTCAGGACCGGCCGCGGTCTCAGGACCGGCCGCGGTTCCGGCGGCGGATCTCGCGCGGCGCGCGACCGCCGAGGAACGACCCGGCCGGGTCGACGAGGAAGCCCTGACGGAGGGCCTCGCGGCCGACGAGCATCCGGAAGCCCATCTGGTCACGGTTGCTGAGGGTCGTCTCGGCGAGGACGGTCCGGCCGGCGAGGGCGATGGCGGTCCGGACGACGATCCGTTCCTCGGTGTGCCCGGACGAGCTGCGGACCACGCGGCGGTCGTGGATGTCGCACTCGACGGTCGTGGCGTCAGCGTCCGAGTCCTGCCACGGGTGCACCGAGAACCGCACGCGGTCCCCCGGGAGTTCGACGAGGTCGAACGCGTGCAGGGCGGAACTCCGCGCCCCGGTGTCGAGCTTCACCTTGATCCAGCCGATGCCGAGATCGGGCAGCCCGGCCCACTCGCGCCACCCGGCGACGAACGGATCGCGCCGCGCGGTCTTCGGTCGGTCGGCCATTGCACCATCCTGGCAGCACGACGACGTCCGGGAGTGTCAGGATGTGGTGTCGTCGTCGATCACCCGATCCTGCCGGAGTGCACCCCCATGAAGTTGGCCATCCTGTCGCGTGCGCCGCAGACGTACTCGACCCAGCGCCTCAAGGCCGCAGCACTCGATCGCGGCCACTCCGTCAAGGTGCTCGACACCCTGCGGTTCGCGATCGACCTGTCCGGGTCGGAGCCCGACCTGCAGTACCGCGGACGGCTGCTCTCCGACTACGACGCGATCCTGCCCCGCATCGGCAACTCGATCACGTACTTCGGGACCGCGGTCGTCCGGCAGTTCGAGACGATGGACGTCTACACGCCGAACACCGCGAACGGGATCGCGAACTCCCGCGACAAGCTCCGGGCGAACCAGATCCTCTCGCGGCACGACATCGCGATGCCGGCGACCGCGTTCGTGAACAGCCGTGCGGACGTCCGGATGGCGATCGAACGCGTCGGCGGGGCACCCGTCGTGATCAAGCTCCTCGAGGGGACCCAGGGCATCGGCGTCATCCTCGCGCCGGAGGCCGGGACCGCCGAGTCGATCGTCGAGACGCTGCAGTCGACCAAGCAGAACGTGCTCATCCAGAGCTTCATCGCCGAGAGCCGTGGCCGCGACATCCGGGCGCTCGTCGTCGGCGACCGTGTCGTCGCGGCGATGCGTCGGGTGGCCCGCGGCGACGAGTTCCGGTCGAACGTGCACCGCGGCGGCAGCGTCGAGAAGGTCGAGATCACCCCCGAGTACGAGGAGGCGGCGGTCCGCTCGGCGCAGATCATGGGCCTCCGGGTGGCCGGGGTCGACATGCTCGAGGGCGCCGACGGACCGCTCGTCATGGAGGTGAACTCGTCCCCGGGGCTCGAGGGCATCGAGCGCGCGACCGGGCTCGACGTCGCCGGGGCGGTCATCGACTTCATCGACAACCAGGTCGCGTTCCCGGAGATCGACGTCCGGCAGCGGTTGAGCGTGTCCACGGGGTACGGCGTGGCCGAGCTGCTCGTGCACACGAACGCGGAGCTCGTCGGCCGGACGATCGAGCAGTCCGGGCTCGGCGACCGCGACATCACGGTCCTCACCCTGCACCGCGGGAGCACCGTCATCCCGAACCCCAGGAGCGGTGTCGCGCTCGAGGCCGGCGACCGGCTCCTGTGCTTCGGCAAGCTCGAGGAGATGCGGTCGATGATCCCGGACCGCCGCAAGCGACGAGCGGCACTGCGGAAGCTGCCGAAGTCGCTCCGGGCGTCGGAGGGACCGACGGGCTGACGCCTCGGTGCACATCTGTTCAGGTCCACGAAGTTGGACATGTCCAGTGTTGCCGTCACCGACCCGGAGTGCGTAGCGTTGTCCCTGTTGGTCGTCCCCCCACGACCAGCCCCGCCCCCGGGTGTCTGCCGCTGTCCCCCCACAGTGTTCGGCATCGCGGGGGCACTCTCATGTCGAGGGTGCGCAGCGGCACTCCTGCTCTCGCTCGGATGAGCTCGCTCGGATGAACCCGCTCGGATGGACCCGCTCAGATGAGCTCGAGCCGACTCACGAGCCGCTCGCTCCGGTCGAGTACCGCGCGCTCGGCGTCCGTCGGCGCGAAGTCCGGGTTGAGGAACATCTCGTCGTGCACCTCGACCACCAGTCGGTGCAGCTCGTCGAGTGGCGTCGCAGTCCCGCCCGGTGCGCGGACCCCGACCGGGAGGCGCAGCCGTCGGTCCGGCGACGAGGCCCGGTCCCGCAGCGCCTCGAGCCCGGCGACGAGCCCGGGGAGTTCCCGCGCGATGCTCCGGCGGGTGGCGCCACCGGTCAGCCGCGGGAGTGCCAGCCCGGCGGCCACGAGGACCACCGAGAGCAGCAGCAGGGGTCCGTAACCGCGGTTGACCGTCACCGCGAGCGAGGTCCGCCCCGTGACGGCGATGACGTCCCGCACGACGAGGAGCAGCGCCGTGACGACCGACGACGCGCTCCCGGCGACGAGGAACCCGAGGCTCCACCGCACGATCCCCGGTGCCAGGCGGAAGCCCGAGCGGAGGCACGCGACACCGGCGGCCCCGAGCGTCACCCCGAAGTAGACGAAGTGCGCCATGGAGTAGACCATCGCCGGGACCTGGTCGCCGTAGGAGGTCATGAAGGACGTCGTCGTGCCGGCACCCATCGCGACCTGCGAGAACGCCACCGTCTGCACCACGACGACCACCGCGGGCACGATCCAGGCGATCCCCCGACCGATCGACGGGCCCCCGACGGCCTTCGCGATGCCCCGCGACAGGAAGTACACGGCACCGACGAAGAGCGTCTGCTTCAGCAGGTCGGTGAGGTTGCGGCCCCCGATGAGTGGGTCGAGCGCCAGGTACACCGGGGTCACGGTGACGGTGAACGCGAGGGCCATGAGCGTCGCCGCGACGAGCACCGAGGTGTCGCGGCCCCGGCGGAACGGGACGGCGCACGCCACGACGACCGCCCACATGACGATCGGCAGCACGACGGCGTTCACCCGATGGACCTGCTCACGAGAACACGCTGAGGAACCGGGAGAGCCTCGGGGGTCCCTGGCGGATCGCGCGCGCGAGGGCGTCGGCCAGGAGCTCGGCCGCGATCTCCGTCGCGTCGTGGAACTGCGCACGCGCGTCCGCCGCAGTGTCGGCGGCGCGCTCGGCCTCGGACCGACCTCCGGGTCCGGCGGCCCCGAGCGTCGCCGCGATGTTGTCCGACGCACGGGCGACCCCGGCGTGGTCGAGGACCAGGTGTCCGACCTCGTGCAGCACCAGCGCGTCCCGGTGCCGCTCCGACCGCGGCGGGGCGATGAGGATCTCGTCATCGTCCTCGCGGGCGTTCCACCACCCGCAGATCGACGTGCCCGCGAGGGTCGGCAGCTCGACGATCGTGATCGGACGCCGCCGCACGCCGGCCACGTGGTCGACGATCGACGACACCGTCAGGGTGTCCGGGAGCGACAACCGACCGAACGCGGTGGCCGCCATCTGCTCACCGGCACGCTGCGCCTCGAGCAGAGGATTCCTCGTGGACATGGGTCGATCGTACGCGGGGTGGGGGCGGAGGGTGGTCGGGCTCGGTCGTCCGCGTCAGTCGCGGCGTGACGCCTGCTGCTGCTCGAGGTACTGCGCGATGGCTCGGTACGCCGCGGGGTCGGTGTCCCCGAGGTTCCGGGCCGCGAAGTTCTGCACGCGCGAACGACGGAGCGCACGGACGAGGTGCATCTCGGCGTCCATGGCCGCCGGCAGCTCCTGCTCGCCGCGGAGGTACCCGACGTCGACGCCGAACAGCTCCGCGAGCCCGACGAGCAGGTCGGCGTCACGGACGCGCCAGGCGTCACCGCTCAGCATGTAGCCCCAGCGTGCACGCGAGAGCGGGATGCCCTTCGCCTCGACGAACGCACGGACCTCGGCGAACGTGTACGGCGTCCCGCGGACCACCTCGACGTGGTCGAGCAACAGCGCGAGCCGACGGGCGAGTTCGCGGGGCTCGGGACCCTCGGTCGTGCGCGGTTCTGCGGCAGGTTCGTTCGGACGGTCCATGCTCGACGGCTCCTCCCCAGCGGGTCTGTCCGGCCCTGACGCCGAACGGTTCGATCCGCTGCATGTCTACCATGAGTGGATGCGAACGCGAGCGGCGGCCACCGGACCTTCGCGCCTGGCGGAACCGGGCCTCCCGTCCGTGTCGGAGGCGGACGAGACCCTCTTCGGGTCGTACCGACGTGCGGTCCTGACCGACCTCGGCACGGACTTCCGGCTCGGTTTCAAGCTGGCCTACTTCGCCAACTTCGCGAGTCCGGCGATCGCCGCGCCGCTCGACGCGTCGTCCGAGATCGCCCGGCAGCCGATGCGCCGCGCGAAGGACACGTCGATCGTGGTCTACGAGATCCTGACGAACGGGTTCGACTCGGAGCGTGGCGCACGGATGGTGGACCTCCTCCGGCGCGTGCACCGGGGCGTTCCCGGCTCGGCGGACGACTACCGCTACGTCCTGTTGACACTCCTCGTCATCCCGGTGCGGATGGTCGACCGGAGCGGCCCACGGCGTCTGACCGATCGAGAGCGAGCCGACGCCGCCCGGTTCCACTCACGGCTCGGCGCGGAGATCGGGCTCGACGACGCCGAGGTCACCTACGCCGAGGCGGTCGCGTTCTGTCGTCGGTACGAGCGTGAGCACCTCCGCCGGAGTGCCGCCGGCGACCGCTTGACGGCGAGCACGCTCGGTGCGCTGCTCGCGTCGGTGCCGGCTGCGCTCCGCCCGCTCGCCGACGTGGTGGCGCGGTTCGGCCTGAGCGCGCTCCTCGGCGATCCGCGCATGGCGCGCGCGCTCGGGTTCCCGGTGGTGCCGGTGCCGGTCGCGCGGGTGGTCGCCGCCCTGCGCCGCGCGGGTCGACGACGCGGTCGTGACGGCCTGGAGGCGCGGATCGCCTTCACGAGCGGCGAACCGTCGCGCACGTACCCGGCCGGGTACCGCCTCGACGAGATCGGCCCCGGGGCGGATCGGTAGCGCGTGGCGCGTCGTGCGGCGCGCGTCGTGGGGCGCGCGTCGTGCGGCGCGGAGGCAGGCACCGCTCCGCACGGGAGCGGTGCCTCCCCCCAGGTGACCTCCGGCCGCCGCTGGTTCCCACGGCAACCCACCTGGACACGTCCAGGTGCTCGTTCAGCGTAGCCGTCCGGCCGAGTCTTGACGAGTCCTCATGCCGATTCGGGGTCGATGTGCTCCAGGTCCGCCAGGAGGCTCTCGTGCGTCGGCTCCCACCCGAGCGCCTGCCGGGTGCGCGTGCTCGTCGCCGGCTGGTCCATCGCGAAGATCGGCCCGAACGGCCCGAAGGTGTCGTCGGGCACCTGCTCGACCGGGAGTCCGAGGCGGCGCCCGATGACCTCGGCCATGTCGCGGACGGCGTCCCCCTCGTCGGCGACGGCGTGCCAGGCGGTCCCCGCGGGCGCGGACTCGAGCACCAGGCGGAAGAGCACCGCGGCGTCCCGCGCGTGCACGGCCGGCCAGCGCTGCGTGCCGTCACCCGGGTAGCCGGCCACCCCGGAACGGCGAGCGGCCTCGGTGAGGAGTCCGGCGAACCCGCCCCGGCCGTCGGCGTGCACCGTGCGCGGCAGCCGGACGGCGGCGGCACGGACTCCGCGGTCCGCGAGGGCGAGGGCAGCCATGACCGATCGCGCCCGACCGGCGACGGGACCTTCGAGCGGCAGCGGATCGGCCTCGGTGGCGGCGCGCCCCTCGACCCACGGCGTGCCGGACACCACGGCGAACGGCCGGTCACTGCCGATCAGTTCCTCGCCGAGCGCAGCCATCGCGGCGCCCTCGTCGGCGATGCCCTGGGCGAGGACCTCGGCGGACCCGTAGTCCCGGCCGAAGGCGAGGCTGATGACGCCGTCGGACTGCGCGGCACCCGCGCGGAGGACGTCGAGGTCGGTCAGCGCGCCGCGGATGGTGGTGGCACCCGCGCGCTCCAGGGCCTCGACGGATGCGTCGGACCGGGCGAGTGCGAGGACGGTGTGGCCGGTGGCGAGCAGCTCGGCGACGACGGGGGTGCCGATCGTGCCGGTGCCGCCGGTGACGAAGACGTGCATGGGATCTCCTCAGGTGATGGGACTCTTGTCCCATCACCATACCCCCGCGATGGGACAATTGTCTCATCACGTAGGATGAGGGCATGGCGCGATGGGAACCCGGGGCTCGTGAGCGGCTCGTCCACGCTGCGGTGGACCTGTTCTCCGAGCAGGGCTACGACGCCACGACCGTCACGGAGATCGCCGAGCGTGCGGGCGTCACCAAGAGCACGTTCTTCCGGCACTTCCCGGACAAGCGCGAACTCCTCGTCGCCGGGCAGGAGACCCTGAGCCGGCTGCTCGCCGAGGGGATCGCCGACGCGGACCCCGACGCCGGGCCGATGGACGCCGTCGCGGTCGGACTCGCACGCGCCTCGGACGAGATGGGGCCCGCCAACCGCGAACTCGGTCCACGCCTGGCCGCAGCCGTCGCCGCGAGTGCCGAGCTGCGGGAACGCGACGCCCTGAAGAGCGTCGGTCTCGCGCTCGCGATGACGGAGGCTCTCGTCGCCCGCGGGGTGCCGGACACCACGGCGCACCTGGCGAGCGAGATGGGCGTCCTCGCGTTCAAGCAGGGGTACGCGCGCTGGGCCGAGGGCGACCGCGCGGACGACGACGGCCTCGCCCCGCACGCGCTGGCCGCACTCGCGGACCTCAGGGCAGCGGCGGCCGCGCTCGGCTGACCGCGGTCGGCCGGCCGGCGTCGGCCGACGGTCCGGCCGGGCGGACGGGTCAGACCAGATCGAGGTCCATGAACACGTCGGCCCGGGCGTAGGGCGTCGGTGCGTGGGTCTCCGGGGAGACGTGCCGGAACCCGACCGACTCGTACATCCGCACCGCCGGGACCAGCGAGCTGTTGCTCTCGAGGACGAGCCGCCTCACGCCGGACTCCCGCGCCAGGTCGATCGCCGCCGTGATGAGCCGCCGACCAATCCCCCGCCCTCGGTGTTCCGGAGCCACCGCCATCTTCGCGAGTTCCGCGACACCCTCTCCGACCCGCAGGAGCGCCACGCACCCGATCCGCTCCTCGCCGTCTCGGGCGATGAGCACGGTGCCGCCGGCTGCCACGATCGACCGTTCGGCGTCCACGAGCACCGCGCGGTCGGCGTCTTCGACGACGAAGAGCTCCGAGATCCACGCGACGTTGAGGTCGTGGAACGCCTGCGCGTCGGCGGTGTCGCGAAGCGGGGCGATGGTGATCGTGCCGGTGTCCATGCGGCAAGTCTCACCGCCGCGATGGGTGCACGTCCAATACCGGATCACGTCCATCGATACGCTGCGTGCATGGATCTGGAACTGCGTGCGCTCCGGTCGTTCGTGGCCGTCGCCGATGCGTTGCACTTCGGGCGGGCGGCCACGGCCCTCCGCATCGCTCAGCCGGCACTGTCGCAGCAGATCCGGCGGCTGGAGCGCGACCTCGGCGTGGAGCTCTTCACCAGGACTTCGAGGAGCGTCGTGTTGACCCCCGCCGGTACCGTGCTCCACCGTCGTGCCCGCTCGCTGCTGGCACGCGCCGAGATGGACGTCGACGAGGTCGTCCGGGTCGCCCGCGGGGAGCAGGGCCGGCTCGACGTCGGCTTCGTCAGCTCGGCGCTCCCACTTGGTCCGGTGGAGCGCGTGCAGCAGTTCCGCGAACGGTTCCCGCTCGTGCAGGTCCACCTCACCGAGGGCTACACGGCATGGCTCACGGGGCGGGTCCTCCGCGGCGACCTCGACCTCGCCGTCCTCCGTGACCCCGAGCGCGTCGAGGGGATCCGCCTCTCGCCCTTCCATGAGGAGCGGTTCGTGGCGGTGGTCCCGACCTCACACCCGCTCGCAGGTCGTGAGCAAATCCGCGGTACCGAACTCGCCGCCGACCCGTTCGTGTTCTTCCCGGCGGTGGCCGGCTCGCTCGCGACCGAACGCAACCTCGCCCCGGTCGTCGCCGACGGCCGCGTCCCCGAGATCGTCCAGGAGGCCACGAACTGGACGACGCTCCTCCACCTCGTCGCCGCGGGGATCGGCGTCACGGTCGCGCCGGTGAGCGCGGTCCTCGCGGCGCCGCCGGGTGTCGTCGTGCTCGAGCTCGACGACACTGACGCGCACAGTGTCCTGGCGTGGGCATCGAGGACCGACGATGACCGCCCGGCCCTGCGGGCCTTCGTCGAGGGGGATTGACGCGGACGTCGCGCGCACCAGCCCGGTCCCGCACGACGCAGCCCGACAGACTGGAGGCACGGTGCCAGCCCGCCTCGCCGCCGCCGCCAGTCGACGACCACGATTGGCGGTCACCCGTTCCGTGGTGCATTCAGCCCGTCGCCCGGTCGAGCGCGATCAGGCCCGGCCTCTGTCTCAGGTCTGTACCTCAGGCAGGATCAGATGGCAGAGGCATCTCGTCGATCAGCTCGAGAAGGCGATGACGAGACGGGCCTTGCTCATGTCAGAAGCAAGATCAGCTCACGAAGACCTTCTGGCCCGGCCAGCCCGATTGCCTCCTTACCCATCTTCGCGACATCACGTTCGGGCCATGCTGTCAGGAGGGATGCTCGACACGTCTCGCTCCAAGCGCCGAGGTCCGGGGTGTGACCACCAACTTCAGCGATCACATGCTTCCCGCTTCGGGATATCCGCAAGCGCACCGGGAGGAAGTGACGGTCGAAAGCGGCCACGACCTCCTCTGCGAGGATGGTCTCGAAACGGTCTTCTTCCAGGTCTGATGCCTCGATCAAGTATGGATACAGATTGTCGTCGAAGGCAACGAGCGGCCACCGTATGGTCACAATCGCCTCCGCCACTGAAACCCTCCCTCAGTAATCATTGAAATGTGGTGGACCAAGCTCGGAGAAAATCTCTCGGTACAATGGACGAAGGCACCGGTGACGTTGGACCACGGGGAACTCGGTGCCGTTTTCGAGTTGGAGACAGTGCGCAACGCTGAAAGGTCCGATGAAAACTCTCTTCAAGAGCAACGCGCAAGAATCAAACTGTCTCAAGAACTGTTCTACATGTTCTCCTTGATCGACCTCGAACACATCACTTCCGTCGCCGACGTCCAGCAGTAGTATGCGATCTGAGGACATAGATATTTCCAGGCGAACCCCATACCGCTCACCCACCAGAATCCAGCGTTCACCGTCAAGGTGCTCTCGAACGGTCGCTCTCAGAAAACCGATCATTCTATCTCTTACGATATTGATCATAAACTTCATCTCCCCTCGAAGTAAGGTGAGCTCGACACGTGACTAGAGGGGTGTCGACACGTTCGAGACCGCCCCGTCCGTGGCCGTGTCCTGCAGGACATCACCGGACTGGGACCGCACCACCTGGTCGGTGACGTTCGACTGCCCCGGGAACGACCATCCCAGCCCCACCCCGGCCACCACAATCATGGAACGGGTCTAATAACCGCAGTCCCTTTCCCCCACGGGCGTGAGGAGCTTCGAGAGCACCTGCCTGGAGACGGGGGCTCCTTGATCCATGTCAACGGACACGCAACCAAAGTACTTCAAGGAGTCCTTGACTGCGAAGACAGCGCAGAGCTGATCCTTGCCAACTCCGAAAGTCAGCCTTGCATTGTGACCGGGAGGGGTTGCGGGAGCGTCGTCGGGACTGCACGCGAACTCGACCGTCGAAGAAGAATCGTTCGTGACAACCACGTGAATATAGGGCTGATTAGCATATCGAATGAAAGCCGGAACAGCCCACACCAAAGCAACACCCAAGGCCACAACGAAAACCAGCACTAGGATCGCTCGTCGAGTCATAGTCGACTCACTTCTGCAGAAAATATAAACCACACCCGTCTATAGACCTATCCGAACCGATGAAAGCATGACTGGAGAGCTCACGCGGCGATCAGAACGCACTGGATGCGTCGATACTATGTTCCCGGCCGCCGCCGACATGATCGTTGCGCCGGGGGCATTTAGGCCGTGTGACGGGCGTACACGCTTCATATTTTCACCCAAGAAAAGCTTTGTACTTTCCTGGCCGCATGTGGCCATCGCGTTTTTATGATTCAAGGTAACGACCCGCTTGCTCTGACATAGTAATCGCGGGCACCGAAAGCACGTGTAGGTTTGCCGAGGTATGTATTCAATTTGTTGTCCTCAGGATTACCAGGCTGGAAGTCGTATTTATCCTTAATGGCCCACGTGTTCTTCGAGGTGCGCTTGATCGTGAAGTGCCCCAGGGCGAGAAAGAGGTCTGGTGAACTCGCCTTCCAGACTCTGGAACTCCGGCGTCGAGTGGCCGACGCTCTGAGCGCCCGCCTCGTTTTGCCGTCACAGGTCTTCGAGCGTTTGACCCAGGACAAGATCAACCCCTGACTACCGCAATCTCGGGCGCCGTGACGACGAGATCGCCGTCCTCAAGCGCGGACCAAAGCTCTTCACGTTAGAGCACCGTGACGACAGTCGCATCGGTGTGCGTCTGGCGAGGGTAGTCGGCTGACCTACAGTGTTCGCTGCACACAGCACCGGGTGGGCAATTATTGGGACGCCTGGCCAAGCACCACGCCAGCCCAGCAGAGCGCCGATAATGTATCTTATGTCAGTTCGAGTCGCGAAGAGGCCTGACTGACACCCCTCGCCTCAGCTCCAGCCCCGCTGACGCATCAAGCGCAGCTGACTACTCCCGGTAGCGTTTCACGCCGCTTTGCCGGGCCGTTTGCGGGACAGGCGTAGTGCTGCGACGTACTGCCGCGCACCCATCTCGCTTGTGGAGATCGATCCGAGGTGTTCACTGAGCTTTCGATGCTGTCCGAGCCACACGAGAAGCGAAAAGAGCGCATCTGCGCCACATCACTTTCATGATCAATCGATGTTCGAAAAGTGCCGGAGCTGCACAGCATCCGCATACTGGCCGTCCTCGAATCGTTTGATCCCCCATCCGGAGATGAAGGAGACAGTCTCATCCCAGTCAAGACCCGACGGGGGCAGATCCTGCGGAAAATCAGATAATGAATCAGGATCCGCGACCGCGACCGCGAATTTCTCTGCGCCGGCATCGAGCCGGATGATGAGCGTATAACCGGGCGAGAAATTGCCCGTCGTGTTCACCGCCACAAGATATTCGTCCAGCAGTCGACTTCCAGCGCCGTCCAAGGTCGCAAGCTCAACGGAGCGCTCCCAAGTCACCCGTCGAGATACTGCGAGGAAGTACCGTCGTATGGCTGGCCACCCCACCCAAACGCTAGCCAAGACCAGTGCTAAGGGAAGGACCGCTAGCACTACACTCATAGCCACTCCCTCACTCAATGCTTACGCTTTTTTCTCTTGGGAAGATAGTCAATTCCACTCTTCGCGGTGGAGTAAATACCCCATTGCTTGTCAATTCTGCGAACCGGCCCCCCAATCCACTTGTTTCGCGACGCCGCCGTCGCTTTGACATTTCGACGCATCGCCAAATTCCCATAGCGCCCAAAGCGCGGAGCTGCCTTGAGCCCGGTCCTCAGTCCGCGGGAGATGAGTGTCGTCGCAATCCTCCCGGCGCCGAAGGTACCCGCCGAAACTAGATCAATGATGCCACCCGCCTTATCTCCATGTGTTATCTTCCACAAGCCTCTTCCCGCTGAAATTGCGGCTGAGACAATTGCAAAGCCGGGGATAAACATACCCAGGATTCCAGTCGCAAACGCGATTCCATCGAGTACCTCACCCCACTTGTAGCCAGACGACTTCTCGCCAGTGAGGTCGAAGCCGTTGGTGGGGTCGTTAGGATAGGCGTAGTCGCTGTCAGTTCCACCTTCGACAGGGTCGACCTGCAGGAACCGACCAAGTGCGGCGACGTACTGCCGGGCCCCCATCTCGATGGTGGCGATTGACCCGAGGTGTTCGCTGAGCTTCTGGTGCTGTCCGAGCCACCCGTGGTCAGCTGCACCGGGCTGTGTGTCGGGGCCGGCTTGGTTTGCGGTCACGGTCCCGAGGAGCCCGGTGGTGGGGTCTTCGACTTGCCCGAACGGGTCATAGACCGCGAGCCCTGCGGCGCGTGTTCCGGCGCCGTCGGCAGTGGTGATGATGTCGCCGTGGATGTTCGGGAACGACCACGAGCTCGACGATCCCCGCAGCTCCGCGGTCACACCACCGGGGAGAGATAGGTCCCATTCGGTCAGGGCACTGCTGCCGTCGAAGACGAAGTCCGGAGTGTCACCATCGCCCGTGAATCCGTACCGGGTCACCGTCACCTGACCACCGGGGGTGGTTTCGGTGCGCTGCACGATCCGGTCCGTCGTGTCACGAACGTAGGCGACCTTCGACCCGTCATCCAACACGGTCTTGGTGTGCCGGTCACCGCCGTCGTAGGTGAGCGCCTCATCTGCGAGCTTGACCGTGTTCCCGTGCGCGTCGTAGACGATCTGTGCCGCCGACAGTGACTGGTTCACCGGCGATGCACCCGCCACCGGGTTCGTCACCGTGGTCCCAATTAGCCGGTCCGCCGCGTCGTAGCAGGACGCCACCGTCGTCGCCGGCGAACCCGCTACCGCCGCGCCAGCGGTGTCGGTCAGCTGATCCGACGAACTCGTCCGGTTGCCGTTCTTGCCGGCCGCAGCGACCGCACCGGTCTGGGTGCACGCTGCCGGACCGAACCCGTACGCCAACTGGTGGCGTGGGATCGTCGCAGCCACGAGCCTCCCGGCCGTGTCGTAGGAGTACGTCGACACGTTCGAGACCGTCCCGTCCGTCGTGGTGTCCTGCAGGACATCCCCGGACTGGGACCGCACCACCGTGTCCGACACCGTCGACTGACCCGCCGGGAACGACCAGCCGACACTCGTCACCGCACCGGCAGCGTTCTTCACGATCTGCGACAGGGCGGTTCCGTTGCCGGCGTTCCCAGCACCCGACGGATAGGTCACCCCGGACAGCTCTCCCGCTGTGTACGACGGGTCCGCGATCACGTTCCCGTCAGCGCGGACGATCTCGACCTGCGAGTCCACGTTGTACTCATACGCCGTCGTGTGCGCCGCACCCGACGGCGGTGTGGCCGTGGACGACGTCACCCGACCCGCACCGTCGTAGGACGTGGTCGTCGTGGTCCCCCAGACGTCGACGTACTTCGTGCTCTGGCCGAGGAGGTTCGAGGTGGAGGTGACCTTCCCACCGTTCGCCGATCCGGCGACGGAGCCATCCGCGACGGAGGTCACCAGCGGGTCCCCGCCGACGGCGTAGTTCGTCGTCTCCGTCCGCGCATCCACGCTACCGAACGCGGCGGCGGTGGACGACGTCGCACGACCCCGGATGTCGTAACTGGTGCAGGACCAGTCGGCGTCCCCAGACCGCTTCGACCCGACCGCGCGTCCCCACACGTCGTAGATGAACGACGTCACGATCGCGGTGCCCGACGCCGGTGTGGCGCCGGTGCTGGTCTTCAGCTGCCCGTACTGGGGCGTGTTCACGTCGACACCGCAGAGCTGCCCGTCGGTGAAACCGAACGCGCTCTTGATCGTCTCCGTGTTGTCCAACGCTGCGGTAGGTATACTTCGATCATCGATCAGTGGCAGCCGGAAGGGCTGAAAATGAGCGGTTCAAAGCCCCCGAAGTCGCTCACCTGGTGGGTGGCGGTCATATCGGCAGCATTGGGCTTGGCGGGAGTGTTCCTCTCGTTTCGATTCTTGGTGCGGCAGACGCCAGGCTCGGGGCTGATCTTCGCTGTCTCGATCGCATTGCTCGTCATCGCTGCTGTGTTCGGCGCGATCATGTATTTGAAGCAGCGCCGAAGCCCCGACGGCGCTGCGTAATGAAGTCTTCCTTCAGCATGCACAATGCCGAGTCGATGCTGCGGTCTCTGGTCATTCGGCATGGATGCGCCACCTCCGCCGTGTCGGCGCCGGTCCGCGACGCGGCCGCGCTCCGGACGGGAGGCACGGTGCAAGCCCGCACCGTCCCTCCCGTCCGTCCGTCGCTCCGTCAGCGCGACCGACGCCGGCTCACGGCGTGAGCACGATGCGTCCGAAGACGGCTCCGCCGTCCATCCGACGGTGCGCCTCAGCCGCCTGGTTGAGCCGCCACGACCCGGTTCGGCACCGTCGTCGCGGGCACCCGATCCGTCGCTCAGCCCTGACGGCGCCGCAGGGAGTCCCGGTCACGACGCGGAGATCCACTCTCGTCATCGCTGCGAACTCCTTGCGCATTGGGGCACGCCCCAAAGACCGCGGCTTGCATTCGCCGAGCCGTACGGCGCGAGGAGATGGTTCCCTGATATTCTCGCTCTCTTTCATCGGTCGTCTCAATGACGATCATGCGCAAGAAGATGCGTAAGGGATCGAACCCGTTCTGTGTGAACCCATTGATCATGCCGGAATAACCGTCGATATCAACACGCTTCACCTCAGACGTGGGAATGCGGTACGTCACGTACCAGGACCTGATGATCACCTCGTTCTCGGTGACACTGAGACCCATCGCAGCTGCGCGTAAGAACCACATGACGATGACGAAAAACACTGCTAACTGACCCCACTGCAGGCCGCCCGGGGGAATGCTGATGATGGTTGCAGCGAGCGGCAGGACACTGAACGACGCCACCACCATCATCGGGCCCGTCCGCGTCCCTCGGATTCGTGTCGCCGAGCGTCGCGCTGCAGTCGTCATCTCGCTCGCCGCTCTCCAACAGCCCAGTGCTGCATCCAGCGGCCGAGCCTCGATCGATTCCGGGGGTGTCACGAACTTAGGTGACATTCGATCCGTCCTCCAACACGGTCTTGGTGTGCCCGTCGTCGCAGCCGTCGTAGGTGAGGGCCTTGTACGGGTCTCGACGATGTCCTTGTACCCGTCGTGGATGATTCGGCCCACCGACAACCAATGGTTCGCCGGCGACGCAGCCGCAACCGGCCTGGCGACCTCGTATCCGATCAGCCGGTCCGCGACGCGGCCGCGCTCCGGACGGGAGGCACGGTGCAAGCCCGCACCGTTCCTCCAGTCCGTCCATCGCACCGTCAGCGCGACCGCGGCGGGCTCACGGCGTGAGCACGATGCGTCCGAAGACGGCTCCGCCGTCCATCCGGCGGTGCGCCTCGGCCGCCTGGTCGAGCGGGAGGACGTCATCGACGACCGGGTGCAGGTCGCCGCGCGCGGCGGCTGCGAAATGCTCGGCGCGGACACGGTCCCTCGTCGCCGTGGGCACCGAGTCGAGACTGAAGGTGGCGAACGACCTCGACCGCTGGAAACCCTGCATGAGCCGCATGCCGAAGTCCGCGGGCGGGAACCCGGCGACGGCCCCGACCACCACCATGCGGCCGTTCGACGCGAGGCGGTCGATGAACTCCGGGACGGCTGCACCGCCGATGATGTCGAGCACGACGTCGAACTCGGCGGGAGCATCCGCACCGCTGCCGGAACGGTCGAGCACGTGGGTCGCACCGAGGTCGCGGAGTCGATGCCCGCGCTCGTCGGAGGACGTGGTGACGGCGACCACGGCAGCACCGGCGGCTGCCGCGAGCTCGACCGCAGCGATACCGATGCTCCCTGCAGCGCCGCGGACGAGCACGGACTCCCCCGCTCGCAGATGCGCGTGCGCCAGGGCGAAGTGCGCGACGGGGGCGGCGCTGCCGAGCGTCACCGCGTCGATCGAGGACAGGCCGTCGGGAAGCGCCACGACGTCCCCCGCTGCGGCGACCGCCTGCTCGGTGTAGCCACCGGAGGTGCCGGTGAACGCCCACACGCGACGGCCGAGCCACGACGGGTCGACGTCGGCGCCGACGCTCGTGACGGTGCCGGCGACCTCGCTCCCGGGGACCATGCCGACGGGGAACCCGGAGCCGAGGGTCCCTCGGCGGATGACCGCGTCGACACCTCCGACGCCGACGGCCTCCGTCCGGATGACCACCTGCTCGGGTGCCGGGGTCGGCTCGGGCATCTCGACCACCGCCATCCCGCTCGGGTCCCCGAACCGCTCGATCACCACTGCACGCATCGTCCCGCTCCGTCTGTCGTTCCCGAGCCGTCGTCTGCTCGACGGCCGTATGATCGGACGCTAACGGACGCCCCCGTCCGGTTGGCGGAAGTGATGGACATGACGAGCGAACTGCCTCGGTTGGCACGTGCGGAGCAGGTCGGCGTGGACGAGCTCCGCGCGGATGCGCGGGACAATCGCGACCGGATCCTCGAGGCAGCGCGCGAGCTCCTCGCCCGGCAGGGGCTCGGGGTCGGGATGCGCGAGGTCGCCCGACGTGCGGAGGTCGGGCCGGCGACCGTGTATCGGCGGTTCCCGACCAAGCAGGCGCTCGTCGAGGCCGCGTTCGCGGTGGAGTTGGCCTCGTGCCGGGCGATCGTGGAGGAGGGCTGCGCGGATCAGGACGCGTGGCACGGGTTCGTCGGGGTGGTCGAGCGGCTGACCGCGCTGAACGTCCGGAACCAGGGCTTCGTCGACGCGTTCATGTCGGCGGACCCGGCGGCGATCGTGTTCACCGAGCACCGCCGGGACCTCCTCGGACTGCTCGGCGGCCTGGCGGAGCGCGCGCGACGGCAGGGCGGCCTGCGGAGCGACTTCGTCATCGACGACCTCGTGCTCGTGCTGCTCGCCGGACGTGGTCTGTCGTCGGTGCCGCCCGCGCGACGGGCAGCGGCAGCGGACCGGTTCGCGGCGCTCGCCGTGGATGCCCTCAGGCGGTGAGCCAGGCGGCGATCCGCTCCACCGCGGGGGCTGCCTCCTCGTCGTCCGGTCGGTTCAGGAACCCGTGCCGCGCGGTCTCCACGAGGTCGAGTTCGTGCCCGACGCCCGCCGCCGCGAGCGCACGCACGAAGCCCTCCGCGGACGGCCGGAGTCCGTCGTTCCCCGCGGCCACCACGAGCGTCCGCGGGAGGCCGGTGGGATCGACCTCGCCGGGGGTGGCGAGGGGCGGGACGTCGTCGAGGGAGCCGACGTAGCGGCGGTACATGTCGAGGATCTGCGGGGGCGGGAAGTCGGTCGCGTCGCCGACCTCGCCCGGGGGCTGGTACGCGTGCAGGGTCGGGTAGACGAGCACGACGGACTCCGGCCCGGGCCGGTCGCCGGGTGCTCCGTCACCGTCCCGGAGTCGGAGTGCTGCGGCGAGCGCCAGGTTCGCACCGGCACTCGCGCCACCGATGCTCCACGGCAGCGCGTGATCGGGGCCCTCGGCGCTCGTGGCCCACACCCACGCGCCGACCACGTCGTCGACGGGGATCGGGAAGTGCACCGAGCCGCCCGCCAGTCGGTAGTCCACCGAGACCACTGCGATCCCGAGTCCGGCGAGGGTCCGCGCCACCCAGTCCGCCTCGGGCATGTCGAGGTCGCCGTGGACGAACCCGCCGCCGTGGGCCCAGACGAGTCCCGCGGTCGCGCTCGCACCGGGGACGTAGGTCCGGACGGCCACCCCCGATCCGAGGTCGTGGTCGGTGATGCTCACCGTCGAGGTCGATGTGGTCGGGTCCGCCGTCATGATGCTCCTGCCCGCGTGCTCCGTTGCACGCCTCCCCGCATCGTACGACGCCTCGTCGGGCCCGGGTGACGCTCGGTCAGCGCACGGCGGCCGCGGGCCCAAGGACGCCGAGGAGCGCGAGCGCCTCCGCGTCCCGCGAACCCCGCTGCGCCGTGTAGAGCACGAGGTGCTGGTCCCGGTCGGCGAGCGACATCGCGTCGCAGTCCACCGTGATCGGACCGACCGTCGGGTGCCGGAACGTCTTCGTGAGCATGGTCCCCGCCTGCACGTCGTGCCGCTCCCAGAGCCGGGCGAACTCGAGACTCCCCGCGCGGAGCTCCTCGACCAGCCCGACGACGACCGGGTCGGACGGGTAGCGCGCGAGGGTGACCCGGAGCTCCGCCACGACGTGGTGTCGGAACTCGGAGCCGTTCGTGATGCCGTACGGGGGACGGTCGGGCTCCAGGAAGGCGCGGCGTGCGAGGTTCCGCGCCCCGGGCTCCAGGGCGCCGAAGTCCTCCATCAGCGCGCTGGCGAGGTCGTTCCAGGCGAGCACCTCGAACGCCGCGCTCATCACGATGCCCGCGGTCTCGGGGAGGCGTTCGAGCAACGCGGTGATGCTCGGCCGGACGTCGCGACGATGCAGCCCGGTCCGGAGCTGCGCGGTCCCGGCGAGGACGTGCAGGTGGTCGGACTCCAGGTCGGTGAGGCGTAGCGCTCCCGCGATGCCGGCCAGGACCTCGCCGGACGGACGGGGCGCACGGCCCTGCTCGAGTCGCACGTAGTACTCGGTGGAGATGTGCGCGAGGACGGCCACCTCCTCGCGGCGGAGGCCCGGCGTGCGACGCCGAGGACCCGAGGGCAGCCCGACGTCCTCCGGCAGCAGACGCTCGCGCCGGGTCCGCAGGAAGTCACCGAGTTCCGTTCTGTCCATGTGCCGATCCTCCTCCGTCCGTCGCGGCGGATCCTGGTACGACCTGTGCCTGCCTCGGCGCGGTCGGGTGGCGTGATGCTGGCGGCATGACGAACGAACACAGCAACCACCACCCGATCGGCCTGCTCGACGGCAAGGTCGTCCTCATCACCGGAGCGAGCCGCGGCATCGGTGCCGCGGCCGCACGGCTCTTCGCCGACGAGGGTGCCGCCGTCGTGCTCGCCGCCAGGAGCACCGACGCCCTCGACACCGTCGTCGCGGAGATCCGCGCCGACGGCGGTGTCGCCGACGCGGTCACCATGGACCTCGCGGACCGCGCGAGCATCCGCGCTGCCGTCGACCGGGTCGGCACACTCCACGGACGACTCGACGGCGCCTTCAACAACGGGGCGGCGATACAGCAGCCCGGTCCGCTCGACGGCACGAGCGACGAGGACCTCGAGGAGCAGTTCGCGGTGAACTTCCGGGCGCACTGGACGGCGATGACGGCCGAGGCCGCACTCATGCGCCAGAGCAGGAACGGCAGCGGCAGCGGCAGCGGCGCGATCGTGAACACCTCGAGCATCGGGAGCCGACGCGCCAATCCAGCGCTCCCGGCCTACGGCGCGATGAAGCGCGCGCTCGACAGCATCACCGAGACCGCCGCGGTCACCTGGGCGCCGGAGGGCATCCGCGTGAACGGCATCACCCCCGGCGGGACCGCCACCGACATGATCGATGCGTGGGAGGCCGCCACGCCCGGCGTCGTCGAGCGGACGACGAAGGCGATCCCCCTGGGCCGGATGGCCGAGCCGCGGGAGATCGCCGAGGTCGCGGCGTGGTTGCTCAGCGACCGGGCGTCGTACGTGACGGGGGCGATGATCCCGGCGGACGGCGGTGCGGGCGCCTGACCCGTCGGAGCGGTCACCCCACGTTCGGCCACTCGCTGGTCAGGGAGGCCTCGACCGCACGGTGCCGGAACGTGTACGGCTTGCCGCGCTCGACGATCCCGCGCACCGTGTCGAGACGCTGCGCGGTCGGGCCGGCGTCGGTGACCTTCGCGTACCCCATGGCACCCGCGATGCGCGTCAGGGTGCGGTCTGCGGCCGGCAGTTCGGCCATCGCCTGGATGAACTCCCGCTCACGGGCCGGCAACCGGCCGAGGACGCGCTCGACGTGCGCCGCGGCTTCCGAGCGGGCGTCACGCCAGCCGTCCAGCACCTGCGCGTGCGTGATGGTCGTCCCGCTGCCGGCGTACCAGGCGCGCTCACCGGCGAGCTGGAAGAGGAACGGCTCGCCTCGACAGAGGTCGACGAGGGTCCGTGCCGCGTCCGGCGTCATGCGGATACGACCGGTCCCACCCGCGTCGTCCGGGACCTCCCACCCGTCGATGACGAACGGCTGCAGGGCGGTCACGAGGTCGTCGTCGTCGATGGCACTCAGGGTGGTCGTCCGGAACCGCCGCGCGAACGTCGCGCCCTTCCGCGCTCCCGCCATGTCCTCGAAGTCCGGGAGCCCGGTGAGGTACACGGCGATCGGCAGCGACCGCTGCACCAGGCCACCCCCGGGCACGACGACCGCCTCCTGGTGAGTGATCGAGTCGCCGAGTGCGATGAGCAGCTGAGACAGCGCGTGCTCGTCGGTGATGTTCTGGACCTCGTCGACGTGGATCATCGCGACCGTGCCGGCCCGGATGGCGGCGCGCCCCACCTCGATGAGGACCTCCGTCAGCGACCGGAACGGCTCGGGGCCGTCCGCACCGCGCATGGTCAGTGCGATGCCGGAGACCGCGACCGTCTGCACCCGCCCGAGGAGGTCCGTGATGCGCCGCTCGCGGGACGCGGCGAGACCGGCGTGGTCGGCGAGTTCGAGCACCGCGCCCGCGACGAGCTTCAGCGGGTCGGCTCCGGACGGGATGCGGAGCTGCGGCGTCACCCAGTCACCCGAGCGGTCGGCATCGCGGGCGATCCGGCGCACGAGGGACGACTTGCCGAGGCCGGGCTCGCCGAGGATCGTCCGCCCGCGCTCCGGGAGGCCCGCGAGCAGACGCGGCCGCAGGACGTCCCGCCAGTCACTGAGCTGCGCGGTGCGGCCGGCCCAGACCTCCGGAACGATGTCGGAGCCGGGGCTGAAGGGGTTGTCGACTGATGTGCGCACGACGATAACTTTATCAGGGTGGTGTCGCTTTGATAAGGTTATCGAGCTGGTTGTCGACGTCATGGATGCAGCCGGTGTCTCAGCAGCCGCCGACACCGCTCGCACTCCGGCGCATACTGGACCTGCGCCCGAAGAGCGACACGTGTCGGCCAACGGAGCCACCCACTCCCCGGACGCAGGAAGAGCACCCCATGAAGGCTCTGCGCTACGTCGAGGTCGGCAAGCCCCCGGTGGTCGTCGACATCCCCATCCCCGAGCCGGGCCCCGGCCAGGTGCTCCTGAAGGTCACGGCCGGTGGTGTCTGCCACTCAGACGACTACGTCATGGGCCTGTCCGCCGAGGAGTACGCCGCCGGCCACTACCCGCTGCCGATGACGCTCGGTCACGAGGGCGCCGGCATCGTCCACGAGCTCGGTGACGGCGTCGACACCGGTCTCGCCGTCGGGGACGCTGTCGCGGTCTACGGCCCGTGGGGGTGCGGGTACTGCCACAACTGCTCGATGGGTCACGAGAACTACTGCACGAACGCGGAGTCGCTCGGCATCCGCCCGCCCGGACTCGGCGCACAGGGGTCGATGGCCGAGTACATGATCGTCGACGACGCTCGCCACCTCGTGCCGCTCGGCGACCTCGACCCGGTGAAGAACGTGTCCCTGACGGACGCCGGCCTCACCCCGTACCACGCGATCAAACGGTCCCTCCCGAAGCTCGGCGCCGGCACGTACGCCGTCGTGATCGGTTCCGGTGGCCTCGGCCACGTCGGCATCCAGATCCTCAAGGCACTCTCCGGCGCGACGGTCATCGTCCTCGACGTGAGCGAGGAGAAGCTCGAGCTCGCGAAGCACGTCGGTGCCGACGTCACGCTCATCAGCGACGCCTCTGCAGCGGATCGCATCCGCGAGATCACGGGCGGCCTCGGTGCGGACGCCGTGTTCGACTTCGTCGGCGTGGACCCGACGATCGCCACCGCCGTCGCCGCAGCCGGCATCGAGGCCGATGTCACGATCGTCGGGATCGGCGGCGGGAACGCGACGGTCGGGTTCGGCAGGATCGCCTACGACGTCGCCGTGCGCGTGCCGTACTGGGGGTACCGGAACGAACTCATCGAGGTGCTCGACCTCGCCCGCGCCGGCAAGGTCGACGTCGAGGTGCAGACGTACTCGCTCGACGACGGTCCGAAGGCGTATGCAGATCTCGCCGCGAGCACGATCCGTGGTCGCGCGGTGATCGTCCCGTAGGTCGCCGACGCGACCAGGAGACACGGGAGGCACGGTGCGGCCTGGCACCGCGCCTCCCGACGACCACGACCTCCGATTGCGTGGACACGTCGAATATCACCGTTGACATCCATGATCGGCCTGGATAGGTTCGGACCGGGGGGGTGATCGATGACGGAACACATGCGGGTCCTGATCACGGTCAAGGCTGCTCCGGAACCGTCCAAGACGTACATCGACACGGTCTGCGTGGCGGGGGTCCGTGTCGATCAGCAGCCATTCGAATGGATCCGGTTGTACCCGGTGCCCTTCCGACACCTCGACTCCTCGGCGAAGTTCGCGAAGTTCCAGGTCATCGAGGTCGACGTCAACCGCTCGCCGAAGGATTCTCGCCCGGAGAGCCGCCGTCCCGTGTGGGCAACACTCGACACCGTCGGCGATGCCCTTCCCCTCGCAGCGCGAGCAGCCGTCCTCGAACCACTGCAGGACAAGTCCATGTGTCAGCTGCGGGAAGAGGTGCAGATCGATCCGAACGCACAGTCCCTCGGTCTCGTGGCCGTCCGATCCCTCGAACGTCTCGAGTTCGAACGCCACCCAGGATGGACCGAGCAGCAGCACGCCGCACTCGATGCATCGATGCAGCCGACGCTCTTCGACGAGCCCGGGGCGAAGCATCCACCGCGGCTCGAACCTCCCCGCCTCAGGGTGTTCTACCGCTACCGGTGTGTCGACGAAGCCTGTCGGGGGCATCGACAGAGCATCCTCGACTTCGAGATGTCAGCGCTCCAGTACCGGAACCGACATGCGTCGGACGAGACTTTGCGACGATCGGTCATCCAGAAATTCCAGGTCGAGAAGTTCGGCCCGGACAAGCGGACGTCGCTCTTCGTGGGGAACATCGCGGATCCTACGAAACGACGGAGCTTCTCCGCCCTGGGCGTGTTCGTCGTACCGGCGCATGCCGACTACGGCAGCACCCTCTTCTGAGCTAGGCGTACGACAGCGAACGCCGTCGGAGGGCATCGAGCACGACCGAACGGTGGCAGCGGGACTCGTCTGCCTCGAAGCACAGCAGCGCGACGGTCTTCGTTGCAGACACGTCCACCAGCTCCTGTAGGCAAGCATTCGCGCCGTCGGCTTCCAAGAGACTGGCGTACCGCCGTCGGCTCTCCAGTCCGTCGGCGCCCTCGGCCGCGAAACCGGCGCGGTTCTCCTTCGGGTTCCCGAGCGCGCGCAGGTGCCGGTACTCGATACCCTCGGCCGCGAGCCGCTCCGAGAGCGCCCGCTTCGCGAAGCCCCGCTTCCGAGAGATCGGGGTGAGTCGCACATCAGCGACGATGTCGACCTCGCGGAGTCGGAGCCGCATGACGAACTGGTCGAGGTCGAGTCCCTCGTAGCCGACGCCGATGAGTCGCCCAGAGGTTGTCGTCATGCCCTCAGTCAAGCACGGACCGACTCCTGGGTCGGACGTGACCAGGAGACAGACGGGAGGCACGGTGCGGCCTGGCACCGCGCCTCCCGTCCGTCTCGTGACCACCGATCGACGCGCGCCGACCGGCGTCGCCGGTCAGGCCAGCAACTGCTCGCTGACGCTCCAGAGCCGCCGCGCGTCGTCCGCGTCGAGCATGGCTGAGTTCGCCTCGGACGGGATGCTGTCCGCGGTGAGCGGCCGCACCTCGTCGTCCAGGCGGGCGACGTCGCTGTCCTTCAGGTACACCCCGCCGATCCCGTCGAGCACCGGACTCGCGGCACCGAACACCAGGTTCGCGGCGCCCTGCTCGATCGTCTTCTTGCCGGCCGTGGGGTCGATCACCGTGTCGCCGTGCTCGTCGACGAGTCCCTGCTCGCGGTAGGACGAGATGCGGTCAGGGTCGTGCGGCCCCGGCCCGATGATCACCCCGGGGTGTGCGGCGAACGCGCGGATCCCCTCGTCCGCGAACCGGCGGTCGAGCTCGACCGTGAACAGGACGTTCGCGCGCTTGGACTGCCCGTAGGCCGCGCCGGCGTCGTACCCCCGCGTGAACGCCAGGTCGTCCCAGCGGATCTGGCCGAACCTCGCCGCGCCGGACGTGACGCTCAGCACACGCGCACCGTCCGCGGCGCGGAGGGCCGGCAGGAGCGCCCGGGTGAGCTGGAAGTGCCCGAGGTGCGAGGTGGAGAAGGACAGCTCGTTGCCGCGGGCGTCGAGCTGGAGCTCCGGGGTGAAGAGCATGGCCGCGTTGGCGACCAGTGCGTGCAGCGGGCGGCTCGAGGCGTTCCAGCGCTCGGCGAAGGCGTCCACCGAGTCGGGGTCCGAGAGGTCGAGCTGCTCGACCCGGACGCCGGAGATGCCCTGGACGGCGGCGGTCGCGCGGTCGACGTCCCGCGAGGCGACCGTCACGGCGGCGCCAGCTGCGGCGAGGGCCCTGGTGACCTCGCGACCGAGTCGACCGTGGCCGCCCGTGACGATCATCGACCGGCCGGTCAGGTCGACACCGGCGAGGACGTCGTCCGCGGTGGAGGCTGCGGTGAACCCCGAGCCGATGGGGTGTTGGTGCTCGTACATGGTGGCGAGGCCTCTCAGAACGGACGACCCCGAAACGGATCGCTGTTCCACACCATACGGAACAGCGCTCCGCTTCGCACCCCCGCCCGATTCGGCACCCCGGACGGACCCGTCAGGCGGACGGGCCCGTCAGGCGGACGGACCCGTCAGGCGGACGCGTCCTCGGCCCGGAGCGATGTCACGAGACTCCGGAGCATCCGCCGCGCAGCACCCTGTTCCGACACGGTCAGCCCGGCGAGCATCCGGTCCTCGACGCCGCGCACCGCCCTGGTCGCCGCTGCGAGACGCCGGTGCCCCTGCTCCGTGAGCTCGGTCGGGAGCGCCTTGCCGACGGGTGCCGCCGCCGCACGGACGACGTCCCCGTCCCGCTCGAGCGTCTGGAGGAGCACGTTCATCGACTGCCGCGTGACGAACGCCCCGCGGGCGAGCTCGGAGTTCGACAGGCCCGGGCGCTGGGCGAGCAGTTCCAGGCACGAGTAGTGCGTGACGGTCATCCCGAGCGGACGGAGCACCGACTCCATCGCTCCGCGGAGTGCGCTCGCGGCTTCCTTGAGGAGGTAGCCGAGGGACGTCTCGAGGTCGATTCCCGCGTCGTCTTGACTCATGTCAGTAGTCTGACATAGATTCTCCTATGTCAACCAACTGACACACACGAGAGGATCCACCCATGCCCGTCACCGGCCCCGACTTCATCTCCCTGCAGGCCCGAGACCTCGACGCTTCCCGGGCGTTCTACGAGCGGTACCTCGGTCTCGTCCGCTCCCAGGCCGGACCCCCGCACGCCGTGGTGTTCGAGACGACCCCGATCGCCTTCGCGCTCCGCGACCTGGCACCCGGCACCGACCTCACCGACGTCGCACAGCCGGGCATCGGCGCCGCGATCTGGCTCCACGCCACGGACGTGCAGGCGATCCACGACGCACTCGTCGCCGACGGACACACGATCGTCGCCGCACCGATCGACGGCCCGTTCGGTCGGACGTTCACCTTCGCCGACCCGGACGGCTACCAGGTCACCCTGCACGACCGGGCCTGACCAGGCCTGACTGGGCCCGACCAGGATCCGGGGCGCTGTCATCGTTGGCACTACCATCGGTGCATGAGCCCCGAAGCGCCGAGGAGCAGGAACAGTGCGCCGAGGGGCAGCGACAATGCGCCGACGAGCAGCGCCGACCTCCGGCGCCGACCCCGGCTCCAGGACATCGCCGAGGTCACCGGCGTCAGCATCAAGACGGTGTCGCGGGCCATCCGGGGGGACGGCCCCGTGGCGGACGCCACCAGGACCCGGATCCTCGCGGAGGCCGACCGCCTCGGCTTCCAGCTCAACGACATCGCCGCCGGACTGCGCCGGAAGGACCAGTCGATGTCCACGGTCGGGGTGACCCTCGGCGACCTCACGAACCCGTTCTTCGCCCCGATGCTCCGCGGCATCCACGCCGTCGCCGCGGAGCACCGGCACCTCGTCCTGACCGGCGACGCCCAGAACGACACGGACCTCGAGCACCGGGTGATCCGGCAGTTCTTCGCACACCGGGTCGCGGGGCTCATCGTCACGCCGATCGGCACCGACCTCGGCTACCTCGCCGACGAGGCCTCCTACGGTGCCGCGATCGTGTTCGTCGACTCACCGCCTCCGGGGCTCGACGGGCTGCTCGATGCGGTGACGACCACGAACGAGCAGACGACCCGCGAGGGCATCGCGATGCTCGTCGCCCGGGGACACCGTCGCATCGGGTTCCTCGGGCATCCTCGTGCGGGCAGCGGAGCACTCGAGCGGTGGAACGGGTACCGCGCGGCGCTCGAGGCCGCGGGTCTGCCGCTCGACATGGGGATCGTCCGCGACGGCCTGGTCACCGACGCCGACGCGACCACCGCCGCCGAGTCGGTGCTGTCCGGGCCCGATGCCCCGACCGCGATGTTCACCGACAACAACCGCCTCTGCGTGGGCCTGCTGCTCTCCACCGCGTACTCGACCCGTCCGGTCGACGTGCTGAGCTTCGACGACTTCCCGCTCGCGCCCAAGTTCGGCGTCAGCGTCATCGACAGCGACCCGTACGAGGTCGGCCGGGTCGGTGCGCAGCTGCTGTTCGACCGACTCGCGGACCGTGCACGGCCCGCGCAGCGCGCGGTCGTACCGGCCCGCCTCGTGGTGCGACAGCGCGCCTGAGCGGGAGCGTTCGGATGCGGGACTGACGGACCGACGGACCGACGGACGGGAGGATCGGTGCGGGCTGGCACCGTCCCTCCAGTCCGTCGTGTGGTCGCGCCGGTCAGACCTGTGGTCGCGTCAGTCGACGAGACGCAACCACGCCGCGGCGAGCGCCGCGTGCCCGGCCGGCGTCGGGTGGACCCCGTCCGCCGCCCAGAACTCCGGCCCGGTCGTCGCGGCGAGCTCGGCGAACATGCCGTCGGCGGCGAGCAGGTGCGCACCGTACTTCCGGGCGAGTTCGCGGACGACCTGGATCTTCGGGTCGAGGTCCTCGCGCTGGACGCGCTGCGCGTCGTTCACGGGCAGCAGGAACGGCTCGATGAGGACCAGTTGCACATCGCGGGCGGCGAGTGGCGCGAGCAGACGGTCGATCCCGGCGCCGAAGTCGGCCGCGGGGATCTCGTAGCCGTCCTCGGCGTAGTCCTTCCACCCGACGTCGTTCGCGCCGATGAGCAGCGACACGAGGTCCGGGTCGGTGTCGAGCACGTCGCGCTGCCACCGCGGCTCGAGGTCCATCACCTTGTTGCCGGAGATGCCCGAGTTCCGCCAGGTCACACCCCGGTCCGGGTGCCGGAACCCGAAGTCACCGGCGATGCGGAGCGGGTACCCGAACCCGAGGCCCTGCTCGCTCTCGAGCCGCTGGCAGTCGGTGATCGAGTCGCCCGCGAACATCACGATGCTGTCCGGTCGGATGGTGATGGTCATGCGGTGTCCTCTCGGTCGTCCGGCGTGAAGGTGGCCACGCCGATGGTCGTGTCGCTCTGGCCGTAGTAGGCGAACCAGGTGCCGCGGTGGAACACCAGCCCCTCGACGAACGTGACGTCGTCCACGAGGCCGTGCCGGTCCTCGTCGGTGGTCGGTTCGAGCCACGGCTCGGTGAGCTTCGCGACGACGCGCTCCGGTCGTTGTGGGTCGACGAGCACCTGACCGCAGGCGTAGGACACCCTGCCGTCGTCGCGCACGATCGCGCTGTTGTGCATGAGCAGGACGTGGCCGGTCCGGGTCCGCACCGGCTGGGGGCCGGTCTCGACGAGGTCGCCCATGAACGTCCCCGGTTCCGGTCGGAGCACCGGCCGGGCGACGACGTCCCAGTGCAGCAGGTCGGTCGACGTCGCGAGGTGGATGTTCCCCTCGCCGAACCACATGAGGTACCGGCCGTCGACCGGCTCCGGCAGGATCACCCCACCCTTGCTCCAGTCCGGCCCCGGGGTGTCCCGGATCCCGGCGAACGTGTTGACGCCGGGGACGATCGGGCCGTGCTTGGTCCAGGTCCTGAGGTCGTCCGACGACGCGATGCAGAGCCGTGCGGTGTGCCGGTCCCAGCCCGTGTAGGTGCACCAGTACGTGCCGTCGATCCGGACGACCCGCGGGTCCTCGCAGCCGTGGCGCTCGTAGTCGTGCTCGGCCACCATGACGGGGTCGGGCTCGGTCGTGAACGTGAGGCCGTCGTCGCTCCAGGCGAGGCCGAACGACGACACGATGTCGGCGTCGTGCGCACGGTAGAGGAGCGCGACCCGGTCGTCCACGACGATCGCGGCGGGGTTGTAGACGTTCGTCGCCTCCCACGGGTGCCGGCCCGGTCGGAGCACGGGGTTGTGCTCCGACGGGGCGAACGGCCCGAAGGGGTAGTCGATGGGCGGATGCGGCTCGAGCTGCCCGCTCATCCCATCAACCTCCTGATGCCGTCGGCGGTGTCCTCGACGCCGCCCTTGACCGTCCCGTGCCCGGAGAGCATCGGGTTCCACTCGGTCGTGGTGATGTCGGTCGCGTTCGTGGCCCACGGGTCGAGGAACGCGGTGATGACCTTGTCCTTCGCGGCGAGCTCGTACTTGGCCGTCGCGGCGATGCTCAGCGATGCCGGGTCGCCCGCCGCGGTGAGGCCGGCGTAGTACCCCTTCGTGCCGGGCATGTAGGCGATCGGCGCGACGGGCACGGTGCGCATCGCGTCGTTGAAGCCGGTGGACTCCAGGTACGAGATCGCCTTCCACGTCGCGTCCGGGTCCGTGATCGTCGACGGCGAGCAGATCCCGTTCGTCTCGACCGGCTGCACGTTCGCGTCGGTGCCCGCAGGCCACGGCGCGTACCCCCAGTCGAACTTCGGCTTGTTCGGTGCGATGAACTGCTGCACGAACTGCCCGGCGAACATCAGCGGGACCGCGCCGTTCGAGAACGCGGCGGGCACGTTCGTCGCGTCGTAGTCGGGGTTCGTCATCTCGCCGGAGGTGATCGCGTCGCGGAACAGCTTCGCGCCCTTGGTGAACGTCGCGTCCGTCGACACCGAGGTCGCGTGCACGAAGTCGTCCACGAAGGGCTTGCCACCGTTCGCCACGGAGTACGCGGACACCCCCTGCGGACTGTCGAGGAGCGGCCACTGGTTCACGAGCGGTGTGGTCCCGGGGTCGGCGGCCTTGAGCTTCGCCATCGCGGAGAACAGGTCGTCCCAGGTCCATCCGGGCGCGGGCACGGGGATGCCGTCCTTCCGGAACGTGTCGGCGTTGTAGAAGAAGCCGTACGTGTTCGCGAGCGTCGGGATCCCGGCGATGCGCCCCTTGGGTGTCGTCCACGACGCGAGCGCTCCCGGTGAGAAGGCCGACGGGTCGAGGCCGTCCCCGGCGCGGAGCTTCGACGTCCAGTCGTGGAGCAGGCCCTCGGCGGCGAGGTTCTGCGCCTCGGCCGTCGTGCACCAGAAGAAGTCCGGAGCCTTCCGCGCGATCATCAGGCTCGCGAGCTTCTGGGCGTAGTCGGCGTTCGGCGAGTCGCTCCGCTCGACCCGGATGCCCGACTCCTTCGTGAACTTCGCCATCGCCGCGTCGAAGGCGGTGTTCGTCGGGATCGACTCCCAGGTCATGTAGGTGACCGCCGCCGGCTCGGACGCCGATCCGGCAGCGCTGCACCCGGTGAGCGCGAGCCCGGCCATGCCGACCGCTGCGAGCGCAGCGATCCATCGTGTGCGACGCACGGGGCGTCGTTCGGTTCGTCGTCCGGTCATTTCGAGATCGTCCCCAGCGAGCCGATGCCCTCCATGAAGTACCGCTGCGCCAGGAAGAACAGCGCGAGCGGCGGCAGCATGAACAGCAGGTTGGTCGCCATGTAGTAGTTGTACTGGGAGCCCGCGGTGTCACTGAGGAAGGACGCCATGCCGAGCGACAGGGTGAACTTCGACGACGTCGTCAGGTAGACGAGCGGGTTGAGGTAGTCGTTCCACGCGAGCTGGAAGGACATGATCGCGACCGTGATCCACACCGGCTTCGTGATCGGCAGCATGATCTTCGTGAAGATCGTCCAGTGCCCCGCGCCGTCGATGAGCGCGGACTCGTCGATGTACCGCGGGATCGACTGGTAGTACTGCCGGGCGAGGAACACGAAGATCGGGCTCCCGAAGAACGCCGGGAGCACGAGCGGCACCCACGTGTCGATGAGCCCGAGCGAGATGTACAGGTGCTGCAGCGGGATGAGTCCGACGATCCCGGGCACGAACAGGCTCCCGGAGATGAGCGCGAACCAGAGCTTCCGGCCGGGGAACTCGATCCGGGAGATCCCGTAGCCGACGATCATCGAGCTCGCCACCGCGCCGAACGTCGAGATCACCGTGACGATCACCGTGTTGAGCAGCAGCCGGTAGAAGTGGATCTGCGCCGGCCCCGCGACGAAGTTCCCGAAGTCGAACTCCTTCGGCAGGAACGTCGGCGGCAGCTGGTTGATGTCGCCGTTCGTCTTGAGCGCGATGCTGATCATCCAGACCAGCGGCACGAGCATCGTGACGCCGAGCAGTCCGCAGAGCACGTACCAGGCGATCCTCGACAGCAGCAGGGGCACCCGCTGGTTCAGCGGCACCCGTCGCTTCGCGGGGATGTCGGCCACGGACGACCTGGCGATCGTCGGGCGGTCCGTCACGGCGCTCAAGCCGCACCCCCGGCGGAGAAGCGCCCGCGGGTGACCCGGAGCATGACGAGCGTGACGATCATCACGATCACGAACAGCACCCAGACCTCGGCGGTCGCGTACCCGAGCTGCGGCGACGAGATGAAGTTCGCGAAGCCGTCCGTGTAGATCTTGTACATGAGGAGGTTCGTCGAGACACCCGGTCCGCCCTTGGTGAGGATCGCGACCTGGTTGAACGTCTGGAACGCGGCGTTCAGCTGCAGGACGAGCTGGAGCAGCAGGATCGGGCCGATCATCGGCAGCGTGATCGTGAAGAAGCGACGGATCGCTCCGGCACCGTCGACCTTGGCCGCCTCGATGAGCTCCGTCGGCACGGCCTGGAGCCCCGCGAGGAAGATGATCATCGTCCCGCCGACGCCCCAGACGCCGACGATGAGGATCGACGCGAGCGCGACCTTGGCGTCACCGAGCCACATGCTCGTGGGCAGGTGGAGGAAGCGCAGGACCTCGTTCGCGAGTCCGTACGTCGGGTCGTAGATGTACTTCCACAGCGTCAGGACCGCGACGGCCGGCAGCACCACCGGCAGGTAGAAGAGCGTGCGGAAGAGCCGGACGCCACGGAGCGCACGGTTCACGACGACCGCGAGCCCGAGTCCCGCGGCGATGGTCACCGGCACCGAGATGACGACCCAGAGGAGCGTCACCTCGATGGACGGCCAGAACTTGGTGTCCTGTGTGAACATCCGGACGTAGTTGTCGAGCCCGATCCACCGCGCGGGTGTCAGGCCGTTCCAGTCGGTGAACGAGTGGTAGAGCGATGTCACCATCGGGTAGGCCACGAACAGCACGAGGCCGATGATCGCGGGCAGGATGAACAGGTAGCCGGCGACGACGTCGTTCCGCCGCCTGCCGGTTCGACGTGGCGGCGGGTCGCTCCGCCGTCCGATGGACGTCGCGGCCGCCGCTGGTGGGGCGGCCGCTGTGGTGTCGGTCATCCGATCTCCTCCTCGAGCTCGGCGCCCCGGGAGATCCGGAGCGTGATGATCTGGAACGGGCGGAACTCCAGCGCGGTCGACCGGCCGGCGTCCGCGAGCCGCTCGAGCTCACGCTCGAGCAGGTCGACGACCGACGCGCCCGTGGCGTCGACGTCCCAGTGCACGGTCACCGCGGTCCGGCTGCCGAGCGACTCGTACAGCCGGACGACGAGGTCACCCGAGCGGTCCTCGGCGAGCTTCACGCTCTCGACCACGACGCCGACGCCGTCCACGCGGACGACCGGGTCGACGGGTCCGGCACCCGAGCGCTCGCGGAGCGGCAGGTTCAGCCGGTGCCCGGCCGTGACCGCGTCGCCGATCGTCGCGTCACTGACCAGTCGGTAGGCGAACCGGTGGCGGCCCTGGTCGGCCTCAGGGTCCGGGTAGCGCGGTGCGCGGAGCAGCGAGAGACGGACCTCGGTGCCCGGGAGTCCGCCGTCGTCGCCGTCCCGCCGTCGGACGTCGTGTCCGTAGGTCGAGTCGTTCGCGATCGCCACCCCGAAGCCGGGCTCGCCGACGTGCACCCAGCGGTGTGCGGCAATCTCGAACTTCGCGGCGTCCCACGTGGTGTTCTGGTGGGTGGGCCGCTGGATGTGGCCGAACTGGATCTCGGACGTCGAGACGTCGGTGCGGACGTCGAGCGGGAACGCGACCTTGAGGAACCGCTCGGCCTCGTGCCAGTCCACCTCCGTGACGTAGTCGATCTCCGCGGCCCCCGGCCGGAGCGTCGTCCGCTGCACCGACGAGGACCTGCCGAAGTGGCGCTCGACCACGATCGTCGCCGAGCCGTCCTCGGCCCGCTCGACCCGGAGGTCGTCGACGTCGTCGAGCACACGGCCGGTCGCGAGGTAGTGCTCATCGACGTCCCATGCGTCGAACGCGTTCGGGAGGTCCTGGTGCAGGACGAGGTCACCCACGCGGGCGCCGGGGGCGACCAGCTCGCGACCGCGACGGAGGTCGCGGACGCTGACCGCGCCTCCAGTCCGGTCGACGACCACCCGGAGTACGCCGTTGTCGAGCACGGTCGCGTCGTCCTCCTGGCGCACGTCGACCGAGCGGTCGGACGGGAGGGACGGGTCGGCCCCGGTGGGACCCGCACCGAGCGCGGGCACACCGTCGGTCTCCTGCGAACCCGCGTTGAACGCGAGTGCGGTGCCGCCCGTCCCGGCGAGGACGTCGAGTGCCGCGTCGACGACCGACTCGAGTTCGACACGGACGGCGGCGTACGCCTCGGCCGCCTGCCGGTGCACCCAGCCGATCGAGGACCCCGGCAGGATGTCGTGGAACTGGTGCAGCAGCACGGTCTTCCAGAGCCGGTCGAGCGCGTCGTAGGGGTACGGGGCCCCGTACCGGAGCGTCGCCGTGGTGCTCCAGAGTTCGGCCTCGCGGAGCAGGTGCTCGCTCCGGCGGTTGCCCTGCTTCATCGCGGCCTGCGACGTGTAGGTGCCGCGGTGTCCCTCGAGGTAGAGCTCCCCCACCCAGGTCGGGGCGTTCGGGTACTCGCGCTCGGCTGCCTCGAAGAACGACCTCGGCGTCGCGTGCTCCACGACCGGCGACCCCTCGAGGTCGGCCTGCCGGCGGGCGCGCTCCATCATCACGATCGTCGGGCCGCCACCACCGTCGCCGTGGCCGAAGGGCACGATCGAGGTCGTCGCGTCGCCGTGGTCGCGGAAGTTCGACGACGCGTGCTGCAGCTCCCGCGGGGTGAGCTCTGAGAGGTAGCTGTCCACCGGCGGCATGTGGCTGAAGAGCGTCGTGCCGTCGATGCCCTGCCAGCGGAACGTGTGGTGCGGGAACCGGTCCGTCGGGGTGCCCCAGGAGAGCTTCTGCGTCAGGAACCAGCGGTAGCCGGCGAGGGACGCGATCTGCGGGAGTGCCGCCGTGTACCCGAAGGAGTCCGGCAGCCACACCTCCTCGGGCTCGAACCCGAACCTGTCGGCGAAGTACCGCTTGCCGTGCACCATCTGCCGGACGAGGGCTTCGCCACCCGGCAGGTTCGTGTCCGACTCCACCCACATGCCGCCGGCCGGGATCCACTGCCCGCGCGCCACCGCCGCGGTGATCCGGGCGAAGAGGTCCGGGTGTGTCTGCTCGATCCACGCGTACTGCTGCGGCTGGGAGCAGGCGAACCGGAACTCCGGGTACCGGTCCATCAGGTCGAGCACGTTCGAGAAGGTCCGCGTGGCCTTGCGGACGGTCTCGCGGGTGGGCCAGAGCCAGGCGGAGTCGATGTGCGCGTGGCCGATCGCGGCGAGTCGGTGGGCGCTGGCGTCGGCGCGCTTGGCGAGCTCCGGGGCCAGGACGGCCCGCGCGGCGGTCGCGGTGCCGCGGACGTCGTCGAGGTCGAGTGCGTCGCAGGCCAGGTCGAGGGCGCGGAGCAGCCGGACCCGGCGGGGGCGGTCGGCCGGGAGCTCCTCCGCCCAGCCGAGCAGGACCTCGAGGTCGACCTCGAGCGCCTGGGTCTCCGGGTCGAGCACCGCGAGGTCGGCGCGGACGAGTTCGTAGAGCGGCGGGCCGTCCGGGGCGATCCCGTCCCCCAGGTGCGTCGGGCGGAACTGCGCCGCGGCGACGTCCGGGTTCGCGGCCGCCTCGACCCAGAGCTCCATCCCGGCGTCCTGCCCGACGGTCCCGTCGTCGGTGGACAGGGGCACCCACTGCGAGCGGGGGTGGATGCCCTTGACGATGCTGCCGTCGGCGCGGTGCACGAGGCCCTCGCACTGGAACCCGGGGCCGGAGTCCGGCTCGAAACCGATGTCCACGATGGCGACGAGCGTCGGTCCGACGGCACCGAGGCGGTCGCGGGCGGTGTCGGCGGCAGCGATCGCCCGGCGCCAGTCACCGGGGACGCTCCCGGTCAGGTGGAGCCAGCTCGTGGTCCACGCTGGGCCCCACGGGTCGCCGACGTACGCCGGACGGAACTCCTCGACGGAACCGGTCGCCGCGCCGAAGGGCTCCGGCTCCCCGGGGAGGTCGCGGATGGTGATCGAGAGCGGCGTCGTCACCACCTCGACGGCAGGTCGGATGCGCTCCCGGAGGATGCGTGCGGCGCGGTCGATGACGCGCTGGGGGTCGCTGTGCATCGGTGTCACAACTCCTCGCTGAGTCGGCTGCGGCCGTGAGCACGACCCCGAACAGCAGTGTGACAACGTTGACTACGAATGTCAACGTTGTCATGATGAGGTCATGCATGATGGAGCGATGGAACCGCACCTGTCGTCGACGACACGCCCCTGGCTCGGATCACTGTTCGCGACGGCGGTGCAGACCCTCGACCGGAACATCGTCGCGGACGACCGCGGCACGTACGTCCGTGCCGGCGACGGGTACGTCGATCCCTGGACGCGCGACGCCGCCCTGAACAGCTGGGGCGCGGCGGCGGTCATCCGCCCCGAGGCCGCCAGGGCGACGCTCCTCCGGGTGTGCGAGGAGCTGCCCGACGGCACGACGGTGATCGCCCAGGACGAGCAGTGGTGGGACCAGATCGTCTGGGTGGTCGCGGCTCGGGACCTCGCCGTCACCACGGGCGACCGGGCGTTCCTCCGGACGGCGCTCGAGGTCGGCCTGGCCTCGCACGCGATCCTGCACCGGGACCGGTTCCGGCCGCGGTGGGGGCTCTACGCGGGGCCGGCGCTCATGCAGGACGGGATCTCCGGACTCCCGACACCACCGGCGACCACGGACGAGCCGACGTCGTTCGTGCTCGACTACCCGGACGCGCACGAGGTGATGACCCTGTCGACGAACGTCCTGCACGTCGCGGCACTCCGGAGCCTCGCGACGACCGCGCGCGAGCTCGGGGAGGACCCCGGCGACCTCGACGACGGTGCCGATCGACTCGTCGAGGCCATCCGCGAGCACCTCGGCGACGCTGACACGTCCGGCACCACCTTCGGCTACCTCCTGCACGGCACCGGCGACGCGACCGGCGTGCTCGAGCACCACCGCGAGGCGGCCGGCCTGGCCCTCGCCACCCTGTTCGGCGTCGCGCAGGACGGCACCGCGCCCGAGGTGCTCGCCTCGGTCGGACGCGGTCCAGCCGGTGTCGTGAACGTCGCCCCGCACTTCGCGGACCGGTACTCCGACGAGCACCCGGGTCGGCACAACGCGATCTGCTGGCCGATGGTGATGGGGCTCGTCGGGCTCGCGGCGGCAGCCATCGGCGACATCGCCGGAGTCGACCGGACCATCGACGACCTCCGGGCGCTGGTCGCCAGGAGCGACGGGCGGTTCGACGAGGTGCACGACGCCGTGACGGGCGCGCCGTCCGGCGGATGGCAGTGCGGGTTCCTCTGGGACAGCGAGCCGAACCAGACCTGGTCGGCGACGTCGTTCCTCCGGCTCGTGCACCTCGGGGTCCTCGGTCTGCACGCCGAGCTCGGCGGCCTGCGACTCGAGCCGCTGCGTCCGGCGGACGGCGAGGTCGTCACCGCCACCGGGGTGCCGTTCCGCGGGGCGACGTTCGACCTGACGATCGAGCCGGGCGACCGGCACGCCGTCACCGTCGACGGCGTCGAGGTGCCGGAGGGCACCGTGCACCTGCCGGGCGACGCGACCGGACACCACGTCGTCCACGTCGTCGTCGCACGCTGAGCGCTGCCGGCGGTGACCGGAGGACGGCCTGGAGGCACGGGGCGGGCCCGCACCGTCCCTCCAGTCCGGCTCGGATCACCACCGGACCGTCGGCCGACTACAGCGCGACGGTGCGCGCGAACGTCCTCGTGACGGGCGGCGCGGCCAGGACCGTCCCGAGGACGGCGGCACCCTCGGGGGTGGCGCGCCACGCGACGTAGGCATCGTGGTCCGCCGTGGTCGCCCACGTCTCGCGGACCACCATGCGGGTCGGGTCGGCGTCGTCCACGAGGACCTCGAGCGACTCGTTGCCGGGGAACGCCCCGGTCTGCGCGAGCGTCTCGCGGATGGCCGACTCGGCCTCCTCGGTGGTTGCGTCCGCGCGCAGCTGGATCTCGAGGAACACCGTCGTCGTCATGTCTGACCACTCTCGTCCGGGGTCGCGGGCGCACCGGTCGGTACACCCTCCCCCGGGTGGCAACCCGCGGGCCGTCGCCGTTGTTCCGCCGCGGTCGTCCCCTCGCCGTGTCGTCCCGTGCGGGTTGCGCCGTACGGGTCGCGCCGTGGGCAGTCAGTGCGCGATGGAACCCCGGAACCGGTAGCGGTCGGCGCGGTAGACGGCACGCGTCATCTCGATCGGCTTGCGGTCGGCGTTCAGCGCGACCTGGTCCGCCACGAGCACGGGCGTCGCGTCGAGGATCTCGAGGAGTGACCGCTCCTCGGCGGTGGGGTGCCGGGCCTCGACCTCGTAGTTCGCGACGATCGGGATCTGCGGCGGGGACGCCGTGCGGAGCGTCGTGAAGAGCGACGCCGTCCGGAAGTCGACGTCGACGATCTCCGGGCAGATCGCCAGCGGGATCCGGTTGTGCTCGTGGACGACCACGTTCCCGTCGATCGCGCGCAGCCGCACCAGCGAGAACACCGGTGCGCCCGGTGCGATGCCGAGCCGGTCCGCCTCGTCGACGGTGCTCGCGCGGACCTCCGACTCCATCACCCGGGCGCTCGTCGGCAGTCCCTTCGCGGCGGCGAGCTCCGCGAACCCCTGGACGCCGGTCGTGGGCAGGACGGCGGGTGGGCTGACGAACCACCCGCGCGACGCCGCCGATGCGACGATGCCCCGCTCCGCGAGCTCTGCGAGCGCGGACCGGAGTGTCACGCGGGAGACGCCGTACCGCACGGCGAGGTCACGCTCGGGCGGCAGGCGATCGCCGGGAGCGGCACCGCCGGACTCCAGGTCCGCGGCGATCCGGTCCGCCGTGACCTCGAAGACGCGCTGCCCGGGCACGGTCATGCGCGAGGTCGTGAGTGGGTCGGCCGCCATGTCACCAGGGTACCGTTGTAGACCAAAGGCGTACCAATAAGGTGTGTTGACGGACCACAGCAATACCAATAGGCTCCAAACACAGACCAGGATTCCCCGGTCGGATGGACCGCAGTGCGAAGGAGGACGCGCGGATGACGCCGTTGCAGGAACTCGAGACGGATCGACCCCGGGGTGCGCGGATCGGCGTCACGTCGGTGTGCTCAGCGCACCCGATGGTGCTGATCGCCGCCGTCGAGCAGGCGATCGCGGACGGTGGCGTCCTGCTGGTCGAGGCGACCTCGAACCAGGTCGACCAGTTCGGCGGGTACACCGGGATGCGCCCGGCCGACTTCCGCGACCTCGTGCTCGGGCTCGTCGACGACCGCGGGCTGCCGCGCGACCGCGTCGTCCTCGGCGGTGACCACCTCGGGCCGAACCGCTGGCAGGACGGCCCCTCCGAGACCGCGATGGCGCACGCGGAGACGCTCGTCGAGGCCTACGTCGCCGCCGGGTACACGAAGATCCACCTCGACTGCAGCATGTCGTGCGCCGACGACCCGGTGCCGATGACGAACGACCTCGCGGCCGGTCGCGCCGCGCGGCTGCTCGCCGTCGCCGAGCGGACCGCCGACCGCGTCGGCACGCAGGCCGACATCCGCTACGTGATCGGCACGGAGGTCCCGGTGCCGGGTGGTGCGCACGAGGAACTCGGGGCACTCGTCCCCACCTCGCCCGATGCGGCCCGCGCGACGATCGACGCGCACCGTCGGGCGATCGAGTCCGTCGGGCACGCCGACGCCTGGAGCAGGATCATGGCGCTCGTCGTCCAGCCCGGTGTGGAGTTCGACCACCTCAAGGTCGTCGACTACCGTCCCGAGGCGACGCTCGAGCTCCAGCGGGTCGTCGAGTCCGAGCCGCACATGGTGTTCGAGGCGCACTCGACCGACTACCAGACCCCCGGGGCCCTGGCGACGCTCGTGCAGGACCACTGGGGCGTCCTCAAGGTCGGCCCCGGTCTGACCTTCGCCCTCCGCGAGGCACTGTTCGCCCTCGCCGCCATCGAGGACGAACTCATCCCCGCCGACCGTCGGTCCGACCTCGTCGCGACGATCGACCGCCGGATGCTCGCCGAACCGGCCCAGTGGGAGCGCTACTACCTCGGCGACCCGGACGAGCAGCGCATCGCCCGCCGCTACAGCTACAGCGACCGGATGCGCTACTACTGGCCGGACCCCGAGATCAGCGCCGCGGAGCAGCGGCTCCTCGACAACCTCGCCGCCGTGACGATCCCCGAACCGCTGGTCAGCCAGTGGCTGCCGGCGCAGTACGCCCGGGTTCGGGACGGCGTGCTCCCGGGCGACCCGGAGTCCCTCGTCGTCGACCGGGTCCGGGACGCGCTCCGTCCGTACTCCGCCGCATGCAATCCGCTCGCGGACACCACGTCGACTGCCGCGTCCACTGTCACCGCCACCGCCACCGCCACCACCGGGAGGACCCCCGCGCATGTCTGACACCACCACCATCCCCCGGACGACACTCACGTCGATCACCGGCCAGGCGGGCGGCACCACCGCCGCGGAGATCGAACGACAGCCCGAGGTGTGGCGCACCGTCGTGGCGAACAACACCCTCCGTCGCGACGAGATCGACGCCTTCCTGGCACCGTTCGCCGGCGGCTCGGGCCGGGTCGTCCTCGCCGGGGCCGGTACCTCGGCCTTCGTCGGATCGGTCCTCGCACCCGCGCTCACCCGGCGGCTCGGACGTCGCGTCGAGGCGCTCGCCATCACCGACATCGTCTCGAACCCCCGCGAGTGCTTCGGCGAGGACGTCCCGACGCTGCTCGTGTCCTTCGCCCGGAGCGGCGACAGCCCGGAGAGCCTCGCCGCGACCCGACTCGCCGACCAGGTCCTGACCGACGTGCGACACCTCGTGATCACCTGCTCCGAGCAGGGGGCGCTGTTCGCGGCACACGCGGACCGGGCCGACTCGCTGACCATCGCGATCCCGTCGGCGAACGACCAGGGCTTCGCGATGACCTCGAGCTTCTCCGGCATGCTCGTGGCCGCCTGGTCGGCCTTCGTCCCCGACGCCGTCGTCGCGATCGAGCGCGTCGCGGTGGCCGCGGAACGGATCCTCGCCGAGCGCGTCGACGACATCGTCGCGCTCGCCGCCCGGGGTCGCGACCGCATCGTCTACCTCGGCAGCGGTCCGCTCGCCGGCCTCGCCAGGGAGTCCGCGCTGAAGCTCCTCGAGCTCACGGCAGGCTCGGTCGTGACGTATTTCGACACGGCGCTCGGGTTCCGGCACGGACCGAAGGCGATCCTGGACGACGACACGCTCGCCGTGGTGTTCACCTCGGGCGACGCCTACACGCGCCAGTACGACGACGACATCGTCGCCGAGCTCCGTGGCGCGATCGGCGACGAGGACGTGCTGGTGCTGACGCCCGGCGGGCAGGCCGAGCGCACGACCGATGTCGAGCAGGAGTGGCCCGTCGGCGTCCAGGACGTCGACGATGCACTCCTCGCGCTGCCGTACGTCGTCGTGGCCCAGATCGTGGGCCTCGCCTACTCGCTGCGCCTCGGCCTCACCCCGGACAACCCGTTCCCGGGCAACGAGGTGAACCGCGTCGTCCAGGGCGTCACGGTGCACCCGCTCCCGGACGTCCCCGACACCGCGGACCGGTCGTGAGCCGGTTCCTCGGCGTCGACGGCGGCGGGACCAAGACGGCGTTCATCCTCATCGACGACAGCGGCACGGTGCTCGCCGAGACCCGCCAGCCGAGCTGCTACTACTTCAGCGAGGGGATCGGTCTCGTGCACCGGGTCCTCGAGGCCGGCATCCGCGAGGTCTGTGCGGCCGCCGGGATCGCACCCGGCGACGTCGATCGCTCGTTCTTCGGCATCCCGAGCTACGGCGAGGTGAGCGGCGACGTCGCCGAACTCGATGCGATCCCCGCCCGGGTCCTCGGGCATGACCGGTACTCCGTGGACAACGACATGGTCTGCGGGTTCGCCGGCTCCCTCGCGGGGTCGGACGGCGTCAACGTGATCAGCGGCACGGGCTCGATGACCTACGGCGAGCGCAACGGCCAGGGCATGCGCATCGGCGGATGGGGTGAGCTGTTCGGCGACGAGGGGTCGGCCTACTGGGTCGCGGTCCGCGGCCTGAACGCGTACAGCAGGATGAGCGACGGCCGAGCCCCGCGTGGCGCGCTCTACGACCTCGTGCGCGAACGGCTCGACATCACCACGGACCTCGATGCCGTGGACGTGGTGCTCGGCCGGTGGCAGAGCGACCGCAGCGCCGTGGCGGACCTCGCACGCGTCGTCGTCCGGGCAGCCGACGCCGGTGACCCCGTCGCGACCGGCATCCTGCACGACGCCGTCGACGAGCTCGTCCTCCTGGTGACCACGACCGTCGACACCCTCGGCTTCGCCGCGGACGAGACCGTCCCCGTCTCGTACTCCGGCGGTCTCTTCGCCGCGGACTCGGTGCGCGACGGGTTCCGGACCGCCCTCGGCCGGGCGGTGCCGAACGCGGAACTGCGGACGCCGCGGCTCGACCCGGTCGCCGGGGCCGCGATCTCCGCCGCCAAGCAGAACACCACTCCACTCCGCGACGCCGCCCTCACGCGGCTGGCACAGCAGCGCTGACACCCGTCGGCACACACCGAACCCGAACAACGAACTCAACGAGGAGATCACCCATGCGCACCCGAAGCTGGATCGTCTACGCCGCACTGCTCGTGCTCTTCTGGGGGGTGTGGGGCGCGTTCTCGTCCGCACCCACGACCCTCTACGGGTACCCGGACGACATGGTCTACGTCATCTGGGCGGTGATGATGCTCATCCCCGCGGCCTTCGTGCTCCGCGGCCAGAAGTTCGACCGGCGGCCCCGCGCGGCGGTCTACGGCCTCATCGTCGGGCTCACCGGTGCCGGCGGACAGCTCATCCTGTTCCACGCCCTGACCATCGGACCGGCGTACCTGATCTTCCCGATCGTCTCGATCTCGCCCGCGATCACCGTCCTCATGGCCGTGGCGTTCCTCCGCGAACGGATCACGAAGCTCGCCGTGGTCGGACTCGTGGCCGCCATGGTCGCCATCGTGCTGTTCAGCATCACCGGCTCGGGTGACGCGACGACGAAGGGTCCGTGGCTCATGCTCGCGATCCTCGTCTGCATCGCCTGGGGCGTGCAGGCGTTCTTCATGCGGAAGGCCGCCACCATCGGTGTGAACGACGCCACGACCTTCGGGTGGATGGCGATCAGCGGACTCGTGCTCGTGCCCTTCGCGATCTGGGGCATGGGCGGACTCCCGCTCGATGCTCCGTGGCAGGCGCCGACACTGACCGCGGGCACACAGCTGCTCAACGCCGTCGGTGCACTGTTCCTCGTGATGGCACTCAGCCGCGGCAAGGCGTCGATCGTCTCGCCGACCACGAACGCCCTCGCGCCCGTGCTGACGATCATCGTCTCGCTCATCGCCTACCAGACCCTGCCGACCGTGTGGGGCACGATCGGGATCGTCCTCGCGCTCGTCGGGTCGACGCTCATGGTCTACGCCGACGAACGACGCGGTGAGGCGCCGACGCCGGCGGTCGGCCTCGATGAACCCGATGCGCTCCGCGATCGCGCGAGCGCGACCCCCGCGCGGGGTCAGGACGTCGGCAGCCGCTGACGACACGGTCCGGATGCCGGACGGGAGGCACGGGGCGGGCTCGCACCGTGCCTCCCGTCCGGCAACGCACCGGTCCGCGCCCCGGTCTGTGCGTCTGTCCGTGCGTCTGTCCGCACCTACGCCGAGTCCACTCGGCTCAGGTGCACCATCGCCGAGTAGAGCTGCGCGTCCGTCATCGGCGGCTCCGCGATCGGGTGCGCCCGCTCGGCGCGGTAGGCGTCCAGCATGAGGTGGAGCTGGCGGCGCCAGGCGTCGGGTGCCGTGGTGCTCGTCGCGTCGATCATCCGGCCGTTCGACCAGATCAGGTTGACGATGTCCGCGCGGGCCAGGTCGCTGCGCACCCGTCCGGCGTCCTGCGCGCGGGTGAGCACCTCGTCGATCTGGTCGCACATCCGGTCGTGGACGCGTTCGGTCTCGGCGTTGCCGGGGAACCGCCTGGACAGGAAGTCGTTGAAGCCCCGGTCCCCCGCCTGGACGCGGAAGAGGTTCTCGAGGTAGGTGACGAAGCCCTCCCAGGGGTCCTCCACACGGAGCGCCGCGTCGGCTCCGTCGAGGAAGTCCTGCAGTCGTGGTTCGAACGCGGCGGACAGCAGGTCGAGCCGCGTCGGGAAGTGCCGGTACAGCGTGCCGATCGCGACCCCGGCGTCACGGGCGATGCGCTCGAGCGATGCGTCGACACCGTGGACCGCGAACTCCTGCTGCGCCGCCGCGACGAGCCGTGTTCGGCGTTCCCGGGCGTCGCGTCGGAGCGGCGTCCCGGTCTGCTGCACCACCTCGCTGCTCATCCCGAGAATCTACCGCGATGACCCGGGAATAACGTGAGGCACCCCTCCGGTTGTCGATGAACAACCGGAGGGGTGCCTCACCTTGACGCTCCACGGTCGACAGGAAGAGACCGTTATGACGACCATCAGCATCATCGGATCAGGCTCCATGGCCGAGGCCATCGGGACCCGTGCCGCAGCGCACGGCCACACCGTCGAGATCCTCGGCCGCACCCGCTCCAAGGCCGAGGCCCTCGCCGAACGGATCGGCCACGGCGCGACCGTCGGGGAGTACGGCGCACGGCCCGCCGGCGACATCGTGGTCGTCGCCGTCCTGTTCGCCGACGCCGTGGCCGTGGTCTCGCACTTCGGCGACGCGCTCGCGGGCAAGGTCCTCGTGGACATCACCAACCCGTTCACCGCCGACGCGTCGGGCGTCGTCACCGGGCCGGGCGACTCGGTGTCGCACCGGATCCTCGCCGCGGCACCCGAGGGGACCCACGTCGTCAAGGCCTTCAACACGGTCTTCGGCGGGGTCATCGCGCGCGACGAGCCCCTCGACGCGCTCTTCGCCGGGGACGACGATGCCGCCAAGGCACAGGTCGCGGAGTTCCTGTCGAGCATGGGCATGCGCCCGCGCGACGCCGGCGGGCTCGGGATGGCGTACGCCCTCGAGTGGGCCGGGATCCTGCTCGTCGGTGTGGCCGCGAACGGTGCGGGCTTCGACGCCGCGCTGTCCGTCGACGTCCCGTGACCGGGATGCGGTGACGCGGGTGTGGTGACGCGGGTGCCCTCCGGCACCGTTCCGGACGGGAGGCGCGGTGCGGGCTGGCACCGTGCCTCCCGTCCGGAACCGCACAGTCGGGAGGCACGGTGCGGGCTGGCACCGCGCCTCCCGTCCGGCTGCAGCAGGCTCGTCAGAGCCAGTGCGGTTGCGACAGCAGTCCGTCCGGGTCCGCGCCCTGCGCGATGCTCCGGAGTCGCGACGTGTTGTCGCCGAAGTACGCGGACACGTCGGTGATGCTCGCATCGCAGTAGTTCGCGTATGCCGACGTCCCCCAGACCGGCTGCATCGCCGCACGGAAGCCGCGGACGTACGTGTCGAACGGTGCCGGGTCGGCGCCGTTCGCGAAGGTCGCCGTGTACTGCACCGTCCAGAGCGCAGACCGCCACGGGAAGGCCGTGTCCGTCGTGCCGACCGTGCCGACCACGCCCCCGAGCGCATCGAGGGAGACGCCGCCCTCCACGAGGCCGTGCACCGACGAGGCCTGCTCGACCTGGGTGAGCACCGTCTGGATCTGCGCGGCGCTGAGCTGCTGCGAGCCGATCGCGGACGTGGCGGACTCGGACACCCGCTTGCCCGAGCCGGCCTCGGCGCGCATGGCGTCCGCGTAGCTCGACTCGGTCGCGACGTGCGAGGTCGGCTCGGTGCCGACGTCCGCGATGAACCCGTCGACCGAGGCGTCCGCGCCGCTCTTCGGCCCGGTCCAGGTGCCGGCCACCGTAACGACCGGACCGTCGGCGTGCCGGGAGCCGGCGAGGAGCTTCAGCGACGACCAGAGCCGGTCGTCCGCGGTCGGCGCCCACCGCTGCCACGCCGCGACCACGTCGGCCGCGGCGGACCACGGGAACGTCAGGGCGAACACCAGGACCTCGGGCGCCGCCTGCGTGCGGAACGTCATCGAGGTCACCACGCCCGCGCTGGCACCGCCCCCGCCCTGCGCCGCCCAGAACAGGTCCTGGTCCTGCTGCGCCGATGCCTCGTGCACTCGGCCGTCGGCGGTGACGACCGTGACGGCGGTCAGCTGGTCGCACGTCAGGCCGAACGACCGCACGAGGACCCCGACGCCGCCGCCGAGGGTCAGTCCCCCGATGCCGACGGTGGCGCACGACCCGGCTCCGATGGCCCTGCCCTTCTCGGCGAGGTGCTCGTACACGTCGAGGAGCTGGGCGCCGGGGCCGATGGTCACCGCGGTGCCGTCGTCGCTCAGCTCGACGGTGTCGAGGTCCGCGGTGCTGATCACGAGCGACCTCGGGACGCCGGTGCCCGGGGCGCCGCCCGCTGACCAGCCCGTGTAGGAGTGGCCTCCGGAGCGGAGGGCGACGTGGGTCTTCGTGTTCCGGGCGAACGCGAGGCCGGCCACGACGTCGTCCGCGTTCGCCGCACGGAGGATCGCCCGCGGGTCCGCGTCGTCGAAGCGCGGGTTCCGGAGCACCCTGGCGTCGTCCCAGCCCGTCGCGCCCGGACGGAGGAGCGCGCCCTTGGTCGCGGCGGCGAGCTCGGACCACGAGGTCGGGCCCGTCCCGGTGCTGGTGCCGGGGCTGATACTCGTGCTGGTACCGGTTCCTGTGCTGGTCGCTGTCGGTCGCCCGGCGGACGCATCGTCCGAGCAGGCGGCGAGCGCTCCGGCAACGGTTGCACCGACACCGCCGGCGATGAGGGAGCGGCGGGTCAGGGCGTGGTGGTTCGGCTGCACGGGTTCGTGTCTACTCCCGCTCGTGTGGCCGCTCCCGCGTGTGGCCGCTCCCGCTCGTGTGGCCGCTCCCGCGTGTGGATGTCGAGGTCCGGCGGGACCACCCCATATCGTGGTGGCGTGCAGACACGGCGACGACGATGAGCATGAACGGGCCCGGGCCCGTCGACGAGTCGTGGTCGTTCACCGTCGACGTCACACCGTTCGACTCCGAGGACGCCATGCGGCTCCGTGCGGCGGCACGCGTCGAGACCGACGGCATCGTCGGTCAGCGTTCCGACTTCGGCACGGAGCTCACCGCCCCGATGCTCGCGACGCACTTCGTCGCCCACGACCGGTTCGGCACGCCGCTCGGCTGCGGTGGTCTCGCGTCCGTCGGTGACGGCGTGTACGAGATCCGGCGGCTCTACGTGCGCTCTGACATGCGGACGCACGGGGTCGGCAGCGAGATCCTCCGACGGCTCGAGATCGTCGCGTCCGAGCTCGGTGCGCCGGCCGTCGTCTACGAGACCGCGCCGCAGATGCTCCGCGCGCTCGAGTTCTTCGAGCACCGGGGGTACCACCGCATCGCGCTGTGGGGGCCGTACGTGGCGAGTCCGTTCTCGGTGGCGCTCGCGAAGACATTCTGACCGTTCCGCGCCGATGGGCCTCAGCCCGTGCGTGTGCTGGAGGGTGACGACACCGCCACCGCGCGAGGCGACGGGCGGAGAACGCATGGCTGAACGAAGGCTGCGAACGACGCCCGGACGGTCGGTACCTTCGATTCACGCGCAAGAGGTGTGCGAAGGACGAAAGGAACGATCATGGGCCTCGACGACAAGATCAAGAACGCCGCGCAGGACATCGCCGGCAAGGCGAAGGAAGCCCTCGGCGACCACAAGGGCGACGACAACCTGAAGGCCGAAGGCCAGAAGGACCAGGCCGCTGCGTCGACCAAGAAGGTCGGCGAGGACGTCAAGGACGTCTTCAAGTAAGCACCTCTCATGTCAGATGGCCCGTCTCCGCGAGGAGGCGGGCCATCTGCATTGCCGGGCGTGATGCGCGCCGGATCGCGTCCCTGCATGGCGCACGACGCGTCGCGCGGTCGCCGCCGGATCGGACGGGAGGCGCGGTGCCAGCCCGCCCCGTCCCTCCCGGCCTGCACCGTCCTTCCCCGCTGCCCCGTCCCACCGCGCCGGCTCGATCGGACGCGGACGGCCGGACGCCGTCAGCCCGCCGCGAAGGTTGCCTTCGTGAGCCGCTCGGACAGCTCCCAGCTCCGTGCCGCACCGGCTGTGTCCTCCAGATTCCGGTACAGCTTCTGCTCGTCCGGCGCCCCGCTGAGGTGCATGAAGCCGGACGGCCCGTAGAACCGGCCGCTCTCCGACGCAGGCGAGGCAGCTGCATACACCGCAGGCAGCGCGGCGGTGGTGGGCGTCCCGACGATCAGCCGGTGCGCCGACAACCAGCGGATGAGGCGTACCGCCCCGGTGTCCGTCTGCCGACCGAGCTCGTCGCGTGCGGCGAGGAGGCTCGTCGGTGCGACCCCCGGGTGGGAGAGGGTGCTCGTGATCCCCCATCCGAGGTCACGGCTCCGACGATGCAGCTCGAGCCCGAAGAGGCCCATCGCGATCTTGGACTGGCTGTAGGCGCCCATCCCGTTGTACTTCTCCGCCCACTGGAGGTCGTCCCAGTTGATCGAGCCCGAGTTGGCGGAGACGCTGATCTGCGAGGTGACACGGGCATGCCCCGCTCGGAGCAGCGGCAGCAGGTGGGAGACGAGGGCGAAGTGACCGAGGTGGTTCGTCCCGAACTGGGACTCGAACCCGTCGACGGTGACCTGGCGCTCCGGAGGCGTCATCACACCCGCGTTGTTGACCAGGAGGTGGATCGGCTGCCCCTCTGCTGTCAGGGTGTCACCGAGCCGAGCCACGGACTCGAGGGACGAGAGGTCGAGCTCTTGGAGGGTGACCCGGGCCGTCGAGACCTCCGCGCGGATGGTCTCGATCGCCGTCTCCCCCTTCCGGACGTTCCGGACCGGCAGGACGACCTCGGCCCCCGCCGCCGCGAGCTTCGTGGCGATGCGCAGGCCGATGCCGTCGCTCCCGCCCGTGATGACCGCCCGCTTCCCGGTGAGATCGGAGACGGAGGTGTCGGTGTCGGTGTCGGTGTCGGTGTCGGTCTCGCTGGATGGTCGAGGCATGAGTGCTCCCTGGTCGGATCGTGATCTCGACTCTGGTCCACTCCCACACCGGCATCCAGGACCTGACAAGTCACGGCTGCGCGCTCCGCCGTCGTCGAGCCGGACGGTAGACATGACCCATGGACAGAACTGGCTTCGGAGCGTTCCTGATCCGCCGGCGGGCAGCCCTGCAGCCAGACGACGTCGGGCTGCCTCCCGGTCAGCGGCGGCGGACCAGTGGCCTGCGCCGCGAGGAGGTCGCGGCCCTCAGCCACATGTCACCCGACTACTACGCCCGCCTCGAGCGCGGCACCGGACCGCAGCCCTCGGAGCAGATGGTCGCGTCGATCGCACAGGGCCTCCACCTGTCCGTCGCGGAACGCGACCACCTGTTCCACCTGGCCGGCCACCACCCACCACGGCAGGGACCCTCGGGGGACCACATCAGCCCGGGCCTGCTCCGCATCCTCGATCGGCTGGAGGACACCCCGGCAGAGATCACGACCGAACTGGGCGAGACGCTCCGCCAGACCCGGCTCGGTGTCGCGCTCACGGGTGACACCACGCACTTCACCGGCCCGGACCGGAGCATCGGCTACCGATGGTTCGCCGATCCCGACAGCCGGAGGCTCTACGCCGAGGAGGACCATCCGTTCCTGTCGCGGCTCTGGGTGTCGGGGCTCCGCGAGGTCGCCGGTCGCCGCGGCCCCGACTCGCGAGCGGCACACCTCGCGGAGGACCTCCTCCACCGCAGCGCCGAGTTCGCCCGACTCTGGGACCTGCAGGAGGTCGGACTCCGCCCCGCAACGACCAAGCGCTTCGTCCACCCCGAGCTCGGCAGCCTCGACCTCGCGTGCCAGACACTGATCGATCCCGAGCAGACGCACTACCTCCTCGTCTACACGGCACCGCCGGAGACCGAGAGCTTCGACAAGCTGAAGCTCCTGTCGGTCATCGGGGCACCCGCCGGAGCGTGAGCACGGTCGCAGCCGTGTCTGACGACGGACCTGCTCGGCGGGGAGCCCGGGAATGCAGAAGACCCCCGCGTCAGCGGGGGTCTTCGAGTGCGGTACCGGTGGGATTTGAACCCGAATGCTCCTATACCGTTCATGCCCTCGAGACCCCGGATCGGCGCAGAATCAACCGTCTGTGATAACGAGGAGCGGCACTTGATGACGTCTGAACCGTCCGAATTGTGGGCGATTTGTGGGCGTGGCTCTCGTGGCGTCAGCGACCGGTTGGTGATCTGTGAGGAAGAGGCGTGGGGCCGACTGCCGGCAGGTGGTCTCCGCGAACGAAGGCGCGAACGAGCCACCCGCTCTCTCTCCTCGCGCGTTCCATCACCGGGCCGCGATTGGTGTGATCGGCCTGCTCGCGCGCTCTGTCGAACCGCTCTCCCACATCCACCACGAGCTGGAATCCGCCTAGCTGCAAGTGACTGTGCGAGACGTCCTCAAGTTCTTCGCGCGTGGTTCTGGCGCCGTTAATCGAGGCGGTCGGGCTCTGGACACCCAGGGCGTACATCTCTTCAATCCACACACGTACATCGTGTCCGAACTCGGCGCGCTCGCGCTTCGCGTCGGTCGTGAACTCCCGATCCGCTCTTTGCTGCTCGTTTGCGGCAGCTTGCTGCGCAAGCTTCGTCGCCTCTCCAGACAATGAGTTCGCTCGCGTCGCGACCCACACAGCGGCTCCGCCGACGATGACCCCACCGATTCCGCCGACGAGCGAACCGCCGATGTCCCGCCACCACTCGTAGGACCAGAAGGGATGCCAATCGACGTCAAGCAGCAGCATGCTCCGACCGTATCAACGCTTCTTCTCGCCCACGAGGTACCCGTCGGTGGCCGTCCACGCGAACGACAATGCACCGATGGTCGACATCGAGCACATCATTCGCACCATCGTTCGAGAGGAGCTCGAGCGGGCGCTGAACCCCACCAGCACGGATCCCATCACGCCGCCCTTGAGCCCAGAGCAGTCAGTGGTCGACGACACACGACTCGTTCTGGACGTCTCCGCGGTTGCGGCACTCACGGGCATGTCGAAGCAGTACATCCGCAACGACATCCGTGACGAGCACCTCGCCGCCGGCCGACTCCACGGCAAGAAGTTCGTGATCGAGCGTCTCGAAGCTCTGCGCTACGCCAAGTGGCTTGCAGCCGGTAGACCCTAGACGCCGATCACCTGCGCCTCGCCGCCGACGGTGTCGGACGTACCCGCAACCCTTATCATCGTGAGTGTGAACAGCCGCCGGGCCGACCGGCCACTCCCCGAGGAGCCCTACAGCCTCTCCCTCGAGGCGCACGGCGTCACCAGGGCGACGTACAGCCCGCCGCTGCCCGTCCGGGTGTTCGTGCAGCTCCCGACGCGGCAGGTGCGCCTCGACGCCGTCGCCGTGCAGGCGTCCGACGACGCCGTGCTCGTGCAGTGGGGGCGTGGGCCGACGGAGCGGCAGTGCTGGGTGTGGCGTGCCGCCGTAAAGCACCGCCGATGACCCCCATCCGAGGGGCTATCACCGAGCATGCGCTGTGCGTAGGCTCAGGCAGTCCGACCCGAACGTGAAAGATCATCACCACATGCGCAAGCTCCTCCCCGTCATCGCCGCCGCCGGCCTGATCATCGCCCTCGCCGGATGCTCCTCGAACCCGTCGGGTCCGGTCGCCGGCAAGTCGCCGTCGACCGCCAAGAGCACACCAACGCAGACGCAGACCCCCAAGCCCGAAGCGCAGCAAGGGACACGCGAGAACCCCTTCCCCGCGAACTCCGCCGCGAAGTACAGCACCGACTCGGTGTGGACGTTCACTCTGAAGAGCAGCACGACCGACGGTTCTGCTGCAGTAGCAGCCGCGAACGAGTTCAACGAGGCTCCGGCAGCGGGGATGAACTACGTGCTCGCCACTGTCGGCGTGAACGCCGACAGCACCATGCCCTCGTCCGGAGCAGACCCGGTTGCGAGCTTCGCGGTGGCGTACGTCGGCAGCGACGGCAACACGTACGCGAACGACGGCACCTGCGGCGTCCTGCCAGACAAGCCCCTCTACGAGATCGGCACGATGTATGCCAACGCGTCACAGGACGCGACGGCCTGCGCTGTCGTGCCGAGCTCCGCGGTTGCCGGCGGATCGTGGAGGGTGCAGTCGCTCGTCAAGAACGATTCCTCGGTGTTCTTCGCTGGCTCCTGAGCTCCCGCGCAACCTGTTGAACAACTGATCGACAACGGTCTGACGGCCGTTCGCATGTCACGCTCGGCCGCATGAGATATTTCGAGGAAGACAAGCACGGCGGGTGGTTCACCCTATCCTCCGACGGCGCACGGATCGGGCGAGTGTCCGTTCACGGCGATCGGTTCCATGCCACGAGCGGTGTCAGCGGTCCGCTAGGCGAATTCGACAGCCGAGATGATGCTCGGGACGCAATAGAAGACGACCAACGCTAGCGGACACGGAAACGTCGAAAGACCCCCTCGGGGCCACAGCGTGATGCTGTAGCCCCGAGGGGGTCTTGTGGTTCGTCAGACGGTGATCGTGTCGAGTCCCAGCTTCGTGAGGTTCAGCACGTCCCACGCCCCGATGCGGAACTTCGCGTGCTGCCCCGTCGGAAGCGTGCACGTGAAGAACTCGATCAGCGACGTCGTCCCGGAGGGGATCGTCACGAGCAGCGCGATGACACCGGGCGTGAGAGTCGGGAGCGTCGACAGCGCGGCGTTCCGGATCTGCACCGCGTTCTGGTTCAGCAGCAGCAAAGAACACCCCGCGGTGCCCGCTGCTGCCGCGGCGAGGTACCCGCCCGCCACGTCGATGATCTCCACCGTCGCGCAGAGCAGCACCACGTCACCGGCCGTGAGGCCAGTGGACGCAGGTGCCGTCGCGAAGGTGCGCGACCCGCCGGCGGTGGCGTTGAAGTCCATCTCGGACCACTGCCCCGCGGTGAGCTGCCCATCCGCCGGCTGGACGCTGTACGTCGGAGCGGTACCGGTCCCACCCGGCTGCTCGTAGTACCCGCTGGCGCTCGAGGTGCCGTTCATCAGCGGGTTGGTGTTGTACCCGCCGCCGGTGCCACTGATCGCAGAACCGCCGAGGCCGAATGCGGTCTTAGCTCACCATCCATGATCTGCGTCACACCGCAGCGAGCCTCGCGGTGTCCGCCGGCGCGAACGTCAAAGCCGTGCAGCGGATGCTCGGTCACGCATCAGCAGCGATGACCCTCGACGTCTACAGCGACCTGTTCGACGACGACCTCGACACGGTGGCCGTAGCTCTCGACGATGCTCGGTCACGAGCGATTGTGGGCGGTGTGTGGGCGGAACACCTGGTCGAGAACGAAGAAACCCCTCCCGATCCCTGAATTCTCGGGGATGGGAGGGGTTCTATCCTGGCGGTACCGGTGGGATTTGAACCCACGGTGGAGTTGCCCCCACACATGTTTTCGAGACATGATCCTTCGGCCGCTCGGACACGGTACCGCCGACAATCGTACTGCATGCCGGGAGGGACGGCGAACCACCGCCAAGACCCCCTCCTCCACAGGCGGCCCGGTCCGGCGCCCCGTCCACAGCCGAGCACGATGGTGACGGCGCACCGAGCCGCCGCGCGTATCGTGCGGCGAATGAAGGTCCGCACACTCGTCGCCCTGCTCGCCACCGCCGCCGGCGTCACCGCACTCGGCTCCGCCGGGGCGTTCGGCGCGCGAGCGGGCGTCAAGGGCCAGCGCGCGGCAGCCCAGCGCGTCGTCGACATGCTCCCCGTGCACGCCGACTGGTGGCGGGAGCGGATCCACCACGAGGGCCAGCTCACCTACCTGGCGATCGGGGACTCCGCCGCGCAGGGAGTCGGCGCGTCGATGCCGAGCCGCGGGTACGTGGGGCTCCTCGCGCGGCGGATCCGACACCGGTCGCGCAGCACCCTCCGCGTCGTGAACCTCAGCGTCAGCGGCGCGACGACCTGGGGCGCGAAGAAGGACCAGCTCCCGAAGCTCGCCGGGTTCCGACCGGACATCTGCACCGTGTCGATCGGCGCGAACGACATCGCGGACTTCCACCCCGACAAGTTCGAGCGCAACCTCCGGGCGATCTACGGTGCGGTGCCGTCCCACGCGATCGTCGCCGAGCTCCCCTGCATGTTCTTCCGCGAGCGCGAGCGCAAGGTGTCCGTGGCGAACGAGATCGTGCACCGCGTCGCCGACGAACTCGGGCTGACCGTCGCACCGCTGCACACGATCACCAAGCGGGTCGGTCTCCGCCGGACGTTCTTCAACTCCTACGGGGACCTCTTCCACCCGAACGACAACGGGTACCAGATCTGGGCGAGTGCGTTCGAACCGCTCGTCGACGCCCGGGTGGACACCGTCGCCGCGATCCGCGAACACCTCTCCGCGCGCGAGGCCGAGGACCTGGGGCGGGAGGCCGGACCGGAGGCGAACCGTCGCGCGGACCAGGCCGCCGAGGACGCCCCGGAGCAGCACCGTCCGGACAGCCGCCGGCACCCCCAGCACCACACCGGGACCCGACCGGACGACGTCCGTGCGCGGGATGCCGGCACACCGGATGCCGACGTGCACGATGTCGGCGGCGCCGCCTAACCTCGATCCATGGCACGCCCGCAATCCACCTTCCGCTGCACCGAGTGCGGCTGGACGAGCCTCAAGTGGGTCGGCCGCTGCGGTGAGTGCCAGTCCTGGGGAACGGTGGAGGACGCCACCGCCGCCCAGGTGAGCACGCGTGGCACGGCTGCGGTCGCCGTCACCGGATCGCGAGCGGCGAAGCCGATCACCCAGGTCGTCGGCGAGCGAGTCAGCCACTGGCAGACCGGGATCGGCGAGTTCGACCGGGTCCTCGGCGGGGGCATCGTCCCCGGTGCCGCGATCCTGCTGAGCGGTGAGCCCGGTGTCGGCAAGTCGACCCTGCTGCTCGAGGTCGCCTCACAAGCTGCGAGTCGGGGCAAGCGCGTGCTCTACGTCAGCGCCGAGGAGTCTGTCGACCAGGTCCGACTCCGCGCCGAGCGCACGGGCGCCATGCACGACGAGCTGTTCCTGGCGAGCGAGGTCGATCTCTCGGTGATCCTCGGCCAGATCGACCAGGTCAAGCCCGACCTCGTCATCGCCGACTCGGTGCAGACGATCTCGTCGTCGTCGGTGGACGGTATCGCGGGTGGGGTGTCCCAGGTGCGCGAAGTCGCGAGCACCCTCATCCGCGTCGCGAAGGACCGCGCTCTGCCGATCCTCATCGTCGGCCACGTCACCAAGGACGGCACGATCGCCGGTCCGCGGCTCCTTGAGCACCTGGTCGACGTGGTCTGCCACTTCGAGGGCGACCGCCAGACGGCGCTCCGCTTCGTCCGGGCGCTCAAGAACCGCTTCGGCCCGACGGACGAGGTCGGCTGCTTCGACATGGCGGGCGACGGCATCCACGAGGTCCCGGACCCCTCCGGGCTCTTCATGTCCCGCAGCGGCACGCCCGTCAGCGGCACCTGCATCACGATCGCGATGGAGGGACGGCGCGCGTTGCCGGTGGAGGTCCAGGCACTCGTCGTCCCCAGTTCGGCCCCGCAGCCACGTCGTGTGGTGAACGGAGTCGACTCGTCCCGGGTGGCCATGCTGCTGGCCGTGCTCGAGCGCCGTGCCGGCATCAAGCTCTCCGACAGCGACGTCTACGTCTCGACAGTCGGCGGGATGCGACTCGTGGAGCCGGGCGCCGACCTCGCGATCGCACTGGCGCTCGCGAGTGCGGCTCGGGATCGGCCCTATCCGCAGACGCTCGCGGCCATCGGGGAGATCAGCCTCGCCGGTGAGATCCGCCCCGCGACCGGTGCCAAGCAGCGCGCGAACGAGGGCGGCCGGCTCGGGTTCACGACGATCCTCGGAGCCGACGCCGAACACCTGCGCGAGGCCCTTCGTGTCGCCTTCGGGGCGAGCCGGTCCGTGCGTGAGCGCGAGCTCGACGCCGCGTTCTGACCGACGTCCGCTGCGCGGCGGACGTGCACCGTGCCTCCAGTCCGACCGCCCGTCGCACCGCGACCGCGTGCCGGGTGGCCGGGTGGCCGGGTGGCCGGGTGGCCGGGCATGCACCGAACCGCCGAGCCGCCCGCCACCAGCGCGCAGCGCGTCAGCGCCGGAGCGCGGCCAGCAGGTCCTCGGGTGCCGCCGCCATGGTGTGCGGCCCGGCGATGTCGAAGAACACCTGCTCGAGCACGTCGAGATGCTCCTCGATGAACGCCGTGAGCCGGGCGGCGTCGTAGATCATCACCTGGCGGACCTTCTCGTCCGGCACCATCGCGGTGTAGGCATCGGCCGACGAGAACAGGAGCAGGATGCGCTTGTCCGTGTCCTCGCGGCCGAACACCCGGACCTGCTCGTCCTTCTTCCCGGTGACGAGCCGCGGCACGATGACGATGTCGTTGCGCACCGCGAACGCCACCGCGGCGACGTCCTGGGCGGCGAGTGCCTGCTCGAGCTGCTCGCTCCGGAACCGAGCGTCACCGGAGTCCGCACCCCCGGCGCCGCCCCCGGCACCATCCGCGCCCCCGGCACCGCCCGCTCCCCCGGAGCTGCCACGCCCGCGCGTCGCAGGGTTCCCCGACGCCGCCATCAGCTCAGCACGAACTGCGCCGAGGTGGTCGACGCGATGTTCCCGACCGACACGTCCAGGTGGTAACTCGCACCGCCGGCCGTCACCGACGAGCGCGAGGTGTCACACGTGGTGGTCGACGAGCGCGTCCGGTCCCACGAGATCGCCGGGGTGGTCAGCGTCTGCCCGGCCTTGAGCGTCACGTCCTGGTTCGTCCCGCCGGTCTGGCAGTCCTTCGACGTCCAGTAGGTCTCCTCGCCACTCGTGATCGTCAGCACCTGCTGGCTCGATCCGAGGTCCATGTGGCACGCGTTCGAGCCGGTGTTGCTGATCGACATCGAGATCTTCGGCTGCTCCGTGGGCCCGTAGGTGGTCTTGTCGGTGATGGCCGTCAGCTGGATCTGCGACTTGGTGCAGGTCGCCCCGTCCTTCGAGGACTTCGACGCGGAGCCCGAACCCTTGCCCGCGCTCGTACCCGATGATCCGGTGCCGGTCGATGCGGAGTCCGACGGCGAGCCGGTCGCGCCACCCGAGGCGCCCGAACTCGGAGCGTCCGTCGCGGCAGCGGCAGCGGACGACGTGCTCGGCGAGGACTTCGCCCGCGCGGTCGCCGACGGCGAGGTGGTGGGAGCGGCCGAGGAGGCCCCGCCCCCGCGTCCGACGACGATCAGGACGATCACGACGACGACCAGGAGGATCGCTCCCCCGACGATGGCCCGTCGACGCCAGTACACACCGCTCGACTGCGGTCCGACGGGGTTGCGGAACGAGGACATGCGCACAGGGTAGATGCTCGTCGGGGCACCGAGCCGCATCGACACCGCGGGTCGGATGCGTCCCCGGGAGATCAGGAGGATCGGGAGATCAGGAGGATCGGGGACGACCGCTCCCGGACACACCGGAGGGCGGCCGGACCTGGGTCCGACCGCCCTCGCATGTCACCAGGACGCCGTGGCGCCCCGTTCGATCAGAGCTTCAGCTCGGTCGCGGCCGACTCGACGCCGTCCGTGGTCGTGGTGATCGAGACGGTCTTGTTCCCGAGCTTCGGGACGTTGACACCGCCGCTGACCTTGCCGGGGTTGACGCCGCCGCGAGCGATCTCGACACCGGCCGCGTTCCGGACGGTGATCGTGGAGCCCGCCGGACCGTAGACGCGGACGGACGCGTGGAGGGAGGTCCCGCCGAGGTACTCGACCTTCGGTCCCGAGCCCGCCGGCGGTGCTGTCCACTCGGGGACCGCCACCTCGGTGGCCTCGGACGTCTGGCCGTTCGCGACCATCGTCACACGCAGGGTCTCGGCGTTCTTCGACACCGGCACCACGAGGGACACGGTCTGGCCCTTGCCCACGGAGCGTTCGCCGATGACGGAGCCGTCAGTGCGGCTCACCTCGATCCGACCGGCCTCGGTCGCGGTCGCCGAGAGCTCGACGGTCGCGCTGGAACGCTCCCGGACCTGGACGGTCGGCGCGCCGGGCAGTGCCGGGGCCGGCTCGTCGACGGCGTCCAGCGAGACGCTCGTCGGCTCGGACTGCTGGCCGTTCACGGACGCGACGACGGAGAACGTCGCCGCAGCGGCGGTGACGGGGATGGAGATCGACGCCGGTCGGCCCGCCGACGCGGAACCCGTGCCGACGATGCGACCGTCGGCGTTCAGCACGCGGATCGCGGCCTGGACGTTGTACTTGGTCGAGACGGACAGCTGCGCGCGCGACGCGGTGCGGTCGACGACTCGGACCGCGGGGGCTTCCACCGGGGTCGACTCGAGCGCGGCGACGTCGACGCGGACGCGCTCGGACTCGACGCCGCTCCGCTGGAACGAGACCTCGAGGTGCGTGGCGTCCGCGCCGACGGGGACGAACATCTGACGGACCCCCGCCGCGGGAGCCAGGCTCCGGACGACGATGCGACCATCCGCGTCGCGGACGATGATCGTGCCGGACGACGAGGTCCGGACACGGAGGTCGACCGACGCCGGGAGGCGCGTCGACGACGAGATGGTCGGAGCGTCCGGCTTGGTGACGATGGGGTCGACCGGTGCCGGCGGATCGGTCGGGTCGACCGGCTCGCCGACGCTGTCCAACCGCACGAAGAACGGCTCGCCGACGACGCCGGAGATCGTCTGCACGATGCTGACGACGTCGTGGTTGACTTCCGCGTTCTTGACGGTGACGGTACTGGCACCGTCGGCGTCGGCGTCGGCCTGGTCGAGCACACGGTCCGACCCGATGGTGGTCGCGGTGAGGTGCGCACCGGGGAAGCCGGCGAGCGACAGCTTCGTGGTGGTGGGCGTGCTCGAGGCGACGGTGGCGCTGTCGATCGGGCCGACCTGGGTCGGCGCGACGGCATCGAGCGCGATGGTGTCGACCGTGCGGAAGTCCTGCGCGCCGACCTTGATGGTGACCTTCTGCGCGGCGAACCCGGTCCAGCCGAGGTTCGCGACGAGCGTCGACGACTCGCTCAGCGCGGTCGACCCGACTTCCTTGTCACCGACGAACGCCTTGGCGATGTACTCGTCCGGGTTCGACGACGTCACGGTGAAGACCGCGACCTGCGCCTGGCGGACGATCAGGCTGGCGGACGCCGAGGCGTCCCCGGCCTTGGTGGACTTCGCGGACACGGACGCGGTCGTCGCGGCGAGCGCGGGCGCGACGGACACCGCCGAGCACAGGAGGGAGGCACCGAGGACGGTGGTGCCGATGGCGAGGATTCGTTTGTTCACGATGATCTTTCTCGATGAGTTCACATACCACTGTATGTGTATGCAACATATCGACTGATACCGTGATGCTTCGGTGTGCGATGGGAACACCCCATGGCCAGATGATCAGAGGAGCTTGAGCATCCTCGTGTTGCCGAGGGTGTTCGGCTTGACGCGTGCGAGGTCGAGGAACTCCGCGACGCCTTCATCGGAGGAGCGCACGAGCTCGGCGTAGACCTCGGGCGGCACGACGGATTCGCCGATCTCGAGGTAGTGGTGCTTCGTGAAGAAGCTCACCTCGAACGTCAGGCAGAAGATCCGAGCGACCCCGAGTGCCCGCGCGTCGTGCTCGAGTCCCTCGAGGAGCCGGTGTCCGACCCGCTTGTGCAGCCAATCGGGGTCGAGGGCGAGGGTCCGGACCTCGGCGATGTCGTCCCAGAACACCGCGAGCGCGCCACAGCCGATCGGGACGCCGTCAGGCCCCTCGGCGATCCGGAACTGCTGGATCGAACCGTAGAGCGCGACGTTCTCCTTGCCGAGCAGGATCCGTCGGTCGACGTACGGCGCGATGAGTCGCTGGATGTGCGGCACGTCCGACGCGAGCGCCGGTCGAACGACGATGCCGTGCTCGTCGCGTTCGCCGACGTCCCAACCGCTCACCGTGTCCATCCTGACAACCCTACCCAGGCGGGTGGCGGCGCCGTCGGAGGACGCGGACCGTCCCGGATGGCGCGATCCGGTCGTGCGGTCCGGTTCCCGGGGTGCGGGACCGCACCACCACCGGACTGGAGGGACGGTGCAGCGCCGACCCGTCCCTCCCGTCCGCCATCCCGCACCCTGTGACCCGACCGGGCGGCCGTACCCCGGTCGGGCGTAGCGTCCGCGGCATGGACACCATCGACAACGGCGACGAAGCCGTCAACGGACAGCACCTCGCGAACACGGACCACGACCACACCGGTCACGACGACCACGCCGGTCACGAGCACCACGGCGACCACGTGGCAGCCACCACCCCCGACGTCGATGGCGCGGATCACGTCTCGGCCGATCACGGAACCGCGGAGCACGACGGCGCCGGCACCGACTCCCTCGCCGACCTGGACAGCCCCGGACACCTGTTCGACCAGACGAACGGTCTTGCCGACGGCCTGAGTGGCGACTCCGACGGCACGGCCGAGAGCGACGTCACGAGCGACGCCGAGCGCGGCGACACGGATGTCACCCCCGGTGCCGACGGCGCCGACTTCAACCCGAACGACCGCATCTGACCGGAGCGTCTGACACCTCAGGCACCCGATGCGGTACGGGACACCGCCCTTGCGACGAAACACCGCCCCGGAGCGCGGTGTCTTGCGCTCAGGGGCGGTGTTTCGCTGTCGTGAAGCCGGAGATCAGACTGCGGGCACCCGCGGGGTCTCCGGGACGTCGACGACCGTTGGGGCCGACTCGACACCCTTGACGCTGACGGTGACCGACAGGCGGGTCGCAGCGTACGGATCGCGGAGCCCGACGCTCACACGCGCGGACTTCGTCGCCTCGAAGGTGCGACGGATGACGGTGCCGTCTGCGTCACGCACGGTGATGGGACCCGCCTGGGCGTTCACGACCCGCAGCTCCACGGAACCACCGCTGTGGCGGAGGATGCTGACAGTGGGCTTGTCCGGAACGGTGACGCTCGCGGCGAGCGCGGGAACCTCGACCTGGGCCGGCGCGGACTCGACGCCGTCATGCACGACCGTGACGGTGTGGCTTGCGGCGTCGGAACCGATGGAGGCCGCCGCGGAGCCCTTGCCGCCGCGCACCTGGCCGGAACCGATCTGGTTCCCGGACGCGTCGCGGACGACGACGTCGCCGTCAGTGTCCGCGGTGACGGCGAAGAACACGGTGTTCTGAGTGCGGTTGGAGACGGACACGGACGGAGCTGCCGCCTGTGCGGCTGCCGGTGCCGGTGCCGGTGCCGGTGCCGGTGCAACCGTCTCGGGCAGCGACTCGATCGGGTCCGACGAGAGTCCGTAGTCCGTGTCCTCGTCAGTCCGGACGAAGCCTTCTTCGCCGGTCACTCCCTGGTACGTCTGCACGACTCGGACGACGTTGTACTCCACGTCCGCGTTCGCGACCACGACGCGGCTGATCCCCTGCGAGTTCGCGGTCGCCTCACCGAGCGGCTTGTTGCCGATCAGCGAGGTCAGCACCAGCTTCGCTCCCGGGAGGCTCCGCAGACGGAGCGTGGTCTCACTCGCCGTCGAGGCCACGACCGTGGCGCCGTCGATGGTCGGGACCTCGTTCGGGGTGACCGCTGGGAGCGAGAAGGTCTTGACCGTCCGGAAGTGCTGGGCGCCCACCTTCACGGTCACGTCCTGGGCGAGGAAGCCCTTCGAGCCGAGGTCTGCCGCGAGCGTGCTGCCCTCGCTCAACGCGATCGAACCGACTTCCTTGCCGCCCACGAACGCTTTCGCGATGTACTCGTCGGGCGCGGTGGACTTGACCGTGAAGAACGCCTGGTTGGCGTGCCGGAACAGCAGCGTCGCGGACGCGGTCGAGGTGGAGGACTTGGCTGCGGCCGTCACCGTCGAGGGGGTCGCGGCGAGGGCAGGGGCGACCGAGACGGCCGAGCAGAGGAGCGATGCACCGAGGACGGTGGTGCCGATCGCGAGGATGCGCTTGTTCACGAGATCCCTTTCAGAATAAGACATGCAAAATGCATGTGACCCCGAATATACGAGTCCCGTGTGTTAAGCCTTTGAGCGCGATGATGAGCGGCCTGCTGTGCACACCGCGCCTGAACGACAGAACACCGCCCCGCAACGCGGTGTCTCGCGTGCAGGGCGGTGTTCAGTGTGGCAGGAGTGCTCCGGGCTACGCCTCGATGTCCCCGGCGGGTGCCTCGGGCGTGACCGCCTCGATGGCCGGGACGCCGGCGAGCACTTCCTCACGACCCGGCTGACGCCCGGTCTCGAAGGTGAACGCACCGTCCACGAAGTCCACCTTGACGTGGTCCCCGGCGGTGAGCTCACCCTGCAGGATGTGCTCGGACAGCTGGTCCTCGACCTCGTGCTGCATCGCGCGGCGCAGGGGCCGGGCACCGAGGGCGGGATCGAACCCGACCTTGATGAGCTGCTCCTTGGCCGGGAGCGACAGCTCGACGGTCATGTCGCGGTCGAGCAGCCGGTCCGACAGACGCTTGACGAACAGGTCGACGATCTGCAGGAGCTCGGGGTTCGAGAGCTGCGGGAAGACGATCGTGTCGTCCACGCGGTTCAGGAACTCGGGCTTGAAGTGCTTCTTCAGCTCCTCGTTCACCTTGGCGCGCATCCGGTCGTAGCCGATGCCGGAGTCACCCTCGACCTGGAAGCCCACCGGGCCACCGGCGATGCCCTGCGAACCGAGGTTCGTGGTCATGATGATGACGGTGTTCTTGAAGTCGACCACACGGCCCTGGCCGTCGGTGAGACGACCCTCTTCCAGCACCTGCAGCAGCGAGTTGAAGATGTCCGGGTGGGCCTTCTCGATCTCGTCGAAGAGGACCACGGAGAACGGCTTGCGGCGCACCTTCTCGGTGAGCTGGCCGCCCTCCTCGAACCCGACGAACCCGGGAGGGGCACCGAAGAGGCGCGAGACGGTGTGCTTCTCGCCGAACTCCGACATGTCGAGGGAGATCAGCGCGCCCTCGTCGTCGAACAGGAACTCCGCGAGCGCCTTGGCCAGCTCCGTCTTGCCGACACCCGTGGGCCCGGCGAAGATGAACGAGCCGGAGGGACGGTTCGGGTCCTTGAGACCGGCACGGGTGCGGCGGATGGTCTTGGAGAGTGCCGAGATGGCCTCCTCCTGACCGATCACGCGCTGGTGCAGGGCCTTCTCCATGAAGACGAGACGCGAGGTCTCCTCTTCGGTGAGCTTGAACACCGGGATGCCCGTGGCCTGCGCCAGGACCTCCGCGATGATGCCCTCGTCGACCGTGCCTGAGGCTGCGACGTCGCCGGCACGCCACTGCTTCTCGAGGCGGAGCCGCTCACCGAGCAGCTTCTTCTCCTCGTCGCGCAGGGACGCGGCCTTCTCGAAGTCCTGGTCCTCGATCGCGGCTTCCTTCGACCCGCGGACCTCGGAGATCTTGTCGTCGAACTCGCGGAGCTCCGGGGGCGCCGACAGGATCGACAGGCGGAGACGCGCACCGGCCTCGTCGATCAGGTCGATGGCCTTGTCGGGCAGGAAGCGGTCCTGCACGTAGCGGTCCGCCAGGTTCGCCGCGGAGACGATCGCGCCATCCGTGATCGACACCTTGTGGAACGCCTCGTACTTGTCGCGGAGGCCCTTGAGGATGTTGATGGTGTGCGGCAGCGACGGCTCGTTGACCTGGACCGACTGGAAGCGACGCTCGAGTGCGGCGTCCTTCTCGAAGTGCTTGCGGTACTCGTCGAGCGTGGTCGCACCGATCGTCTGCAGCTCACCGCGGGCGAGGAGCGGCTTGAGGATCGAGGCCGCGTCGATCGCACCCTCGGCGGCACCGGCACCCACGAGGGTGTGGATCTCGTCGATGAAGACGATGATGTCGCCGCGGGTGCGGATCTCCTTGGTGACCTTCTTGAGGCGCTCCTCGAAGTCACCGCGGTAGCGGGAGCCGGCGATGAGCGATCCGAGGTCGAGCGAGTAGAGCTGCTTGTCCTTGAGCGTCTCGGGCACGTCGTTCTTGACGATCGCCTGCGCGAGGCCCTCGACGACGGCCGTCTTGCCGACACCGGGCTCACCGATGAGGACGGGGTTGTTCTTCGAGCGACGGGAGAGGATCTGCATGACCCGCTCCATCTCCTTCTCGCGTCCGATGACCGGGTCGAGCTTGCCGTCACGTGCGGCCTGGGTGAGGTTCCGACCGAACTGGTCGAGGACCTGCGAACCCTGCTGCGCACCCTGGGCGTTCTCGCCGCCGACGGCGACCGCTTCCTTGCCCTGGTAGCCGGACAGGAGCTGGATGACCTGCTGGCGGACGCGGTTGAGATCCGCGCCCAGCTTCACGAGGACCTGGGCTGCGACACCCTCGCCCTCGCGGATCAGCCCGAGCAGGATGTGCTCGGTCCCGATGTAGTTGTGGCCGAGCTGCAGCGCCTCGCGCAGGGACAGCTCGAGGACCTTCTTGGCGCGCGGCGTGAACGGGATGTGCCCGGTCGGCTGCTGCTGGCCCTGGCCGATGATGTCCTGGACCTGCTCGCGGACGGCATCGAGCGAGATGCCGAGCGACTCCAGCGCCTTCGCGGCGACACCTTCGCCCTCGTGGATGAGGCCGAGGAGGATGTGCTCGGTGCCGATGTAGTTGTGGTTGAGCATCTTCGCCTCTTCTTGGGCGAGGACGACGACACGACGGGCTCGGTCGGTGAATCTCTCGAACATGTGCTCTCCCTTGGCTCCGGAGGGTGGAGCCGACAGATGTACCGGTCTCCTCACGAGACCGGTGCGTTACGTCGAGACTAAACGGGGATCGGGGGGCGGTCTGCCCCTGTTCGCCGTGGGCGTGAACCCTGTCCGGGCGGCGCTGCCACGGCCGGGAGGCTCGGCTCGGGTCCGCCCCGCCGGTTCCGGACCGTCAGACGATCACGCGCGACGTGTGGCCCGTCGCAGGGCTCGACGGAGTCGCCGGACGTCCGCGCCGACGGACTCGAGGCGGAGGTGCGCGTCGCCGAGCGCGGGGTCGTCGACGCCGTCGAGGAGCGCCAGCAGGACGTGCTGCGGCTGCACGGCGACGACACTCGCCGTTGCCGCGTGCCGCATGGACCGCGCGAGGACGCGCATCGCCGCGGGGGTGCAGACGATCCCCGCATCGGTGTCGTACGTGGCGAACGATGCGCGGTAGGAGTTCGACGGCAGCGATGCCCGGAGCGCCGTGACGCTGACGAGATGCGCGTCGAGGACCGCACGGAAGCGCCGGTGGACGGCGCATTCGGACACCGCGGCCACGAGCAGGTGTCCGACGTCGACGAACGGCTGTCCGCGGTCGTGCGCATCGTGCTCCGCGAGCAGCAGTGTGCTCGGCGCCGAGCGGATCGGCGGCATGGGGGCGGGGAGCAGGAGGCTCTGCATGGTCGTCCGTTCGGGTCGGTCAACGAGATCTTATGCAAGATATCACATGCCGGTCCGGGGACGCAGGTTCGGCGGATACGCTCCCGGCCATGGAGGACCCCCTCGTCGGCATCGTCGTGCACCCGACCAAGAACGTGTCCGAGTCCGTCGCGACCCTGCAGCGCTGGAACCGTGACGGACGAGGACACCTCGTGGCGCGCCGTATCGACGCCGTCCGACTCGGCACCGGCGTGGAGGGATCCGGCATCGAGCTGCTCGAGGACGACGAGTTCCGCGACCGCGTGGACACCGTCGTGGCACTCGGCGGGGACGGCACGATGCTCGGGGCGATGCGTCTCGTCGCGAACCGTCCGGTGCCCGTGCTCGGCGTCAACTACGGCAACGTCGGCTTCCTCGTCGAGATCGAGCCGTTCGAGCTGGAGGTCGCACTCGGCCGCCTGTCCGCCGGGGACTACTCGCTGGAACCGCACCATGCGCTCGAAGCCGCCCTGTCCTGGTCCGGGTCGAACACCCACTACCTCGCCTTCAACGACCTCACCGTGGTCCGGCGTCCGGGCTCCGGGCAGGTGTCCGCTGACCTCACGATCAACGGCCTGACGTACGGGTACTACCGCGCGGACGCCATCGTCGCGTCGACGCCGGCCGGATCGACCGCCTACAACCATGCCGCCGGCGGCCCCGTGCTCTCTCCCGCACTGTCCGGATCGGTCGTGACGCCGGTCGCCCCGATGGCCGGCATCGACCGTTCGGTGGTGCTCGCGGCGAAGGAGCGCTACCGGTTCGCCATCGCCGAGGGCACCAGGAGCGCGGCGCTCGAGGTGGACGGGCTCGTCGTCGGCGAGGTCGCGACCGGTGCCCAGATCGATCTGCACCTCCGGAAGAACGCTGGCTCGGTCATCCGGCTCGACGCCGAGCGGCACGGACGGACCGGCCGGATGAAGCTGAGCCTGCTCGACCTGCCGATGCGGCCGGACCAGCTGCAGGAGCTCATCCCCGCAGAGGTCCGTCAGCGGCTCCGGGCCCAGGAGCGACCGGACCTCGCGCCACCGACGGGCGTCGCGCCGGACCCCGACGAGGAGCACGGGGACGACGACCCCGAGGGCGACGAGCACGAGGACGCCTGACCGTCGGCGACGCCGATCGTCAGTGACGCCGGATCGTCAGTGACGTCGGACCTCCACTCAGGTGGACGACGTACGGCCCGCGGGAGCTGGTGCTCCGGCGGGCCGTTCGTCGTGGTGCGGGACCGAGGTCAGTCGGTCAGGTACAGCTGCATGTCCTGGCTGACGGCCTTGGCGAAGAGGCGCAGCTTGGCGCGGGACTCGACACGGCTCACGGCCTGGCGCGTGGTGTGCACGACCTTCGAGATCTCGTCGAGGGTCATCGGGTGGTCGTCGTCGAGGCCATAGCGCATCCGGATGACGTTCGCCTCGTCGGTCGGGAGCTCGGCGACGATGGAACGGATGTCGCGGTGCAGGAGCGTCGACTCGGTCATCTCGTTCGGGCTCGCGGCGTCCTCGTCCTCGATGAAGTCGCCCAGCTCGCTGTCGTCGGAGTCGCCGACCACGGTGTGGATCGACACCGGCTCGTGCGAACGGCCCTTGAGGTCGGTCAGCTCCTCGACGCCCATGCTGAGCTCCTCGGCGACCTCCTCCGCCGTGGGGGCACGGCCGAGGTCGACGGTGAGGTCACGCTCGGTGCGGGAGATCTTGTTGATCAGCTCCACGGTGTGCACCGGGATGCGGATGGTGCGGGCCTTGTCGGCGAGACCGCGGGAGATCGCTTGGCGGATCCACCAGGTGGCGTACGTGGAGAACTTGTAGCCCTGCGTGAAGTCGAACTTCTCGACCGCACGGACGAGTCCGAGGTTGCCCTCCTGGATGACGTCCATGAACGGCAGACCGCGCTGCGAGTACCGCTTGGCGATGCTCACGACGAGGCGCAGGTTCGAGGTGATCATGCGCTCCTTGGCGCGCTGACCGTCGCGGCCGAGCCACCGGAGTTCACGCTCGAGCTGCTTCGTCAGGCCCTTGCCGTTCGCGAGCTTCTCCTCGGCGAACAGCCCGACCTCGATGCGTCGGGCGATCTCGGCCTCTTCCGCAGCGGTCAGGAGCGAGAGGCGCCCGATGTGGCGGAGGTAGTCGCCGACCTGGTCGACCGATGCCCCGCGGACACCGGCGAGGCGCTCGTCAGCCTCGATCGCGGTGTCGACGGCCTCGAGTTCGCGGGACTTCGGTGCTGCCGGGGCGCTGGTGGCGGCCGTGCGGCGGGACGTGGTCGGAGCTGCGGTTGCGATCGTCATGCGATGACTCTCCTTGCGGTGACGGGCCTTGCGGTGGAGGGGCAGTGCGGGTGCTGGGTGACACTCGGTGCGTATGACGAGTAAAGCGGCCGAGAGGTGTACCCCACAAATCGTTCCGAACGATTCTCAGCCTTCTCCGTGCTTGGTCATCAGATCGGTCGGAGTGGGGTACGTCGTATTGTGCGTACCGCCGCCTGGATGTGGGGCGCCAACCCCTGTATTCCCGGCGATTCCGGGCGATTCCGGGTGAACCCATTGCCTTCGCAGACGATGTACCCCGGCGGGTGTGCTCGTTCGGAGCGGCCGATGGGGTACGTCAACGGGTACACGCGTTCCGGCCAGGCTGTACCCCGACGCCAGAGCCGCCGGGGCTCACCAGGACGGTTCGAGCCACACCGAACGGCGGAGGAGGACCTCGTGGTCCTCGTCGAGGTCGAACTCGTCGTACTCGTTCTCGAAGTCACCGATGAGGGTGCTGCGGACCACGGCGCGGATGCTCGTCATGGCGTCGATGCTCACACCGACGGGCGACGGCACGGTGAACCGGGTGTGACCGTCAGACGTCGATGTCGTGGTCGTCCGGCTCGAGGTCATCGGCAGGGACAACCGTCGACACGGGGCCGGTGGTCGCGTGGTGGCCGAAGGCGTCCTCGGGCTCGAGCTCGTCCGGGACGTCGATGGGATCGTCGGCACGAGCAGCACGCATGGCCGCGAGGATGCCAGCCCGTGGTGAACGGCAGGTGACGGACGTGGCGGACGCGAACCGTGCCTCCAGGCCGACCGTCAGGTGACGGACGGAGGCCGTCAGTCGCCGGGCGTGACCGGCGAGACGGGCGATCCGGTGCTGCGCTCAGCGGCGAACTTCGCGCGCTCCTCCGCCTCGATCTTCGAGTAGGCGGCACGCTCGGTGCGGTCGGACCGGAGGATCGCGCGCATGACGAACCAGAAGATGAGGCCGACGATGATCGTCGGCGCCAACGCGAAGATGATCCCGGTCACGACTCCATGAGGCACGACTGCAGGATACGTCAGCGAACTGGGATCACTTGACGAGCGGGAACAGGATCGTCTCGCGGATCCCGAGGCCCGTGATCGCCATGAGCAACCGGTCGACACCCATCCCCATGCCGCCCGACGGTGGCATGCCGTGCTCGAGCGCGCGGAGGAACTCCTCGTCGACGCGCATCGCCTCGACGTCACCCCCGGCAGCTAGCTTCGCCTGCTCGACGAACCGTTCGCGCTGGACGACCGGGTCGACGAGCTCGGAGTACGCCGTCGCGAGCTCGAAGCCCCGGACGTAGAGGTCCCACTTCTCGACCACGCCGGGGCGCGACCGGTGCTCACGGGTCAGCGGCGAGGTGTCGAGCGGGAAGTTCATCACGAACGTCGGCCGGTCGAGGCCGCCCTTGACGTGGTGCTCCCACAGTTCCTCGACGTACTTGCCGTGCGTCGGGTGCGCGACCTCGACGCCGGCCTCGTCCGCCAGCGCGACGAGCTCGGCGAGCGGGGTCTCGGGGGTGATCTCCCGACTCACGGCCGTGGAGAGCGTGCCGTACATGTCGATGCGGGCCCAGTCGCCGCCGAGGTCGTACTCGGTGCCGTCGGCCAGCGTCACGACGTGTCCGCCGGTGACCGCGGCCGCGGCGTTCTGCACGAGCTCCTGCGTCAGGTCGGCCATCTGCTCGTAGTCGCCGTACGCCTGGTACGCCTCGACCATGGCGAACTCGGGCGAGTGCGTGGAGTCTGCGCCCTCGTTGCGGAAGTTCCGGTTCACCTCGAACACCCGGTCGATGCCGCCGACGACCGCGCGCTTCAGGAAGAGCTCCGGCGCGATCCGGAGGTACAGGTCGGTGTCGAACGCGTTCGAGTGCGTGACGAACGGCCGGGCCGACGCGCCACCGTGCTGCGTCTGGAGCATCGGGGTCTCGACCTCGAGGTACTCATGTCCGTCGAACGTCGCCCGGAGGGACTGCATGACCTTCGCGCGGGCCCGGACGGTCGCCCGCGCCTGATCGCGGACGATGAGGTCGAGGTAGCGGGCGCGGGCGCGGGTCTCCTCGGACAGTTCGGAGTGCAGGTTCGGCAGGGGCTGGATCGCCTTCGCCGCGATCGCCCAGTCGTCGACCATGACGCTCAGCTCGCCGCGGCGGCTCGAGATGACCCGGCCGTGCACGAACACGTGGTCACCGAGGTCGACGAACTCCTTCCAGCGGGCGAGGGACTCGTCGCCGACCTCGGCGAGGGAGACCATCGCCTGGATGCGGGAGCCGTCGCCGGACTGCAGGGTCGCGAAGCAGAGCTTGCCGGTGTTGCGCGAGAACACGATCCGGCCGGCGATCCCGACGACGTCCTGGGTCTCCTCGCCGGTCTCGAGCCGCTCGTACTCGGCGCGGACCGCCGGGATCGTCGTCGTGATGCCGACCCCGACCGGGTAAGCCTGGATGCCGTGCGCGAGGAGCTTCGCGCGCTTGTCGAGCCGGACCGCCTTCTGCTCCGAGGCCTCGCGCTCGGCGTCGTCCTGCTCGGTCGCCTGCTGCTCAGTTGCCTGCTCGGTCGCGGCGAGGTCGGCCGCGACGTCGGCGGCCGTGGTCTCGGGGGTGGTGTCGACGTGCTCGTCGGTCATGCTGGCGCGGCTCCAGAGTTCGTGGGGGACGGGTCGATCGTACCGGGGGTGCGGACGCGGCGCAGATCGGGAGATCGACGGGGGTGTTCAGAACACGCCCGTCCACGCTGAACACGCGGATCCGGGTGTTCCGGCTGGACGGGGGTGTTCAGAACACCGGGGTCCTACAGCCGCTGCTGACCGTCGACCCGCGTCAGGGCGTTGTCCACGGCGGACCGCACCAGGGCACCGAGCACGAGCCCCGGGTGCTCCACACCGATCCCGGACAGCGTGCCCGCGGCCTGGGTGACGATCGCCTCGGAGAACGTCGTCGCCGCCCGCACCGCATCCGCGTAGGCCGGCCGGTCCGCCTCGGCGATGACGACCGGCTCCGCGCCCATCTCGACCACGAGGGCCTGCCCGATCGGGAGCACCGGGGTCGGCGACGTCACCGCGCAGTACGCGTCCCGCAGCCGCGACAGGTCGACGCTCGTCCCGGTGAAGGCCATCGCGGGGTGGATCGCGAGCGGGATCACGCCCTTCGCGAGCGCGGGAGCGAGCACCCCGACGCCGCTGTCCGGCGAGGTGTGCACGACGAGCTGCCCGGGCTGCCACACCCCCGCGTCCGCGAGGCCCCGCACCAGCTCCGCGAGTGCGTCGTCCGGCACCGCGAGGAGTACGAGCTCGCTCCGTTCGACGAGTGACGGGATGTCGAGGATCGGGACGCCGGGGAGCAGCGCCTCGGCACGATCGCGGCTCGCGTCCGACACCGCGGTGATCCCGACGACGGCGTGCCCGGCGTTCGCGAGGGCGGCCCCGAGCACTGGCCCGACCCTTCCGGCGCCGATGATGCCGACGCCGAGGCGTCCGGCGCGGTCGCTCATCGGTCCGCCTCCGGACGCGGGGTCGCATCCCAGCCTGGAGGGACGGGTGCGGGAGATGACGTCGGGAACGGAAGTCGTGCCGCCAGTCCGGCGTCCGTGGTCGCAGGCTCCCCCGGCGCTGGCACCGCGTGCCGCTGGCGCGTCACCTCGAGCGGAGTGCGCGCCAGTCCGGCGTCCGTGGTCGCAGGCTCCCCCGGCGCTGGCACCGCGTGCCGCTGGCGCGTCACCTCGAGCGGAGTGCGCGCCAGTCCGGCGCGCTCCCGCCACCGGTGCGACGTGTCGGTGTCCGCCGCCGCGATCGCGTTCGTCTCGGCCTCGGCGAACAACCGCATCGCGTCGTCGGCCTCGATCGCGCCGATCCGCGCGACGACCGGTCCGTGCACCGTGTGCACGTGCACCTCGGCGAGCCGCAGCGTGCGCTCGATCGGACCCTGTGCGACCCGCACGCTCTGGATCCGCGGCAGCGGGACGAGCACGAGCGAACGCCAGATCGCACCGAGGCGGAAGAGCACGGCACCCGGCACGTGCCGGTACCCGTTCCGCCGCCACGAGAACGGCCGGAGCCAGGCTCCACGCCGCGGTGACCGGACGAACCTGCCGGCGTCGCCCGTCGTCGTGAGGCTCTCCTCGACCACGCCGACCGCGGCCGCCGACCCCTGTTGCAGGTCCTCGAGGCTCGCGGCCGGTCCGACCACCGCGGCGCCGACGAGCTCCGGCAGGATGATCTCGAGCACCTCGCGCACGTCGTGCGCATTGCCGACGGGGAGCACGACGCTCGAGGCCTGCTGGTTCTGGCGGGACCCCTGCGAGTGCGACGCCCGGTTGATCCGCACGTCCCACCAGCCGAACGGACGCCAGAGCAGCGGCTGGTTGACACTCACGGCGTGGATGCGCCCCGGCGGCAGCGTCTCGTTCGTCGTGGACACGAGCCCGTACCCGATGCGGATGCCGTCGGGTGTCGACGCGATCGTGTACTGCAGCGACTTGGCGAACTTCCTGGCGTAGAAGCCGACCGCCGCGATCAGCGCCGGGAACAGGGTCACGAGCAGGAACCAGCGCCCGGTCAGCGAGACGCTCACCACGATCGCCGCCGCGGCCAGCAGGATGAAGACCGTCGTCTCGGACAGCAGGAGCGATCCGATGAGCCGGCCCTGGTGCACCTTCACGACCCGGGTCGCATGCGTCGCCACGGGATCGAACTCCGGCGACAGGAACTCGTTCATCCGCTGCTCGATGACCCTGCCGGTCGCCGGGTCGATCCGCGGACCGGCACCCGGGGAGTCCCTGGCACCGCTCGCGAGCTGGAGGATCCGCTGGCGCAGGTCGTCGGCCGCCCGCGAGCCGAGGTACGCGAGCTGCACGTTCGCGTCGTTGCCGGCCTGCGAGATCTCGAGGCGCGCGGCACCGAACACCCGCGCGAGGAACGGCCTCGCGATGTTGATGCCCTGGATCCGGTCGAGCCTGGCCTTCCGGTGGTTCCGGAACACGACGCCCGAGCGGACCTCGACGACCTCGCCGGTGACCCGGAACGTGTGCATGCGCCAGGCAAGCCAGAACAGACCGACCAGGACGGCGATGAACACCAGGATCCCGAGCAGCACGAACCCGACGTAGTTGTGGCTGACGACGTAGTCGATCGGGTCGCCCTGCTCGCCGTCGTAGCCCGCCTGCGGGATGACCATGTTGACGAGGCGTTCCCGGAACTGCTGGAAGACGAAGAAGAAGATCGCCACGAACACGATGCCGCCCTTGAGGAGCGGTGTCGCGGGGTGCAGGCGGTGCCACTCGCCGTCGGTCAGCTGCGCGGCCGCGGCGGCGTCACCGCGGCGCACGGGCGGCGGTGACGACAGGTCCGGTGTCCGTCCGAGGCTCATGGCGGTCTACAGCCCGACGCGGCGCGACTCGGCCTTCGCGACGAGCTCGTCGCGGAGGCGGTCGGCCTCGCCGACCGGCAGCCCGGGGATGCGGACGTTCGTGGACGCGGCCGCCGTGACGAAGCGCAGGTCGCTCAGGCCGAGCACGCGTCCGAGCGGGCCACGGCTGACGTCGATGAGCTGCATGCGGCCGTACGGCACGGCGATGAACCGCTGCCACATGAGGCCGCGACGCACCACGAGGTCGTCGTCCCGCATGGCGTAGCCGATCGCGCGGATCCGGCGGGGTGTGAAGGCCGCGACGAGGATCGTGGTGATCGCAGCCGCGATGCCGATGCACGTCCACACGATGCCGCTGACGGAACCGGCGAGTGCGAGCAACCCGATCAGCAGGAACCCCGCGGTGATGACCGCACCGACGAGCAGCACCGTCACGAGCTCGGTCCACACCAGTTTCGGCGAGATGCGGGTCCAGTCGATCCCCGGCATGTCGAGTCGTTCCCTCGGCATCTCGCTCCTCTCGGCATCGGTGTCGCGAGTCAGTGGGTGTCGCGGGTCTGGCGGTGTCGCGGGTCTGGCGGTGTCGCGGGGCGCTGGGTCCGGCAGTCCGGACGGCGTCAGAGCACCGTCGTCCCGCCGTGTTCGCCCGGCGCGTCCTGGTCGTCCTGGTCGTCGTCCCGCGGAGGAACCGTGCACATGCGCTCCGCCACGAGCGCGCAGACCAGGAGGACGAGCCCCCCGACGACCGCGATGACGCTCGGCAGGACCGAGCCTAGCGCCGGAACGACGGAGCGGGACAGGAGGTAGACGAGCCCACCGAGCGTGAACCCGCCGAACAGCGCCCCGCAGAGACTCGACGCCTTGGCCAGGACGACCACCCGGGTCGCGTAGAACGCGTCGACCGGGCGGGTGGCGGTGCCCCGCGCATGCCGGCGGATCGGCATCGCCATGAGCACGAGGGCGACACCGATCCCGATGAGCGTCAGCCCGAGAGCCGGGGAGAGCACCACGACGGGGAGCGCCCGCGACGTCAGTGCGGCATCGAGGGCGAAGCCGGCGACGGCCGCGACGAGCGCGACGCTGATGAGCGTCGACGGACGCGTGCGCTTCACGAGGCGGCCCCACCGGTCGCGCCGCCCCGGCTGTCGGCGCCGTCGGCGCTGTCGGCGCTGTCGGCCTGGAGGGACGGCGCGGCCTCCGAGAACAGGCGCGGCTCGTCGACGCGCACGGTGTCGTCCCCGAGCTGGTCGAGGAGCGCACGGACACTCCCCGCTCCCGGGAGCACGGCGTCGGGATCGGCGTCCACCCACGGTGCGAGCACGAACGCGCGCTCACCGGCCCGCGGGTGCGGCAGCTCCAGGTCGGCCGTGTCGATCGACAGGTCGTCGACCGCGACGATGTCGAGGTCGAGCGTCCGGTCGCCCCACCGCTCGATCCGCACGCGCCCGTGGTCGTCCTCGATGCGGTGCAGGGCGTCGAGCAGCGCCGACGGCCCGAGATCCGTGTCGACGATCACGACACCGTTCCGGTAGCGCGGCTTCGTGTCGTCCGGCCCGTCGAGCGTCACGGCGATCGACTCGACCTCGTGCGAGGAGGCGACCGCACGGACGCCCTCGATGCCGAGGATCGCCGTCGCCGCGTCGCGGAGGGTCGTCCCGCGGTCGCCGAGGTTCGCCCCGAGTGCGATGACGGCGCGGCTCACGGAGTGCTCGTCGTGGATCGGGAACGGCGGATCGTGATCGACACGTCCTGGAACGGCACCGTGATCGGCGCCTCGGGCTTGTGCACCGTCACCTCGGTGGCGATCGTCGCGGGGAACCCCAGTGCGACGGCGGCGATCCGCTCCGCGAGCGTCTCGATGAGGTCGACGGGTTCCTGCTCGACCGCCGCGACGACCCGCTCGGCGAGGACGCCGTAGTGCACGGTCCGCTCGAGGTCGTCGGACCGGGCGGCGTCGAACGCGTCGACCTCCACCGCGACGTCGACGACGAACTCCTGTCCGTCGCGACGCTCGTGCTCGAAGACGCCGTGGTTGCCACGTGCGCGGACCCCGGTGAGTCGGATGACGTCGTTCACGATCGTGCTGCCCTCCATGTGTCCCAGACTGCCAACATCGTGCGGGTCGGTGCCGGATCGTGCACCCGCACACCCCACGCACCGCGCTCTGCGGCGAGCAGGCTGATCGCCGCACTCGCGAGGTCCCGGTCCCGTGCGGGTCCGTCGGGGTCGCTGCCGACGCCGCGCAGGAACTTCTTCCGCGAGGCCGCCACGAGGACCGGCAGTCCGAGCGATGCGAACCGCTCGTACCCCGCGAGGATCTCCCAGTTCTGCCGGCCGTCCTTCGCGAACCCGAGGCCGGGGTCGATGACGATCTGGTCCTGGTGCACGCCGAGGACGATGAGCTCGGCGACGCGCTGCTCGACCTCACGCCGGACGTCCTCGACCGCGTGCGCGTAGACGGCGTTCCGCTGCATCCGGTCGCTGTGTCCTCGCCAGTGCATGACGACGAACCCCGCTCCGCTCGCCGCCACGACCCGGGCCATGTCCGGGTCCGCGAGCCCGCCCGAGACGTCGTTGACGATCGCTGCGCCGGCCTCGACCGCGGCCTCGGCGGTGGCGGCGTTCATGGTGTCGACGCTCACGGCGATGCCCTCGGCGACGAGCGTCCTGATGACCGGCAGCACGCGACGCTGCTCGACCTCGACCGGCACCCGCTCCGCACCGGGTCGGGTGGACTCGCCACCGACGTCGACGAGGTCCGCGCCGTCGGCGACGAGCGCCCGGGCATGGCGCACGGCCGCGTCGTACGCGGCGTGCAGCCCGCCGTCGCTGAACGAGTCCGGCGTGACGTTGAGGATGCCCATGATGCGCGTCCGCCCGGCGGGACGGGCCGCGTCGACCGCAGCACGGGCCTCCCGGCGGAGCGCCGCGGTCGCCTGCTGACCCACCCGGTGTCCCACCTCGCGCAGGTCGATGGCGACGGTCGCCGGGGCGGCCGCATCGGCGCGGGTGCGGTCCACCTCGGCGAGCCGACGCGCACGCCGCGTGGGCTGGTCGGTCATCGCGATGGCCTAGGCCGGGGCGATACCCGGGTTGCTGCGCGGAGCCCGGGTGCGCTTGGGCTTCGCCGGCGGCTCGGAGTCGACCCCGCCGTCGACCGCACCCTCGTCGACGCCGGCCTTCTTGCCGAGCGTGATCGCGGGGAGGTCGCTGACCGGACGGTTCTCGCTGGAGAGCCACTGCGGGCGCTCCGGGAGCTTCCTGACGTCCTTGAAGATCTCGGCGAGCTCGTTGTGGTCGAGCGTCTCCTTCTCCATGAGCTCCGCGGCCAGGTGGTCGAGGATCTCGCGGTTGTCGTTGATGACCTGGTACGCCTCGTCGTGGGCCTGCTCGAGCAGCGCACGGGTCTCGGTGTCGACCGTCTCGGCGATGTTCTCCGAGTAGTCGCGGCCGGTGCTCATGTCGCGGCCCATGAACGGCTCGCCCGAGCCGTTGCCGAGCTTGATCGAACCGACCTTGCGGCTCATGCCGTACTCGGTCACCATCTTGCGGGCGGTGCCGGTGGCCTTCTCGATGTCGTTCGACGCCCCGGTGGTCGGGTCGTGGAAGACGATCTCCTCGGCCACGCGACCACCCATCGCGTAGGTGAGCTGGTCGAGCAGTTCGTTCCGCGTGACGGAGTACTTGTCCTCGAGCGGGAGCACCATCGTGTACCCGAGCGCACGGCCACGGGGCAGGATCGTGATCTTGGTCACCGGGTCCGTGTGGCGCATGGCCGACGCGGCGAGGGCGTGTCCACCCTCGTGGTACGCGGTGATCAGCCGCTCCTGCTCGTTCATCACGCGGGTCCGACGCTGCGGGCCGGCCATCACGCGGTCGACGGCCTCGTCGAGGGCACGGTTGTCGATGAGCTGCGCGTTCGAGCGTGCGGTCAGGAGCGCGGCCTCGTTGAGGACGTTCGCGAGGTCGGCACCGGTGAACCCCGGGGTCTTCCGGGCGAGGACGTCGAGGTCGACGCTCGCGGCCAGGGGCTTGCCCTTGCCGTGCACCTCGAGGATCTGCTTGCGACCGTCCATGCCGGGGGCGTCGACACCGATCTGGCGGTCGAAGCGGCCGGGGCGGAGGAGCGCGGGGTCGAGGACGTCCGGACGGTTGGTGGCCGCGATCAGGATGACGTTCGTCTTGACGTCGAACCCGTCCATCTCGACGAGGAGCTGGTTCAGGGTCTGCTCACGCTCGTCGTTGCCGCCGCCGATGCCGGCACCGCGGTGACGACCGACGGCGTCGATCTCGTCGACGAAGATGATCGCCGGGGAGTTCTGCTTGGCCTGTTCGAAGAGGTCGCGGACGCGGCTCGCACCGACACCCACGAACATCTCGACGAAGTCCGATCCGGAGATCGAGAAGAACGGGACGCCCGCCTCACCGGCCACGGCGCGCGCGAGCAGGGTCTTGCCGGTCCCGGGAGGGCCGTACAGCAGCACGCCCTTCGGGATCCGCGCACCGACGGCCTGGAACTTCGCCGGCTCCTTGAGGAACTCCTTGATCTCCTGGAGCTCCTCGATCGCCTCGTCCGCACCGGCGACGTCCGCGAAGGAGACCTGCGGGTTCTCCTTGTTGTTCATCTTGGCGCGGGACTTGCCGAACTGCATGACCTTCGAGCCGCCACCCTGGGCGCTCGAGAGGATGAACCAGAAGATCGCGCCGATGATGAGGAACGGCAGCATGATGCTGAGCAGCGACAGGAACCAGTTGGACTGCTGGACGGTGTCGTTGTAGCCCTTCGACAGGTTCGCCTTGTCGACGGCGTTCACGACGTCTTCACCACGCGGCGTCGAGTAGTAGAACTGCTCGGTCGCGCCGCCGTCCTTGAGGACCAGATCGACGCGCTGCGTGGTCGAGTTGATGGTGGCGGAGGAGACCTTGCCGTCCGAGAGGAGCTCGAGGCCCTTCTGGGTGGTGGTCTCGGACGTCGACGACGAGCTGATGACGCTCCAGCCGATCCAGATGCCGATGATCGCGATCAGCACGTAGAGGTACGGCCCGCGGAGGATGCGCTTGAAGTCCATGTGATCCGGGCGAGAAGCCCGACACCTTTCTCTGCCGACGTTCGGTGTCGATCAGCATACGGCCGCGATTCTGTGGGCCGGTTGCATGTCCTCCGAGAGCGAAACCGGAACGACCCCCGCGTTCACGGGGCAGTGCGGGACCGCGCAGCCGTGCTCCGCCCGACCACGACCGTGCTCCGCCCTCCTAGGAGTAGACGTGCGGGGCGAGGACGCCGACGCCCCGGAGGTTCCGGTAGCGCTCCGCGTAGTCGAGTCCGTACCCGATCACGAACGCGTCCGGGATGTCGTAGCCGACGTACTTGACGTCGACCTCGACCTTGGCGGCCTCGGGCTTCCGGAGCAACGCCACGATCTCGACGCTCGCCGCACCGCGGGAGCGGAGATTCTGCTGCAGCCAGGACAGGGTCAGCCCGGAGTCGATGATGTCCTCGACGATGATGACGTCGCGGCCGTGCAGATCGGTGTCGAGGTCCTTGAGGATGCGCACCACACCGCTCGACTTGGTGCCGGAGCCGTACGACGACACCGCCATCCAGTCCATCGTGACCGGCAGCTTGAGCTCGCGCGAGAAGTCCGCCATCACCATCACGGCGCCCTTCAGCACCCCGACGAGCAACGGGTCGCGCCCGGAGTAGTCGGCCTCGACGGCACGGGCCAGCTCGGCGAGACGCGTCTCGATCTGCTTGGCGGTGAACAGGACCTCGCTGAGGTCGTCCTGGACGTCGGAGAGTTCCACGGGGTGCCCTTCAGCGGTGGGGGGTGGGGGTGGCGGCGAACGCGATGCGACCGCCGACCCGCTCAACCCTAACGCCGGGCAGGTCGAGCGGTCCCTGCCCGGACCAGTCGGTGACGAGGCGGCAGACCTCGAGCGTCTGCACCCGCGAGAGCACGACGCCGAACTCGCTCTCCACCGCGAGCCGGACGAGTCGTTGCCGGAGTGCCGCCGGGTTCGCGGCGAGGCCGCTCACCGAGAGCGAGATGCCCGCCTCCGAGTGCTCGCTGAGCTCCTCGGCGAGCTCCTCGGCGAAGTGGTCGAGGGCCGCGGCGTCCTCCCGCAGTTGGTCGGCGGTGCGGGCGAGCGCCTCCGGCACCCCCGGACCGAGTTCGGCCTGGAGGCTCGGGATGAGTCGTTCCCGCACGCGGACCCGCGCGAAGGCCGGGTCCGCGTTCTGCGGGTCGGTCCACGGCGTCAGGTCGGCGTCCGCGCACGCCTGGTGGGTGACGGCCCGACGGACACCGAGCAGCGGCCGGGCGATCGACGGCCCCACCGTCAGGGCGTGGTGGTCGGTGCGCGGTCGTGCGAGCGGGGCCATGCCCGAGAGGCTGTCGGGACCGCTCCCCCGCGCGAGCCCGAGCAGGACGGTCTCGGCCTGGTCGTCGAGAGTGTGCCCCACGAGGATGAGTGGTGACCCCTCGGTGGTCGCGACGGCCGTGATCGACGCGTACCGGGCCTCCCGTGCGGCTCCCTCCGGACCACCCGCGGTCCCGACGCGCACGTGCTCGACGACCACCGGCGCCAACCCGAGGTGCTGCGCCTGGCGCGCAGCCGTCTCGGCGACCTCGCGACTGCCCGGCTGGAGGCCGTGGTCGACCACCACGGCTCCGGCGCGCAGCTGCTGCTTCGGTGCCTCGAAGGCCGTCGCACTCGCGAGTGCCAGGGAGTCCGGACCACCGCTCAGCGCGACGAGGACGAGGTCGTCGTCGCGGAGCACCCCCACGGCTCTGGCGTTCGCGAGTGCGTTCCGGACGGCGAGACGCACCTCGGCCACCGCCGGGGAGAGCCGAGGCCGGTGCATGTGCATTGTGTAACGTTATCGGCGCTTCGATCCCCCGATCTTTTTCTTACAGGAGAGCACCACATGGGCGCATACGACGTCGTCATCGAGATCCCCAAGGGCAGCCGCAACAAGTACGAGGTCGACCACGAGACCGGTCGCGTGTACCTCGACCGCGTGCTCTTCACCTCGTTCGTCTACCCGACGGACTACGGGTTCTTCGAGAACACCCTCGGCCTCGACGGCGACCCGGTGGACGCACTCGTGCTCCTGGAGTACCCGACGTTCCCCGGTGTCGGCGTCAAGGTCCGCCCGGTCGGCGTGTTCAAGATGAGCGACGAGGCCGGCTCCGACGCCAAGGTCCTCGTCGTCCCCGCGAAGGACCCGCGCTGGCAGCACATCCAGGACATCGGCGACGTCGACGAGCAGACGAAGGCCGAGATCGCGCACTTCTTCGAGCGCTACAAGGACCTCGAGCCGAACAAGTGGGTCAAGGCCGAGGGCTGGGGCGATGCCGCCGAGGCCGAGGAGATCGTCGCCGCGGGGTTCGCGGCCTACGAGCCCGCCGGACACTGACGCTCCCGCGCAGCACGCACTGACGCTCCCGCGCAGCACGACGCGATCCACTCCACTCAGCCGCATCGCGCGGCGTGGAGTGGGTCGCGTCGTCTCGTGCTGAGCCGGGCCCGGGCTAGAGCGAGCCGGTCGGGCGTGCGACGTACGGCAGGAGCTGACCCGGGGTCCACACCGCGATGTTCCGGACGAACGCACCGGGCTTCGGCGCCTCGACCATGCGACCGCCACCCGCGTAGAGCGAGTCGTGGTAGCCGCCCGAGACGGAGCCGTTCGAGGAGTAGAACAGGATGTCGCCGGGCTGCGCCTGGGACAGGGGCACGAGGCGGCCGAGCGACTTGAAGTAGTTGTACTGCTGCTGGACGCCGTACCCACCGGTCGCGACGCCCTGTGCCGCGTAGGACGCCCGGACGAGCCCGGAGCAGTCGTACGCGTTCGGTCCCTGCGAGCCGAGCCGGTAGGGCTTGCCGATCTGGGACGACGCGAACGCGAGTGCCGCTGCGCCCTTGGACGGGCTCGGGGCGGGGGCGGGGGCCGGCGCGGGGGCCGGGGCGGGCGCGGGCGCGGGGGCCGGGGCGGGGGCAGGCGCCGGAGCGGGAGCCGGGTTGGTCGTGCCGCTCCCGCCGCCACCGTTCGTCGGCTTCGTGGCAGTCGGCTTCGTGGTCGTCGGCTTCGTGGTCGTCGGCTTCGTGGTGGTGGTCGACGTGGTCGTGGTCGTCTTGGTCGTCGACGTCTTGGTCGAGCTCGCGGCCGGGGCCGCCGCCGTCGCGATCGCCGCCGCCGCCCGCTTGGCCTGCTGGTCCTCGAAGTAGGCCGCCTCCGTCGACGCGGTCGTGCCCTTGAGTGAGGCGAGCTGGTCGTAGAGCGTCGACTGCTGGGACTGTACGTCCGCGAGCTTCTTCGCCGAGGTCGCCGCGGCGTCGTTCGCGTCGGCGAGCGTCGACTTCGAGGCCGCCGTCGCCTCGTCGAGCGCGGTCTTCGCCGTGGCCGCCTGGTCCTGCAGCGCACTCACCTGACGCTGGTCGTTCTCCGCCTGGGCGAGGATCCCGGCGGATCGCTCGGACAGGTGGGACATCGCTCCGACCTTGTACAGCAGGTCCTTGGCGTCGGAACCGTCGGTGAGCATCGTGGTGGAGAGGTCCCCGCCACCCGTCCTGGAGAGTTCGACGACGAGCCCGGCGACCTGCCGCGAGGACGCCTCGGCCCTGGTCGTGGCCGCCGCCTTCTGCCGGCCGAGCGTGTCGACCTTCGTCTGCGCATCCTGCTGCACCGACACGGCCCGGGAGTAAGCCTCTCCCGCCGCCTGCTCCGCGACGGAGGTGCGCTGCACGGTGTCCTGGAGCGACTCGAGCGAGGACGTCAGCGAGTCGACGAGCGCCTGGGTCGCCGCCTGGGAGGCCTTGGCGGCCTGCACGTCGGACCAGCTCGGTGCGGACCCCCCGGTCGTGGACGTCGACGTCGACCCCGCCGGGGTCGCGATCGCCACGGTGGGGGCGAACGAGAGCGTCAGTCCGACGACGGCGACGGTCGCGGCACCTCCGATCAGTGAGCGTGCAGGCTTCATGTGGGGTCAGCGCATCCTGGGCGCGCTCGTGGTCATACCGAGATCCCCCGCGCGGCCATGAAGGGGACCGGGTCCGTGGCGGCGCCACCGACCCGGGTCTCGAAGTGGAGGTGGCAGCCCGTCGACCAGCCGGTGGACCCGACTCGCGCGATCTGCTGCCCTGCCTGGACGGTCTGGCCCGCTCGGACCAGGAACCCGCCGTTGACGATGTGTCCGTACGCGGTGGAGATCCCGCCGCCGTTGTCCAGGATGACCTCGTTGCCGTAGCCCCCGCCGTTCGCGGCGAACAGGACGGTCCCGGCGTGCGCGGCGAAGATCGGCGCGCCGCAGGACGGTGCGAGGTCGACGCCGGCGTGCAGCGCGGTCACGTGGTTGTACGGGTCGACACGGATGCCGAACCCGCTGGTCTGGGAGCCGCCGGACGGGCGGACCCAGCCGGAGGCGTTCGGGGTGGTCGTGGCGGCGGCCGCCGCGGCGCGAGCCCGTGCGGCAGCGGCCTCGGCGGCCTTGCGGGCTTCCTCGACGCCGGTGTTGTAGTTCGCCTCGACGTCGGTCGCGTTCGTGGTCAGCGCGGTCAGCTGCGCGTCGAGCCGCGTCTTGTTCGCACTCTGGTCGGCGAGCGCGTTCGATGCGCTCGCGGACGCGTTGTTCGCCGCCTCGAGCTTGTCCTGCGCGTCGTCGCGGAGTCCGCCGAGGGCCTTCTTCGCCACGTCGGCCTGGTCGGCGAGCGACTGCGCGGTCCCGCGGTCCTGGCTCGCCTGCTCGTAGATGCCGTCGGCCTGTTCGGTCAGCTTCGACATCGCGCCGAGCTGGTAGAGCAGGTCCTTCGCCCCGGTCGGGTGCGACAGCAGGTTCGACGTGACGTCGGAGTTGCTGGAGCGACCGAGCTGCGCGGCGAGCTGCCCCGCCTGGGTCTCGGACGCGGCCGCGGTCTTCTCGGCGCTGCCGGCCTGCTCGGTGAGCGTCTGCTCCCGGAGTGCCGCCTCGTCGAACTTGGTCTGCGCGGACTGGTAGACCTGACCGGCCTTCGCGGCGGCCGCCTGCGTGTCGGCGACCTTCTGCGTGAGCGAGGTGATGAGCCCGTTGATCTCGTCGACCTTCGCCTGCTGCGCGGACGCCGAGGCCTTCGCCGCCTGCACGTCGGCCCAGCTCGGGTAGGTCGTCGCCGAGGCGCTCACAGCAGGACCGGTCGCAGCGAGCACCCCACCCGCGAGCGCGACGATCACCGCGAGGGCGAGTGCTCGACGACGCGAGGGCGCTGCTCGGCGGGTGTTCTGAGGGAAGTGAGTCATGGTCTCGATTTCGTAACAGCGCGGCAAGGCTCACGCACGTAACACTGTTAACAGACGCAACAGTAACAACAGGGGTGCCGGGCATCCACCCCCCGTCACAGGGGGCACGGACGACCGACGACGGCACCCGGGGGTACCGACGGCACGGTTTCTCTTCCGGCGAGTGAACCTGGCGGACCCCCGGCCGACCGGGGCGACACGCCGAGCGATCACCCCACCGGCGGCTCGGTTTGGAATTCCCGCTGGGGTTCCGTATGCTTGTCCCTCGGTAGCGGGAAAGCATTGCCGACGGCCCCATCGTTTAGTGGCCTAGGACACCGCCCTTTCACGGCGGCAGCACGGGTTCGAATCCCGTTGGGGTCACCATGACGGGGACACGTCTGCAAGACGATCCGGCTACCACAACTCAAGATGGCCCTGTAGCGCAGTTGGTTAGCGTGCCGCCCTGTCACGGCGGAGGTCGCGGGTTCAAGTCCCGTCAGGGTCGCCACGGCGGCCGGTCTTCGGATCGGCGCCTCGGGTCCGGTGTGCGCATCGGATCCTCGGCTGGGTAGCTCAGTTGGTAGAGCGTTCGACTGAAAATCGAAAGGTCCGCGGATCGACGCCGCGTCCAGCCACAGTTCCGTGCGACAGCATCACGAAGGCCCCGGGTTCGCCCGGGGCCTTCGTCGTTCCCACGGCGGTGTTGCCGCCGCGCGGGGCGTCGACGTGTTCTGAACACGCCCGTCCAGCGCGAACACCCGGACACGAGTGTTCCGACTGGACCGACGTGTTCTGAACACGCGGGAACGACGCGAGCCGCGCCTCCCGGCCGTGTCGGACTGGAGGGACGGTGCGGGTGACGCGCGCCGGCTGCGGTCCGGCGCCACCCGCATCGCACCGCACGGTGCGTCCGCGACGCGTCAGCTCAGGTCGGCCAGCACGCCCGCCAGGGCGCCCATCGCGAAGTCGAGCTCCTCGTCGGTGACCACGAGTGGCGGCGCGAACCGGATCGTCGAACCGTGGGTGTCCTTGACGAGGACACCGCGCTCCATCATGCGCAGCGAGACCTCGCGGCCGGTGGCCAGCGCGGGGTCGATGTCGATGCCGGCCCAGAGTCCGGCGATCCGCGACCCGACGACGCCGTTCCCGACCATGCCGTCGAGTGCCGCACGCAGCACGGACTCGCCCGCGAGCGCCCGGGCCTGGAACGTCCCCTCGGAGAGCATTGTGACGACCTCGAGCCCGACCGCAGCCGCGAGCGGGTTGCCCCCGAACGTGGAGCCGTGCTCGCCGGGGTTCAGGACACCGAGCACGTCGGCCCGACCGACGACTGCGGAGACCGGGACGATCCCGCCGCCGAGCGCCTTGCCGAGCGTCATGAGGTCGGGCTTGACGCCGACGCGGTCGACCGCGAACGTGCGACCCGTCCGACCGAGGCCGGACTGGATCTCGTCCGCGATGAACAGGGCACCGTGCTCGTCGCAGATCCTCCGGACGGCGGGCAGGTAGTCCGCGGGCGGGATGATGACGCCGCCCTCGCCCTGGATCGGCTCCAGGAGCACGCCGACGACGGTCTCGTCCATGGCCGCCGCGAGTGCGTCCGCGTCGCCGTACGGCACGATCCGGAAGCCGGGCGTGTACGGACCGAAGCCCTCGCGCGCGACGGGGTCGTCGGAGAACGACACGATCGTCGTCGTCCGGCCGTGGAAGTTGCCCGCCGCGACGACGATGGTCGCCTGCCCGTCGGGCACGCCCTTGACGCGGTAGCCCCATGCACGGGCGACCTTGATCGCGGACTCGACGGCCTCGGCTCCGGTGTTCATCGGCAGGACCATGTCGGTGTCCGCGAGCCGTGCGAGGGCCTCGGCGAACGGGCCGAGCCGGTCGCTCGAGAACGCCCGGCTCGTCAGGGTGACGCGGTCGAGCTGCGCCTTGGCGACCCCGACGAGACGCTCGTTGCCGTGGCCGAAGTTCACGGCGGAGTACGCCGCGAGGCCGTCGAGGTAGCGGGTGCCCTCGACGTCCGTGAGCCACGCACCCTCACCGGACGCGATGACGACCGGGAGCGGCTTGTAGTTGTGGGCGAGCGATCGGTCCTCACGGGCGATGGCCTCCTGCGTCAGGGAGACGGTCTCCGTGGCACTCATGCGCCGACCGGGTGCAGGTCGAGCGTGCAGCACTTCACGCCGCCACCGCCGAGCAGGAGCTCGGACAGGTCGACACCGATCGGGTTGTAGCCCCGGTCGCGGAGCTGCTGCTCGAACGTCGTCGCACGCGAGGCGATGACGACGTTGTACCCGTCGCTGTACGAGTTCAGGCCGAGGATCGCCGCGTCCTCCTCGGTCGCGATGATCGCGTCCGGGAAGCGCTCGCGGAGGATCGCCAGGGACGGCTCGTCGAACGCGGACTCCAGGTAGGCGATGTTCTGGGCGCCGTCGGCCGTGGGCTCCGGGTCGAGCACCGCGATCGCCGTGTCGAGGTGGTAGAAGCTCGGGTTGATCAGCTTCAGGGTCACGACCTGTCGGCCGTAGACCTTCGCGATCTCCTCGTGCGAGGTGCTGTCCGACCGGAACCCCGTGCCGGCGAGGATGACGTCGCCGACGAGCAGGAAGTCGCCCTCGCCCTCGTTCGTCTCGACCGGCTCGGCGACCCGGAGCCCGGCGTCGCGGAACCAGTCCATGTACGCGGGACCCTCGGGCTGACGCTCGGGATACTGGAACTTCGCGCCGTACGCGACACCGTCGAGGACGAAGCCGCCGTTCGCCGCGTAGACCATGTCCGGCAGGCCGTCGATCGGCTCGATGAGCTCGATGTCGAAGCCGAGCTGCTCGTAGACGCCGTAGAGCGTCTGCCACTGTGCGACGGCCTTGTCGGTGTCGGTGGGGTCCTCCGGGTGCATCCAGGGGTTGATCCGGTAGCTGACCGTGTAGAAGGTCGGCTTGCACATGAGGATCGACCGCTTGGTGGCGGTCCGGGTGGGCGTCATGGGAGTTGCTGGGGCCGGGTTCGACATTCGATGTCTCCTGGAACCGGGGTCCCGAGCCTGTCAGGGAACCACCATCTCGGAATTCGCAGGCGAGAGACAGGCTCACTCACCCGGTGTCACGAGGCGGACCAGGTCGACGCCGGTGTCAGTCTGGCACGCGGGTGCATGCGAGCCGTAGACCCCAGGACCGGGGGTGTGCGGACGCGCAGGAATGCTGCGTCAGAACCGGCTCACGCGCAAGGACCGCGCGTACCATGGACGCAATGGATTCGCTCGACCATCGCATCCTGGACCAGCTCCGGGAGAACGCCCGTGCCGGCTACGGCGACATCGGGTCCGTCGTCGGGCTCTCGGCGTCCGCCGTGAAGCGCCGAGTCGACCGGCTCGTCGCCGACGGCGTCATCCAGGGGTTCACGATCAAGGTCGACCCGGCCGTCGAGGACCGCGGCACCGAGGCCTGGGTCGAGCTGTACTGCCGCGGCACGGTCTCCCCGGACGAGCTCCGGACGCTCCTCGAGGGTGTCCCCGAGGTCGTCGACGCGGGGACCGTCACCGGGAGCGCCGACGCCGTGGTGCACCTCCGCAGTCGGGACATCGCGTCCCTCGAGGAGGCCCTCGACCGCGTGCGGCTCGCACCCCACGTCGACCACACCCGGAGCGCCATCGTGCTCTCGAAGCTCGTGTCCCGCGAGACGGCATGACGGACCCGGCCCCGATCCTCCCGTCCGCGCCGGCGCTGTCCGGACGCGCCTTCATCCGTCAGGGTTGGGACGACGTGGTGTTCCTGCACTGGCGCGTCGACGTGTCGGCGGTGACGCCGCTGCTCCCGGCGGGTACCCGACCGGACACCATGGCGGAGGACGGCAGCGACGACGGCGCCACCACCTGGGTGGGACTGATCGGCTTCGTGTTCCGGGACACGCAGATCCCACCGCTCGCTCCGATGCGGCGGATCGGCACGTTCGTCGAGGTCAACGTCCGCGTGTACACGGTGGACGACGCCGGGCGGCGCGGCGTCGTGTTCCTGTCGCTCGACGCCGGCAAGTTCGCCCCGGCGGTCGCGGCTCGAGCGGCGCTCGGGCTGCCGTACCACTGGGCGCACGCGGCGACGCGACACCACGGGCAGACGGTGTCGTACGCGATGCGGCGGCACGGGTCGTCGCTCCGGTCGCGGTTCGACGTGACGATCGGCGACGCGATCGCGGAGCCGACACCGCTCGAGCACTTCCTGTCGGCACGGTGGGGCATGCACGTCCGCCGGTTCGGGGTCACGCGGTTCTGGCCGAACGAACACGGGGCGTGGCCGCTGCACCGGGCCGACGCGACGCTCGTCCAGGACGACCTGCTCGGTGCGGTGGGACTCCCGCGGGCACTCGCCGAGGTCCCACCCGACTCCGTGCTCTTCTCACTCGGCGTCGTGACGACCTTCGCCGCAGGGGTCCGCTGAGCGCAGCGCTCGTGCGCGAGCAGTCGGACTGGAGGCGCGGCTCAGGTGAGCGTCCCGCGCCAGGTGCGCAGGGCCTCCAGTTCGACGTCGGTGAGACCGGACCGGTCGACGAAACGCTCCACGTCGAACCCCGCGACCGTGGCGCGGAACGCGTCCGCGTTCGTCGTCCCCCGGGCCCGGCAGAGCTCCTCGATGCGCGGCTCCGGGTCCGGACGCCCCATCGCGGCGAACAGCGCAGCGGACGACGAGACCGTCGCGAGGTAGTCGTCGACGATCGTCTCCGGACGGACCCCGACCACGGACAGCAGCGCGAGGGCGACGATCCCCGTGCGGTCACGGCCACCGGCGCAGTGGAACAGCACCCCGCCCGGACCCGCGTTCGCGATCGCCGCGAGGACCGCCCCGGTGCGCTCGGGCATCGCGTCGAGGTGCGGCAGGTAGTAGAGCGCCGTGCCGACGAGCCCGGTCTCCCAGTAGTCCGCCCAGAACACGGTGTCCTCGAGGCCGTCGTGGTCGATCTCCACCGTCGTCAGCCACGTCGGTCGTGGCCCGCGCCCGGCGGCCTCGATCTCGGAGGGCTGCCGCAGGTCGATGACGGTGCGGATGCCCGCCGCTCGGAGCGAGGCCCATCCGGCGTCCGTGACCCGGTCAAGGTTCTCGGAGCGGAAGACGACCCCGCGCGGGGTTGTGCCGCCTCGGACGAGCGGGAGTCCGCCGAGGTCGCGGGCGTTCACCAGGCCGTCGACGAGGAGTTCGCGAGTCATGTCGGGACCCTAGCGGAGGTCCGGGCGACCGAGCGGGCGGCTCCGTGGGCCCGTCGAGAAGTACCCATCTGTCGGCTCCGTGTCCGCACCCGACAGTTCGGCACGTCTCACGGCACGCACGGCACGCCCTGCGCCCGGCCTCAGACGCGGAGCTCGGCGAAGTCCGGGTCGAGCGTGCCGAACCGGTGCGCCGTGATCGACACCGACTGCTCCCGGAGGAACGGCAGCATCTCCACGATCCCCGAGTCCACGACCGGCCCGTCGTGGATCGCGACGTCCGCCGAGGCGCCGAGGGCCTCCTCGAGGGCGATCGAGCCGCCCCCGACGAGCCGGACCCGGGCGCCGGGGCCGCCGAACGCCGTGTGCGGGATAGCGTCGTAGGTCGGCGTCAGCGCGCGGGTCAGGTCGTCCTGTTCCTCCTCCACCGCGCCGGAGGACCACTGCTCGCGGAAGATCGCTCCGCTCGCGGCCCGTGCGAGCCACTCCGCGTCGGACTCGACGACGTGGTCGACCACGTCGAGCGGCGACCGGGCACTCGCGAGCAGCTGGACGAGCTGCCCGGGGAGCGGCACCGCGGTGCTGAGGAGCACGTGCGCCCTCGCGGCGGTCGCGGCGGCCAGGACCCGGACGAGGTCACCGGTCGGTGCGCCCTCCGATCTCCGGACGATCACCGACTGCGGCCGGTAGCGGAGCACGTTGCGTTCGACGACGAGTCCGGACGGGTCGTGCGACGCTCCGTACTCCGACGCCCTGGCCTCGACGTCGCTCAGCGCCCCGGCCCGGACCTGGTCGAACTCGTCGAACGTGAGCCCCTGGCGCGACGCCTCGATGAGGTTCGCGACACGGGACGGCAGACCCTGCAGGCGGATGCTCCGGTGCGGGACCCGCTCGGTGCGCTCGAAGCGACCGAGCATCACCACGGAGAGCGGACCCCCGGCCTTCGTGCCCGTCCCGACGGCGGAACGCTTCCACCCGCCGAACGGCTGCCGACGGACGATCGCACCGGTGATCCCGCGGTTCACCGAGAGGTTGCCGGCCTCGACCCGGTCGATCCAGAACGCGACCTCGTCGACGTCGAGCGAGTGGATCCCGGCGGTGAGGCCGTAGTCCGTGCCGTTCTGGATCGCGATGGCGTCCCCGAGGGTCTCCGCCTGCATGATGCCGAGGACGGGCCCGAAGTACTCCGTCTGGTGGAACGCGCTGCCGGGGCGGACACCGTCGCGGACACCGGGGGACCACAGCCGGCCGGAGTCGTCGAGCGGCTGCGGCTGGACCAACCACGACTCCCCCGGCGCGAGCTCGGTGAGCCCGGTACGGAGGACGGCGCGGGGCTCCTCGATGAGCGGACCCATCTGCGCGGACGGGTCGTCCGGCCATGCGACCCGGATGGTCCGGACGGCGTCCACCAGCTGGCTGCGGAAGCGCTCACTCTGCCCCGCGGACCCGACGAGTACCACGAGCGACGCGGCCGAGGCCTTCTGCCCCGCGTGTCCGAACGCACTGGCGACGATGTCTTGCACCGCCAGGTCGAGGTCGGCCGACGGCGTCACGACGATCGCGTTCTTGCCGCTCGTCTCGGCGACCAGCGGCAGTCCGGCCCGCCACCACTTGAACGACCGCGCCGTGTCCGCGGACCCGGTGAGGATCACCCGGTCGACGGCCGGGTGCGCGACGAGGTGCCGTCCGAGCTGTTCCTCGTCGACGTCGACGAGCGCGAGCAGCGAGTGCGGGACGCCGGCGTCCCAGAGCACGTCGGCGAGGACCGCCCCCGACCGCCTGGCCTGCGGCGCCGGCTTCAGGACGACGCCGGACCCGGCGGCGAGTGCCGAGAGCACCCCGGCGGCGGGGATCGTGACCGGGAAGTTCCACGGCGGCACGACGACGGTCAGCCTCGGCGGGACGAGGACGGCCCCGGAGACGTCGCCGAGGTGCCTGGCGCGGTCGGCGGCGTCGTGGGCGTGGTCGATCGCCTCACTGACCTCGGTGTCCGCCTCGGCGAAGGTCTTGCCGGTCTCGGCCGCCATCACCTCGATGAGGTCCGCGCGCCGCTCCTCGAGCTCGTGCCCGATCAGGTCGAGGAGCTCCGCCCGGACCTCCGGGTCCTGGCGCCCCCAGTTCACCCCGGCCTGGGCGGTCTGCGCGATGATCCGTTCCAGGCGCCCGCGGTCGACGACCCTGGCGCCTCGGATCGTCTGGCGGCCGAGCGACGACGACGGCACGCGGCGCAGGACGTCGAGCGCCCAGGACCGGTTCGCGGCGACGGACGGGTCGGTGTCGGCGGCGTTCCGGAAGGCGTCGACGTGCGACGGTGCACCGACCGGAGCCGTGCGGTCCTGCGTGCGGTTCGAGGACGGTGCCGGGTCGCCGAGTGCCGCGACGGCAGCGAGGAGCCGGTTCCGCTCGCGCTCGAAGACGCTCGCGTCGACGCCGGCCTCCATCGGGGTCGCGACGAAGAGCTCGTGCCCGGCACTGTCCTGCAGGCGTCGGGCGAGGTACCCCACGGCGGTGTGGAACCCGTCGGACGGGGCGATCGGTGCGCTCAGCAGGATCCGGCCGACGGTCTCGCGGATGGCGGCGGTGGTGGTGGAGGCGGTGCCGAGCAGCATCTCGACGTCGACCGCGTCCGTCACACCCCGGCGTTCGGCGAGGACCCACGCGGTCGCGAGCTGGAAGAGGTCGTGTCCGGGGACCCCGATCCGGACGGCGGCGGTCCGCGCGGGGTCGAGGGCGGTGTCGAGCATCCGGAGGAGGGCCGTGTCCGTCTCGCGCCGGTCGGCCCAGGTCGCGAGGGGCCACTCGCGCAGGACCGACTCGACGCGTTCGGCCGGCGGGTTCGATCCCGTGACGATGCGGACCGTGATCGGCGCACCGCCTCGGGCCCGCCGACCCTGCGCCCACGCGGTCAGGTCGTCGAGGGCCTGCCGCGACTCCGGGAGGGACGCCGGCAGCACGATCCCGCCCTGGAGCCCGAGGAACTCCTGACGGTCGAGCAGCGTCCGGAACACCGAGACCGTCACGTCGAGATCGCGGTGCCGGTCCACGTCGAGGGTGACCAGCTTCGGCACCGGACTCGCCGCGGCCGTCCGGAACAGCGGGACGAGACGGTCCACAGCGCGCCGGACCGTCTCGTCGAACGCCCAGAGCTGCAGCTGCGGGACCACGGCACGCACCGAGATCGTCACGTGGTCGACGTCGTCACGGGCCAGCAGGTCGGCGGTGCCCCGGAGCCGCCGATCGGACTCGGCGGTGCCGAGGACGCCCTCGCCGAGCAGCGTGAGGTCGAGCGAGGTCCCCGGGCCACGGAGCTTCGCGAGCGCCGCGCCGAGCTTCGCCGGGGTCGCGTCGACGACCAGGTGTCCGGTCATCCGACGGAGGATGCGCCTCGCCGTCGGGACCACCGCCCACGGCATCATCTGGGCGAACCCGCCGCCGACGGACACCGCGCCGCGGAGGTACCACGCGAGGGGGTCCGGGACGTCCTGGCTCAGGCGTTCGAGGTTCGCGGCGGCGACCTTCGGGTCGTCCGGACGGATCACCCGGTCGATGAACCCGAGCGTGAAGTCGAGGCCCCGCTCGTCGCGGAGCACCCCGGCGAGCCGAGCCGCACCGGGATCGGGCTTGACGCCGGCGGACGCTGCGAGCCACCGACGGACGAGGGCGACGGCGTCGTCGGTGCAGTCCTCGAGGCGCGCGTCCGACATGCTCCGATCGTATGCCGCGACACCCACGCGACCTGGAGGCCCGCTGCGCGCGCCCCACGGATCGGCCGTGCCCGGAGCGATCTCCTCCCGACGGCGGGGACGGGTGTTCCCGCGCGGGACCGGCGCGCCGCGCGACAGTACGCTGGTGCGCATGCCGACCCGGGGTGACGAGCACGACTGGACGTCGTGGGACGCCTTCCACGACGTGTGGCGGCGGCTCGACCGCGCGCTCGACCACGCGGTGCAGGAGCACGCCGGGATCTCGATCCCGGAGTTCGAGATCCTGATCGGCCTGCACCGCGCCCCGGAGCACCGCCTCCGCGTGCGGGACATCGCAGCCGGGATCGGCTGGGAGAAGTCCCGTGTCAGCCATCAGGTGACGAGGATGGTGTCCCGCGGACTCGTGGACCGCGAGGACTGCCCGACCGACGGCCGCGGCAGCTGGATCACGATGACGACGGCGGGTCGCCGGGCGGTGCTCGGCGGCATCCGCGCGCACACCGCCGCGCTCGAGCGCCTGTTCTGGGAGCCGCTCGGCGACGACACCGACGCGGTCCGCGCCGCGTCGCAGCGCATCCTGACCCGGCTGGGCCCGGACCTCGACGACTGACCCGCACCGTTCCTCCCGTCCGTCCCGCCGGTCCCGTTCGGGTCGGGACCGGCTGTCGGACGGGAGGCGCGGCGCGGGTCACACGGGTCGCCTGCGACCCCGCATGGTCACGCCGGTCAGCGCACGGCGCCGCAGGGTCACGCCGGTCAGCGCGCTGCGCGGAGCCCGTCGTAGAGCGGCGTCGTCGGTCGGCCGGTGAGCGTCGACAGGTCGTGGGTGACCTCGGCCAGGGTGCCCTCGGCGATGTTGCCGTCGAGTGCCGTGACGAAGCCGACCGTGCCGGCGTCGAGACCGGCGGCCTCGAGGCGGCGAGCGTGCTCCGCGGTGTCGACGGACACGAGCGCGACGGGCTCGCCGAGGACGTCCGTGAACGTGGCGGCGAGGTCCTCGAACGTCCAGGCGACGTCGCCGCCGAGCTCGTACACCCGGCCGTCGTGACCGTCCGTGGTCAGCACCACGGCAGCAGCATCGGCGTAGTCGGCCCGGGATGCACTCGCGACCCGGCCGTCCCCGGCGCTTGTCAGGAGCTCGTGGGTCGCGGCGGCCTGCTCGAGCTGCCCGACGTAGTTCTCGGTGTACCAGTTGTTGCGGAGCAGCGCGGTGGGGATGCCCGAGGCGGCGAGGAGCTCCTCGGTGGCCTTGTGCTCGGGCGCGAGGACCAGCGTGGTGTCGTCCGCGCGCGGTGCCGACGTGTACGCGATGAACCCGACGCCCGCGGCCGCGGCTGCGTCGATCACCGAGCGGTGCTGGTCGACGCGCTGGCCGACCTCGCTGCCCGAGACGAGCAGGAGTCGCTCGACGCCCTGGAACGCGGCGGTGAGCGCGGGGACGTCGCCGTATGCCGCCTCGCGGACGGTCACGCCGAGGTCCGCGACCGGCTGGGCCTTCGTGGTGTCCCGGACGACCGCGACGATGTCGGACGGGGTGGTGCCGCGAGCGATGAGTGCGTCGACGACGAGACGGCCGAGGGCGCCCGTGGCGCCGGTGAGTGCGATGGTCATGCAGGCGGGAACCGTTGACGCGTCACCGACATTCCCGGTCGTCCGGCCCCGGTCGTCCGGCCCCGGTCGTCCGGCCCCGGAGGCCGAGCTCAGTGGAAGCGGTGGTCCTGGATGGTCATCCGCGGGCCGAACGACGGCTTCCGGAACCCGCTCCCGCCGATGAGCCGCATCACCCGCTCGCGGTGCCCACGCCACGGATCGAGCAGCTCGAGCATGCCGTCGTCGTCCACCGGCGCCCCGACGAGCGCCCATCCGACGACCGCCGGCAGGTGGTAGTCCCCGACGCTCGGCGAGTCCGGGTCGCCGTGCGATCGCTGCGCGGTCTCGGCGGCCGTCCACACGCCAATGCCGGGGACGGACATGAGGCGGCGCGCGACCTCCTCGCCGCCGCGCCCCAGCGACAGCGTCCGCTCGAGTGCCGGAGCCACCCGCATCGCGCGCATGACCGTCGCCGAGCGGCCCGGCTCGATGCCCGCACGGTGCCACTCCCAGCTCGGGATGCGCGCCCAGTCCTCGGCGTCGGGCGGGACGAACAGCCCCTCCGGCGCAGGGCCAGGAGCCGGGGTGCCGTACGCGCGGACGAGGTACCGCCACGCGCGCCAGGCCTGCCGCGAGGTCACCTTCTGCTCCATGATCGCCGGTACGAGCATCGCCACGACGGTGTTCGTGCGGCAGAGCCGTAACCCCGGTTGGCGATGTCGTGCCGCAGCGAGGAAGGCGTTCGTGGAGACGTCGAGCTCGGACCAGTCGTCCCCGCGGCCGAGCATGTCCGGCACGTGCACGACCGCCCAGTCGGCCCCGTCCCCCCACGCGCTGACGACGACCTCGCCCGAGGCCGCCCGGACGGCGACGGTCACCGGCCCCGTCGGCGTCCGCAGCGCGAGCCACGTGGTGCCGTCGACGTACCGGAACGCCGGGTCGCCGGTGCCGCGCATGAGCGGTCGGAGCGTCGCGACGACGTCCACGTGGTGGCCGGGCCGGTAGACCGTGTCGCGCCGGACCGGCGGTGCCGCTGGTGCCGGACTGGAGGCGCGGTGCCGGTGCGCAGACAGACTCGCGCGAGCCGCGCCTCCCGTCCGGTCCATGCTGTGGATCGTACGACGAGGCGGGGACATCGACCATGATGGGACCTGACGTTCTTCCTGACACGACGGAGTGCTCCATGCGCATCGGCATCCTCACGTCCGGCGGCGACTGCCCCGGACTCAACGCGGTCATCCGCGCCGCCGCCCTCAAGGGCATCGCGATCTACGGCCACGAGTTCGTCGGGTTCCGCGACGGCTGGCGCGGGGTCGTCGACGCGGACATCGTGCCGATCGGTCGCAAGGAGATCCAGGGCATCGCGAAGCAGGGCGGGACGATCCTCGGGACCAGCCGCACGAACCCCTTCGAGGGCGCGAACGGCGGCGTCGAGAACATCCAGCGGAACCTCGAGCGGCACGGCATCGACGCCATGATCGCGATCGGCGGCGAGGGCACGCTGGCCGCCGCCAAGCGGTTGACCGACGCCGGGCTCAAGATCGTCGGCGTCCCGAAGACCGTCGACAACGACCTCGGCGCCACCGACTACACGTTCGGGTTCGACACCGCCGTGCAGATCGCCACCGACGCGATGGACCGCCTCCGCACCACGGGCGAGTCGCACAGCCGATGCATGGTCGCCGAGGTGATGGGCCGGCACGTCGGGTGGATCGCCCTGCACTCGGGCATGGCGGCCGGTGCGCACGCGATCCTGATCCCCGAGCAGAAGACGTCGCTCGAGCAGATCGCCGCGTGGGTGCAGTCGGCGTACGACCGTGGACGTGCACCGCTCGTCGTCGTCGCCGAGGGGTTCGTCCCCGACCACGAGGACAACGCGCACACCGAGCGGGGCCTCGACGCGTTCGGGCGTCCTCGCCTCGGCGGGATCGGGGAGCGCCTCGCTCCGCTCATCGAGGAGATGACGGGCATCGAGACCAGGGCGACCACGCTCGGGCACATCCAGCGCGGCGGGACCCCGACGTCGTACGACCGGGTGCTCTCGACGCGGCTCGGACTCGCGGCGATCGACGCCGTGGTCGAGGAGCGGTGGGGGCGGATGGTGGCGCTGAACGGCACGGAGATCGTGCACGTGTCGTTCGAGGACGCCCTCGGCGCGCTGAAGACCGTGCCGCAGGACCGCTACGACGAGGCCGCGATCCTGTTCGGCTGAGCGCCGCGCGGGGGCATAGCGTGGCGTGATGACCCGCGCCATCGTCGTCTCGTCGTCCGCCGTCCCCGCAGTCCAGGAGATCGACCTCGCTCCTCCGGGCCCCGGCGAAGCACTCGTGGACGTGACGTTCTCGAGCATCAACTACAAGGACGGCATGGCGCTGGCCGGCGACCCGGGCGTCAAACGCATCGACCCGCTCGTCCCGGGGATCGACGTGGTCGGACGGATCGCGGCACTCGGATCGTCCACGGACCCGACTCGGCTGTCCGTCGGCGACCGCGTCGTGCTGAACGGGGCCGGTGCCGGTGAGCGTCGCCACGGCGGACTCGCCGCGCAGGCCGTCGTGCCGCTCGACGCCCTCGTCCGCCTGCCGGACGCGATCCCGGACGCCCGCGCCGCCGCCATCGGCACCGCGGGCTTCACCGCGATGCTCAGCGTCCTCGCCCTCGAGCGGTTCGTCGCACCGGAGGACGGCCCGGTCGTCGTCACCGGCTCGTCCGGCGGCGTCGGGTCCGTGGCCATCGCACTGCTCGCCGCCCGGGGGTACGCCGTGACCGCCGCGACCGGCCGACCCGAGCGCACCGATGCACTCCGAGCCCTCGGCGCCACCGACGTCGTCGACCGCGCCGAGCTCCGCGACACCGAGGGGGCGATGCAGCGCGCCAGGTGGGCCGGTGCGGTGGACTGCGTCGGGGGGCGCACGCTCGCGAACCTCCTGGCGCAGACACGCTGGGGCGGAGCGGTGACCTCGTGCGGCATGGCGGAGAGCACCGCGCTCGACACCACCGTCCTGCCGTTCATCCTGCGGGCCGTCGCGCTGCTCGGGATCAACTCGGTCGACGCCCCGCTGCCACTCCGCGAGCAGGCGTGGGCGCGCCTCGCATCGGACCTCGACCCCGCGCGCATCGACATGATCACGGAGACGATCGGGCTCGAGGACGCCGTGGATGCCGGTCGCCGCATCCTCGACGGTCGGACTTCGGGACGGATCATTGTCGAGATCAATTAATGCGCTATTTCATATCCTGGAATACTCCCCTGCATTCCCGGAGAAGCGAATCATGGTTTAGGATGTTGAATACCTGATTGCACAGTCCGGTGCTCGTCGCGCCGAATGTCATGCCGTCCCGAAAGGCTCCCGATGCCCGTCCCCAAGGCCACCACCGACACGTCACCCCGACGCCTCCTGCGCGACGTCGTGTTCGACAAGCTCCTCGCCGCGATCCAGGACGGCACGCTGCAGCCGGGAGAACGCCTCAACGACGACGACCTCGTGCAGTGGCTCGGTGTGTCACGGACGCCGATCCGCGAGGCGATCGCGCGGCTCGTCGAGTACGGACTCATCGAGATGGAGGCGAACCGCTACACCAGGATCGCCACGCCGACCTTCGACCAGTTCGACGACGCGCGCCAGGTCCTGTTCGGGTTCATGGAGATGTCCACGCGGTGGACCCTCCCGAAGCTCACGGACCAGTCGTTCGCCGCACTCGAGGAGATCCTCGACGCCGCGCAGCACAATGCACGGACCGAGGACCGCGGACTTTCCCGCGACATCACGCAACTCGCGCGGTTCCTCGTGCAGGAGAGCGACAACGAACTCCTCGTCCAGCTCGCCGAGTCCCTGATCCCCCGTGTGGAGTTCCTCTCGCTCATCGCGGCGGACCGCATGTTCTGGGACGTGACGACCCCGCTCGACACCTACCGACGCGCCGCCGAGAAGCGTGACGGCGACGCGGGGGCCGCGGTCGTCCGCGCGATGTCCGCCGCGGTCGACGGCATGGTCGCCGACCTCCGCAGCTCCGAGGCCTCCTGACGACCGTCCGAGCGGCCGAGCGGCCGAGCGGCCGAGCGGCCGATCGTTCAGTGTCCAGTTCTGACGTTTCGTACATCACGTTCCGGATAGGCTGCCTCCTCACCGACGAATGAGGGGCCATGGACATCGATCCGACTCAGCCAGGGAGATCCCGCCGAGGACACGCCGTGCTCGCGGGGTCTGCGTCAGAGATCGGCGCGGCATCGTGACGACGTGGTTCATCACGGGCGCCTCCTCCGGATTCGGTCGAGAACTCACCGAACAGCTCCTGCGACGCGGTGACCGTGTCGCCGCGACGGCTCGGCGGCCGGAGCTGCTCGAGGACCTCCGCGCTGACGCCGACGGGCGCCTGTGGACCTCGGCGCTCGATGTCGCCGTCACCGCGGACGTCGGTACGGTCGTGGACCGCGCGTTCGCGCACTTCGGCAGGATCGACGTCGTCGTCAACAACGCCGGGTACGGCCTGTTCGCCGCGGCGGAGGAGGCGACCGCGGAACAGATCCATCGCTCGATCGCCACGAACCTGATGGGACCGATCGACGTGGTCCGCGCCGCGCTCCCCCACCTCCGGCGGCAGAGCGGCGGCCGCATCGTGCAGGTGTCCTCGGCCGGCGGGCAGGTCGCCTTCCCCGGTCTCGGTTACTACCACGCGACGAAGTGGGGCATCGAGGGGTTCTGCGAGTCCGTTGCCGCAGAGGTCGAACCGTTCGGGATCGGCGTGACGATCGTCGAGCCCGGCATGACACCGACGGGCTTCCTGCGGGCGATGGACGTCGCCGAGCCGATGGAGGACTACGAACGCGGTGCCTTCGGCGCGCACCGACGGGCCATGCTGTCCGGCGACGTGCAGGGCCCCAACGACGCCGGAGCGATCGCGGCCGCGATGATCACGAGCGCCGACGATCCGCAGGCACCGCTGCGGCTGCCCCTCGGGGTCGACACGTTCGACGACCTGCACGCGGCCTACTCGACGAGGCTCAGGCAGCTCGAGGCGATGCGCGACGTCGCACGATCGGTCAGGGCTCGGTGAGCCCCTCGGCGTGACCGTCGACACCCCGCCCGGTCGACCAAGATGGACGCATGAGCGCACTTCTCGACGTCCGCGGTCTCCGGGTCACCCGGGGCGGCCGTGATCTGCTCCATGACATCGACCTGACCGTCCTGGCCGGGGAGCACTGGGCACTCCTCGGCCCGAACGGTGCGGGCAAGTCCACGATGCTCGCGGTCCTCGGTGCGACGTCGCACCCGACCGCCGGCACGGTCGACGTGCTCGGCGCACGACTCGGTCGGGTCGACGTCCGGATGCTCCGCGAGCACATCGGGCACGTCGACCCGCGACACCGGATGCTGTCGCCGCTCACGGTCGTCGAGGCGGTGCTCACCGGGCTCACCGGGACGACCGACCTGATGATGCGGTGGAGCCCGACGGCCGACGAGGTCGCTCGGGCCGAGCAGCACGTCATCGACGTCGGACTCGGCGCACGACGGGACGCGACGTGGCCGGTGCTCTCGCAGGGTGAGCGCGGGCGGACCCTCATCGCGCGGGCGCTGATGTCGTCCCCGAGGCTCCTGCTCCTCGACGAGCCCGCCACCGGGCTCGACGTGGCGGCGCGCGAGCACCTGCTCGACACCGTCGACACGCTGCGCACCGGCCACCCGGAGCTCGGCAGCGTGATGGTGACGCACCACCTGGAGGACCTGCCGGCGTCGACGTCGCACGCGATGCTGCTCCGCGACGGCGCCGCGATCGCGAGCGGGCCGGTGGACGAGGTCATCACGTCGGCGTCGGTCTCGGCGTGCTTCGACTTCCCGCTCGACATCACGAGGGCGGACGGCCGCTGGCAGGCCCGCCGGGCGTCGCAGCGCTGAGCCCACCCGCACACCGATCCGCGCATCACCCCACGATCGGCGCATGGCCACACAGGTCACCGCTGGTGCGATGCGCCGATGGTGGTGTGATCCGCAGAAGGGCCCGGCCAGCCCGGCACCTACTTCGCGCTGATGCCCCCGAGCATCCCCGAGATGAACCGCTTCTGCAGGAAGAAGTAGAGCACCACGATCGGCAGTGCCACGATGATCCCGGCCGCCGAGAGCAGCGAGTAGTCCGTCAGGTGCTCGCCCTTGAAGAACGCGAGCCCGAGCGGTGCCGTCCGCCGTTCCTCGCTGGTGATCAGGACGAGCGGCATCAGGAACTCGTTCCACGTCCACATCGAGATGAGCACGCACATCGTCAGGATCGGCGCGACCGAGGGCGGGACGACGACCTGCCAGAGCACCCGGAGGTCCCGCGCCCCGTCGATCCGGGCCGCCTCGATGATCTCGCCCGGGAACGTCCGGAACTGGTTCCGCATCCAGAAGATCCCGAACGCCAACGACTGCGCGGTCTGCGGCAGGATCAGGCTCGCGTAGGTGTCGGTGAGCCCGACCGTCCGCAGGTTGAAGTACAGCGGGATGATGAACGCCTCGGCGGGCAGCATGAGCCCCGCGAGCATCACGAAGAAGATCGCGTTTGAGCCGACGAACGACAGCCGGGCGAACGCGAACCCGGCGAACACCGCGAGGATCGTCGTGAGCACGACGGTCGCGATCGTCACCACGAAGCTCGACACCATGTAGGTCCCGAAGTGCCCCTGCGTCCACGCCGCCCCGAAGTTGCCGAGGTCGATCCGGCTCGGCAGGTGGAACGACCCCGAGTTCTCCGTCGACGGGGTGACCGCCGAGAACAGCACCCCGATGAGCGGCACGATCGCGAACAGCGCGAACAGCGACAGGACGACGTAGTCGACGCCCTTCTCGGTCCGGGAGATCCTCATTCGGCGTCCTTCGGCTGGAGGCGGTTGATGAGCGCCGTGACGATCATGATGACGACGGTCAGGGCGATCGCGACCGCGGCGGCCGAGCCGACCTGCCCGGTGTTGAACGCCCGGTTGTAGGCCTCGAACGCCGGCACCGTGGTGGAGTTCCCGGGGCCACCGCCCGTGGTGATGTACACGAGGTCGAACGTCTTCAGCGCGGACACGATCGTCAGGGTCAGCGCGACGGCGATCTGTCCGCGGAGCGAGGGCAGCGTGATGGAGGAGAACTCCCGTGCGGGTCCGGCACCGTCGAGTCGTGCGGCCTCGAACAGCGTCGGCTGGATGTTGCCGACGCCGGACAGGAACAGCACGAGACAGAGCCCGACGTTCAGCCAGGTCCCGACGAACCCGATCGCGACGAGTGCGGTCGAGTAGTCCCCGAGCCACACCCGTGCGAGGCTCCCGAGCCCGATCGCGCGCAGCACCTCGTTCACGAGTCCGTCGGTCGAGTACAGCGACACCCAGATCGTCGCGACGACGACCGACGCGATGACCTGCGGCAGGAACAGCACCGTCCGGAAGAACGACATGCCCTTCAGCGCGTTCGCCCGCGAGATCAGCGCCGTCAGGAACAGCGCGATCGCGACGGGGACGACCGAGTAGAAGACCATGAGCACGAGCGCGTGCCCGAACGCCCCGCGGAGCTCCGTGTCGGTGAACACCGATGCGTAGTTCGCGAGGCCCGCCCAGGTCGCCGGGGACAGGCCGTCCCAGTCGTAGAACGAGTACTGGACCGTCTGCAGGAACGGCCAGCCGAGGAACACCGCGAAGACGAGGAACGCCGGCAGCACGTACAGGTACGCGACGAGACTGCGGCGCCGCCTGCGCGGCGCGTTCCGGACCGGACTGGAGGGACGGGGCGGGGCCGACCCGTCCCTCCCGTCCGTCTGCGGTGCGGTCCCGGGACCGCCGGCCGCGCGACCAGAGCGGGCGCCACCCGCCGGGGCGCCCGTTCCGGTCCGTGTCACTGCGTCGGTCACCGTCAGCCGCGGCTCTTCGCGAAGGCGGAGTAGTCCGTCTGGAGCGTCTCGGTGTACTCCGCGGGCGTCGACTTGCCGGCCACGAGGTCCTGCATGGCGGCGGACAGGGTGTCGTAGAACGTCGGCGTCGCGTAGTCGAGGTACGGGGTGATGCCGTTCGACTGCGAGATCGTCTTGTACTCGCTCGTGATGTCGGCCGCGAGCGTGCCCGTGGTCGGGGTGTCGTCCGACGGGACCACGGTCGGCAGGTTGCCCGTCTTGACGAGGACCTCCGACGCGCTCTTGTCCGTCACGAAGTCCACGTAGGCCGCAGCGGCGTCGGCGTGCTTCGTCTTCGACGTCAGCGCCCAGGCGAGCCCTTCGCCGCCCATCGTCACGGCGGTGTCGGAGCCCTTCGGGGTGAGCGCCGTGAAGCGGATGTCCTTGGCTGCCGAGGCGGCCTCGAGCGTCGCCTGGTTCCAGGTGCCGGTGACGAGGAACGCGGACTCGCCCTTGCCGAAGGTCGCCACCGCATCGTCACGCGAGACACCGTTCGACCCGGGCGTGATGTACCCGTCGTCCTGCCAGCCCTGGATGGTCTTCGCGGCCTCGACGCCGTCGGAGTCGGTCCACGCGCCGCTCTTCGACGTGACCAGGTCGTTCACGGTGTCGTGCCCGGCGAGCGCCGACAGCACGAGGCCGTAGAGGTGGATGCCGGGGCTCTTCTCGACGTCGCCGTAGCTGAGCGGCAGGTCGCCCGCGGCCTTGACCTTGGCCATGTCGTCGGTGAGCTCGGCCACCGTGGTCGGCGCTTCGCTGATGCCCGCCTTCTCGAGGACGGCCGAGTTGTAGTACAGGCCGACGAGCTCACCGGTCTGCGAGACGCCGTAGAGCTTGTCGCCCTGCCAGGTCTGGCCGTCGGACGAGAACGAGTTGAGCTTCAGCAGGCTCGACGGGTAGTAGTCGTTCCAGCCGTACAGGTCGGAGTAGTCGTCGACCGGGCGGAGGAGCTTCGCCTTGACGAAGGCACCCATGTCCGGGTAGCCCTGGTTGGCCTGCACGACGTCCGGAGGGTTGTCCCCGGACAGCGCGAGCTTGAGCGTCGTCTTGAGGTCGGCGAACGAGCGAGAGACCCGCTTGACGGTGACGTTCGGGTACTTCTTCTCGAACGCGGCGTTCAGCTGCTGCTGGGCGTCGCTGATGCCGCCGTCGGTGTTCTGGTCCCAGACGGTGAGGGTGATCTTGTCCTTGCCGACGCTCTTCGAGACCGGGCCGAGGCTCTGTTCGCTCGTCGCAGCGGAGCCGCCCGGCGCACAACCGGCGAGGCCGAGCGCGAGGACCGCGGCCACGCCCACGAGGAGCGGTGCCTTCCTGAGGTGCTTCATGGTGTGTTCCGATCTGTCGGGAGTCCGGATGCTGCAGGGGTGGTGAGGAGGAGGTCGTCGAGGAACGACCAGTCGCCGTCGGGGCGGGTGCGCTCGACGAACCGGACGAGGTCGGCGGGGCGCGGTGCACTCGCTGCGCCGCCGAGGCCCGTGACCGACATCGATGCGCAGAGGCCCGCGAACCGGAGCTGGGTGGCGAGGTCCCAGCCGTGGCCGTCGGCAGCCATGAAGGTCGCGACGAAGACGTCGCCGGCACCGGTCGGGTCGAGCACCGGGACGCGGACCGTCGGGACCTCGACGAGCGTGCCGTTCGCGGAGTCGACCGCCACGGCGCCGTCGGGACCGCGGGTGACGACGGCGAGGGGCACACGCTCGGCGAGCGCCTTCGCGGCGGCGACCGCGTCGCCGGTCCGGGTGTACCGCATCGCCTCGACGTCGTTCGGCACGAAGACGTCGACCTCCGAGAGCCGGTCCAGGACCTCGGTCGACCAGGCGCCCGTGTGGTCCCAGCCGACGCCGCCGACGACCCGGGTCCCTGCCGACCGGAGGCGCGCGACCCACGCCGGCAGGTCGTGGGCGATCCCGACGTGCGTCGCACCGATCGGGCCGATGCCGTCGGGGAGGGTCAGGTCGCCGAGGCGCTCCTGGTAGGTGATGAAGCTCCGGTCGTGCGTGCCGGTCTCGGCGTGCGCACCTGTCAGGGACACCGTCACGGGACTCTGGTGGCCGGGGACGTGTTCGAGCAACGACGTGTCGAGGTCGGGCTCGGCGTCGAGCTCGGCGTGGATGTGCGTGCCGAGCGGGTCGTCGCCGAGGCGCGCGAGGAGCATCGTCGAGGCACCGGCCCTGGCCCCGGCGACCGCACGGTTCGCGACGCCGCCCGGGGTGATGCCGAACCCGTCCGCGAACACCTCGGCGCCCACTTCGGGGACGGCGACACCGGAGAAGACGACGTCGCAGAAGACCGTGCCGGCGAACAGGAGATCGGCGCCACGGGCATCCCCGGCAGCGGTGCTGCCGGGTGCTGGCTCGGGTCGGGTCACTTCGGTCTCCTCGTCGTCGCGGATCCGCCGGCGGATGTCGGCTGACCTGCGATGTCATGCAAGCCTGTGCATCCGTTGTTGCGAGCACATTACCGATGTGACGCACTTTTGTTAACTCTGCGCAGGTTGCGATTTGGTCATGCGCGAGTTTGCTCGACTTCGCGCATCTTGTGGGTACAGTGGCCACGTGATCCTCCGCGAGCGGCAGAACCGCATCATCAGCGCGCTGCGCGTCGACGGTGCCGCGTCCGTCCGTGAGCTCGCCGAGGCCCTCGAGGTGAGCGAGTCGACCATCCGCCGGGACCTCGAGATCCTGGACCGGAACGGCGAGCTGACGCGGACCTACGGCGGCGCGGTGTTGAAACCGGGCACGACCGTCGAGGAACACGGCCAGCAGGCGTCCGAGGGGGCGTTCGACAGCTCCACGGACGTGGACCTCAAGGCGCGGATGGCCGATGCCGCCGCGGCCATGGTGCACGACGGGAGCGTGGTCATCCTCGACATCGGGACGACCACCCCGCTCCTCGCCGAACGACTGCACGGCCGGGACATCACCGTCGTGACCTCGAACCTGGCGGTGTTCGACGAGCTGCGCGACGACGAGGCGGTCCGACTCGTCCTGCTCGGCGGTGTCGTCCGCCGGAACTACCGCACCCTCGTCGGTTCCCTCGCCGAGCTCGCCCTGAGCCAGCTCAGCGCCGACATCGTGTTCCTGTCCTGCACCGGCGTGCGGGCGAACGGCCACGTGGTCGACAACATGGCCGTCGAGGCCCCCATCAAGCAGGCCATGATCGCCGCGTCGGACAGGGTCGTCCTGCTCGCCTCGGAGGCCAAGTTCCCGGGGAGCGGGGCACTCCGCCTCTGCTCCCTCGCCGACGTCGACGTCCTCGTGACGACGACCGGCGCCCCTGACGAAACACTCGCACTGTGCCGGAACGCCGGCGGAGAGGTCACTGTCGCATGAAGCTCTGCATCCTCGGAGGCGGCGGATTCCGCACGCCCTACGTCTACCAGGCACTCCTCCGTGACACCGGGTCGCCCCGCGTCGAGGAGGTCGCCCTCTACGACGTGGACGAAGTCCGCCTGCACGCCATGATGGCGATCCTCACGGAGCTCGCCACCGAGTTCCCGGACGCGCCGAAGCTCGTCCCGACGACGAGCCTCGAGACCGCGGTCGAGGGGTCGGACTACGTCTTCGCCGCCCTGCGCGTCGGCGGGCTCGAGGGTCGCCGCTGCGACGAGCACGTCGCGCTCGACCTGAACGTGCTCGGCCAGGAGACGACCGGGCCGGGCGGCCTGGCCTACGCGATCCGCACCGTGCCGGTCATGGTCGAGGCGGCGGAGGTCATCAAGCGCCTCGCCCCGAACGCCTACGTGATGAACTTCACGAACCCGGCCGGGATCATCACCGAGGCGATGCAGACCGTGCTCGGCGACCGCGTCCTCGGCATCTGCGACACCCCGTCCGGCCTCGGGCGTCGGGTCGCCGGGCTCATGGGCCTCGACCACACCCGCGTGCAGATGGACTACGTCGGCCTCAACCACCTCGGGTGGATGCGCCGGGTGATGTACGACGGGCGCGACATCCTGCCCGAGCTGATGGGCTCCGACGACCTGCTCGGCGCGATGGAGGAGGGGCACGTCTTCGGGCTCGACTGGGTCAGGTCCCTCGGCGCGATCCCGAACGAGTACCTGTACTACTACTACTTCAGCCGCGACGCGGTCCGGTCGATCATCGACTCCGGCACCACCCGCGGGGACTTCCTCGCGCAGTCGCAGGGTGCGTTCTACGAGCGGGCGACCGCGGCGGGGAACGGGGTGGCCGAGCTCTGGCGCGAGACCGTCGAGCGTCGGAGCGCGTCGTACATGGCCGAGGCGAAGGGCGGCACCCAGGAGGAGCCGACCCACCAGAAGGAGCGCGAGGCGGACCCGGCGCACCAGGGCTACGCGGGTGTCGCACTCGGCGTGATGGCCGCGATCAGCCGGAACGAACGGCAGACGATGATCCTCAACGTCCGGAACGCCGGCACGATCACGGGTCTGCCGGACGATGCCGTGGTCGAGGTCCCGACGATGGTCGACGCGAACGGGGTGCACCCTCTGAGCACCGCGCAGCCGGACCTGCACCAGATCGGGCTCATGTCGCAGGTCAAGGACGTCGAGCGCCACACGATCGCCGCCGCGATGACCGGGTCGAAGGACGAGGCCCTCAAGGCGTTCGCGCTGCACCCGCTCGTCGACAGCGTCTCCGTCGCACGCCAGCTCGTGTCCGGGTACATCGACCGGATCCCCGAGGTCGCCGCGGTCCTGACGCGCTGACGCAACGCTGCCACGTCAGGACGGCGCGCTGACAGGCTGAGAGACGGACTGGAGGGACGGTGCGGTCCGGCACCGTCCCTCCAGTCCGTCAGCCGGTCGCGCGGGCGCAGGCGTCAGCGACGCGGTCGGTCGTACCGCGCCCCGTCCGGCCGCGACGCCGACGCGTACCAGACGATGAGGACGATGCCCCCGACGATCGGGACGAGCTGGAGCAGCTGCCACCAGCCGCTCCGTCCGGTGTCGTGCAGGCGTCGGGCGGCGAGTGCCCAGCCGGGGACCAGGATGACGAGCCCGAACACGTACGAGATGATGCTCGACGGCGATCGGAACGACTCCGTGACGGCCTGCAGGCTCGCCGGGTCGGTGTCCGCGCCGAACCCCGTGGCGACATCGATCACACTGCCCACGATCGAGAGCGGGACGAAGATGATCACCGCCCAGAGGACCCACCACCAGTACTCGGCGCGGCCGGCCCGACCCGTGAAGTCCGCGTACTTGCGGAAGAACCGCCCGAACGCCGCCGGGAACCCGATGCCGTACCAGGGAGCCCAGAGCGGGGGTCCTGCCGGTGGCGTCGCGGTCGATCTGTCAGTGGCATTCGTCATCCTGGAACACTAGATGTAGCGCATGAAATTCCGCAATGCGATGAGGTCCCCGAACCCGCCCTCAGCATCCCGGTCAGTACGTGGTTGTGCGGTGTGCGCAGTGCGCGGTCACCGGTGATCGGTGCTGGGCTGTGTGTGCACGGCTCTCGCCATGAGCGCTGCCCACCGCGCCTGCGTGGATCAGAGTGCCCGCTGATCCGCCGGGTCCGTACTCGCCCCGCGATGCCTACCGACTCACCGCCGTCATGCCTCAGTCGGCCAGGTCGACCTCCCAGTTCGTGCGCTGGATGACGACGTCGACCTCGCGGATGCTCCTGGCGAGGTCGTCGACGCGCTTCCGGAGGTCCGCCACGGGCAGGGCCGCCATCGTCCTGAGCTCGGAGCGGAGCTGCCGGTAGCCGTTCGAGCCGGCGGCCGCGTCGGCAGCACCGGACACGAGCGAGTGTCGGAGCCGCAGTGCGTCACGACGGGCCAGGAGCGCCGTGACGGTCGAGCCGTCCCGCAGGGTCGTCGCCGCGTTCGTCGTGTTGATCCGGAGCAGCAGCCGCTCGAGCGTCGCGACCATCCGCTCGGCCTCGGCGAGGAGTGCCGTGGCGTCCTCCTCGGGCTCGGCGCCCTCCTGGTACCTGGCGTTCGTCGCGATCCGTGATCGGACCTGCTCGATGCGTTTCTGGAGGTCGGCGCGCTCGATGAGCGCTTCGGCGAGCTTCATGCATCCATCCTGCACCAGGGTGCACCGAGACGGACTGGAGGCGCGGTGCCAGCCGGCACCGCGCCTCCAGTCCGTACCGGGCCGATGTCGAGGGTCAGCCGGCGATCGGGGTCGGGTTCACCGGATCGGCCGGGACCGGGAGCGACCCGTGGATCTGGTTCTGCGCCTGGCACTGGCTCGTGCAGTTCGTGGCGCCCTGCGAGAGCTCGACGGAGTCCTCCCCGAGCACGCCCCCGAGACGACCACCGGGCTGCACGATCCACTTCGTGACCGAGCCGCTCTGGAACGTCTTCGTCGCGACCTGGGGGCTGTCCTTGCCGAGGAGCATCTGGTGCGCGCCCGAGCCGCTCGTGACCGCGGAGGTGCCGTCGCCGAAGTTCACCTTGCCGGTGTTCGGGTTGACGAAGTAGAAGACACCGGCGCCGAGCGTGTGGGTGAACTCCACGGGGCCGGCGAACTCGGTCTCCATCTGGAAGATGCCGCCCTGGGCACCGTCCTTCGCCTGGATCTTGAACTTGCCGCCGTTCGTCGTGAACAGCGCGACGAGGGTGTCGTCCCGGATCTCGAGCTGCTTGATCCTCGCGCCGGCGAGCTGTGCCGCGGTGAGGGTCGGGACCTTCGAGGCGAACACCACGGTCGGCTTCGTCACCATCCGGAGCGGGTCAGGGGCCCCGGTGAGCGTGTAGTCGTAGACGCCGAGGGTGGACGGGTCGATCGTGAAGCGGTTGTTGACGCCACTGACGACGATCCGGCCGGACGACGCCGCGAGGTCCTCGACCTTCGCGGTCTTGCCGGGGGCCGGGTCGTACGTGGTGGACCCGATCGTGACGCGGTAGTCGCCGGTCGTGGTAGCGGTCTTGGCGGACGCCGGGGCTGCGAGGCCGACGGAGAGCGCGACCACGGCGGCCGTGGCCACGGTGACGCCGACGAGGGCGGTCCTGCTCGTACGGAGACTGGTGCGGAGCGTCATGGTGATCCTCCCGGATCGAGATGTCCGGGACCGTCCCGGTGGGGCAACTCTCGCGCGGCGACGGCAGCGGCGTCGATCGGACCTTGGTACTAGTACCCGCCGCGGTGGTCGCGTGCCCAGAGTGCTGCGCTCGTCCGGTCCTGCACGCCGATGCGTCGGAACACCGCCCCGACGTGGGCCTTCACGGTGCGCTCGCGGATCCCGAGCCGCACGCCGATCTGCTTGTTCGGCAGGCCCTCGGCGAGGAGCCCCAGGACCTCGCGCTCCCGCTCGGTCATCGCCGGGACCTCACCCCTGGGCTCGATCGCCGCCGTACGCGTGGGCTCGACGGTCGCCGTGTCCCCGGGCTCGACGGTCGCCGTGCCCGTGGGCTCGACCCGCATCGTGCTGGCGCGCCCACCCGGCTCGGGCAGGAGCGCCCGCGCCGCCCGGGGGTCGAGCGGCACACCCCCTGCCGCGGCCGCCCGGACCCCGTCGAGCACCGTCTGCGGGTCGGCGTCCTTCAGCAGGTACCCGACGGCACCGGCGTCGAGCGCGGCACGCACCCGTTCCGGATCGTGCAGCGAGGTCAGGACGACGACCGCCGACGCCGTGGCGTCCGCATGCACACGCCTGGTCGCCTCGACCCCGCTGATCCCCGGCATCGAGAGGTCCATGAGCACCACGTCCGGACGGAGCTCCCGGGCGAGCGCGACGGCCTCCTCGCCGGAGGACGCCTGCCCGACGACCGACACGTCCGCCGTCGCGCCGAGCAGTCCCGCGAGGCCCGTCCGGACGAGCGGGTGGTCGTCCGCCACGAGGACCGTGATCACCCGCGCGTCTCGATCCCCGTGCACGCCGGTCACGGCGCCCACCGCAGTCGCCACGCCGTGCCGCCGCCCGGCCGGCTCCTGACGTCGAGCACGGCACCGGATGCGCCGACGGTGTCCCGCAGGACGCGGAGACCGAAGTGCCCGGTCGGCGGGCTCGCGAGCATCGTCGGGACGTCGAACCCGACGCCGTCGTCGGACACCTCGGCGATCGCGGCACCGCCGTCGCGGACCACGCGGACGTCCACGCTGGTCGCGCGGGCATGTCGCGCGACGTTCCGGAGCGCCTCCTGGACGACGCGGAAGACGAGCTGCTGCTGGGCCTCGGTCCGGATCGTCGACTCGTCGACCGCGACACGGACGTCGACCCCGTGCGACCGGAGGAGCGCGGTCGCGTCGTCGAGTGCTGCGGTGAGGCCGGCGCGCGCGAGGCTCGACGGGTAGATGTCGACGAGCAGTGTGCGGAGCGCCGCGATCGATGCGCGCACCGTGCCGCCCGCCGCCCCGAGCTCGGTCCGGACCGGCTCGTCGACCCGCGACAGTGCCCCCGTGAGGACGAACGAGGTCCCCGCGAGGTCCTGCACGACGCCGTCGTGGAGCCCGGCGGCGATGCGTCGTCGCTCGGTGTCCGACGCCTCGAGCGCGTGTGTCAACAGCTCCGTCCGCTCGGCACGGCCGCGTCGGAGCAGCACCGCGAGGCGGATCACCAGCGGGGCGAGCAGGAGCGCGAGGAGCAGCACGCTGCCGATCGTGACGGCCCCGAAGCCCCGGCGGAGCGAGGCGGCGCGCTCCCCGACGACGTCGTAGCGGAAGTACTCCTCGAAGAGCACGGTCGTCCCACCGGGCGTGGTCACCGGCCGGTACGCCTCGAGCAGGCGCCCGAACGCCCGCTCGTGCACGTTCTCGGGCTCGTCCACATCGGTGGGTTCGGCCTGGACGACGGTGCCGGCGAGGGCCTCACGCTCGTCCTCGTCGAGCTCGAAGCGCTGCCCGATGAGTCGCTCCTCGTCGGAGAAGACGATCGTGCCGTCCGCGTCCCAGATCTTGACGCGGACCGCGCCGTTCCGGAGCACGGACTTCCGCACGACCTCCTCGAGCTCTGTCCGGGCGGCGGGGTCGCCGTCGAGGAGGGCGTCCGTCACGAGCGGCGCGACGACCCCGACCCCGGTGATGTCGGCGATGCGCGCGGCGTCCGAGACGGCGTCGCTCTCGGCCAGCCGTTCGGCCGCGGCGTTCCCGAGGAGCACCACGGCGACGATCGCGGCCACCGCCGCCAGTCCGACCCAGACGAACACCCGGCGTCGGACACCCGATCCTGCCGCGCGTCCGCCGACGTTCGTCCCCGTGGCGACGCGCACCCACCCGTCGCGGTCCATGCCCCCATTGTCCCGGGGTCGCGCCCGACGGTCATCCCCCAGTCCGAGATGCGTCGCGCCCCGGTGGGGAGGGAACCGGAACCGGAACCGGACGGGAGGCGCGGGTCGGGAACAGGACCGGACGCGGACGGGAGGCGCGGGTCGGCCTGGGACCGTCCCTCCAGTCCGTCGCCCGCTCCCGTGCGCACCGCGCGCCGCACCACTTCCGGCGCATGGCACCACTCTCGGCGCACCACACCACCGTTCGCGGGCGGTGCCATGCGCGGGAGGTGGTGCCATGCGCGGGAACTGGTGCCATGCGCGACGAGTGTTGGCACCGCTCTTGGCGCACCACACCACCGTTCGCGGGCGGTGCCATGCGCCGGAACTGGTGCGATGCGCCGGAAGTGGTGCGATGCGCGGGAACTGGTGCCATGCGCGTCGGGTGCGGCCACGCGCTCGGGGTACGGCTCCCGCTACGGGGTCGCGGCGGCCGCAGCCCGTGCGGCGGCGGGCAGGGCATCCAGCACCCTGGACACCGCGCGTTCGTCATGCGCCGCCGTGACGAACCACGCCTCGAACACGCTCGGCGGCAGGGTCACACCCGCGTCGAGCATGGCGTGGAAGAACGGCGGGTAGCGCCAGCTGTCCTGCGCACGCACGTCGTCGTAGTTCCGGGGCGCCGACGCGGTGAACGCGAACGAGAACAGGTTCCCGGCGCGCTGCACGGAATGGGCGACACCCTCCGCCGACAGGGCCTCGGAGACCGCGGTCGAGATGGTGTCCGCCGTGCGGTTCAGGTGTGCGTACACACCGGCGTCGGCGGCCCGGAGCGTCGCGATCCCCGCGGCGACGGCGAGCGGGTTCCCGGAGAGCGTGCCCGCCTGGTAGACCGGCCCGAGCGGAGCGAGGTAGTCCATCACCTCACGGCGACCACCGAGCGCGGCGAGCGGCATACCGCCCCCGATGACCTTGCCGTAGGTGATGATGTCGGGCTTCCACCCCCGGCCGTCGGGGACGATCTGCGACGCCTCGAGGCCCCACCAGCCGGCCGGCCCGACGCGGAACCCGGTGAGGACCTCGTCGACGATGAGCAGCGCGCCGTGCGACTGCGTGATCTGCGCGAGCGCCCGGTTGTAGCCGCGCGACGGCGGGACGACACCCATGTTCGCGGCGGCGGCCTCGACGATCACCGCGGCGATGCGCTCGGAGTGCTCGTCGAAGGCCTTCCGCACCGCGTCGAGGTCGTTGTAGGGCAGCACGAGGGTCTGGGCCGCGGTCTCCGCCGTGATCCCCGCGGATCCGGGCAGTGCCAGGGTGGCGACCCCGGACCCGGCCTCGGCGAGGAGCGAGTCGGAGTGGCCGTGGTAGTGCCCGGCGAACTTCACGAGGAGGTCCCGACCGGTGTACCCGCGGGCCAGGCGGATCGCGGTCATCGTCGCCTCGGTGCCGGTGGACACCATGCGGATCTTCTCGATCGGGCCGTCACCGTCGACACTCACCCGGTGTCGGACGAGCTCGGCGAGCTCGGTCTCCCCCGGGGTGGACGCGCCGAAGGAGAGCCCGCGGGCGGCGGCCTCCTGCACGGCCTGCACCGTCCCCGGGTGGGCGTGGCCGAGGATCGCCGGACCCCACGACGCGACGAGGTCGACGTACTCGCGACCCTCGGCGTCGATGACGTGCGGGCCCTTCGCCGACACCAGGAACCGCGGGGTGCCCCCGACGGACCCGTACGCGCGGACCGGGGAGTTCACGCCGCCGGGGATGGAGTTCTTGGACCTGCGGAACAGGTCGTCGTTGGTCGCCGTCACACCGCTCATCGTGCACCCCCGGCCTGACCGCCCGACGCGCCACTGGTGCTCGCCGCGGGCCCGCCGCCGAGCCTGCGGGCGATGTCCACCGCGAAGTAGGTCAGGATCGCGTCGGCGCCGGCACGCTTGATCCCGACGAGGCTCTCCATCGAGGCGGCCTCCAGGTCGATCCACCCGTTCTGGGCGGCCGCGTGGATCATCGAGTACTCGCCGGAGATCTGGTAGGCCCAGACCGGGACCGGGGAGATGTCCTTCGTCCGGGTGAGCACGTCGAGGTAGCTCATCGCGGGCTTCACCATGACGACGTCGGCACCCTCGTCGATGTCGAGCTCCACCTCGCGGAGCCCGTCGCGCCCGTTGCCCGAGTCGATCTGGTAGGTTCGACGATCCCCGACGAGCGAGGACGACACGGCCTCGCGGAAGGGGCCGTAGAACGCCGAGGCGTACTTCGCCGCGTAGGCGAGGAGAGCCGTCCCCGTGAACCCGGCCATGTCGAGCGCGTCACGGGCGGCCCTGATCTGGCCGTCCATCATGCCGCTCATGCAGATCAGCTCCGCACCGGCCTCGGCCTGCGCGACCGCCATGTCGCGGTACCGCACGAGGGTGGCGTCGTTGTCGACCGAGCCGTCGGCCGCGAGCACCCCGCAGTGCCCGTGGTCGGTGAACTCGTCGAGGCACAGGTCGCTCTGCACGACGAGGGCGTCGCCGACCTCCTCGCGGGCGACGCGGATCGCGACGTTGAGGATGCCGTCCGGGTCGGTCGCACCGGAGCCCTGCGCGTCCTTCTGCTCCGGGACGCCGAACAGGTTGACGCCGCCGATGCCGGCCTCGGCACCCTCGACGAGCGCTCGGCGGAACGAGTCGAGCGAGTGCTGGACGACCCCGGGCATCGACGCGATCGGCACGGCCTCGGGCGCGCCCTCGCGGATGAACATCGGGAGCACGAGCTCCGAGGGGTGGAGGCGCGTCTCGGCGACCAGACGGCGCATGGCCGGGGTGGCACGGAGACGGCGGGGACGGACCTGCGGGAAGCGTCCGACGGATGCTGGGGAGACGGGCACGGTCACCTTTCCGGTGTGGGGTGGTTCGGGGATGTCTGGAGGTCGGCGACGACGGCGTCGAGGAGTGCGGGGACGGACCGCGACGGGCTGGTGACGTGGACCGGCAGTCCGAGGGCACCGGCGGCACTCGCGGTGCCCGGGCCGATGCAGGCGACGCGGGTGCGAGGGTCGAGCGGCCGCATCCGGAGCGCGATCGCCGAGGCGACGCTCCCACTCGTGACGAGGATCGCGTCCGGCGGTGGATCGAGCACGATCGGCGCCGTGCCCGTCCCCACGGTACGGTACGCGGCCACGTCCCACAGGGCGATCCCGCGGTCCCGGAGTCCCGTCATCAGGTGCACCGTCGCGATCTCCGAACAGGGGAACAGCACCGTGCCGTCCGTCTCCGGGAACTCGGCGGCGAGACCGCGCGCCGACTCGTCGGTCGGGACGAAGTCCACCGGCCATCCGGCCGCGAGGCACGCTGCTGCCGTCTCGCGTCCGACGGCGGCCACCCTGACACCGGCCGGGAGGCTCGGCACGAGTCCGCCGATGACCCTCGCCGCCGTCGCACTGGTCACCGCGATCCAGGCGAACTCGCCCCGCGCGAGCGCGGCGAGCGCAGCCGTCAACGGCGCCGGGTCCGCGGGCGGTGCGGTGGTGATGAGCGGGATCGTGACCGGCTCGAGACCGCGAGCACGGGCCTCCCGTCCGATCCGTTCCGCCCACTCGCCGCCGCGCGGCAGGACCACGGTGGGGCGTCGGGCGGTGTCCGTCACGGCCCCTGGCGTGCAGAGCTCGCGATGTCGGCGAGGTCCGCCGCACCCTGGTCGAGCAGTTCCCGGGCGACGCGCTCGGCGACCTCGCGGGCCTCGGCGAGACGCGGTGCGGCCGGCCCGGGCTCGAGGTGTGCACCGTGCGACGCGGACCGGTACTCGGTGCCGTCCGGCCGGTAGACCGTCGCGGTGACGAGGAGCAGCTCGGCATCGATCACGGCGGTGGCCCCGATCGGCGCGGAGCACCCGGCCTCGAGTGTCGCGAGCACCTGCCGCTCCGCAGTGACCGTGAGTCGGGACTCGGCGTGCTCGATCCCCCGGAGCCCGCGGTCGAGCGCGGCGTCGCCGTGACCCTCGCGGACCTCGATCGCGAGCGCACCCTGACCCGGTGCCGTCGGCCAGAACCCGAGGCCGATGAGGTCGGTGGCGTCGGCGAGCCGGTCGAGCCGTCCGAGACCCGCCGCGGAGAGCATGACGGCGTCGAGGTCGATCCCGACGCGGCCGAGGCGCGTGTCGATGTTGCCGCGGATGTCCACGATCTCGAGGTCGGGGCGGCGGGCGTGGAGCTGGGCCGCGCGGCGCGGTGAGCCGGTGCCGACCCTGGCACCCTCCGGGAGGGTCTCGAGGGTCAGGCCGTCACGGGCGCAGAGGGCATCGCGGGCGTCCGCCCGCTTCGGGACCGCACCGATCGTGAGGCCCGGGTAGGCCGCCGTCGGCAGGTCCTTGAGCGAGTGCACCAGGACGTCGACCTCGCCGGCCACCAGCGCTTCACGCAGGGCCGACGCGAACACACCGGTACCGCCGATCGTCGCCAGGGACTCCTTCGAGCGATCGCCCTCGGTCTTGACCGTGACGAGCTCGACCGGACGCCCGGCGGCCTTGCCGATCCGCGCCGCCGCCTGCTGGGACTGTGCGAGCGCGAGCGCGCTGCCGCGTGTCCCGACGCGGATCGGGGCCGGACCGGTGCCGGGTGCTGCGCCCTCGGTGGGCTGGGTGCTCGTCGGGGTACCGCCGGTCACGGCTGCAGTCCGGCGACCGCCGGCTTGAAGCCCGCGCGGATGTTCTCGCAGCATCCGGGGCGGCAGACGTCGTACCAGGGTCCGAGGTCGGTGAGGTGCGGTCTCTCCTCGACCGGGGTGGCGTCCCGACGCTCGAGCACCAGGTCGACGAGACCGGTGACGTACGCGGGGTCGACTCCAGGGGTCGGGGTGCGGGTCGACCAGAAGCCGAGCTCGCCGGCGGTCTCGGTCGCCTCTTCGTCGAGGTCCCACATGACCTCCATGTGGTCGCTCACGAAGCCGAGCGGGACGATGACGACGGCGCGGGTCGGGCCGCCCTCGAGCTCGTGCAGGTAGTCGTTGATGTCGGGCTCGAGCCAGGGCTGCGTCGGCGGGCCGGAGCGGGACTGGTACACGAGCTTCCACGGCGGCAGCGCGGAACCGGCGAACGCGGCACCGAGGGGTGTGTCGAGGAACTCCGCCCACGCGGTGTCGAGCACGACCTGCCCGACCGCGGCGTGCTGCGCAGCGTACGCGCCGTGCTCGTCGAACCCACGCGCGGCCGGCCCGGAACGCTCCGCGTCGGTCGACGGGATCGAGTGCGTCGAGAAGAGGATGTGCAGCTCGGTCGCGACGTCGAGGCCCTCGTTCGCCACGACGGCCTCGGCGATGGCGTTGCGGACACCGTCGACGAACGGTCGGACGAAGCCCGGGTGGTCGAAGAACTGCCGCACCTTGTCGATGAAGACCGTGCCCTGGAGCCCGGTCGACTCGAGCACCCGCGCGAAGTCCTCGCGGTACTGCCGGCAACCGGAGAACGAGCTGTAGGCACTCGTGGCGATCGCGAGGAGCTTGGCGTACCCCTTGTCGGCGGCCTCCTGCACGGCTTCTTCGAGGTAGGGGTCCCAGTTCCGGTTGCCCCAGAGCACCGGGAGGTCGATCCCGCGCGAAGCCAGCTCAGCCTCGAGCGCTGCCTTGAGCGCGCGGTTCTGCGCGTTGATCGGGCTGACGCCGCCGAAGTGCCGGTAGTGGTGGGCGACCTCCTCGAGCCGCTCGTCCGGGATGCCGCGACCGCGGGTGACGTTGCGGAGGAACGGGATGACGTCGTCCTGGCCCTCCGGCCCGCCGAAGCCGGCGAGGAGGATCGCGTCGTACGCGGTCGGCTCGGTGACGTGCTCGGGACCGTCGGCCGCGGCGGGGGTGGCGGCCATGACGAGCTGGCCATTCGAGATGTGACTGGTGTCTGCGCTCATCAGGCGAGGACCTCCGGGAGTTCGGCGGTGGTGACACGGCGACCCGTGTAGAACGGCACTTCTTCACGGACGTGGAGCCGTGCTTCGGTGGCGCGGAGATCGCGCATGAGGTCGACCAGGTCGACGAGCTCCGGCGACTCGAGCGGCAGGATCCACTCGTAGTCGCTGAGCGCGAACGTCGCGATCGTGTTGGTGAGCACGCGGCGGTACTTGGCGCCGTTGATGCCGTGGTCGCGGAGCATCGTGCTCCGCTCGTCCTCTGGCAGCAGGTACCACTCGTACGACCGGACGAACGGGTAGACCGTGATCCAGGCCTCCGGGTCCTTGCCGCGGAGGAAGGCCGGCGTGTGCCGCTTGTTGAACTCTGCCTCGCGGTGCATCGCCATCACGTGCCAGACCGGCTCGGCGTCGGCGAACAGGACCGTCCGGCGGATCCGGCGGAGCACCGACTGGATCGTCTGCGCGTCGTCGCCGTGCAGCCAGATCATCACGTCGGCATCGGCACGGAAGCCGGAGACGTCGTAGAAGCCCCGGACCGTGACACCCTGCTCGGCACCGGCGGAGACCGCGGCGTCGAGCTCGGCGACGGCGTCAGGACCGGCCTCGGCGACCGACCCGACCGGCCGACGGAACACGGCCCACAGCGCGAACGCGGTCATCAGGTTCGGGTCGATGCCCGATGCCGGATCGATCGACGACGCGGCATCGGAGCCGTGACCAGCGGTGGTGGAGTGGTGCGTTGGGGTGTGCTCGCTGCTCGAGGGAGCAGGCACGGCGGTACTCATGGATCCATCGTCCTTCTGTCGGGAACTCGAACCGGCACCGTTGCCGTCAGCAGTGCCCGGACGACGCGCCTAGCGGCGCCGGATCACCATCACGACGATACCCCCGATGGCCAGGGCACCCCCTGCGAACGCTGCCAGGTAGGGCACCGGACGCTGTTCGACGCCCCGCTTGACGCGCGATGCGGCGATCCCGATCTGCTTGGGCAGGTTGAGCTTGTCCTCGATCGCGTCGAGGGTGTCGAAGAGCTGGGCCCTGGTGGCGGCGACGCGGTCGGTCAGCCCGTCGAAGTCCGGGGTGCCCTGCGCCGGGTCGTTCGCCATCAGAAGGTCCCACTCACGTCGGGGCGGTGATCAGAGTGCTGTGTCGGGGGCGTCGGCTTCTTGCCCATCCCGCGCACGGCGTTGACGTCGTTCTTGACGCTGGCGATGGTGCGCTCCGGCAGCGGCGGGAAGCCCTTCTTGAACCGCTTCCATCCGAGCAACCCGATGATGCCCGCGATGACGAGCAGCAGCACGGCGACGATGAGGGCAGCGAGCCAGCCGGGGAGGACGGTCGCGAGACCGAGGACCGCTGCGGTCAGGAAGACGCCGATCGCGTAGAACACGATGACGAGCGCGACGATCAGGAACGCGGCAGCGAACGCGAAGATCTTGACCTTGCCGAGCACCTCGGCCTTGAGCAGCGACAGTTCGCCCTTGACGAGGTCCTTGACGAGCCCGGGGACGTCGCCGACGAGGCCGAAGAGCGACCGCTTGCGGTCACCGGTGCGTCCGTCGGTCGTCGGTCGACCAGATGTCGGACGGTCGGTCGCCGGACGAGCGGTCGTCGGACGCTCGGTCGTCATCAGGCGTCCTTCTTGGGGCCTGCCTTGCGGACGACCTTCTTGGTGGTCTCGCCGATGAACTCGGCGACGTCGGGGGTACGGTCCGCGATGAAGTCGGACGCGGTGTGCACCTGCTTCTGGACGCCCTTGCTGTTCCAGACCCGGCTCGACGCCGACTTGATCTGCTCGTAGCGTGCGCGTCCGGCCCTGGCGCCCAGGACGTACCCGACTGCCGCACCGGCGACGAAGATCAGTCTTCCTGCCATGGAGGTCCTCCTGGAGATGTCATGCGCCGGACGGAATGTGTCGGCGATCGGGGAAAAGGTGACTCGGACAACAGTAGCCCTCGCTGCTCCGGCTCGACCGGTCACGCGCCCAGGATCGCCGCCGCGCGCGATCGGGCCGCCGCGACGATGCCGGCGATCCCCCGTCCGCTCGAGGCCTCGCCGACCCCGACGACCCCGTCGGCGAGCGCGGCGGGCTCGGAGTCCGGGCCGTGCCAGCGCACCCGGGCGGCGCCGACCACCTGCGACGCGGTCAGCGGCACCCCGAGCATGGCCGCGGCGTCGGCGGCAGCGGCCACGGCCGAGGGGCTGTCCGGACCGACGACGGCGCTCCGACCGACACCCGACGCGGCCGCACCGTCCTGCGGGCCGATGGCGTAGCTGAGGCGGATGACGTGCCTCCCGTCCGTCCGCTCGGCGAGCCACGGCCACTTGACGGTCGCGTGCGTGAGCGCCTTGGCGCCGACGCCCTGCGCGTCCGGGTGCACGAGCATGCCGGTCCCCCTGGGGGCCGCGTCGAGCTCGGGCTGGTCCACGACGAGCGTGACGAGCTCGATCCCCGTGCGCCTGGCCGGTGCGGTCCTCGTCGGGTCCGCGACCCCCGCGACCATGTGGTCCGCCTCGATGCGCTCCACCTCGCCGCCCCCGTGCCCGTCCTCGGCCCCGCCCCTGTCCCCGACCGGCTGGACGTCGACACCGTGCTGGTCGATCCGGACGGCGCGGGTCCGGAGCCGCACGTCGACACGGTAGGTGTCGAGGTCCGCGACGAGCTCGCGCACGAGCCGGGCGATCCCGCCCCGGATGCCCCCGACCGCCGACCCGGCCGGGACCGCTGCGCGCTGCGCGACGACGGCCGACGCCAGCGACCCGGTGCGGAGCAGGGCAGCACGGAGACCGGGCGCGACGCGGTCGAGCTCGAGGTCGTCCGGGTGCGTGGAGTGGACACCGGCGACGATCGGCAGCACCAGCTGCTCGAGGACCCCGGCCCCCATCCGCTTGCGGACGAGTTCGCCGAGCGTGACGGCGGCGGCTCCGACCGGTGCGGGGATGAGCGAGTCCATCTGTGCTCGGAGACCGGCCGCCGTGCCGATCACCGCGAGCACGTCCGCCGCCATCGGGGTGCTCGGGATGCCGAGGAGTCCGGCCGCCGGGAGCGGTGCCGTCCGACGGTCGCGCGTCATGAGCCACGCACCGCGGGGATCGGGGAGACACAGCTCGTTGCCGAGGCCGAGTTCGATGGCGAGCGCCGCGACGATGTCCCCGCGGGTCGCGAACGAGTCGGCGGCCAGGTCGAGGTCGAGTCCGGCGACGGAGTGCGTCCGGAGCATCCCGCCGAGTTCGTCCTCCGCTTCGACGAGCACGACGTCGGCGCCGCCCTTCGCGAGGTCCCTGGCGACGACGAGCCCGCCGAGCCCGCCCCCCACGACGACGACGCGACTCACTCCGCGGCCTCGGACGCCCCGCTCCCGAGCGAGTGCACGAGCTCCACGACACGGGTCAGCACGGTCGGGTCGGTCTCGGGCGGGACGCCGTGCCCGAGGTTCACCACGTGCGCCCGCGCCGCACCACCGCGGGCCACCACGTCGCGGACGTGCGCCTCGAGCACGGGCCACGGCGCCGAGAGCATGGCGGGGTCGATGTTGCCCTGCAGCGTGTGCTCGGTCCCGACACGGCGCACGGCGTCGTCGAGCGGGATCCGCCAGTCGACACCGACCGCGTCGACGTCGAGTGGGCTGTCCCCGTTGCCGGCCATGTCGGCGAGGACCTCGGCGCTCCCGACCCCGAAGTGGATGCGGGGGACGCCGGTCGCGCGGACGTGGTCGAGCGCCCGTGCCGAGTGCGGAGCCACGCGGGCCAGGTAGTCCGCGCGCGACAGCGACCCCACCCACGAGTCGAACAGCTGGACCGCGGAGGCCCCGGCGAGCACCTGGGCCCGCAGGAAGGCCCCCGAGACGTCGGCCGCCCACGTGAGGAGGCGGTCCCAGACCTCCGGCTCCGCGTGCATCAGCGTCCGTGCCCGGATGTGGTCCTTGCTCGGGCCACCCTCGACCAGGTACGCGGCGAGGGTGAACGGCGCACCGGCGAACCCGATGAGCGGCGTCGTGCCGAGTTCCGCGACGGTGCGTGCGACGGCGTCCTGGATCGGCGAGAGGGCCGACGGGTCGAGCGGCTCCAGACGGTCGACGTCGGCGGCGGAGCGGATCGGGCTGCCGAGCACCGGACCCCTGCCGGGCACGATGTCGACGTCGACGCCCGCGAGCTTGATGGGCACGACGATGTCACTGAAGAAGATGCCGGCGTCCACCCCGTGGCGGCGGACCGGCTGCAGGGTGATCTCGGACGCCATCGCCGGGTCGAGGCAGGCGTCGAGCATCGCCGTCCCGATCCGCAGCTCGCGGTACTCGGGGAGCGATCGACCGGCCTGGCGCATGAACCAGACGGGCAGCTGCTCCGGTCGGTCCCCGCGGAGCGCTCGGACGAGCGGTGAGTTCGCGGTGGCACCCGAGGCGAGCGGGTGCGCCGGGGGCAGGGCGAGGGTGGCGTCGGTCACGGCGTCGATTCTCGCATCCGCGCCCGTGCCGGACCTTGCGGAGTCCTCAGCTCCATCGGTCGGATGCTCGGAGGGGAACGTCGGCGGGCGGGTTTACCATGGATTACGTGCTCATCTGTCTCACGGCGTCGCATCAGAACGCCAGCTTCGATCTCCTGGAGCGACTGAGCATCGGTGCACCCGGCGCGGCCGGCGGCCTCGTCACCGGTTCCGACATCCTCGACGGTGCCGTGGTCCTCGCGACCTGCAACCGGTTCGAGGCGTACCTCGACGTGACCGGCGACACGGACCAGGCAGTCGCGGCGACGATCGACGCCGTGAGCACCGCCAGCGACGTCCCGCCGTCCGAGCTCTCCACCTCCGTGCGCGTCCTCGGTGGCGGGGACGTCGTCGAGCACCTGTTCGCCGTGTCGAGCGGGCTCGAGTCCGTCGTCGTCGGCGAGACCGAGATCTCCGGGCAGGTCCGTCGCGCCCTCGAGGACGCCAGGACCCGCGGCACCACAACCTCCGACCTGGAGCGCCTGTTCCAGGAGGCCGCGCACACCTCTCGCGGCGTCAAGACCCGGACCCAGATCGGGGCGGCCGGACGTTCCCTCGTCCGCCTGTCGCTCGAGCTCGCAGCGTCGCGGGTCACCGACTGGGCAGGCACCAGGGTCCTCCTCGTCGGCACCGGCCGCTACGCCGCGACGACCGTGGCGGCGCTCCGCGACCGAGGCGCCGTGGACATCACCGTCTTCTCCCCCTCCGGCCGGGCGGTCCCGTTCGCCGCCAAGCACGACCTCACTGCGACCACCGACCTCCGCACGACCATCGGCGCCTCGGACATCGTCATCACGTGCACGTCGAGTGAGGTGCCCGTGATCAGCGCCGACGACCTCGCGGACGGCTCGCGGCGTCTGGTGATCGACCTCGGGCTCCCGCGGAACGTGGACCCCGCGGCATCATCGGTCGACGGTGTCGAGCTCCTGGACCTCGAGACGATCAGCCTCCATGCGCCGCTCGCCGAGCTCAACGCCGAGACGGAGGCCCGCGCGATCGTCGACGACGCCGTGAGCCGGTTCCACGCCGCCGGGCTCGAGCAGTCGGTCACGCCGGCGCTCGTCGCCCTCCGTGGCCACGTGTTCGACCTGCTCGACGCCGAGATCGAGCGCGCTCGGGGCCGTGGTGACTCGTCCGAGCGCACCGAGCAGGCGCTCCGACACCTGGCCGGCGTGCTCCTGCACGGTCCGTCGGTCCGCGCCCGCGAGCTCGGCCGGAGCGGTCGGGCCGACGAGTTCGTCGCCGCGATCGACGCCATGTACGGCATCCGTCCGGAGACCGCCCCCGCGGCCGCACCGATCGTCCCGCTCGCCGACCGCGCGGTCCACGGTCGTCGCGACGGTGCCGCGGACGCCTCCTGACGCACGATCGGATGCCGAGCGACATCACGCCGCCGGCCGATGACGCGACGCCGGCCGATGATGCGGCGCTGGCCGATGATGCGGCGCGGACCATCCTGGTCAGCGGCCTCCTGCTCGTCCGGGACCGACGCGTCCTGATGGTCCGGAGCCGTGGCCGCGACGTCCTCTACCTGCCGGGCGGCAAGCGGGAGCGCGGCGAGACCGCGGTCGACGCGGTCGTCCGGGAGGCCCGTGAGGAGACCGCGATCCGACTGACGCCCGCCGACGTGGTCGCGTTCGGCACCGTGACGGAGCTCGCGCACGACCAGGCGCCCGGCACCGTGGTGCGGATGGACCTCTTCCTGGTCCGACCGGATGCGGACAGGGAGGGCGGCACCGTGCACGGTCAGGAGCCGGTCGCGTCCGCCGAGGTGGACTCGACCGCATGGGTCACGTCGGCGGATGCGAGCCGGTGTCCACCGGCCGGTGTGGAGACGCTCCGCCTGCTGGTCGCCGCGGGACTCGTGGACTGAGCAGGCCGGACCGGCGGGGCGGACGGCTGCGTGCCTCCAGTGCGTCGGTGATGCGCCCGCGGCGCGTCCGCGCCCTCTGTGCGTCAGGAAGTGTGGTCGTCAGGACCTTCGGTCGTCAGGACCTTCCGTCGTCCGGGATGTCGGAGTCGGTGAACGTGCCGACCGTCTCGTCCGGCCTCGGCTCGGCCTCGCCCGGGATGTCGGAGTCCTCGTAGGATCCCTCGCCCTCGCGAGGGGCGCTGTCCTCGGCCGTCTCGCCCGGGATGTCGCTGCCGGTGAACTCGCCGACGGGCTCGCGGGACTCCGCGCGCTCCTCGCCGGGGATGTCCGAGTCGACGAACTCGCCGCTCGACGACGTCATGCCGTCCATGCGCGCGCCGTCGCCGCGTGCCTGTTCGTGCTTGCCAGCCATGGGGTCCACCCTCCGGGTCGCGCGGGGTCGTCGTCGACACCGCATCGAGACCAGTGTGCCCCGGTGCGGTCGTCGACGCGCGAGCGGGGTCATCCCTCCGAGTGACTTCGGAGGGGACTCGGCTGCGATTCGGTAAAGATCATCCCCGATGCATCGCAGTCGTGATTGCCTGATGTCATGGCTCACAGCAAGCAACAGGTCCTCGCACTCGTCGTCGCCGGGGTGGCGATCCTCGGCACGCTCACCGCCTGCGCCGGTGGCGGGAGCAGCGACGATCCCACCGCGACGGTCACCGCGACCGCGACGAAGACGACCACCGCGACGGCGAGCCCGAGCACCGGCGGGGACTCGAGCGCCAGTCCGAGCGCCTCGTCGACCGATGCGGCCGGCGGGGACACCGGAGGGGGCACCCAGGCCGGGACGCGATGCGCCGTCGAGCAGCTGCGCGGCGGGACCGCGGCCGGCGGGGGCGGTGCTGCGGGGAGCGTCGAGATCACCCTGACGTTCACGAACACCGGCTCGACCGACTGCACGCTGCAGGGCTGGCCGGGAGTGTCGTTCGTCGGAGGCGGCAACGGGACCCAGATCGGCTCCCCGGCGACCCTCGACCGGTCCGCGGCGCACGACGCCCAGACGCTCGCACCAGGCGGGGTCGTCTCCGTGCCGCTCAAGATCGTCCAGGCCGGGAACTTCTCGAACGCGGAGTGCTCGCCGCGCGACGCGGACGGCTTCCGCGTCTACCCCCCGGGTTCGAAGACGGCGATGTTCATCGCTGCGACGGGGTACGTCGCGTGCAACGACACGTCGGTGTCGCTCCTGAGCGTGGGGGCGGTGACCGCGGGCTGAGGCCCGGCCGTCGTCAGGTGGCGGCGGCGACGAGCGCACTCGCGAGCGGGTGCCACGGACGCCCCGACGGCCCTGTGAGCACGAGGGTCCGCTCGAGATGGGTCGTCACGGGCATCATCACGAGCTGGTCCGACAGCATCACCCTGCCGAGGGTCGGCACGATCGCGACCCCCTCTCCGCGCTCGATCATCCCGAACACCGTGCCCATGTCACGCACCCGATGTGCGTAGGTGAACGGCATCCCGGCGAGCTCGTGCATCCGCTCGATCTGACGCTCGCAACCACCGCCGCCGGCGACGAGTCCGTCGTCGTGGAGGTCCTGGAGCGTGAGCGCCTCGGTCCCGGCGAGCGGATGGTCGGACCGGACCACGGCCGCCATCTCGTCCCGGGCCACCACGACGCCGCCGTCGGGTACCGCAACCGGGTCGACGAGGATCGCGACGTCCACCGTGCCGCTCTCGAGCCACTCGGGCATCTCGTCGTCGTCGCCCTCGTAGACCTGCACGTCGACGTCCGGCAACCGTGTCGCCCAGACCGACCGGAGTCTCGGGAGCAGGCCCTGGCACACCGTCGGTACGGCCGCGAGTCGCACGGTGCCGCGCGCCGAGGCGGGCCGCACCGATGCCTCCAGCGCGTCGACGGAGGCGAGCACGCTGCGGGCGTGACCGAGCAGGACGTCGCCGAGCGGTGTCGCGACCGCGAGGCCGCGACGTTCGATGACCGGGCCGCCAACCTCGCGTTCGAGTCCGGCGACCGCGTGCGACACCGCGGACTGTCCGACGCCGAGGTCCGCTGCGGCCAGCGTGAACGAGCCGCGGTCGACGGTCGCGACGAGGGCGCGGAGCTGGGCGATGGTGATGCTCACGAGACCCCTTCATGGCTGCATGCGTGTCGTTCATGTGGGGATGAGCGTGATGCGTTTGCCTCATGCCCGCGGACGGTCCGACACTAGCGTCATGAACGGCACCCGTCCACGGCCACACGACCTCGTCGCGTTCGTGTTGCTCGCGCTGACCTGGGGCTCGAGCTTCCTGTTCATGAAGGTCGCGCTCGTCGGGCTGTCCTCGCAGCAGGTCGCCACCACCCGCATCGTGCTCGGCGCGGTGACGCTCGTCACGATCCTGCTCGTCACCCGGCGACGGTGGCCGCGGGAACCACGACTCTGGGGGCACATGCTCGTGGTCGCGACGTTCATGAACGCGGTTCCGTTCAGCCTCGTGGCCTGGGCAGAGCAGACCGTGCCGAGTGGCCTCGCGAGCATCTACAACGCCACCACGCCGATCATGACGCTCCTGGCACTGCCGCTCATCGTGCCGTCCGACCGCATCCAGCGCCGACAGCTCGTCGGCATCGGCGTCGGGATCGCCGGCGTGCTCGTGCTCGTGGGACCGTGGGACGTGCTCGGCGACACCGGCGTGCTGACGACGCTGCCCGGGCAGCTCGCGCTCGTCGGGATGACCGCCTGCTACGGCTTCGCGACCGCGTACCTCCGCCGGTTCGTCGCCGGGAGCGGGCACGACGCACCGACCCTGTCGGCGGTGCAGCTGACGCTCGCTGCGGGACTGATGCTCGTGGTCGCCCCGTTCGCCGCCCGCGGTCCGGTGGATCTGGACTGGAGGATCGTGGCTGCGATGCTCGCGCTCGGTTGCGTCGGGACCGGGGTCGCGTTCATCTGGAACACGCGGCTCGTGCAGGCGTGGGGTGCTGCGCGGTCGTCCACCGTGACGTACCTGACGCCCGTCGTCGGGGTCGCGCTCGGCGTGGCGGTGCTCGGGGAGCACGTGCGATGGAACGAACCGGTCGGCGGGGCGGTGGTCCTCGTCGGGATCGCGCTGGCGTCGGGGGTGTTGCGTCGGCGGCGGGCTGTGCGGGCGAGCGCGGGAGTGGACGCGGGAGTGGGAGCGGGCGCGGGCGCGGGCGCGGGCGCGGGGGCGGACGCGGACGCGGACGCGGGCAGCGTCGTCGCGGGCGTGCACGGTGCCGCGTCAGGCGTGGACGGCGTCCAGGATGTCGGCGCCCATCGCGCGAAGCGCATCGATCACCGCGAGCCGCTGGTGCATGGTCGCGTCGTCGAAGGAGACCGACACCGCGTAGCTGACGGACCGTTCCGGCCCACGGAGCACCCCGGTCTCGCTCCGGACGCCGGGACCCGAACCCGTGACCGCGACGGACTGGAGCCCGTGGTCGAGGGCTCGATGCGCCAGCGGATCCAACCCGAAGGCTCCCGCGACGAGTGACATGTCCATGCCGAGCGACAGCCAGCCGAGGACCCGGTTGCTCGTGGCATCGTCGACGACGTCCCCGAGGGCGAGTCCCCGCATCAGCCAGCTGAGCTCCCGGACCGCAGCGACCGCGGAGTCGGGGGCGTCGTCCGGTCCTCGTCGATCGCGCACCCGGTCGATCACGGCGCTGCGGTCGATGCCGAGTCCCTCGGCGCGGACCCGCACGGCGTCGATGCCGACCGTCGAGAGGAGCGCGTTCGTCGCCCAGGCATCGGCCGTCGCACCGACGAGTGTGGCGAGGTCGGAGACCTGCAGCGTCGGCTCCTGCAGGAACTGCCAGAGCCCGGGACCGGTCGCGGTGTCGCGCGCCATGCGCTGGAGGCGGTCACCGTGCAGCGCACCCTCTTCGAGTTGCGCCGCGACCTCGATGAGCAGCAGCAGGCGCCCGACCCCGGCGACCGGCAGCACCACGCGGTCGTCGATCGCGAGCACGGCGTGCCCGGTCGACGTGTCCACCACCGACGCGCTGACCTTCGCCCCGTCGTACGCCAGCGCGCCGAGCGCCTCGACGGTGCCCGAGAAGGCATCGTCGAGACCGCCGCGATGACGACCGGCGGCACGCGAGACCGCTCGCTGTCGTCGTCGCGGAGATGCGTCGGGTTCGGTCATCACCAGATGGTGACTCGCTGCGCCGGGTCCAGCCAGAGGGCGTCCTTCTCGGTGACGTCGAACGTGGCGTAGAACTCGTCGATGTTGCGGACGATCTGGTTGCACCGGAACTCGTTCGGCGAGTGCGGGTCGATCGACAGGAGCCGCGAGGCCTCCTCCGGACGGATCGCCATCTGCCACGCCTGTGCCCAGCTCAGGAAGAACCGCTCGGCGCCGCTCAGCCCGTCGATCACCGGCGGCTCCTGGCCGTCGAGCGAGATCAGGTACGCCTTCCAGGCGATCGCGAGCCCACCGAGGTCACCGATGTTCTCGCCGATGGTGAGTGCACCGTTGACGTGGTCGTCCGGGGTCTCGGTCGGGACCAGCGCGTCGTACTGCGCGATGAGCGCCTTGGTCCGCTCCTCGAACGCCGCGCGGTCCGCCTCGGTCCACCAGTCCTGCAGGCGGCCGTCACCGTCGTACTGCGAGCCCTGGTCGTCGAACCCGTGGCCGATCTCGTGGCCGATGACCGCACCGATCGCGCCGTAGTTCGCGGCCGCGTCGCGCGTGGCGTCGAAGAACGGGGACTGCAGGATCGCCGCGGGGAACACGATCTCGTTGAACCCTGGGTTGTAGTACGCGTTGATCGTCTGCGGGGTCATGAACCATTCGTCGCGGTCGATCGGCGACCCGATCTTGCCGAGCTCGCGATCGACCTCGAACGACGCCACGGCCCGGACGTTCCCGAGGAGGTCGTCGGGTCGCAGCTGCAGCTTCGAGTAGTCACGCCAGACGTCCGGGTAGCCGATCTTCGGCGTGAACTTCGACAGCTTGTCGAGGGCGCGCTCGCGGGTCTCGTCGGTCATCCAGTCGAGCCCGGAGATGCTCTGACGGTAGGCCTCGACGAGGTTCGCGACCAGGTCGTCCATCGCCGCCTTCGATGACTCATCGAAGTGGTCCTGCACGTAGATGCGGCCGATCGCCTCGCCGAGGGCGCCCTGCGCGAGCGAGACACCGCGCTTCCAGCGGTCGCGCTGCTTCGGGGCGCCGGTGAGGGCCGTGCCGTAGAACGAGAAGTTCGTGGCCGAGAACGCGCTCGTCAGGTAGGCGGCCGACGACCGGATGACCTGCCAGCGCAGCCAGTCCTTCCAGGCGTCGAGCGGCTGGCTCGTGAGCTGCTCGGCGAGTCCGGTGAGGAAGTCCGGCTCGCGGACGACCACGGTGTCGAAGGCCCCGGCCGGAGCGTCGATGGCGGCGACCCAGGTCGCGAGGTCGACCCCAGGTGCGAGTGCAGCGGCATCCGCCCACGGCATGCGGTTGTAGGTCTTCTGGCTGTCCCGGGTCGTGACGTTGTCCCAGTGGGCCGCGGCGAGTGCCGTCTCGAGCGTGATCACGTGCTCGGTCCGGACGGCGTTCTCGGTGAACCCGGCGAGCGGGAACATCGCGGCGACGAACTCGCGGTACTTGTCGCGGATGTCCGCGAACCGTTCTTCGCGGTAGTACGACTCGTCGGGGAGCCCGAGCCCGGACTGCTCGAGGAACACGACGTAGGACTCCGGGTCACCCGGGTCGTTGTCGACGAAGAGCTGGATGAAGCCCGAGACGCCGAGCCGCTCGAACCGACCGGCCATCGTCAGCACCTGGCCGAGGTCGGTGATCGAGTCGATCTCGCCGAGGAGGGGGTCGATGGGCCCGCTGCCGACGTTCTCGAGCGTGGTCTCGTCCATGAAGCTCGCGTAGACGTCACCGATCTTCCGGGCCTCGGTGCCCTGGTCGGCCTCCTGCGAGCGCAGGATGATGTCGCGGACAGCCTCTTCCGCAGCCTCGGCCAGGATCGTGAACGACCCGTACCGCGCCTTGTCGTCCGGGATCTCCGTCGAGCGGATCCACGAGCCGTTGACGTGCCGGTACAGGTCGTCCTGCGGGCGCACCGTGGCGTCGAGTTCGTCGGTGTGGATGCCGGAGGTGAGGGTCGTTCCCGGGGTGGGGCCAGCGTCGGTCGTCATGCGGACAACGATAGCCACCGGGTGCGACGGAATGCCGGGAGGGCCGGGTCGCCTGTGCAGAACGCGTCCTGTCCACAGGTGGCCGGTCCGGGACACTGCGGAGCCGCGTCCGTCGATAGGGTTCCGGCATGGCACTCGGGTGGAAACTGCACGGCGACGGCAGGACGGTCTCGGCATCGGCGATCGTGCTGCCCGAGGAACGACTCAGCTGGGGGCGCACCGTCGGCCTCGGCATCCAGCACGTCGTCGCGATGTTCGGCGCGACGTTCCTGGTGCCGCTGATCACGGGCTTCCCGCCCTCGACGACCCTGCTCTTCAGCGGCGTCGGCACGCTGCTCTTCCTGCTCATCACGAAGAACCGCCTGCCGAGCTACCTCGGGTCCTCCTTCGCCTTCCTGGCACCGATCGCGGCGGCGACCAAGATCGGCGGGATCCCGCTCGCGCTCTCCGGGATCATCGTGGTCGGCGGGTTGCTCGCGATCGTCGGTCTGATCGTCGGGCTCGCGGGGTCCCGGTGGATCGACGTCCTCATGCCCCCGGTCGTCAGCGGGGCGATCGTCGCACTGATCGGCTTCAACCTCGCGCCGACCGCCAAGGACAACTTCCTGAAGCAGCCCGTCATCGCGCTCATCACCCTCGCGGCGATCGTGCTCACCACCGTGGTGTTCCGGGGCATGATCGGCCGGCTGTCGATCGTGGTCGGCGTCGTCGTCGGGTACCTCGCGGCGATCATCGGCGGCGGTGTCGACTTCTCCGCCGTCGGCAAGGCGGCCTGGGTCGGACTGCCGACGTTCACCCTCCCGGCCTTCGACGGCGGTCAGCTGGCCGTCTACCTCGGGTTCCTGCCGGTCGTGCTCGCGCTCATCGCGGAGAACGTCGGACACGTCAAGGGCGTCGGGCAGCTCACCGGGCGTGACCTGACACCGCTCACCGGTCGCGCCCTGTTCGCCGACGGCATCTCGACCGTGCTGGCCGGCATCGGTGGCGGATCCGCGACGACGACCTACGGCGAGAACATCGGGGTGATGGCGGCCACGCGCGTGTTCTCGACCGCGGCGTACTGGGTCGCGGGCATCGCGGCGATCCTCCTCGGGCTCTCCCCGAAGATCGGCGCCGTCATCTCGACGATCCCGGCTGGGGTCCTCGGCGGTGCCACGACGGCGCTCTACGGGCTGATCGGCGTGATCGGCATCCGGATCTGGGTCGAGAACCGCGTCGACTTCGCCAAGCCGAAGAACCAGCTCACGGCGGGCATCGCCCTCATCATGGGGATCGCCGACTTCACGTTCGGGTTCGGCGGCGCGACGTTCGGCGGCATCATCATCGGCACCGTGGCGGCCATCGTCGTCTACCACCTCATGGACCTCATCGGACGGGCACGCGGCACCGAGGGCGGCGTCGTGCCGCACGGGGTGCAGCACGGCTCGGACCCGGCCGGGGACGCACCCCGCGACCGCGTCGGGCCGGAGGGCGCCGGGCGCGACCGCGTCGCCGACTGAGGCGATGTCGGCCACCCCACCCGATCCTCCAGTCCGAAGCGGCGGGCGAACGCGCGGCGAGCGCGCACCCGTCGACGGAGCGCCATCACGACCACGGCGCTGGCTCGGCCTGTCGCCCGTCGACCGTGACATCGTGCGACTCGCGCTGCCGGCGCTCGGCGCGCTCGTCGTCGAACCGCTCTTCCTGCTCACCGACACCGCGCTCGTCGGACACCTCGGCGCGACGTCGCTCGCGGCCGTCGGGGTGGCGGCGGCGATCCTCCAGACCGTCACCGGGCTGCTCGTGTTCCTGGCGTACTCGACGACCCCGGCGGTCGCTCGGGCGCTCGGCGGAGGCGATCGACGCGGTGCGGTGCACGCCGGTCTCGACGGCATGTGGCTCGCACTCGGGCTCGGGATCGTCCTCGCGCTCGTCGGATGGCCGCTCACCCGCCCGCTCGTCGAGCTGTTCGGCGCTGCACCGGAGGTGTCCGACGCGGCGAGCGCCTACCTCCTCGTGTCGCTCCTCGGTCTGCCGGGCATCCTCGTCGTGATGGCGTCGACGGGACTCCTCCGCGGACTGCAGGACACCAGGACACCCCTCGTCGTCGCGAGCGTCGGCTTCGTGACGAACGGGCTCCTCAACGCACTGTTCATCTACGGACTCGGGATGGGCATCGAGGGTTCCGCGGCCGGCACCGTCGTCGTGCAGTGGGCCATGGCCGGGGTCTACGTCGTCATCGCCGTCCGCGCGGCACGGGCGACGGGCGCACCGCTCGCGCCGGGGCTCTCCGGGGTCGGACGGGCGCTCCGGAGCGGTGCGTGGCTGTTCCTCCGGACGGCGTCGCTCCGGATCGCGATGCTCGGCACCGTCGGGGTCGCGGCTGGCCTCGGCATCGCTCCGCTCGCGACGACGCAGGTCGCCCTGACGGTGTTCTCGACCCTCGCGTTCGCCCTCGACGCACTGGCGATCGCGGGGCAGGCGCTCATCGGGCACGCGCTCGGGGCACGGGATCCCGACCGTGTGCGGCTGGTGACGACGCGGCTCGTGGTGCTCGGGGTCGCCGGCGGCATCGGGCTCGGTCTGCTGACGCTCGCGGTGAGCGGGGTGCTCGGTCCGGTGTTCTCGAACGACGACCGCGTCCTGGACCTCCTGCCGACGGTGCTCGTGGTCATCGCGGCCGGGCTGCCGATCGCGGGGTACGTGTTCGTGCTCGACGGTGTGCTCATCGGAGCGGGTGACGCCCGGTACCTGGCGATCGCCGGCGGGATCAACCTCGTCGTGTACCTGCCGTTGCTGTGGCTCGTGAGCACCGGCTCGGACCGGACGAGCTCGCTCGTGATGCTGTGGGCCGTGTTCTCGTTCGGGTACATCGGGATCCGGGCGGTGACCCTCGGCCTCCGGGCGCACCGACGAGGGTGGATCGCGGCGGCGGTCGCCCGGGGCTGAGGCGGCGCGCTCCTCCGCAAGACACCACCTTGGCCGGATCGCGCAGGGAAATACCCCTGCGCGATCCGGTCAACCTGGTGTTTCGCGGGTGGACTGCGGCGGGGACTGCGGCGGGCCGGCCGTGTCGCCGATCTGGAGCTCGCTGTGGAAGGACGCGGCCTCGGGCTCGGCGCCCTCGAGCATCGCCAGCGCCGCACGTGCCGCCGCCCGGCCCTTCTGCACGGCGGGCTGCACGAGCGTGGTCAGCGTCCTGATCGGGGCGCGGTGGAGCAGGCTGTCGTCGATGCGGATGCCGTCGAACCCGACGACGCTGACGTCCTCGGGCACCCGGAGTCCCACCTCGAGGGCCGCGGAGATGACCCCGACGGCGAGCAGGTCGCTCTGCGCGACGACCGCGGTCGGCCGACGAGCAGCACCGGCACCGGGACCGGCACCGGCACCGGCACCGGCACCGGCACCGGCCGCATCATCGCGCCCCCCTCCGGCACCGAACAGGGCCGCACCCGCGAGCCGTCCCTCCTCCACCGTGCTGCCGCCCGTGGCGATGATGCCCGCGTCCGGGAACACCGCTCGCACCCCGCGGATCCGCTCGGTCGTCGTGAACGCGGTCGATGCGGCCTCCTGCGCAGGGGTCACCGGGCCGCGCGTCCGGTCGGCGTCGAGCGGGAGCGCCACGATCGTCGCCGTGTCGTGCCCGAGGTCCCGGAGGTACGCCGCCGCACGTCGGGAGGCATCGCAGTTGTCGAGCTGGATCGGCACCGCGCCGTCGATGCCGTCGGCCTCGATCGCCACGACCGGGATCCGTCGCCGCCGGAGGACCGCCACCGCGGCGTCGATCCGGACGTTGCACCCGATGAGGATCACGGCGTCCATGGGAGCGTCGACGAGGGGTCCGAAGCCCTCCGCACCGTCGAGCGGACTCCGCACGAGCAGCAGTGACGCCCCGGCCGCTCCGGCGACCTCGGCGATGCCGTCGAGCGTCGAGATGTTCACCGGGTCCCGGAAGGCGTCACTGAGGCGCTCGTCGAGCACGACCCCGAGGACCCCGGACCGCCCGCGTCGGAGGGACCGTGCCCGGGGATCGGGACCGTCGTAGCCGAGTTCCGCGGCGATGGCGAGGACCCGTTCCTTCGTCTCCTCCGCGACCGGACCCGCACCGCTGAAGGCGAGCGAGGCCGTCGAGGGTGCGACGCCGGCCGCACGCGCCACGGAGGCGAGGGTCGGTCGCCGGTCCCTCGTGTCGCTTGCCGCATCGTCCATGGGTCGTTAGCGTAGTCATCGCGCCCGATCGAATCGATTCGACAGTGCACACCAGCACCACCGCAGGCACCAGCACCGAGACCAGCACCAGACACCGACGTCCCAGGAGGCGCACCCCATGAGCACCGCACGGACCGCCCCCGCCGCGACCGCACCCACCACGAAGGCCTGGCGCAACGCCGTCTTCGTCGTCTTCACGCTCTCCGGGCTCGACATCGCGACCTGGCTCGGACGGGTGCCGAGCGTCCGGGACTCCCTGCACGCCTCCACACTCGAGATGGGCCTGCTCGTCGTCGGCATGTCCATCGGCTCGATCGCGGGACTCACGGTCGCCGGACACATCGTGGCCAGGCTCGGCGCGAAGCGCGGTGTCGAGATCGCCGCCGTGTGCCTGGTGGTCGGCATGATCACCGCGTCCCTCGCGGTCACGCTCGGCTGGGGCTTCTGGGTGATCTGGGTGTGCCTCATCGCCTTCGGGTTCGGCAACGGACTGTGCGACGTCTCGATGAACGTCTCCGGTGCCGCTGCCGAACGTGCCGGCGGCCGGGCGATCATGCCGCTGTTCCACGCCGCGTTCAGCCTCGGCACCCTCGGCGGCGCGGCACTCGGCTCCCTTGCCGAGCGCCTCGACATCCCGGTCGCCCTGCACCTCGGTGTGATCGGCGTGCTCGTGAGCATCGCGATGGTCGTCGCGATCCGTGCCTTCGGCGAGGAACGGATGACGGACCCCGTGGGGACCGACACGTCGCCCGTGCCCGTCGCGGTGTCGCGCTGGGCGGTGTGGACGTCTCCCGGGACGATCCTCATCGGGCTCATCGTCCTCGGCATGGCCCTCGCGGAGGGTTCCGCGAACGACTGGCTCGCCCTCGCGATGGTCGACGGGCACGGCCTCACGAACGCGGGCGGCAGCCTGACGCTGACGGTCTTCGTCGCGGCGATGACCATCGGACGCGTCGGCGGGGTGTTCGTCATCGACCGGTTCGGGCGGGTGCCGGTCCTCCGCGGCAGTGCGTTGCTCGCCGTGCTCGGCATGGGCCTGCTCATCTTCACCCCGTCGGTGCCGTGGGCGATCGTCGGGGTGGTCCTCTGGGGCGTCGGCGCGTCCCTCGGGTTCCCGGTCGGGATGTCCGCCGCGGCCGACGACCCGAGGACCGCCGCCGCGAGGGTCAGCGCGGTCGCGACGATCGGGTACGTGGCGTTCCTGGCGGGTCCCCCGCTCATCGGGTTCCTCGGCGAGGGGTTCGGCCTGCTGCGCGCGCTCCTCCTGGTCTTCGTGTTCATCATCGTCGCGGGGATCGTGTCCGGGGCGGCCCGCGAACCGGACCGGCGGGGCGGACGCCAGCCGGGCCTCCAGTCCGGATCCGGGACCGGCGCCGCGCCGGACGGAACGGACACGACCGCCGACCCGGCGACCGTGTCCCCGCAGACCGATGCGACAGCGGCCGCCGAGGCCCGGGCGTCGGCCGACCGCCGGTAGGCTCCAGGGCGTGCGTCTCGTCATCGCCCGCTGCTCCGTGGACTACGCGGGGCGTCTGTCGGCCCACCTCCCCCTCGCCACCAGGCTCCTCATGCTGAAGGCGGACGGCAGCCTGCTGGTGCACTCGGACGGCGGCAGCTACAAGCCGCTCAACTGGATGAGTCCGCCCTGCACGATCAGCATCGGCGAGCCGGACGACGACCAGACCGCGGCGGGGATCACCGAGGTCTGGACGGTCACGCAGAAGAAGACCCAGGACCGGCTCATCGTCTCCGTGCACGAGGTCTTCTCGGACACCTCGCACGACCTGGGCGTCGATCCCGGGCTCGTCAAGGACGGGGTCGAGGCGCACCTGCAGCAGCTCCTCGCCGAGCAGATCGCGCTCCTCGGGGACGGGCACACCCTCGTCCGGCGCGAGTACATGACGGCGATCGGTCCGGTCGACATCCTCGCGCGGGACGGCGGCGGCGCGAGCGTGGCAGTGGAGATGAAGCGGAACGCGAACATCGACGCGGTCGAGCAGCTGACGCGCTACCTCGAGCTGATGAACCGCGATCCGTTGCTCCGGCCCGTGCAGGGCGTCCTCGCCGCACAGACGTTCGCCCCGCAGGCGAGGACCCTCGCCGAGGACCGCGGCATCCGCGTCCTGGTGCTCGACTACGACGCGATGCGGGGCATCGAGGGCGGGCACACCCGCCTGTTCTGAGCGCTCGGCGCGTCCGCGCGCGCGAACGAGTTCGTCGCTCTCCCCCCAAAGCGACGGATCCGCCCGTGGTTCCCGCCCGATCGGTCGCTTTCCCGTGAAAGCGACAGTCGCACGTACGGCCTGGAGGCACGGCTGCGGCCCGCCCCGCCGGCGTGCGCCCGCCACCGCACCACCCCGGCACGCGCCCGCCGCCGCACCACCACCCCGGAACTGCGCCCACCGGACGAAGGATCAGCGCACCCAGCACCCCCCGAGCATGGTGAGCCGCGGCGGCATCCGCTGCCTGCAGCCCAGGAGGCTCACATGTACTTCCACGCACAGACCTGGATCAACGACATCGCCACCGGCGAGCCGGACCCCGCAGCCGCGAACGCGCTGCAGGAGGGACTCGGCGGTCAGTTCGGCGAGATGCGCACGATGATGCAGTACCTCTTCCAGTCGATGAACTTCCGCGGACCGGCCGCGAAGCCCTACCGTGACCTCATCCAGGGCGTCGGGACCGAGGAGATCAGCCACGTCGAGCTCATCGGCACGACCATCTCGCACCTCCTCGACGGTGCCCCGGAGTACTCCGGCAAGCTCACCGACCCGCTCGACACCCCGGGGGCGGGTGGGGCGACACCCCTGCACATCGCCCTCGACACCGGCAACATCCACCACTACCTCGTCGGGGCCCAGGGCGCCCTGCCCGTCGACTCGGCGGGCAACCCCTGGAGCGGTTCGTACGTCTACAACTCCGGGAACCTGCCCCTCGACCTGCTGTACGACCTGATGCTCGAGTCGACGGGCCGCCTGCAGAAGTGCCGGATCTACCAGATGACGGACAACCCGACGGCACGGGCGACACTCGCGTACCTGATCGTCCGCGACCAGGCCCACGAGAACGCCTACGCGAAGGCGCTCGAGACGCTCGGCGTCGACTGGAAGACACTCCTGCCGATCCCCAAGACGAACGCGGAGCAGTTCCCGGAGGTCAAGGCGCTCGTCGACCTGGGTCTGCAGAGCAAGCAGTACAGCTTCGACCTCGACGGCAAGTCCGAGGCGGGCAAGATCTTCCGCGGGGCCTCCCCGTCGAAGGACGGCACGGACCTGACCGCGACCGAGCAGGCACCGGCCGGCGTGCCGTCGTACATCTCCGACGAACGGCTCGAGGAGTTCGCGCCCGGACTCGACAAGGACCTGCTGGCACTCATCCAGCAGACGGCAGAGATGGAGCTCGACGAGGTCTCGTCGTTCTACGGACCGACGAAGGCCTGACACCTCCCGCCCGGTTCCGCAGGCGGACGGGAGGGACGGTGCGGGGCCGACCCGTCCCTCCCGTCCGGCGGGGCGCCGCCCGGTAGGCTGGCCCCGATGTCAACGAGCCCCTTCAGCGTGATCCTCTTCGACCTCGACGGCACGATCAGCGACTCCGCCCCGGGCATCACCGAGAGCCTGACGTACACGTTCCGCGAGCTCGGGGTCCCGGTCCCCCCGCCCGCGACGCTGCTCTCCTTCGTCGGACCCCCCATCCTCGACACGTTCCGGCAGGCGATGGGCATGGACGAGGCCCTCGCCGAACGGACCCTCACCGTCTACCGGGAGCACTACCTGGCGCACGGTGCGCTGGACTCCCGGCCCTTCCCGGGCATGGGCGAGGTCCTCCGCACCCTGCACGACGCCGGGGTCCCGCTGTCCACCGCGACGAGCAAGCCCGAGACGCCGGCGACCTACATCCTCGAGCACTACCGGTTCACGCAGTACCTCGACTTCATCACCGGCGCGAGCGACGACGAGGTCCGGAGCGCCAAGGCCGACGTCGTCGCGGAGGCACTCCGACGCCTCGCCGACGCCGGCCACGACGTGTCGCGACCGGTCCTCGTCGGTGATCGGCTGCACGACGTCGAGGGCGCGGCGGTGCACGGTGTCCCGACCGTGTTCGCCGAGTGGGGCTACGGCGCCCCGTCCGAGTCCGCCGGCACGATCGCCAGCGCCGCGACCCCGCTCGACCTGCTGCCGATCCTGCTGCCGATCCGGCTGCCGTGAGCGCGGTCCGCACGGTCGCGAGGAACGCCGGCTGGCTGCTGCCCGCCGCGATCGTCCTCATCGCGCTCAACTACCGCGGGCCCATCGTCGCGACGGCCCCGGTGATCGGCGACGTCCGAGCCGACCTCGGCATCTCGTCGACGGTCGCCGGGCTGCTGACCACCATCCCGGTCCTCTGCTTCGCGCTCGCCACCCCGTTCGCGTCGTGGCTCATCGGCCGGCTCGACCCGGAACGCGCGGTCACGGCGTCGCTCGTCGGGGTGCTCATCGGGACGGTCGTCCGGTCGACCGGCACCGCGACCGCACTCGTCGTCGGCACGATCGTCATCGGTGTCGCCATCACGATCGGGAACGTGGTGATCCCGGTCGTCATCCGGCGGGACTCACCACCCGAGCGGGTCGGCATCGTCACCGGCGTCTACACGTCGGCGCTCAACATCGGGTCGATGACCACGTCGCTCGCGACCGCTCCGATCGCCGCCGTCTGGGGGTGGCCGCTCGCGATCGCGATCTGGGGCGGGTTCGTGGTCATCGCCGCCGTGGCCTGGTCGCGCGCCGTCGGCCTGCGGGCAGCGTTCCTCGGACCGCTCGGCCACGCCGACAGCGGTGTGACCAGGGAACCGCTGCCGGTGACGGGACCGATCGACCAGGTGCTCGACCCCGCCGAGGTCCGCCGTCGGACGGACACCGGGCGACCGGCACCCAGGCCCGCGCGACGACTCGTCGCGTGGGGGCTGACGCTCGCGTTCGCCGGCCAGGCGTTCTCGTACTACGGGCTGACCGCGTGGATCCCGACCCTCCTGCACGACGAGATCGGCTTCGACACCGCGTCGGCCGGTGCGAGCTCGGCGGTGTTCCAGATCCTCGCGGTCGTCGGGGCACTCGGGGTGCCGATCCTCGCCGGGCGGTGGCGGCCGCGCCGGATCATCATGCTCATCAGCGTCTTCTGGCTCGCGATGCCCGTCGGACTGCTCGTCGCGCCGCACCTGTGGCTCCTCTGGTCGATCTTCGGAGGGGCGGCGCAGGGTGGCGGGATCACCATCGTGTTCATCGTGATCGTCCGACTCGTGACGAACGACGGCGACGCCCGGCGGATGTCGGCGTTCGTGCAGGGCGGCGGGTACCTGCTCGGGTCCGCCGGCCCGCTCGTCGTCGGCACCCTGCACGAGGCGACGGGGTCCTGGACGCTGCCGCTCGTGGCGGTCGTGGTGTCGGTGCTGGTGCTCGGGGTCGTCGGGTCGATCTCCGCACGCGACGTCGACTGACCCCGAGCTCGACGCGAGCGCCCGAGCCCGACGCAAGGGCCCGACGCTCACCCCGCGGCGAGCACCTCGCGCAGCGACATCGGTGGCCGGCCGATGACCCGCTCGACATCGCCGGACACCTCGGCGAGCGCCCCTTCCGCGATCGCGGTGTAGGTGCTCACCCACGCGTCCGCCTGCCACGGCTCGGGGTTCCACCGAGCCCGTGACGCGTACGCCTCGTCGAGGGTCTCGGGGCGGTAGGTGACCTGCCGACCCCGGACCTCGGACACGACCGCTGCCGCCTCCGTGAGGGTGATCGCCGCCGGGCCCGTCAGGTCGTACGTCACGTCGAGGTGCGCCGCGTGGTCCCGGAGCACCGTCGCCGCGACTGCCGCCACATCGGCGCGTGCGACCGCCGCCATGGCACCGTCCCCGGCCGGCCCGCGGATCACGCCGTCCTCGCCGACGAGGTCCTCGACGAAGTCCAGGTAGAACGAGTCGCGGAGGAAGGTGTGGTGCATCCCGGAGTCCCGGATCGCCTGCTCGGTCGCGAAGTGGTCGCGCCCGAGGGTGAACGTCGCGTCGGGGGCGGCCCCGGCGAACGACGTGTAGACCACGTGCGAGACCCCGGCCTCCGCGGCCGCGGACACGAACGTCCGGTGCTGGTCGAGCCGGTCCTCCGCCTCGGCCCCGGACACCATGAGGAGCAGGTCGACACCGCCGAGGGCCCGGCTCGCAGCCTCCCGATCGGCGAACGTCGCCTCGACGACCTCGGTGTCCGGCAGCACCGGAGCGCGGCTGGCGTCACGGACGATCATGCGGAACGGCAGACCCGACGCGGCGAGCGCCCGGGCGACGGCGCCGCCGATGTTGCCGGTCGCGCCGGTGATGGCGATGGTCATGGGAAACCTCCAGGTCGGGTTACAGGAATCGCGGGTTCAGGTCAGGACCACGACGGTGGCGCGGTCTGCGGTCGGCTCGACCCGGTCCGCGTTGCTGCCGTCGACGTCGACGGCCCACGCGCGCGCGGCCGCGAAGTCGCGGCCGTGCCGCATGTGCCGCCCCACGAGTCGGTCGACGCGGACGTCGGGTGCGGCCCGGCAGAACCAGGACTCGGCCAGGAGGCCCGGGAGCGCGTCCCACGGGTCCGTCGCGTCGAGCAGGTAGTTGCCCTCCGTCACCACGAGCCGGGTCCGCCGCGGAACGGCGATGCTGCCCGCGACCGGCTCGTCGACGCGGCGGTCGAAGTCCGGCGCCCACGTGACGGGCTCCGAGGCGGCGGCGAGCCTCCGGACGAGCGCGACGTACCCCTCGGCGTCGAAGGTGTCGATGGCTCCCTTGCGTCCTCTGCGGCCGAGCGCCTCGAGCGATCCGTTCGCGAGGTGGAACCCGTCCATCGGGACCTGCACCGCGACGGCGGGGCCGAGCTCCGCCGTGACCGCGGCGACCACGCGGCGCGCGAGTGTGGACTTGCCGGAGCCGGGGCTGCCGGTGATGCCGAGCACGACCCTCCCGGCCGCCCCGCGGGTCAGCGCGAGCGCCCGCTCGACCGCAGCGTCGACGCTGATCGGTGTAGGCACGAGGCCATCGTGCCAGTCCGACCCCGAGAAGTCGCGTTCGGGACCCCTGGCCACTCGAGGCGTCGCAGGTGCGCCCTCTCGGCGGGGGCGGGACGGGGACGGGGCTGGCGGCGGCGCCAGCCGAGGAGGACACTGTGGCGCATGGTCGATGCGACGAAGGCGTTCAGCGGGTTCTCGGTGCGGGACGTGCCGGAGGCGAAGGCGTTCTACACGGACGTGCTCGGACTCCCCGTGCGGGAGGACCACGGCATGCTGACGATCGACCTCGGCGGCGGGCACGGGGTGCTCGTCTACCCGAAGGGGCCGACGCACGAACCTGCGGGCTTCACCGTGCTGAACTTCCCCGTGCCGGACGTCGACGCCGCCGTGGACGAGCTCGCGGCGAAGGGCGTCACGTTCCTGCACTACGAGGGCATGACCGACGACAAGGGCGTGAACCGCAGGGGCGGGCCGCTCATCGCGTGGTTCACCGATCCGTCGGGGAACGTGCTGAGCGTCATCGCGGGGGACTGACCGCGGGTCCCGGACTCGCGCCGCCCCGGGCAGCAGCGGTGGCACCGGCGAGTTCGAGCACCTGTTCGACGTTCTGCGCGTGCCGGACGGAGGCGAGCTCCGCGACCGGGAACCACGCGGCGGCGTCGGTGCTCCCGCCGACCTCGTCCCGGAGCGTCCCCCCGAGGATCCGCGCCGTGTAGAACACCTGCACGGTGCGCATCGGCCGATCGGTGGCGACGAACCGCTGATCCGCCGTGATGGTGTTCGTCCGCACGGCCAGGAGTGCGCCGCACTCGACGTCGTAGCCGGTCTCCTCCTCGAACTCCCGGATCAGTCCCGCCTCGGGGCTCTCGCCGAACTCGACACCGCCGCCCGGCAGGATCCACATGTCACCGGAGGGTGCGTTCCAGCGGGCCAGGAGCACGCGGTCCTGCTCGTCGACGACCACGCCGTAGGCGCCGAGGCGGGTGTCGTAGTCGGTGAACTCCAACGGGGTGCTGTCGCTCGGGTTCGTCGTCATCCCCCGAGCCTGGCACGGGACGCCGTCGGCCGTGAGGCACGCTCAGCGGCGGTCGAGCACCCGCGGCACGACCGCGTTCCACACCCCGATGACGAGCAGCGCACCCGCGACCCCGGCGAGGAGCGCCCCGAGCACGTCCGTCGGCCAGTGCGCACCGACGTAGAGCCGGGCCCAGGCGACCACGAGCACGAAGACCGCCCCGACGACTCCGACCACCCAGCGCTGCCCGGCGCTCGTGGTCAGCGCGAGGACCGCGACGACGAGCGTCACCGCGAACACGGTGTGCCCGCTGGGGTAGCTCAGGGTGGCACGCCCGGCGTCGACGTGGTGCGCGAGGGTGTCCGCGGCGGGCCGGGTCTCGTGCACGAGTTGCTTCGGCACCAGGCAGAACAGCCAGCCGGCTCCGGACGCCACCCCCGCACCGATCGCACGGAGCCATCCGCGGAGGAGCCCGCCGACCACGACGAGCACGACGAGGCACGCACCGACGACGGGGATCCTGTCGAGGCTGTCGAGTGCGATCGCGACGGCGTCGGCCACCGGGGTGTGTGCGGCGTTGAGCAGACGGTCGAGGCCGAGCTGCGCGTCGAGGAGCCCCGTGGCGCCACGGACTGCGAACCCGAGCCCGAAGGTCAGCACCCAGAGGACGATGACGGGCACGACCCAGTGCCGCGGTGCTGCGAGCACCCCGCGCGCGCGGTCGGACCCGGCACGGGTCGAGGTGGCGCCCCCGGCGCGGGTCGAGGCGGCGCCCACGGCGCGGTTCGAGGCGCGGGTCCCGGTGCTGTGCGAAGCCATCCCGGCAGTCTGTCGGTCGCGTTCCGAGGATCCTCTGAGGAAGCCCGGCCCGGGCGTCGGCGGCGCCTTCGGGTTCGGACAGGTCGGTTCCCGGTCGTGCGCCGCGCCGCGCTTCCGGCAGCGTCGTGCGGGATCCTTGGCTCCATGCCCGACGCCACCCCGCACCGCCGATCGCGCCGCTACCGACTCCGGCTCGTCCTCACCCTCGTCGTCGGGGTCGTCGTCGCGGTGGCCGCGGTCCTCCTCGGGGAGCCGGTCTGGGCGGCGTCGGCGGGGTGGGCGGCCGCCTGCGCGGTGTACGTCGGGACCATGTGGCCCGTGATCCTCCGCGCGGACCCGGAGCGGACGGCCCGGATCGCCACCCGCGAGGACCCGCACCGCACGGTGAGCGACATCCTCCTGGTGCTCGCCGCGCTCGCCTCGGTCGTCGCCATCGCGGTGGTGCTCGTGCACGCGCAGTCCCTGCACGGGTGGCGGCAGGACGCTGCGGCGGCGTTCGGGGTCGTCAGCGTGGGGCTGTCCTGGTTCCTCGTGCAGACCCTCTTCACGCTGCGGTACGCCGAGCTGTACTACAGCGGGACCCCCGGTGGCATCGACTTCAACCAGGACGAGCGCCCGCGGTACTCGGACTTCGCCTACTTCGCGGTGACGGTCGGCATGACCTACCAGGTGTCGGACACGAACATCTCGACGAGCCGGATCCGGTCGACGACGCTGCGGCACGCACTCCTGTCGTTCCTGTTCGGGACGGGGATCATCGCGACGGTGATCAACCTCGTGGCGGGTCTCGGCTGACCCCGACCTGCCGGACGTGTCGACCCGCCGGCCTGGAGGGACGGTGCCAGTCCGACCCGTGCCTCCCGTCCGCTGCGCACCGCGCCGTGCGCCGTAGGATCGGCGCATGGCAGGAGACCGGGACGGCACGGGTGCGGTCGCGTTCGAGCCCGGCGACTGGCCGACCGGACGGCTCCTCAGCACCGCGGCCCGGATCATCGAGCGCCGGTGGGACGAGCGGCTGCGGGACATCGGGTTGACCCACGCGGCCGTCGTCGTGCTCCACCACCTGGCCACCGACGGACCGGCGAACCCCGACGCCCTCGCGAAGCAGGTGCGCGTCCAGCCGCAGACGATGTCGCGGACGCTCGACCGGATGGAGCGCGACGGGTTCGTCGAGCGACGCCAGGACGCCGACGACCGTCGACGGCGTGTGGTGACGATCACCGGGACCGGGCGCTCCGCCTGGGAGTCGGCGCACCGCCTCGAGCGCACCGTGGTGCCGGAGGACGACGCTCTCCGAGCCGCGCTGATCCGCATCGTCGACGCGCGATGACCCGACGCGCGATGACCTGGCGCGCGATGACCTGGCGCGCGATGACCCGGTACGTGGCGCCACCGGTCGCGCCGACCCCGCTCGTGGCGACGGCACGAGGGATGCTCGGTTCAGGCGGGGTGGAGTAGGCAGGCATGGTGTACGTGCAGCTCCGACGGATCGGCCTCGAGGACGCGGACGACGCGACCCTCGCGGAGCGTGCCGCAGACGGCGACGTCCGCGCGTTCGAGGTGTTGATCCGCCGGTACACCCCGCTGCTCCGTGCCGTCGCCCGACGGACCCTCGGATCCGGCAACGAGGTCGACGACGTCGTCCAGGACACCTTCATCACGGCGTGGGAACGGCTCGACTCGCTCGCGGACGCCACGAAGGTCAAGTCCTGGCTCACCCGGATCGCGAGTCACCGGGGCATCGACCGCATCCGCGCACGGCGCATCCACGACGACGTCGACGACGTCGACCCCGCGGCGGACGACGGGACCACACCGGAGCGGATCGTCGAGGCCAGGTCCCGCGAGCACGCGGCGGACCTCGCGCTCGCCGAACTCCCCGAACCCCAGCGGCGCTGTTGGATGCTCAAGGAGGTCGTCGGCTTGTCCTACGACGAGATCGCCGACGAGCTCGACCTGCCGGTGTCGACGGTGCGTGGGCTGCTCTCACGCGCCCGGAAGAACATGATCAGGCAGATGGAGGATTGGCGATGAACCCGATCTCGCCGAGCGACTCGGACCGCCCAGACGTCCAGCGGCCGGACGCCATGCGCCCGGACGGCCAGCGTGCGGACGGCCAGCGTGCGGACGCCGCCCGCGCGGTCGTCGTCGAGCCGGACGACGGTCTCCTGCTCGAGGACGACCTCGACCCGGCGCTCCTCGACGGGCACACGGTCGACGAGCTCACCGACTACCTGGACGCCGGGATGCTCCCGGCCGACCCGAGCATCGACGACTCCCCCGTCTGCCAGAACGCACTCGCCGCCATCGCACGCGTCCGGGCGGCCTCGCGCGGCTCGCTCGACGCCGCCGCGCTCGACGAGGCGCCGGCGGACGACAGCTGGGTGGGACGGATCCTCTCGAACATCTCGATGGAGGCCCGGGCCGGCCGGGACATCCCGTTCCGGTCGACGGCTCCGACCCAGCACGGCGTCATCACCGAGGGCACCGTCCGGTCGCTCCTGCGCCGGGCGGGCGACACGGTCGACGGTCTGCTCATCGGCAGGTGTGCCCTCGAGGGTGACGTGACCGTGGTCGGCGAACCCATCCGGGTGCGGATCACCGCGAGCGTCCTCTGGGGCAACCCGATCCACGAGGCCGTCGACCGCCTCCGGACCGCCGTGACGCACGAACTGCTCGAGCACACCGAACTCGTCGTCGAGGCGATCGACGTCGAGATCCGCGACGTGCTGCTCGATCGGGCGCCGGTCGCGCCGGAGATCAGCGCGACAGAGCAGGGCGGCACGGTCGAGCAGATCGAACCCCCGGACCAGACCGGACCGACGAACGCGGAGGACGCATGAGCGACCAGTCACTCGCATCGGAGCTCGAGAAGATCATCGCCGGTGTGCCCGGGGTCGGTCGCCTGTACGGCTCGGCCCCGGCGATCGGCGAGGCCGCGTCGATGGCCCGCGAACTTGTGACGACGGGCGGTGTCTCACTGCCGCCGAGGATCCGGGTGGCGGACGACGACGTCGTGTCGGTGTCCATCGCGACGGAACACGGTCGACCCGCGCCCGAGGTGGCCCGCGCCGTGCACGACGCCATCGAGGCGTTCATGACGGATCGAGGACTGCCCCTGACGCGGGTCGACGTCCGGATCGCGCACATCGGCTGAGCCGACAGCAGTGCTGGCTCCGCCGACCGCGGCACTGGCTGCGCCAACACCCACGTCGGCGCAGGACGCGCCGGGAGGTCAGTGTGTGCGCTTGGCGATCGCCTTCTGGGCCTTCTTCTTCAGCTTCGCGCGCTGCTTGCGGGCCTTCGGGTCCTTCCAGAGGCGCTCCGCCTGCTGACGAGCCGACTCCCCCTTGTGGTTCTTGATGACCGGGCGGTTCGAGCGGGTGCCGAGGACGAAGGCGATGAAGCCGACGATGGCGATGAGGACGACGCGGTTGCGCATGGATGCCTGCTTTCGTGTTGGTGTTCCCTCTGGAGACGGTATCCGTCGTTCGATCGTCACGTCCGGACTCTCCACAGGGGAGACTCGGGCGCGGTCCGCCATCATCGATGGCGCACCGACCATCGAGAGGACCCCGATGACCCCGCGCTCCCTGTTCCGCGCCGCCGCCGTGGCCGAGGCCGTCACCTGGACGCTCCTCATCGCCGGGATGATCCTGAAGTACGGACTCGATGCCGGAGACCTCGGCGTGCGGCTCGGCGGGGGTCTGCACGGCTTCGTGTTCCTCGCCTACCTGGTGCTGACGACGGTCGTCGGCGTCAACCAACGCTGGTCCTTCCGACAGGTCCTGCTCGGCTGGGTGAGCGCGATCGTGCCCTACGCGACGATCCCGTTCGAGGTCGTCGTCGCTCGCCGCGGTGACCTCGACGGGCCGTGGCGCCGTTCCGCTGGCGGCACCGGGCGCTCCGGACCCCTCGAGCGCCTGCTGTTCACCGTCGTCGCGCACCCGGTCGTGGCCGTCGTGGTCGGCGTCGTCCTCGTGGTCGTCGTCTTCGGAGCGCTGCTGCTGATCGGGCCGCCCGTCCCGCGGACCTGACGACCAGCGGCGGACGGGCTCAGGCGGTCGGTCCGATGTCCCACAGCGGCGGGATGTACGACTGTCGCCACCCCTCGCGCAGCCGCGACACGGCACGGTCGAACGACGCGACGAGGTCGAGCCCCGGCCGCACCATGTACTGCAGCTGCAACCCCTCGTAGATCGCCACGAGCTGCTCCGCTCCACTCGCCGGCACCATCGTCGACGGCTCGCGGCCGAGTGCGACGTCGTGGGCGAGGTTCGCCTCCACGAGCCGGTAGAAGTCGGTCCAGCGGCTCGTCAGCATCGGGGCGATGGGCTCGTCCGGTGTCGCCGCGATGTTCGACATCGCCATCAGGAACCGGGTGAGCGCCGGGTCCAGGGCGGTCGCCTCGGCGATCCCCCGCAGGAACCGGACGGTCCCGTGCGAGGCGAGCAGCGGGGTGATCGGGATCATCCGTGCGAGGTTCCACCGGTCGAGGGTGGCGAGCACGAGACCGTCCCAGTTCGGGAAGTGCGCGCGGACCTCGGCGACGGGCACCTCGGCGCGGGCGGCGACGTCGACGATCGTCACGCGGTGGAAGGGCATCTCGCGGAACGTCGTGATGGCCGCCGCGATCACGGCACCGCGGTCGATGACGGGAGCGTCGACGGCGATGACCGGAGCGCCGACGGCGATGACGGGAGCGTCGACGGCCGAGGCGGGTCCACGATGGGCGCGGTCGCCGATGGTCGGCACCGGCGAGGACTGCAGATCGGTCACCGCTCCATCCAACCGAGTCGCCCCGGATCCCACGACCGCCAGTCCGAGGGACATGCGCCTATCGGCCAGGCCCTCGCGCCGCCCCCGCGGAGGCCGACTCCTGCCCGCCGGCGAGCCGCTCCAGCAGCGCCGACGTCCGGTGCGGCATCGTCCGCTCGAGCGAGATCGCCGTGTCCGAGCGCACGACACCGGGGATCGCCACGATCGCCCGCGTCAGCCGGTGCAGGTCCTCGGTGTCCTTCGCGACGACCCGGACGAGCAGGTCGGCACGCCCGGTGGTCGAGTGCACCTCCACCACCTCGGGGATGGCGGTGAGGCCGGCGATCGACCCCGAGTCGGAGTCCTGGTCGATCTCGAGCGACACGAACGCCACCAGGTCGTAGCCCATCGCGGCGAGCGCCAGGCGGTCGCTGTGCCCGGACAGTGCTCCCTCGCGGGCGAGCCGCAGCAGCCGCGCGTGCACGGTGTTCCGCGAGACCCCGAGGGTCCTGGCGAGTGCCAGCGTCGTCGCGTCCGGCTCGTCGTCGAGCGCGAGGACGATCCGAGCATCCAGTGCATCGATCCGGTACATAGTTGTCATTCTGCCAAGTCGTGTCGATTCCGACGCCATGCTCTGCACACCCACGACCGACCCAGTTGTCCACATCGCTCGGATCCGCCACGCTGCCGCCATGACCATCGACTCCGGCACGCTCGATCGCGGCGGCGACACCCCGGCCACGGCCGCACCCACGACGGTGGTCCGGACGCACTCGTGGCTCGACGACGTGACCGGCCTCGCGACCGGCGTGTTCGTCGCCTCCTTCGGACTGCACCTCCTCGCGGCGGGCGGGGTCGTCACGGGCGGCACGGCCGGTCTGTCGCTGCTGCTCAGCTACGCGACGCACGTGCCGTTCGGGGTCGTGTTCCTGGTGGTCAACACACCCTTCTTCGTGCTGGCGGCGTTCCGGAAGGGCTGGTCGTTCACGATCCGCACGGCGATCTGCGTCGCCGCGGTCTCCGGCATGTCGACCCTGCAGGGCGTCTGGATGCCGGACCTCGCGCTCTCCCCGGTGTTCGCCGCCGGTGCCGGGAGTCTCCTCGCCGGGATCGGTCTGCTCATCCTCTTCCGTCACCGCGCGAGCCTCGGCGGGTTCAACATCGTGGCACTGCTCGTCCAGGAGCGCACCGGGATCCGGGCGGGTGCGGTGCAGATGGCCCTCGACGTCGTGGTCGTCGCGGCGTCGCTCGCCGTGGTGTCGCCGTTCGCGGTGCTCGTCTCCGCAGGCGGTGCCGTGCTCCTGAACCTCGTCCTGGTGATCAACCACCGCCCGGACCGGTACGTCGGCGCCTGACCGCAGGCGCGGCCGCGACACGGACGGACTGGAGGGACGGTGCCAGCTGGCACCGTCCCTCCAGTCCGTCACGGCGTCACCCGAGGAACGGGTGCCGCGCGCGCTCAGGCGTTGCTGAGCGCTCCTGCGGAGCGGTCCGCGCGGAGGACGTCCGCCGTGCGGCGTCCCTTCGCCGACTCGTAGGCGGCGAGGATGATGCCGAGGACCTCGATGCCGTCCTCGTGCGTGTTGATCGGCCGGGTCCCCGCCGCGATCGAGGTCGCGAAGTGCGCGATCTCCTCGGCGAACTGGTCCACCTCGTCGAACCGCTGCTCGACCGTGTCCTCCCCGCGCAGCCGGTGCCAGAGCGTCGTGCCGTCGCTCCACAGCGATCCGAGCTCGCCGACGACCGAGAACCGCTCGGTGTTCGCACTGGGCTCGTAGGCCCAGCTCGTCACGATGCTCCCGAGGACGCCGTTGTCGAACCGGACGAGCACCTGCGCGGAGTCCTCACCCTCCATGAACGACAGGCGGTGGTTCGCGAGCATCGCGGTGGCCTCGAGGGGTGACGCGCCCGCGAGGTGCATGAGCAGGTACGTCGGGTGGTACCCGGTGTCGATCAGCTCACCGCCGCCGCTCGTCTTGGCGTCCGCGCGCCAGCCCATGTTCTCCGGCGTGAAGTCGTTGTGGAAGCTGTCGGTGGTCCTGACCTCGTAGACGGTGCCGAGCACGCCGTCGTCGATGAGCGCCTTCGCGCGGGCGACGGCCGGCAGGAAGAGCTGGTTGTGTGCGCACATCACGGTGACACCGGTCTCCGCGACCACGGCGGCGATCTCGGCGGCCTCGACGGCGGACAGGCAGAGCGGCTTCTCGCAGAGCACGTGCTTGCCGGCACGCGCCGCGGCGACGATCGCATCCCGGTGCAGGTGGTGCGGGAGGCAGATGTCGACGGCGTCGATGTCCGCCTCGGCGAGCATGGTGCGGTAGTCGGCGTACACGGTCGCTCCGGTGGCCGAGGCGCGTGTCTCGGCGCTCTCGGCGACGGGGTCCGCGACGGCGGCGAGCGTGACGACGTCGGTGTTCGCGAGGTACCCCTCGACGTGGGCGCCCGCGATGCCGCCGGCGCCGATGAGCCCGACGCGGACGGGTCGGGTGGGCCTGGTGGCGCTGGAGCGGGTGGTGCTGGACATGGTGGTGGTCCTGTTCTGGTGCGGGTCGATCGAGGTGTGGGTCGCGCGGCCGGGTCAGCGACGCGCGACGAGGTCGCTCGCGGCGGCCTCGTTCGCGCGGACGACGAACCGGGTGAGGTCGATCGCCCTGCGGGTGTTCTCGTCGTCGCGGGTGCCAGCGCGGACGTGCTCGACCCAGGTGGCGAACGGCGTCGTGGCATCGTCGCCGAGCGGCACCGGCGTCCAGCGGTCCGGGTCGTGGTGCGGGCCCATCGCCATCAGGTCGTCCGTACCGAGGCCCCAGAGCAGTGCGCCCTCGGTGCCCCGGATCTCCCAGGCGGTCGCACCGGGGGTCGTCACGAAGCCGGCCTCCGCGACGCCGATCGCACCGTCCGGCCACGACGCGGTGACGACGGAGTTGTCCTCGACCGCCCGTCCCGTCACGTGCGTGTACGTCGCCGTGACGCGTTCCGGATCCGGGCCGAGGAACAGCTGGCAGAGGTAGGCCGGGTGGCAGCCGAGGTCGGTGAACGCGCCGCCGATCGCCGCCCCGGGGTCCGCGAACCGCTCGGGCAGCCAGTCGGCGAGCCAGCCGTCGTGCGCCATCCGGAACCGGGCGTACGTGATGCGGCCGAGCCGTCCCTCCCGGACCTCGCGGAGTGCTGCCAGGGTGACGGCCTCCGTGAGCCGCGGGAGCGAGACGACCAGTGCGACACCGCGCTCGCGGGCCCGACGGACGAGGTCCTCGCTCTCGTCGACGGTCGGGGCGAGGAGCTTCTCGCTGAAGACGTGCTTGCCCGCGGCGATGGCCCGGCCGATGACGTCGACGTGCTCGTTCGTGGCCGTGGTCACGACGACGGCGTCCAGGTCGTCCCTGGCGAGCAGTTCGTCGAGGTCCGGGGCGAACGGGACCCCGAGGTCGCGCGCGGCGTCCGAACCCCTGGCCTGGTCCGGATCCCACACGGCGGTGAGGGTGGTGTCCGGGTGGTCCTGCGCGTCCGAGGCGTACCCGCCGGCGTGGACGTGCCAGAACCCGAGGACCGCGATCGACAGTGGTCGGTGCATGTGTGGAGCCTTCGTTGCTCGGGTCGCCGGGATCGTCGTTGTCCCGGACGGCGTCAACGGTAGTCAGGTCGCAGGGGTCGTTGAAACGTTTTCATCGGATGCCGGTTGGTGCCCGATCGGGCGCGTTCCAGGCGTAGGATCCGCACAGCGGAGCCGCCGGACGGGAGGCACGGTCCGGCCCCGCCACGACTGCCCGGCCCGGTGGGTGGTCGCGTCTCGCGGTCGCGTGTCGACGCCCCGGGGTGGTGCGCCGACCCGCCGTCGCGTCGGTGTCAGTCCGATCCGGGCGGGATCACGGCCGCACCCCAGCCGTCGTACGCCCCGCCGTGACGGTCCACGACGCCGAACACCTCGGTGACGAACCGCTCCGGCTCGGTGCCGTCGAGTCGCTCCGGACGGGCAGCCTCGAGCGAGGTCCGGAAGAGACCCTTCTTCACGGTCGCCGTGTACCCGAGCGCACGGAGGTCGTCCGCCGCGGCCTCGGCGGCCGCCAGCGAGCGGAACGCCGCCACGTGGTCGACGAACCGCGGCCGGTCGAGCCGGTCACCGAGGGCGCGGCGCTGCGCCAGCTGGTCGGCGTCGAGCGCCAGGTGCTTCGCGAGCGTGGTCTTGGGCACGGGAGGACGGTACCCGAGGGGGATGCACGAAGGGCCCCGGCGAACCGGGGCCCTTCGTCATCTGCTGGTGTGTGCGCGAGGGGGGACTTGAACCCCCACGCCCTTACGGGCACACGGACCTGAACCGTGCGCGTCTACCAATTCCGCCACTCGCGCCAGCCGGAAAACACTACCACGCACAGGAACGACCGCACGCCACCTACTACCATGCATGAGTTGGCGACCGAGGCCACACGACGTTGGCGACCGAGGCCACGCGACCGCGACCACTGGAGACCCATGGGCCTACTGGACAAATTCGAGCGAGGGCTCGAACGCACCGTCAACGGTGCGTTCGCGAAGACCTTCCGTTCGGGCGTGCAGCCGCTCGAGATCACCAGCGCGCTCCGACGCGAACTCGACACCAAGGCCGCGGTGGTCTCGCGCGAGCGCATCCTCGTGCCGAACGAGTTCACGGTCCACCTCGCACCCCCGGACTACACCCGGATGAACGACATCGGCCGACCGCTCATCGACGAGCTGGCGACCCTCGTGCAGCAGCACGCCGTCGCACAGAACTACTCCTTCTCCGGCCCCGTCGCGATCACCCTGCGTCAGGACGGCACGCTCTCGACGGGCATCCTGCAGGTGGACTCCACCACCGTGCGGAAGGACCTCGTCTGGGTGGGTGTGCTCGACATCGGGTCGCAGCGGCACACGCTCAGGGTCGGACGGACGGTGATCGGCCGCGGGACCGACGCGGACATCACGATCGCGGACACCGGGACGAGCCGCAAGCACGTCGAACTCGTGTGGGACGGCAAGCACGCGCAGGTCACCGACCTCGGTTCGACGAACGGCTCGAAGCTCAACGGCCAGAAGGTCGACCGGGCGATCGTGGAGCCGGACTCCACCATCGAGATCGGTCGGACCCGTATGGTGTTCCGCGTGGTGCCCGAAGCGGACGGAGGAGCGCGATGACCAGTGGACTGACCCTGCTCGTGCTGCGCTTCGCGTTCCTGGCGGTGCTGTGGCTCTTCGTCTTCGCGATCGTGTTCGCGCTGCGGAGCGACCTCTTCGGGCAGCGGACCCGCGCGATCCCGACCGACTCCAAGAACCAGCCGTCGACCCCGACGACCCCGCCGGTCCCGGCGGGCGCGCCGTCGGCACCGGCTGCGGCACCCGGTGACTTCACCGAGGCGATCCTGTCTGGAGGCTCGCCAGGCTCCGCCTCGACCCGCACCGAGGTCGCGACCCGCCTGGTGATCACGGACGGATCCCGCGAGGGCATGGAGATGCCCCTCGGCCAGGGTCCGATCACGATCGGCCGTGCGAGCGAGAGCAACGTCGTCATCCGCGACGACTACACCTCCACCAACCACGCGCGCCTCGAACTCGGCCACGACGGCTGGATCATCACCGACCTGGACTCCACGAACGGCACCTTCCTCGACGGAGCGCGTGTGACGGCCTCGATGCGGGTGCCCGAGCGCACACCGATCACCATCGGGACCACGACGTTCGAGCTTCGGCGGTAGCGCGGCATGACGGCCCGCACCATGAGCGCAGCCGTGTCCCATGTGGGCCGGATCCGCGCGAACAACCAGGACTCCGGCTACTCCGGGGCCCACCTGTTCGTGGTGGCCGACGGCATGGGTGGCCACGCCGGCGGTGACGTCGCGTCGGCGATCGCGGTCCGACGCATCCGCGAGGTCGACCGGGACTTCCCGACCGCCCACGACGCTGAGTTCGCCCTGCAGACCGCGCTCATGGCCGCCAACCAGCTCATCACCGAGACGGTGTTCGAGCACCAGGAGCTCACCGGGATGGGCACCACCGTGAGCGCGATGATCCGCGTGGGCGACGAGCTCGCGATCGCCCACATCGGCGACTCCCGCATCTACCGGTTCCGCGACGGTGTGCTCACGCAGGTCACCGCGGACCACACCTTCGTCCAGCGCCTCGTCGACAGCGGCCGGATCACCCCGGAGGAGGCCGCCGTCCACCCGCGGCGCTCGGTCCTCATGCGCGTGCTCGGCGACGTCGACGCGGCACCGGAGGTCGACACCACCGTGGCCGAGATCCGGGCCGGCGACCGCTGGCTGATCTGCTCCGACGGACTCTCGAGCTACCTCGCCGAGGAGCGCATCCGGCACGCGCTCGCCTCGGACATGGACGCCAACCAGGTCACGCAGCGCCTCGTCAAGGAGACACTCGACCACGGGGCCCCCGACAACGTGACCGTCGTCGTGATGGACGTCCCCGACACGGTCCCCGAGGACCTCGACGACGCCGCGACCACCGTCGGGTCCGCCGCCGCACCGCTGACGTTCGAGGCGCCGACCGGCCGGAAGCCGATCCGCCTGCCGACGATCCTGCTGCACCCCCTCAAGGTCACGACGCTCCCCGAGGACTCGCACTTCGAGCCGGAGTCCGACCAGTACTTCGCCGAGCTCATCGCCGAGGACCGCCGTCGCCGGTTCCGCCGTCGGGTGTCCTGGACGATCGCGCTCGTCGCGGCCGTGCTCGTCGTGTTCGGCGGCATCCTCCTCGGCTACCGGTGGACCCAGATGCACTACTACGTCGGGTCCGACACCGGGAACGTCGCCATCTACCGGGGCGTCCAGCAGAGCATCGGGCCGATCCAGCTCTCGAGCGTCTACCAGGACTCCGACACGAAGGTGTCCGACCTGCCGACGTACACGCGGGAGAACGTCCGGCAGACGATCAACGCGGACTCGCTGTCCGACGCCAGGGCCATCCTCCGCCGCCTCGAGGCCGCTGCGATCAGCGGCAAGGAGGCCCACACTGGGTCCGGAACCGCCGGGTCGGGAACCGGGTCGACGGGCTCGCCGTCACCGTCGCCCAGCGCGACGCCGTCCGCCAGCGCGACCGCCGCGGCGGCCGCGACCACGGGCCTCCCGGCCGCCGGAGGCGTCGATGACTGACACCGCGACCCGCCAGTCCCTCACCCAGGCGATCACGATCAAGCTCCGTGAGCCCGCGCGTGCGCGGAACCTCGAGCTCGTGCTCCTGGTGCTCGCGTGCGGCATCTGCGCCGGGGCGATGCTCCTCGTGCAGCTCGGCGCCGAGAAGAAGATCATCGACACCAGCGTGTTCTTCGTGGGCGCGGGCATCCTGCTCCTGGCACTGGTGATGCACGTCGTGCTCCGCGTCATCGCCAAGAACGCGGACCCGTTCATCCTGCCGATCGCACTCGTGCTGAACGGCATCGGCATCGCGGAGATCTACCGGATCGACCTGCACGCGAAGCACACCGGCTGGGACGCGGTCGGTGTGAAGCAGATCGTCTGGACCATGCTCGCGATGGTCCTCGCGATCATCGTGCTGTTCCTCGTCCGGAACCACCGGTTCCTGCAGCGCTACCGCTACATCTTCATGTTCCTGACGATCGTGCTGCTGCTCCTGCCGATGCTCCCCGGCATCGGGCAGAACATCGGTGGCGCCCGCGTGTGGATCAGGTTCGGGCCGTTCTCGTTCCAGCCGGGCGAGCTCGCCAAGATCACCATGGCGCTGTTCTTCGCGGGGTACCTCGTCACGGCGCGCGACAGCCTGTCGATCGTCGGTCCGAAGATCCTCGGCATCCGCTTCCCCCGCCCGCGCGACCTCGGACCGATCCTCATCGTCTGGGGCGTCGCCATGAGCGTGCTCGTGTTCCAGCGCGACCTCGGCACCTCGCTGCTGTACTTCGGGCTGTTCCTCGTGATGCTCTACGTCGCGACCGGACGCCTCAGCTGGGTAGTCATCGGCCTCGTGCTGTTCGTCGGCGGCGCCAGCATCGCGGCGACCACGCTGTCCTACGTGCACGGCCGGTTCGAGCAGTGGCTCAACCCGTTCGACAACGACATCTACAACGCAACCAGCCAGGCCAGTTACCAGCTCGTCAACGGGCTGTTCGGGTTCGCGAACGGCGGGATCACGGGGACCGGACTCGGCCAGGGCCGCCCGTACCTGACCCCCGTCGCGCAGAGCGACTACATCGTCTCGGCGCTCGGCGAGGAGCTCGGGCTCATCGGTGTCTTCGCGATCCTCGGACTCTTCATCCTGCTCGTGTCCCGCGGCATCCGCGTCGGCTTCATGGCCCAGGACGACTTCGGCAAGCTGCTCGGCATCGGGTTCGGGTTCGTCACCGCGCTCCAGGTGTTCATCGTCATCGGTGGCATCACCCGGGTCATCCCGGTCACCGGACTCACGACGCCGTTCATGGCGGCCGGTGGGTCGTCCCTCGTGGCGAACTGGATCATCGCGGCGCTGCTGCTCCGACTCACGGACTCGATCCCCGCCGAACAGCGCATCCAGCAGGGCGCACCGGGGTCGGGGGGTCGCGCACCCCAGGGTGCAGCGACGGGCTCCGCGGCCGGCTCCCGCGCCACGACGAAGACGGGACGGTGACCGCATGAACCGACAGCTCCGATCGATCTCGACGGTGATCATCCTGATGTTCGTGGCGCTCTTCGTGTCCACGACGAGCATCCAGTTCTTCTCCGCGCAGCAGCTCCGCGCGGACCCGAGGAACTCGAGGACGATCCTCGACAGCTACTCGACCAAGCGCGGGGCGATCCTCGTCGACGGCACCCCGATCGCCGAGTCGAAGCCCGTCGACGACCAGTACAACTACCAGCGCTCGTACTCGAACGGCGACCTCTACTCGGCCGTCACGGGGTACTTCACCGTCGGGCAGGGCAACACCGGCGTGGAGAGCGCCGAGAACACCTACCTGTCCGGGAACAGCGACGACAACTTCTTCGGCAACATCAACTCGATCCTCACCGGCCAGGACGTCCAGGGCGACGACGTGAACCTGACGATCGACCCCGACGTCCAGAAGGCCGCGTACGACGCCCTCGGGTCGGACACGGGCGCCGTCGTGGCGATCCAGCCGAAGACCGGCAAGATCCTCGCGATGGTGTCCAAGCAGGGCTACGACCCGAACACGCTCGCGGTGCACGACACCAAGCAGGTCATCAGCACCTACCAGTCGCTCCTGTCCGCCGAGGCCAAGCCACTGCAGAACCGTGCGATCGGCGGCGACCTCTACGCACCGGGGTCGGTCTTCAAGCTCATCGTGGCCTCCGCCGCGTTCGAGTCCGGCGACTACGACCTCGACTCCACGCTCCCGAACCCGTCGACGCTGACGCTCCCGGGCACGAGCACGAAGATCAACAACGCCGAGGGTGGGTCCTGCGGCGACGGCGACACGGTGACGATCGCACTCGCGATCCAGGACTCGTGCAACATCCCGTTCGCGGAGCTCGGCCAGAAGCTCGGCTACGACGCGATCAAGGCCATGGCGGACAAGTACGGGTTCGGCGACAGCATCCACGTCCCGATGGCGTCGACGCCGAGCCAGTACCCGCAGACGGACAGCACGGCGCAGCTCATGCTGAGTGCGTTCGGCCAGGCGAGCGACCGGGTGTCGCCGCTGCAGATCGCCATGGTGTCCGCGGGGATCGCGAACGGCGGCACCGTGATGCAGCCGTCGCTCGTCGAGTCGGTGACCACGAGCGACCTGAAGTCCGTGCAGTCGTTCCAGGCGAAGCAGTACAGCTCGCCGATCAGCAGCTCGGTCGCGGACGACATCACGAAGGCGATGCAGACCGTCGTGTCGAGCGGCACCGGGACCAATGCGAGAATCGACGGGGTCGACGTCGCCGGCAAGACCGGGACCGCTGAGAACGGGACCGGCGACCCCTACACACTCTGGTTCACCGGCTTCGCCCCCGCGAAGAACCCCGAGGTCGCGGTCGCCGTGGTCGTCGGGAACGGCGGCGGGCTCGGACAGCGGGGCGTCGGCAACACGGTCGCGGCCCCGATCGCGAAGAAAGTCATGGAGGCGGTGCTGAACAAATGAGACCCACCAGCGGACTCACTTTCGGTGGGCGGTACCAGCTCTCCTCCCGCGTCGCGATCGGCGGCATGGGCGAGGTCTGGCAGGCGACGGACCTGGTCATCGGTCGTACCGTCGCGCTCAAGATCCTCAAGGACGAGTACCTCGGCGACCCGGGGTTCCTCGAGCGGTTCCGGGCCGAGGCCCGCCACGCGGCACTCGTGAACCACGAGGGCATCGCGAACGTCTTCGACTACGGCGAGGAGGACGGCAGCGCCTACCTCGTCATGGAGCTCGTGCCCGGCGAGGCCCTGTCGACGCTCCTCGAGCGCGAGCACATCCTTCCCGTCGACCGGGTCCTCGACTTCGTCGCGCAGACCGCGAACGCCCTGCAGGCGGCGCACGCCGTGGGGCTGGTGCACCGGGACATCAAGCCCGGGAACCTCCTCATCACGCCGGACGGCCGCGTCAAGATCACCGACTTCGGCATCGCGCGCATCGCGGACCAGGTGCCGCTGACCGCGACCGGTCAGGTCATGGGCACCGTGCAGTACCTCTCGCCGGAGCAGGCGAGCGGACACCCGGCGTCCCCGTCCACCGACATCTACTCGCTCGGCATCGTCGCGTACGAGATGCTCGCCGGTCGTCGGCCGTTCACGGGCGAGTCGCAGGTCGCGATCGCGATGGCGCACATCAACGAGCAGCCCCCCGCGCTGCCGTCGACGATCCCCGAACCCGTCCGCGACCTCGTGATCTCCTCCATCGCGAAGAAGCCCGCCGAGCGTCCCGCGACGGCGGCGAACCTCGCGCGCGCCGCCCAGGCGCTCCGCCGTGGCGACGTCGCGGCAGCCACCGTCGCGGTGCCGGCACTCGGCGCGGGCACCGTGGCCTTCAACGCTCCCGCGGGGAACGACGACGCGACGAGCCTCCTGCGGACCCAGGGCACCCAGGGTCTCGGCGGTGCCGGTGGAATCGGGGCCGGAGCCATCGGGCCGGGCGACCCCGACGACCTCGACCCCGCAGAGGACCGGAAGCGCCCGGGGTGGTTCTGGCCGGTCATCGTCCTCGCGATCCTCGTCGTCGCGGGACTCATCGTCGCGGTTGTGGTCTACGCCACGAACCGCAACGACGAACCGACGGCGCCGGTGAGCGACTCGCAGACCTCGAGCTCGACCCCGAGCGCGGCCCCCTCGAAGACACCGAGTCCGTCACAGACCCCGTCGCACCCGGCGCGGGTGACCGTGAACCAGAGCGACTACCTCGGCAAGAACGCGAACGAGGTGCAGGCGACCCTTCAGGGACAGGGCTTCACGGTGAACCCCGTCGACGGCGACGCCGCCTCGAGCCCGGACCAGGTCGGGACGGTCCAGTCGATCGGGCCGACCGGGAACCTCGCCTACGGGGCGACGATCACGCTGAAGGTCTACCAGGACGTCCCGAAGGTGTCGGCGACCCCGGCCGTCGCGACGGCGTCGAGCATCACGGCCGACGGCAGGTTCACGGCGACGTGGGCCACGTTCACCGGCTGCCCGTCGGGGTACACGCTCACCGGGTACGACTACACGATCTCGAACGGCGTGGACGCCCAGAACTCGGCCACCGGAACGGCCACGTCGACGTCCGTGCAGATCGCCGCGTCGGGAGCCGGGGACGTCTCTTTCACGTACATGGCCGACTGCGGCAGTCTGAAGTCGGCGACCTCCCCCGCGCTGACGGTGCCGTACCAGCCGACTCCGAGCGCCTCGCCGAGCGCCGGCGGTGGCGGCGGGCAGGACGGCTAGTCGAGCACGACGACCGGACGGCCGGGACCATCCGGTCCCGGCCGTTCGTCGTTCCCGCGGAGTGGCCGGGGCACCGGGGATGTCCGTCCGGTAACGGTTCCGACCGTCCCCCGCACCGCCAGCCCTCGGTCAGGATCGGCTGCCGTACACTGACTCGGACGACATTCGGAGGAGTACGTGGCTGAAGGCGTGACCGCGGGGATCACCCTCCTCGCCAACCGGTACGAGATCGGTGAGACGATCGGCCGGGGCGGTATGGCCACGGTGCACGTCGGCAACGACACCCGTCTCGGCCGCCGCGTCGCGGTGAAGCTCCTCAAACCGAGCCTCGCGAACGACCCGGCGTTCCGGACCCGCTTCCGGCAGGAGGCCCAGGCGGCCGCCCGGATGGCGCACCCGACGATCGTCCGTGTCTACGACGCCGGCGAAGAGACCGTCAAGGAGCCCTCCGGCGCCGAGGTGCAGGTCCCCTTCATCGTCATGGAGTACGTCGAGGGCCGGGCACTCAACGAGATCCTCCAGGACGGGCCGATCAGCCCCGACGAGGCGGTCCGCATCACCGAGGGCATCCTCACGGCGCTGGAGTACTCCCACCGCGCCGGAGTCGTGCACCGCGACATCAAGCCCGGCAACGTCATGATCACCCCGACCGGCCAGGTCAAGGTGATGGACTTCGGCATCGCGCGCGCGATCACGGACACCTCCGCGACCGTCGCCCAGACGACGTCGATCCTCGGCACGGCAGCGTACTTCTCGCCGGAGCAGGCGCGCGGGGAGACCGTCGACGCCCGCACCGACCTGTACTCCACCGGCATCGTCCTCTTCGAGCTGCTCACCGGGCGTCCGCCGTTCCGTGGCGACTCTCCGGTCGCGGTCGCCTACCAGCACGTCAGCGAGCAGGCCGTCGCACCGAGCACCGTCGTGCCCGCGGTGTCGCCCGCCCTCGACGCCGTCACCCTCCACGCCCTGGCGAAGGACCGTACGCAGCGGTTCCAGAACGCGGCGGAGTTCCGTCGCGACCTGCAGGAGGCCGCGGCGGGACACGTCCCGAGGACCCGCAAGCTCCCCGGTGCCGGCGACGCGTCCACCGTCCTCTTCGGCGTGAACCCGCGGACGTCCTCGAACGCCGCGGCAGCTTTCAACGAGCTCGACGACACGCAGGAGCACCGGCCGCAGCGCACGCAGTCCCGGCCACCGGTGGCTTGGATCTGGGTCGGAGTCCTCATCACGGCCGTGGTGATCGTCGCCGTCGTCCTGTGGGTGGTGAACCTCCAGCCGGGGCAGGCGCCCGTGGCGTCGTCGGTGTCCGTCCCGAACGTCGCCGGCACCACCTACGACAGCGGCAAGGCACTGCTCGCCAAGAAGGACCTCTCGGCCGTGCAGGTCGGCCAGAACTCCGGCACCGTGCCGAAGGACACCATCATCAAGACCGATCCCAAGGCGGGGACGAGCGTCGCGCGGAAGCAGAGCATCCGTGTCATCGTCTCGCTCGGGCCGGAGCAGGTCACGATCCCGGACGTCTCGAACCAGGCGACGGACGCTGCGACGACGACACTGCAGGACGCCGGGTTCATGATCGGCGGGACCAACACCGACTACTCGCCGAGCGTCCCCGAGGGCACCGTGCTGAGCACCGATCCCGCCCCGGGGACGACGACGAACAAGGGCACCGTGGTGAACCTCGTCGTCTCGAACGGCAAGGTGCAGCTCCCGAGCGTCACGAACCAGCCGTTCTCCACCGCGAACTCCACGCTGGTCGGACTCGGGCTCACCGTCGTGCCGAAACCGGACTACTCCTGCGTGGGCGGCACTGTGACGAGCCAGTCACTGCCCCCGGGAGACACCGCGCAGGCGTCCTCGATCGACATCGGGTACTGCTCGGGAACGCCGCAGACCCAGGCGCCGTCAGCGCCGCCGTCGAGCGGCGCGGGAGATGGCCAGGGCGACGGTCAGGGCGATGTCACCGGCAAGTAGCGGAACCGTTCCGGTCCGCGTCTGACGGACTGGAGGGACGGTGCCACGCCGACCCGTCCCTCCAGTCCGTCACCCGGTCCGGGTCCGACGGGCGGTGCCAGGCCGACCCGTCCCTCCATTCCGTCACCCGGTCCGGGTCCGGGTCCGACGGGCGCTACGGGGCGGTCGTGGTGATGAGCGGTCCGAGGCCGTCGGCACGGGCGGCCGCGCCCGCGAGGCCCGTGACCTCGAGCCAGTTGCCGACCATGCGGTACCCGCCCTCGGTGAGCACCGACTCCGGGTGGAACTGCACGCCGTAGACGGGAGCCGAGCGGTGCTGGACCCCCATGATCACGCCGCCGGAGGTCCGTGCGGTGACCTCGAGGACATCGGGGACGGTGCCGTCGACGACCGCGAGCGAGTGGTACCTGGTGGCCGTGAACGGCTGCGGGACCCCCTCGAAGAGCGCGCTGTCGTCATGGGTGACCTTCGACGTCTTGCCGTGCATGAGCTCCTCGGCGTGCGTCACGGTGGCCCCGAGCGCCTCGGCGATCGCCTGGTGACCGAGGCAGACGCCGAGGAGCGGCACGTCGGCCGCGATGGCGGCCCGCACGGCGGGGATCGACACTCCGGCGGCCGCGGGCGTTCCCGGGCCGGGAGAGAGCAGCACACCGTCGTAGTCGGCGATCCGGGCCGCGACGTCGGCCACGTCGAAGGAGTCGTTCCGCACGACGTCGGTCTCGGCGCCGAGCTGCTGGACGTACCCGTTCAGCGTGTAGACGAAGCTGTCGTAGTTGTCGACCACGAGGATTCTGGTCATTGCCGGTTCACCGTCACGTCGGGGGTCGGGATGAGTTCCTGGACCCAGGGGAAGACCCAGAGTACGAGCACCGCCAGGACGATGACTGCGAGGACGAGCAACTCCACGATCCGGAGCCACACCGGACCGGGGAGGATCCGCCAGAGAAGGCCGTACATGGTTACTTGTTCACCTCGTTCGCGATCGCGGCAGGGGGCCCGGCGGACCGGGGCTGCCAGGAGTCGTACACGCTGAAGGCAACGATGCGCTCCTTGGCGGAGTACAGCGGGTTGCAGCTCGTCATCGTCATCACCCGGTCCTTCGACGTCACGTCCGTCTGATCCGGCGCTGGGTCGAGCACGGACACCTGTGTCGGCGGGACGTACTGCAGGTTGCGGAACGTGTACGTGTACCAGCCGTCAGCGGTGGAGACGTAGATCTTGTCGCCGATCTGCAGGTTCGCGATCTGGTTGAACGGGGCACCGTGCGTCGTCCGGTGCCCGGCGACCGCGAAGTTCCCGACCTCGCCGGGCATCTGCGTGTCGTCGTAGTGTCCGACGCCAATCGTGTCCAGGGTCCCCGCGGTGGTCGTGCCGCCGGCGAGCGGCACGGCGTAGTCCGCTCCGAACCGCGGGACGTACATCGTGCCGAACACCTCGGTGTTCCCAGGCTGCGCGGACACCTTGGGGTCGCCCCACCCGGTGGTCGGCTTCGTGGCCGAGGCGTCCCCCTTGGCGAACGAGTCGTTGATGCGCTGGGCGGCCGACGCGTGCTCGCGGGCGACGACGATGTCGTTGAACCACTGCTGCCACCCGATGAACAGCAGGACGAGCACGCCCGCCGTGATGAGCACGTCGCCGAGCACACCGATGACGCTGAGGCGCTGGGGTGGTCGGCGGGGGCGCTGACGGCGTGATCCGTCTCGTTCGTGCTGGGCCCGCTCGTGCTCGGCCCGCTCGTGCTGGCGGCGTGCTGCGCGGGCGCCGCGGCGTCGTCCTGGCTGGTCGCCCTGCTCGCCGTCCTCGTCGCCGTGGAGCGCGAGTCCGTCCTGTCCTGCCTCCGTGGCGGTCATCGGCCTCCCCCTTCTGCCGCTGTCGGCGGGTCGCATCCATCGAGCTGGCGGTGTTCCCCCACGCGCAGCCGGCGAAGGATGTGTTGACGGTAGGATACCGGCCATGGCCAGAGACAAGGACCGAACCAAGCCCGCGCGGAAGACCCGAGCCGACTCGGTCGACACGGCGGGCGATCAGCCGAACCCCGTGTGGTTCAAGCCGGTCATGTTCGGCTTCATGCTCGTCGGGCTCGCATGGGTGATCGTCTTCTACGTGTCGCAGGGAACGCTCCCGGTTCCGTCGCTGAACTCGTGGAACATCCTGATCGGATTCGGCATCATGTTCATCGGGTTCCTCATGACGACCCGGTGGCGCTGAGTCGTCGCATGTCCGGCTGCTGAACGGCAGCCGACGCCCGGGTGGCCGGGGATCGGCCCCGAGTTACAGTCGTGTGATTATCCCCAGTGTTAATAGACCTGTGGATAACTTTCGTCGGTGCCACCCCGCCTTCGGGGGGCATGCGGGTGACGCGTTGCACATCGGAAGCCCCGAACCGGGTGGTCCGGGGCTTCCGATCTCATCAACGTGCGCCTGTGCGGTGTGCGAGCAGCACGACCACGACTGCGGCCATGAGGAGCGCCGCGGTCACGAGCCACACCGCAGCCACCCAACGTTCCAATCCGGGGAGGAGTCGCCCCACGAGCATCACCAGCGCCGCTGCCAGGCACAGACTGGCCACGGCGACCCGTTCCCTACGACGTCCCTTGCCAGTCGAGCTCATCCTCGATTCGCCGACCCGATGCAGTACCCGATCGTCCCGCCCGCGACCCCGGACGCCGCTGCGGCACACGCCAGGCATCCTGCTCCGAGAGTTACCGCGCATGCAGCTGTGCAGGCAAGACTGATCGCGGTGACGACCCACGACGCAATCCCAGCGTTGGCCAAGCACGTGTTGAACCGTCCCCACCAGGTGGATCGGGCCGAATTTGGCTGGTCCGCGTCCGAAACAGTCCGTGACAGGGTGAGCTGACCATTCGTCCAGACACGAAGTGTGCCTGACTGCGCATCGAGCGTTCGCAGTTCCATTGCACTCGAACCGATCATCCGTCCGCTCTCGTTGAAGATGATCGACACGTTCGATTCCCGGAGAAGTCCGGCAGACGCCGAGAACGGCACCTGGAGCAAGCGCTTCCCTGCACCGATGTCCCACCCGGTCGCTGCAGCAGGGTCCACCGAATCACCCGGCGCACCGGCAAAGTCCGACGCGACCCAAGTCGCGCCGAGCCGCTCTGTCTCCTCGCGACTCAGCGGTTTGCGCTTCGATTGAGCCTCATCAAGCTCGCCCAGTTTGGTTGCGACGGCGTCACCAGGCGCTCGCCCGCCGATTTGCACGAGCCCCGGCTGGCTCGACGCGGACGCTGTCGGCGGGGGTCCTATGAGGCTCAGAGTCGATGCCAGGACGAGGCCGGTCGACAGGGTGATCATCGAGATGCGCATCGGTGCGCTCCTTCCTTCGGAGGCCTCGATGATGGCGTTAAAGATGTGAAGTTTCGAGTGTCGACTCAAAACTTGTCGCGCAACTGCGGGCGACGTCGGACCCGGCCGTCGCAGCCCTTGGCTCAGAAGTAGTACACGTACGCGCCGACCGCGAGTGCGATCCCGAGCACCGCCTCGCCGATGAGCAGCCCGATCTGCAGTCCGCGCTGCCGGATGTTCCTGGTCTTCGTGAAGACGAACCCGGTCAGGAACCCGCCCACGATCCCACCGACGTGTGCCTGCCAGGCGATCCCCGGCACGATGAACCCGATGACCAGGTTCAGACCCATGATCACGAGGAGCTGGACCGCGTTCCCGCCCAGACTCCGCTGCAGGACGAAGAACGCGGCGAAGAGCCCGAAGATCGCACCGGAGGCGCCGATCACCGACGTTCCGGGTGCCAGCACCGCGACCGCGACCGAGCCGAACAGTCCACTCAGGAAGAACAGCGCGAGGAAGCGCCAGGCACCGACCATCTGCTCGAGCATCCGCCCGAAGATGAACAGCGTGTACATGTTGAACAGGATGTGCAGGACGCTGCCGTGCACGAACAACGACGTCAGGAGCCGCCATGGCTGCGTGCCGATGTACGCCGCGTTGAACTGCAGTGCGGCCGTGATCGGATCACCGAACGGTCGCGTGACGAGCTGAAGCACCCAGATGACCACACTGACGGCGATGAGCACCGCGGTGGCCTTCTGGTCCACCATCGAGAACCGTCGGCGGGCGACGGTGAACCCACTCGGGCCCACCGTCCGCCGGGTCTCCCGGAACTGAGCCCGCTGCTCACGGACACACTCGGGGCAGTGCACCCCGACGGCGGCCGGTGTCTGACACTCGGTGCAGATCGTCCGGCCGCAGCGCTGGCAGAGGATGAAGCTCTGCCGGTCCGGGTGCCGGTAGCAGTAGTTCGCCCGGTTCTGGGAGGGATCGCTCACCGAACGCTCTACGCCTGCTCTACGTCGACGGAGTTGATGACGACGTCGTCGAGCGGCTTGTCGCGCCCGTCGGTCGGCACTGCCTCGATCGCGTCGACGACCTTGCGGGACTCGTCGTCGGCGACCTCGCCGAAGATGGTGTGCTTGCCCTGCAGCCACGGCGTCGCGACGGTCGTGATGAAGAACTGCGAACCGTTCGTGCCCTTGCCGCCCTGGAGGCCGGCGTTCGCCATGGCGAGGACGTAGGGCTTCTGGAAGGTGAGCTCGGGGTTGATCTCGTCGTCGAAGCGGTAGCCGGGGCCGCCGATGCCCTGGCCGAGCGGGTCGCCGGCCTGGAGCATGAAGTCCTTGATGATGCGGTGGAAGATCACACCGTCGTAGAGGTTGTCCGTGGAGACCTTGCCCGTACCGGGGTGGGTCCATTCCTGCGTGCCCGTCGCGAGGCCGACGAAGTTCTCGACGGTCTTCGGGGCGTGGTTGCCGAACAGGTTGACGGTGATGTCGCCCTTGTTGGTGTGGATGGTGGCGACAGCGGTGTGCAGTGACATGTACCGATTCTCGCATGCACCGTCAGGTCATTCATGTGACTTCCAGGACAGGCACCGTGACCTGCCACGTGACCTGGTGGCAGGATGGGCTGATCAACGCCCGATCCGATGACGGATGGGCTGACAAGCCCCGATCCGATGGAGGTTGCTCATGGCGACGATCGAACTGTCCCGCAAGCGCAAGAAGCAGATCAAGAAGCTCAAGGGTCAGACCACCTCGCTCCTGGGGGAGCAGCGCAAGGTCCTCGAGCACGCGAACGCCGTCCTCGCCGAGGCTCGCTCGCACGCAGCCGACGCCGCCCGCAAGGACATCGCCCCGCGCGTCAAGGACGCCATCGACAACGGTGTCCGCCCCGCGGTCGCCACCGGGGTGCACGCGGCGAGCAGCGCGGCGAGCACCACGAAGGACAAGCTGACGTCCGAGGTCTTCCCCGCGCTGGTCTCGAGCCTCGGCTCGGCGCTGTCCGTCGTGGACCTGGCGAAGGACCCCCGCGTCAAGAAGATCGTCAAGGAGGCCCAGAAGAAGGCCGCCAAGGCGCAGAAGAAGGGTTCCAAGACCGTCAAGAACGTCTCGAAGAACCTGCCGTCGCACCAGAAGTCGGGCCTCGGCTTCGGCGGTGTCGCGCTCATCATCGTCGGTGTCGTCGCCGTCGCAGGTGCCGCGTACGCCGCGTACCAGACGCTGCGCGCCGATGACGACCTCTGGGTCGCCGACGACACGGACTCGGCGAGCAAGCCCGCCGCGTAGCAGTCACGACGAAGGGCCCGGCACACACGTGCCGGGCCCTTTGTCGTCCGCGCCGCGCCTCCAGGCCGGACGCACACGCGTCGAAACGTGCCCAACTGTCGGGTGCAGCCGCCCACCCGACAGTTACGCACCTCTCACCGAGGGGCGGGGCGGGACCGGGGCAGCTGGGGCGGGACCGGAGAGCGGGCCGAGACCGGGATCAGGGCCAAGGCCGGCCACTGACGACGCCCGCGCCGCAGGGGCGGCGGCGCGAATGGGCAGAGAACGAGCCGCTGCGAGATGCGGACGCAGTCCGCATCGAGCAGGCTCGATGCTCGTGGAGCCTAGGAGAATCGAACTCCTGACCTCCTGCTTGCAAAGCAGGCGCTCTACCAATTGAGCTAAGGCCCCGGGCCGGCGCCGCTCAGAGAACGGCCCACCGGGTGACGCATACTGCCGGGTGATGCATGACGGCGAACCGTCGGAGTGGGGCTACTAGGACTTGAACCTAGGACCTCTTCGTTATCAGCGAAGCGCTCTAACCGCCTGAGCTATAGCCCCGTGACCGGATGAGAGCCTACATGACCAGCGCTGTGCACGCCAATCGAGCAGACACCATCCGGCGCGTCGATGTGACCGGACCAGCGGGCCGTCAGTTGTTGGTGAACCCGACGAGCACGCCGCCGGTGATCCGCACGCTGAGGTTGTACAGCACGCTGACGATCGCACCGAGGACCGTCCCGACGACCACGTTCAGGATCCCGACGACGATCGAGAAGCCCATCACCTGCCCGAGCGAGAACTGGTCCATGATCGAGTAGCTGTTCTGCCCGGTGATGTCCCGGAGCAGGTTGTCGATCTGGGTGAACACCCCCGTCTGGTTCAGGATGATCCAGACGAGCATGGTCGCGACGACGATGACGATGCTGCCCGCGAGTGCGATCAGGAACGACAGCTTGACGCTCGACCAGAAGTCGACGTACACGAGCCGGAGCCGCACCTGCTTGGTGCCGACGGGGCGCTTCGTCTTCCGCTGGAGCTTCTCGGCGACACTACTCATTGGTTGCAGGGTCCTCTCCGGCCTCAGGGGCGGGGTCGGTGGGCTGATCGGCGGCTTCGGCGGGACTCACGGCCTCGACCGGGCCGGCGGCCTCGATCTCGGCGTCGACCTGGTCGACCAGGTTCCGCTCACTGTTGCGGGCCACGGCGATGATCCGGTCGTCGTCCGCGAACCGGGCGAACACGACGCCCATGGTGTCACGGCCCTTGGCGGGTACCTCGGCCACGGCAGACCTTACCACCTTGCCTGTCGCCAGAACCACGAGCACCTCGTCGTCCTCGCCCACGATGAGACCGCCGACGAGGTCACCGCGATCGACCGCGAGCTTGGCCACCTTGATGCCCAGACCGCCGCGGCCCTGCACCCGGTACTGGTCCGCGGAGGTCCGCTTGGCGTACCCGCCCTCGGTGATCACGAACACGTAGCCGTCGTCGCCGACGACCGCCGCGGTGAGCAGCGAGTCGTCGTCGCGGAAGGTCATGCCCTTCACGCCGGACGTCGAGCGGCCCATCGGCCGGAGCGCCTCGTTCGTCGCGGTGAAGCGGATCGACTGCCCGTGGCGGGAGATCAGCAGCAGGTCGTCGTGCTCGTCGACCAGGAGCGCCGAGACCATCGCGTCGCCCTCGCGGAGGTTGATCGCGATGATGCCACCGGTGCGGTTCGTGTCGTACTCGGTGAGCGCGGTCTTCTTGACGAGGCCGTCGCGGGTGGCGAGCACGAGGAACTGCGCCGCTTCGTAGTCGCGGATGTCGAGCACCTGGGAGATCTGTTCGTCCGGCTGCATGGCGAGCAGGTTCGCGACGTGCTGGCCCTTGGCGTCGCGCCCGGCCTCCTGCAGCTCGTACGTCTTCGCGCGGTAGACCCGGCCCTTGTCCGTCAGGAAGAGGAGCCAGTGGTGCGTCGTCGTCACGAAGAAGTGGTCGACGACGTCGTCGGCACGCAGCTGCGCACCCTTGACCCCGCGGCCACCGCGGTGCTGCGAGCGGTAGTTGTCGCTCCGCGTCCGCTTGACGTACCCGCCCCGGGTGATGGTGACGACCATCTCCTCTTCCGGGATCAGGTCCTCCATGCTCATGTCGCCGTCGTAGCCGAGCATGATCTCGGTCCGGCGGTCGTCGCCGAACTTCGCGACGATGTCGTCGAGCTCCTCGCCGATGATGAGGCGCTGGCGCTCCGGCTTGGCGAGGATGTCCTCGAAGTCGGCGATCATCCGCTCGAGCTCCTCGGCCTCGTCGTGGATCTTCTGGCGCTCGAGGGCGGCCAGACGACGGAGCTGCAGGTCGAGGATCGCGCGTGCCTGGACCTCGTCGACCGAGAGCAGCTCCATGAGGCCGTTCCGGGCTTCTTCGACGTCGGGCGACCGACGGATGAGCGCGATGACCTCGTCGAGGGCGTCGAGTGCGGCGAGGTACCCGCGCAGGATGTGTGCGCGCTCCTCGGCCTTGCGGAGGCGGTAGCGGGTGCGGCGCTGGATGACGTCGACCTGGTGGTCGACCCAGTTGCTGATGAACCCGTCGAGCGGCAGCGTGCGGGGCACCTGGTCGACGATCGCGAGCATGTTCGCGCCGAAGTTCTCCTGCAGCTGCGTGTGCTTGTACAGGTTGTTGAGGACGACCTTCGCCACGGCGTCGCGCTTCAGCACGATGACGAGGCGCTGCCCCGTCCGGCCGGAGGTCTCGTCGCGGATGTCCGCGATGCCGGCGAGCTTGCCGTCCTTGACGAGCTCGGCGATCTTGATCGCGAGGTTGTCCGGGTTCACCTGGTACGGCAGCTCCGTGACGACGAGACAGGTCCGACCCTGGATCTCCTCCACCGCGACGACGGCGCGCATGGTGACCGAGCCACGGCCGGTCCGGTACGCGTCCTGGATCCCCTTGGTGCCGAGGATCTGCGCACCCGTCGGGAAGTCCGGGCCCTTGATGCGGAGGAGCAGCGCGTCGAGGAGTTCCTCGCGCGTGGCGTCCGGGTGCTCGAGTGCCCACTTGGCACCCGACGCGACCTCGCGGAGGTTGTGCGGCGGGATGTTGGTGGCCATGCCGACCGCGATGCCCACGGAGCCGTTGACGAGCAGGTTCGGGAACCGCGCCGGCAGGATCGTCGGCTCCTGGGTGCGTCCGTCGTAGTTGTCCTGGAAGTCGACGGTGTCTTCCTCGATGTCCCGCACCATCTCGAGGGCGAGCGGGGCCATCTTCGTCTCCGTGTACCGCGGCGCGGCGGCACCGTCGTTGCCCGGGGACCCGAAGTTGCCCTGGCCGAGCGCGAGCGGGTACCGGAGCGACCACGGCTGCACGAGGCGGACGAGCGCGTCGTAGATGGCGCTGTCACCGTGCGGGTGGAACTGCCCCATGACCTCGCCGACGACGCGCGCGCATTTCGAGTAGGCGCGGTCGGGACGGTAGCCGCCGTCGTACATCGCGTAGATGACGCGACGGTGCACGGGCTTCAAGCCGTCGCGCACCTCGGGCAACGCACGCCCGACGATGACGCTCATCGCGTAGTCGAGGTAGGACCGCTGCATCTCGAGCTGCAGGTCGACCTGGGAGATGCGGTCACCGGAGACGACGATGTCCCCGCTGTCGCCGTGCACGATCTCGGGCTCGTCTGCCCCGGTGTCGTTGTCGTCAGCCATGTGGGTTGCTTCCCTTTCTGGAGACCGGAGGCCGGCCTGGAGGCGGTGGTTCCGTCAGTCGCGCCGGGCGCGACCGCAGGTGGTCGGGACGGGCAGGCACGGCTCGCACCGTGCCTCCCGTCCGATCAGATGTCCAGGAACCGGACGTCCTTCGCGTTCTGCTGGATGAACTGGCGCCGGGACTCGACGTCCTCGCCCATGAGCGTGGAGAACACGCCGTCGACCGCCGCCGCGTCCTCGAGGGTGACCTGGAGGAGCGTCCGGGTGTCCGGGTTCATCGTGGTGTCCCACAGCTCCTTGTAGTCCATCTCGCCGAGACCCTTGTAGCGCTGGATCCCGTTGTCCTTCGGGATGCGCTTGCCAGAGGCGAGACCCGCGGTCATCATCGCGTCGCGCTCACGGTCGCTGAACACGTACTCGTGGGCCGCGTTCGACCACTTGAGCCGGTAGAGCGGCGGCTGCGCGAGGTACACGTAGCCGCGCTCGATGAGCGGACGCATGTAGCGGAAGAGCAGTGTGAGCAGCAGCGTGGTGATGTGCTGGCCGTCGACGTCGGCGTCGGCCATCAGCACGATCTTGTGGTACCTCGCCTTGTCCGGGTCGAAGTCCTCGCCGATGCCCGCGCCGAACGCGGTGATCATCGACTGGATCTCCTGGTTGGCGAGCGCGCGGTCGAGCCGGGCCTTCTCGACGTTCAGGATCTTGCCGCGGAGCGGGAGGATCGCCTGGGTCATCGGGTTGCGGCCCTGGACGGCGGAACCACCGGCGGAGTCACCCTCCACCATGAAGATCTCGCTGAGCTGCGGGTCCTTCGACTGGCAGTCCTTGAGCTTGCCGGGCATGCCGCCGGACTCGAGGAGCCCCTTGCGGCGGGTGCTCTCGCGCGCCTTGCGGGCGGCCATGCGCGCCTGCGACGCCTGGATCGCCTTGCGGACGACGTCGCGCGCCTGCGTGGGGTTCCGCTCGAGCCAGTCGCCGAGCTCGGTGCCGACGACGCGCTGCACGAACGACTTCGCCTCGGTGTTGCCGAGCTTGGTCTTCGTCTGGCCCTCGAACTGCGGCTCGCCGAGCTTGATGGAGATGACCGCGGTCAGGCCTTCGCGGATGTCGTCGCCCGTGAGGTTGTCGTCCTTCTCCTTGAGGATCGACTTCTCGCGTGCGTACCGGTTGATCAGCGTGGTGAGCGCGGCGCGGAAGCCTTCTTCGTGGGTGCCGCCCTCGTGCGTGTTGATGGTGTTCGCGAAGGTGTGCACGCTCTCCTGGTACGACGTGTTCCACTGCATCGCGAGTTCGAGCGAGATCTTGCGCTCGGTGTCCTCGGACTCGAGCGAGATGACGTCGGGGTGGATGACGTCGACCTTCTTCGTCGCGACGAGGTACTCGACGTAGTCCACGAGTCCGCGCTCGTAGAGGAAGGTGTCCTTCCGGGCTTCCTCGCCCTCGGACGGCACGCGCTCGTCGTGCAGCGAGATCCGGAGCCCCTTGTTGAGGAAGGCCATCTGCTGGAACCGGCCGCGGAGCGTCTCGTAGTCGAAGTCGACGGTCTCGAAGATCTCGGCGTTCGGCCAGAAGGTGATCGTCGTGCCGGTCTCGTCGGTCGCCTCGTCCTCGGAGAGGGGGGACACCGGGACGCCGTCGGTGTAGCTCTGCCGCCAGACGCTGCCCTGCCGGCGGACCTCGACGTCGAGCTCCGAGCTGAGGGCGTTCACGACGGAGGAGCCGACGCCGTGCAGGCCGCCGGAGACCGCGTAGCCGCCGCCCCCGAACTTGCCACCGGCGTGCAGGACGGTCAGCACGAGCTGGACCGTCGAGATGCCCTCTTTCTCGTGGATGTCGACCGGGATGCCACGGCCGTTGTCCACGACGCGGACCCCGCCGTCCTCGCGGATCGTGATGTCGATCGTGTCGCAGAAGCCGGCGAGGGCCTCGTCGACCGAGTTGTCGACGATCTCCTGGACCAGGTGGTGAAGACCGCGCGGCCCGGTGGACCCGATGTACATGCCCGGGCGCTTGCGCACCGCCTCGAGGCCTTCGAGCACCTGGATCTGATCTGCGCCGTACGCGGAGTTGTCGTCGGCCTCGTTCGATCCGGATGTCATGGTGATGGTGGCTCCTGCCCGCATGCGATTCAGTGCTGCACGGCACCGCCACGAACCGCGCCCGGGGGTTCCCGGGCGCGCGCGGAGGGCCGCGTACAACCCTGCAATCCTATCGCAGGAGGGTCATCCTTGAGGGTGAATTCTGCGATCTGCGGGCCGTTTTCGCCACCAGAGGATGATTTTGTCCGCTCAACCGTAAGTATCGCGAGGACCACGCCCCTGGACCGATCTGAGCCCACGTTTCCAGGTCGGGGCATCCGGGGCGAGAACGCGCACGGACTCGACACCCGCTTCCGGGTAGCGGCTCGCGATGGTCGTGGTGATCTGTCCGCGCATCAGCCGGAGCTGCGTCGCCCACGCGGTGGAGTCGCAGCGGATGACGAGCGCGTGGTCCTCGATCTGCAGCGGTGTGGAGTGTGCGGCGAGCTCCTCGCCGACGACCTCGGGCCACGCGGTGATCACCTCGGACTGCGCGAGCGGCTCCGTCCATCCGAGTTCGTTCGTCAGTCCCCCGACGACGTCCCCGAGTCCCGCGGGTTCGCGGCCGCGACCGTACGGCACCGAGTCGGTGTTGCGTCCGCGGGTCTGGCGGCGCCTGGCGTCGACCCCGCGCTTCGCCGGGTCGCCGAAGACGGCCTTGAGGTGCAGGTAGAACCGGGTCGGTTCGGACGGGCGGACGGGCTTCGGTGCCATGGTCACGCCCCCGGACTGGAGGGACGGTGCACGCCCGTCTCGCCGGCCGCGGCCGGTCCGTGGGTCGCGTCCACGATCCTCCCGGCCTCGATGTGCACCGTGTGGGCCGCGAGCACCGCGGGGACGTCGCCCCCGACGGCGGCCGTGATGAGCACCTGCTCGTACTCCGCGACCGCTCCGGCCAATCGTCCGCGCCGCGACTCGTCGAGCTCGGCGAAGACGTCGTCGAGGATGATGATCGGATCACCGAGCGTCGACTCCGCCCGGAGGATGGACGCCGATGCGAGCTTGATCGCCAGCGCGAACGACCAGGATTCGCCGTGACTGGCATATCCACGAGCCGGTAACCCGTTCAGGCGGAAGAGCACGTCGTCGCGGTGGGGCCCGACGAGTGTGAGTCCTCGGTCGAGTTCGTCGCGGCGACGTCGCTCGAGCGCGGTCCGGAACGCCTCGGCGGCCGCGGCGACGCCGATCGGCTCGGACTCCGCGCCCGAGGTCGCCGCGTCCTCGTCGGTCTCCGGATCCGACCCCCTGATGCTGAGGACACCGGCGAGCGACGCGTCGTGGGTCTCGCCGGCGACGGTCGCGTACGCCTCCGTCACGAACGGCGCGAGCCGCCGGACGAGGTGGTCGCGCGCCGCCACGAGCTCGGCGCCGAGACCGATGAGCCGGTCGTCCCAGACGTCGAGCGTCGACATGGCGTTCGCACCGATGCCGGAGCCGCGCGCCGATTTGAGCAGGGTGTTCCGCTGTCGGAGCGTGCGGTCGTAGTCGGCGAGCACCCCCTGCATGCGCGGAGCGATGAGGACGAGCAGTTCGTCGATCATCCGCCGACGTCCCGCCGGCTCACCGCGCACGAGGGCGAGGTCCTCCGGTGCGAACAGCACGCTCGTGCAGTACCGGGGCAGCTCACGCGGCTTGATCGACGCGCGGTTCACCTGGGCACGGTTCGAGCCGGTGCGGTTGATCTGCACCTCGGCGAGGATGCTGCGGTCCTCGAAGGCGAGGCGTGCCCGGACGATCGCGGCGTCACACCCCTGGCGGACGAGCGCACCGTCGGTCGGCACCCGGTGCGACCCGAGCGTGGAGAGGTACCCGATCGCCTCGACCAGGTTGGTCTTGCCCTGTCCGTTCCGCCCGACGAACAGGTTCGGCCCGCGTGCGAAGTCGACCTCCGCCTCCCGGTAGTTCCGGAAGTCGGTGAGTTGCAGGTGGTCGACGTGCACGCGGGCCGAGGGAGTCGGACGGACCGACTACGCCTTCTTGACGGCGTGGCCGCCGAACTGGTTGCGGAGCGCCGCGACGGCCTTCATCGTCGGGGAGTCGTCACCCTGACGCGACACGAACCGCGCGAAGATCGATGCGCTGAGCGCGGGCATCGGCACCGCGTACTCGATGCCCTCCTCGAGGGTCCAACGACCCTCGCCGGAGTCCTCGACGTAGCCCTCGAGTGCGTCGAGCTTCGGGTCCTCTTTCAGGGCGAGGACCATGAGCTCGAGGAGCCAGGAGCGGATGACCGTGCCGCGCTGCCACGCGGTGAAGGCCCCGGGGACGTCCTTGACGAGCGGCTTCGCCTCGAGGAGCTCGAAGCCCTCGGCGTAGGCCTGCATGATCGCGTACTCGATGCCGTTGTGGACCATCTTGACGTAGTGGCCGGCGCCGACCTCGCCCGCGTGGACGAAGCCCTCTTCGCGGGGGCCCTCGGGGCGGAGCGCGTCGAACACGGGCATCGCGGTGGCGACGTCCTCGTCCGCACCGCCGACCATGAGGCCGTAGCCGTTGTCGAGGCCCCACACGCCACCGGAGACACCGGCGTCCATGTAGCGGATGCCCCTGGCGTCGAGCTGCTTGGCGTGGATCTCGTCCTCGGTCCACTTGGAGTTGCCGCCGTCGATGACCAGGTCACCGGGCTCGAGCACCTCGGCGAGGTCGGTGATGACGTCGTCGGTGATCTTGCCGTGCGGGACCATGACCCAGACGAGGCGGGGGCCGGTCAGGGCCTTCGCGAGCGCACCGAGGTCGGCGACGTCGGACACCGCGGGGTTGGCGTCGTAGCCCACCACGTCGATGCCGGCGTTGCGCAGGCGCGTGCGCATGTTGTTGCCCATCTTGCCGAGGCCGACGAGTCCGATCTGCATGATTTCCCTTTTCCGTGGAAGTGTCGCGGCGCGTGGTGACGCGTCGCTCGTGTGCTGCGGGTCAGCGCAGCTGGAGGCGCTGCATCACCGCAGCAGGCACTGCTTCACCGGAGCAGCAGGTTCGGCTGGAGCAGGTAGCGGTACCCGTCCGTGGCCGGTTCCTCGCGGGACGACTGGCCCGTGATGAGCACCGGGCCGGGCTTGTTCGGGTTCTCGGTCTTGGTGAAGGAGATCCGGACGAACTCGGAGTGCACGGCGTTCAGGCCGTCGAGGAGGAACTGGGGCTTCAGGGACACGACGGTGTCGTCGCCGCTCAGGATGGCGTCGATCGCCTCGGACGCCTGCGCCTGCTCGGACCCGATGGCCTCGAGCGTCAGACCGTCCGCGGTGAACGAGAACCGGAGCGCGGCTTCGCGCTCCAGGACGAGCGAAACGCGCCGGACCGCCTCGACGAGGTCGGCGGTGCTCATCACGGCGTGGTCCTGCACGGTGTCGGGGAAGAGTCGGCGGACCGGCGGGTAGTTGCCCTTGATGAGCAGCGAGGTGACGGTCTTGTCGTCCGCGCGGAACGCGATGAGCTCGCGGTCTTGGTTGCCGGTGAGCGACACCGAGACGGTGCTCGCCGACCCGAACGTCCGCCCGACCTCCTGCAGGGTGCGCGCCGGGACGAGTGCGTGCATCGGCGCAGCGGCGGTGTCGCCTCCGGTCCGGCCGGAGTCCCAGGCGATCGTGCGGACCGCGACGCGGTAGCGGTCGGTCGCGACGAGCGAGATGTCGGTCTCGCCGACCTCGAGCTGGACGCCCGTGATCACCGGGGTGACGTCGTCGCGGCTCGCGGCGACGGCGACCTGGGACACGGCCTCGGAGAACGCGTCCCCGGGGATGACGCCGGTCTGGGGTCCGACCTCGGGCAGGGTCGGGTACTCCTCGACCGGCATGCTCAGGAGGGTGAAGTGCGCCGACCCGCAGGTGACGGTGATCCGGGACTCGTCGGTGCTGAAGACCACCGGTGCCGAGGGGAGCCTGCTGGCGATGTCGGCGAGCAGACGTCCGGAGACCAGGACCGTTCCCGGCTCGTCGATCTGCGCCGCGATGCTCGTCTGGGCGCTGACCTCGTAGTCGAACGACGACAGCGTCAGATGATCGTCCTCGGCGTGGATCAGCACCCCGGACAGGATCGGGAGCGTCGTCCGCTGGGGCAGGAGCTTCACTGCAAAGGAGACGGCTTCGCTGAAGACGTCCCGGTTGACCTGAAACTTCACAGCTGGGACCCCTGTCGATCGGTGTTCTTGTCCGGCCGCCCCATTGTGGCACAGCGCGCCGTCGGCGGATTCTTGTCGTTCGCTCGGGCCGGACGCCGTCCACAGGGTTGGCCACGAGAGAGAGATTGGTTAAAGACAGTAATGGTGTTAACGCCTGTGCACACTGTGGACAACTCTGTGGATGCCGCTCAGCGAGCGGGAACTACACCGGTGTGAGTTGTGAGTGATCTGTGGCATCGCCCGGGACGAGAAAATCTCATCTCGGAACTACATCCCTGTAATTCCACAGGTCCGTCGATCGTCGCCAACAGGGTGGCGGCGTGTCCTCCACAGTTATCCACAGACTTTCCACACTGTGAGAACTCCGTCGGGCGACACCGGCTGGGACGGTCACGGCCGACGCACCGCGGCCGGTCTGGAGGCGCGGATCGCGTACTACGCAACGCGCTCGGTCCGACGCCGAACAGGGCCCACACCGGTGCGGGGACACGTGGTACGCGTCCCGTGGCGGACTCGCGGCGGCGTGGCGGACGCGAGCCGGGCCTCCAGGCAGATGCGGCGGAGCCCGCTACTTGTAGCGGTGGTCCTGCTTGATCCGGCTCGTGAGCTCGGTCACCTGGTTGTAGATCGACCGACGCTCCTTCATGAGCTCGGTGATCTTCTTGTTCGCGTACATCACGGTGGTGTGGTCGCGGTTGCCGAAGAGCTGACCGATCTTCGGCAGGGAGAGGCTCGTCATCTCGCGGCACAGGTACATCGCGATCTGCCTGGCCGTCGCGATCGCCTGCGACCTGGACGAGCCGTAGAGGTCGTCCACCGAGAGCTTGAAGTACTCCGCGGTGTGGTTGATGATGTCGACCGGCGCGATGACGTTGTCTTCGTCGAGGGTGATCAGGTCCTTGAGCACCGTCTGCACGAGCGCGAGGTCGACCGCACTCCGGTTGAGGCTCGCGAACGCCGTCACCCGGATGAGCGTGCCCTCGAGCTCGCGGATGTTGCTCGACACCTTCGACGCCATGTACTCGAGGATCTCGTCGCGCACCTGCAGGTGGTCGCTCTGCGCCTTCTTCCGGAGGATCGCGATGCGCGTCTCGAGGTCGGGCGCCTGCACGTCGGTGATGAGGCCCCACTCGAACCGGCTGCGCATCCGGTCCTCGAAGCCGGTGAGGTGCTTCGGCGGCAGGTCGGACGTGATCACGAGCTGCTTGTTGTGGTCGTGCAGGGTGTTGAAGGTGTGGAAGAACGCCTCTTGCGTCGAGTCCTTGCCCTGGAGGAACTGGATGTCGTCGATCAGCAGGATGTCGATGTCGCGGTAGCGCTGCTGGAACTGGTTCGACCGGTTGTTCGCGATCGAGTTGATGAAGTCGTTCGTGAACTCCTCGCTCGACACGTACCGGACGCGGATGCCCGGGTAGAGGCTCTCGGCGTAGTGGCCGATCGCGTGCAGGAGGTGGGTCTTGCCGAGCCCCGAGTCCCCGTAGATGAAGAGCGGGTTGTAGGCCTTGGCGGGAGCCTCCGCGACGGCGACGGCCGCGGCGTGTGCGAAGCGGTTCGATCCGCCGATGACGAAGTTGTCGAAGTTGTACTTGGGGTTGAGGCGTGAGTCGGGACGGCCGTTCGACCCCTGGTCCACGGAGCTCGGCACGAAGGGTGCCTCGATGTACTGCCGCGGGGCCGCACCCTGCTCGATCGGACCGCCGTACGACGGTGCTCCGCGCGACGGGTCGTCGTACGCGGGTGCGTCGCGGTCCCTGCCGGTGCTCGTGCCGGCGGCGGTGCTCGTCGTGTTCACGCTCGTGCTCACTGCTGCGGCGCTCGCATCGGGCCGTGGCTCCGGGGTCATGTCCGGGTTGACCGTGATCGCGAAGTTCGCCACCGTGTCGTCGCCGATGCGGCTCACGGCCTCGGTGATCGGGATGCGGATGCGCTGTTCGAGCATGCCGCGGGTCAGGTCGTTCGGGACCTCGAGGTAGAGCGTGCCGGCGAGGACGCCCTTGGGGACGACGAGGTTGAGGAACCCGTGCAGCTGCGGGGTGATGCGGTCGTCGTCCTGGAGGATCCCCAGCACGGAGGCCCAGAGCTCCTCGACGGGGTCGGCCGGCATCGTCATCGCGCGCTCGTCTCCTGAGGTCTCGGTGTGGTGTGCCCACGGGGAATCGGCGGGCGACCGCTCACAGGGTTCTCCACAACCTTGTCCACCGGCTGCTGCGGTGGTCGTCCGGGGGTTCTCCGAGACGATCACTGGCCACCAGCCGGTGGATGCACCCACTGTAAACGGTGTCGGCGCGTCGTACGCAACCAGAGTTTTCAACAGTGTGGACAATTGCGGTACGCCACCGAACGGCAGATCCGAGGAGGCGCGGCTTCCGCAGGGAGTTTGACCAGGAGGCCGTCCTCACGTACCGTTGAACGGTTGACTGCGGCCTCCTACGGCCGCGTGACCACGGCCCTCGTCGATGTCTTGTGGCATCGGGACGAGCTGACGTGGTGCAACTGTCCATCGGACACAGTCCAGACCGCGACCGGATCGCCACGTGCATCCGTGTGGAGACGAGATCATGAGCAAGCGTACTTTCCAGCCGAACAACCGCCGCCGCGCCAAGAAGCACGGCTTCCGCCTGCGGATGCGGACCCGTGCCGGCCGCAGCATCCTGGCCGCGCGTCGCGCCAAGGGCCGCACCGAGCTCTCGGCGTAGGTCGACCACTTGCCTTCGCGGCGGGGCCCGGCCCCGCTCCGGACACGGAACCGGACCACGTGCGGTCGGGGCTGAAGCATGTTGCCCAAGACCAACCGCATCGTTCGCGGTGACGACTACCGAACGGCCGTGCGCCGTGGCCGCAGGAGCGCCACGGCGCACGTCGTCGTCTCGGTGGTGCATCGAACCACGTCCGACCCGACGAGGTTCGGGTTCATCGTGTCGAAGGCGGTCGGGAACGCGGTGACCCGGAACCTCCTGCGTCGACGCTTCAAGGGGATCGCGCACGACATCGTGCTCGAGCATCCGACCGGATACGACGTCGCGATCCGAGCACTGCCAGCCGCTGCGCAGGCCGATTGGCTTACCCTCGTGGCAGATGTGAACCGTTCGTTCGACCGCAGTGTTGCCGCAGCGGGACCCGCCCGCGGCGTCGCTGCGGCGGTGTCCGACCGCAGTGTGAGACCCATCGACGGGGTGAGGGAGGCATGAAGAGGCTGCTCGCCACGATCGCGTTGCTCCCGCGCAACGCATGTGTCGTCGTGCTGCGCGCCTACCGTGCCGTCATCTCGCCGCTCTACGGCAACGTCTGCCGGTACCACCCGTCGTGTTCCCGGTACGCGCTCGAGGCGATCCAGCAGTACGGCGTCGTCCGCGGTTCTGCGCTGGGCGCCTGGCGCATCGCCCGCTGCAACCCGTGGGCTGCCGGCGGGATCGACGACGTCCCCGATCGCCGCCGCCCATACCGCGTGAACCGCTTCGGCTTCGTGCTCGCGCACCAGACGACGTCGTCTGGTGCTGCGCTGTCACCCGACCCGGTGGTGCCTGCACCCCCTGTGAGTGTCCTGGCGTCGGCCTCCTCCCCCCGTACTCCCGCGTTCGTCCCCGACGCGCAGCTTCCACGGCTGATCAACCAGCCCGCTCGAAAGGCGTGACCGTACCCATGGACCTTCTCGGAACCGTTCTCTGGCCGCTCAAGTGGGTGGTGTCAGCGATCCTCGTCGGCTTCCACTCGCTGTTCCAGGCGCTCGGCATGGACCCCGCGGCCGGCATCACGTGGGTGCTGTCGATCATCGGGCTGACGCTCGTGGTCCGCGCCGCCCTCATCCCGATCTTCGTCCGTCAGATCAAGAGCCAACGTCGGATGCTCGAGGTCGCGCCACAGCTCAAGAAGATCCAGGACAAGTACAAGGGCAAGAAGGACCAGTTCTCCCGCGAGGCGATGTCCCGCGAGACCATGGCGCTGTACAAGGAGACCGGGACGAACCCGCTGAGCTCCTGCCTGCCGCTCGTCCTGCAGATGCCGATCTTCTTCAGCCTGTACTCGGTGCTCCACACGGCGCAGATCGACAAGACGGGCATCGGCCTGCTCACCGAGCCGCTCGCCCGCAACTTCGGGAACGCCTCGCTCTTCGGGGCGCCCCTCCACGAGACGTTCACGAACGCCAGTGGCTGGGAGGTCCGGGTCATCGCGGGCATCATGATCGTCGTCATGACTGCGTCGCAGTTCATCACGCAGCTGCAGATCACCGCGAAGAACATGTCGCCGGAGACCAAGGCGAGCCCGATGTACCGCCAGCAGCGGATGATGCTCTACGTGCTCCCGCTCGTGTTCGTGTTCTCGGGCCTGAGCTTCCCCCTCGGCGTCATGTTCTACTGGCTCGCGTCCAACGTCTGGACCATGGGCCAGCAGTACGTCGTCATCCGCCGTTCGCCGACCCCTGGCTCCGAGGCCGCGCTCGCGCGTGAGGCACGCCTGGCACGCAAGGCACAGCGCCGCGAGTCCGGCGTCAGCACGACGGCTGCCGGTGCTCTGGCTGCGGTGAACGACATCCGGGTGACCGAGATCGAGGCACCCCGCATGAACACGCAGCGTCAGCAGCCGGTCGGCAAGAACCGCGCCAAGAAGAACGGGAAGATCATCAAGTGACCGACGACTCCACCACCGAGGCCGAGCCGCGCCCTGAGGACACCGAGCACGACCAGATCGCGTCGGCTCCCGAGGCGCTGACGGGCGGAGACGATGAGTCCGACGGCGCCGAGGGGTCGGCCATCGATGACGATGACGATGATGCCGGCCACGACGAGGCCGACATCGCTGCGGACTACATCGAGGATCTGCTCGACATCTGCGACCTCGACGGGGACATCGAGATCGAGGAGCGCGCTGGCCGCGTCTACCTGTCGGTGACGGACTCTGGTGACAGCCTCCGCGTGCTCTCGAAGCCCGACACCGTGACGGCGCTCCAGGAACTCACGCGCATCGCCGTGCAGAGCGAGACCGGGGAGTTCAGCCGCCTGATCCTCGACGTCGGTGGCTCGCGGGATGTCAGGGCCTCCGAGCTCAGCAGCCTCGTGGAGACGGCGATCGAGCGCATCGAGGCCGGCTCTCCGACCGCATCGCTTCCGCCGATGTCGTCGTACGAGCGCAAGCTCGTGCACGACCTCGTCTCGGAGCGCGGATTCCACTCCGAGTCCGAGGGTGAAGGGCGCGACCGCCACACGGTCGTCACCCGCTGACGTGACGGACGTCACTCCCCCACTCGAGACGAGCGAGCCGCCCGTCCTGGAGCAGGAACCGGATGCTGCGGCAGTGGTGTTCGGTACCACGATCGATCGGGCTCGCTCGTTCACGAACGAGCTGGCCGCACGGGGCGAGGAGCTCGGGCTGATCGGACCGCTCGAACTCCCTCGTCTCTGGACTCGACACATCCTCAACTCTGCTATCGTCGCTCCGCTTCTGCAGGACGGCGGTCGAGTCGGTGACGTGGGGTCAGGGGCGGGCTTGCCGGGTCTGGTGCTTGCGATCGCGCGGCCTGACGTCCGCATGGTCCTCATCGAGCCGATGGAGCGACGGGTCGACTGGCTGCGATCTGAGGCGTCGCGTCTCGCGCTGACGAACGTCGAGGTGGTCCGTGGTCGTGCCGAGGACGTCTCCGACTCGCTCGTCCTCGATCAGGTGACGGCCCGTGCGGTGAGTGCGCTCTCGAGGCTCATCCCGATCACTGTCCCGTTGGTCCGGGATGGCGGTCAGCTCATCCTCATGAAGGGTGCTCGCGTCGACGCCGAGGTCGAGTCTGCTCGCAAGGTGATCCTGCGTCACCACCTCTCCGACGTCGAGGTCCTCGAGCTCGGAGCGGGTGTGGTCGAGGAAATCACGCGCGTGTTCCGGGCTACAGTTGACTGACGCCACTCGCACTTGATCATCGCGATGTTCCACGTGGAACATCGCTCGTGGGGAGCCGAGTCGGTTCCACGTGGAACATCGAACCCGGGGAAGTGCCATCCGTGAGTCCATCGACTGACTACGACGCGACGACGCCGCTGGCGCGCGAGCTCGCCGACCTGAACCGCCGTCGTCGCGCCCTCGCTGCGCAGCAGTTCCCGCTCCCTCCGAAGACCCGTGTGATCACCGTGTCGAACCAGAAGGGCGGGGTCGGCAAGACGACGACGACGGTCAACCTGGCTGCGGCTCTGGCCCGGGGTGGCGCACGAGTGTTGGTCATCGATCTCGACCCGCAGGGCAACGCATCCACGGCACTCGGTGTCGATCATCGAGCCGAGGTGTCGAGCATCTACGACGTGATCGTCGACGAGGCCAAGATCGCCGACAGTGTGCAGCAGAGTCCCGAGTCTCCAAACCTGTGGTGCATCCCTGCGACCATCCACCTTGCGGGCGCGGAGATCGAGCTGGTGTCGCTGGTGGCTCGGGAACAGCGGCTCCGCACGGCGCTCGACGAGCATCTCGCAGCGATGGACGAGCCGTACCACTACGTGTTCATTGACTGTCCCCCATCCCTGGGCCTGCTCACGATCAACGCGTTCGTTGCTGCGAGGGAGGTGCTCATCCCGATCCAGTGCGAGTACTACGCACTCGAGGGGCTGAGCCAGCTGCTCCGGAACATCGAGCTCATTGAGCGCCATCTGAACCCGAACCTCCGGGTCTCGACGATCCTGCTGACGATGTACGACGGTCGGACCAATCTCGCGAACCAGGTGGCCACGGAGGTCCGTGAGCATTTCGGAGACCAGGTGCTCAAGACGCTGATCCCGCGGTCGGTCCGGATCAGCGAGGCCCCGAGCTACGGCCAGAGCGTCGTCAGCTACGACACCAATTCGACCGGGTCGCTCTCGTATCTCGAGGCGGCGTCCGAGATCGCAGCACGAGGAGCACAGGACTGATGGCACCCAAGCGCACCGGACTGGGCCGAGGAATCGGCGCACTCATCCCCACCAGTGATGCTCACGAACGACCCGTGGATGTGTTCTTCCCCGCCAGTGGTGCAAGTTCGGGCTCTTCCGCTGCGTCCGCGGGTACTGCCGAGGACCTCCTGGCCGTCCCCGGGGCGCGACTCGCGAATCTCAACCCGCTGGACATCGTCCCGAACGCTCAGCAACCGCGACTCGAGTTCCGCGAAGAGGAGCTGCAGGAGCTCGTCCACTCGATCAGGGATGTCGGACTCCTCCAGCCGATCGTCGTCCGGCCGATCGCGGGGGCGACCGGGACCGCACCGCAGTATGAACTCATCATGGGTGAGCGTCGGCTCCGCGCCACGAAGGAACTCGGACTCGCAACGATCCCGGCGATCGTCAAGGACACTCCTGATGATGCGATGCTCCGCGACGCGCTGCTGGAGAACCTGCACCGTGCGCAGCTCAACCCGCTCGAGGAGGCCTCGGCCTACCAGCAGTTGCTCGCTGACTTCGGGATCACGCAAGAGCAGCTGGCCGAGCGCATCGGACGGTCCCGCCCGCAGATCACCAACACCATTCGGCTGCTCCGTCTCCCGTCCCCCGTGCAGCGGCGCGTCGCGGCTGGCGTGTTGAGCGCCGGGCACGCTCGGGCCATCCTCGCGGCACCGGACGCTGAGTCGATGGAGTACCTCGCGGAGAAGATCGTCAACGAGGACCTGTCCGTCCGGGCAGCCGAGGCGGCGGCACAGGCGCTGTCGATGAAGCCAGCGAAGGCGAAGCCGGCCCCCGGGAAGCGTCAGGCCCACCTCGACGACCTCGGCGAGCGGCTTGGAGACCGACTGAACACGCGGGTGCGGATCTCGCTCGGAGCGCGTAAGGGGACTGTCAGCATCGACTTCGCAAACGTCTCCGACCTCAACCGGATCCTGCAGGAGCTCGGTCAGCAGCAGGTCGAGGGCTAGCGCCGACCGCCGTGGAGTCCTCTTGGGTCTACCGCTCCCGGACGAATACGCTTGATACGTCGCAAATCGCAGGGGCGGCGCCGGGCTGTGTCGTGCACATGATGAAGCGGGATCTTGGTCGTCGACGCGGCTCATGGTCCTCTCGGTCTCAACGGCCTCATCGGCTATGGTCTGTCGAGGTACTTGCTTCGATGTTTCACGTGGAACCTGCGCGGCTTTCAGCCGCGACCGGTGTTCCACGTGAAACCAAGCACTCGGGCCGCTCGACTCGCCCGTTTCTCTGATAGTCCGTGGTGTCGGCGCAGGATGCCAGGTACGCGAGGCTTGCGGTGGCTCGACCTCGACCCGTTCCTCACTGGCCCTGAGATTGCTGTCGGTGGGCTTCGCTGCCGCGTCGAGGGTGTTTCAGGAGTGCGCCCGTTTTCGGCGTGTTCGTTGCCACCGCGATCGGGCTGCTGTTCGCTACCGCTACTGCGGTGCTCTTCGCTAGCGTGCTCGTATGGGCAGACGGAACTTCCTCGTGGACGGGATCTCCGGAACCGGCAAGACGTCGGTGTGTCAGGAGCTGCGGCGGCGCGGGATCGCCGCCGTCAACGGTGATCGTGAACTGGCCTACCAGGGCGATCCCGAGACGGGGGAACCCGTGGCTGACATCGCGGGCCTCGAGGTGCACGGTCACCACCTCTGGGACGCTCGTCGAGTCCGCGCGATCGCTGGGAACACCTCGGATCCGGTGACGTTCTTCTGCGGAGGATCCCGCAACACCGGTTCGATCCTGGACGTGTTCGACGGGGTGTTCATCCTGACGGTCGACCTCGACACACTCGAACGACGACTCGATGGTCGGGGTGCGGACGAATGGGCGGGAGCCGGACGGCTCGAGGAGCGTGCGCTCGTGCGCCGTCTTCATGCAAATGGTTCGGACGTGCCGGACGGCGTTCTCGTCGACGGGACTCAGCCCATCGGGGCCGTCGTCGATGAACTGCTTCGCCGATGTGGGGCTCAGCTGGGCTGAGAAGCTGAGTGGACCGGTCAGAGGCGAACGGCAGTGCTCAGCTGGAGTATCCGCGATGGATGGTCAGCACGGTCGCGAAGAGAGCGGTGCAACGTACGCAGCCGTCTTCCATGGCCTGGCGGAGGCGAGGTTCGGCTGTTGCGGGTGGTCGTGCTTCCCGACGACGTCGGGATCAGTCCGCGAGACGCAGAAGGGCAAGGCGGGTCGAGGCGAGGTGGGTCGTTCCAGGGCGAGGCAAGGCGCGTGAGTCGTCATGGGTCGAGGCGAGGTACCGCGATCAGGGGCGGGTCGATGCACGGGCGACGTGGAGCGCGGGAACGGCGTGGAGGGCAGAAACGGAGCGCGCACGGGGATGGGCGGCGTACCGAACAGCCGGCACTGATGCGTATCGGAACGAACCGCAGCGTCGCATCGTCCTCGACGCGTGCCCGGGCTGGTCGAGGACGGTCGCGCAATTGATGCTGTTGTGATGGAGAGGACGCTGCACCCTCCGGGCTCGCTGATGGGGCTGGCAGAGATCCGATGACTGAGGTCTGCGCTCCCGGTCACCTGGGCCCGCGGCCGAGAGGTCGAGGTTTCACGTGGAACATCGGGCTGTACGGACTGGACCCCACCCCGTACTGGGCGGGGCTGCGGGCCTGCAGGGCTGCAGGGCTGCAGGACTTGCCATGGCCGCGGGGCCGGTCGGACCCCGGGAGTGCGCCGGATCAGCTGCGCCACCGAATCGATCGAACTGAGCGACCTGTCCACGTCTGCGGGCCCGGCGTACCAGCCAGGAGCGGGAGGCGGTACGCGGGAGAACTGAACGTCAGCCTCGGTGGTCGCGGATCGCCTGCTCGGCGAGCTCGGCGTAGACCCACCCGAGATCGTGCCCCGAAGCGAGGAGCGCCTGCGGCACGAGCGACGTCTCAGTGAGCCCGGGCAACACGTTCGCCTCGAGGAACCAGGGCGTTCCGGCCCTGTCCACGATCATGTCCACGCGCGAGATGTGCCGGAGCCCCAGCGCCGCATGGGCCGCAACAGCCGCTGAGGCGGCCTCTGCCGCGATTTCCGGGCTGAGACGGGCGGGAGAGTAGAACGTGGTCTCCCCGGCGTTGTAGCGGGCTTCGAAGCCATACACGCCGGAGCGGGGCACGATCTCGACCGCCGGGAGTGCGACCGGCCCGTCGCCGGTGTCGACGATGCCCACGGCGATCTCGGTCCCCCGGATCAACTGCTCGATGATGACGTCGTCGCAGTAGGTGTAGGCCGTGACCATCGCACGCGGCAGGTCGTCGACGTCGGTCACGAGGGTGACCCCCTGCGCACTCCCCCCACGCGCCGGCTTCACGACGAGCGGGACCGGGTGCTCGTCGGCGATGCTCGCCAGCACGCTCACGGCGCCGAGCTCACGGAAGACGTCGTGCGAGAGCGTGACGGACCTCGGCACGCGCATGGACGCCCGACGCACGAGCGCCGATGCGGTGGGCTTGTCCCAGGCGAGTCGCGCCGAGGTCGAGAGCGATCCGACGAACGGTACGTCGAGCGCCTCGAGGACGCCGCGGAGCGCACCGTCCTCACCGCTCGCACCATGGAGCACCGGCCAGACGACGTCCGGCTTCCGCGCGGTGATGGCTGGCAGGAGCGCCGCATCGGCGTCACGGAGGTCGACGTCCCAGCCGTAGCCGCTCAGTGAGTCGGCGACACGACGACCCGAGCGGAGCGAGACGTCACGCTCGTGCGAGATCCCTCCGGCGACGACGATGACATGCCGGCGTGCGAAGTCCGCCATGGTGATGCACACCCTTTCGAGGAGCGTCTCCGCCGGATCGCTCCGACGAACGGTGAAAATACCTGATCAGGAGATGTTCGGCGGCGGTGCGGAGACCGCGCCGTCCCGCTGGGAGACCGAGAGGGGCCTGGTCGACGTCCCGAAGGTCTCCAGGAGCTCGATCTCGTCGTTCACGACGGTCGCCAGGCGTTTGACCCCGACCCGGATCTGCTCGGGTGTCGGGTAGCAGAACGACAGCCGGATGTTGGCACCGCCCCGACCGTCGGCGAAGAACGCGGTGCCGGGCGTGTACGCCACGAGCTCCTTCACCGCGCGCGGGAGCATCGCCTTCGAGTCGAGGCTCTCCGGCAGGGTGACCCAGACGAAGAACCCACCGTTCGGCTCTGTCCAGGTGAGGTCCGGCAGGAACTCCCCCAGCGCCCCGAGCATCGCGTCCCGGCGCTCGGCGTAGATGCCGCGGAAGGTGTCGACCTGCCCCTGCCAGTCCGCCGCGTCGAGGTAGGCGTTGACGACGTACTGCCCGAACGAGTTCGGGGCGAGCACCGCCGACTCGTTGAGCAGCACGAGCTTCTCGCGGATGGCGTGCGGGGCGAGGGCCCAACCGACCCGAAACCCTGGCGCGAGCGTCTTCGAGAAGGACCCGAGGTACACGACCCCGTCCTCGTCGATCGACCTGATGGCCTGCGGAGCGGGCTCGTCGAACCAGAGCAATCCGTACGGGTTGTCCTCGAGCACGAGGATGTCGTTCGAGCGGCAGATGTCGAGGACCTCGATGCGGCGCTCGCGGCTCATCGTCACGCCGGCCGGGTTGTGGAAGTTCGGGATCGTGTAGAGGAACTTCATCCGCTTGCCGGCGGCCTTGAGGGACGCGATGGTCTCCCGCAGCGCCTCGGGGACGAGTCCGAGGGAGTCCGTCGCCACGTGCACCGTCTCGGCCTGGTACGACCGGAACACGCCGATCGCGCCGACGTACGAGGGCGACTCCGCCAGGACGACGTCTCCGGGATCGATGAAGAGCCGGGTGACGAGGTCGAGTGCGTGCTGCGAGCCGGTGGTCACGACGACGTCCTCGGCACTCGCACGGATGCCCTCGAGCGCCATGATCTCGACGATGTGCTCACGCAGGGAGCGGAGTCCCTGTCCCCCGCCGTACTGCAGGGCCATCGCGGAGTCCTCGGCCATGACCCGGTCGATCGACCCCGTGACGAGCTCGCGCGGCAGGGCCGACACGAACGGCATGCCACCGGCGAGGGACACCACCTCGGGCCGGGAGGCGACGGCGAACAGGGCACGGACCTCCGAGGCACTCAGCCCCGCGGTCCGTTCGGCGTAGGAGTCGTACCACGGGTCGAGACTCGTTCCCCGGTTCGTCATTCGCGTCCCTCTTCCGGTCGATGGCGTTCCGGCCACGATACGGCATGCACCCCGGAGGACCGGGGCAGTCGACCGGGAACGACGAACCCCCGCCGTCCAGCGGACGACGGGGGTTCGGGAGTGTGTGACCTACGCGAGGAACTCCGCGAGGTCGGCCTCGAGGGCCGGCTTCGGCTTGGCGCCGATGACGGTCTTGACGACCTCGCCACCGCGGAAGACCTTCATCGCCGGGATCGACGTGATCTGGTAGTTCATGGCCGACTGCGGGTTGTCGTCGACGTTGAGCTTGACGATCTCGATCTTGTCGGCGTGCTCGGACGCGATCTGGTCGAGGATCGGGGAGACGGCGCGACACGGGCCACACCACTCGGCCCAGAAGTCGACGAGGATCGTCTTGTCGGACTTCAGGACGTCGTCGGAGAAGCTGGCGTCGGTGACGGACTTGGCGTTGGACATCATTCCTGCCTTTCGTGGCACTGTGATCGAGACTGCTGTGCGGATCGCGCTGCGGTCGCGATCGTCGTCTGGAGGTGTAACGGGCCGGGGACACGCGGCATTCCGCGGCCCGGTGGTCCGTGGGGAGGACCTAGGCGCTGACCCGCTCGGAGGCGGTGACGGGCTCGGACGGGGTGTTGCCGTCGGCACGGGCGAGGAGCTCCGGGTCGAGGTCGGCCAGGTACTTCTCGGCGTCGAGCGCGGCGACCGTTCCGGAGCCGGCCGCGGTGATCGCCTGGCGGTAGGTCGGGTCGAGCACGTCGCCGGCCGCGAAGACGCCGGGGAGGTTGGTGCGCGAGGAGCGCCCCTCCACCGCGATCGTGCCCTCGGGGGCGATGTCGATCTGGCCGTGCACCAGGTGCGTCCGCGGGTCGTTGCCGATCGCGATGAACAGGCCGTCGAGTGCGAGCTCGGACTCGGTGCCGTCGACGGTGTCGCGGAGGGTCACACCGGTCACGGCGGACTCGCCCTGGATGCCGATGACCTCCTTGTTCCACGCGAACTCGATCTTGGGGTCCGCGTTCGCGCGGTCCTGCATGATCTTCGAGGCACGGAGGGTGTCCTTGCGGTGGATGACGGTGACCTTGTCCGCGAAGCGGGTGAGGAACGTCGCCTCCTCCATTGCGGAGTCGCCACCGCCGACCACGGCGATGTTCTTCTGGCGGAAGAAGAAGCCGTCGCACGTCGCGCACCAGCTGACGCCGTGCCCGGACAGCGTCTGCTCCTCCGGGAGGCCCAGGTGGCGGTACGCACTGCCCGTGGCGTAGATGACCGTCAGGGCCTCGTACGTCGTGCCGTTGCCGACCGTGACGCGCTTGACCTCGCCGGTCAGGTCGACCTCGACCGCGTCGTCGTACAGGACCTCGGCGCCGAACTTCTCGGCCTGGTCCTGCATCTTGATCATCAGGTCAGGGCCCTGGATGCCGTCGGGGAAGCCCGGGAAGTTCTCGACCTCGGTCGTCTTGGTGAGCTCACCGCCGGTCTCCACGCTCGAGGCGATGATGAGGGGCTTGAGCTCGGCACGCGCGGCGTAGATGCCCGCGGTGAACCCGGCGGGGCCGGAACCGATGATGATGAGCTGGCGCATGCCTGGCCTTCCAGTAGGACGTCGACGTCGATCGGACGTCGTGCGGTGTCGCTGATCGGGTCAACACATGCTACCCAGCCGACATTCCACGCGGGCTGGTAGCCGCGGGAGTGCGCCGAGCGGACCGGGCGGCGAGCGGACTAGCGACCGAGCTTGCCCCGCAGCAGCGCCACGGCACTGCCGATCTCGGCGTTCTTCGCGACGACGAGTGCCCCGAAGTACACGACCGCCATCACGCCGGCACCGAGCACCAGGGTGATCCCCGCGCTCGTGACGTCGGTCATCGCGAACCCGCCGCGTTCGAACGCTCCGAAGAAGTTCACGACGAGGAGCCCGGCGACACCGGCGATCACGGCGGCGAACACGAACTGCACGTGCGAGCGGGTGACGAGAGCGCCGTCGATGCCCCCGAGCCGACGGCGGACGATCACGAGCGCCACGATCGTCTGCGCGGTGCCGGCGAAGGTGGTCACCGCGGCGACACCGACACCGATGAGGGACCCGGGGAGGGCGGCGATCGACAGCGCGCCGATCACGAACAGCGCCGACTGCACGCACTGCATGAGGAACGGCGTCCGGTGGTCGTGCAGGGCCCAGAACGCCCGCTGGATGATGAACAGCATGCTGAAGAGCACGAGGCCCGGCAGGTAGGCCAGCAGCACCTCGGCCATCGCCCGGACGTCGCCGAACGAGTGCTCGTAGAGGCGGGCGAACGGGAACGCGACCACCATGAGCGCGATGCTGGCGAACACCGTGAACAGGCCGACGATCCGGAGCGACAGGGAGAGGTTCCGTCGGACCGCGGCCAGGTCCCCGCGCTCGGCGTCGTGGCTCATCCGCGTGAAGTACGCGGTCGCGATCGACACCGTGATGATCGAGTGCGGGAGCATGAACAGCAGCCACGAGTTCTGCAGCGTCGCGTTCCCGGCGCCCGTGCCGAGGGAGCTGACGCGCGACTGCACGATCCCGGCGAGCTGGGTCACCAGGATCATCGCGAACAGCCAGAGCGCCGCGGTGCCCGTGTTGCGGAGGCCGACCCCGCGCCACTTGAAGTCCGGGCGGTAGGTCAGGCCGGCACGGCGCCAGAAGAACAGCAGGAACGCCGCCTGGGCCGCGACGCCGAGGGTGGCGGTCCCCGCGAGCACCATGATCTTGGTGGGGGTCCAGTCCCCAGGGTCGGAGTTCCCGTCGCGCCCACCGAACAGCGCGATGAACACGACGAGCCCGGTGATCGCGATGACGTTGTTGAGGAGCGGCGCCCACGTGAACGGTCCGAACACCTGGCGGGCGTTGAGGACCTCGCCGAGGAGCGAGTACAGCGCGTAGAAGAGGATCTGCGGCAGGCACCAGAACGCGAACGCGACCGCGAGTGCCGTGGTCTCGCTCGAGAAGCCCTTGCCGCCCTCGCCCGCGGACTGGCTGTACAGGCCGACGAGGATCGGTGCGGCGATCGTGGCGACGACGGTGACGACGAGGAACACCGACGCACCGATCGTGACGATCTTGTCGATGTACTTCTGGCCGCCGTCCGGGTGCTTGGTGGCGCGGACGATCTGCGGGATGAGGGCCGCGCTGAGGAGTCCTCCGGCGATCAGTGTGTAGACGCTGTTCGGGAGCTGGTTCGACACCGCGAAGGCGTTCGCGGCGGCGCTCCCGGACTGGCCGATGGCGGCGGCGAGCACGAACGTCTTGACGAACCCGAGGATGCGCGAGACGAGTGTGCCCGCGGCGAGCAGCGCACTGGCGCGACCGAGTCCGCGTTCCGCGGCCGGTGCGGCGTCGATCGCGGGCTGTGGCCCGGCGGCGCTCATCGGCATGACCGCATCGGCTGCGGTCGCGGCGGTCGAGCCGCCTGCGGAACCGAGCGCTGACGCCGGCGCGTCGGACGGGAGGGACGGGTCGCCTCCCGTCGACGCACTCGCGGCTCCGAGCGTGGTCACCGATGCGCCGGTGGCGAGTGCGGCGTCGGACCCGGCCGTGTCGAGGACGCGGGCCGACCCGGGTGCGGCGGCCGGGCCTCCAGGCTGGTGCCGGTCCGTCCCGGTGTCGCGCGCGTCCTGCTCCGCCCGGTCGTCGTCGAGCTCGTCGAGCGGTCGGTTCGGGTCGTCGTCGTCGTCCATGTCGTCGTCCTCGTCGCCGTTCTTCCGGCGGAGACGCCGACGGATGTTGCGGAGGATCCCCAGTCCGAAGATCAGGACCACCGCCGCTGCCGCGAGCGCGGTGATGATGGTCTCCCACTGCGCCTGCACGTTGATCTCGACGGTGCTCGGGTTCGCGATCCGGACGCCGGTCGCACTCGTCAGGGCGAGGTCGAGCTGCACCTTGCCGTTCGCGACGGACTGCACGGGGAACGTGATCCTCGTCTGCGAGTCCGGCTGCACCGTCACGGCGACGCGGTTCTTCTCGACCCGCAGGAAGGAGTTCGACGGCGTCACCGTCAGGTACACCGTGACGGGGTACGACGACTTGTTCCGGACCGAGATCGGCAGCGACGAGCGGTCCGCGAACAGGTTCAGGTTGCTCGAGTCGACGATGCCGACACTCGCCACGACACCGGCGGCGCGCTTGGTCGCGCTCGCGATGGCCGTGTCGAACACCGGGTCGTCGCGGAGAGCGTTCGACGCGGCTGCCAGCACCCGGAGCCGGTAGGGAGCGGTCAGGTCGGCGGGCGTCGTGAGCGCGGTCGAGAAGTCCGCGACGTCCTGCTCGGACGACACCAGGTTCCGCAGCTGGGCGAGGCGCTCCTCGCTCTCGGGCTTGCTGGCCAGTGAGACCCCGCCCGGGGTGGACGCGACCACCGTGGTGAGGTCGGTCGGCGACACCCACGGCATGGTCTCGAGGGCGTCCAGGGTGTCCGCGAGTCGCGTGGAGTCCGTCGGCCACGCGCGTCCGAGGGTCAGGAGGACCGGCCCGGTGCCCCCGACGTGCGCGGTCGTCGCGAGCTCCGCAGTGAGCCGGGACATCGCCGCCTGCCAGGCGTCCTGTCCGTCGGCGGTGACGGCGGCACGGAGCAGTCCGGAGATCGTCGAGTCCGCCACGAGGACGTCGTCGTCGCCGATCTTCTCGGACGCGCCGATGGTCGTGGTCGCGTCGGCCGTGGTGTTGGCACTCGAGACGATCGTCTGCCGGTACCCGCCCGCGGTGAGCGCCGGGAGGTCGTCGGTCGCGACGGAGTCCTCGACGGGCCAGGCCACGGCGGGCAGTGTGTAGGGGAACTCGAGGAGCGACTGCGTGGTCGGGATCGTCGGTGCGGGGGTCTGGGTGTCGCCGGGGGTGCCGCCCTGGTTCGGGTTCTGGTTGTCGTTCTGGCCCTGGCCCGTGCCCGTGCCCGTGCCGTGCGTCGCCGCGGAGGCAGCGGCAGACGCAGACGCAGATGCCGACGCGTCGCCCGCGGCAGCCGTCCGGGTGTCGGACGGGGTCGCGGTGTCCGATGGGGTCGCGGTACCGGACGGGTCCGCGGTGGCCGTGTCGGTCGGGCTGGGGGTCGCCCCCGGGAAGTCGGTCGTGTCGACGTCCTGGTCGAGCGAGATGGGTGCGAGGACCCCGGACGCACCCGCCTGCCGGAGCCCGGTGAGGTCGGAGTCGGCGTAGCTCAGGGCGAAGGTCTCGTTCGTCGCGGTCGACAGGCGTTCCAGCCAGGCGACCGCGGAGTCCGGGGCGTTCACGCCGAGGATCCGGATCGAGGCGATGATCCGCGGGTCGACCCCGATCGCGACGTTGTGCCCGAGCGCCGCGGCGAGCTGTGCCGTGAGGGTGCCGTCGACCGCCGTGTACGCCGACAGGTCCGACGCCGAGATGAGTCCGGACGCCGACGTCGACGGCACCGTGATCGGCATCGCGACACTCACCCCGACCGGGGACTCGGTGAGCGACGGGTACCAGGTGATCGCGGTGCGCTCGACGACCGACGCGGCCCCGGAGTCGTAGCTGAACGCGATCCGGCGAGCACCGAAGGAGTACCCCGTGAGTGCGACCGACGCCGACGGCACCGTGACGTCGTCGATGGTGACCGCGTGGTGTGCCGGGATGTCCGGAACCTCCACCTTCGCCATCCTGGTGCCGACGTAACCATCGCTGCTGGTGTCGCCGACCCAGTCGTCGAGGTCGTCTCGTGTGCTCGTCAGGCTCCGGATGATCGAGAGGTCCGCGGTCGCCGCGGGCAGGTCGGCGTCCGTGCCGTTCGTCACCGTGACGCTCAGCGTCAGGTCCTGGTCCGGCTGCAGCACACCGCGGTTCGCCGGGGCGATCGTGACGGTCGTGTCCGCGGCCGCCGACGTCGCGACGGTGTGGACGGCGGTGGCCGCCGTCGCGGGCACCGCCTCGGCCATCGCGGGCGCGCCGAGGACACCGATGGCGACCAGCGCGGTCACGACGGTGCGGAACGGAGTGCGGAGAAGGTGCATGCGGAGGGGGCCCGCGAACGGACTCGGGCCTCGGAGAAGTGTAGGAGGCAAGACCATGGACGGACCCGAGCACGCGCGGGATGCCCGACGTCTGGGATGATCGTCCTGTCATGCAGTCCGTCGAACCCGCCCTCGCACGACTCGCCGCGCTCGCCGAGTCCGAGCCCGTCGCGACCCTCGCCAGGGTGTTCGCCGACGCCGGCCACGAACTCGCGCTCGTCGGCGGTCCGGTCCGCGATGCCTTCCTCGGCCGCCCGGTGACCGACCTCGACTTCACCACCGACGCCACCCCGGACCGGATCCTCGCGCTCGTGGAGCCGGTGGCGAGCGCCACCTGGGACGTCGGCCGTCAGTTCGGCACGATCGCGGCCAGGGTGCACGGCGAGCAGGTCGAGATCACGACCTACCGGAGCGACGTCTACGACGGCGAGACCCGGAAGCCCGAGGTCGCCTTCGGGTCGTCGCTCGCCGACGACCTCGTCCGCCGCGACTTCACCGTGAACGCGATGGCGTTCCGACTCCCCTCCCGCGAGCTCGTGGACGACGGCGGCGGCGTCGAGGACCTGCTCGCCGAGCGGCTGGCCACCCCGCAGGCGGCCACCACGTCGTTCCGCGACGACCCGCTCCGGATGATGCGGGGCGCCCGGTTCTCCGCGCAGCTCGGCTTCACGGTGTCCGACGAGGTCCGCGAGGCGATGACCGCGCTCGCCGGGTCGATCGAGAACATCTCCGCCGAGCGCGTCCGCGAGGAGCTCGTCAAGACGCTGTCCACCGACGACCCGGTCCCGGGGATCCGGCTGCTCGTGGACACCGGGATCGCCGAGCTGGTCCTGCCCGAGCTGCCCGCGATGCGACTCGAGATCGACGAGCACCACCACCACAAGGACGTCTACGAGCACTCCCTGACGGTGCTGACGCAGGCGATCCAGTACGAGCACGAGCGACACCCCGGCGACTCCCCCGACGTCGTGCTGCGCATCGCGGCGCTCCTGCACGACATCGGCAAGCCGGCCACCCGGAAGCTCGAACCGGGCGGGGTCGTGAGCTTCCACCACCACGACCTCGTCGGGGCGAAGCTCGCCAAGAAGCGGTTGCGGGCCCTGCGGTTCGACAACGACACGATCGCCGCGGTGACCAAGCTGATCGAACTGCACCTCCGCTTCTTCGGGTACACCGACGGCGCATGGACCGACTCCGCGGTGCGCCGGTACGTCCGTGACGCCGGTGACCAGCTCGAGCGGCTGCACGAGCTCACCCGGTCGGACGTCACCACCAGGAACCGACGGAAGGCCGACCGCCTGGCGTTCGCGTACGACGACCTCGAGGACCGGGTCGCGGCGCTCTCGGAGCAGGAGCAGCTCGACGCGATCCGTCCGGACCTGACCGGGGACGACATCATGCGGATCCTCGACATCCGCCCGGGGCGCGAGGTCGGCGAGGCATACCGATTCCTCCTCGAAGCCCGGATGGACGAGGGCCCGCTCGACCCCGACGACGCCGAGGCGCGGCTCCGCGCCTGGTGGGCGGCGCGCTAGACACGTCCGTCCCGCTGGTCCTGCGGGACCGCCACCGGTCGGGAGGGCCGGTGCCGTTCCTCCCGTCCGGTCACGACCCAGCCCGGTTGCCGTCCGGTACGGGCGTCGGCTAGTCTTGTCAGGTTGTGCCTGCCGCATCTGCGGCGTGGCGCACACGCATCAGCCCTCCTGCTCCGGACAGTCCGGAGCCACAAGACCAAAGGAGGTGGGTTCCGCATGCACCAGTACGAACTGATGGTCATCCTCGATCCCGAGATCGACGAGCGCACGGTCGCTCCGTCCCTCGATCGATTCCTCGCAGTCATCCGCAACGACGGTGGAACCGTCGACAACGTGGACGTCTGGGGTCGTCGTCGTCTCGCCTACGAGATCAAGAAGAAGACCGAGGGCATCTACGCCGTCGTCAACCTGACGGCCAACCCGGACGCCACCAAGGAGCTCGACCGCCAGCTCGGTCTCTCCGAGGCCGTCCTCCGCACCAAGGTCCTCCGCGCCGAAGAGGGCATCGCCCAGGTCGCCGCCGCCAAGAAGCTCGCTGATGAGAAGGCTGCCCGCAAGGCCGCCAACGCATCCGCTGCCGCTGCGGCTGCACCGAAGGCCGCAGAGTAACGATGGCTGGCGAAACCGTCATCACGGTGGTGGGCAACCTCACCAGCGACCCGGAGCTGCGGTACACGCAGAACGGTCTCGCGGTGGCCAACTTCACCATCGCGTCCACCCCGCGCACGTTCGACCGTCAGGCGAACGAGTGGAAGGACGGCGACGCGCTGTTCCTCCGTGCGTCGGTGTGGCGTGAGTTCGCCGAGCATGTCGCCGGATCGCTGACCAAGGGCTCGCGCGTCATCGTGCAGGGTCGTCTGCGTCAGCGCTCCTACCAGGACCGCGAGGGCCAGCAGCGCACGAGCATCGAGCTCGAGGTCGACGAGATCGGCCCCTCGCTCCGGTACGCGACCGCGCAGGTCACCCGAGCAGCAGGCGGCAGTGGTGGCGGCGGAGGCCGTGGCCAGGTCGGCGGCGGCAACGGTAGTGGCGCAGGCGCCGGAGCTGGCTACAACGGCAATGGCGGCGGCAACGGCAACGGCGGCAACGCCGGTGGCCAGTCCGACGAGCCGTGGTCCCCGCAGGGCGGTCAGGGTGGCAACAACACGTCCTCCTCGGACGTGTGGAACTCCCCCGGCGGCAACACGTCCTACGACGACGAAACCCCTTTCTGATCTCCACGGCCCCACCGCGTGTGATCAACGAAGACAACTAAGGAATCCCCAATGGCTGGAAAGAGCAGCGGCGACCGCCGCAAGCCTCGCGGCAAGGGCGGCAAGAACGCCGCCCCCGCGAAGGCGATCAAGGTCGGTGTCATCGACTACAAGGACGTTGCGACCCTTCGCAAGTTCATCTCCGAGCGTGGAAAGATCCGCGCCCGCCGCATCACCGGCGTCTCCGTCCAGGAGCAGCGCCTCATCGCCACCGCCGTGAAGAACGCCCGCGAGATGGCGCTCCTCCCCTACGCCGGCTCCGGCCGCTGATCAGGAGGATCACCATGTCGAAGCTCATCCTCACGCACGAGGTCTCCGGCCTCGGTTCCGCCGGTGACGTCGTCGACGTCAAGAACGGCTACGCCCGCAACTACCTGATCCCTCAGGGCTTCGCGGTCACGTGGTCCAAGGGCGGCGAGAAGCAGGTCGAGTCCATCCGCGCGGCCCGTACGGCACGCGAACTGGCCACGATCGAAGAGGCCCAGGACATCAAGCTGAAGCTCGAGAACGCCGTCGTCACGCTGACCGTCAAGGCCGGCAAGGACGGTCGTCTCTTCGGCTCCGTGCGTCCGACCGACGTCGCGGCAGCTGTCCAGACGCAGGGCATCGCCACGCTCGACAAGCGCAAGGTGGAGGTCCCGGCGTCCATCAAGACGACCGGTGACCACGAGGCCACCGTGCGTCTCCGCGAGGACATCGTCGCGACGATCTCGCTGAACGTCGTCGCTGCCAAGTAGCACCACCGCACCACCGTCGAACGGCGGGTCTCCCTTGTGGGAGGCCCGCCGTTCGTCGTTCCGCGAAGGTTCGTCGACGGTTCCGCAACGGCCCGTGGACAGGTTCGTGAACAACGCTCGAACTCCCCCGTTCCGGGGGTGCCCGGTCGCTAGCGTCCTTCTCGGCTCGTCATCACGGCGGGCCCGCCCGTCCGGACGGCGGGCACCGAGCACGAACGACAGGAGCACGACATGCCCAACTTGAACGTCACCTATGGCGACATGCAGGACGCGGCCTCGCGGCTGGTCAACGGTGAGCAGGACATCGAGTCGAAGCTGCGGGAGTTGAAGTCGCTGGTGGACAGCCTGATCTCGGGTGGGTACGTGACGGATCAGTCGTCGGTGGCGTTCGGGACGTCGTCAGGAGCACGACATGCCCAACTTGAACGTCACCTATGGCGACATGCAGGACGCGGCCTCGCGGCTGGTCAACGGTGAGCAGGACATCGAGTCGAAGCTGCGGGAGTTGAAGTCGCTGGTGGACAGCCTGATCTCGGGTGGGTACGTGACGGATCAGTCGTCGGTGGCGTTCGGGACGTCGTACCAGGAGTTCAACGACGGTGCGACGAAGACCATCGAGGGTCTGAACGGGATGAGCGATTACCTGAACAAGGCGTCCGAGGCGCTGCAGCAGACGGACTCCGAGCTGGCCAAGGCCCTCAAGTAACACCCCCCGNGAGGGTCTGAACGGGATGAGCGATTACCTGAACAAGGCGTCCGAGGCGCTGCAGCAGACGGACTCCGAGCTGGCCAAGGCCCTCAAGTAACACCCCCCGGCCCCGATGCCGACGACGGCATCGGGGCCGGCGTGTGCCCGCTTTATCGACCCCGACGCCCATCGCGACCTCCGGAGCAGCAGACATGGCAGACCTCATCATCACCAAGGCGGTCCTCGAGGACTCGGCCGCCGCGTTGCAGCACATCCACGACGAACTCGACCACCAGAAGTCCGACGACGGGTCCCTCGCCGAGATCTACGGCGAGCACGACCTGCAGAAGGCGATGCACGACTTCTCCGGGGACTGGAAGATCCACCGCGGCAAGATCCGCGACGCGGTCGGCAAGCTGAACGAGTCGATGCAGAAGTCCCTGGAGTCCTGGACCGGGCTCGAGAAGGGCCTGACCGATGCGCTCACGACCGAGAACACCCCGACGGGCCCGAACGGCGGGCAGGCCTGATGGCGGCCCGCGCCGGAGACTGGACGCTCGTCGGCGAGGCGTCGGACCCGATCGTCGCCGACGTGCCGGCCCTCGAGGAGCTGGTCCGGTACTACCAGACGCTCGCCGACCAGATCACGACCGAGGCCGACACCCTCGGCAGGATCGGTGACGGCGACGAGTCGCAGTTCAAGGGTGAGGCCGCCGACAAGGTGCGGTCCAAGAGCAAGGAGGTCGCCGCGAGCCTCCGCACGATGTCCGGTCGGTACGACGCCGTCCGCGACGCGCTCACCACCTACCGCCCGGAGCTCGAGCACGCACTCGACGAGTCCGCCGCCGCACTCCGCGACGCCGGCGATGCATCCGCCGCCGGGAGTCGTGGGTCCGCGATGCCGGACCCGAGTGTCAACCGGGCCAGCGACGCACCACCGCTCACCGCCGACGAGACCGGCCAGGTGGACGCCAGGAACCGGGCCATCGCGAACGCGCACTCCGCGTCCGATGCGGCCACCGCACGACTCCGGAGCGCGGTCGACGGGCTCACGGCCGCCGGACGCCAGGCGTCCTCGACGATCAGGGAGGCGTGGCACGACGGGCTGCACGACACCCTCGGCGACAAGATCAAGGCGTTCTTCGCCAAGCTCCTGAAGATCATCGTCAAGATCTTCACCTACATCGGGATCGCCCTGGCGGCACTCGCGATCCTGATCCCCGGCCTCGGGTTCATCGCCCTGGCCGCCGCGGTCGCGACGACGATCACCTTCGTGGCGAACATCGCACTCGCGGCGATGGGTGAGGGTTCGTGGCTCGACGTGATCATGTCCGCCGTGAGCGTCGCGTTCGTCGGGGCAGGTGCGCTCGTCACGAAGGCCGCGTCGATCGCGAAGGCCGGCATGCTCACGAAGGGCATGCCGGGCGTCGAGAAGCTCGCCGGGACGAAGATCGTGACGCTGCAGGCCGAGCGGATGGCAGCGATCCGGTCCGCGCTCTCGCCGTCGACGAAGATCGGAGACTCGGTCCGTCAGGTGCAGCGGATCTCGCAGGAGGTCGCGACGGTGCAGAAGGAGCTCTCGATCGCGAAGTCCACGAACGTGATCGGGAAGTTCAGGGAGAAGGCGGACTGGTTCGACCCTCGCTCGTTCCGACAGCTGGCGTCCGAGGACCGCGCGAAGATCGCCGAGGGCTACTCCAAGGGGTACCGCTGGGATCGCCTCTTCGGCGTGGACCGGCAGCAGGAACTCGCCGAGATGCGCACGTTCCTCAAGTCGGAGTACGGCGTGGCGGTGTCGACGGTCCCGAAGTGGCACGCGGCGTTCCAGGCGACCCGGGTGACCTACGGCTGGGGGAACATCGTGTTCGGCCAGTCGATCAAGCCGACCGGGTGGGGGAGCGACCAGGGTCGCGTCCCGGCGTACGACGACGCGTCGGCCGCCCTGCGGACCTGACCCGCTGTCGGTGGTCGGATGTCGGTCCGGTGTTCGGGGGACACCGGGCCGACGGCGTGTCCACGACACGCCGACAGGGCCGAACTTTTTTTGCAGCGGGGTGATGCACAAACCCCCGTTTCTGTGGGGTTCGTGTCCGAGTCGATCCGTCGGGTGGAGCGGTCCACGCCGTCAATGTTGCACTGACGTGTGCAGACGGGATGTCCGTTTCGGTCCGGAAACGTACCCCACCAGATCGTTCCGGACTGAAATAACCTCGGCATCGGCCCTCGAACGAGGGGCGCCGAGGAACCCGTCGGACCGGGGCCTCGGAACGAATGACACCGCATCCACTGATCGAAGGAGCACGACATGCCCAACTTGAACGTCACCTATGGCGACATGCAGGACGCGGCCTCGCGGCTGGTCAACGGTGAGCAGGACATCGAGTCGAAGCTGC